>NZ_CP192578.1:0-1259907 GCF_050632205.1 Leifsonia xyli subsp. cynodontis
TCCGGCCTTCTCCGCATGACCGGTGGCGGCGTGATGGCGGAAAGCAGGAGGTCTCGCTCATTGCACAGTTGGGGTGATGGTCTTCTGTGGGGTGCCTGGGGATTGCGGGGCGGGGCCGCTCAGGGCGGGTACGGACATGCATCCTCCTATCAACGACACGGTTGCCACGGCGATCACCGTGGCACTGCATATTCTCGCGATTCGATTCACCGCGCCGGGTGTGTGGTTCATCGGGTGGGCTTCAATCCGCCGACGGCCTCGCTGGGCTGGAGCTTGGCAGCAGTCGTGTAGATACTGGGTCCGCTGGTCCTGTTTCACGTGGAGGTTGTTTCCTTGCGGCCTACCAGACCCATCCGTCGTCGTCCTCGACCTCCGCGGAGTTACCGGTTGCGTCGTCGTGAAATTCGCGGAACAGGTCCGTCGAGTCGCTGGCTGCCGCGGGGGCAGAGTGGTTTACGGCGTCGTGGAATTCGCGGAACAGGTCCGTCGGGTCGCTGATCGCCGCGGCGGCTGTCGGGCTTCCCGTGTCGGCTCGACCCTGCCCGAGGTGCGTCGATGGGGTGGGGGAGGGCGTGGGTGTGGGTAGGTCGTCCAGCCGCTTCTGTACTCGCTCCTCGGCCCAGTCGTCGATGGAGGGGTGGGCGGAGCATTCGGTGTACACGTCGATGGAGACGAGGTCGTTGGTGGCGGTGAGCCCGTACGAGACGCCGTCGGGGCGGTCTGCGCTGAGCTCGACGCTCTGCCAGCCCGTCGGGGTCGTCCAGTCGATGGTTCTGGTGACGGTGAAGCCTTGGCTTTCCCAGTAGGCGGTGAGTTTGTCCGCGATCGGATGCGGGTCAACCTCGAACGCGTCGTGCTGGACCACGGCCTGTACCTGGGAGGCGTCGTCCGAGCCCCGGGTGTGGCACGGGGCCAGACTCACGTCTTCGGCGGCCGGGTCCCAGGGCTTCTGTTCGATGATCGCGCCGCGGTACCAGTTCTGGGTGTCGCCGGTGGCGGCGATGGCGGCGTTGGTGAGGTCGGCCCATTGGGTGAGCAGTTGGGTGATGGTCTTCTGTGGGGTGCCTGGGGATTGCGGGGCGGGGCCGCTCAGGGCGGGTACGGACATGCATCCTCCTATCAACGACACGGTTGCCACGGCGATCACCGTGGCACTGCATATTCTCGCGATTCGATTCACCGCGCCGGGTGTGTGGTTCATCGGGTGGGCTTCAATCCGCCGACGACTTTGCCGGGCTGGCCGATCGTGGTCGCGGCGGCGTTGTAGAGCGCTTCGGTCTTTTGGTCGAGGTAGCCGTGGCCTTCGGGGGCGATCCCGTTGAGGAAGTTGGGTCCGACGTCATCGCCGATGGGGCTGTGGCCCTTGGTCTGCTTCAACGTGTCGCCGTTGGGGAGGGTTGCGCCTTCGGAGGAGAACGATTGGGCGCCGCGGATGATGGCGGGTCGCACGATGCCCCCGGCGGTGAAGGCGACATCCGGGTTGGGCTCTGCCCGGCCTCCGACGGTCGAGCCGAACGGGGCCAGTTGGTCCAGCTTTGCGGAGGTCGTGTAGATCGTAGGGGCTCCGGCGGTTTTCGTCACGTGCAGGTCGGTGAGGGCGTGGACGGTGCCGGTGTCGATCCCGGCAGAGCCGAGCATCGTGTACGAGTCCACCGGATACTTCGTGTGCGTCAGCGCGTTCGCGGTCGTGGTGGTGCCGTAGGAGTGGGCGACCACCCCCACATACGGCAGCTTCCCGGCGCGGGTGGCGTGGGTGCCGTCCAACTCGGTCGCGAACCGCCAGGCGCCGTCCTGCGCCAGCGCGGGATTGTTCACCGTCACAAGGTCCGGGGTGTCGTATCCCAGCCAGCCGACCACCCCATGCGTGCGACCTCGATCGAGGTCGTTCTGCTGCATATAGAGGTTCTTCGCCGCCCGTGACCAGTTCTTCGTGGCGTTGGTGGCGTCGGAGTTCATTCCGGGGGCGGCCCAGGTGACGGTGTCGGCGGTGTCGAGGTCGCCGTACCCGACAGCGACCATCGGCACCGACGCGTCGGGGTTGAAGCAGACCAGCGATGCCGACCCGTCTGCGAGCACGTTCTTGAGAGCGCTGAGCACCTTGCGTTGTTCCGGGGTCAGGTCCGCTTTGTGCTTCTGCGCGTTGTTGTAGCTGGCAAGGTTGCAGGTGTTCCGGACGCCGTAGGGCAGCCCGGCGAGGTTGCCGAGGACCTCGGGCGCGGCGGCGGCGAACGCGGTTTGCTGCTCGGACGGGAGGTTCTTCCACCAGGTCGCGACCTTGTCCGCGGACGGCGGGTGCTCCCAGTACCGTTGCACGATCTCCGGGTCCTGGCCGATCAGCGCCTGCAGTTCGTCGGGGGTCAGCGTGGTGACGGTGTCCATCAGCGACGCGTTCGCGCTCGCCGTGGCTGAGATGGCGGAGAGTTTGGTCACCGCTTTTCCGAACGTCGCCAACTGCGGTGCGGGGACGGCGGGCATCGCGCCGTGGAGCGCGCCGTCCAGAGCGGTCGCGAAGGTCTTCTCCGCCGCGTCGTACTCGTGCTTGGCCTGCTGGGCCCGGCGCCGGGCGTCGTCCAGCCGCTCCTCGGCCTCCTCGATCGCGGACCGGGCCCGGATCAGATTGTCCTCGGTGTCCTGCTCGCGGCGGCGGGCATTGAGCATCTTCGCGTGCGAGGGCTCCTCCCCGGACGCGTACGCTCTCTGCAGCGCATCCGCGACCAGCAGCAGCGCCGCATGCTCCGCGCTGAGCGCCGCGACCTGCGCCTGCGCCCGCTCCAGGTCGGCCTGGGCATCCTCCGCATCCTGCAACGCCCGGTCAGCGGTGTTCTGCGACTCTGTCATCGACCCCAGCCACGTCGTCGCCGCCCGAGCGCCCTCCGTGTGCCGTGCCGCGGCGACCCGGGCCGCGTCAGCCAGCGTCCGCAACCGTTCCCGGAACACGTCGGCAGCGAGCCCCGACCACGCCGCAGCCTCCAACCCGGTGTTGACCAGGTCGTCTGCCGCTTTGGCCTGACCCTCCAGCCGCCCCGACCACTTCGTGAGGTGGGCGGCCAACGCGTCCACCAACCCGGGGTCGCCCGGGGTGGGATCGGTCTCGAACCCGGCCGGCGACCAGTCCGCCCACCTAGAACGCAACGAACCCACCCCCGGCGTGGTCGAACCGGTGAGCGTCTTGCGCATCCCGCCGCTGGTACGCGTCGGCCACCTGAGCGAGAGCACCGGCCAACCCCGCCATCAGCTCGTCCACCGCCGACTGACCGGCCACCCAGTACCCCTCGAACCGATGCACGGCCCCCCGCGCCACCGGCGACCCGAACCCATCCGCCTCGTCCGCCGACGGGCGACCACCGGCACAGGTGCGCTTCAACGCCTTCGCGCCCTCCCGCAACCGGTCGGCATCGACCCTCAGCGTTCCTGACACCTGCACCCCAAACATGTCAACCGAAATGTCAGGCGAAACTACCATCCCGAGAGCAGGCGCAGCGGCGAGAGTGACCGCAATTGCTCGTCGCGCCGGGATGGCGCCAGGGCAGAGCGGGCGACGTCCTAGCGCAGCAGCCCGAGCGAGCGCGCCGCGCTGACGGCGGCGGTGCGGGAGCCGACGTCGAGCTTCGTGAAGATGTGGACGAGGTGCGACTTCACGGTCGCATCGGTAATGTGCAGGCTCTGCGCGATGTCGGCGTTGGAGGCGCCGTCGGCGACGAGCGCGAGGACCTCGGCTTCGCGCGCCGAGAGTCTGGGCTGGGGGGCGCGCATGCGCGCCATGAGGCGTCCGGCGATGGCAGGTGCGAGCGCGCTCTCGCCGGCAGCGGCCGCGCGAACGGCGGCGATGAGCTCGTCCGGCGGCGCGTCCTTCAGCAGGTAGCCGCTCGCTCCGGACTCGATGGCCTGGAGGATGTCGAGGTCGGTGTCGTAGTTGGTGAGCACCAGCACGTGCGGCGGGTCGTCGAGAGCCCGGATGCTGCGGGTCGCCTCGGCGCCGCCGCTCTCGGAGCCGAACTGCAGGTCCATCAGCACGAGATCGGGGCGCAGCGCGCTCGCCTGGGCGACGGCGTCGGATGCGGTGGCCGCCTCACCGATCACCGCGATGTCCGGTTCCGTGTCGAACAGCGCCCGGATGCCGGCCCGCACCACGGGGTGATCATCCGCGATGAGCACGCGGATCACGGTGTGCTCCGAGGCAGGGTGGCTGTGATCCGCGTCCCGCGGCCCGGGGCGCTGTCGATGTCGAGGGTGCCGCCGAGCTGGTCGACTCTCTCGGACATCGCGCGCAGACCGAACGAATCCGCTCGGGCGGCCGCTGCGCGGACCGCCGAGGGGTCGAAGCCCCTGCCGTCGTCGGCGATCCGCAGGACGACGCTGTCGGGCGTCTGCTGCAGCAGCAGGCGGGCGGAGCGCGCGTCGGCATGCTGCCGTACGTTGGCGAGAGCCCCCTGCGCGATGCGTAGCAGCGCCGTCTGCGTGCCCATCGGGAGGTCCAGGGACGTGGGCGCCTCCACATCGACCACGAGGCCGCCCGGCTCGGACTGCGCCGAGGCCAGCCGGCGGAGCGCATCGCCCAAGCCGTCATCCAACGCCGGCGGGGACAACTCGCGGATGAATCTCCGCGTCTCGGCGAGACTGTCGGCGGCCGCCGACCGCGCCAGCTTCAGGTGCTCCACGCCGGCTCCCTCCGGGTCCGCCCGCTCGGCCGCGTGCAGCAGCAGCTGGATGCTGGACAGGCCCTGCGCGACCGTGTCGTGGATCTCGCGGGCCAGTCGTGCCCGCTCGGCCAGCGCTCCCTGTTCCCGTTCCGTCGCGGCGAGCCGGTCCTGCGTCGCCAGGAGCTCCTCCAGCAGCGCCTCGCGCTCCGCGGCCTCCGTCGCGAGGGCGCGGTAGGCCGACCCCAGAAGAAGGGCGACTCCGGCCCCGATCACCGGGCCCACGACGACGGCGGCCGAGAACCCCTGGTGCGCGGACAGCGCGCCGATGGCGACGACGGTCGTGAGCGTGACGGCCACCGGCCCGATCCGGCGCGGCAGCAGGTGCAGGTACAGGAAGAACAGCGGGAACGCGAGGTAGGCCGCCTCCGGCACGACGAAGACCAGCACCGCCCAGACCACTGCGAGGGCCGCCACCCAGACCGCCGCAAGCCGCGGACGGCTCGCCGGTGGCACGCGCCGGACGAACGCGGCGGAGGCGTACACCAGGGCGAACGCGACGAGGAGGATCCAGGCCACCGCGGCCTGAGCGGAGGGCAGCGCGGCGGCGCGCACGCCGGCCAGCACCACGAGGGCTGCGACCAGGATGTGGAGCCCGACGCGCAGGCCGACGAAGACGGGGGTGAGCGCGCTGTGGGACATGGCACTGCCAGCCTAGGGACGCGGCCGCCCGGCGCGCATCAATGGAAAGTCGGAGCCGAGGTTCGACCGTGCGGGCGATGATCCGCGCGGCCGGGATCGGAAGGGTGGAGTACGGAAGGCGGGAACGGTCTCGCCCCGGAAAGGACTCCTCGTGTTCGTCGCCTGGCGGGATCTCCGCCACGCCCGCGGCCGGTTCGCTCTCATCGCGACCGTCGTCGCCCTCATCACCGTGCTGGTCGGCTTCCTGTCGGGCCTCACCGGCGGCCTCGCCGCCCAGAACGTCTCCGCCCTTCTGCAGCTGCCCGGGGACCGCCTGGTGCTGCAGCATCCCTCGTCCGGTCAGGCCTCCTTCAGCCAGTCGTCGCTCAGCCCGTCCACCGTTCAGACCTGGAGGGACGCGCCCGGGGTCTCCGAAGCGCTCCCCGTCGGGATCGCGCAGACCCGCGCCACGCTGGACGGCTCGGTCGCAGACAGCGCGAGCGAGAGTGACTCCGCCGCCGTGGCCGCCTTCGGCATGGCCGGAGGGCAGGGCGATTCCGCCCTCGTCGCGCTGGCGCCGGCCGCCGACGACGAGATCGGCCTGTCGGAGGGTGCAGCGCGGGAGCTCGGCGCGGCGGTGGGGGACTCGGTCGCGATCGGCGGCCGGTCCTTCCGCGTGACCTCCGTCGGCGGTGACGCCTGGTACAGTCACACCCCGGTCGTCGTGCTCACCCCCTCCGCCTGGGCCACCGTCGACCAGCGGATGGGCGGCACCGGCGAGCCGACGGTGCTCGCCGTCTCCGGCGCTCCGGACTGGGATGCGCTGGCATCCCGGACCGGCACGAGCGCCCAGGAGCCGCTCCTCAGCCTCACCGCGCTCGAGACGTTCCGGAGCGAGATCGGCTCGCTCGGGCTCATGGTCGCCCTGCTGTTCGGCATCTCCGCCCTGGTGGTCGGCGCCTTCTTCACGGTGTGGACCATGCAGCGCTCCGGCGACATCGCGGTGCTGAAGGCGCTCGGCGCGACCACCCGATCCCTCGTCGTGGATGCGCTCGGGCCGGCTCTGGTCGTCCTGGTCGCAGGCATCGGCGCGGGGATGCTCGTCGTGCTCGGTCTCGCCGCGCTGATGGACTCGGCGCTGCCGTTCCTGGTCGCACCGCTCACCACCGCCGTCCCGGCCGTCGCGATGACGCTGCTCGGCCTTGCCGGCGCCGCCGTCGCCCTCCGCACCGTCACCTCCGCCGACCCCCTCACCGCCCTCGGGAGCAACCGATGATCACCCTCGACGACGTCACCCTCTCCTTCCCGGACGGCGCATCGCGCATCACGGCCGTCGACCACGTCACCCTCCACGGCCGTGCAGGCGTGGTGACCGGGATCACCGGGCCCTCCGGTTCGGGCAAGTCCAGCATCCTGGCGCTCGCCGCCACGCTCATCCGCCCCGATTCCGGCCGGGTGCTGATCGACGGTGTGGATGCGGCCGCCCTTCCCCGCGAAGCCGCCGCGAGCCTGCGGCGCGAGGGCATCGGCATCGTGTTCCAGCAGTCGAACCTGCTGCCGTCGCTCACCGCCCGGGAGCAGCTGGAGGTCATGGGGGAGTTGGGCGGCGGCAGTCGGCGGCCCGTCCGGTCTGCGGTCCGCGGCCGCGTCGACGAACTGCTCGACCTCGTGGGGCTGACGGATCACGCCGGCAAGCGTCCGGCCCAGCTGTCCGGCGGGCAGCGCCAGCGCGTCGCCATCGCCCGCGCGCTCGTCCGCCGCCCCAGCGTGCTCCTCGTCGACGAGCCCACCAGCGCGCTCGACCAGGAGCGCGGCGCCGCCATCATGGATCTCATCGCCCGGCTGACGCACGAACGCGGCACCGCCACCCTGCTCGTGACGCACGATCTCATCCACTCGCCCACCCTCGACGAGATCGTGACCGTGGTGGACGGCCGCGTCGCCGCCGGACGGCCGGAGCCGTATCGCACCAACGGCGTTGCGACGCAAGGGATCGAGCCGCGCCCGGCGCGGTAATACAACGAAGGGCATGAGCACTTCGGGAGCCGACAGCCGAAATCTGATCCGCCGGCAACCGCCGAACGCCTTCGCCTTCGTCATGGCGACGGGCATCGTCGGAACCGCGTTCACCACCGCCGGGATGCGCGCCGTCGGGGTCGTCCTCGCGATCGTCGCGGGGGCCGGCTTCATCGTGCTCGCGGCGCTCCTCATCGCGCGGGCGGTCGTGGGCCGGGAGCAGCTTGCCGCCGACCTGCGCACCCCGACGCGGGGGTTCGGCTTCTTCACGATCGTCGCCGCGCTCGGCGTGGTCGCGGCGCTCGCCGCCCTCCTCGGGGTCCAGTGGGTCGCCGTCGTCGCGGCGATCGTCGGCATCTTGGTCTGGCTCGCGCTCACGTATGCGATGCTGCCGCTGCTCGTGCTGAGCTCCGACGAGACGCAGCCGGTCACCCGCTCCGTCGACGGATCCTGGTTCCTCTGGGTCGTCGCGACGCAGGCGCTCTCGATCATCCTGTCGACGCTCGGCGCCGGCATCGTCGGCATCGCGCTGTGGGGCGCGGGCGTCGTCCTCTACCTGCTGATCGCCGGCCTCCTCACCGCGCGGCTGTTCGGGACGCGGGGGAGCGAGGCGGCGGTCGAGCCCACGGCCTGGGTGGTGATGGGTGCCGCCGCGATCTCGGCGCTCGCGGGGGCCCATTTCGCCTTGATGCCCGAACTGCTGGCGGTGCGGCCGTTCATCAGCGGCTTCGCCCTCGTGCTGTGGGGATTCGGGACCTGGTGCGTTCCCTTCCTGCTCATCGCGGCGGTGTGGAAGCGCCTCGTCAAGCGGACGCCGCTGCAGTACGAGACGCCGCTGTGGGCGGTCGTCTTCCCGCTCGGGATGTACACCGCCGCGACGCAGGCGCTCGCGAAGGCCGCCGGCTCCCCGCTTCTGAACACCGTCGGCCAGGTCGCCCTGTGGATCAGCGGGCTGGCCTGGGTGGTCGTGGCGGTTCTGGGCATCGTCGCCGCGGTGCGAGGCCGTGGCGTTGATCGATGAGCATGTCCGTACGACGTCCGCCGAGGGTCACACCGCGGCGAGAAAGGCGTCGATCGCTCTCCAGGTCGCATCCGGAGACTCGAGGTGCGGGAGGTGCCCCGCTTCGGGGATCTCGACGAACCGGGCGCCGGGCACGGCGCGCGCGAGCGCGCGTCCGTAGGCGGGCGTCACGATCCGGTCGCTGGCGCCCCACACCATCAGGGCGGGGATGTTCACGGTGCCCAGCCGGCCGAGCAGGGCCGGGTCGCTCATCCCGGCACCCGCCACCGTCGCGATGGCGCGGCCGTTCGACTGCTGGATGGCGCGCTGCTCGTCCGTGAGACCGGCGGGATCCACGTAGCCGCGTTCCGGATCATGCCAGGCAAGGTCGGCGAGGCCGCGAGCGTCGAGGGCGAAGAAGTCCGCGATCGGCGCACCCTCGATGACGGCTCCCACGCCGTCGATGTCGACGACGGCGGACAGCACGTCGGCGAACCGGTCGTCGGTCGCCGCCTGCACTGCCATCTCCAGGGCGATCCAGCCGCCGATCGAGGATCCGATCACGACGGAATCCCGCTCGCCCCGGTCACGCAGCAGCTGCAGGTATCCCGCAGCGAGATCGGAGACGGAGGCGATGGAGCTCGGCAGCTCGGTCCCGTCCCAGCCGGGATGGGTGGGCGCGATGGCGTGCATCGTGCCGCGGAGGTGGGCGACGATGGGGGCGACCGTCCGCGGCCCGCCTCCGCCGTGGAGGATGAGTGCGGTGCGGGCGCGGGGGTCGCCGGCCTCGAGCAGGGGGAGGTCCGCAGGAAGAGGGGTGTTCACATCGGCTCCTGTATCAACATGTTTATCTACGAGTATTGATACAGTAACACCATGACGGTGGACCTGGAAGCCCTCGGCCTCGCGATCAAGCGCGCGCAGTACCGCAATCACCGCACGATGGATGCGGCCCTCCGCCCGGTCGGCGTCAGCCTGGTGCAGTGGGACGCGCTCCGGGCCATCGACCGCATGCCGGGAGCGTCCGGGCACGACCTCGCCGCTGCCACCTTCCAGAGTGACCAGGCGTTCGGGACGCTGGCGAACCGGCTGGTGGACCGCGGGCTCATCGCCCGCTCGGCCGGCCGCGGACGCCGCCTCGAGCACGAGCTCACCGACGCGGGGCGCGCGGCGCTCGCCGAGGGCCACGAGGTGGCCGCCGGCGTTCTCGGCGAACTCTTCGCGCCACTCGACGAGGAACAGCGCGCCGCGATGTCGAAACTGCTCCGCATTCTCACGGCCGAGACCTGACCGGGTCGATTCGTCAGCGGTGTGTGGGTACGGTGGGTGACGCCGATCTACCTGCCGGGAGGTGCGAGGTGCGCATTCAGGAAGCGACCGCGTGAGCGTCCTCCCGACCGACGCCGAACGCCGCGTCGCGCTGCGGCGGATGAAGGCGCTCGCGACCAGCCTCCTCGCCGTGGCAGCCGTGGTGTTCGCTGTGGCGTTCGCGCTGCAGGATCGCTATCCCTGGCTCGGCTTCGTGCGCGCCGCCGCCGAGGGCGCGATGGTGGGTGCGCTCGCCGACTGGTTCGCCGTCACGGCGCTGTTCCGGCACCCGCTCGGGTTGCGCATCCCGCACACCGCGATCATCCCGACCCGCAAGGACGAGATCGGGGCGAGCCTGGGTGAGTTCGTGGAGACGAACTTCCTGTCGGACGAGGTGGTCGCCGGAAAGCTCGGCACGATCGACCTCGCGGGTGCGGCCGCGGACTGGCTCGCCGAGCCGCAGAACGCCCGCCGCGTCGTGGCCGAGTCGTTCCGCGGCGTGACCGGGATCGCGGCTCTTCTCGACGACGACCGGATGCGCGAAGCGGTGGAGGCCGTCGTACGGACGCACCTCGTGGCGCCGGAGTGGGGTCCGCCGCTGGGGCGGCTCGGCGCACGCGTGCTCGACTCGGGCGGTCATCGCGAGGCGGTGGAGCTGCTGCTGGACCGGCTGGACGAGTGGCTCGCCGCGAACCCCGAGGCGTTCGGGCCCGTGGTGTCGCGGCGGCTCCCGTCGTGGCTGCCGTCGTTCGTCGACCGGGCGATCGACGAGCGCCTGCACGCGGAGGCGCGCCGGTTCGTCCGGGAGATGCGCGACGACCCCGACCACCGCCTCCGCCGCTCGCTCGACGACTACCTCGCGCGGCTGGCCGACCGGTTGCAGAACGACCAGGCCACCATCGATCGGCTGGAGGCGGCGAAGGGCCGCGCGTTCGATGACCCGCGCATCCGCGAGCTCGCCGGCTCCGCGTGGGCCGCCGCGCGCAACGCAGCCGTCCAGGCGCTCTCCGAGGAGGACAGCGAGCTGCGGCGCCGGGCGGAGGCGTTCGTCGGCGACGTCGCCCGGCGGGTGCTCGCGGACCGCGAGCTGAGCGCGTCCCTCAACGCCCGGCTGACCGATGCCGCGCTCCACCTGGTGACCAGCTACCGCAGCGACATCGCGCACGTCATCACCGAGACGGTGCAGTCGTGGGACCCGGCCGAGACCACCGAGAAGATCGAGACCCAGGTGGGACGCGACCTCCAGTTCATCCGCATCAACGGCACGGTGGTGGGCGCCCTGGCGGGCCTCGCCATCTATGCGCTGGCAACCGGCGTGTCGGCGCTCTTCTGAAGCGTGGCCGTTCCTGGCCGCTTATCCGGCTTGTCGGGCCAGGAATGCGGCGGGATCGTCAGGCGGCGAGGACCGGCGCCGCGGCGAGGAGCGGCGCGACCGCGTGGTCGCCGCGTCCGACGCAGACGAAGAAGGCGAACCTTTCCGCGCTCGGAACCGTGACCACCACCGCGGCGCCGGACCAGATGTCCGCGGGGAGGTCCAGGATGCGCGCCATCTCGAGCTCCCGTCGTTCCGCGTCGCGAGCGATGCCCTGGAAGGCGAAGAACGCATCCAGGTGGGCGTCGTCCGCGGCATCGGCGAGCCAGCCGACCAGCGGCAGCGGGGTCCGCGAGCTGACCGGGACGGTGGCCAAGATCGCGTCGGCCACATCCTCGAGCGAGTCATGGGCGTGGATGGTGGACCGGCCGTCCTCGACGGGGAGCGAGGTGACGGCGACCCACTGGCCGGAGCGCACATCGCTCAGGGCGGAGAGCAGGGACGGTGAGAGGGCAGGGTTCAGCTTCGTGAGCATGGAAGTTTCGGGTACTTTCCAGTCGGGTTCGGGTAGTGCAGGCGGGTGTCGGATGGCCTGCGATTGCAATGGCCCACGCGATTTGCGGGTTCGGCGGGCGTAGGACGATCGTAGGCCCCTGTCCTCCAAAGCGCTGGCACCCGTTCGGGGGTGTTTTCGCGCTCAGGACCGCTTGGTCTCCTGCAGGGCGTTTCCGCCATCGACGACGAGCGTGACTCCGTTGACGTAGCTCGCGTCGTCGGACGCCAGGAACAGGACGGCCGACGCGACCTCGCGGGGCGTCGCAGCCCGGCCCAGCGGGGTCGCCGTCGCCGCGACGAGTTCCGCGGGGGTGGAGGCGCCGGTCTCGATCCACCCCGGCGCCACCGCGTTCGCGGTGACCCCGGCCGGACCGACCTCGAGGGCGAGCGTGCGCGTGAGGCCGACCATCCCGGCCTTGGCGGCGGCGTACGCGGAGTTGCCGGGATCCGTGACCAGGGGTCCGGTCACCGAGGCGACGTTGACGATGCGTCCGTAGCCGCACTCCAGCATCGCGGGCAGGTAGGCGCGCGTCACGAGGTACGCGGTCTTGAGTGTCACGGCGATCCCCGCATCCCATTCGCCCTCGTCGAGATCGACGAACCGGCTCTGGCGCTGCGGTTCGGCCAGCGACCCCATCCCGGCGTTGTTCACCAGGATGTCCACGGGCCCGCTCGTGCGGAACAGTCCCTCGACCTCGTCGCTCTTCGTCAGGTCGCACGTACTCGCCGTCGCCGCGTGGCCCTCGGCGGCGAGTTCGGCGGCGCGGTCCAGGACGCGGTCGCTGTGCCCGGTGAGGTGCACGCCGACGCCGGCTTCGGCGAGCCGGCGGGCGATGGCGAAGCCGATCCCCTGGGCGCTTCCGGCGCCGGTCACGAGGGCGGTGCGCGAGCGGGCGAAGGCGAGGGTCATGATGCCGACAGTAGCGGGGAGGACGAATGCAGCGGCATGCCCCTCCAACTGGGGTACAAGAATGTCCGCTTAAGCGCGGACAAAACCGGAAACGCGACGTACTCTGGCTAGTAGGTGAGGAAATCTCATCAACACGAACCCGACGATGCGTCCCCGATCAGACGCGAAGGAGGGCGAGGACTTTGGTCTCCTACGCCGTTCACCACACCCGCCGCCACGAGAGGCCACGAGGTCGCCACCGCTGGTGGTTCGTCGCGCTGACCGCCGTGGTCCTGGCCGTCGCCGCCGTGGTGACCGTCGTGATCGGGGGCGGGGCGATCTACGCGGGTTCCGTCGCGTCCAGCTTCGACTCGCACGTCACGCACATCCACGACGCCTTCCCGGCCGCCGCGGCGCGCCCGGCGGCGACCGCGACGGGCGCCACCAACATCCTGCTGCTCGGGTCCGACTCGCGCGGCGCTCCCACCGAGGTGGGTGCGACCGGCGTCTCCGACCAGCGGTCCGACACCATGATGCTCGTGCACATCGACGCCGACCGGAAGAACGTCTACGTGATGTCCATCATGCGCGACCTCTGGGTCCCCATCCCGGGCAACGGGTCCGCCAAGATCAACGCGGCGCTCGCCTGGGGCGGCACCCCGCTGGCGATCCAGACCGTCGAACAGCTGCTCGGGGCCCGCATCGACCATGTGGCGATCATCGACTTCGCCGGCCTGAAGCAGATGACGAACGCGCTCGGCGGTGTGGACGTGGACAGCCCCGTCGCCTTCACCACGGTCCGTCCGCCGCACTACTCCTTCGTCAAGGGCATGAACCACCTCAACGGCGACCAGGCCCTCGCGTTCGCCCGGGAGCGGTACGCCTTCGCGAACGCCGACTACCAGCGGGTGGCCGACCAGCAGGCGCTGATGAAGGCGTTCGGCGCCAAGCTGATGAGCTTCTCCGTGCTCACCGATCCCGGCAGGCTCACCGGCTTCGCGGCCAGCGCGGGCTCGTACGTGAAAGTCGACCAGGGCTTCAGCCTGCAGGCGATGCTCGGGTTGGCGGCGAGCATGCGGCTGTCGGGTATGTCGAGCATCCACACGTTCACCCTCCCCACCGCGGGGACGGGCCGGTCGGCGGACGGCCAGTCGATCGTCAACGTCGATGAGGCGGCGGTCGCCCGGCTCCGGACGGCGCTGGCCACCGACACGCTCGGCAGCTTCGCCGGGTAGCGCTCGGCGGGGGCCGCTACAGACCCTCGGCCACGGCCGCCGCGGCGTGCAGCCACGCGCGCTGCGTGCGGCCGGCGAGCGACTCGAACGACAGCCGGCCGCCGTGCATCTCGGGATCGAACGGGATGGTGACGGCGCGGCGGGCGAGCGGCGCGAAGCCGGCGGCCACCCGTCCGGCGTCGGAGGCCGGTCCGGTGCGCTCCGACTGCGACACGATGACGACGGCGTCGCGGGCGAGGCGGGCCGAGTTCGCGTCGCGCTGCAGCAGCGCCTCCAGGAGGAGCGCCCCGGCCTCCGCGTGCTCCCCGAGCGCGGTGGTCGCGATGACGAGCTGGTCGGTGTGGTCGATCATCCGCAGCCACCGCTCGGCCGACTCGTCGTTGCCGCTGTCGATGAAGACGAGCCGGTAGAACTTGGTGGCGACGGCGTGAAGGCGGTCGAAGTCGGCGCTCGAGATGCGCTGCTCCGTCGCCAGCATCGTCGGGTTCGATCGGAGAACGTCGTACTTGTCGGCGTTCTGGTGGTGCATGAAGTGGCCGATGTCGGCCGTGCGGGCCCCGGCGGAAAGCAGGGCGTCGGTCGCCGGAAGCAGCGACTGCACGGTGGCGTCGTGGTCGTCCTTCTCGGTGCGCCAGCCGAGGGTGCCGCGGGTCTCGTTGTTGTCCCAGGCGAGCACGCCCGAGCCGCCGTTGCGTGCGAAGACCGCCGCAAGCAGCGCCGTGGTCGGCGTCTTGTTCGCGCCGCCCTTCCCGTTCACGATCGCGATCGTGCGCGGACCCGCCCAGTGGCGGCTCACCGCATCCCGCTCGGCCCGCTCCCGCAGCTCCGCCGCCGACGGCGCGAGCGGGACTCCGGCGCGAGCGAGCGCGCCGCGCACACCCTGCCGGGCGCGGTCGGGGCGCGTCCGCTCCGCACGGAGGAACGACTCGCGGGCCGGTGCCTCCCGCGTGGGTGTCTCCCGCGCGTGCGTATCCAGGGAAGGTGCCTCGCGTGTGGTCGCCGACGCCGAGGACACGGGGCGGAGCTCTTCCTGCTGAGCGGCGGCGGAGAGCGACTCCTCGTCGCCGATGCTGCCGTCGGGCTGCACGGCCAGCAGCCAGTCGCCCTCCTCGTCGGAGACGGTCAGCCGAACCGGGCGGCCCGCCGATGCGGCGATCTCGCCCACGCGGCCGAGCACGGCCTCCCGCAGGCGTTGCGTGCTCTCCTCGGCGAAGTCCTCGCGGACGCCGTCGATGAGGAGCTCGCCGGTCGCATCCGGCGACAACCGCGCGCTGAGCTGCGGCGACGAGGACAGGTTGAGAGTCAAGGTGTTCCTTCCGCGGTCGGTGCCATGGAGCACACAGACCGACGTCGAACGGTAGACCGGTCCGGGCGCACGGTCCAGTCGCGTTCAGGAGCTTGCCAGGCCGGAGCGCCCAGCGTGCGCATCCACGAGCCGGGTCAAGGCCTTATGCCGCTTCGGATGGCCGCCGCTAGATGGGTGCCTGTTCGACGGAAGGACCTTCATGCTCTTGATCTTCGGAACCGGGATCCGGGAGACGCTCCTCACCGTGGTGAGCTTCGTCTGCGGGTACTGCGGAGTCCAGGCGCAGCAGAACGTGATCAAGCGATCCCACCGCTTCACGCTCTTCTTCATCCCGCTGTTCTCGTTCTCGACGCGCTACGTCAACCAGTGCACGAACTGCGGAGCGGAGACGGCCCTCAGCCCGCAGCAGGCCCGGAACTCGCTGACCTGGAGCGCGGCGCGGCGCTAGCGGGTGGGACCGCCGATGACCTGCAGCAGGTGTGCGGCATCCGCCGCCACGGCATCCCTCGCCGGCTTCAGATAGCGCCGGGGGTCGACCGCCTCCGGCTGCGACGCGAGGGCCTGGCGCAGAGCCTCGCTGAAGACGGCATTGAACCGCGTGCCCACGTTCACCTTGCGAATGCCCGCCCGGCACGCCTCCCGCACCCGCGCATCCGGAACACCGGACGAACCGTGCAGCACGAGCGGCACCGGCACGCTGTCCCGGAGTGCGGCCACCAGGCCGAGGTCGATCACCGCCGACTGGTCGGTCATCGCGTGCGAGCTGCCGACGGCGACGGCGAGGCCGTCCACACCCGTCCGCGCCACGAACCGGGCGGCCTCGGCGGGGTCTGTGCGCGCGGTCGCGGAGTGCACGCCGTCCTTCCCGCCGACCTCCCCGAGCTCCGCCTCGACCCAGATCCCGGAGGCGTGCAACTCCTCCGCCAGGGCGGCGGTCTGCTCCGCGTTGGCCCGGTCGTCGAGCCCGGAGCCGTCGAACATGATCGACGTGAACCCCATAGTGGCCGCCTCGCGGATGAGCTCCGTGTCGTCCGCATGGTCCAGCTGAACGGCCACGGGCACCGTGGCTTTGCTCGCGGCGGCCAGGAGAGCCGCACCCATCGGTGCGAGCGAGCCGTGGTAGCGCACGGCGTTCTGCGACAGCTGCAGGATGAGCCCGCTGGATCCCGCCTCCGCCGCCGAGATGAACGCCTCGAAGTGTTCGGGAAGTATGACGTTGAAGGCCGCGACGCCGGCGCGGGAGGCGGCGAGCAGATGGGCCGGCGAGACGAGGCTCACGCGCGAGCCTCCGCCCGCACGGGACCGCGCCCTGCCCCGGAATGCTCCACGGCGTCCGCGATGCGGTCCAGGTCGGCGGCGGTCAACTCCAGCGAGGCGGCGGCGATCCAATCGCCGATCTGCTCGGGTGCCCGTGCACCCACGATCGCCCCGGTAACGCCGTCGAAGGCGAGGGTCCAGGCGACCGCGACCGCGCTGGTCGAGACGCCTTGCTCACGGCCGACGGCGGCCAGAGCGTCGACCACCTGCAGGTTGCGACGGAGCCCCTCCCCGGTGTGGTCGGGGCTGTCCCGGCGCCAGTCGGTGTCGGACAGCCCGGCCGCGCGCTCCGGCGTGAACGCGCCGGTCAGCAGCCCCGACTCCATCGGCGCGTAGGCCAGAACGCCGGTGCCGTTGGCGAGGGACGCCGGGATAACGCCGCCGGCAGCCTCGCGGTTCAGTAGGGAGAACGGAGGCCGCATGGAGTCGACGTGCGCGATGCGCTCGGCAGCCTCCAGCTCCTCGGCGGTGTGGTTCGAGAGGCCGATCGCCCGCACCTTGCCCGCGTCGCGGAGTTCGGCGAACACCGGCCAGTAGTCCTCGATCGTGAAGGCATCGAGCGGCGGCCAGTGCATCTGGTAGAGGTCGATGCGCTCGACGCCGAGCCGGCGGAGCGAGTCGTCGACTTCCACCCGGATGCGGGACGGGCTTCCCGTACGGGTGGGGGCGCCGCGGGGATCGTCGTCGTCCCACCCCAGGCCCGCCTTGGTGAACACGAGCGGACGGTCGGCCTCCGGGAAGTCGCGCAGCACCGAGCCGACGAGCTCCTCGGCGAGGCCCCGGCCGTACACGGGCGCCGTGTCGATCCAGTTCACCCCGGCCTCGACGGCCGCCCGGGCGCTCGCCAGCGAGTTCGACTCGCTCTGCTCACCACGGCCGGACACCCACTGCGCCCCGCCCATGGCGAGCGAGCCGAATCCGATGCGCGTGAGGTGCATGTCCGTGGTGCCGAGCCGGCGGGCGGGCAGGGTGGTAGGCATGGCTGTTCCCTTCTGAATGGTGGATGTGGGTGAGGCGGTGAAGTCAGCGGATGACGGAACCGGCGAGGGTGAGGAACCGCTCGTAGACCGCGCGATACGCGACGAGCCCGTCGTCGGTGGTGAGGAGGGAGGTCGAGGGTTGCGTGGACGCACCGTCGCCGGTGACGGCACGCTGCGCGAGCTGTGCGGCCCCGAGCGCGGGCGCCTCGGTCTCGGCGCTGACCCACATCGGGGCGGGGGAGAGGTGCGCCCGGATCTCCTGCCACACCGGGCTCGCGCACGGCAGGCCGGCGGCCATCACCGAGGTCACAGCCCGGCCGGAGATCGACATCAGTTCGGCGTCGATCTCGCGGGCCGCGCAGCCGAGCCCCTCGAACAACGCGCGGAGCACGGTGGAGCCGTCCGCGTCGGTGCCGAGGCCCAGCAGCCAGCTGCGGGTGTCCGTGTCGACGCCGGGGACCAGGACGGCGCCCTGGGAACCGACGGGATGAGCGGCCAGCGCGGCGCTCTCCTCCTCCGGCGTCTGACCGGTCAGCCCGAGCAGCCCGCGCCAGTGGCGGTACAGGTGCCCGGACGGCAGTTGCCGGTGCAGGTAGAAGCGCTCGCCGTCCACGAAGCGTCCGACGCCCACCTCCGCGGGCAGCGGGCCGTCCGGGAGCTCGTCCACGATCAGGCAGTGCGCCTCCGACGTGCCGGCGGAGACGTACAACTCGCCGTCTCCGCGCACGCCGATGCCGTACGCGCCGCAGAAATGGTCGTGGCCGGCGATGACGACGGAGGTCGTCACCGGTAAGCCCATCCTGCCGGCGAGCGCCGGGTCCAGCGGGCCGACCGTGCTTCCCGTCGGCACGAGCGGAGGCAGCGCGGATGCGGGCCACCCGGTGCGCTCAAAGTCCTCGACCGACCAGCGGGCCTCGCGCAGCCCGAAGAACCCGGTGCGGGACGCGTGGGAGTGGTCCACGGCGTACGCGCCTGCGCCCGCGAGCCGATCCACGACGTAGCCGCTCAGAGTCGTGATGACCGCGACGTCGCTCGGCGTCGCACCGGGGAAGGCCCCCGACGCGCTCCCCAGCTCGTCGAACGCCCAGCGCAGTTTCGCCCAGGAGAAGGAGGGATCGAGGCCGGCCTCCGCGGCCGCGGCCCGCCCGGCGCTCTGGTTGTACCAGGTGGGCATCGGCCCCAGCGGGCTGCCGTCCCGCCGGAGCAGCACGACCTCCTCGCTGAGGGAGGTCACGCCGACTCCCGCGACCCGCTCCCGTTGCTCCGGTGTCAGGGCGGCGACCGTGTCGCCGAGGGCGTCGACGACGGTCCGGAGCACGGCGTCCGCGTCGCGCAGGTCGCCGATGGGGGACTCGAGGACCGGGGTCGGCCGCCCGGTGACACCGGCGGGTCCGGACGTGGTGTCGTAGGCGAGCACCTTGGTCCGCGTGGTGCCGATGTCCACCCCGAGGAAGATCATGGACGTGCGCCCAGCCGCGCGGACCCGCCGACGCGCGCGGCGACCGGCTCCACGCGCGCATGCGTGCGCGACAGCAGCTCTGCGAGGTCGGGGTCCGGTCCGATGTCCGGGATGAGCACAGCGGCGTTCGCGCTCGCCGCAGCCGCGCCCACGCAGAGGGCCGTGGCGAGCTCTGCGCCGTCGGCGACCGACGCCGCGAACCCCGCGAGGAACGTGTCGCCGGAGCCTGTGGCGTTCTTCGTCGCGACGACCGGCGCATCCACGTCGAAGACATGGGTCTGCGTCACGGCGATCAGGCCGCCCGCTCCGAGGGTCACGATGACGAGGTCCACTCCCGTGTCGGCCACCGACCGCATCGCGGCGACCAACGCGGACCGGTCCCCTTCTGCCGTCACATCGAGCGGCGCCTCCGGCGCGACGGCCTGGAACTCGCTGATGTTGCATTTGATCGCCCACGGTGTCGCACCGGCGGCGCTGACGAGCGCCGCGCCGTCGGCGTCGACCACGGCGCGTGCGCCGCGGTTGCGGGCGAGCGCGATGAGCGACGCGTAGAAGTCGTCGTCGGCGCCGCGTGGGAGGCTGCCGGTGAGGATGAGCAGGTCGCCGTCGCGCAGATCGTCGGCGACGGCGGAGGTGAGCGCGGCCACCTCGGCGGGGGAGACCACCGGCCCGGGCTCGTTGATGACAGTGGAGAGCCGGGTGCGCTCGTCGACGAGGATCGTGTTGATGCGCGTGTCGTCGCTGATCTCCGTGTGCCGGTCGCGGATGCCGAGCTTGCCGCATTCGTCGCGGAGATAGCGTCCCGTAGCCCCGCCCAGGAATCCGTACGCGCTCACCGGGTGCCCGAGACGGCGCAGCGCTCGAGCGACGATGAAGCTCTTGCCGCCGGCGCGCGGGCTGGTCGCCAGGGCGCGGTTCACCTCGTGCGGGCGGAACTCCAGCAGCTCTTCGGTGCGATCCATGGCGGGGTTGGGTCCCACGACCAGGATGGCGGGCGAGCCGAGGACTCCGGCCGCGGTCTCCGGGTGCACATCAGCGGATCCCGTCATCCTCGCCACTCCCTTCCGTCGATTCCAAAACCAAAGCAAACAAAGCAAAGCACAGGAAGAACGGACCCGTCAAGAATGAACCAAAACCGTAAGATGTTAGGCGCGCCGGGACTCCGGCGGTGGACAGGGGAGGCGACATGGCGGCGATCGACGACGAGGAGCGGCTGTCAGGACCGGAGCGGCAGCGGCTGCTTCTCGAGACCGCGAGGCAGCAGGGACGCGTCCGCGTGAACGCTGCCGCGAAGTCGCTCGCGGTCACGCCCGAGACCGTACGGAAGGACCTCGCTGCGCTGCAGGCCGACGGTCTCATCCTGCGGGTGCACGGCGGCGGCATCCCCGTCGAGACCCCGGTGTTCGAGCCCGGCATCACGGCGCGGACGGAGTGGGCGGCCGAGAAGGAGCGCATCGCACGCGCCGCCCTCGACGAGATCCCGGCCGGCGGTGTGATCTTCATCGAGACGGGCTCCACCACCGCCCACCTGGCGGACCTCATTCCGGCAGACTTCCCCGTCACGGTCGTCACCAACTCGCTGCCGATCGCGCAGTCCCTGGCGACGCGATCGACGGCCGCGACCGTCGTCATCCTCGGCGGCCGCGTGCGTTCGGTCACGTTGGGGAGCGTCGATTCGCTGGCCATCCGCAACCTGGAGGACCTCTTCGTCGACGTGGCCTTCCTGGGGACCAATGGTCTGAGCCTCGAGCGCGGGCTGACCACGCCCGACATCGCCGAGGCGGAGACCAAGCGCGCTGCGCTGCGCTGCTCCAACCGGCGCGTCCTGCTGGTCGACCACAGCAAGGTGGGCCGGGTGTCCTTCTGTCGCTACGGCGAGTTGTCGGACATCAATCTGCTGATCACGGACACGGGCCTCAGTGCCCAGCAGACCGCGGAGCTCGAGGCCGTCGTGGGACGCGTCGTCCGCGCCTGAGTCACTCCGCCTCCACCCCCGTCGCCGCGGGGTGTTTTGTTACGTTCTGATTACTCCCCTGTTTTCGCTTGACTAGTTCCGGTTTGCTGTGTTTGACTTCCGTTACTTCGCCGCCGGGACCCTGAAGACGGTGCCTCCCAGAAGGGCGAAGCCGGTCGGTTTCAGTGAGGAGCGAAGTGGACGCGCAGGTTGGCGTAATCGGACTGGGAGCTGCGGGAAGCGCCGCGCTCTGGCGCTCGGCGGTTCGCGGCGCAGACGTGATCGGCTTCGAACAGTTCGGCTCAGGCCACGATCGCGGTTCGTCGCACGGCTACTCCCGCGTCTTCAAGTCGGTCACGCCGCAGGGGCCGCAGGAGTCGGCCCTCGCCCAGCGCGCCGTCGGCCTCTGGCGTGAGCTCGAGGCGGAGAGCGGGGAATCGGTCCTGCACATGACCGGCGGGCTCTCCATCGGCCGCCCCGACGCCCCGCTCATCGCCGGGCTCGAGAAGGTCGCCGCCGAGACGGGGCTGCCGCTGGAGTACCTGGACGAGGCGGAGCTCCGCCGCCGCTTCCCGCAGCATGTGATCAGCGCCGGCGACATCGGGGTGATCGATCCGGCCAGCGGGTACCTCCAGCCCGAGCTCGCCATCCGCACCGAGTGGGCGCTCGCGCAGAAGCACGGAGCCCGTGTGGTGGACTCGGCGGTGCTCGAAGTGATCCCTCAGGACGAGTCCGTGCTCATCGTGACGGCCGAGCGTACGTGGGAGGTCGGCACCGCGATCGTGGCGGCGGGGGCCTGGCAGCGGACACTGCTGCCGTTCCTCCCGCTCCAGCTGACCCCCGCCGCGCCACGCTCTCCTGGTTCAGGCCGAAGGCCGGCAAGGAGTCGCTTTTCACGGCGGAGGCGTTCCCTGCCTTCACGCACGAGGCGCACGGGGAGACGGGGTGGGGCCTGCCCGAGTTCGACGAGTACGGCGTGAAGATCGGCCTCGACTTCACAGAGGGGTACGAGATCGTCGACCCGTCCGCCAACAAGAAGGACGTGGAGGAGTGGGAGCTCGCTCGCGTCCGGGCGTTCGTCGCGGGGACCCTTCCCGACCTCGACCCCGTCCCCGCTCACTCGGGCGGCTGCATGATCACCATGACGCCTGACGAGGAGTTCACCATCGGCATCCCCGCCGCCCACCCGCGCCTCGTCGTCCTGTCGGCGTGCTCAGGCCGCGGCTTCAAGATGTCGGCCGCCAACGGCGACGTCGCCGCCCAGCTCGCACTGACCGGTGAGGCCGACGTCGACCTCAGCCTGTTCTCCCCCGACCGCTTCGCGGCGGGGGCCACCCCCAGCACCACGTCCACCACCACCATTGGAGCAACGAAATGAAGCGACTCACCTCAGCGTCCCTCGCTGCAGCGGTCCTCACCGCGGCGCTCGTCGCCACCACCGCGTGCTCGAGCGGTTCCAGCGCCGGGACCGGATCGACTGCCGACAGCGCCACATCGAAATACGAGACGATCAAGCCGGGTGTCATCACCATCGTCACCAGCAGCGACCTCACCCCCTTCGCCTACATCAGGGACAAGAAGTGGGTCGGCGTCGACATCGCGCTGGTCGAGGAGGCGGCGAAGAACATCGGCCTGAAGGTCGACGTCACCGGGCGCGACTTCGACACGCTCATCCCGCTCGTCGCCGGCGGCCAGGCCGACATGACGCTGGGCTCGATCGCCGACACCGACGTCCGTCGCAAGACGGTCGACTTCACCCTGCCGGACATCATCGGCAACAACGCCCTCGTCGTGCCGAAGGATTCCGACATCAAGAAGGAGGCCGACGTCGACGGCAAGAAGATCGGCATCCTGCAGTCCAGCCAGGCGCTGCAATACGCCCAGAAGTACTGGACGAAGGCCAACATCGTCACCTTCCCGTCCAACAACGCGGCCCGTCTCGCGCTCTCCGGGGGCGGCCTCGACGCCATCCTCGTCGACCCGCAGAACGCTAAGGCGTACACCAGCCAGTTCGGCTTCAAGGTCGCGCTCTCCGCGGTGAACCCGGAGGACCGCGGCGGCGCCTGGATCCTCAACAAGAAGGCGACGAACCTCCGTGTCGCGCTCAACGAGCAGCTGCGGAAGTTCCTGGCGGACGGCACCACCCAGAAGATGCTCGAGAAGTGGAACCCCGCCGACGACGCCCAGCCGGTCATCGACTGGCTGAAGAAGTACTACGCGGCGCACCCGTCGAACAAGTACTCGGTCGAGTAGTCCGACACATCACCCGGGCCGGTCAAGGAAACGAACATGGACATCATCAACGGCTTCTTCAACTGGGATCAGATCACGGCGATCCTTCCCGATCTCATCATCACCGGGCTGCCCAACACGCTGATCCTCGCGATCGGCGCGATGGTCCTCGGGACGATCGTGGGCATCCTGATCGCGCTGGCGAGCATGTCAAAGCGTGCGATCCTCCGGATCCCGGCCCGGGTGTACGTCGACCTCATGCGCGGCCTCCCCGTCATCCTGACGATCTTCCTGCTCGGCCAGGGGCTGCCGCTCATGGGCGTGCGGATCTTCGGCGACAGCTCGTACCCGTACGGCATCCTGACCCTGGGGCTGATCGCCGGTGCGTACATCGCCGAGATCTTCCGCTCCGGCATCCAGTCGCTGCCGGCCGGACAGCTGGAGGCGGCACGGGCGCTCGGCATGCCGCACGGGATGGCGATGCGGCTCATCGTCATCCCGCAGGGCGTGCGCAACGTCCTGCCCGCGCTGACGAACCAGTTCATCGCGACGATCAAGGACTCCAGCCTCGTGTACCTGCTGGGCTTCACGGTCTCGGAGCGCGAGCTCTACCGCATCGGGCAGGACGCCGCCCAGCAGACCGGCAACCTGTCGCCGCTGGTGGCCGCCGGGATCATGTACCTCATCATCACGATCCCGCTCACCTATGTCGTCAACTGGATGGACAAGCGGTTCAAGACCGGCCGCAAGCCGGAGAACGCGATGACCGGTGAGGCCGATGCGGCCAACCTCGCTCCCACCGGGGAGGTGGCCGCCCAGGCGCCCGAGACGCTGCAGGGAGCGGACAAGTGACGCAGGTGCAGGCGCGGACGGCGCCGACGACAGCGAGCCGAGGACAGAGGACGAAGGACGTGCAGCAGACGATGGTTCCGACAGCCGTGAAGGCCGGACGGGTGGCCGTGGAGGGCATCCACAAGCAGTTCGGCCCGGTGGAGGTGCTCAAGGGCATCGACCTGACGATCGAGCCCGGGGAGGTCGTCTGCATCATCGGACCGTCCGGCTCCGGCAAGTCGACGCTCCTGCGCATCGTGAACCGGCTCGAGGAACCCACCGCCGGCCGCGTGTTCGTCGACGACGAGGAGATCACCTCCCCCAAGACCGACATCAACGCCGTGCGGAGCCGGATGGGCATGGTCTTCCAGAACTTCAACCTCTTCCCGCACATGTCGGTGCTCGAGAACGTGACGATCTCGCTGCGCAAGGTGAAGCGGATCGGCCGGCAGGAGGCGGACCGGATCGCCCTCGACCGTCTCGCGGACGTCGGACTGACCCAGAAGGCGCAGTCGCGGCCGACGCAGCTCTCGGGCGGTCAGCAGCAGCGGGTGGCGATCGCCCGCGCGCTGGCGATGGAGCCGGAGCTGATGCTCTTCGACGAGGTCACCTCGGCGCTCGACCCGGAGTTGGTGAAGGGCGTCCTAGACGTCATGACGAATCTGGCGAAAGCGGGCATGACCATGGTCGTCGTCACCCACGAGATGGGCTTCGCCCGCCGGGTCGCCGACCGCGTCGTGTTCATGGACGGCGGCGTCGTGGTCGAGCAGGGCGCGCCGGCGGACATCTTCGACAGGCCGCGGTCGGAGCGCTTGCGGCGGTTCCTGTCGCAGGTGCTGTAGCGCGACCTCGTACGCGAAGGGCGGCGGGACCGCCTACCCCGGCGGTTCCGCGGCCCTGTACGACGCGAAGAACGTTCCGCCGTAGAGGGCGGCGGCGGCCAGGAAGCCGCAGGCCATCAGGTACGAGGCCCAGTCGTTGCCGGTCATGATCGTCCCGACGCCGGCGAGGAACGTGACAACGATCACGACGAGCCCCCAGATCGCGAGGCGCTGGCCGGCTGCAGCTCTCCGCGCGGCGAGCAGAAGTCTCACAGCGATCACCACCAGGCCGATGGCCACGAGGATGTGCAGGATCACGATGATCGTGTCGGCTACGACGGCGAACCCGCCCTCGGGCTCACCGATCAGGTTCGCCGCCATGCCCAGCAGGAACTGAACGGCCAGTGCGGTGAGGGCCTCAAGGGATCGACGGCGCAGATCCGCTGAAGGATTCGCCGAATGGTTCGCCGACGCGGCGGGTGTGGACATGGGGGCCTCCTTGACCGGCTCGATTCCTACGACTCGACGAACTCGAGCCCGACCGCCGACTCCAGCGTGGCGCCGGCCGCGTGCAGCGGGACGCCCCACGTCTGGTCGCCCACGATGCCGTCGACCGTGACGCCCGCCCAGTCCTGGAAGGCCTCGACCGCCGCCTTCGTGTGCGGGCCGAAGATGCCGTCGACGCCCTGCGGCGTGACGCCGCCCCACTGGTCCGCTCCGTTCGTCAGCACCGTCTGCAGGCTGGAGACCACCGGTCCGGTGGAGCCCTGACGCAGGACCGGCATCGGTCCGCCGTCCGGCAGAGCTGCCCAGGTGAGCGGGCCCACGATGCCGTCGGGGACGAGTCCCGCGCCCTGCTGGAACTCGACGACGGCCGCGTGCGTCGCCGGGCCGAAGATCCCGTCGACCACGAGGCCCGGATCCGGCGTCCGCCGCAGCGCACGCTGAAGACGACGGACCGCGTCGCCACTGTCTCCCTGCCGCACGGTCGGCTGCCCTGGATTCGACATGTCCCTGCCCTCCCCGGCCGGCTGTCTGCACAGGTCGGTGCACCGGCGCTTCGGCAGAAGTGTCCCAGCCGCGAACCGTTCTGGACAAGACCGTACCTGCCGGGTCTAGCGTGTGATCATCCCGCCCCGCGCGGAGGCCGGGAGGAGAGGGAAGACGATGACTGAGGAAACCAGGGGATCGTTCGAGTACCCCGACGAGGCGGGGTACCCCGACGGCACCGGGACGCTCACCGAGACGCAGCAGGTGCTGGTCGACGAGGTGAAGACCACAGGAGCGGCCGAGCCGGGGATCGAGTTCTTCGTGACGGACGATCCGGAGACGAAGACGTACGAGGCGGTCAGCGGCGACACCCTCGTCGGCGGGATCACATACGCGCGCCACGGCGACGTCGTCACACTCATCGCCACCTCCGTCTACCCGGAGTTCCGGGGACAGGGTGTGGCGACGGCGCTGATCCGGCGCGTGCTCGACCGCATCCGCGCCGACGGGCTGCGGGTGAAGGTGCAGTGCCCCATCGTCACCACGTTCATCCGCGAGCACGGCGAGTACGGCGACCTGCTCGACCGCAGCTGAGCAGGAATGGAGAAGCGCGCCATCGGGCGCCGACCCTAGGTTGGTCACAGAGCCCATCGGAAGGGGAGGACACCATGACCACCACCGCGTTCAGCAAAGAGGAGAAGGCGGCCATCAAGGCCGCTGTGGCGGAGAAGAAGGCGCAGCAGGAGGGGGAAGACGCCGCGGCTGCGTGCGCTGCCGCGATCGCGGCGCTGACCGGCGCGGACAAGGAGCTCGCCGAGGCGTTCCACGAGCTCGTCGCCGAGAACACGCCGCTTGCGGCGAAGACCTGGTACGGGATGCCCGCCTACGCCGACGCGGACGGCAAGACCGTCGTCGCGTTCAAGCCCGCCTCGAAGTTCAAGCAGCGTTACGCCACGATCGAGTTCCAGCAGGCCGCGACGCTCGACGACGGCAACCTCTGGCCGGTCGGGTTCGCGCTGACGAAGCTGGATGCTGCGGACAGGGAGAAGGTCGCCGCGATCCTGCGCGCGGCCGTCGGCCGCTGAGCTCCCGGCTCGTCTCCACCGAATCCCCGGAAGTCAATCGGCTGCTCGACTCCGGAAGCGGGTGATTGCGTGGGTGCTCACGACCGCGGGAGCACCGGCTCCTGCTCGATGAGAACGGATGCGACATGTCGGCACGCAACACAGTGGTTCGGGCAATGCACGATCTAGGCCTCGCCGCCTGGTTCGGCGGCACCCTCATGGGAGCCGTCGGCCTCAACGGAGGCACGGCCACGGCGAAGGATCCGGCCGAGAGGCTGCGCCTGTCGTCGGCCGGATGGGCGAAATGGGCCCCGGTCCAGCTCGCCGCGATCATCGTGCACGGTATCGGCGGCGTCGGGCTCATCGCGGGCAACAAGGGCCGCCTCGCGGTGCAGCCGGAGGCGCGCGGCAACACGGTCGTCAAGCTGGCGATCACCGGTCTCGCCGGCGGCGCGAGCCTGTACTCGGCGCTCCTCGGCAAGAAGATCGGCGAGAACGCGGAGCAGGGCGCGGAGGGCGTGACCGAGCCGGACCCGACCGCCTCGGAGGCGCTGGCGGCGGCGCAGCGCAAGCAGCGCATCCTGCAGTGGGTGCTGCCGGCGCTCACCGGCGTCCTGATCGTGCTCGGTGCGCAGCAGGGGAGCAGCAGCGGCCCGCGGCCGGCTTCCTGCAGAGCTTCACGCACTCGCTGCATCGCTGAACCGGGGAACTCGTTCCCGCCGGCGGTCCGCAGAGACTACCGTTGAACGATGACCCCGATTGATTCTGCGGACGGCGAGCCCCGCACCTCCGAGCCCGCCGACTCCGCACCCCCGACCACGTTCTCGGACCTCGGGCTCGACGGGTCGGTGTTGCAGGCGCTGAAGGACGTCGGCTACGAGACGCCCTCCGCCATCCAGGCCGCCACCATCCCGCTCCTCCTCGAGGGCCGGGATGTGGTCGGTCTCGCGCAGACCGGCACCGGCAAGACGGCCGCCTTCGCGCTGCCCATCCTCTCCCGCCTCGACCTTTCTCAGAAGAGCCCGCAGGCGCTCGTGCTGGCGCCCACCCGCGAGCTGGCCCTGCAGGTCGCCGAGGCATTCGAGAGCTACGCCGCGCACCTGAAGGGCGTGCACCTGCTGCCGGTCTACGGCGGCCAGGGTTACGGCGTCCAGCTGTCGGCGCTGCGCCGCGGCGTCCACATCGTCGTCGGCACGCCCGGGCGCATCATGGACCACCTCGACAAGGGCACGCTCGACCTCTCCGAACTCAAGTACCTGGTGCTCGACGAGGCCGACGAGATGCTGAAGATGGGCTTCGCCGAGGATGTGGAGACCATCCTCGCCGACACGCCCTCCGACAAGCAGGTGGCGCTGTTCTCGGCCACGATGCCGGCGCAGATCCGCCGCATCTCGAAGAAGTACCTCAACGATCCGGAAGAGATCACGGTCAAGACCAAGACCACGACCTCGCCGAACATCACCCAGCGCTACCTCGTCGTCTCGTACGGCCAGAAGGTGGATGCGCTCACCCGCATCCTCGAGGTGGAGAACTTCGAGGGGATGATCATCTTCGTCCGCACGAAGAACGAGACGGAGACCCTCGCCGAGCGTCTGCGCGCCCGCGGGTACTCGGCGGCGGCGATCAACGGCGACGTTCCGCAGGCGCAGCGCGAGCGGACCGTCGACCAGCTGAAATCGGGCGCGCTCGACATCCTCGTCGCCACCGACGTGGCGGCGCGCGGACTGGACGTGGAGCGCATCAGCCACGTCGTCAACTTCGACCTGCCGACCGACCCCGAGCCGTACGTGCACCGCATCGGCCGCACGGGTCGCGCCGGGCGCAGCGGCGACGCGATCAGCTTCGTCACCCCGCGCGAGCGGCGGCTGCTCAGCGCCATCGAGAAGGCGACCCGCCAGCCGCTCACGCAGATGACGCTACCCAGTGTGGATGAGGTCAACGTCACCCGCCTGGCGCGCTTCGACGACGCCATCACCGAGGCGCTGGAGCAGCAGGACCGCATCGCGCGCTTCCGGGACATCATCGGTCACTACGTTGAGCACCACGATGTGCCCGAGGCAGACGTCGCGGCCGCGCTCGCCGTGGTGGCGCAGGGGAGGAGCCGTTGCTCCTCGATCCGGACGACGCGCTCACCCAGCGGGTGGACCGCGACTCCCGCGCCGACGACCGGGCGGGCCGGTCCGACCGCGGGGGACGGGACGGCGGCCGGGGCGAGCGGCCGTCGCGGCGCGACCGCAGCGACAAGCCGATGGCGTCGTACCGCATCGAGGTGGGCAAGCGGCAGAAGGTCGAACCGCGGCAGATCGTCGGGGCGCTCGCCAACGAGGGCGGCCTGAGCCGAGACGATTTCGGCCACATCCGAATCCTGCCCGACTTCTCCATCGTGGAGCTGCCCGCCGACCTGCCGCGCGAGACGCTCTCGCGGCTGTCGGGCACGCGCATCAGCGGCAAGCTGATCGAACTCCGCCCGGACCGCGGCGCGGGAGCGCGTCGCGAGACCGGGCGGCGGGATACGGGGCGGCGCGACGACCGGCGCGACGAGCGGCCGCCGCGGAAGCCGCGCCACAGCTGAGTGACGGGCCGGTCGCCGGTGCAGGCCGGCGACCGACCCGGTCTCAGTGCGCGACGACGGGCTCCGGAGCGGTCGGCTGCGCGCCGTCGCCGAGCGGCTCCGCCGTGCCGGTCGCCTGGGTCACCGAGCGGCGCCGGTACAGCAGCGCGGTGAGCACCGCGCCGAATCCGAAGAAGGCGGCGCCCCACCAGTACGCCGTGGCGTAGCTGTGCACGGCCGCCTCCGCCATGACCTGCGGGGTGGGCGGCAGGTGCGACGCGACGTAGTCGGTCGCCGCGGTGGCCGCCAGCGTGTTCAGGAGCGCCGTGCCGATCGATCCGCCGACCTGCTGGCTCGTGTTCACCATCGCCGAGGCGACACCGGCGAACCGGCGGTCGACGCCCAGCGTCGCCGTCTGGATCGCGGCCGGCATCGTCGACCCCATCCCGAATCCGAGGATCATCAGCGGCGGCAGCAGGTCGGCCGCGTAGTTCGCCGTCACGCCCAGGTGGGTCAGGTAGACCATTCCGCTGCCGGCGATCGTCATGCCGATCGGCACCATCACCTTCGGCCCGAAGCGCGGAACGAAGATGTTGGTCGACAGCTGGGCCGCCAGGACGAGCATCACGATCATCGGCAGGAAGCCGAGGCCGGTCTGGATGGGCGTGAACTTCAACGTGGACTGCAGGTAGTAGGTCACGAAGAGGAAGATCCCGAACATCCCGGCGCCGGCGATGAGGATCGCGCTGTACGACGCGCCGCGGTTGCGGTCGAGCACGATGGGCAGCGGCAGCAGTGGATGCGCGGCGCGCCGCTGCCAGATCACGAAAGCGACCAGCAGCACGCCGGCCGCCACCAGGAAGCCCCAGGAGAGCGGCGAGTCCCATCCCTCGGATTCGGCGTTCGAGAAACCGTAGACGAGGGAGAAGAGCGCGGCGGACACGAGGATGGTGCCCGGCACGTCGAGCTTCGGACGCGGACCGGTGCGCGGCACGGAGGTGACGAAGACCACCGCTCCCGCGACGGCCACGATCGCGATGACCACGTTGATGTAGAGGTTCCACCGCCAGTCGAGCTGCTGGGTGAGCACCCCGCCGAGCAGCAGGCCGACCGCACCGCCGGCGCCCGCGATCGCGCCGAAGATGCCGAACGCGCGTGCCCGCTCCTTCGGCACGGTGAAGGTGGTGGTGAGCACCGCGAGGGCGGTCGGGGCGAGCAGCGCGCCGAAGGCGCCCTGGAGTGCACGTGCGCCGACGAGCAGTTCGAAGGTCCCGGCCGCGCCGCCGAGGGCCGAGGCGCCGGCGAATCCGATGAGGCCGATGATGAAGGCCCGCTTGCGGCCGATCAGGTCGGAGAGGCGGCCGCCGAAGAGCAGGAGACTGCCGAAGGCGAGGGAGTAGGCGGTCACGATCCACTGCCGGTCGGCATTGGAGAAGCCGAGGTCGGCCTGCGCGGAAGGCAGCGCGATGTTCACGACGGTGGAGTCGAGCACGACCATGAGCTGCGCCAGGGCGACGGTGACGAGCGTCCACCAGCGGCGCGCGGAGGGCGCGGGCGCATCGGGTGTCGCGCTCGTGGGGGAGGGGTTGGTCTGGGACATGGGCGCCAGCATATACGGAACTCAACAGTTCCGGATCTCTTTTGTTCAGAAATTCACTTAGACTGTCAGAGATGGAAACCTCAGCCCTCGCACCGAAGCTCGGGCGCAAGCGGGACCACACCCGCGACCCCGAGATCCTCGACGCTGCGCTCGAGGTCCTCGCCGAGACCGGCTACGACCGCATGACCGTGGATATGGTGGCCGCGCGCGCCAAGGCGGGCAAGGCCACGGTGTACCGCCGCTGGGCTTCGAAGGCCGAGCTCGTGGTCGACGCCGTCGCCTGCATGAAGAAGGTCGACCTCGACGAGGCGCAGCTCCCCGACACCGGGACGCTGCGCGGCGACCTGGTCGCCATGATGAAGCCGCACACCATCGAGGACGCCGAGAAGAAGCTGCGCGTGATGGCCGGCCTCGTCTCGATGCTCGCCGAGAACCCGGACCTCGCCGACGCCGTGAATGCGGCGATCGTGGAGCCGCGCGCCTCCATCAACCGGATGTTCCTCCGCCGTGCCGTCGAGCGCGGCGAGATCCCGGCCGACTGCGACATCGAGAAGCTCGCGCTCGTCGCGCCGTCGATGGCCGCCTACCGCGTCCTCGTGCTCCGCACCCCGGTCGATCGGAAGTTCCTGCTCGGCATCATCGACGACATCCTGCTGCCGGCCGTCGGCATCCGGCGCACCGAGAGTGTGGGCGAGGAGATGCGGGGGTGAGCTACGGGCGGGACTACCCGCCCGGGGTGAGGGTTACGTTCCCCGTACTCGAATCGGTGACCATGGCGGTGACGATGCCAATTGCCAGCGCAACGAGGAGGGACGAGCTGAGCACGATGATCGAGGTCGTCAGTAGTGCAACCGAACGAGGTCTTTGACGCACTAGCCGCACGGATGCCCAGACCAAGAGAACGACCGCACCGATGAGAGCAATCGGTGTGAACAGGACCATACTGCTGACCACGACCGAGGCCACCAGGAGCCACCGGTCGGTCGCGCTGGCCGCCAGGCGATTCATTCGTGCGTCTCCATTCGATTGTCGCGCCGCCCGATGGGCGCCGGACAGTAAGGTATACGACATGGAAATCCTGGCATTTCAGAAACCTTGCAGGACGATGAGGTAGACGCCCTGGGTCCTCGCGGTTCAGCGCTCCTCGCGCGGGGCGCGTCGATCGACGGTCCGTTCGGCCGAACGTCCGCCTTCGCCGACCCCGACGGGTACTACCTAACGCTGCACGACCGGGTCTGAGCCGCACGGCCGTCCTTGCATTTCCAGGATACCGGGCGGGAGGGGTCTTGCGGCAAGGGCCCCCGCATCCACCAGAATGGCTGGTCGCGGCTGGAAACGCTTCGGCCGGAGAGTGGGGATGCGATGGGTTCTGACGTGTACGACGTGATCATCAGCGGTGGGGGACCGACCGGCAGCATGCTGGCCGCCGAGTTGCGACTGCACGGCGCAGAGGTGCTGGTGGTCGAGCGCGATGCGGAACCGACGCAACTCGTGCGTTCGCTCGGGCTGCACGCCCGCAGCCTCGAGATCCTCGACCAGCGCGGCATTTTGGACCGCTTCCTCGAGGCCGGCACGACCTACCCGGTCGTCGGCCGGTTCGCCGGGATCGCGAGCACGCACCCGGCCGCCCTGGACACGACCCACACCTACACGCTCGGCCTGCCGCAGCCGGTGACCGACCGTCTGCTCGCCGAGCACGCGGCCGAACTCGGCGCGCAGATCCGGCGCGGCGCCGCCCTGACCGGGTTCGTTCAGGACGAGGACGGCGTGACCGTGGAGCTCGACGACGGGACGCGCGTCCGCTCGCGCTGGCTGGTCGGCTGCGACGGCGGGCGAAGCCTGGTGCGCCGCACGCTCGGCGTGGCGTTCCCGGGCGAAGCGGCGACGACCGAGTGGATCCTCGGTGAAGTGCAGGCGACGATGCCGGCCGACGAGATCGCGGCCATCTCGGAGCAGGTGCGCACGACGCACCGCGGGTTCGGCATCGGCCCGAGCGGCGACGGCCTGTTCCGCGCGGTCGTTCCGGCCGCTACCGTCTCGGAGGACCGCACGGTGCCGCCGACGCTGGACGAGTTCCGCGAGCAACTGCGGGCGTACGCGGGCACCGACTTCGGCATCCACGCGCCGCGCTCCCTCTCCCGCTTCACCGACGCCACCCGGCTGGCGGAGAGGTACCGCGTCGGGCGGGTGCTGCTCGCTGGGGATGCGGCCCACGTGCACCCGCCGCTCGGCGGGCAGGGGCTCAACCTCGGCATCCAGGACGCCTTCAACCTGGGCTGGAAGCTGGCGCTCGAGCTCGACGGTCGGGCGCCGGACGGCCTGCTCGACACCTACTTCGCGGAACGGCATCCGGCGGCCGAGGACGTGCTCACCATCACCCGGGCGCAGAGCGAGCTCATCTCTCCGGAGCCCGGCCCTCAGGCGGTGCGCCACGTGCTCACGCAGCTCGTCGAGTTCGAGGATGTGGACCGCTTCCTCGCCGAGAAGATCACCGGAACGGGCATCCGCTACGACTTCGGCGTCGAGCAGGAGCCGATCGGGCGGCGGATGCGCGACATCCCGCTGGCCGACGGGCGTCTCTACGAGCGGATGCGCGACGGACGCGGGGTGCTCGTCGATACGAGCGGTGGGCTCTCGCCGGACCGCTGGTCGGATCGCGTCGACCTCGTTTCCGACGCGGCCGCCGCCGACGCCCTCGGCGCCCCGGCGATGCTCCTCCGCCCGGACGGGCACATCGCCTGGGTGGGAGCGGATCAGCATGACCTGGAGGAGCAGCTGCAGCGCTGGTTCGGCGCCGCTGCCTCGTCAGCGGCAGTTGGCCGCCGCTGCTGACGGCGTGAAGATGTAGAAGGTCACGTCGTTGAGCATTGTGCGGTGAAGGTCCGCCCTGTGCTGGGCGATGAATCCGGTCACCTCGGGGGAGATGGGCGAGCGGGGCGACACCTTGGTGGCCACGGCGACGATGCAATGCGATCGGGGGTCTGTCGTCGCCCGGGTGCCGATGGCCTGTTGCGGTTCCCAGGGCGCGACGCCCCCGACCAGCACGTTGCCCCCCTCGATGCCGGCAGCGCGAAGCGCGTGATCGACGCGGGCGAAGCCTGTCGGGCCGTCGTTCCAGACCAGCGCGGAGGTGCTCACGGCGGCGAGGGCGGCCAGGGCGAGGAGGCCGACTCCTGCTGCGCGGGGAGGACCGCCCGGCCGCCCGAGCCGGGCTGGGTGAGGAGCCTGCTGACGCCGATGCCGGCGAGGATGCAGAGCGCCCAGGACCAGGCGTAGTAGTACGACGGAAGGGCGTTCTTCGCGATGAACAGGTAGAAGATCATCATCGCTGCGAGGGCGACGCCCAGGTAGACGACCAGGAGGCGATGCCTGCGGTCGAAGCAGGCGGCGACGGTGCCCGCGACCAGCACCACGGCGGTGATGGCACCGAATCCCTGCCAGGCGAAGTAGAGGTTCGCCCACCACGGGGATGACCGGTGGCGAACCCGGCGAGGTCGATCAGGTGACCGCTGGCGTTCTGCGCGACCTGGAAGTCCAGCAGGTCGGCGATGCCGGTCCGCAGCCCGATCGGACGGTAGACGAGGAACACGGTGGCCGCCGCCGCGACTGCGGGCACGATGAGCCCGAAGAGGATCGGCCGGAGCCGGCGGCGGCCCACGATGAGCACCAGGAACGCGGGCAGGATCACGGCGGTGGTCGGCTTGCTCGTGGCGGAGAGGCCCATTCCGGCCCCCGCGACGACCAGCCACCATATCGATCGTCCCCGGTGCCATTGCCATGCTGCCGCCATCGCACCGATGGCGAAGAAGACCATCACCGGTTCGAGGACTGCGAAGCGGTCGAGCCGGAATTCGAACGTGGTGTCGACGCCGCGTGGGAGCAGCAGCCAGAAGGCGGTGGGCACCAGCGCGGGCACCCAGCCGAGTTCGGGGCGCAGCCAGAGGAAGACGATCACCCCGCCGAGGATCGTGAGCACACCGACGAGGATGCGCGGCGCCACCGGCCCGTCTCCGAAAAGGAGTTGCACGGCCCCGAAGAGGTACTTGGCGGTCGGGGGCTGCTCGTGGTTGAGGGTGACATCGCCGGCGACGTAGTCTCTGCCGACTGCGACGTATTCGGGCTCGTCGGCGTTCGGGTTCGCCGCCAAGATGTTCCAGAGCGCCTGATACGCGCCCCAGGCGAACACCACCGCGAGCAGCCCCCACCGCACGGCCGCGCGCTCCGGCCATGGCCGGGACCCGGATCGTGCGCGCGGCACGGCCTTTGCTTCCGTGGTCATTCGTCACCGGCCCCTGCGCCGGATAGCGCTCGCAGGCGCCGCGTCGTCCATCGCTTCGGGAGGTCCGCGATGCCCCAGCCGGCGACGCGAACCATGGCCTCGAGGACGATCCCACCGGTCATCTTCGATGCCCCGAACTCGCGCTCGACGAACGTGATCGGCACTTCCACGACGGTCAGTCCCGCCGCATAGGTGCGACGGAGCATGTCGATCTGGAAGCAATAGCCCTGGCTGGTGACCTCCTCGAGCCGGATCTCCTCGAGGGCCGACGCACGGAACGCCCGGTACCCGCCCGTGGCATCCCGCGTCGGCACGCCGAGCGCCACACGTGAGTACGCGCTGCCGCCGCGGGAGAGAACCCGTCTCCGTGCCGGCCAGTTCTCGATCTCGCCTCCCGGCACCCAGCGCGAGCCGACGACCAGATCGGCATGCTCGATCGCGTCCAGCAGTCGCTGCAACTGCTCGGGCCGATGGGACCCGTCCGCATCCATCTCGACGACGACCTCGTACCCCTGCGCGAGCGCCCAGCGCATGCCGGCGATGTAGGCGGCGCCGAGCCCGCGCTTGCTCTCGCGATGGAGGACATGCACGGCCCGGTCGCTCCCGGCGAGCTGGTCCGCGTAGGCGCCTGTTCCGTCCGGCGAGTTGTCGTCGACCACGAGGAGGTCGACCTGCGGCGCGGCGTGTCTCAGCCGGCTCACGATCAACGGCAGGTTCTCGCGCTCGTTGAAGGTGGGCATTACGACAACGGTCCGCACGACTCCCCCAATAGCGGCGCCCATGCGCCGAAATCTAATATTAGCCGAAGGGCGATCGTCAGCTCCGTCCGCTGAGGTGCCGCCGCGTCAGTTCCTCGACCTCCTCGTCGCTGAGCTCGTCCACCCGCCTGCCCTCGCGGCGGTCGAGGCGCATCCACCGCACGAAGAGGAGGACGAGCACGGGCACGTCGGCGACTTCCGCGATGAACCACAGCAGGTCGCCGGAGAGGTGCTGATCGTGCAGCGGGGTCGGGAACCAGAACGGTAAGCGGCCCACGATCGCGGGAGCGTGGTCGAGCACGCCGTCGTTCAGGCGCAGCAGCAGGCCGGGGATCGCGTCCAGCAGGAGTTCGACGAACGCCAGCAGGAACTCCACGGTCACGAAGAAGCCCGTGCGGATCACCGAGTGCGCGGCGATCAGGAGCACCAGGAGAAGTCCGGCGACCGGGGTCAGCACCGAGATGGTCCACTCCGACCACGGCGAATCGCGGAGGATCGCTGCGACCGGGGTCAGGAAGACCGGGAACACCGCGCAGGCGATCACCGGCGCCGAGATGGCGTTGCCGAAGGCCCGCACCGGCCAGGAGCGCATGGCCCGGTCGGTGCGGGCGCGCCCGGCCGGCCCCAGGGCCACCCGCGCGAGCGCGACGGGGTGGCCCAAGGCGACGAGGGCCGGCACGACGAAGAGAAGGAGGGCGATCCGGGTCGTGAACGCCCAGCGGAGCCCGGTGCTCGCAGCGCCGAGGAACCCGAAGGAGACGACCGCGTAGGAGCCCAGGCCGAGGAGCAGGAAGGCCGCCGTCAGCCGGAGCGGCCAACTGTGACCGCGCCGCCTCAGCCGGACGACGCCGCCGAGATACAGGGCGGCGGCCGCCAGCAGCACCACGGTGGCCGCGGGATCGACGGACCAGGTGCCGAGGAAGACGGAAAGAGGGGGCGTGGTCGGCTCCGGTCGGTCGAGGGGACCCATCCAGTCTCGCCCGGGCGCCGGCAGCCTCCCGACCGTCTGAGGGGACTATCAGCCGGATGCAGACGACTCCCCGGCCGCGGGCTCCGCCGTCGCAGCCGCTCGCTCGGCCGCCCGCCGCGCCCGGTGGAGCCGGTACTCGCGCACGGTCAGCACGACGATGAAGATGTCGAATGCGGTCAGGAGCAGGAGACCCCAGCTGAAGTTCACCACGAGCTCGTACGCCTGGTAACCGATGAAGGCCACGAGGAACCCGATGAGCCAGGGATAGGCCCAGAGCTTGTTCCGGAGCACGGCGATGACGAGGAACACCTTCACGACGCCGTGCACCAGCAGGTAGACCGCCCCGAACACGGTCGCGCCGACGCCGAGCGTGCCCGTGTAGTGCACCAGCCAGTTGGCGACGGGGTCGTGCGGGTCCTCGGTGAGCTCATGCCGGGTGAGGCTGCGCACCACCGCTTTGATCTGCTCCGGGGTGACCAGGAGCAGCGCGATGCCGCCGATGAGCTCGACCACGCCGTCCAGCGCCTTCAGGATGAGGCTGATGAAGAACGCCCTGTCGAGGGCGGTGTGCCGGCTGCGGTCACTCACGAGACGACGTTACGCCCTCACTCGTCGGCCTCGAGGCTCTTGCCGCGCATCACGATGAGCGGGTCGGGGCGCTTCGCCACCGACGGGTCCTTGCCCTCGTAGTCGAACTGGCCGAGGAAGTAGCGCATCGCGTTGATGCGGGCGCGCTTCTTGTCATTGGAGCGGACGATCGTCCAGGGTGCGTGCCGCTTGTCCGTCCGGCGGAACATCTCCTCCTTGGCGGCCGTGTACTCCTCCCACCTGTCGAGCGAGGCGATGTCCATCGGCGACAGCTTCCACCGGCGCACCGGGTCGAGCTGGCGCATGGCGAAACGGGTGCGCTGCTCGGTGCGCGACACCGAGAACCAGAACTTGGTGAGGTGGATGCCCGAGTCGACGAGCATCTTCTCGAACGCCGGCGCCTGCGCCATGAACGTCTCGTACTCCTCGTCGGTGCAGAAGCCCATGACGCGTTCCACGTTCGCCCGGTTGTACCAGGAGCGGTCGAACATGACGATCTCGCCGGCGGTCGGCAGGTGCTGCACGTACCGCTGGAAATACCACTGGCCGCGCTCGCGGTCGCTGGGCTTCGAGAGCGCGACGACCCGCGAGGTGCGCGGGTTCAGGTGCTCCGTGAACCGCTTGATGGTGCCGCCCTTGCCCGCCGCATCCCGGCCCTCGAAGACGATCACCGCGCGCCGGTCGTTGTCCTCGAGCCAGTACTGGAACTTCAGCAGCTCCACCTGCAGCTGGTACTTCTCGAGCTCGTACTGCTCGCGGCTCATGCGCTCGGAGTACGGATACCCCTCCTGCCAGGTGTAGACCGGGTTGCCCTCGGGGTCGATCAGGTCCGGGTCGGGCGTGTGGCCGCCCTGCACGGTGTACCCCTTCGCCCGCAGGTCCTCGATGTACTCCCGGAGATCGCTCACGGGCAGGTGCTCGGCCATCGTTCCTCCTGGTCGCCGTTCTCGATGCCCGGAGTGTACGCGGCTCGGGTGAACGTGCGGACCCGGCCCTGTCGGAGGCGATGTCGACGGGGTTAGGGTCTGGGACATGTGCCGCAACATCCACACCCTCCACAACTTCGAGCCTGCCGCCACCTCGGAGGAGGTCCACGCGGCTGCCCTGCAGTACGTGCGCAAGATCGCAGGCACGACGAAGCCGTCGAAGGCCAACCAGGAGGCGTTCGACCGGGCCGTGCACGAGATCGCGCACCTCACCCAGCATCTGCTCGACGACCTGGTCGCCACCACCCCGCCGAAGAACCGCGAGGAGGAGGCGGCGAAGGCGCGTGAACGCGCCGTGCGCTCCGGGCGGTACGCGACCGCCTAGTTCTCGTCGCCCGTCAGACCGTCGCCAGCTCCCTCACCGGGGTGCTCTCCTCGCTCTCGACGATCAGCCCACGCGAGCTGTCGGCCGAGTCGGAGAGCAGCGCGAGCCACTCCCTGTTGAGCGCCGGGGTGCGGGATCCGTCGAAGTGGAACCGGATGTTGCTCGCGGGGTGCAGCCAGACGCTGGTGCGGCCGCCGCCGGTCGCGGCGCAGTCCTTCCACGACATGGCGAAGCTCTGTCCGTGGCGAAGCTTGTTGATGATGACGACGTGCAGATGTGCGAGTGTGCGATCGTCGAAGGGGATCTCGTGACCCTCGTGGCTGAAGTAGCCCATGTGTGTTTCCCTCCTCGGTAGTCCGGAAGGGGCAAAGAATCGGTGCCAAACGAGGCTTCACGTCAACCGGAGGGTGTCTCACCAGTGTGACCCTTGCGGGGGTGCAATGGAAGGGTGCTCGGACGATTGTCAGGCATGCAGGAGGGAACGGTCGACGACGGCCGGACCGTCGGCCTCCTCGGCCGCGGTCTCCGCTTCGGCGAGCTCGAAATAGACGCCGAGCACCTCCGGCGCGAGTTCGTGCGGGAGAACGACGGCATACACGGGAACGTCCACGCCCTCATCCTCCTCCATGCAGGGACGAGCGCACCCTCTTGACAGGGACGCTCACGCGCGCCGGAACTGATGCGCGGCCGGGCAGTCGAACGGATCGCGTGCCGCCAGGCCGACCCGGTTGAGGTAGTCGATCACGATCCGGTACGACCGGACCAGCCCGGTCTCGGTGTAGGGGATGCCGTGCGCGGCGCAGTGCTCCCGGACCAGGATGCGCGCGCGGCGCAGGTGCGGGCGGGGCATGCTCGGGAACAGGTGGTGCTCGATCTGGTGGTTGAGGCCGCCCATGAAGATGCTCATGCCGAAGCCGCCGCGGATGTTACGGGAGGTCAGCACCTGCTTGTTGAGGAAGTCGACGCGGGTGCCGGCGGGGATGATCGGCATGCCCTTGTGGTTGGGAGCGAAGGATGCGCCCATGTAGACGCCGAAGACGGCCAGCTGCACGCCGAGGAAGGCGAAGGCCATGCCGACGGGCAGCATCAGGAACACGATCGTCAGGTACACGGACAGCCGCAGACCGATCGCCACGAGTTCACCGGCACGGCGGTCGACGGGGCCGGGCGCGAGCAGCGAGCGGATGGACGTGACGTGGAGGTTGACGCCCTCCAGCATCAGGAGCGGGAAGAACAGGTACCCCTGACGCCGCGTGATGGCGGCCATCAGCCCGCGCTGGCGGGCCGCATCCTCCTCGACGAAGGAGATGGTGTCGAACGCGATGTCCGGGTCCTTGCCGGCGGTGTTCGGGTTGGCGTGGTGGCGGGTGTGCTTCGTCATCCACCACTGGTAGCTCATGCCGACCAGCCAGGTGACGATCAATCGGCCCGCACGGTCGTTGCTGGGTCCGGAGGCGAACACCTGCCGGTGCGACGCCTCGTGACCGAGGAACGCGAGCTGCGTGAGGATGAGCCCCAGCGCCGCGGCGATGAGCAGCTGGAACCAGGAGTCGCCCAGGAGGACGAAGCCGACGCCGGCGCCGACCAGGCCCAGGACGAGTGCCGCGAACATGCCCACGTAGAACCCGCGGCGACGCTCGAGGAGGCCTTCGCCCCGCACGCGTCCCAGCAGCTCGTTGTACGTGCTGGTGACCGGGGGCCGGTCTTCCGTTCGTGCCCGGGTGCGGCGCACCGGGCCGAGGGTAGCTGTCGTCATAGGTTTCCTCCGCTGAGTAGAGCCGACTTCCCAGCCGAGGATGTGGGCGAACGCCCGAGATGTCGCAAGCGTAGGCGGGATTGCTGAGCGTTTGGGGCGAGGTTGCCGACCGCGCGTACGGTGAGCGAAGTGCAGACGTTCCTGCCCTATCCGTCCTTCGCGCAGAGCGTGCGCGTCCTCGACCGCGCGCGCATGGGGAAGCAGCGGGTCGAGGCGCTCCAGGTGCTGCGCGCCATCACCGTCCCGGGGTACGGCTGGCGCCACCACCCGGTCGCGAAGATGTGGCGCGGGTACCTCCCGGCGCTCACCAAGTACGCACTCGAGTCGACGGACGCCTGGATCGAGCTCGGCCACGCCGACACGGTTCGTCCGCAGGTGCTCCTGTTCGCGCCGGAGGTCGAGCACCTCGATCAGGAGGAGCTCGAGCTGCCACCGTGGATCGGCGACCCGGAGTTCCACCGCAGCCACCAGTCGAACCTGGTGCGCAAGGACGCGCAGTTCTACGGGCCGCTGTTCCCCGACGTCGCCGACGACCTGCCGTATGTCTGGCCGGGCGCGACGCGGCCCTAGCCGCATCCGGCCCGCACCCTCTACGCTCCGGCTGTGGACCTTCGACTCTCAGGCAAGCACGCCGTCGTCACCGGAGCCAGCCGAGGCATCGGGCTGGCCATCGTCCGGGCGCTCATCGCCGAGGGCGTGACCGTCACCGCCGTCGCGCGCCGGGCGACGCCCGAGACGGAAGCGCTTGAGGCGGAGGGCCGCTTCCGGTTCCTGGATGCGGACCTGGGAGGCGACGAGGGGATCGCCGCGGTGGCGGAGCGCATCGACGGGCCGGTGGACATCCTGGTCAGCAATGTCGGCTCGGCGCCGCCGCGACCCGGAGGCTTCCCCAGCATCACCGACGAGCAGTGGCAGGCCACGTACCAGCTGAACGCGCTCGCCGCGGTGCGGATCACCCGGGCGCTGTTCGACCGCATCCCGGACGGCGGCGCCATCGTCAACATCGCGTCCGAGAACGCCATCCTCGCCGACCCGCTCGTCATGGACTACAGCGCAGCGAAGGCCGCGCTGCTGAATTTCACCAAGTCCCTCTCGAAGGAGCTCGGGCCGCGCGGCATCCGGGTCAACTCCATCAGCCCGGGTCCCGTCGCGACCGACCTGTGGCTCGGCGCCGGCGGCGTCGCCCAGACAGTCGGCGCGGCGACCGGGGCCGACCCGGCGCAGGTGCGCAAGGGCGCGGAGGCGTCGATGGTGACCGGCCGGTTCACGACCCCGGAGGAGGTTGCGGCGCTCGCCGTCATGCTCGCGAGCCCCGTGCTCGGCAACCTGACCGGCTCGGACGTCGTCATCGACGGAGGGCTTCGGCAGACGATGTGACGGCGCTGGTCAGCGCGCCGCCTCCGACGGCGCCCCCTGGCGCGTGATGATCGCGGCGTCGCCGTCCTCGTCGAGTTTGACGCGGAGCGGCTTGCGGAACGCGCGGGTGATGACGAGCAGCGTGATGATCCCGATCGTGAGCCAGACCAGGCCGTAGGTCAGCGCGTCCAGGTGCAGGTTCGCCCAGAGCACGCCGGTCAGCAGCATCCCGATCGCCGGGAGCACGACGTTCCGGACGATCTGCCTGCCGCCGCGCACCTCCGCTCCTGCGGAGGGCGAAGTGCATGATGACCGTCGCGTTGACGACGGTGAACGCGATGAGCGCGCCGAAGTTGATCATCGACGAGACGAACTCGAGGGTGAAGGCCGCCGCCAGGAGAGAGACGGCGCCCACCAGCAGCACGGCGGTCGCCGGAGTACGGAACCGGGGGTGGATGTACGAGAGCGTGCGCGAGACGCGGCCGCTGCCATTGCGCGCCATGACGTAGATCATGCGCGAGACGCTCGCGTGCGAGGCGAGGCTCGAGGCGACCGCGGCGGCGACGGCCGCCGAGACGAAGAGGATCTGGAACAGCACGCCGCCCGTCTTCATGGCGATCTCCGGCAGGGTGTCGTCGGTGAAGTGGAAGCCCGCCATGGTCGGGAACCGCGACTGGGCGAACCAGGCCGCGATGAAGAAGATGGCGCCGCCGATCATCAGCGCGAGCACGATGGCGCGCGGGACGGTCTTGGTGTCCTTCGCCTCCTCGGTGTACATCGTGATGGCGTCGAACCCGATGAACGAGAAGCAGACGACGGTCGCACCGCCGATCACCGCGCCGAGATGCACGCCCGAGTGGAGGAGCGGCTGCATGCTGAACGGGGTGCCGTTGCCGGCTCCACTGTTCAGAGCCATCCACGTCAGCGCCACGAACACGGCGATCAGCACGATCTGGAAGACGACGAGGATGCCGTTCACCCGCGACGTCGACGACATGCTGAACAGGTTCATCGCCGTGATGACCGCGACGTAGCCGACCACCCAGATCCAGCCGGGCACCTGCGGGAAGAACGACTCGAGGTAGAGCCTCACGATCAGCGCGTTCACCAGCGGCAGCAGCAGGTAGTCGAGCAGCGACGACCAGCCCACGAGGAAGCCGACATTGGGGTGGATGGTCTCCGACGCGTACGTGTACGCCGATCCCGCCGACGGGTACACCCGTGTCATCCTGCCGTAGCTGATCGCCGTGAACACCATGGCGACGAGCGCCACCAGGTACGCGGACGGCACGACGCCGTTCGTCTCGCCGGTCACGATGCCGAACGTGTCGAACACCGTCATGGGGGTCATGTAGCCGAGGCCGAGCCCGACGATCGCCCACAGGCCGAGGGATCGCCGGAGCGAGGCGGATGCGCGGGGCGCGGATGCGGGGGTGCGGGACACGTGAGCTCCTTCGCTGACGTCGGGGTCCGGCCATCCTAAGACCAAGCGGCTGCGAAATCCGAATCGGCGACAACGGATCACATAGCTCAAAAGGCGATTTCGATCAGAATCGAGTCGCGAAAGTGGCATTCGACCGATGAATCCGTTAGTGTGCCCTGCATCCGAACATCCACTCACTGGAGCTGATAGCAATGAGCAGCATCGAACGGGACGTCGTCATCGTCGGCGCTGGAGCCTCCGGCCTCACGGCCGCCACCGAGCTCACCAAGGCCGGCCTCACCGTCGCCGTCCTCGAGGCGCGCGACCGCGTCGGCGGCCGGCTGTGGACCGACGAGATCGACGGCGCCACGCTGGAGATCGGCGGCCAGTGGGTGTCGCCCGATCAGGATGCGCTGATCGACACGCTCGCGGAGCTCGGCCTCGAGACCTACTCGCGCTACCGCGAAGGCATCAACATCTACCTCGGCGAGAACGGCGAGCGCCGCACGTTCGAGGGCGAGATCTTCCCCGTGGCGCCGGCCACCGAGAAGGAGATCGTGGGCCTGATCGAGCGGTTGGATGCGCTGGTCGCCGAGATCGACCCGGACCGCCCGTGGGAGCACCCCCAGGCGAAGGAGCTCGACGAGATCTCGTTCCGCCGCTGGCTGGAGACGCAGACGGACGACGAGGAGGCGCGGCGCAACATCGGCATGTTCATCGCCGGCGCCATGCTCACCAAGCCCGCGCACGCCTTCTCCGCACTCCAGGCGCTGCTGATGGCGGCCAGCGCCGGCAGCTTCTCCAACCTGGTGGATGCGGACTTCATCCTCGACAAGCGCGTCAAGGGCGGCCTGCAGCAGGTGCCGCTGCTGCTCGCCGAGCGCCTGGGCGACGACGTGCACCTGAACGCACCGGTGCGTACGCTGCGCTGGGACGAGACCGGCGTCACCGCGATCGCGGACGGCGTCGAGGTGCGCGCGCGGTTCGCCATCCTCGCCGTGCCGCCCGTGCTGATCGACCGGATCTCGTACGAGCCGCCGCTCCCGCGCCGGCAGCAGCAGCTGCACCAGCACCTGTCGATGGGCTTCGTGATCAAGGTGCACGCCGTCTACGAGACGCCGTTCTGGCGCGACCTCGGCTACAGCGGCACGGCGTTCAGCCCCTACGAGCTGGTGCACGAGGCGTACGACAACAGCTACCACGGCGACCCGCGCGGCACGCTGGTGGGCTTCGTCTCGGACGAGTCGGCGGACGACGTGTTCCGGCTCTCTCCCGAGGAGCGCAAGGCGCGCATCCTGGAGTCGCTCTCGCACTACTACGGCGAGCAGGCGCTCAACCCGGTCGTGTACTACGAGAGCGACTGGGGCAGCGAGGAGTGGACCCGCGGTGCGTACGCGGCGAGCTTCGACATGGGCGGGCTCGCCCGCTACGGCGCCGACCTGCGCACGCCGGTGGGCCCCATCCACTTCTCCTGCAGCGACATGGCGGGCAAGGGCTACCAGCACGTCGACGGCGCGATCCGGGTCGGCCGGGAGACGGCCGCCGCGATCGTAGGGGCGCTCCTCCCGGCCTGAACCACGTCGCCGCGGCGCCGGCTTGCGTCGGAGATTCGGCCTCCCGCCGTTCGAATCTCCCGTCGCACCGCGGTAGGTCGGAGATTCGGCCCCGCTTCTCCTTCGTTCCGCAGCCGATCTCCGACGCGCCGTGACGGACAATCGAGGGATGGAACCCCGCTACTGTCCGAGCCGCAAGGCCGGCCGGCCGTGCACGCGACCGCTCGGTCACCCCGGGCTGCACCGCTACCAGGGCGCGATGTGGTCCGACGCCGGGGCGGATCCGCTCCGCTGCGCGGGGTCGGGCCAGCCGGGCACGCCGGCGGCGACCCTGGATGACGGCTACCCCGGCGGCCGGGCCGCGTGCCCGCACTGCCAGCGCTTCGTCGAACTGGATGCGGCAGGCCGCCTGGTGCCGCACGACACCTCCGACCCGGACGAGACGGACGACGAGATCGCCCGTCGCCGAGCCTGGTTCAACGAGAACGGCTGGCGCTAGATCTCGACGTCGCTGCCCATGGTGACCGTCCGCAGTGCCGGCAGGCCGAAGCGCGCGGCCGGGTCGGCGGCGTTGTGGGCCAGCCCGACGAACAGCGAGCGGCGCCAGCGGACCATGCCCTGCGTGCGCGTGGTGCGGATCGCTCCGCGCGAGATGAAGTACGACGCCTGCTTGAAGTTCGCGGCGTTCAGCGGCAGCGCCCCCTGGCGGCAGGCGGCGCGCAGGGCACGGGGGATGTCGGGCTTGTCCGAGAACCCGAAGCGGATGCTCAGGTGCTCGATGCCGTCGTCCGCATAGCCGAGGTCGTCGTACTCGAACGCCTCCGACGGCGGCACGTGCGGCACCTGCGCCGTCGTGATCGAGACGATGATGACGTGCTCGTGCAGGATGTGGTTGTGCTTCACGTTCGCCCGGAGCGCGAGCGGGGTGGTGTCCTTGTTGGGGTGCGGGAAGATCGCGATGCCGGGCACGCGCGGCAGATTCTTGCGCCGCACCTCCTCGATGAAGTCGGAGAGCGATCCCTCCTTGCGCTTGCGATCCTCCTGCACCAGCTGGCGGCCGCGACGCCACGTGGTCATGATCAGGATGACGACCGCCGCGATCAGCAGCGGCACCCACCCGCCGTTGATGATCTTCGACAGGTTGCCGGCGAGGAACGCGAGCTCGAGTCCGCCGAACGCGATCCCGGCGAGCACGATCTTCCACGGCGCCCAGTGCCAGAGCGGGCGGGCGACGAGGAGCAGCAGGACCGTGTCCACGACGAGCGCGCCGGTCACCGAGATGCCGTAGGCCGTCGACAGCCGGTCGGAGGAGCCGAAGGCGAGCATCACCGTGATGACGCCGAGGAACAGCAGGAAGTTGATGGCGGGCAGGTAGATCTGGCCGCCCTCCTGCTTCGAGGTCTGGCGGATGGTGAGCGGCGGCAGCAGTCCGAGTTGCACCGCCTGCCGCGAGAGTGAGAAGGCTCCGGAGATGACGGCCTGGCTCGCGATGACGGTCGCCATGGTGGCCAGGACGACCATGGGGAGCCGCCCCCACTCCGGGATCAGCAGGAAGAACGGGTTCGCGCGGGCGGCGGGGTCGTGCAGGATGAGGGCCGCCTGCCCGAGGTAGTTGATGGTCAGCGCCGGGAAGACGAGGAAGAACCACGCGCGGCGGATCGGCGAACGGCCGAAGTGGCCCATGTCGGCGTACAGCGCCTCTGCACCGGTGATGACCAGGACGACCGCGCCGAGCGCGATGAACGAGACGGTGGGATGCGCGACGATGAACGTCACGGCGTAGGTGGGGGAGAGGCCCAGCAGGACATCGGGGTGCTGCACGACCATGACCAGTCCAGCCGCGGCGAGCACGGCGAACCACAGCACCATGACGGGCCCGAACAGCACGCCGACCTTGCCGGTGCCGTATCGCTGCACCGCGAACAGCAGGATGAGGATCACGGCGGCGATCGGGATGACCATGTGCGAGATCGCCGGAACGGTCACATGCAGACCTTCGACGGCGGAGAGGACACTGATCGCCGGCGTGATGATCGAGTCGCCGTAGAACAGGGCGACACCGACGATGCCGATGACGAGCAGTGTGCCGGCGCGCGAGGCGTGGCCGGCGTAGAGGCGCTTCGCCAGAGCGGCGAGAGCCATGACGCCGCCTTCGCCGTCGTTGTCGGCGCGCATCAGTACGCCCAGGTACTTGATCGAGACGATGATCGTCACGCTCCAGAACATGAGCGAGATCACGCCGAACACGTCGTCCTGCTGGGCGCGGACGGCGCCGTTATCGAGCAGGAAGACGGTCTTCAGCGCGTAGAGCGGGCTGGTGCCGATGTCGCCGAAGACGACGCCCAGGGCCGCGAGAGCGGCGCCGAGCATCACCTTCTGCCCGCGACCCGAGCCGTGGCTGGTCGCGGTACCGGCCTCCGCAGAGGCCTTCATCGCATCCTCGCGTACATCACCCACGAGCGTCACCGTACTCCGGAGACGCCGTCGGCGCGGGCCCGGCCTGTCGGCCGGGCGCCGGTGCCGTCAGAGAGGGCGGATGTTCGCGGCCTGCGGTCCCTTGGGACCCTGAGCCAGGTCGTACTCGACCTTCTGGTTCTCTTCGAGGTTGCGGAAACCCTGGGAGGCGATCTCGCTGTAGTGGGCGAAGACGTCGGCGCTGCCGTCATCCGGAGCGATGAAGCCGTACCCCTTCTCCGAGTTGAACCACTTGACGGTGCCTTGAGCCATCGTATTCTTCCTTTCACGCCCGATGCAGAAGCCTTTTCGAGCGCCGGACGATCTCATCGTACACGTGCGCGGGCCGCGAGCGCCTGTATGACGTCGGCGACCTCCTCCGGGCTCTCCTCGGCCATGTAGTGTCCCGCGGTCGTCGGCCGGTATTCGAGGTCGTCGGACCAGGCGCCCCAGATGGCCGTCGGATCGAACCCGAGCAGGCTGCCCCAGTCCTGCGAGAGCACTCCGACCGGCATCGCGAGCATGCGCCCGGCGGCCCGGTCTGCGCGATCCAGGTCGAGGTCGACCCCGGAGCTCGCACGGAAGTCTGCGACGATCGAGGGGATGGCGTTCGCCGAGCTCCGGACGTAGTGCTCGCGGACCTCCGGCGTGAACGTCGTCCCGTCCCGGTCCCAGACGTCGAGGAACGACGCGAAGAAGTCGTCGGCGACCGCCGCGATCATCCGCTCCGGGAGCCCGGCCGGCTGGGCCATGAGGTACAGGTGCCAGGCGACCTTCGCATCCACGCCGTGCAGCACGCCCCAGGTGTCGAGGGTGGGCAGCACGTCCAGGATGCCGAGGTAGGCGACGGCATCGGGATGGTCGAGGGCGGCTCGCACGCCGACGAGCGCGCCGCGGTCGTGGCCGATCAGTCCGAACCGCTCGTGGCCCAGCGCGCCGGCGATCGCGATCACGTCGTCTCCCATGGTGCGCTTGGAGTAGGTGTCCGGGCCGTCTTCCGCGGGCTTGCCGCTCTCGCCGTAGCCGCGCAGGTCGGGGACGATCACAGTGTGCTCGCCCGCCAGCAGCCGCGCGACCTCGCGCCACATGTAGTGGGTCTGCGGGAAGCCGTGCAGCAGCACCACGGCCGGGCCTTCGCCGCCGACCGCGACACGGAGAGGCACGCCGCCGCTGCCCGGGATGGTCTGGTAGTCGAAGCCTTCGATTGTGGTCATGAGAGCGGTTCTCCTTGGTCGGTGGGGCCGGTGGGGTCGGTGGGCTCGGTGGGGGAGGGGTGCCCGGAGAAGATGCCGAGCGGGAGAGGTTCGGCCGCGGACTCGACGGCGGCCCGAAGCGCCGGGATGAGGATGGTGTCGACCAGCGCCTCGAGGTAGCGGTCCCCGGTGTCCAGGCCGTTGAGGCGGCGCAGCAGCAGCACGCTGCCGGTGACCTCCTCGAACGGGAACGGGCCCGCGCCCGCCGGGAGTTCGCCGCGGGCGACGGCCGCCTCGATGACGGAGGCCGGCAGCCTTCCGCCGGTCGGGCCGACGCTGCGCTCGATGGCGTCGCCGAGCTCCGGATCCTCGAAGCCGGCTTGCAGTAGCGCGAGGGCGGTGTGCCCGTCGGTGGACTGCATGGTGGTGAGCAACCGGCGGCACAGGGCCAGCAGGTCGCCGCGCAGCGAGCCGGTGTCGATCTCGTCGGGGCCCTCGCGGCGGGCCGGGCCGGCCTTGAGGGCGGCGACGACCATGTCCCGTTTCGTGGTCCAGCGCCGGTACAGCGTCGGTTTGGAGGCGCCGGCGCGCCGGGCGACCTCCTCGAACGTCACGCCGTCATAGCCGCGTTCGCTCAGGAGGGCGTTGACGACCTCGAGGATCTGCGCCTCGCGCGCCCTGTCCCGCGGGCGCCCGGCGCGGGCGCGTGGGTCTTCTAGATACGACACGTACCGTATCGTAACACCCTAACGCCGAGGGATGCGATAGAGCGCGGGTGAACGCTAGGGCGCCACCAGCGGCTCGCCGTCCGCATCCAGGTCGAGGCAGTACTCGGGCGGCCGGTGGTCCCGCAGGTCGCCGAGGACCGACTGCGTGTAGGTGAAGACCACGGAGGACGGCCAGGGTTCCGAGTCGCTGAGCAGGTAGATGTCGAAGGCCTTCATCCCGGCCAGCGAACTCGGTCGCCGGATGCTCGCCGGCGGCACCTCGCGGGGCTCGGAGAACGACAGTTCGAAGTCTCGCCACGGGTGCTGCGGGTGCGCGAATGCGGCTCGCCAGGTGTTTTCGCTCACGGTTCCTCGGGATGGATGGCGCGCGGGCGCCCGGCCCTCGGGCGGCGGCGCCGGTCTCGGGTCCGGCGCCTCCATCGGGACAGGCGTGATCGGTTGTACCACGGGGCGCGCCGCGCGACCGGCTGCGTTACGGGCGGAACGACGCGGAGCGAACATCATGCCCTCCGCGGCGGCGCCGTGCTCTGCCGAACCAGCAGCTGCGGGACGGGGTACTCGGCCGGCAGCGGCGCCTTCTCGCCCTCGATCTGGGCGAGCAGCACGTCGATCGCCTGGGCGCCGAGCCGCCCGAAATCCTGCCGCACGGTCGTCAGCGGCGGCGCGAAGTGCTTGGCCTCGGGGATGTCGTCGAACCCGACGATGCTCAGGTCGCCGGGCACCGACAGCCCGAGATGAGCGGCCGCGTGCATGAGCCCGAGCGCCATCTGGTCGTTGGAGGCGAAGATGGCGGTGAAGTCGGGGTGGCCGAGGATCTTGAGGCCCACCTCGTAGCCGCGGTCGGCCGTCCAGTCGCCGAGCATCGGGGCCGTGACGGGCAGGTCGTGGTCGTTGAGCTCGGCCAGGAAGCCGTTCATCCTGTCCTCGGCCTCGTTCCAGTCCTGGGGTCCGGCGAGGTGCAGGATGCGCGTGTGCCCCAGCTCGATCAGGTGCCGGGTGGCGAGGCGCGCGCCGCCCTCCTGGTCGAAGGCCGCGACCCGGCCGTCGCCGGCGTCCTTCCAGTGCAGGCTCACGAACGGCACGCGGATGGCCACATGCTGCAGCGCCTCGTGGGCACGTTGCTGCGGGGCGATCACCACGACGCCGTCCACGCCCTGCGCGGCGAAGGCGTCGAGGGCCTCGGAGATGGCCGCGTCGTCCTCGCGGGCCAGCGTCGCCGAGAGGATCGCGTAGCCACGGGCGCGAGCGGCCTCGTCGATCGCGGTGGCGGCGGTGAATGGTCCGTAGTGCGAGCGCGCCGACACCAGCAGGCCGATGGTCTTCGACCGCGAGGTGGCGAGGGCGCGGGCGGCGCTGTTCGGCCGCCAGGCGTGCTCCTCGATGACCTTGCGCACCTGCGCCTCGGTGGAGGCCTTGATGTAGCGCTCGCCATTGAGCACCCGGGAGACCGTCTGCCGCGAGACGCCGGCCATCCGGGCGATGTCCCGGATGGAGAGGGCGCGCTGCTCGTCGGGTCCGCGATCGTCCATGCGTCCTGTCTGTCTGCCGGAGCGGCTGCACTGCCGCTGGGGAACATGCTCATCATATTTTTCCGCGAATGACTTGACTGGCGCCGGGTCGGGGTCATAACGTCTAACCCGTTCTGGGACCGGTCACATATATCGCGACGGGGAACAGCATACGACGAGGGAGTCGCTCATGACAGCAGGCGGATCGCACAGAAGCGACGGCCGCTGCACTGCCCCGTCGCAGGCTGGACCACGGTGGCGTGACCGTTCCGAGCTCGGCGAGCCGGCGCGCACTGGGCGCACCGGTCGCCTCCTCGCTCGAAGGGAATCACAGTGAAGTTCAGGAAAGTCGCGCTCGCCGCCACCGCACTCGGCGTCGCAGTCGCACTCGCCGCCTGCTCCGGCGGCCGCGGAGGCGGCACGGACGCCGGCAGCGGAGACAACAAGGGCGCCCTCGTCGGCGTCGCCATGCCCACCAAGGTGTCCGAGCGCTGGATCGCCGACGGCAACGCCGTCAAGTCCGACCTGCAGAAGAACGGCTACAAGGTCGACCTCGAATACGCCAACAACGACATCCCGACCCAGGTGCAGCAGGTCAACACGATGATCACCAAGGGCGCCAAGGTCCTGATCATCGCCTCCATCGACGGCGGGTCGCTGACCGACCAGCTCGACGCGGCGGCCAAGGCCGGCATCAAGGTCATCTCGTACGACCGCCTCCTCACCGGCGACAAGAACGTCGACTACTACGTGTCGTTCGACAACTACAAGGTCGGCGTCTACCAGGCGAACTCGCTGCTCACCGGCCTCGGCGTGCTCGATGCTTCGGGTAAGAAGACCGGCCAGAAGGGCCCGTTCAACATCGAGGTGTTCGCCGGCAGCCCCGACGACAACAACGCGACGTTCTTCTACAACGGCGCGATGGACACCCTGAAGCCGTACATCGCCGATGGGACGCTCGTCGTCAAGAGCGGCCAGACCAACTTCAACCAGGTCGCCATCCTGCGCTGGGACCCGGCAACGGCCAAGGCCCGCATGCAGGACCTCGTCGCCAAGTCGTACTCGACCGGCGCCGCGGTGCAGGGCGTGCTCTCGCCCTACGACGGCCTGTCCGACGGCATCCTGAGCGCCCTCGAGGGCGCCGGCTACGGCCAGGGCGGCAAGAAGCTCCCGGTCATCACCGGCCAGGACGCCGAGGTCGCCAGCGTGAAGCAGATCATCGCGGGCACGCAGTACTCGACCGTCTACAAGGACACCCGCAAGCTGGCCAACGAGGCCGCGAAGATGGCGAACGACCTGCTCTCCGGCAAGAAGCCCGAGGTCAACGACACCAAGAGCTACGACAACAAGGTCAAGGTCGTGCCGAGCTACCTCTTCCAGCCGGTGGTCGTCACCAAGGACAACTACAAGGAGATCCTGGTCGACAGCGGCTACTACAAGGAATCCGACCTCCAGTAAGGCCGGCCGACGGTCCGGGCGGGCGCGCGACGGCGCGTCCGCCCGGACCTCGCACGATTCAGGCAAGGAAGACCATGGCCAACACGATTCTCGAGATGCGCAACATCTCGAAGTCCTTCCCGGGCGTCAAAGCGCTCCAGGATGTCTCGATCAGCGTCGAGGAGGGATCCGTCCACGCGATCTGCGGCGAGAACGGCGCAGGCAAGTCCACGCTGATGAAGGTGCTCTCGGGCGTGTACCCGCACGGCACCTTCGAGGGCGAGATCATCATGAACGGCGAGCCCGTCGAATTCCGGTCGATCAACGACTCGGAGGCGGCCGGCATCGGCATCATCCACCAGGAGCTGGCCCTCTCGCCGTACCTGTCGATCGCCGAGAACATCTACCTCGGCAATGAGCGGCAGAAGCGCGGCTTCATCGACTGGAACGCGACCAACCTCGAGGCCGCCAAGCTGCTCGCCCGCGTCGGCCTGCACGAGAACCCGATCACCAAGATCAAGGACATCGGGGTCGGCAAGCAGCAGCTCGTCGAGATCGCCAAGGCGCTGTCGAAAGAGGTCAAGATCCTCATCCTCGACGAGCCGACCGCGGCGCTGAACGACGACGACTCGGCTCACCTGCTCGACCTGATCCGCCAGCTGCAGTCGCACGGCATCACGGCGATCATCATCAGCCACAAGCTCAACGAGATCAAGGCGATCGCCGACCGGGTGACCATCATCCGCGACGGCCGCACGATCGAGACGCTGGAGATGGGCAAGGACGCCAGCGAGGAGCGCATCATCAAAGGGATGGTGGGCCGGGATGTGGCGAGCCGCTTCCCCGACCACGTGCCGCACATCGGCGAGGAGCTGCTCCGCGTCGAGCACTGGACGGTGCACCATCCGCTCGACCGCACCCGCAAGGTGGTCGACGACGTCAGCTTCACCGTGCGGGCCGGTGAGATCGTCGGCATCGCCGGCCTCATGGGCGCGGGCCGCACCGAGCTCGCGATGAGCATCTTCGGCCGCAGCTACGGCGTGGGGATCAGCGGCCAGGTCTACAAGCGCGGCAAGCCGATCTCGGTCAGCACGGTCTCCAAGGCGATCGACAACGGGCTCGCCTACTCGACCGAGGACCGCAAGCACTTCGGGCTCAACCTGATCGACAACATCCAGCGCAACATCTCCATCGCGGCGCTCGACAAGCTCGTCAACTGGTTCAAGTTCGTGAACGAGCAGCGGGAGTCGCTGGTGGCGGAGGAGTACCGCCGCTCGATGAACATCAAGACGCCGAACGTCCTGGCGCTGACCGGAAAGCTGTCCGGCGGCAACCAGCAGAAGGTCGTGCTGTCGAAGTGGATGTACTCCGACCCCGAGGTGCTCATCCTCGACGAGCCCACCCGCGGCATCGACGTCGGAGCGAAGTACGAGATCTACACGATCATCGACCGGCTCGCCGACCAGGGAAAGGGCATCGTCGTCATCTCCTCGGAGCTGCCCGAACTGCTCGGCATCTGCGACCGCATCTACACGCTCAGCGAGGGCCGGATCACCGCCGACGTGCCGCGCGAGAAGGCGACGGCCGAATACCTCATGCAATTCATGACCAAGGAACGCGAGAAGAACGACGCATGAAACCGATTACGAAAGCCCTCAACTATCTGGCCGGGCAGCTGCGCCAGATCGGGTTGTTCATCACCCTGATCGCCATCGTGGTCTTCTTCCAGATCGCCACGAGCGGGATCACGCTGGCGCCGATCAACGTCTCCAACCTGATCGTGCAGAACAGCTACATCCTGATCCTGGCGATCGGCATGGTGATGGTGATCATCGCCGGCCACATCGACCTGTCGGTCGGCAGCGTGGTGGCGTTCATCGGCGCGATGGCCGGCGTGTTCATCTCGAACTGGCACCTGCCCTGGCCGCTCGCGGTGATCTTCTGCCTGGTGCTCGGCGCCCTGGTCGGCGCCTGGCAGGGGTTCTGGATCGCGTACTTCGGCATCCCGGCGTTCATCGTCACCCTGGCGGGCATGCTCGCGTTCCGCGGCGCGGCGCAGATCGCGCTCGGCAACCAGCAGATCTCGTTCTTCCCGAAGGAGTTCCGCGCGATCGGCTCGGGCTTCCTGCCGGCCTTCGGGTCGACGGGATACGAACCGCTCACGATGATCCTCGGCCTGCTGGCCAGCATCGCGATCCTGTACACGTCGCTCCGCCAGCGCGCGGTGCGCCGCAAGTACGACCTCGAGGACGAGCCGCTGTGGTGGTTCATCATCAAGCTGGTGTTCCTGGTGGCGCTCGTCCTGGTGATGACCCTGCTCCTGGCCAGCTACAACGGAACCCCGATCGTGCTGATCATCCTCGCGGTGCTGGTGGTCGCGTACTCGGCCGTCATGAACCGGTCGGTGTTCGGCCGGCACATCTACGCCATCGGCGGCAACCTGGCTGCGGCGGCGCTCTCGGGCGTGAAGACGAAGCGGGTGACCTTCCTCCTGTTCGTCAACATGGGCGTGCTCTCCGCGGTCGCCGGCCTCGTGTTCACCGCCGGCCTCAACCTGGCGAGCCCCAGCGCGGGCAACGGGTTCGAGCTGGATGCGATCTCGGCCGTCTTCATCGGCGGCGCGGCGGTGACCGGCGGCATCGGAACGGTGACGGGCGCCATCATCGGTGGTCTCATCATCGGCGTGCTCAACAACGGCATGTCCATCCTGGGCATCGACAGCGACTACCAGCTGCTCATCAAGGGCCTGGTGCTGCTGGCGGCCGTGGCGTTCGACGTCTACAACAAGCGCCGCTCCGTCGGTCAGTGAGACTGGCGCCGGCCGGGGCTGCCGCGAGCGCCCCGGCCGGCGCTACCCTTCCGGCGGGAGGACCGCCATGACGTTCCACGAACTGCATCACGCCGATTCGCCACTCCTGCTGCCGAACGCCTGGGACGTGGGCTCGGCGCTGGCCTTCGTCGCGGCCGGGTTCCCCGCCGTGGGGACGACGAGCTTCGGGGTCAACGCCGCGTCGGGGCGTCCGGATGCGGAGGGGGCCAGCCGCGATGCGACCGTCGCGCTCGCCCGCGCGCTGTCCGTGCTTCCGCTCTACGTGACTGCGGACATCGAGGACGGCTTCAGCGACGACCCGGGTGAAGTCGCCGATCTGGTCGCAGGCCTGGGGGCCGACGGCGTCAACCTCGAGGACTCGGCGGGCGGGCGGCTGGTCGACCCGGCCATCCCCGCGGCGAAGATCGCTGCGATCAGGGCCGCGGCGCCGGACGTCTTCGTGAACGCCCGGGTGGATTCGTACTGGTTCCACGAGGACGACACGGTCGATGCCGTCGTGGAGCGTGCGCAGCGGTACGCGGACGCGGGCGCCGATGGGATCTTCGTGCCCGGCGCGAGCGAGCCGGAGACGATCGCAGCGCTGGCGTCGCGCATCCCGCTGCCGCTCAACGTGCTCGTCATCCCCGGGCTCACCCTCGCCGAGCTGTGCGACCTGGGAGTGCGTCGGGTCAGCACGGGGTCGCTGCCGTACCGGGTCGCGATCGATGCGGCCGTCTCGGTGGCCACGGCCGTGCGCGACGGAGGGCCGCTGCCCGCAGCCACCTCGTACGCCGAGTCGCAGCAGCGGCTGCTCGACTTCGCCCGGCTCACGGCGGAGCGCACGCGCTGAGCGGATAACATGGTCGCGTCCGGCGGAACGATCGCCGGTGCTCGGAAAAGGGGCACGAAGCCGGCCGCGGGGCCGCGGCGGCGAGACACATACGGAATCGTCCCTCCGTTCGTCTCGAAAGGCTCCGCCATGCCCTCGGTCTCCGCTCACGTCGCCGCCACCCTCGCCCGCCACATCGACCACGTCTTCGGCGTGATGGGGAACGGGAACGCCTACTTCCTGGACGCGCTCGTGCGGCAGAGCGGAGGCGAGTACTGCGCCATGCGCCACGAGGCGGGTGCGGTGGTCGCCGCCGACGCCTACTACCGCGCCTCCGGACGGCTCGCCGCCGCGACGGCCACCTACGGCGCCGGCTTCACGAACACGCTGACCGCGCTGGCGGAGGCCGTGCAGGCGCACATCCCGCTCATCCTGGTGGTCGGCGACGAGCCGACATCCGGCCCGCGGCCGTGGGACGTGGACCAGATCGCGCTCGCCGCCGCCGTGGGCGCCCGGACGTACACCGTCGGGCGGGCGGATGCCGCCGCGACCACCGCCATCGCCGTGGAGCACGCGCTGACGTATCGCGTGCCGACCGTCATCGCGATCCCGTACGACGTGGCCACGCGCGACGCGGGGCCCGTGCCGGAGGCTCCGGAGCCCGTCCTCCCCGCTCCCGTCGTGGCGGCCGACCCCTTCTCGCGCGGCGCCGTGGCGGCGGCGGCCGGAGCGCTCGCCGGGGCGTCCCGTCCGCTGCTCCTCGCCGGGCGCGGCGCCTGGCTGGCGGGTGCGGGTGAGGCCCTCGGAGCGCTGGCGGAGGCGACCGGCGCACTCACCGCATCCACCGCCCTCGGACGCGGAGTGTTCCCGGATGAGCGGTACGACCTCGGGGTGACCGGCGGCTTCGGCGCGGAAGGCGCGATGGAGCTGATCCGCTCCGCCGACGTCGCCGTGGTGTTCGGCGCCTCGCTCAACCAGTTCACGATGCGGTTCGGCGAGCTGTTCGCGCCGGGCACCCGCGTCATCCAGGTGGACACCCGCCCTGCCGCCACCCACCCGCACGTCGGGTCGTACCTGCGCGGCGACGCCCGGCTGGTGGCGGAGGCGCTCGTCGGCGAGCTGGCCGCGGCCGGCGGGACGCCCTCGGGCTGGCGCGAGTCGCTCGACCTGGCGCCCGTCCGCGAGCGGCCCCACGGCGACGGCCTCGCGCCGGACGGACGCCTCGACCCGCGGTCCGCCGCCGCCCGCATCGCGGAGCTGCTGCCGCAGGACCGCGTGGTCGTCTCCGACGGAGGGCACTTCATCGGCTGGGCGAACATGTACTGGCCGGTCGCCTCGCCCGACCGGATGATCATGGTCGGGACGGCGTACCAGTCGATCGGCCTCGGCTGGCCGAGCGTGCCCGGCGCCGCGCTCGCGCATCCCCAGTCCACCATCGTGCTGACCACCGGCGACGGCGGCGGACTCATGGCGCTGGCCGACCTCGAGTCGGCGGTCCGCGTCGCCGGCGGACGCGGTCTCGCGGTCGTCTGGAACGACGCCGCCTACGGGGCGGAGGTCAACCTGTACGGGCTGAAGGGTCTGGCGGAGGGGCCGATGCGGATCCCCGAGGTGGACTTCGCGGCGCTCGGCCGGGCGGTCGGGGCGGAGGGCGTCGTCGTCCGGACGCCGGAGGACCTCTCGGCGCTCGAGGAGTGGACGGCGCGGCCGGTCGCGTCCCGCCCCTTCCTGGTGCTCGACCTACGCATCTCGGGCGAGGTGATCGCGCCGTACCAGCAGGAGATCATCCGCGTGAACTCCTGACGCCTCGCTTCGTGCGCCCGCCCGTCCGTCCGTCCGTTCTCGTCGAGCGGTGAGTAGACGCGCGAATCCGCGCCGAGTGGCGACATCTGCTCACCACTCGGCGGAGGTGGCCCTCCGTGCCGGCGGCCGGGTCGGCCGTCTGGGGTCGGCCGCCCGCGGGGCGCCCCGCCTGCGTCGGCAGTCGCCGACTGGTGAGCGGATGCGCGAATCGCCGCCGAGTGGCGACATCTGCTCACCACTCGCGCGGGATTCGCGCGTCTACTCACCGCTCGGCGGGAGGCGGGGCGGGGCGAGGGAAGGGGGCGAGGACGGAGGACGGAAGGGCGCGCGGGGGAGAGGTCCTGGCCGCCGGCACCGATGACAACCGGCGGCCAGGAGGTCGTCACAGCCCGCGGGCGAGGCGGTAGTAGGCGGCGTTCCAGTCGAGCTCGCGCTGGACGTCGCGCAGGGTCGTCGACTCGTCGATGATCAGCAGCTCGGTGCGGGCGATGCGCGCGAAGTCCGCGAACGCCTCCACGCCGACCGCCGTGCTCATGACCGTGTGGTGCGCGGCGCCCGCCTCGAGCCACGCGGTGGCCGACGTCGTGAAGTCGGGGGCCGGTTTCCACACCGCGCGGCCGACGGGCAGCTTCGGCAGCGGGGCGGTCGGCTCGACGACCTCGACGACGTTCGCCACCAGGCGGAAGCGGTCGCGCATGTCCGACAGCGCCACCACGACCGCGGGGCCGGGGTCGGCGGTGAAGACCAGGCGCACCGGGTCGTCCTTGCCGCCGATGCCGAGCGGGTGCACCTCGAGGGTCGGACGAGCGCTGGTCAGCGAGGGAGCGACCTCGAGCATGTGCGCCCCGAGGATGCGCTCGTCGCCGGGCGTGAGATCGTACGTGTAGTCCTCCATGAGGGAGGCGCCGCCCGGCAGGCCCGAGCCCATGACGTTGGCCGCGCGCACCAGGATCGCGGTCTTCCAGTCGCCCTCGGCGCCGAAGCCGTAGCCCTCGGCCATCAGCCGCTGGACCGCGAGGCCCGGGAGCTGCTTGAGCGCGCCGAGGTCTTCGAAGCTGGTGGTGAACGCGCCGAAGCCGCCCTCCTCGAGGAACGACCGCAGGCCCAGTTCGATCGCGGCGCCGTCGCGCAGCGACTGGTGACGCTCGCCGCCTCGACGGAGCTCGGGGACGACGTCGTAGAGCTCCTCGTACTCGGCGACCAGTGCATCCACGTCGGCGTCCGCGGCGGCGGCGACCGCGTCGGCCAGCTCGTTGACGCCCCACGTGTTGACCTGCACGCCGAAGACCAGCTCGGCCTCGGTCTTGTCGCCCTCGGTGACCGCGACGTAGCGCATGTTGTCGCCGAACCGGGCGAGCTTGAGCGAGCGGGTGGCCGCCCAGCCGGCGGCCGCGCGCATCCACGTGCCGATCCGGGAGGTGACGGCCGGGTTGCTGACGTGGCCGACGACGGTGGTGCGCGGCACGCTGAGCCGCGTCTGGATGTAGCCGAACTCGCGGTCGCCGTGCGCGGCCTGGTTGAGGTTCATGAAGTCGAAGTCGATCTCGCCCCACGGCAGCTCGACGTTCGCCTGGGTGTGGAAGTGCAGCAGCGGCTTCTGCAGCGCGTCGAGGCCGCCGATCCACATCTTCGCGGGGCTGAAGGTGTGCATCCACGCCACGAGTCCGATGACCGCGTCGTCGGCGTTGGCCTCGAGCATGATGCGGCGGATGGCGTCGGAGTCGGTCAGGACGGGCTTCCACACGACGCGGACGGGCACGTCGGAGGAGGCGCCGAGCTGGTCGGCGATGGCGCGAGACTGGTCGGCGACCTGCGCGAGCGTCTCGGGGCCGTACAGGTGCTGGCTGCCGGTGAGGAACCAGACCTCGTAACCATCGAGGGAGGTGGTGAGCTTCGGCATCAGGAGAGGGATCCTTCCGGCTTCTGTCCGTAGACGTTCTGGTAGCGGTCGAAGAGGCGGTCGATGGCCTCGGCGGGGATGGGGACGAGCGGGCCTCCCTGGCGGGCGAGGTGGACGGTGCGGGCCACGTCCTCCGCCATGACGGCGGCCTTGACGGCGTCGCGCGCATCCCGGCCGATGGTGAAGACGCCGTGGTTCTGCATGAGGACGGCACGGCTGCGGTGCCCGGTGAGCGTCGCGACGATGCCGCGGCCGATGGAGTCGTCGCCGATGATCGCGAACGGTCCGACCGGGATCTCGCCGCCGAACTCGTCGGCCATGGCCGTGATCACGCACGGGATCGCCTCCGCGCGGGCCGCCCAGGCGGTCGCATAGGTGGAGTGCGTGTGCACGACGCCGCCGACCTCGGGCATGTTCCGGTAGACGTAGGCGTGCGCCGCGGTGTCGGACGACGGCGACCGGCCGGAGCCGATCGAGCCGGGCACGACCTCCCCGTCGAGGGTGCACAGGATCATGTTCTCCGGCGCCAGGTCGTCGTAGTCGACGCCGCTCGGCTTGATCACGAAGAGGTCCTCGCCGGGGACGCGTCCGGAGACGTTGCCGCCGGTCCACACCACCAGTCCGTAGCGCACCAGCTCTGCGTGCAGGGCCGCTACCCGCTCACGCAGGGCGCGCACCGCCGGGGTCTCGAGGTCGCTGGTCATGCGGAGGCTCCTTTCACGGGGAGGGCGTCGATCGCGGCCCGCTCGACCGCGAGGCCCGATTGGTACCGCTCGAGGAAGCGGGCGAACCCCGCCACGTCGTCGGGGTGTGCGGTGGTCGTCTCGAACGCGAATCCGCCGAAGACGCGGTGGCGGAGATACGTGTCGAGGCCGGCGTCGGCGGATGCGCCGTCGGAAGCCCCCAGGTAGGCGGCCAGCACGGCGATGCCCCACGCACCGCCCTCGGAGGCGGTGTCGGCGACGGAGACGGGCGCATCGAGCGCTCCGGCCAGGAAGCGCTGGGCGACGCCGGCCGTGCGGAACATGCCGCCGTGCGCGAACATCCGGTCGAGCGCCACGCCCTCGTCGCTCAGGACGCGCATCCCGAGCGCCAGGGTGCCGAAGACGCTGTAGAGCTGGGCGCGCACGAAGTTCGCCAGGGTGAGCCTGCTGTCCGGCGTGCGGACGACGAGCGGCCGGCCCTCGGCGAGACCGGCGATCGGCTCTCCGGCGAGGTGGTTGAAGGCGAGCAGGCCGCCCGCGTCGGCGTCGCCGCCGAGCGCCTCGCGGAACAGGGTCTCGTAGACGGCGTCCGTCGCGAGGGGGATCCGGAGGCCTCGGCGAACCGGGCGAACAGCCCGGCCCAGCCGGCGAGCTCGCTGGCGCCGTTGTTGCAGTGCACCATGGCGACCAGGTCGCCCGCGGGCGTGGTGACGAGGTCGAGCTCGTGGTGCACGGACCGCAGCGGATGCTCGAGCACCACCATGGCGAAGATGCTGGTGCCGGCGGAGACGTTGCCGGTGCGCGGCGCCACGGAGGCGGTGGCGACCATCCCGGTTCCGGCGTCGCCCTCGGGCGGACAGAACGGGACGCCCGGCTGCAGCGCGCCGGTCGGGTCGAGCAGGGCCGCACCCTCGGCCGTGAGCTCGCCGGCCGGCTGGCCGGCGACGAGCACCTCGGGCAGCAGCGCCGGGAGGTCGATGCCGCGCGCGCTCTCGAGCCCGGCGTACCGGCTGAGGAGGTCGGCGTCGTACGTCTTCGTGGCCGGGTCGATCGGGAACATCCCCGAGGCGTCGCCCACGCCGAGCACCCGCCGCCCGGTGAGCGCGGCGTGCACGTATCCCGCCAGCGTGGTGAACGAATCCAGCCGCGGGATGTGCGCCTCGCCGTCGATCACGGCCTGGTGCAGGTGGGCGATGGACCAGCGCAGCGGGATGTTGACCCCGAGCGCCTCCGTCAGCTCCGCCGCCGCCGGCCCGGTGTTGGTGTTGCGCCAGGTGCGGAACGGGACCAGCAGCTCGCCGTCGGCGTCGAACGGCAGGTAGCCGTGCATCATGGCCGAGACGCCGATGGCGCCGAAGGTCGTGGGCCAGATGCCGTGGCGCCGCTCCGCGTCGGAGACCAGGTCGGCGTAGGCGGACTGCAGCCCGGTCCAGACGGCGTCGAGCGGGTAGGTCCACAGGCCGTCGACGTACTGGTTCTCCCACTCGTGGCTGCCGACGGCGAGCACCGTGGCGGGGTCGTCCGCATCCACCAGGCAGGCCTTGATGCGGGTCGAGCCGAGCTCGATGCCGAGGGCGGTGCGCGCGGCGGCGATGGTGTCGCGGTGGCGCTGATCCGGCGCGGTCATGCTGGTCCTCACATCCTTGTGACCGGTCACATTACGCTGACGAGCATACGCGACCGCCCCGCCGCCCTGTCAAGCGGGATGAGCTCACGCCGACTCGCGGACCACCAGCAGCGGCGCGACCGGTGCGTCGAATCCGACGTCCGTCCCTTCGATCTCGGCCACCAGACGCGCGATGCACCTGCGGCCGAGCTCGGCGAAGTCCTGCCGGACCGTGGTCAGCGGCGGGGTCAGGTACGCGGCTTCCGGGATGTCGTCGAAGCCCACCACGGCCAGGTCGCGGGGGATCGACCGGCCCGCCCGGCCGGCGGCGAACATCGCGCCGAGCGCCATCTGGTCGTTCGACGAGAACACCGCCGTGATTGCCGGGTCGGCCAGCAGCTCGGCGCCGATCGCAGCCCCCGATGCGGCCGTCCAGTCGCCGTCGCGCGACACAACCGGCTCGGCTCCTGCCGCCTCCATCGCCTGCAGGAACCCCTCCCGCCGGGCCCGCGCCTCCGACCAGTCGGCGGGGCCGCTGAGGTGCGCGATGCGGACATGCCCGCGGTCGAGCAGATGCCGGGTCGCCAGCCGCGCGCCCTCGATCTGGTCGACGAAGACACCGTGGTCGCCGGCCGTGCCCGCCCCGTGCAGCGTGATCGACGGGACGCGCAGGGCCACCGCATCCATCGCATCCTGGATGCGCTGCTGCGGCGCGACCACGACGATGCCCTCGACCGCCTGCGCGCTCAGCTGCTCGAGCGCCGCCTCGACGGCCGGGGCATCCAGCGACGCCGCATGCGCCACGGTCACGAAGTACCCGGCGTCGCGCGCGGCCTTCTCGATCGCATCGATGCTCGACGCCGGGCCGAACAGCGACGACGGGGATGCGACCAGCACGCCGATGGTCGTCGAGCGCGCGGTGGTCAGCATCCGGGCGGCCCGGTTCGGCCGGAAGCTCAGGTGCTCCATGGCGGCGAGCACGCGCTCGCGGGTCTCGGGCCGGATGCTCGGGTGGTCGTTGAGCACCCGTGAGACGGTCTGCCGCGATACCCCCGCCTCGGCGGCCACCTCGCGGACGCCCGGCGCCCGCCCCTGCTCCTCCACATCCACACTGTAGGGGATGCGGCCGGCGTCGGAGATTCGGCCGCATTTCGCCCGAATCTCCTGCCGGACTGCCATTCGAAGGAGATGCGAGCGCTCTCCTCCTTCGTTACCCCGAATGCACGAAGCGGGCGTATTAGTGGAACGTGGCGAACACGGACACCGCGGACACCGCGAACTCGACAGACCGGGATGGATGGGCGAACGGCTGGGCGGGCGACCCCGGCGAATTCGTGTACGGGCTCGACCTGTCGCGGTTCGCGGACAGCGACGGCGACGGCTTCGGCGACTTCGCCGGGGCGCTGGAGCACCTGGACTACGTCGCGTCGCTCGGCGTGACCTGGATCTGGCTGCTCCCGTTCTATCCGAGCGAGCGCCGGGACAACGGATACGACGTGGACGATCACCTCGCCGTCGACCCCCGCTTCGGCGACCTGGACGATCTGCGTGCGTTCCTGAAGCGAGCGCACGAACTGGGGATGCGCGTCCTCATCGACGCGGTGCTGCACCACACCTCCGACCGCCACCCGTGGTTCGTGGCGGCCCGGGAGGACCCGCACTCGACCGACGGCAGGTTCTTCATCTGGAGCGAGGACGACTCGACCGAGCCCGGCGACCACCCCATGTTCCCGGGCGAGGACGACGAGGTCTGGCGGTACGACGAGCAGGCCGGGCACTACTACCACCACCAGTTCTACGCGTTCCAGCCGGACCTGAACGCCACCAACCCGGACGTGCTCGATGAGATCGTCCGCGTGCTCGGCTTCTGGCTCGAGGTGGGCGTCGACGGCTTCCGGATCGACGCGGCACTGCTCATCGTGCAGGGCAAGGGGCGGCCCGACACGGATGTGGACGACGGCACGTTCTTCGACGAGCTGCGGCGCCGGCTGCGCGAGGTGAAGCACGACGTCGCCCTGATCGCGGAGGCCGACGAGTCGCCCGAGCTGATGGCGGCGCTGGTCGAGAACGGCCGCTTCGAAGCGGTGATCGACTTCACCCTCAACAACGCGATCGTGTTGGCGCTGACGCGCGGAGAGGCCCAGCCGATCCAGGATGCCCTGAGTCGGCTCGACGACAGCATCCCGGCGGATGCGCGGCTGAACTTCCTGCACAACGCGGACGAGATCGACCTGCAGCAGCTGAGAGACGACGAGCGACGGGAGGCGTTCGAGCATTTTGCGCCGGAGCCGGAGATGCTGATCTACGGCCGGGGCATCCGCCGCGGCTGGGCCCCGATGATGCAGCCGGCCCAGCGGGTCCGGATGACGGTGAGTCTGCTGTATGCGCTGCCGGGGGTGCCTCTGCTCCTCGCCGGGCAGGAGCTCGGCGTGGGCGACGACCTGTCGATCGAGGGACGCGGCGCGGCCCGGACGACCATGCAGTGGGACGACTCCCGGTGGGGCGGCTTCACGACCGCATCCTCGTCGCCGCTGACACTGCCCGCTCAGGCCGAGGGACCCTTCGGGTTCGCCGAGGTGAACGTCCGGGCGCAGGAGGCGGACCCGGACTCGCTGCTGACGCTGGTGCGCCGCATCTCCGAGCTGCGGCGCGCGAAGAACGCGGTGGCGGGTGGATGGACGGCGCTCGACCTCGGCGCGCCCGCCGTCCTCGCCCTGAAGCGGGACGGGCTGATCACGCTGCACAACCTCTCGGGTGAGGAGGCCGAGGTCGACCTCGGCGACGACTACCGGGCTGCGCTCGCCGAGGGCTGGGACGGCCGGACCCTCGCGCCGTACGGCTTCGCCTGGCTGCACACCTGACGGCTGTCCCGCCGGCCCACGGCGGCGCAACGACGGGGTGTCGAGACCATGGTGAGCGCTTCGACACGGCGTATAGTCCGCCGGGTGGCGGAGCGCCCGTAGCATCGCAGTGCGCGCGGCCCGTCGTGGAGGGCCGCGCGCATTCTCGTCTGCAGGGTGCGGCCTGAGGGGTGCGGGCTGCGGAGTCCGGTCGGGGTCGGCGTCCGCCCGGTCAGACTGCGCGGATGGTCCAGGATGCGGAGGCCGACTCCCCGGGCTCCAGCACGATGAGGTCGGTGCCCGAGTTGTACGCGTCCGGGGGGCACGTCATCGGCTCGACGGCGAGGCCCAAACGGTTAAGCTCCGCCAGGGGCTGGTCGGCGGTGTGGACCTGCACCCAGGGGCAGTCGGCGCCCCACACCATCTCGACGCCCGTTCCCGAGGGAGCGGTCAGCCGCACCGTGGCCAGGCCGTCCGCCGTCCGGGTGAGGCCGGTGAAGGCGTGGTCGATGAACGTGTCGCCGATGCGCCGGGCCTCGCGGAAGTCCCACACGCCGCCCTCGGCCGATGCGACATCGTCGAGGCCGGTCGGGATGAGGCGGTCCTCCGTCACGGCGAGCACCTGATCGGCCGGCAGGGTCAGCGTCCAGTCGTCCACCCGTCCGTCGCCGGCGACCAGGTAGGGGTGCGGTCCGGTTCCCCACGGGGCGCGGGTCGGCCCGGCGTTCGTGCCCGTCACCGTGGTGTGCAGGCCGGTCTCGTCGAGGGAGAACGTCACGCTGACGTCGATGCGGTGCGGATATCCGGCCTGCGCCTCGATGGTCGCGGCGAAGGTCACGTCGCTCGCCGAGCGGTCGACCGCCTCGAAGTCCAGCCATGCGGCCAGGCCGTGTAGCGCGTGCCCGCGGTTCGGCTCCGTGAGCGGCAGCTGCTGCTCCTCCCCGTCGAAGGTGTAGCGTCCGTCGACCACCCGGTTCGGCCACGGCGCGAGCGTCGCGCCACGGAAGGCGGGGCGCACCTCATCCGCGTCGAAGGGGACGATCAGGGGCCGGCCGTCGAACTCCAGCGTCCGCAGCGTCGCTCCGACCGACGCGATCGTCGCGTGGTAGTCGCCCGCGCTCAGGCCGAAGTGGGTTCCGGAGATGGGTGTGTTCATCCGCTCATTGTCGCGGAACGGTGCATCCGGCGTCGAGTCCGGGCGGCAACCGCCGGCGAAAGAGGTCAGGCGGATGCGCGCAGTGCGGCGTACAGGTCGGCCCGGGCGGCGAACGAGCTGAGGTCGCGCCCGAGCAGGCGCTCCGCGTCGGCGACCCGCGCACGCAGGGTGTGGCGGTGCATCCCGAGCCGCCGTGCGGCGACGTCGTACACGCCGTCCGCGTCGAGCCAGGTGCGCAGGATGCGGGGAGGGCCGGGTCGGCCGCGACGAGCGGTCGCAGCGAGGTCTCGGCGACGGCGCGGGCGTCCGGCGTGTGCAGCAGGGCGAGCATCCCGGCCGCCGCGACATCGTCGAACGAGGGGACGGGATCGTCCGCGGTCGCCCGGTGCCGGGCCGTCTGCGCCTGTGCGAGCGCGGCCGGCAGCCCGTCGAGGCCGACGGCGGAGGAGAGCCCGCCGCGCAGGTCGAACCGGGTCGCGAGCGCTGAGACGCCCTCGTCGTCGCCCACGACGATGAGCTCCTGCCCGTCGCGGGCGAAGAACCCGTCGGCGTTCGACTCCATCCAGTCGGCGGCCGCCGCGATCGCGGGGCCGTGCAGCACCGCGACGCGGACGGGCGGCTGGGGCAGCGGCCCGAGCACGGGCTCGGCGACGGAGGCCGCGACCGCGACGTCCCCTGCGACCAGCGCCCGCCAGACGGCCGTCCGCAGGCGGGCGCGGGCCGCATCCGCCGCCCGCGACTGCTCCAGCGCCAGGCCGGCGAGGGCCACGACACCGGTGACCACCTGCTGCGCCGCGGGGTCCAGCCCCTCGGAGCCGACGGCGAGCACTCCGCGCAGGCGCCCGGCCGCGCCAAGGGTCTGCAGCGCGAAGGGTCCGGCGTCGGTGCCGACGGTCCCCGCCGCCCGGCGCCCGCTGCGCAGCAGCGGCTCGGCCGCCCCCGACAGCGCGCGTCGTGCGCGGGCGTCCAGGGACCCGGTCGGGTAGCTGCGGGCGACGGCGCCGTCGACGCCCACCAGGGCGACCGGCCGCTCGATCTGGCGGGAGAGCTCCGACAGCACGGCGCCCAACGCATCCGGTCGCAGGGCTGCGAGCGAGATGGCGCGGGATGCGCGCAGCGCCCAGGTGCTGCGGGCGTACGCGTCGGCGGCGACCCGGTCGGCGACGAAGCGGGCCACCGCGATGAACGGCGTGCGGTACGGCACCTCGAACAGCGGCAGGCCGTGCCGGGTGCACGCGTCGACCAGAGCCGCGGGCGTGCCGTCGCGCACGACCTCGGTGCCGAAGCCGATCGCCGCGATCCCGCGCTCGACCAGCCGCAGCACATAGGGCTCCGGCTCCTCCGGCGGCTGCGTCACCAGCAGCACCTGACCCGTTGCCAGGAACGGCGTGGGGTCGGCCAGGTCAGAGCTGTGCGCCCAGGCGAGAGGCGCATCCACGTCGCCCACGGTCGCGGGTGTCAGCAGGCGCAGCCCCAGCTCGGGGCGGGCCAGCAGCTGAGTGAGGGTGGCGGGCATGGGGCTCCATCTGCCAGGGTGTCGATCTGCGTTGCAGCGATTGTACGTCGCGTCCAGGCGGCGATTCGCCTCCGCTTCTTACGATTCCGGACATGACCATCCTCGACACCGCCATCGACACTCCCGTCGGCGGACCCTCGCTCCCGCAGGAGCGCCGGCTCGTCACCCCGATCCCCGGCCCCGAGTCGCGCAAGCGCGCCGAGCGCAAGGCGCAGGCCGTCGCGGCCGGTGTCGGCGCCACCATCCCCGTCTACACGGTCGCGGCCGGCGGCGGCGTCCTCGTGGATGTGGACGGCAACTCCCTGATCGACTTCGGCTCCGGCATCGCCGTCACCGGTGTGGGCAACGCGGCCCCGCGTGTGGTGGAGGCCGTCACCGCGCAGGTCGCCGCCTTCACGCACACCTGCTTCACGGTCGCGCCCTACGACTCCTACGTCGACGTAGCGGAGGCGCTCAACCGCCTCACGCCCGGCGACTTCGCCAAGCGCAGCGCGCTGTTCAACTCCGGCGCGGAGGCGGTGGAGAACGCGGTCAAGATCGCCCGCCATTACACCGGCAAGCAGGCCGTCGTCGCGTTCGACCACGCGTACCACGGCCGCACCAACCTCACGATGGGGCTCACCGCCAAGAACCAGCCGTACAAGAACGGCTTCGGGCCTTTCGCCCCAGAGATCTACCGGGCGCCGCTCAGCTACCCGCTGCGCGACGGCGGCCTGTCGGGCGCCGAGGCGGCCAAGCGCGCGATCACCATGATCGAGAAGCAGATCGGCGCGGCGAACCTCGCCGCCATGATCATCGAGCCGATCCAGGGCGAGGGCGGCTTCATCGTCCCGGCGGACGGCTTCCTGCCCGCCCTGCAGGCGTGGGCCAACGCCAACGGCGTTGTCTTCATCGCCGACGAGGTGCAGACCGGCTTCGCCCGCACCGGCACCATGTTCGTGTCCGAGCAGTTCGGCATCGTGCCCGACCTCATCGTCACCGCGAAGGGGATCGCGGGCGGCCTGCCGCTCTCGGCGGTCACCGGGCGCGCCGAGATCATGGACGCCCCGCAGGTCGGCGGCCTCGGCGGCACCTACGGCGGCAACCCGCTCGCCTGCGTCGCCGCGCTCGCCGCGATCGAGACGTACGAGACCGAGGACCTCGCGGCCCGCGCCCGTCAGATCGGCGACATCCTGTTCGAGAAGCTGGGCGCTCTGCGCGACGCCGACCCGCGCGTCGCCGAGGTCCGCGGACGCGGCGCCATGGTGGCGATCGAGCTCGTCGACCCGTCGACCGGTGAGCCGGATGCGGCGCTGACCGCGAAGGTCGCCGCTGCGGCACACGCCGCCGGCGTCGTCCTGCTCACCTGCGGAACCTACGGGAACGTCATCCGCTTCCTCCCGCCGCTCAGCATCCCGGACCACCTCCTCATCGAGGGTCTGGACGTCGTCGCCGAGGCGGTGGCGGGCGCATGACCATCGTCGACACCACCACGGCCGAGCTGACCGCGCGCGAGTCCGAGCTGCTCGCCCGCGTCCCCGGCGGACTCTTCATCGGCGGACGCTGGGAGGCGGGCACCCGCGATGCGATCCAGGTGCAGGACCCGGCGACGGGACGCGTCATCAAGCGCATCGCCAACGCCACCCCGGAGGATGGGATGCGCGCGCTCGACGCCGCCGTCGCCGCGGCGGACGCGTGGGCGGCCACCGCGCCGCGCGTCCGCGGCGAGATCCTCCGCCGCGCCTGGGAGCTGCTTCAGGAGCGCCGCGAGGACTTCGCGCTCCTCATGACTCTCGAGATGGGCAAGCCGCTCGCCGAGGCGAACAGCGAGGTCACCTACGGCGGCGAGTTCCTGCGCTGGTTCTCGGAGGAGGCGGTCCGCATCTCCGGCCGTTTCGGCCAGAACCCGGAGGGGACGGGCACCATGGTCGTCTCGCAGCGACCGGTCGGTCCGTGCTTCCTGATCACGCCGTGGAACTTCCCGCTCGCGATGGCCACCCGCAAGATCGCTCCGGCACTCGCCGCAGGCTGCACCGTGGTGGTCAAGCCGGCCGAGCTGACCCCGCTGACGACGCTGTTCTTCGCGCAGCTGCTCGCCGACGCCGGGGTGCCGGAGGGCGTGGTCAACGTGATCCCGACCAGCACGGCGCGCACCGTGTCCGAGCCGATCATCGCCGACCCGCGCCTGCGCAAGCTCTCGTTCACCGGGTCGACCCCGGTGGGCCGCTCGCTGCTCGCCCAGGCAGGCCAGAACGTCCTGCGCACGTCGATGGAGCTGGGCGGCAACGCACCGTTCGTCGTCTTCGGCGACGCCGACCTCGATGCGGCGGTGGAGGGCGCCATGCTCGCCAAGTTCCGGAACATCGGGCAGGCGTGCACGGCGGCGAACCGCTTCATCGTGCACGAGTCGGTCGCCGACGAGTTCGCACGCCGGGTCACCGAGAAGGTCGACGCGCTGCGCATCGGCCGGGGCACCGACGACGGCGTGACCATCGGTCCGCTCATCGACGACCGCGCGGTCGCCTCCATGACGGCCCTGGTGCAGGATGCCGTCGACCGCGGCGCCCGCGTGCTCACCGGCGGAAGCGCTCCCGACGGCGACGGCTTCTTCTTCGAGCCGACGGTCATCGTGGATGTGCAGCCCGGCAGCGAGATCCTCCGCGAGGAGATCTTCGGCCCGATCCTCGCGATCACCACGTTCTCCACCGAGGACGAGGCGGTCGCCCGCGCGAACGAGACCGAGTACGGCCTCGTCGGCTACGTCTTCACCCAGGACCTCGCCCGCGGACAGCGCATGATCGACCGCGTCGACACCGGCATGATGGGGCTCAACACCGGGCTCGTCTCGAACGCCGCTGCGCCGTTCGGCGGGGTCAAGCAGTCGGGTCTGGGCCGCGAGGGCGGGCTCGAGGGAATCCACGAGTACCTCAGCACGAAGTACACGCTGATCCCCGCCTGAGCAGGGATCAGAGGGAGAGCGCGCCGATCAGTCGGCGCGCTCTTCCGCGTTGAGCTCCTGCTTCACATCGTGCTCGATCAGCACGGGCACGAAGTCGCGCACCGGCGCGCCGTCGAACCCCTCGTGGTGCTTCTCGACCAGTTCGTCGATCCGCTCCCGCGGCACCTCCGGGTAGCGATCCGCCAGCCGTTCGGCGGCGTGCTCGACGGCGATGTCCTCTTCGCTGGCGTTCTGGCGGTCCTCGATCGTCATGGCGCGATTATGCACCCACGGGGTTAACGGAGGGGATGGCGTCTGCCAGGCTGATGCCATGGATGAGACCATCGAAGTAGTCGTCGTTCGGGTGTTCACGGACGAGAGCGGACGCAACGGCAACGAGCTCGGCATCGTGGGCAGCTCCACGGCCACGGCCTCGCGGGAGCAGGAGATCGCCAACGCGCTCGGCTTCAGCGAGACGGTGTTCCTGGATGCGCTGGACGAGGACGGCCGCGCGGCGACCATCCGGATCTTCACGCCCGCACGCGAGCTTCCCTTCGCCGGGCACCCCAGCGTCGGGACCGCGTGGTGGCTGGCGGACCGCCGCGCTCCGGTGGACGTGCTCCGCGAGCCGGCCGGCGACGTCGAGGTGACGGTGGACGAGGACACGGCGTGGGTGACCGCGCGGCCGGAGTGGACGCCCGACTTCGAGTGGCTCGAGCTCGCGTCCCCGGCTGATGTGGATGCGCTGGATCCGTTCGCGTTCACCTCCGGCCAGCATTACGCCTACGCATGGATCGACGAGGAGGCGGGCAGCATCCGATCCCGGATGTTCGCGCCCGACATGGGGATCATCGAGGACGAGGCGACCGGCGCGGCGGCCATCGCGCTCACCGCCCGACTGGGACGGTCGCTCACCATCGCGCAGGGGGAGGGATCGGACCTGTCGACGGAGCTTCTCGCGGACGGTCGCGTGCGGGTCGGCGGCACCACGGTGTACGACCGCACCATCGAGGCGACGCTCTAGGCGCCGGAAACGGAGGACCTGCAGACGCGACGCGCCGGCAGGAATGGGAAAGGGAGGTGTCCGCAGCCGAACCGGCCGCGGACACCTCCCTTTCCGTTGCGTGCTACTCCGCGACGCCGACGTACTCCGCCGCCTCGTTCGCCGTCTCCGCGCCCGACTGCAGGCGGTCGCGGAGCTGACGGCCGAGCGTCGCGTCGACGTTCGTCCAGTACTGGATGGCCCGCTCGCGGATGTCCTCGCGCTTCACGCCGCTGATCGCCCCCGAGATCGTGTCGAGGAAGCGCTCCTTCGCCGCGTCGTCGTAGACCTCGCGGTAGAGCGTGCCGGCCTGGCCGAAGTCGTCGTCCTCGGCGTGCAGGGTCGCCGCCGAGCGCACGAGCGCCCCGTCGGACTCCCACGAGCCCTCGCCTGCGCGCTCCGGTTGGGCCGCCGGGCCGCCGAACGAGTTGGGCGCGTAGACCGGGGCGTCGGCCGGCTTGAAGCCGTGACGCGCGGCGCCGTCCTGCGAGTAGTTGTGCACCGGCGCGACGGGCCGGTTGACCGGCAGCTCGTTGTAGTTCGTGCCGACGCGGTACCGCTGGGCATCCGGGTACGAGAAGACACGCGCCATCAGCATCTTGTCCGGGCTGATGTCGATGCCCGGCACCGTGTTCGCCGGCGAGAAGGCCGCCTGCTCGATCTCCGCGAAGAAGTTCTGCGGGTTCTCGTTCAGCGTGTGGATGCCCACCTCGACGAGCGGGTAGTCGCTGTGCGGCCACACCTTGGTCAGGTCGAAGGGGTTGAACCGGTACGACTTGGCGTCCTCGTACGGCATGATCTGCACGGAGACCCGCCACGCCGGGAAGTCGCCGCGCTCGATCGCCTCGTAGAGGTCGCGCCGGTAGTAGTCCGCATCCGCGCCGGCCAGCTGCTCGGCCTCGACGCCGGTGATCTCCTCGTTGCCCTGCAGCGAGTGGAAGTGGTACTTGACCCAGAACCGCTCGCCCGCCGCGTTGATCCACTGGTAGGTGTGCGAACCGTACCCGGGCATGGTGCGCCACGACTTGGGCAGACCGCGGTCGCCCATCAGGTAGGTCACCTGGTGCGCCGACTCGGGGGAGAGCGTCCAGAAGTCCCACTGCATGTCGGCGTCGCGCAGACCCGAGCCCGGCAGGCGCTTCTGCGAGTGGATGAAGTCGGGGAACTTGATGCCGTCGCGGATGAAGAACACCGGGGTGTTGTTGCCGACGATGTCGTAGTTGCCCTCGGTCGTGTAGAACTTCACCGAGAAGCCGCGGACGTCGCGCCAGGTGTCGGGGGAGCCCTGCTCACCCGCCACGGAGGAGAAGCGGTGCAGCGTGCGCGTCGAGGCGCCGGGCTGGAAGACGGCCGCCTTCGTGTAGGCGCTGACATCGCCGGTCACGACGAACTCGCCGAACGCTCCGCCGCCCTTCGCGTGGACGATGCGCTCGGGGATGCGCTCGCGGTTGAACTGGGCGAGCTTCTCGACGAGGTAGCGGTCGTGCAGCGCGGTCGCGCCGTCACGCCCCGCCGTCAGCGAGTGCGCGTCGCTGGCGACCGGGCTTCCGGTCTGAGTGGTGGTGTAGTCGTCCGACATCGTTCTCCTCTATCTCGTGTTGCTGAGCGCGCGCGGCGCGCTCCTGACAGGACGGGCACACGCCCCAGAACGTGACCTCTGCCGTGTCGATCGCGTACCCGCCCGCTTCCGACGGGTGCAGGCAGGGCGCGTGGCCCACGACGCAGTCGACGTCGGCGACGGCTCCGCACATCGTGCAGACCACGTGATGGTGGTTGTCACCGACCCGTCGCTCGTAGCGGGCGGCAGAGCCGGCGGGCTCGATCCGCCGCAGCAGTCGGGCCGCGGTGAGGTCGCCCAGCACGTTGTGCACGTTCTGGATCGAGGTTCCGGGGAGCTGCGTCAGCACCGCCCGGAACACCGTGTCGGCGTTCGCGTGCGGGCGGTCCGCCAGCGCTTCGAGCACCGCGACGCGTCCCCGGGTGACTTTCAGGCCGGCCTCGCGCAGTGCGCTCTCGTGCCGTCCCCCGTCCATGCCTCGACCCTAACGGCATGTTTTGAATAACTAAAAATGGGCGGGACCCCGGGCGTGGCGTTCCGAGGAGCCGGACCGGCGGCCGCGGACCACCACCTGTTCCAGCGCGAGGCTCACTGGGCCGACGGCGTTCTGGATCGTGCGCAGCGCCTCCGTCTCGGTCCGTGCGTCCACCGACACCACCATCCGGCGCCGGTCGCCCCTGCGGATCACCGTGAGCTCCATGATTCCCCTTCCCGTCGCCCTCGGACGAAGGCGCTCACCTATGAAGACGGTGTTCGGTGCCGGGTCATGACGAAGCGGGACATCCGGCCGGCGTTCGTCATCATCCGGCGTTCCCACCGTCTTCATTCACGAGACCTGCATTCCGGAAGGGGGCGCGGCAGAGATGACCAGGACGAGCGTCGACGACGCCCCACCGGCGAAGGTGCGATCAGCAGGGGCGCGCCTCCGAGCGGCCCTCGTCCGGCATGCGACGGGTGAGCTCGCGATCTACGGCACCGTCCTCGTGGCCGGGCTCGTGGTCATCGAGAGACGATACGTCGCCGACGCCGCGCCGCTCGCACTCGCCGTGGCTCAGGGGGTCGCGGTCATCTGGGCGGCGCACGTGTTCGCGGCCACGGTCGCACACTCCGCTCTGGGAGACCGCCACCGTGAGCCGGTGCGAGCGGCCCTCGCCCATGCGCTCCAGGCCTCGAGCGGGCTCATCCTCGCCGCGCTGGCGCCCCTGGCGCTGCTCGGCCTCGGGGCGATGGGTGTCGTCGCGGCCGCGGATGCGCTCCTCGCGGCGCTCGGCTCGTCGGCGCTCGCGCTGGCGGCGCTCGGCTACGTCGCCCTGGCTCGCGCCGGGGCGCGGGTGCGGGTGCGGATCGGCGGAGCGCTGCTCATCGCGGCGGTCGGGCTGACCCTGGTCGTGCTGAAAGCGGTCGTCCATTGACGCGGCGTGGAGGGCCGCGCTCAGCGGGCGCGCGAGCGCAGGCGGGTCTCCTCCAGGTCGAGCAGCGACTGCGCCTCGGTCAGCACGCGCGACGGGTACGCGCCCTTGGCGCGCTCCTCGAGCAGGCGGGTGCGCTCGGCATCCACCACCGCGAGGCGCAGGGTGCGGTAGACGTGGTGCGGCCGGCTCTCCTGCGGTGCGTCGCTCATCAGCGTCCGCTCCCAGGCCGACTCCGCGCGCAGATACGACGACTGCCGGACGCGCTCCACCACCTCCGGGTCCACCGGTACGGTCGCCCCGGTCGCCGACTCCGGGTCGTCGAGCACGGCGAGCCCGGCCTCGCTCAGGTCGTCGAGCAGCCGGGCCAGCAGGCGGCGGTCCTCACCCACATCCGCGCCCTGCAGGCCGAGGGCACGGATGAGCAGCGGAAGCGTCCCGCCCTGCACCACCAGGCTCACGAAGGCGACGGTGAAGGCGATCAGGATGAGCTGCGGGCGGTACGGGATGGACGCGGGCAGCGACTGCGCGGCCGCGAGCGTGACGACGCCGCGCATCCCCGCCCAGCCGAGCACGACACCGCCCTTCCAGTCGATGGCCTCCTGGCGGTACTCCTCCAGGTCCGTGCGGTGGCGTTCGTAGCGCTGCTCGGCGCGCTGTTTGCGGAGCGCCTGCCAGCGGTAGCGCACCGGATGGTCCCGGAAGTAGCTGATCATCAGCCACTCCCGCAGCACGGCGCGCTCGGCGTGCTCCGCGCGTCTTCGGAGGCTGTAGATGAGCGGCACGATGAGGATGAAGCGGATCACGACGAGCGACGCGACGGCGATGAGCCCGAGCCCGACCGCATCCCAGACGCTCAGCACCTCCGGGTGCTCCACGTCGGCGACGAGCGTGCGCAGCTCCAGCCCGATCAGCAGGAACACACCGTTCTCGAGCAGGAACTGGATGGTTCGCCAGTTGATGGCGTCGCTGATGCGCGCCTGGGCGCTGAACTGCCGGGGCGCGGCGTGCCCGGTGTAGAGCCCGGTGATGACCACGGCGAGCACGCCAGAGCCGTGCAGCGCCTCGGTCGGCGCGAACGCGGCGAACGGCACCACCACCGAGAGGGCGGTGTCGAGCACGGGGTCGGAGAGCTTGGAGCGCACCCACACCGAGACGAACCCCACGACGAGGCCGATCACCGCCGCGATCACCACCGCCGACAGGAAGTCGACGACCCCGGCCCACGGCGTGGTGAGCGCGCCGAGCGCGGCGGCCAGAGCCGTGCGGAGCAGCACCAGGGCGGTCGCGTCGTTGACGAGTCCCTCGCCCTCGAGCACCGTGAGCAGGCGCGGCGGCAGGCCGAGCTTGCGCCCGATGGAGGTCGCGGCGACGGCGTCGGGCGGGCTGATGATGGCGCCGAGGGCGACGGCCGCGGCCAGGCTGAGGTCCGGCAGCATCGTGAACAGCACGAAGCCGGAGGCGAAGGCGGTGATGACGACGAGGACCACCGAGAGCCCGGCGATCGGCGCGAGGTTGCGGCGGAAGTCCGTCAGCGGCACGCTGATCGCCGCGGCGTAGAGGATGGGCGGCAGCAGACCGTCGAGGATGATGGCGGGCGGCACCTCGACCTCGGGCACGCCCGGCAGGAACGACAGCACCACGCCGACGATCACGAGGATGATCGGGGCGGCCACCCCGAGCTTGCGGGCGAAGGCGGCCACGCCGACGATGACCGCGACAGCGATCACCGCATAGACGCCCAGCTCCATCCACTCAGCCTACGGGGAGGGGCGCGCCGGAGCCTGGTCAGCGAGCGCGAAGACCGTCGACCGCCATCGCGATCACGCGGTCGCGCTGCGCCTCGTCGTCGAAGGCGACGCCCGCGATGCCGGAGACCATGCGGATGACGTCGCCGATCGTCGCGTCGTCGCGCAGCTCCCCGGCCTCCTGCGCCCGGCGGACGAGCGGCTCGCCGGCGTCGTACAGCGAGGTGCGGCAGCTGAGCAGCACGGGGGAGTCCTTGTTGAGGCCCTCGATCAGGGCGCGCTTGGTTCCGACGTACGAGACGAAGCGCCGGAGCCAGGCTTCGACCGCCTCCCACGGGTCGAGCGAACCCGCTTCGTCCGCCGCGCGAACCACCGCGGCGACCTCGTCGATGTAGACCGCCTCGACGAGCGCGTCGCGGGTCGGGAAGTTGCGGTACAGCGTCCCGATGCCCACACCCGCGCGACGAGCGATGTCCTCCAGCGGCGCGCCCGGTCCCTGCTCGGCGAACGCCTCGCGCGCTGCTGCGAGCAGGGCGTCGAAGTTGCGGCGCGCGTCCGCCCGCTGCGGGCGGTTCACGCCGAGGGTGGGCAGCTCGGTGCCGGTCACGGAACGCATCCTCTCGGGGTCGGATAAGAAACAGGTTGCAAAACGGAGGCAGCCTCCGGTACTGTAGTACTCGTAACCGGAGGAACCCTCCGAACGGAGCCTCCCTCCAATTCTAGCCCCTTTCGGGCCTTCACCTCGAGAAACGGAAACACCCCGACAATGTCTCGATCCCATCCCGGAGTCACCTTCGCCATCCTGGCGCTGAGCGTCGGCTCCTTCGCGACCCTCCAGTCGCTCGTCGTCCCCGTCCTCCCCGTCATCCAGTCCGACCTCCACACCACCACCGCGGGTGTCACCTGGACCATGACCGCCTGGCTCATCGCCGCGGCGGTCGCCACGCCCCTGCTCGGCCGCGTCGGCGACCTCGTGGGCAAGCGCCGCATCCTGGTGCTCGCCCTCCTCGCCGTCGGCCTCGGAAGCGTCGTCGCCGCGGTGGCGCCGACCATCGGCGTCGTCATCGCCGGCCGCGTCATCCAAGGCCTCGGCGGCGCCATGTTCCCGCTCGCCTTCGGCATCATCCGCGACGAGTTCCCGGCACGCCGGCTGCCCTCGGCGATCGGCGCCATCGCCTCGATCATCGCGATCGGCAGCGGCCTCGGGACGGTGCTCGCCGGCCCCCTCGCGGACGCGCTCAGCTGGCGCGGGCTGTTCCTGCTCCCCGTCGCCCTCACCGGGGCGGCCGCCGTGCTCGCCCTCATCTTCATCCCCGAGTCGCCCACCCGTGCGACCGGCGGCGTGAACCCGTGGGCCGCCGTCCTGCTCTCGGGCTGGCTGATCGCCCTGCTCCTCCCGCTCAGCACGGGCGCGCAGTGGGGATGGTCGTCGCCCACCGTCATCGGACTGTTCGCCGCGGCGGCGCTGCTGCTCGCGGCCTGGGTCGTCGTCGAGCTGCGCTCGCGGCATCCCCTCGTCGACATGCGCCTGATGCGCGAGCCGGGCGTGTGGTCGATGAACGCGGCCGCCGTGTTCATCGGGGCGTCGATGTTCGCCGTGTTCGCCTTCTTCCCGCGGTTCGTGCAGACGCCCACCTCGACCGGTTACGGCCTGGGTGCCTCGGTGGCGGAGTCCGGGATGCTGATGCTCCCGATGCTGGTGACCATGGCCGTGACGGGATTCCTGAGCGGACCGCTCGCCCGCTGGATCGGCTTCCGGGCGCAGATCGTGCTGTCGGCCGCCGTCATGGGCGCCGCGAGCCTGTCGCTCGCCTTCCTGCACGGCTCGCTGGTCGCGGTCGCCGCCGCCTCCGGCCTGTTCGGGATCGGACTGGGCCTCATCTACGCCGCGATCACCAGCGTCGTCGTGCAGAGCGTTCCGCCCACCCAGACCGGCATCGCGAGCGGGATGAACGCCAACCTCCGCACGGTCGGCTCGGCCATCGGCGCCGCCGTGATGACCGCGCTCGTCACCGGTGCGATCGCCCCCGACGGGCTGCCCGCCGAGAGCGGCTACACCGAGGGCTTCGCGACCGCGGGAGTGCTCGCGCTTGCCGCCGGCGTGGTCACGGTCGTGGCCGCGGTGATCATGCGGAGCGCGCGCGTGCGGGCCGGGGCCGCGGCAGGCCCCGACCTCGCGGACGCGACGGATGCGAACGCCGTGATGGATGCGGAGGCCGCCGGCGAACTGGCACTCCTGCCGGACGGGTCGATCGAGGAGGCCGCCGAGATGGCGCGTCTCGCCGCGAAGCTCGAGGCGGAGACCGCCGGCCACGCCGCGCGACGCGAGGCCCTCGAGGTCGCGTGACGCCAGACCGGAGCGCCGCGGATCCCAGCGATCCGCGGCGCTTCCGCGTTCAGGCGCGGAGCGCTGCGGCCTCGCTGCGCCAACGCGCCAGGAGCGCCCACGGATCGGCCGCGCCCTCCTGAACCGCCGCGACATGGGCGAGCAGGGCCGCATCCGTCTCGAACCATTCGGTGCCGGGGATGCGCAGCCGCGCGAACTGCTCGTGCCGGTGGTGCTCGAGCGTCCGGTCGCCCCGCTCGAACGCCAGCACCTCGTCGTGGGGCAGCGCGGCGAACCGCTGGGCGGGGTTGGCGGTGGTGCCGATCTTGATCCGGTCGCGATACCGCAGGTAGTAGACGACATCCACCCGGGCCGTCGCCGCGCCCTCGGAAGGCGGCTCACCCACGCGCCACTCGCACACCGCGCACAGCCAGCCCGACGGGTAGCGCACGCCGAGCCGGGAGCCGCAGAAGGCGCAGGGCGACGGGAGCACGTCCGTCACGCCGTACTCCGCATCCACCCACTCATGCGCCTCGAGCAGGTGCGCGAGGCAGAGCGCGAGCGGCGCTCCGGCGTGGGCCGGGGCGCCGCACAGTGCGCAGGCGGTGTCCATGGCGCGAGGGTATCCCCGGCCGCCGACACCGGGCCGCCGCCAGCCGGCCGGCCCGGATGGTCAGCGCGGAGGCAGGCAGCGGATGAGTTCGAGCTCTCCGGTCACGGCGACCGGCCCGTCCCCGTACGCGGTCAGCACGGTGCTCCCGCGGGTCAGCGGCAGCGAGGCCGTGGACGTCTCCAGTGTCCCGCTTCCGCCGAGCACCACGAGGATCGAGAAGGAGGGCGCGAGCTCCCGCGTCCCGGAAGCGCCCACGCGGATGCGCTCCGCGCCGAAGAACGGATCCGCATCGGCCGGGAACAGTGTCTCGGCGCCCCGGCCCTGACGCAGCGCATGGAGGCGCTCCCCGGGCGTCGCTTCACGCACCAGGCCGTCGATCGCCGTGGCGAGGTCGAGGCCGAGAAGGGCCTCCGTCTCGGTCAGAGTCCGCCGCTCCAGCAGGATCGACAGGTCGGTCGGCTGCTGCAGCTCGACCAGGGTCACGCCCGGCCCGATCGCGTGCGCCAGGCCGGCCGGAACCAGGAGGGTGTCGCCCGCCGCGAGCGGCACCGTGTTCATGGCGTCGAGCATGGCATCCGCATCCTGACCCTCCCACCAGGCGCGCACCTCCTCCTGCTCGACCGCTCGCCGGAACCCGAGGGCGGCGTAGGAGCCGTCCTGCGCCTCGATCACCGCCCAGGCTTCGGTCTTGCCGAGCGGGCTCGCCAGGTGCCGCGCGGCGAACGCGTCGTCGGGGTGGTAGTGCACGAAGAGCCGCTCCGCCGTGTCGAGCAGCTTCACCAGCAGCATGGTGCGCGCGCCGAAGCGGGCGACGTGCTCCTCACCGAGGAACCCGACCGGGTCGGCCGCCACCGCATCCCGCAACGTGCGGCCGTCGGGGAGGATCGTCAGGCCGATGCCTCCGCCGGCGAACACCTCCGTGGTCGAGCCGACGAAGTCCTCCGGCGTGAACGGGCTCGGCTGCTCGGTGCTGCGGAAGCGGGCGATGCCCGCGCCGCCGCGGTAGGGCCGGTCGAGCGGCTGGTTGGGGCCGAGGAGGAGCGGTGTCGGTGTCGTCACCGTCAGCAATGTACTCGAACGGGACAGGATGGACCCATGGCAGACCTCAGGATCGGCGTCGTCGGATACGGCAACCGCGGCAGTCTGGCGCGTGAAGCGCATCGGCCGGGCGGGGGCTCGCGCGTGGTCGCCGTGTGCGATCCCGGCGAGCGGGCGCTCCGGGAGGCGGAGGGCGCGTTCCCGGGTGCCCTCCTCACCGCGGAACTGGACCAGCTGCTCGCCGCGGAACTCGATGCCGTCATGGTGCTGACGCCCGACCACCTGCACGCGGCCGTCGCCGTGCCGGCGCTGGAGGCGGGCCTGGCGGTCTTCTGCGAGAAGCCGCTCGCGATCTCCCTCGAGGACTGCGACCGCATCCTGGAGACGGCCCACCGCACCGGGTCGGGGCTGTACGTGGGTCACAACATGCGGCACATGCCGGTGGTGTCGCTGATGCGGCGCTTGGTGCAGGAGGGCCGGGTCGGCGAGGTCAAGGCCGTGTGGTGCCGTCACTTCGTGGGCAACGGCGGCGACTACTACTTCAAGGACTGGCATGCCGACCGTTCGCGATCGGTGGGCCTGCTGCTGCAGAAGGGCGCGCACGACCTGGATGTCATCCACTGGCTGGCAGGCGGCTACGCGCGACGGGTGCAGGGCATCGGAGCGCTCGCCGTGTACGGTGCGATCCAGGATCGCCGGGATCGCTCGGGTGAACGGGTGCAGGACTGGTTCAGCTTCGACAACTGGCCGCCCACCGCGGCGACCGGGCTGAACCCCGTGGTGGATGTGGAGGACATCTCCCAGGTGAACCTCGTGCTCGACAACGGGGCCCTCGCGTCGTACCAGCAGTGCCACTTCACGCCCGACTACTGGCGCAACTACACGGTCATCGGCACCGAGGGGCGCCTGGAGAACCTGGGCGACACCGCCGGTTCGGAGGTGCGGCTGTGGAACCGTCGTCACGGCGGTGCGGCGCCCGCGGACGAGTCGTTCACCGTCCCCGACGCCGAAGGCGGCCACGGGGAGCGGACGCTCTCATGGTGACCGAGTTCGTCCGGTTCGCGCGGGACGGCGGGGCCACCCTGACGTCGCCCGTCGCGGCGCGGCAGGCGGTGGCGGCGGGACTGGCGGCGACCGCATCCATCCGGGGCGACGGGGCGTTGCTGCCGGTGCCGCCGCTCGATCCGGAACTCGTCGCGTACTTCGACGCCGGGCAGCCCGCGCGGTGACGGGGATCGAGAGGGCGGTCGCGGCGGACGACCCGCGGGCGGCCCTACGCCGGATGCTGCGCGAGGGCACGCCGCACGGGTCGCCCGCGCCGAGGGTCGCACGGGATGAGCTGCTCGGCCTGTTGAGCGAGCTGCGCGGCGAAGCGGTCGCTGCGATGGCGTCGCGGGGTGTGCCGGCGGACGTGGCGGAGGAGTCGCTGGACGACATCCCGCGCAAGGCGTCGCTCTACGGCGACCTCGTCGACGACGACTGGCTGCTGCAGATCTTCTGCGGATGCGTGCTGGCTCTGGGGCGGCTGCAGTTCGAGCGGGACGCCGGCGGCCATGGCCGGCACATCCACATCCCGGAGGCCGGTCCGCTGACCCCCGCAGCGGTGGATGCGTCCCTCGACCGGGCTCGCGCGTTCTTCGGCGACGGCGCGGCCCTGGTCTGCGAGAGCTGGGTGTTCGATCCGGCGCTCGATGTACTGCCCGGCGCCTCCAACCTCCGGCGCTTCGCGGACCGGTTCGACGTCCGGCCCGCGAAGCGAACCGCCGAGGGTGCGCGGAGCCTGGCGAAGTTCGTCTTCCGCGCGACGCCGGAGCGCGCCGTCGCGACGCCGCTGCGCGAGGGCGCCTCCGGCGTCGAACGCATCGCGTACCGGGCGCTCTCGAACGAAGGGGTGTGGAGCGAGCCCCGCGGCATCCTGCGCTGAGGCCCGGGCGCCGGGTGCGGCGGGCCTGCTCTAGCCGACCGTCGTGCGCCCGGCCCGGCGCGCGCGGCGGGATGCGCCGGACTCGTGCGCCGCGACCTGGCCGACGACGGCCGCTCCAGCCGTCACCAGCGTGGCCAGCCCGAGCGCCGCGGAGATGTTCAGCCGCAGCAGGGCGGCGCCGACGAGGGCGCCGAGCGCGATGAGGACCACCGCCGCCGCCCGGCGCCGCCACGGCTGCCCGGAGCCGCCCGCGAGCGCCGAGTCCGCCGCCAGCCCGGTGATCGTGGACGTGACGACGACGGTCGTGACGTCCTTCACGGCCAGATGCCGTGCGACGGCCGCCTGGAAGCCCATGGTGGCCGCGAGCAGCACGGTGATCACCAGCTCCCACGGCTTCGGGGGCACTCCGCCGGCGATGAGCGTCCCGGTCGTCAGAGCCGCCAGGGCGATCGCGACGGCCGTGAACGACCAGCTCGTGCGGGTGTTCCACCCGGTGCTCTCCCGGCGCAGCGTCCGCCCGCCGAGCACCGCTCCGGCCATGAACGCGATCAGCGCGAGCAGCGGGCCGACCCACGGCAGACCCTCGGCGCCCACCAGCGCCATCCCGAGGATCACCACGTTGCCGGTCATGTTGCCGGCGAAGACCTTGTCCAGGCCCAGGTAGCCGACCGCATCCACGATCCCCGTGGAGAAGGTGAGCGCGAGCATGAGCACCAGTGCCATCTCGCGTTGTCGCTTGTTGTCCGTCATCGCGCCTCCCGTGCTGGATAGGATCGCACGTCCGCGGGGGCGGCTCTGACCGCGGGCGGGACGCCGTCTCAGGTCTTGATGTCCCCGGCGGCGACATCGGCGGTCACCGCTGGGGCGGTGGCGACCCGACTGGTTGGAGCGGATAGCGGAGAGGAGGCGATCGCGGAATCGTCCAGGTGATGCGTGGGAACGCATCTTCTCCTAGCTGTTGACGCGGAAATAGGGTCCTGCTTATGTCCGAAGCACAGCCCCGTTTCCCGCTCCCTCCCATCCCGCAGAACCTGCGCGACGTCGCTGTCGCAGCCTGGAGCGAGCCTGTCGACGTCCGCACCTACGAGCCGGGGGAGCCAGGCTCCATGCCGGCGTTCCTCGAATCGCGCGTGTACCAGGGGTCTTCGGGGCGGGTGTACCCGCTGCCGTTCATCGAATCGGTCAGCCACGAGGCCACGATGCACACCTGGCAGGCGGTGCACATGGAGAACGAATACCTGCGGCTTGTCATCCTCCCCGAGCTCGGTGGCCGCGTGCACATCGCCGTCGACAAGACCACAGGCGAAGACTTCTTCTACCGCAACGACGTCATCAAGCCGGCACTGGTCGGCCTGGCGGGGCCGTGGATCTCAGGAGGGATCGAGTTCAACTGGCCGCAGCATCACCGGCCGGGCACCTTCCTGCCGATGGACTGGACGATCGAACGGGAGGATGACGGCGCCGTCACCGTATGGTGCTCCGACCACGATCCCTTCGCCCGTATGAAGGGAATGCACGGCATCCGGCTGCGACCGGGAAGCGCGGCGCTGGAGGCGCGCGTGCGGCTCTTCAACCGCACAGAGGTAACCCAGACGTTCCTCTGGTGGGCGAATGTGGCTGTGCGTGTGCACGACAGCTACCAGTCGTTCTTCCCCGCCGACGTGCACGTAGTCGCCGACCACGCGAAGCGCGCGGCGACCGCCTTCCCGGCCGCCGACCGGCCGTACTACGGCATCGACTATGCCGCGCGGGCGGACCGGTCCAGCCCGGAGTACGTCGCGGACGACGCTGACCGGTTGGATTGGTATCGAAACATCCCCGTCCCCACCTCATACATGTGCGTGGCGAGCGAGGACGACTTCTTCGGCGGTTACGATCACTCGACCGGGCTCGGGTTTGCGCATGTCGCCGACCATCACATCGCCCCCGGCAAGAAGCAGTGGACGTGGGGTAACGCACCATTCGGTTGGGCGTGGGATGCGAACCTCAGCGACGATCGGGGTGCGTATGTCGAACTCATGGCCGGTGTCTATACGGACAACCAGCCCGACTTCTCGTACCTCGCGCCGGGCGAAACCAAGACCTTCAGTCAGTACTGGTTCCCGTATCACGCCATCGGCCCTCTGACCCAAGCGTCGGCCGAGGTGGCGCTGAGTCTCACCACCACCGGCGACGGCGCCTCGCGCACCGCCCGCGTCGGGGTGGCGGTCACGACGAGACGAGACGACCTCGACGTCTCACTCCTCGACGCGGACGGAGCCGTGCTGTGGGAGCGTCGTAGCGCCATCGCACCCGGAAGCCCGCTGGTCCACGAGCTACCGGCCGCTTCACCCGGTGATCTGACCCTCGTGGCGTCCGCCGGCGGTGTGGAGTTGCTGCGCGCATCCACGCGCTTCCGAGACGCTTTGCCCGAAGGATTCGAGACCGCCACCGAGCCGCCCGCCCCCGACGAGATCGCATCGATCGACGAGCTTTACCTGACCGGTGTTCATCTGGCTCAGTACCGACACGCGACCCGGTCGCCCGAGCCGTACTGGGAGGAGGCGCTGCGCCGCGACCCGGATGACTCGCGTTCGAACATAGCCTTGGCCTCCGCACGGCTCGCCTCAGGTCGGTTCGCCGAGGCGGAAGAGCACCTCCGAGCCGCGCTGCGCCGACAGACCCACCGCAACCCCAACCCACCCGACGGTGAGGCTTTCTACCTCCTCGGCGTGGTCCTGGCTGCCACCGGACGCGACGCGGAAGCGGACGACGCCTTCGCCAAGGCCGCATGGAACTACGCCTGGCGTGCACCCTCGGCGCTCGCGAGGGCTCGGATCGCAGCGCGGGCACAGGCGTGGGGGAGGCGCTTGGGCTGGCCGAGGATGCGGCGCGCGTGGATGCGGACAACCTCCAGGTCGCCGCCGTTCGAGTCATCGCCCTCCGCCAGCTGGGACGTACGGAGGAAGCCGAAGCCGTCCTCAACGGGGCTCGTACGCTCGACATGCTGGACATATGGCTCGGTGACTTGGCAGGGCTGACGCCGGAAACCGACGCTCAGACGCTCCGGGACACTGCCGGCGAGTACCGCTCGCTCGGTCGCATCGATGATGCGCTACGCCTCCTCGACGCTGCCGAGTCGGCTGCGGTCGAGCGCCCGGTTGCAGGTGCGGGCGACCCGCTCGCACTCATCCACTATGCACGCGCCGAGTTGCTCGAGCAGGCAGGACGCCCGGACGCCGCCGCGCGGGCCCTCGCCGAGGCGCGAAAGGTGTCCGTCGCCCGGTGCTTCGCGGGCAGTGCGGCCGACGCGGCGTTGCTGGAACGCCGGATCCATGCCACGGGCGACGCGCGCGCGCACGCCCTCCTCGGCCATTGGCTGTATTTCCAGCGCCGCTATGCGGAAGCCATCGATCATCTGACGGCGGCCGTCGCCGGTGATCCTGCCGACGCGGTCGCCCTGCGGGGTCTCGGGCTCGCGGCCTACAACGTGCAAGGCGACCCGGGACGCGCCGTCGCCCTCTACCGGTCAGCGGTGGAGGCGGCTCCCGACGATCCGAAGCTGCGCTACGAAGCTGACCAGCTCGCGCGACGCGTAGGAGTCGCGCCCGAGGATCGGCTCGAAGCCCTCGCGGACGCAGGTGCCCTGGTGGCCGCGCGGGACGACCTGGCACTTGCCTATGCGGAGCTTCTCGTGCTCGTCGGCAGGCACGAGGAAGCGATCGACCTCCTAGCCGGCAGGCGGTTCAGCCCCTGGGAAGGCGGCGAAGGGGAAACGATCCGCGTCTGGACATTGGCGCAGAGAGCCGCCGCCGAGCACCACCTTGCCGCAGGGGACCCCGCGGCAGCGATAACCGCCCTGAACTCGGCCGTGCACGTGCCCGACGCGCTCGGGGAAGCGCCGCACCCGCTCGCCAACCGCTCGGACCTGCTCCTCGCCTTCGGCGATGCCCACCGCGCCGCGGGCAATGACGCCGAGTCCGACGCCGCCTGGCGAGCCGCTGCGGACAGCGCCGGAGACTTCACCACGATGTCCGCCGTCCCGCACTCCCCGATGACGTACTACTCGGTCCTCGCGGCCCGGAGGCTGGGCGATACCGAGCGCGCCGAGCGGCTGACCACCGAGCTCTCTGCCTACGTGGAAAGCATCCGCAATGAGCATGCGCGTATCGATTACTTCGCCACGTCGCTACCCACAATGCTGATCTTCCGCGAAGACATCGCTCGAACACATCACGACCTCGTCGCGGTGATGGATGCGCAGTTGGCGATCCTCGCGGGACGAATGACGGCGGCGCGAACGGTGTTGGAGGAGTTGGAGTCCCGTGACCCCGCCGACGCGCGAGTCAGGGACCTCCGCGCTCAGACAAAAACGCCCGTCGGCGCCTGATCACCCCTTGTGCTGGTCGCGGTACTCTCGTGCCGTCATCCCATGCACCTTCTTGAACTGACGGGCGAAGTAGAACGAGTCCGGGTACCCCACCTCCGCCGCGATCGCCGCGACCGTGGCGGAGGTGGTGTCCAGCAGCTCCCGGGCACGCCCCATCCGCAACATCGTCTGATACTGCAAGACCGGGTAGCCAACGTGTCGCTTGAACAGGGCGCTGAAGTGCGACGCGCTGAGCGAGGCCATCGCTGCCAACTCGGGGATCGTCACACGGTCCGCGATGTGAGCACGGAGGTACTCCATCGCATGCTCGATCACATCCCCTGACTCGTCGGAGCGAGAACGCTCGGACGCCAGCAGCGTCAGCGCGTGCCAAGCCGCGCCCGCGGCAGCATTCAGGCTCGCCGTGGTGCTGTCACGCTCCATCCATGACAACACCTCCGACATCAGCGAGACGACGGGGTACAAGTCGCGCGGCCGGCGTACCGGATTATCGTTCCCCATCCCAGCAGCCGCCAGAAACGCCTCCACCTCGGAGCTGGCGGCGTGGAACCACCACAGAGTCCACGGGTCCTCAGCGTCGGCGCCGTAGGCGTGAGCCTGGCGCGGCGAGAGCACGACGACCTGACCGCGTTGCACGGGGAATCGTCCAGCTTCGGTCTCGCACCAGCCGGCACCGTCCACACATGCCATGACGACCGCCTGCCCAATCGGGACGGTACGACGGCGTCCATGAGAATCGGCGCGCGGAAAGTACCCGCAGTCAGTGACCACTAATCGCGCAGTTCCCGGCTGGGCAAGGAACTCCCTCACGCGAGGCCGGGGAAGAACAAGCATGCGCTGGCCGGGGAAGCCGTCTGGGATGAGCACTCGACGATTGTGAGCCACCGTCGTGGAAATGTCCAGATACATCGCCAGTTTCTGCTACGGGGACGCCGCGGCCGGAAATTACCGTGAACACGTTCGGTCATAAGATTCCTGACGGCCGAGCGTCCATGCGATCACCCCCAGAAATGGAGTCGAAGATGACCCGAAAGAGCACCCGTTGGCTGGTGGCGCTCGGCAGCACGGTCGCCGCCACTGCGCTCCTCGCAGGCTGCGTATCAACCTCAGGCGAAGCCCAGGAGACCAAGACCGGGCCGGACGCCTCCGGTCCGCTGATCCTGCAGTCGCGCTTCACGGACGCCGAGAAGGGAGGGCTCGACCAGCTGGTCAAGGACTTCAACGCCAAAGGCGAAGGCCAGGTCAAGGTCAACACCATCCCGACCAACACCTTCAACCAGCAGCTGCCCTCGTACCTCACCGCCAAGAACCCGCCGGATGTCTACACCTGGTACGCCGGGCAGGCCACGCGTGACTTCGCCGACCAGGGCCAGCTGCTCGACCTCTCGAGCGTCTGGAAGGCCCACGGCAGCGACTTCCCCGACGCGCTGAAGACGCTCAGCCAGGATTCGTCCGGCAAGGACGTGTTCGTTCCGACGGGCTACTACTGGTGGGGCGTCTACTACTTCAAGAGCGACTTCGAGAAGCTCGGGATCACGCCGCCGAAGACGTGGGACGAGTTCCTCGCCGCCTCGGAGAAGATCAAGGGCCAGGGCGTGACGCCGTTCACCGCGGGTCTCAGCGACAACGCGTGGCTGGCTTCCGCGTGGTTCGATTACCTCGACCTGCGGATCAACGGCGCCGACTTCCACCTGAAGCTGCTCTCGGGCAAGGAGAAGTACGACAGCCCCGAGGTCAAGAACGTGTTCACCGCGTTCAAGCAGGTGCTTCCGTACTTCGACCCGGCGGTGCTCGGCACGACGCAGAACCAGGCGATGAGCGACTTCTCGCAGGGCAAGGTGGCGATGTACCTGCTCGGCGCCTGGGCGCAGCCGTCGGTGCCCGCCGACAAGCAGAGCGATCTGGCCTTCTTCCAGTTCCCGATCATCGACCCGAAGGTCCCCGTGGCAGAGGAGGGACCGACGGACGGCTTCATCGCCAGCTCTAAGACGAACAAGCCCAACCTGACGAAGAAGTTCCTCGACTACGTCGCCAGCCCCCAGGCGCAGTCCGACCTGGCCAAGAGCCAGCAGGGCACCTACCTCCCGGCGAGCTCCAAGGCCACGCTGCAGCTCGACGCGCTCTCGAAGCAGGGCAAGGAGATGCTGGAGTCGGCCAAGCAGATCACGCAGTTCTACAACCGGGACGCGGGCGACGCCCAGCAGACGCCGACGGACACGGCGCTGACCAGCTTCATCGCCCACCCTGAGAACATCGACCAGATCCTGAAGGACTGGGACGCGGCCGCCAAGAAGATCCGGGCGACTTCGTGACGAATCTCACCTCTGTTCGCGGTCGGCGGCGGATCTCCATTCCGCCGCCGATCGTGTTCGCCCTCGTCCTCATCCCGTTCCTGATCGAGGCGGTCGGCGTCTTCTGGCCGGCCTTCCAGGGCATCAGCCTGTCGTTCCTGCACTGGAACGGCGTCGGCCCCGCCATCTCGGTCGGAGCCCAGAACTACATCGACCTGTTCTCGGACCCGATCTTCCTGACGGCGCTCAAGAACACGGCCATCTGGATCGTCCTGTTCGGTGGCATCTCGTTCGTCGCCGGCCTCGGTGTGGCGCTCCTGTTCCAGTCGGAGCGCCGCGGCGTCGGCATCTACCGCACCGCCCTGTTCCTCCCCATCGTCTTCTCGCTCGTCGTCACCGCGCTGATCTGGGGCGCGTTCTTCCAGCCGAACGGCGTGCTCAACAACGTTCTGGACGCGGTCGGGCTGCACAGCTGGACCCATGTCTGGCTCGGCGACTCGAGCACCGCGCTGTACGCCGTGATCGTCGCCGCTCTCTGGCGCGAGATCGGGTACGTGATGGTGCTCTTCATCGCCGGCCTCAAGGCCCTCGACCCCGCGGTCCAGGAGGCGGCCAAGGTCGACGGCGCGTCGGCCTTGCAGCGGTTCTGGAGCGTGACGATGCCGCAGCTGCGCAGCGTCAACCTGGTCGTGCTGTCCGTGCTGATCATCGACTCCCTGCGCTCCTTCGACATCGTCTGGGCGATGACGCGCGGCGGTCCCTACCACTCGACCGAGCTGCTCAGCACCTACATGTTCTCGACGGCGTTCGGATCCCGCGCGCTCGGCTACGCCTCCGCCATCGCGGTCGTCATCTTCGTGCTCGCGATCGCGGTCATCGTGTCGTACCTCGTCCGCGCACTCTCCGAGGAGAAGGAATCGTGACCACAACCGCTTCCCGCGCCCGCACCGCCGCGACCGCGCCGGCGCGCACGGCGGTCCGCCGTCGCAGCAGCCGGAGGACCGCCGCGACCGTCGGCTTCCACACCAGCGGCATCCTCATCTCCCTGGCCTGGTTCGCGCCCATCCTCGTCGTGCTGATCACGTCGTTCCGCACCTTCGACGACATCTCCGCCAACGGCATCGCGAGCCTGCCTCATACCTTCACGTTCTCCACCTACGTGCAGGCCTGGAACCAGGGCGGCCTCTTCCAGGCGCTCGTCAACAGCATGATCGTCACCATCCCGACCGTAGTGCTGACCCTGCTGCTGTCATCGGCGGCCGCATTCGGCCTCAGCCGCTTCCGCATCCCGTTCCGGCGCACCATCCTGCTGCTGATGCTCGCGGGCAACCTGCTGCCCGTGCAGATGCTGCTCATCCCCGTCGCCCGGATCACGCAGCAGCTGAACGTCTACGACACCCTGGGCGCACTCATCGCCGTGCAGGTCGCGTTCGGGATCGGCTTCTACACGTTCGTGCTCTACGGCTTCATGCGCACCATCCCGAACGAGCTCCAGGAGGCGGCGACCCTCGACGGCGCGAGCACCCTCCGGATCTTCCTCCAGGTCATCCTGCCGCTCACCCGGCCAGCGCTCGCCGCCCTGGGAGCGCTGTCGTTCACCTGGGTGTTCAACGACCTGCTGTGGTCGATCACCCTGCTGCAGACCTCCGAGAAGCTGCCGATCACGGCGGCCGTGCTCTCGCTTCAGGGGCAATACGTCTCCAGCTGGTCCGTCATCGCCGCCGCCACCGTCGTCGCAGCCGTCCCCTCGACCATCGTCTTCCTGCTGTTCCAGCGGAGCTTCATCGGGGGCCTCGCCCTCGGATCGGTGAAATAGAGCATGCCCATCGACACGGACACCGTCCACCTGAGAGCGGGCGGCACCAGCGTCGTCGTGCAGCTCGACCAGCAGCGCCTCCCGCGCATCCTGCACTGGGGAGAAGACCTCGGCGAACTCGATGCCGATGCGCTGAGTCAGATGACAACGACCGCCCAGCCAGCGGTGGGTGACAGTGCGGTGACCTATCCCCAGCCGGTTCCGGTGCTGGGGCAGCTGCACGAGGGATGGCTGGGCAGGCCCGGGCTTGCCGGCGACTCGGCTGGGCGTCGGTGGGCGCCGGTTTTCGCGACCACCGAGGCGAACCTGTCGAGCTCGGCCGAGGGGGTGGTCCTGACGGTCATCGCGGGCGACGACGCCTACGGGCTGTCGCTCACCCTCGAGCTCGAGGTGCTGGCAACGAGCGGCCTGGTCCGTCAGCGCGCCACGCTGCGCAACGATCACCCGGAGTCCTTCCGCGTGGAGGGCCTGGAGCTGGCGCTTCCGGTGCCCGCAGACGCGGACCAGCTGCTCGACCTCACCGGTCGCTGGTCGCTCGAGCGCGTCCCGCAGCGACGCGCCTTCGACGTCGGGGAATGGGTCCGCGCATCCCGCGGCGGTAAGCCGGGGCTCGAGCACACGCTCCTCCTCGCGGCCGGGCAGCCCGGCTTCGGGTTCCGCTCGGGTCGAGTGTGGGCGACGCACCTCGCCTGGAGCGGCAACCAGATCCTGGCCGCCGAGCGCACGCCGGCGAACATCCGCCGCCTCTCCGCTCTGGAGGGGCTGGCGCCCGCCGAGGTGGAGCTCGCCGAGGGCGACGAGTACGTCACCCCGTGGCAGTACGGCTCGTGGGGCGAGGGGCTGGACGAGCTGGCGGCGCGCTTCCATCGGCACCTGCGGGCGTCGGCCGCCCGACCGGTCGGGCCCCGGCCGGTCCTGGTCAACACGTGGGAGGCCGTGTATTTCGAGCAGGACGTGGACAGCCTCCTCCGCTTCGCCGAGGAGGCGGCTGCCATCGGCGCGGAGCGCTTCGTCGTGGACGACGGCTGGTTCGTCGGCCGCCGCGACGACACCACCTCCCTCGGTGATTGGGTGGTCGACGCGGAACGGTGGCCGAACGGGCTGAAGCCGCTCGCCGACCGGGTCCGCGAGCTGGGAATGGACTTCGGGCTCTGGTTCGAGCCCGAGATGATCAACCTCGACTCCCGGCTGGCGCGCAAGCATCCGGAGTGGATCTTCGACGCCGGCCACGGACCGGGACTGCCCTCGCGTCACCAGCACGTGCTCGACCTCGGGCACCCGGAGGCCTACGCCTACGTGCTCGAACGGATCAGCGAACTGATCGGCGAAGTGGGCATCGCCTACGTCAAGTGGGATCACAACCGCTACCTGCTCGATGCCGGGCACACCCCCTCCGGCCGGCCTGGGCTGCGCGAACAGACCCTCGCCGCGTACCGCCTGATGGACGAACTGCACCGGCGGCATCCAGGGCTCGAGATCGAGTCGTGCGCGAGCGGCGGCGGCCGCATCGACCTCGGTGTGCTGGAGCGGACGCAACGCGTCTGGCCCAGCGACTGCAACGACCCGCACGAGCGGCTCGAGATCCAGAGATGGACCGGGCTCCTCGTCCCGCCGGAACTTCAGGGCACCCACATCGGGGCGGAGGAATCGCACACGACGCATCGCTCCCACCCGCTGGCCTACCGGGCGGAGAAGGCGATCTGGGGCCATCTCGGCGTCGAGACCGACCTGATCACGGCCGACGAGGCGACCAAGGTGGCGCTGGCCGGATGGATCGCGTTCCACAAGGAGCACCGGGCACTGCTGCACAGCGGCGTGAGCGTTCACGCCGACCTGACCGAGCCGGCCGCCCGCCTTGAGGGCGTCGTCAGCCCGACGGGCGACGAGGCGCTCTTCGCCTTCTCAGTCACGGAGCGACCCCGCACCTGGCCGGTCGGCCGTCTCGGCATCCCGGGCCTCGATGACGAGCGCGACTACGTCGTGGAAGCCGTCTTCCCCGTCGGGTCGCCGCCGCATGGAGCCCAGCCGCCGTGGCTGTCCAGCGGCGCGACCCTCCCGGGCCGAGTCCTCCGGCTGGTCGGGCTGGAGATGCCTTCGCTGGATCCGGACCGCTCCGTCCTGCTGCATGTCCGAGAGGCCTGAGCCGGTACGTCTGGGCGGGGACGCCGACGGGGACGTCCAGGCGCTGGTATCGCCCGTCGGCGCAAGCCTCCAACAACTCCGGGTGGACGGTGTCGACCTGATCTGCGGGTCACCGGACGGTCCAGTCGGTGCGTCCGGGGCCGTCCTCATCCCCTGGCCGAACCGTGTGCGCGCAGGCCGGTGGATGCTCGACGGTGAGCCGCAGGGACTCGAGCTGACCGAGCCTACGGCGGGCAACGCGCTGCACGGCCTCGTCGCGGCCACTCCGTTCCCGGTCGTGACACACGAGCGCGACGCCGTGGAGTTCGCGGCCGAGGTGCGACATCCGCCTGGTTACCCCTTCGATCTGGACGCCTTCGTCTCGTACCGACTGACTCCCTTCGGGATTGCGTCGACCATCTCCGTCGTGAACCGGGGGCCTGAAGCGGCGCCGGTCGCTGTCGGAGTCCACCCGTATCTGCGGGTCGGCACGGCGACGCGCGACGACCTCCTGATCACGGTCCAGGCCGAGCGCACGCTGCTGCTCGGGGACGACAACCTCCCGCGAGGCGAGGTCACCGTCTCGGGCACGACCTTCGACCTGCGCACGCCGACGCCGCTCGGCGCCGCTCCGGCCCACGCTGCCTACACGGGGCTGCACCTCGCCGGCCGCGACGTCCGGCTGACGCTGAGCGACCGGCGCACCGGCCGCACGGCCGAGGTCTGGGCCGAGCCTCGCTTCCGCTGGGCGCAGATCTACATGACCGATGAGCTGCCCGGCCTGAAGGCGAGGGAGGTCGCTGTGGCGCTCGAGCCGATGACCGCGCCTCCGGACGCACTCAACTCCGGCACCGACCTGCAGTGGCTCGGAGCAGGGTCCCGCTGGGACCTCCGCTGGGGAGTCGCACTGCGCTGAACGCCGAAACGGGGCGCGAGGAGGTCCTCACGCCCCGTCTCGTCGGGTGCTCAGCTGCAGCTGATCAGCGGCGCCGCCCAGTCCGCGCGGTCGTTGTAACCGCCGTCACCGGCGTCGCCGACGTGCAGCACCAACTCGCGGGCCCCGGTCACGTCGACGTCGAACGGAACCGCCGTGCCACGCGACACGGTACCGCTCTCCCAGACGGTCTTTCCGTCCGCGACGAGGGAGAAGGTGGCCGTGCCGCCCTCTGGGCCCACGTTGTCCACGACGTCGTCGATGCCGACGGCTCCGGTGAGCCGTGTGCAGACTCCACCCACGTAGTACCGGATGTCGGACGGGCTGGCGACGCCGAGGCCGGTCGCGTAGGTCGTGCCGGCCACCCGGATCGGGTTGCCGCCGCCCACGCTCTGGTCGATCGCGGGTGTCATCCACCCACTGGTCGCGGAGATCCACGGCTGGTGGGACAGCGGCTGGTCCGCACCCGACGGGGAGCGGGCGCGATCGTCACCGTGGCCTGAGGCGACGCGACGGTGACCTTGCCGCTGGTCGCCCCGAAGGTCACCGAACCGCTGATCGCCGACGCTCCCGTCGCCACACCCTGCGGCACGGTCACGGTGAAGGTCGCATCCGCCGTGCGGCCCGGGAGAAGCCGGGACGGCTGCGTTCCGGTTGCCGTCGCCGTCCATCCGTCCGGCGTCGTAAGCATCGTCTGCGGCGCGTCCACCGGCGTCATGCCATCGTTGCGGAGGGTGACGGTGACCGCCAGCGTGGAGCCGGCCGCGGCGAGCAGGTCGCTCGTCGGCGCGATCGCCGTGCCGTTCACTGCGGTGACGGTCGGCGTGCCGACGAGTACACGCGACGTCTGCGGGGCGGCGGTGCTCTTCGACACGACGAGGACGGAGACGCCGTGTGCCGGGACTTCGGCGCGGATGGCGTCCTTGCTCTCGGTCACGGCATGGGTCCGCGCGTCCTTGACCGCGATCCGCGTGGCCTTGAGACCGACCGCCGACGCCGTCGTGCCGATCTGGGTGGCGGCGGCGCCGCGGTTGACGAGTGCGACGGCGGTCGAGCCGTCGGCCAGCGGCTTCACCCACGTCTCCGTGGTGCCAGCGGGCCCGACGCGAACCGCCTGCTTGCCGAGCAGGTCACGGTCGATGGCGAGCAGATCCGGGTTGGTGAGGGTGGCGACGGTCGCCGGGCTGAAGGTGCGCGGATCGCTTCCGACGACCAGCGGGGCGGCGGACATCGACCACAGCGCCATCTGCGAACGGAACTCCTCGTCCGTCATGCCCAGCTGGGGTCCCAGGTAGTCGGGATCGTTCCAGTGGCCCGGGCCTGCGACCTCCGGATGCCGGGCATTGGCGTCGAAGTTGCGCAGCACGTCGCTGTACTTGATCGAGTTCACAAACCCGACGTCCGTGTACGTGCGCCACGACTGCGCGATTTCGGGCGCGTAGCTCCACGTGTTCGTGGACTGCTGCGACTCGGGGTAGTTGCCCCAGTCGGGAGAGGTCACCGGGTTGCAGAGGTTGAAGATGATCGGGCGGCCGCTGCTGTTGTGGCGGAGCGCATCCGCGAACTGCGTGTACACGGTCTTCGGGTCGAGGTTCGCAGCGATGCCGCAGAGGAAGTCGACCTTGACCGCGTCGTAGCCCCAGGCAGCGAATGTGTCCGCGTCGGTCTGGTAGTGACCGTAGCTGCCCAGCCCGCAGGAGCCCGGGATGTACGGGCCGGCGTCGGTGTAGATGCCCGCCTTCAGTCCCTTGGCGTGGATCGCGGCGGCCAGGGCGCCCATCCCGTCAGGGAAGCGGCTCGGGTCGCCCTGCAGCTGCCCGTCAGCGCCGCGGGGGGTCGAGGCCTGCCAACCGCCGTCCAACCACACGATGTCGTAACCCGCCTTGGCGAGCCCGCTTGAAACGAGGTGATCAGCGACGTCGAGCACCTGTGCTTCGGTATAGCTTCCGCCCAGACCGAAATAGGTGTTCCATCCGGCATACGGTGTGGCCGCGAGGACCGACGCAGATGCAGAAGTAGTTGATATGGGGGCTGACGGGGCCGGCGCGGCAGCGGCAGGTAATGCCGTCGCCGTAACCGCGCTGAGGCCGAGTAGCGCCGCAACGCCGAGCCCCAGAACGTGTCTGGTCTTCATGTGAGCTCCTTGACTTCGTTGTCGCCGCCGGCAGAACGCCAGCGACACACCAATCCCATCGCGGTGCCCGCAGGTGCAGAAGGTGGGGAACGATGGAATACCTGGACAACTCGCCTGGACGAGCTTGCTCTATCCGAGATGCAGAATCCGCGGAAGCACCGCGGCGACGTCAGCGGAAGAGAAGCGGCAGGGCGCCTCGGGGTCGACCACAACTCGCTACGAAAAGTGCTGCACGGAGACACATACCCCGACCTGCCGTTCATCGCGAACGCGGAAATCAAGCTCGCGAAGAGGCTGTGGCTCGCGCTGAAGCGGTGATCTGTCGGCACGACGAAGCCTGCTCGCGCGCTCTAGTTTGAATTCGTGCGGCCGGCCCGCTTCCCAGTAGTACCGTCCATCGAACGGGGGTCTCCGCCCCCGATCGGGGGTGCTCTGCTCGCCAGCCTGATCTAGTTGACGCGCCGCTTGTCCGCCGGGAGCGCCGAATCGTGGGTAGCCGGGCTACCGGGGCAGGTATCGCCAAACTCGTCAGCCGGGCGGATGGAGGACAACCTCCAGTCGGTCTTGCAGGCGTTTGCCATCTGGGCGCCCATAAGGGATCGTAAATGTGCGGACCGAAAGAATCCTGCAATTCGGTTCCGGGGGTGAATGAGAGATGGCGGCTAGTACGTACACGATTGATCCTTTGGATCAGGTAGAGGTGGAAGTGCCGCCGTTCGCGACTCCTGAGCGGGCGCTGGCGCGTTACGCGCGACGACGTGACGGCGACCTGCGCACGATCAGGTTCTTCCCGGATGCCGGGAACGCGGGCTCGCTGTGGGAGGTTGGTTCGGCAAGCTACGTGGTGGATCCGGCCGAACTCCAGCTCTCTGAAGCCCTTCTCCGCGATCTCTTTACGTGGCACGACGAGTGGGAGCGGGCCACTTTCGGCGGTGTCGCTCTTCCGGCGGACTGGGAGCGACGCGGTGACGACTTGCTTGGCCGGGTTCGTCAAGAGGCGTGGGACCTCGCCGACATTATTGATGGCCGGTGAGGCCCCAGTGCAGGACCTCACCGGCGGCGAGTCAACAGACGAGGCTGGTTGTGGGATACGAAGTGATTAGCCGGTCACTGTCGGATGCCCAGCTCGCGATAGCCCGAAACGAGTACACGATCGCACCGGTCGACAGGTTCTGTAGATAGAACTCCGTGTTGCTGCATCGCTTGTTGTTCAACGGGTACGCCTGGTAGTAGTCCGGGTAGGTGATGATGGCGCCGGTAACCGCCGACATCAGGTCATCCCACGACTCAACTCCGAATGCCTGGGAGTTCCAGCCGTGTGCTCGAGCGCCGTCCAGCTGCGCTTGCCACTGGCTCTCATGCTTGGCGCGGATGTGCTTGTAGCCGTAGCTGTCGGTTCCACATTTCAGTCGTACAAGCTGGACGCTGCCGTTCCAAGGGAAAGCGTACGTCGCGAAAACGTCCGTCTCGTTGTTGAGGCTGAAGCACCCGAACCACTGATCCCAGTTGATCAGCTGAAGGGTGACCTGGCCGTCGCTGGGCGCCGTGTGGAGATCGAACGAGGTCTTTGCGACGAAGTCGGCGTCGAGCTTGACTACTTCCCCGTTGGCGCCCCTAGCGAAGAGTGCGATTTCGTCCGGCTGTGGTTCTTCGGCCGCTTGCGCCGGTGTTGCTCCCGCAAAAAGCAGTGCAGCGATGACGAGGGTGACCGTTCCGGTGCGACGTTTGCCTGTTATTCTCACGTGCTTCCATTTCTATTAAGAGTCGTGAGGGCGCCGGTGCAGCGAACATCGGTCCCCCGGCCGACGATGTGTTTCAAACGCAATCGGGTTCTCTCTGCCATAACAAGTCTTTTCTGAGAACTCTCACATCGACTAGGATCGCCAGCCCCGGCCGGCCGAACGCTGGCAAGCCCAAGGTTGTCTTCCGAGGCAGACGCGTACGTCGAGGCTGCGACGGGGCAAGTGTGATGCGGTCAGATTTGGATCCCACTCACAGCGCTGGCGGCGAAGACCTTCATCGCGCTGCATTGCCGACTGGCGCCGGCGTTACATTTTTGCGCCCCGCTCGCCCCGCATTGGGCATACAAGCGCAGAGGGTAACTCGCAGAGTGGCGACATGGAGGCTGGTGTCAACATGGTGCGAGGCTGGCGAATAGCGCCACCTGCCTGCGAGAAGTTGCATCAATGGTGAGTCGAATGTCAGGGGCCGTGCGAGCTGACAGATGTCGGTGGTTCCCCCTAGATTTGGGGGCAGCGAGAAAAAATCCCCAAAACACAACATGTAGTGGAATGACAATCGTGTCATTCGGGTTATATAGTGGGTGAACACCGCGGGAACGCGGATCACCAAGACTTCTAGGGGAGGCCATCATGGACTACGAAAACGACAGCGTTGGCGGCTACTCGGTTCCCGTCGACCCCATGGACCTGCTGCAGTGCGACAGCTGCCAGTAAGGCGCTAGCACCGAGCACGAAGACCCCGGAGGCCACTGGCCGCCGGGGTCTTCTGTTGTCCGGGGACGCGCAGGAGCCGGTCGGTAGAATCGTCGGGTGCCAGTGAATCCAGAGCTGCAGGGGCGGGAGTTCCCGCCGACCCGGCCGTACCTCGTGGGGCGCGAGAAAGTGCGCGAGTTCGCTCGGGCCGTGCTCGCCACCAACCCCGTCTGCTACGACCTCGAGGCGGCGCAGGCCGCCGGACACCGCGACCTGGTCGCTCCGCCCACCTTCCCCGTGGTGGTGCAGGAGGCCACGCTGGCGCAGCTCCTCGCCGAGCCGGACGCGGGCATCGACTTCAGCCGGGTCGTGCACGGCGACCAGCGGTTCAGCTTCAGCCGTCCGGTCTTCGCCGGGGACGAGCTGACCGCGACGCTCCGGGTCACCGCGGTGAAGACGCTCGGCGCTCACTCGATGGTCACGGCCGAATCGACGATCGTCGACGCGGACGGCGCGCACGTGGTGACCGCCACATCCACCCTGGTCGTACGAGGAGACGAGTGATGGCGATCTTCGAAGACCCCCGCGCCACCCCCGATTTCGACGCGTTGAGCGTCGGCGACGTCGTGGCGGAGCGCACGGTCGAGCTCACGCGCGACTCGCTGGTCCGCTACGCGGGAGCCTCGGGCGACTTCAACCCGATCCACTACCGCGACGATGTCGCCACCTCGGTGGGCCTGCCGGGCGTGATCGCCCACGGCATGCTGACGATGGGCCTCGCGGTGCAGCCGGTCGTCGACTGGGCGGGTGACCCGGCGCTCGTCTCGGACTACCAGGTGCGGTTCACACGCCCCGTCGTCGTGGACCCGTCCGAGGGTGCGACCGTCTCGGTCACGGCCACGGTCGGGCAGCTGGACGCGGAGGCGCGCGTCGCCCGGATCGACCTGACGACGACCTTCGGCGATGAGACCGTGCTCGGCAAGGCGCAGGTCCGCGTCCGTTTCGCATGACCGACCGGATTCCCGCTCTCGCCGAGCTGACGACGATCCGCGTCGGCGGCGTCCCCGCCGAGTTCGTGGCGGCGGAGGACCGCGAGGCGGTCATCGAGGCGGTCCGCGACGCGCGTGCGTCGGGTGACGACTGGCTGCTGCTCGGCGGGGGCTCGAACACGGTCGCGGGCGACGACGGATTCGAGGGGACCGTGATCCACATCCTCTCGCGCGGCGTGGAGCGGCTGCCGTCGCCTGCGGGACGGGTCCGCATCCGCGTGCAGGCCGGCGAGCCGTGGGACGACCTGGTCGCCCTGACGGTCCGCAATGGGTGGTCGGGCGTGGAGGCGCTCTCGGGCATCCCCGGGTCGACCGGCGCCGCGCCGGTGCAGAACATCGGGGCGTACGGGCAGGAGATCGAGTCGGCCCTCGTCGGCGTCGAGTTCTTCGACGACGCCACCGGGGAGGTCGTGTACCTGACCCGCGACGAACTCGGACTCGGGTACCGCACGTCCGTCCTCAAGCGGGGTCGGCGCGGCGTGGTGCTGTCGGTGGATCTGGAGCTCGCCGACAACGCCCTGCCGGGCGATGTCGGCGCACCGCTGAGCGCCCCCGTGGCGTATGCGCAGCTGGCGGACGCCCTCGGGGTGGCGGTGGGATCCCGCGTTCCGATCGCCGAGCTGCGGCGCGCCGTGCTCGCGCTCCGCTCCTCGAAGGGCATGGTGCTCGACCCCGCCGACCCGGACTCCGTCAGCTCGGGGTCCTTCTTCACGAACCCGGTCGTGTCCGAGACCTTCGCGCGGACTCTCCCCGCCAACGCCCCGCGCTGGCCGCAGCAGCCGCCGGAGCCGGACGCGGTGATCGGCATCCCGCTCGGCGGAGTGCACCCGCTCGACGTGCCGCCGCTCGCGAGTGACGAGTACACGGTGAAGCTCAGCGCCGCGTGGCTGATCGAGAATGCCGGCATCCGGCGCGGCTTCGCACTCCCCGGTTCCGGCGCGGCGATCTCGTCGAAGCACACGCTCGCCATCGTCAACCGCGGCGGAGCGACGGCGGCGGACGTGGTGCAGCTGGCCGACTTCATCCAGGCCCGAGTGCAGGCCGAATTCGGCGTGCTGCTGCAGCCGGAGCCCGTGCTGGTCGGCATCCCGGTCTGATGGCCGGCTCTCACCCTTTCGCCGGGCGGACACCCGAGGAACTTTGAGAGCATTCTCACGATCCGCTCCGTAGGCTGTATCCACCGCGGCGCGTGGGCGCTGCGACGGAGCGAAGGGGACGACATGGGATTCCTTGACCGCCTGCTCGGACGCGAGGAGTCGCGCCCGAACGGCTCGCAGCCGCAAGGCGCCGCGTATCCGCCTTTGGGCGGGGGAGCGCCGGGCGCCGGTCAGGGCGCGTACCCCGGAGCGCCGTCGGGCGGGCAACCGCAGAGCGCCATGGGCCAGGCTCGCAGCGAGGACGAGATCGCGGTCGAGCGCTACCGGTATCTCTTGCGGACCGCCCCGCCCGAGACGATCGAGCAGGTGCACGAGGAGGCGTTCGCCAAGTTGACCCCGGACCAGCGCCGCCTGCTGTTCCAGCAGTTGAGCGAGAACGCGCCTGCGGGGGAGCAGCCGCGCGGCGAGGACCCGCGTTCGCTGGCGCAGTCGGCCACCCGGGCCGAGTTGCGGCAGCCCGGGACCCTGGAGCGCGCGCTCGGCGGCGGCGGTCGCGGCGGCTATGGCGGTATGGGCTTCGGCGGCATGTTCGCCAGCTCCCTGTTGGGCAGCGTCGCCGGGTACGTGATCGGATCGACGCTCGTCAGCGCCTTCCTCCCGTCGCCCTTCGACAACCAGGCGAACGGCGGCTCGGGCGACCAGAACGGCGACAACCAGAACGGCGACAACCAGAACGGCGGCGATCAGGGCAATGACGGCCAGGGTGGCGACGGCGGCTCGGGCGACGGCGGCTCCGGTTCCGGCGACGGCGGATCGACCGAGGCCGCCGGATGGGACGGCGGCGGCGACGCCTCCGGTGGCGACTCCGGCGGCTGGGGTGGCGACTCCGGCGGGTGGGGCGGCTTCGGCGGCGGCGATTTCGGCGGTGGCGGCGACTTCGGCGGAGGCGATTTCGGCGGCGGCGACTTCATCTGACGCTGGTCGGCCGGTCGGCGTCTCAGGCCCGGCCGGCGCCCCAGCCCCGGCGGGCCTGGGCCTGCGACCCACCATCGTCATCGGCCAACACCCGCGGCTCAACTGCGGGCGGCCGCCGCGAAGGGCAGCGCGGCTGACGCGCCCGCCCGCAGGAGTTCCTGGCCGGCGACCGTGAGCGTCCAGCGACTGTCGACCAGGTCATCCACCAGGAGCACCGGGGCGCCCGGAGGCAGGTCGAGCCCGTCGGCTGAGAAGCGGTCCCACACCGACGCCAGGCGGAACGCGCTGTTGCCTCCCGGCGCACCGGAGGGCGGCCCGCCGCGCCAGGACAGTGATCCGGCGAACGGCAGCCGCCCGACGGAGGCGAGCCCGCGCGCAAGCGACTCCACGAAGACCGGCCGGCGGCGCGACGGCATCGCGGCGATCGCCGCGGGGCGCGCATCCCAGTCCCAGTCCGCCAGCACCCGGATGCAGGCGTCGAGCACGGCCGACGGCACCGCCTGATCGGCCGCGTCGTCAGCGAGCAGCTCGCGGAGCCGACCGCCCCATCCCAGGTCGGTGAGGCGAGCCAGAACGCGGCCCGGCTGCAACTGCTGCTCGGGGCGGAGCTTGCCCTTCACGGGGACCCCCAGCCGGTCGGCGCCCGTGGGCCACAGCTTGCGGGGCTCGAGCTCCACGCCGACCCGGTCGAGCAGCGAGCCGACCTGGCCTGCGGCACTCTCATCCACTGCGGTCGGGAACCAGACGCCCGCGCAGTTGTCGCAACGGCCGCACGGCCCGGCTGCAGGGTCGTCGAGCGCGCGCTGCAGGAACTCCATGCGGCAGGCCGAGGTCGACTCGTAGTCGAGCATCGACCGCTGCTCCGCCTCCCGCGCCGCCGCGATGCGCGCATAGCGCTCTTCGTCGTACTCCCACGGGGCACCCGTCGCGATCCAGCCGCCGCTGACCCGGCGGACGGCGCCATCGACATCGAGCACCTTGAGCAGCACTTCCAGCGTGGACGCGCGGAGGTCGACCCGGCTCTCCAGCACCCGCGTGGACTGCGGCTCGCCCGTCAGCGCCTCGAGTACGGCCGCGGCCTTCTCGCGCGATGGCATGGACGCCGTCGCGAAGTACTGCCAGATGGCCCGGTCCTCGGGCCCCGGCAGCAGCAGGACGTCGGCGTTCTCGGTCGCGCGCCCCGCGCGACCGACCTGCTGGTAGTAGGCGACCGGCGAGGACGGCGCGCCGAGGTGGACGACGAACCCCAGGTCCGGCTTGTCGAATCCCATGCCGAGCGCGCTCGTCGCGACGAGGGCCTTCATTTCGTTGCGCTTGAGCCGGCCCTCCAGCTCCTCGCGCTCCGCCGTATCGGTCTGACCCGTGTACGCCTGCGCCTCGTGCCCGGCGCGACGCAGCACACGTGCAGTGTCCTCCGCCGCCGAGACCGTCAGCGTGTAGACGATTCCGCTCCCCGGCAGATCGGCGAGATGACCCGCGAGCCAGGCCAGCCGCTCGGTCGCATCGGGAAGCGGCAGTACGCCGAGCCGTAGGGAGCGGCGCGCCAGCGGCCCGCGGATGGTCAGCACGTCGCCCTCGCGCCCGGCGCCGAGCTGCTCCACCACGTCGGCGACGACCCGCTCGTTGGCCGTCGCCGTCGTGGCGAGGACGGGAACGCCGTCGGGCAGCAGGGCGATGAGGTCGCGCAGCCGCCGGTAGTCGGGACGGAAGTCGTGCCCCCAGTCGGAGATGCAGTGCGCCTCGTCGACCACGAGGAGTCCGCTGCGCTCGACGAGCGCCGGAAGCTGCGTGTCGCGGAACTCGGGGTTGTTGAGCCGCTCCGGCGAGACGAGCAGCACGTCGACCGTGTCGTCTCGCAGTCGCGCCGCTATGTCCTCCCACTCGTGGCGGTTCGCCGAGTTGATCGTGACCGCGCGAACCCCGGCGCGTTCGGCCGCCGCCACCTGATCGCGCATGAGGGCGAGGAGCGGAGACACGAGGATGGTCGGGCCGGCCCCGCGCGCCCGGAGCAGCATGGTGGCGACGAAGTACACCGCGGACTTGCCCCACCCGGTGCGCTGCACGACCAGCGCGCGCCGCCGATCGTCGACCAGCGCGCTGATCGCCTCGAACTGCCCGTCGTGGAACTCGACCTCCGACCGCCCGACGAGGGCGCGAAGGCGGAGGAGGGCGTCGGTCGCTGTGGTCATGCAGCAATCGTCTCAGGGACGCCCGACGCCCGAGCCGGAGGACGGAAATCGGTGGAGAACGTCCAGGACCCTCCGGCTGTGGACGGAATCAGTCCCGCGTCCGCAGGCGCCGCCGCTGGGACGCGCGGATCCCGCCGAGCAGCGCGGAGACGACGATGACGAGGCCGACGACCGCCGCGGCGAGGGCCCACGCGGACCCGGGCGTCAGCGAGGTCAGCCAGCGGCCGGCCTGGTCGGCGCGCTCCGCCGAGGAGACGACCCACAGGGTGACTGCGGCGAACAGGGCGAGCAGGATGCCCCAGACCACCCCGCCCCAGCGGATCGGGGCCTGCGACGGCGAGCTCGTGGGAAGCGGTGCGGTGAACGGCGCGGTGGCGTTGTGATCGGTCATGTCCGTGAGTCCTTGTCCGGTGGCGCTCAGTGCTGGAGGAAGGCCGGGAGGCCCTCAGCCGTGAGACGGATACCGGCGACGCCGTCACCCGCGAGGAAGAGGGCCGCGCCGGTGAGCACGGCGAGGAGGATCCCGAGGAAGATCAGGAAGCCGCTCCGCCGCCGGGCCAGCCCCGCGATGAGCACGGCGACACCGACGACGAGGGTCGCCGCGGCCAGGCCGGCCGCCGTGGTGAAGCGGGCGACGTCGCCCAGTTGCGGCCAGACGATGGCCGCCAGGGACCCGGCGACGAGCGCGAGACCCACGGTCAGCCAGCCGATCGCGGCGCCCACGCGAGGGTTCGCAGCCCGGTACGCCTCACGGCGTGCCGCCGCCTCGGCGCTCGCGGCGGCGGCCTGCGAACGCAACTCGGCCGAGCGTTGTGCCTTGACGACGCGCATGTCCGCGGCGAGCCGCTGCTTCCACGCGGCGTGCTCGGCACGCCACTCCGCCTGCCGCTGCTGCCAGTCGGCCACCTCGGCGGTCGACGCCCCCTGCGGAGGCGCGGGCGGCCGTGCCGGCTCCGCGGCGACGTCCAGCCGGATGGTGTCTGCGGCCGCACTCGCGATGGGCGCGCTGTCCGCGGCGGTGTCTGCGGCGGCGTCCTCGGCCGCACCCGGGAAAGCAGCGCCGGACCCGGGCCCGGACGCCGGAGCAGCGTCCGCCGGCGCGTCCGTGGCTGCACCCGCCGCAGCATCCGTCGCCGTCGCCTGCCACACCCCCGGTGCCGGGCCCCCCGGTGCAGGGCCGCCCGGTGCCGCGCCGCCCGCTGCCGCGGCACGCGCGTCGGCGTTCCGCACCGCGACGACGATCAGCGCCACCACGGCCCCTACGACCACCAGCGTCCACACGACCCGGCCGACCACGTCGCCCCAGGCGGAGACATCCCAGAAGCCGCCGTGCGTCCACCAGAGGCCGCTCGTCCACGGCAGCAGCGACAGTAGCGCCATGACTCCGATCGCGACGATCGGCGGCTCGAAGTCGCCCTCGAACAGGGCCTGCAGGTGGACGCGGCCGTCGCGATCCGGGAGCAGCGCCCATGCCGCCGCGTACAGCAGCAGGACCGGTGCGCCGAGGATGGCCGCGACGACCACGATCCCGCGCACGATGAGCGGGTCGATGCCGAGACGGTAGGCGATCCCGGCGCACACGCCGCCCAGCCAGCCGTCGGCCCGGACGACGCCGAGGCCGCGCATCCAGTCGAAGAAGCGGGTGCCCCGCCCGGCGAATCCGCTCTGCGGGCCGCCGTACGGGTTGCCGGGTGTGCCCACCGGCGGCGTGGAATCGTTCTGTGACATGCCTCTCATCCTGGCGTCGGCCGGGCCGCCGGGGTATCCGGTGAACCCCTGACCGGACCCTGATCCTGCGGCCGCCCGGGTGCGGCGCCGTGCCGGGTCTGCTTGGATGCTGGCATGTCCTCCACCGCCCCCGCCGAGCCCCGGCCGGGTACCGGGCGGCCGGCGCTCGCACGGCCGCGCACGTGCGTGCTGGGCGGCGTGTCGGTGGCGCTCGCGGAGCACCTGGGTTGGCCGCTGGCCGCGGTGCGCTGGGCGTTCGTCGGGCTGTCGCTGCTCGGCGGCGGCGGCCTCGTGCTCTACCTCTGGCTGTGGGCCTTGACGCCGCTCCGGCCGCCCACGGGCGACGACCCCGCCGACGGCGTCCGCCGCCGGGTGAACGTGCCCTGGATGCTCGCGGGGGCCGGCGCCGCGGCCGGCATCGCGGCGATCGTGCTCGCCGCGGGCGGAGCGGTGGGCCCCGGCGTCGGCGCCCTCCTCGCCTCGGCCGGGCTCCTGGTGGTGGCCGTCGCCTGGGAGCAGCTGGCGGACGAGGAGCCGGTGGCCTTCGCACCGCTCACCCCGGTGGCGTTCCGGCTCTCCTGCGGGGCCTTCCTGGTCATCGTCGCGCTGGCGCTGGCGGGGACTCAGGATGCGGGCGGCCCGGCCCTGCTCTGGCTCGGCATCCTCCTCGCCACCCTGGCCGGGGTGGGCGTGCTGGTCGCGCCGTGGGGCCTGCGCCTGTGGCGCGAGCTGCTCACCGAGCGCACGGCGCGCATCAAGGAGGAGCAGCGCGCCGAGATGGCGGCGCACCTGCACGACTCGGTGCTGCAGACACTGGCCCTGATCCAGAACCGCGCCGGCGCGTCGAGCGAGGTCGGCCGGATCGCCCGGGCGCAGGAGCGCGAGCTGCGCGACTGGCTCTACGCCGACGCCGCTGTGGGCGGCGCCGAGGGGGAGCGGGACCTCGCGGGCGAGCTCCGCGAGGTCGCGGCGGCGCTCGAGGTGGACCACGCCGTCCACTTCGACGTGGTCTCGGTCGGGGACCCGGTGCGGCGGGCGCCGTCGGAGCTCGGGGCGGCCGCCCGCGAGGCGATGCTCAACGCCGCCCGCCACGCGGGCGGGGAGGTCTCGGTGTACGTGGAGCACACCGCCGACCGCGCGGATGTCTTCGTCCGCGACCGCGGTCCCGGATTCGACGTCGACGCGCTCCCGGAGGGGCGGCTGGGCGTGCGGGAGTCCATCATCGGGCGGATGCGCCGTGCGGGCGGACGGGCGACCGTCGCCGTGCGCGAGAGCGGGACCGAGGTGCACCTGAGCATCGACCTGCCGGGCGAGACGCCCCCGACGACCTGAACCACACGAACGACACGAGCCGGAGCCAGACGACATGACCGAACCGACCGACGACGCCCGCACCGTGACCGTCGTGGTGGTCGACGACCACTCCATCTTCCGGTCCGGCCTGCGCGCCGACCTCGACGAGCGGCTGGAGGTGGTGGGTGAGGCGGCCGACGTGGATGCGGCGGTCGCGATCATCCTCGCCACCCGCCCCGAGGTGGTGCTGCTCGACGTGCACCTGCCGGGCGGCGCCGGCGGCGGCGGGGCCGAGGTCATCCGCCGGGTGGCCGCCGAGGCGACGGGGACGCGGTTCCTCGCCCTGAGCGTGTCGGACGCCGCAGAAGACGTGGTCGGGGTCATCCGCGCCGGCGCCCGGGGCTATCTGACGAAGGGCAGCTCCGGCCGCCAGGTGAGCGACGCGGTGCTCGCCGTGGCCGGCGGGGACGCCGTGTTCTCGCCCAAACTGGCCGGATTCGTCCTCGATGCGTTCGGCGCCGCCTCCGGCGAGCAGGCGGAGTCCACCGACGAGCTCGACCGGCTCTCCGCCCGTGAGCGGGAGGTGATGCGGCTGATCGCGCGCGGGTACGCTTACAAGGAGGTCGCGGCCGAGTTGTTCATCTCGATCAAGACCGTGGAGACGCACGTCTCGGCGGTCCTGCGCAAGCTGCAGCTGTCGTCGCGGCACGAGCTGACGGCGTGGGCGCTGGAGCGGAAGCTGCTCTGAGCCGACCGCTTTGCGGGGAGCGGCGGCGTCACGTACACTTGACGCGGTGGTTGAATCTGCCAAGCTTTTCTGCGCCCTTTTTTGTAGCTGAATGATGGCGACGTGAGGTTCGGCGATTCGCTTTCCTAGGGCGGTAGCTCAATTGGCAGAGCAGCGGTCTCCAAAACCGCAGGTTGCAGGTTCGATTCCTGTCCGCCCTGCAAGTCGGCATCCAGGTGCCGATCCACGAAAGGTGTAACGAGGTGGCCCGAAAGGTAATCGACGAGCCGAGCGAGGAGATCGTCGCCAACGCGAAGAAGGAACGCGCCGAACGGCGCAACCCTTCGCGCGGATCGCCCTGTTCATCCGGCAGGTCATCGGCGAGCTCAAGAAGGTCGTCACGCCCACGCGCAAGGAGCTCTTCAGCTACACCGGCGTCGTGCTCGTGTTCGTGGTGATCATGATGGCTCTCGTGTCACTCCTTGACTGGGTGTTCGGCATGGGTGTCGTCTGGGTGTTCGGTAACCCCAAATAGACGACGTCGACCGGGCCGCACCGGATCTCCCGGAACGGCCCTCCCGACAAGAAATGGAATGAATTCAGTGTCTGAGACGAATCGCGACGACGTGGACTGGGCTCCGGCTGCGGAGCAGTCCTCCGAAGACGACGAGGCGCAGACCGGCAACGTCCTCGCCAGCGAGGACGAGGCGTCCGACGCGGCCGAGCACGAAGCGCTGCACGTCGTCGCCGACGACGGCACCGAGATCGATCTCGACGCCGTGCTGGACGCGATGGCGGAGGCGGTGGACCCCGAGGCCGACCGCGCCGTGGACGAGGCCCTCGAAGTGGACGACGAGGAGGAGGCTGCGGCCGCCCAGCTCGCCGTCGAGGACGAGGAGGAGGAGGCCGTCGCCGACCCCTACGAGGCCTTCCGCACCGAGCTGCGCTCCAAGCTCGGCAAGTGGTACGTCATCCACTCCTACGCGGGCTTCGAGCGCCGCGTGAAGTCCAACATCGAGAACCGCATGGTCTCGATGAACATGGAGGACTACATCTACGAGGTCCAGGTCCCCATGGAGGACGTGGTCGAGATCAAGAACGGCCAGCGCAAGATGGTCAACCGCGTGCGCATCCCGGGCTACGTGCTCGTGCGCATGGACCTCAACGAGGACAGCTGGTCGGTCGTCCGCCACACGCCGGGCGTCACCGGGTTCGTGGGCAACGCGCACAACCCCACGCCGCTGCGTTTCGAGGAGGCCTTCTCGATGCTGAAGAGCCTCGTGCAGGTCGAGGCCGCTCCGGCCAAGGGCGGCGCGAAGGGCCAGAAGGCCGCCGCGCGCGTCATCCCGGCCGAGGTCGACTTCGAGATCGGCGAGACCATCACCATCAAGGAGGGCTCGTTCGCGGGCCTGCCGGGTTCGATCAGCGAGATCAAGCCGGAGAGCGGCAAGCTCACCGTGCTCGTCTCGCTCTTCGAGCGCGAGACACCGGTCGAGCTCAGCTTCGACCAGGTCACGAAGCTCTAGGGAACATCCAGAGCCTCCCCCTGTTTTACAGAACACCGGGTCTCGGAAGGGCCGAGAAACCGGGAGAGCGACGCGGGCTCCGGCCTGACCCGCTCGAATACACAAAGAAGGAAGAGACATGGCACCGAAGAAGAAGGTCACCGGTCTGATCAAGCTTCAGATCAACGCCGGCGCCGCCAACCCGGCCCCGCCCATCGGCCCGGCCCTGGGTCAGCACGGCGTGAACATCATGGAGTTCTGCAAGGCCTACAACGCGGCCACCGAGTCGCAGCGCGGCAACGTCATCCCGGTCGAGATCACCGTGTACGAGGACCGCTCGTTCACGTTCGTCCTGAAGACCCCGCCCGCGGCCGAGCTGATCAAGAAGGCTGCCGGCGTCCCCAAGGGCTCCGGCGTCCCGCACACCACCAAGGTCGGCAAGCTGACCCAGGAGCAGGTGCGCCAGATCGCGGAGCAGAAGATGGTCGACCTCAACGCCAACGACATCGACGCGGCGTCGAAGATCATCGCAGGCACCGCCCGTTCGATGGGCATCACGGTCGAGGCGTAAGCCCGGCCCCCTCAAGACATACGTGGAAGAGCCGGCCAGGCTCGCACCACATTCTCGTTAGGAGAAATCACATGGCACAGAAGTCCAAGGCCTACCGGGCCGCGGCCGAGAAGATCGAGGCCGGAAAGTTCTACACCCCCGCCGAGGCCGTCGCCCTGGCGAAGGAGACCGGCTCCGCCAAGTTCAACTCGACCGTCGAGGTCGCGCTGAAGCTCGGCGTCGACCCGCGCAAGGCGGACCAGATGGTCCGCGGTACCGTCATTCTTCCTCACGGTACGGGCAAGACCGCCCGCGTCATCGTGTTCGCCACCGGCCCCGCGGCCGAGGCGGCCATCGCGGCGGGTGCGGACGAGGTCGGCGGCGCCGACCTGATCGAGAAGGTCGCCGGCGGTTACACCGACTTCGACTCGGCCGTCTCCACCCCGGAGCTCATGGGCCAGGTCGGCCGCCTCGGCAAGGTGCTCGGCCCGCGCGGCCTCATGCCCAACCCGAAGACCGGCACCGTCACCCCGGATGTGGCCAAGGCCGTCTCCGACATCAAGGGCGGAAAGATCGAGTTCCGCGTCGACAAGCACGCCAACGTGCACTTCGTCGTCGGCAAGGCCGGCTTCACCGCCGACCAGCTGAACGAGAACATCAAGACCGCCCTCGAGGAGGTCGTGCGTCTCAAGCCGTCCGCCGCGAAGGGCCGTTACATCCAGAAGGGCGCCGTGTCGACCACGTTCGGCCCGGGCATCCCGCTGGATGTCAACGCCATCTGAGTTCGTTCGACGAACATCCCGACGGGGTCGGGGCCGGTCTTCGGTCCCGACCCCGTCGGCGTTTCCGGCCGAGAGGTGCTTTACGGGACACAACGATTTCGACGGACTTGTCTACCCCATCTTGTGGAGGGAGGACTACCCGGTCTAGGGTCGCTCCTGTCGCGCGTCGCGCGGCGGCTCGAAGCCGAGCCGGTCCGAACCGAAGGATGACATCCATGGCACCTCGTACCACTCGATCCCTCCACAAGAGGGCGCTCGGGATCATCGCCACCACGTCCGCCGTGGTGGCTTTGTCGTTGGCGGGGGCATCCGCCGCCGGCGCTGCCGACCGGGTCCCGTACGCCGGCTCCGTGCCGGCCTGGGCGACATCGGCCAACGACGCAGGAGCGGCGCCCGCCGCAGCGACGGTGCAGGGCGAGATCTACCTGCCGCTGCGCGACCAGAAGGGTGCGGAGGCGCTCGCGAAGGCCGTCTCCAATCCGCTCGACCGTGGGTACCGCAAGGCGCTGTCGCCGCAGCAGTGGATCAATCGCTTCTCGCCGACGAAGCCCGACTTCGACTCGGTGGTGAACTTCATCACGGCCGCCGGCCTCACCATCCAGGGTGTTCCGGACAGCCGCCAGTACGTCGTCTTCCGCGGAACCGCCGAGCAGCTCGGCTCCGTCTTCGGCACCTCGCTGCACTCGTTCACGCACGAGGGCAAGAAGCTCATCGCTCCGGCCTCGGCGCCGTCCGTCCCGGCATCCATCGCGCCCAAGGTCTCGGCGATCAGCCTGGAGCAGTCGCGCACCACGACCAAGCCCGACTCCATCAAGCAGGGCGACCTGGGCGCCAGCGGCGACCCGCAGGTGTCGCGCAAGCTGGCCGCGGCCGCCCCGGTCGTCGACGCACCCTGCTCGCACTACATCGGCGAGCACACCGCGACGGTGCCCGCGGCCTACAGCGGTCAGACGCAGTACAGCACGAACAACTGCGGCTACACCCCGCAGCAGCTGCGCAGCGCCTACGGCCTGGACGGCCTCGCGGCGAAGGGCGTCAACGGCACGGGCCAGACCGTCGCGATCATCGACGCCTACGCCAGCCCGAGCATCCTGAAGGACGTCAACACCTACTCGCAGCAGAACGGCGAGCCCGGGCTGACGAACTCCAGCTACCAGCAGCTGGTGCCGCCGCCGAGCCAGTTCACCGACCAGGAGCTGTGCCAGCAGCCCAGCGGATGGCAGGGCGAGCAGACGCTCGACGTCGAGTCCGTGCACGCCGTCGCACCGGGTGCGCGCATCCTCTACGTCGGCGGCACCGACTGCTCCGGCGGTCTGGACATCGCCATGTCGAAGATCCTCGACAACAAGCTTGCGAACATCGTCAGCAACAGCTACGGCAATGTGGGGGAGGCGGTCCCCGCCGACGTGATCCAGGGCGAGGTGAACCTGCAGCTGCAGGCGGCGGGCGAGGGGATCGGCCTGTACTTCTCGAGCGGTGACAACGGCGACGAGGTCGCCAACCTCGGCTACGCGTCGCCGGACTTCCCGGCGTCCTCGCCGTGGGTCACCTCGGTCGGCGGAACCAGCACCGGCATCGACAAGAACGGCAAGCTCGCCTGGGAGACGGGCTGGGGCGACCAGTTCGACCAGATCGTCAAGAACGCGGACGGCACGCTGAGCTACGCGGTGCCCCTTCCGGGCACCCGGTTCGTCGGCGGCGCCGGCGGCGGCGTGAGCGCCGTCTTCGCGCAGCCGGACTACCAGCGCGGCATCGTGCCGGCCGCTCTCGCCCAGGGCAAGCGCGTCTCGCCCGACGTGGCGGCTCTCGCCGACCCGTACACCGGCTTCTCCATCGGGATCCGGCCCATCGTGGACGACACGACGCTCGCGACCGGTGACTACATCAACGAGACCTACGGCGGGACGTCGCTGGCCTCGCCGATCGTGGCGGCGCAGATCGCCATCGTGCAGCAGGCGACGCGCAGCACGATCGGGTTCGCCAACCCGACCCTGTACGGCGTGAAGCGCATCCTGCCGAACGCGTTCCGCGACGTGATGCCGCAGAACCCGCCGCAGGCTCTCGTCTACACCAGCAGGATCAGCGGGAACACCTACCTGGTGACGCTCGACCAGGACACCTCGCTGAAGACGGCGAAGGGCTACGACGACGTCACGGGTCTCGGCGGCGTCTCCTTCGACCTGCTCAGCTGGGTGGCACAGGGGCGCCACTGACACTGGGGCGCCCCCAGCGGGACGGCCTCGGGCCGCACCGCATCCGGACCGGTCGTCTCCCTCGGGGCGGCCGGTCCGCTCTGCGCGGCTGGCTAGGCTGGGAGGGTGACCGTGACCATCCGACCGGCCGCCGCCGGTGACGAGACCGGCCTGGCCGCCGTCGCCGCCGCGACGTTTCCGCTCGCCTGCCCGCCGCACACCACCGACGAGGCCAAGGCCGCCTTCATCGCCTCCGTGCTGTCGGAGGAGCGGTTCGCCGAGTACCTCGCCGACGGCTCCCGCAGGCTGCTGCTGGCCGAGGACTCCGACGGCTTACCGATCGGCTACACCATGATCGTGCTGGGCGAGCCGGCCGACGAGGATGTGCGCGGCAGCATCCGCATCCGCCCGACCGCCGAGCTCAGCAAGTGCTACGTGCTGCCCGGTCATCACGGCGCGGGCGTCGCCGGGCGGCTGATGGCCGAGAGCCAGGTGCTCGCCGCAGAAGCGGGCGCCGAGGGGATGTGGCTGGGCGTCAACCAGGAGAACGCCCGCGCTCAGCGGTTCTACGGCAAGCACGGCTTCGAGCGCGTCGGCGTCAAGCGGTTCCTCGTCGGCGACCGTTACGAGGACGACTGGGTGATGGAGCGGGCGCTCTAGCCCTCGGCGACCTTCACCACGATCTTGCCCCGCGTGTGCCCGCGCTCGATGGCGGCGTGCGCCTCGGCGATCCGGTCGAGCGGGAAGATCTCGTCGACGTGGACGCGGACGTTTCCGGCCTCCAGCAGCCGCGCGATCACGGCCAGCGTGTTGCCGTCCGGCGCCACCTTGTAGCCGGTCCCGCGGAGCCCCGCTGCGGCGACGTCCTCCGCGAAGCCCGGCCAGCTGCCCGTCGGAGCGTTCACGATCAGTCCGCCGGGGCGCAGCACGCCGAGGGAGCGCGTGCCGGTGTCGTCGTGGACGTTCCCGACGAGGTCGATGACGACGTCGGCGTCGTGCACCACGTCCTCGAAGCGGGTGGTCGTGTAGTCGATGACCTCGGCGGCTCCCAGCGACCGGAGCCACGAGGCCTTCGAGCCGGACGCCGTCGCGATCACGTGCGCGCCGAAGTACGACGCGAACTGCACCGCGAAGTGGCCGACGCCGCCGCTCCCGGCGTGGATCAGCATCCGCTGCCCCTCGTGCGCCTTCGCCACCTCGACGACCATGCCCCAGGCGGTGAGCGCGGCGAGCGGGGCGGCGGCCGCCTCGATGTGCGACAGCGTCGCGGGCTTGCGCACGACGCTGAGGGCGGAGACGGAGACGTACTCCGCATAGGTCCCGGTGAAGCGCGGCACCATCACCATCCCGAACACCTCGTCGCCGGGGCGGATGGGGTGCCCGCTGTACGGCGACTCCACCACGACCCCGCTGAAGTCGTGGCCGAGCACCGCGGGGAACGAGTGGATGGCGCCGAACAGCCCGCGGCCGGCGCGCGTCTTCGCGTCGATCGGGTTGACGCTCGAAGCCACCACTTTGACGAGGAACTCCGCGTTGACCTTGTCCGGGTACGGCGCCTCGCCGAGGCGCAGGGCGTCGGGCGCGCCCGCGGCGTCCAGGAGCGCGGCGCGCATCGTCTTCGGCATTCGTCGTCCCCTCGTCGGTCGTTCTACTTTCAGTCAATCCTGCCCGTGCGTCACCGGTGTTACGGTCGGGTCACCACATGTGAACAATCTGTTTCGGATACCCCCAGGTCGTTCCCAGCGCCGCGCCGGTTAGGATGCTGCGACCCGGAACCACCCCGACCCGCGGGGGCACGACGGCGGGACGACCCGAGGAGCGACAGGTGCGACGACTGCTGCGGATCGCCCGCGAGCCCTTCGTGATCCCGGTGTTCGCGCGCGGCTGGCAGCGCGCCGTGCCGGTGCTGCTGGCGATCGGCACGCTGTGCGTGCTCGGCGGGCTCGTCGTCATCTGGGCGGCGCGCCTGACCGTGCCGTACCCCGTCTACGTGAGCGAGCTGGGCGCGCGCGGCGCGGCGACGGCCGGCCCGTTCGCTGTGGCGCTGCTGCTCATCGCGGCGGGCGGCTTCACGATCGCGCTGGCCAGCGGGCACGTGCGCGCGTCGGCGCCCCTGCTGGCCCGATGGTCGCCCGCCGTGAGCCTCGGCTTCGCCGCGCTCTGCTTCGTGCTCGCCTCGCAGGTGACCTGCTCGGCGTACTGCCCGGTGCCGCTGATCGACCCGAAGTCGACCCCGCAGGACCTCATCCACACGGTGTCGGCGGTCCTCGGCTTCGCCGCTGCGTGCGTCGCGATGCTGCAGGTCGGGTTCAGCCGCGGCCTGCCGCGCATCTCGCGCCTGTCGCGGATGAGCTGCGGCGCGGTCGCCGCGATCACCATCGTCGGGGGACTGCTCGCGATCGTGCGCGTGGGGGCGGATGTCGGCGCCTGGCTCGAGCTGGTCGGGACGACGGTGGCCGTCGCCTGGATCGCCGTCTACGCGGTGGCGCTGACCCGCATCCCCGTGGCCGTCTCGGAGGCCGCGGCCGAGGAGGGCGTGGTCGCGGCGGTCGCCGGAGCGGCCACCGAGGTCGCCTGACGCAGCAGCTCGATGAGGTCGGCGGCGAGCGTCACCAGCTTGGCGATCTCGGCCTCGTCGCGGTCGACCCAGCGGCACTCGGGCTCGTCGCGCATGGGCACGAAGCCGTCGTGCTGCTCCCAGACGAAGAGCGTGCGCTCGGCGCCCAGCACATACTGCTGCCACCAGATCTGGCGCAGGTACTGGCGGGGGATGCTGCGGAACGGCTTGTTCGTGGTCTTGATCTCGGCGAGCTCGAGGCGCCCGCCCGAGCGGAGGACGAGACCGTCCGGCGTCGCCAGATGCCGCCGGTCGCGCTCGGCGTGGAACAGGAGGTCGGAGGGCTCGATCCCGTGCGTGGCCGCGACCCAGGCCGCGATCTCCGGCTCGCGCGAGCGGCCGTGCTGCGTGAAGACGTTGCCGCTGAATCCCGTGCCGTGCAGCTTGTCGTAGACCGCCGCACGGACGGACCGCGGCGTGGACAGCTTGGCGACATCCGTCGCCGTGATGCCGCGACTGCGGGCGCGCAGCCAGCCGACGCGGTCGCTGGAGCGTGCGACGACACGCGCCAGGTGGCCCGACTGCCCGGGGACGGCCGGAACGACGGGCACGGGCGCGGGGCGCGCCGGGCTCAGATCCGCGAGCACTCCGGGCCGGTACAGTTCGGCCGAACGGGAGTAAGCGGAGTCGAGCACCTGTCCATTGTGCCGCGTCGGACCGACGCTCGCCGTCACTCCACGCGGGTCGCCCCGAGTTGCCTCCGTGCCTCGTCGATGGTCGCGAGCGTCTCGACGGCCTCCGAGAGCGGATGCACGGGCGACTCGGTCCGTCCCTCGCCGATGTAGCGCGCGAGGGCGGCGGCCTCGTACGCCATGCCGTCACGGTGCGGGCGGCCGTACGGGTCGCGCCAGTGCGCCGCGAGCGTGCCGTCGGCGCGGAACACCCGCAGCCCGCTCGGGCCCCAGAACGGGCTGTCCGTCTCGACGCGGCCCTCCGTGCCGTTGATGGTCGCGAGGGACGGCGTTCCGGCGAGCAGGCTCGTGCTCAGCAGAGCTTGGGCGCCGTCGGCGGAGGAGAGCAGCAGGGCGGCCTGTTCGTCGACGCCGGTCGAGGCGAGGCTGCCCGTGGCGATGATGCCGGCCGGGGCGCCGAGCGCGAACGACGCCCACGAGACGGCGTAGACGCCGAGGTCGAGCAGCGCCCCGCCCGCGAGCGCGGGATCCCACAGCCGGCTCGCCGGGTCGAACGGCACCCGACCGCCGAAGTCGGCCGTGACGACGCGGACATCGCCCAGGGCGCCCCGCTCCAGCAGCTGGCGCACGATGTCCGTCTGCGGCAGGTAGCGCGTCCACATCGCCTCCATCGCGAACACGCCCGCGTCGCGGGCAGCGGCGGCGATCCGTCGCGCCTGGTCGGCGGTCACCGCCATCGGCTTCTCGATGAGGACGTGCTTGCCCGCAGCGATCGCGAGGAGGGAGTGCTCCAGGTGCCCGCTGTGCGGCGTCGCGATGTACACGACATCCACCTCGGGGTCCGCCACCAGCGCCTCGTACGACTCGTGCGAGCGCTCCACGCCGTGCGCTGCGGCGAAGGCCGCCGCCCGGTCGGCCGAGCGCGATCCGGCGGCAACCACGCGCTGGCGCGTGTGACGGTGGAGCGCGTCGACGAAGTCGGCGGCGATCCCGCCCGGGCCGAGCACGCCCCAGCGCAGCACGGGCGCGTCGGCGGGGTCGGGATGGCGTGGCTCGGGGAGCGCGGCGAAGGGGTCGGTCACGGGTCTCGCCTCCTGGTTCTGCGGCCGGTCAGACCGGCTGCGGGTTGGACACCTCGGGCGCCTGGCGCGCACCGGCCACGGGCGCCGCCCAGCGGACGCCGTTCGCCAGCACGCGCCGGACCTGCGGATGGAAGTACACCGGGTACTCCTGGTCGCCCGGGCTGAAGTAGAAGATCTTGCCGCGCCCGCGGGTGAAGGTCACGCCGGAACGGAACACCTCGCCGCCGGTGAACGAGCTGATGAAGACCAGATCGTCGGGCGTCGGGATGTCGAAGAACTCCCCGTACATCTCCTGCGCCTCGATCACGATCGGCTGGTCGACGCCCGCTGAGATGGGATGCGTCGGGTTCACGTTCCAGACCAGCTCGCGCTCGCCGCCCTGCGGGTTGCGCCAGCGGAGCGAGCAGGTGGTGCCGAGCATCCGGATGAAGATCTTCGAGAAGTGCCCCGAGTGCAGCACGATGAGCCCCATCCCGCCGAGCACGTGCCGGCGGACGCGCTCCACGACCTCGTCCGAGACGCGGTCGTGGGCGATGTGGCCCCACCAGAGCAGCACGTCGGTCTCGTCGAGCGCCTGCTCGCTGAGACCGTGCTCCGGGTCGTCGAGGGTGGCGGTGCGCACGGCGACCTCGTCGCCGAGCAGCTCGCGCAGCCCTTCCGCGATGGCGCCGTGGATGCCGTGCGGGTAGATCGCGGCGATCTCGGGCTGGGTCGCCTCGTGGACGCCCTCGTTCCAGACGGTGACGCGCAGGGTCATGGTCATGCTCCTTCCGGGATGGATGCGGTTTCCGGGGTGGATGCGGTGAGCCGCACCTCGGCGCCGATGCGGGCGGACTCGTAGGCGGCGTCGATGATGCGGGCGCGGTCGAGGGCGAGCGAGCCGTCCCAGTTCGCCCAGTTCGCCTGGTCGGCGACGTGCTCGAGGAACGTCTCGACGACGGCGACGTGGCCGCGGCCCGGGTCGGCGGTGACGGAGATGTCCTCGCTCTGCTCGCCCTCACCGGTGAAGATGGTCAGCTCGCCCGAGGGGGCGTAGTCGACGACGCGCAGGTCGGCGCCGCCCTCGGTGCCGTAGAGGGTGATGCCGAACTCGTCGCCGGCCGGGCGGTAGGCCGCCCAGCTGGTCTCGATGACGATCGAGCCGCCGCCGTCGAGCCGCAGCAGGAGGCTGGCGAGGTCTTCCACCTCGTAGGCGGAGCCGACGTGCTGCTTCGAGGCCGTCGCGCCGCCGCGACCGCGCACGCCGAGCTCGGAGTGGGTGACCGCCGAGACGGCCGTCACGCGCGGCTCGCCGAAGAGGTGCAGCGCGTAGTCGAGCACGTGCACGCCGATGTCGATGAGCGGGCCGCCCCCGCCATCTCGCGGTTGGTGAACCACGAGCCGAGGGCGGGGATGCCGGCGCGGCGCAGCCAGATGGCGCGCGCATGGTACGGCCGCCCGATCTGGCCGCCGTCGATGGCGGCCTTGAGCGCCTCGATGTCCCCGCGGCGGCGGTGGTTGAACGCCACCTCGAGCACGCGGCCGGAGCGGTGGGCCGCATCCACCATCGTCTGGGCCTCCGCGGCGGTGCGGGCGATCGGCTTCTCGCTCAGCACGTGGATGCCGGCGTCCAGCGCGCCGACGGCGATCGGCGCGTGGAGGAAGGTCGGGACGGCCACACTGACGACATCCAGGTCGCCCTCCGCCACGAGGTCCTTCCAGTCGCGGTGCAGGCGCGTCAGGCCGTACTGCTCGCCGAGTTCGGCGCGCGGGCCGTCCTCCATGCCGGCGATGGCGACCAGCTCGACGCCGGGGAGGGCGTCGTAGGCGGCCATGTGCTGCTGGCCGGCCCAGCCGAGGCCGACGACACCGGCGCGGAGGGGACGGCCGGGGGATGCGGTGGTGGTGCTCACGGCACTCCTTTCGGTTGTTCGAATCGATTCGAGGATGTTCAGGATGGGGAGGCGGCTCGCCGCCGGGGGTGTCAGCGGAAGAGCGAGCGAGGACTCCCGCTGTGCGGGTCGAGGGCCCGCTGGACGACCATGATGGCCGCGCCGATCACGCCGCCGGTCTCGCCGGAGCGCGACTGGGTGATGGTGAGGTGCTGCGTCGCGAGCGGGGTCGACCGCTGGTAGACGACCTCGCGCATCCCGGCGAGGAGCTGCTCGCCGACGCGGGAGAGGCTGCCGCCGACGACGATCGTCGACGGGTTGAGGAGGTTGACGCAGGTCGCGACGACCGCCCCGAGGTCGCGTCCGGCCTGCCGGATCGCGTTCTGCACGACCGGATTGCCGCTGCGCGCGAGCTCCACCACGTCGTCGCTGGTCTCGGCGGCGAGCCCGGCCTGCGACAGCGCCCGGGCGATCGCGGGGCCGCTGACGAGGGACTCGAGGTCCGCATCCTGCTCCCCGTGGCTCGGGGTGTCGGTGCCGAACGGCACGCGCACGTGCCCGAGGTCACCGGCCGAGCCGAGGGCGCCGCGCTGCAGGCTGCCCCCGCTGATGATGCCGGCGCCGACGCCGGTGGCGACCTTGATGAAGAGGAGGTCCGTCTCGTCCGGCCACATGAGGGCCCTCTCGCCCAGGGCGAGCAGATTGACGTCGTTGTCGACCAGCACGGGCACGTCGAAGACGCGGCGGATGTAGGCGGGGATGTCGAAGCGGTCCCAGCCGGGCATGATCGGCGGGTTGACGGGCAGCCCGGTGGAGTGCTCGACCGGCCCGGGGACGCCGACGCCGACGCCGATCAGCTCCTCTGGCGCACGGCCGGAGGCGGCGTAGAGCGCGGAGGCGGCCTCGAGGGCCCAATCGAGGATGGGTACGGGGCCGTCGGCGATGTCGAGGCGGCGCGATTCGCTCGCTGTGATGTCGCCGGCGAGATCGGCGAGCGCGACGACACCGTGGGTCGCCCCGAGGTCGATCGCGACGACGACGCGCGAGCCGGGGTTGAACCGCAGCCGGGCCGGGGGACGACCGCCGGAGGAGACGTCGTCTCCCGCCGGAACGACGAGCCGGGCCGCCGTGAGGGCGTCGATGCGGGTGGCGATCGTCGAACGCGCCAGCCCCGTCACCTCGGCGAGCTGCGCGCGGGTGCGCGGGATGCCGTCGCGCAGGATCGCCAGCAGCTCCGCGGCGTCTGCGGCGACGAGCACCGAGTCTCGCGCGCTGTCGGTCATGACGGTATTGAACCACAGTGTTCGCAGGACGCCCAAAGGTGTGTCCGAACCGGTCGACTTTTGATTGACATCCGACAAAAGGGTCGGTTGAATGGACGCACGCCATCCGGCGTCCCATCCATGAGCTCGACGAGGAGAACAGTGTCGACGTCCAAAGTCTCCGTGCAGCTGTACACGGTCCGCGAACTCCTGACCGAAGACACGGTCGGAACCCTGAAGCGGATCGCCGACATCGGGTTCACCCAGGTCGAGCCCTTCGCGTTCCTCAGCTTCGGTAAGGCGCTGCGCCAGGGCCTCGGCGAGGCCGGCCTCTCGGCCCCCACCACCCACCAGAGCTTCCTCGGCGGCGACCTCGACGAGGTCTTCGGCGCCGCGAAGGAGCTCGGCATCCAGACCGTGATCGACCCGTTCGTCGCCCCCGAGAAGTGGCAGACGGCCGAGGACGTGGCTCAGACCGCCGAGCAGCTCAACGCTGCCGCGGAGGTCGCCGCCCGCCACGGCATCCGGGTCGGGTACCACAACCACGATCACGAGATCTCCAGCACCATCGAGGGCGTCACCGCCCTGGAGTTCCTCGCCGGCAAGCTCGCCCCCGAGGTCGTGCTCGAGGTCGACACCTACTGGGTGGCCGTCGGCGGCGCCGACCCGGTGACCTTCCTGCCGAAGCTCGGCGACCGCGTCGTGGCGCTGCACGTCAAGGACGGCCCCGGCACGCACGAGAACAAGGACCAGGTCGCGGTCGGTCAGGGCTCCCTCCCGATCGAGCGGATCATCGCCGCCGCCCCGGATGCGCTGCGCGTCATCGAGCTCGACGACTCGCGCGGCGACCGCTTCCAGGCCGTCGCCGACAGCTTCGCGTTCCTGACCTCCAAGGGCCTCGCATGAGCGGCGGGCCGGTCGGAGTCGGCGTCATCGGCGCCGGCGTCATCAGCAATCAGTACCTCGAGAACCTCACCCGGTTCCCCGACCTCGACGTGCGCTTCGTCGCCGACATCGACCTGGAGCGCGCCAAGGCGCAGGCCGAGAAGTACGGTGTGCCCGGCTCCGGCTCGGTCGAGGAGCTGCTCGCAGACGACGCGATCGAGATCGTGGTCAACCTGACCATTCCGAAGGTCCACGTGGAGGTGGCGCTGCAGGCGCTCGCCGCGGGCAAGAACGTGTGGAGCGAGAAGCCCTTCTCGCTCGACCGCGCCAGCGGCCGCGAACTGCTGGAGGCGGCCCACGCCAAGGGCCTCCGGGTCGCGACCGCACCCGACACATTCCTCGGTTCCGGCATCCAGTCGGCGCGCCGGCTCATCGAGAACGGCGACATCGGCGCGCCGCTCACCGCGCTGACCCTCATGCAGAGCCCCGGCCCCGAGTCGTGGCACCCCAACCCCGACTTCCTCTTCCAGGAGGGCGCGGGCCCGCTGTTCGACATCGGCCCGTACTACCTGACCGCGCTCGTGCAGCTCTTCGGGCCGGTCGCCCGGGTCAGCGCCAGCGCGTCCAAGGCCCGGGAGAGCCGTGTGATCGGCTCCGGACCCCGTGCCGGCGAGGAGTTCTCGGTCACCGTTCCGACGCACGTCAGCGCGCTCTACGAGTTCGAGAGCGGACAGACGGCTCAGGCCGTGTTCAGCTTCGACTCGAAGCTCGGCCGCACCCAGTTCGAGGTCGCGGGTGTGGAGGGGACGGTCGTCGTGCCCGACCCGAACACCTTCGAGGGCGAGCTGCTCGTGCACGGCGCGGACGGCATCCAGACGCTGCCGTCGACCGGCACCACCGACACCCGCGGCATCGGCGTCGTCGAGCTGGCCCGGGCGATCCGCGCCGGCGTGCCGGAGCGTGCCTCCGGCGAGCAGGCGTACCACGTGCTCGACGTCATGGTCTCGACGATCGAGGCGGGGGAGTCGCGGACGCCGGTCGAGGTCGAGAGCACGGTGGACGTGGCCCCGGCACTGCCGGAGGACTGGGACCCGCGCGCGGCGACTCTGGCGTGAGGCCGACGACATGACGGATGCGAACGACAGCGCCGCCGCGACCAGCGGCGGACTGATCCGGCGCGAGGGAGCGCCGCGGGCGCCCGCCTCCGCGTCGCCATCGTCGGCGGCGGCTTCATGGCCGAGGTCCACTCCCGTGCGGCTCGTGCCGCACGGGCCGACCTCGCCGGGATCGTCTCGTCGACGCCGGACCGGTCGGCGGCCGCGGCGGAGCGCCTCGGCATCGCGCACGCCTACGGCTCGCTGGACGAGGTGCTCGCCGACGACACGATCGACGTCGTGCACGTCACCACGCCGAACGCGCTGCACGCCGAGCAGGCGGCCGCCGTGCTGGCCGCAGGCAAGGACGTCGTGTGCGAGAAGCCGCTCGCGACGACGGTGGCCGACGCCGAGGCCCTGGTGGCCGCGGCGGAGGGCCGCACGGCGACCGTGCCGTTCGTGTACCGCTTCCACCCGCTCGTGCGCGAGGCGCGCTCGCGCTTCGCATCGGGTGCGGCGGGCCGCGTCCTCAGCATCAACGCCTCCTACCTGCAGGACTGGCTGCTCGGCGCCGGCGACGACAACTGGCGCGTGGATGCGCACCAGGGCGGCCGCTCGCGCGCCTTCGCCGACATCGGCTCGCACCTGGTGGACCTCGTGGAGTTCGTGAGCGGCGACCGGGTCAGCCGCGTCTCCGCCACCAAGCGCACGGTGTTCGCCGAGCGGGCCTCCCACTCGGCGATCACCACAGAGGATGCCGTCGCGGTCGTGGTCGAGACGCGCTCCGGCGCCCTCGGCACCCTTCTCGTCTCGCAGGTCGCGCCCGGCCGCAAGAACCGGCTGTGGCTCGAGATCGCCGGAAGCGAGGAGAGCGTCGCCTTCGACCAGGAACAGCCGGAGACGCTGTGGATCGGCCGCCGCAGGGGCACCACGGTCGTGCCGCGCGACGCCGATCAGCTCAGCGAGGACGCCGCCCGCCTCTGCGTGGTGCCCTCCGGCCATCCACAGGGCTACCAGGACGCGTTCAACGCGTTCGTCGCCGACAGCTACGCGGCGGTCGCGGGGAGAGCCCCGACGGACTGCCCCGCTTCGCGGACGGCCTGCGCGCCGTGCGGATCACGGACGCGGTGATCGACTCGGCCGAGTCGGGCACCTGGATCGAGATGGGAACGGAAGAATGACGGACGAAGAGTCGGGTCGCACGCACCCGGTCACCCTGTTCACCGGCCAGTGGGCCGACCTCACGCTCGAGGAGGTGGCGAAGTACGCCTCCGAGTGGGGCTACGACGGCCTCGAGATCGCCTGCTCGGGCGAGCACCTCGACGTCTGGCGCGCGGCGGAGGACGACGCGTACCTGCAGGGGCGCCTCGACATCCTCGACCGGTACGGCCTGAAGGTGTGGGCGATCTCCAACCACCTCAAGGGCCAGGCGGTCTGCGACGACCCCATCGACTTCCGCCACCAGGCGATCGTCGGGTCGAAGGTGTGGGGCGACGGCGACCCGGAGGGCGTGCGCCGGCGCGCCGCCGAGGAGCTGAAGCTCACCGCGAAGGTCGCCCGCAGGCTCGGTGTGGACACCGTCGTCGGCTTCACCGGGTCGAGCATCTGGCCGTACGTGGCGCAATTCCCGCCGGTGCCCGCGTCCGTCATGGACGCCGGCTACCAGGACTTCGCCGACCGCTGGAACCCCATCCTCGACGTGTTCGACGACGAGGGCGTGCGGTTCGCGCATGAGGTTCACCCGTCGGAGATCGCGTACGACTACTGGACCAGCGTCCGCACCCTCGAGGCGATCGACCACCGCCCGGCGTTCGGCTTCAACTGGGACCCGTCGCACATGATGTGGCAGGACATCGATCCGGTCGGCTTCATCGTCGACTTCCAGGACCGCATCTACCACGTGGACTGCAAGGACACGCGCCTGCGCCCGAAGAACGGCCGCGCCGGCGTGCTCGGCTCGCACCTGCCCTGGGGCGACCCGCGCCGGGGCTGGGACTTCGTCTCGACCGGCCACGGCGACGTGCCGTGGGAGGACGCCTTCCGCGCGCTCGAGTCGATCGGCTACGCCGGCCCGATCTCGATCGAGTGGGAGGACGCGGGCATGGACCGCCTGCACGGCGCGAAGGAGGCCGTGGGCTACATCCGCTCGCTGCTCTGGAAGCGGCCGACCGCCTCCTTCGACGCGGCGTTCAGCAACCAGGACTGAGCCGGCCGGCGGTCACTCGCCGGACGGGTCCACGCGGAAGTCCAGCGGGACCGGTTCGGTCGAGTGGCGGGCCGCGCGGGCGTCCCGCTCCAGGCCGGAGCGCCGGGTGAGGATGCCGTAGAGCTCCGGGCGCCGGCCGAGCATCCACCGTCGGCCGGTCGCCAGGGGCAGCAGCTCGAAGTCGAGGTCGGCGGTGACCACGGCCTCGTCCGCGACCGGGGTCTCAGCGACGATGCGGCCGTATGGGTCGAGGATCATCGCGTTGCCGGTGCGGATCTCGTCGTCGTCCGGTCCGATGCCGTTGGCGAAGAGCACGAAGATGCCGTTGTCGTGGGCGCGCGACGGCAGCCAGCGCATCAGCCAGCCCCGGCCCGAGGGACCGTTCACTGCGTCGTCGAGCGCCTGGGGGTCCTCGTGGCGGTTGTGCCACAGCTCCGAGGGGATCACCCGCATCCCGTGCGGGCTGCGGGAGTTCGTCCCGCCGGTCTGGTGCGGCGCGAGGAGCACGGTCGCGCCGTCGAGCGCGACGGCGCGGACGTTCTCGACGAGGTTGTTGTCCCAGCAGATGAGCACGGCCATGCGCACGCCCCACGGGGTGTCGAAGACGGTGAAGCGGTCGCCGCTCGAGATCGCCTCGTGCTCGAACGCGTGCAGCTTGCGATGGATGTGCACCGCGCCGTCCGGAAGGCACACGGCGTAGGAGTTGAACAGCCGGTCGCCGTCGGCCTCCAGGAACCCGGCCCCGATCCCGGCGCCGAGTTCGCGCGCGAGAGCGGAGAGCGCGGTCACGAGCGGTCCGTCGGCCGGTTCGGCGAGGGCATGCAACTGGTCGGCGGTCTTCTTGGTGAGATGCCAATAGCCGAGCAGGCACATCTCCGGGAAGACGACGAGGCGGCTCCCGTCCGCGACCGCATGAGTCGCCAGGCGGCGGACGGTGCTCAGGTTGCCGTCCTTGTCCGAGGGCGACGCCTCGAACTGGACGACGGAGGTGCGAAGGGATGCGGGGCTCGCGGGCATGGGGATCCTTCCTGGCCGTCTCCAGCTAACGGCATCGCGCGCTCAGGCGCCAGCCTGCGACGACTCCGACGACTGCGACGACTCCGACGGCTCCGCCGCTGCGCGCCGGGCCCGCCGGTCCAGCACCCAGGCTCGCACACCCCCGACGATGGACGCGAGGATGACGACACCGGCCACGATGTAGGCCACCGGCCGCACGCTCGGGTTGACGGCGGCGAAGTAGCCGATGACCGTGATGAGCACGCCCCAGCTCAGGGCGCCGACGATGTTCGCGGTGAGGAAGCGCCAGTACCGCATCGCGCCGATGCCCGCGATGGGCGGGATGAAGACGCGGCCCCAGGGGATGTAGCGGCTGATCACCACGGACCACCAGCCGAACAGCTGGTAGAACCGCTCCGCGCGGCGGATTCCCGCCTGCACCCAGCGGCCGCCGCGCTTCGCCAGGTACGGGCGGCCCAGCCTCCGCCCCAGCCAGAAGCCGACCTGGTCGCCGAGCACGGCGGCGATGCCGACGCCGATCGCGAGCGCCCAGATGGACAGCTCCGGATGCGTCCCCGTCAGGATGCCGGCGGCGAACAGCAGCGAGTCGCCCGTGATGAACGGGATGAAGACGCCGACGAACAACCCCGTGCCGGCGAAGACCAGCCCCCAGACCGCCAGGTAGAACAGCAGCGGCCCGACGTCGCCGAGGAAGTGCGCGAGGTCGTGGGCCATGCTTCGAGCGTATCGGGCGCGAGCCGGCCGGCGGCGGGGCCGACCGGACGGGCTCAGCCGAAGCTGACGTCCGCCGTGTCGACGACCTCGGCCGTCCGCCCGGGTGCCCGATGGTTCGCCCAGTACAGGTTCGTGTGCGCAACCACGAGGTCGGGCGTCGGGGCGCCCCACTCGCTGAGGTCCTCCGTCGTGTGCGCGTCGCCGACCAGGGTCACGTCGTAGCCGCGGACCAGGCCGCCGTGGATGGTCGACCGGATGCACTCGTCGGTCTGCGCCCCGGCGACCACGAGCCGCCCGACCGCCGCCTCGGCGAGCACCGCCTCCAGTGTGGTGTCCTCGAACGAGTCCGCGTAGGTCTTGTGCACCAGGGCCTCGGAGTCGTCGCGGGCCAGCTCCGCGACGAACTGCCAGCCGTCGCTGCCGATCGGCAGGTTCTCAGCGTCGGAGTGCTGGATCCACACGACCGGCACGTCGGCGGCGCGGGCGCGGTCAACGAGCTCCGACACGTTGGCCACGACCTCGTCGCGGCGATGGGCGCCATCCACCACCCCGTTCTGCACGTCGATCACCAGCAGGGCTGTGGCCGGTCGGCCTTCGAGAGTCGTCATCGTTCCCCCTTTCGAGACGGGATGCTACTCCGGGCCACCGACACTAGGCTCGCCTCGTGACGGACGCAGTGCAGACCATCAGGGGCGAGGACTGGTACGGCGGCGAGCTCGACGGCGTCGAGTACAGCGGCGTGGTCTTCGAGGACGTCGACATGACCGAGCTGCGCAGCTCCGGCGCCACCTTCACCGACTGCGTCTTCCGCAAGGTGCGGTTCAACGTGAGCGAGCACGCCGACTCGGCCTTCGTGAACTGCCGGTTCGAGTTCTGCAACTTCTTCGACGCCTCCTTCCGTCGCTGCAAGCTGACCGGCAGCACCTTCCAGGGGTGCGAGTTCGCGCTGCTGAAAGTGGAGGGCGGCAACTGGTCGTTCGCGTCCCTTCTGCGGGCCGAGCTGCGCGGCGCGTCCTTCGCGGGTGTGCGCCTGCGCGAGGCGGACCTCGCGCAGGCGCGCTGCCAGGAGGCGACCTTCGCCGGATGCGATCTCAGCGCGGCGGTGCTCGACGGCGCCGACCTGAGCGGCGCGACCCTCGCCGGCAGCGACCTCACCGGCGTCGACCCCGCGGGGGTCGTGCTGCGCGGGACGGTCATCGACGAGCGGCAGGCCGTGGTGCTGGCCGAGGCGCTCGGGATGGTCGTCGTGCCCGTCCCTTAGCGGCTACGCGACCTCGTTCACCCGGCCGTGCTTGATGTGCAGCCGGCGCTGCGCGCGCTTGGCGACCGCGGTGTCGTGCGTGACGATCACGACGGTGAGTCCGCGGTCGCGCCAGAGGCCCTCCAGCAGGTCCATGATCTCGTCGCGGGTCTCCTCATCCAGGTTGCCGGTCGGCTCGTCCGCCAGCAGCACCTCCGGGTCCTTCACCAGCGCGCGGGCGATCGCGACGCGCTGCTGCTGCCCGCCGGAGAGCTCCGACGGCAGGTGGCTGCCGCGGTCCGCGAGTCCGACCGACGCAAGCGCCTCCGCCGCGCGCAGCTTGCGCTCGGCGGCGCTCACGCCGAGCGGGGCGAGCGCCGTCTCCACGTTCTCCTGGGCGGTCAGCGTCGGGATGAGGTTGAAGCCCTGGAAGACGAAGCCGATCTCCTTCGCCCGGATCTTCGCGAGCTTCGCATCCCGCTGCTTCGACAGGCTGTCCGTGCCGAGCTGGACGGATCCGGAGGTCGGCCGGTCGAGCGCGCCCAGCATCTGCAGGAGGGTCGACTTGCCGCCGCCGGTCGGACCCTGGATGGCGACCAGCTGGCCGTCGGGGATCTCCAGCGTGACATCGTCCAGCGCGACGACCTGGCGCTTCGACGGGCTGTACGTCTTGGTGACGTCGGTGAGGGTGTACACGGTGACTCCTTGTGGTGGGTGGGGCGGGTTCAGGCGACGGATCGCAGGGCGGCGGCAGGACGCAGGCGCGAGGCGCGCCAGCCGCCGATGGCTCCGGCGAGCAGACCGCCGAGGACGGCGAGAGCGACGGCTCCGACGATGATCCACAGGGTCACCGGTGCGTGGAGGGCGATGTTCGCGGAGCTGGTCGCCGCCTCCCGCGCGGCGCCGAACGCCCCGCCGCCGGCGAAGCCGCCGCCGACGCCCGGGGCGCCCGTCGCCGCCGTGCCGGACGCGCCGGCGCCTCCCGTTCCCCGCGCGGCCGCGGTGCCGAAGCCGTGGCTGATGCTGCCGGTCAGGGTGGGGAGATCAGGTTCACGACGAGCACGCCGAGGAGCCCGATCGCGACGCCGATGACACCGCCGATGACCCCCTGCACCACCGACTCGCCGGCGACCTGGCCGACGATGCGGCGGTTCGACCAGCCGATCGCCTTCAGGGTGCCGAACTCGCGGGTGCGACGGGTGACGCCGGAGATGGTGAAGAGGATGGCGATGAGGAATGCGGCCGCGAGAACGATGACCGAGAGCCAGGTGCCGAGGTTGCCGACCAGCTCGCCCGCGCTGCCCAGCGAGCCGGACACGGTCGAGGCGAGGTCGGCCTGCGTGCTGACGGTGGCGCCCGAGACCGCCTTCGTGAGGTCGGTCTTGAGCTCGCCGATGTCGCCGGCGGACGCGGCCTTCACGTAGACGGACGAGATCTTGCCGGTCTGCCCGGAGAGTTTCTGCGCCACATCCAACGGGATGTAGGCGTTCGCGGCGGTGGTGGCGTCCGAGCCGGTGGCCGCGACGATGCCGACGACGCTGAATCCGGTGCCGCCGATGGTGACCGTGTCGCCGACGGTCTTGCTCGCCGTCTTGGCGTAGCTCGCGTCGAGCACCACGACATCCGTGCCGGCGTCTGCCGCGGTGAAGCTGCGACCGCCGGTGAGGGTCACCGAGGCGAGCGGGCCGACGGACGTGCCCTTGGGGTCGAGACCGAGCACGGAGAACGAGTCCACGGTGAACGAGCTGCCGCCCGCACCGTCCGAACCGCCCGTCGGCGGGGCCGTCGGTGCGACGGCCTGGCCACTCTCCCGCTCCTGCCGCAGCTGCTGGAAGTTCGGCAGCGTTCCGCTGAAGCTGGTGTTGGTGAGCGACAGCACCGCGGCGGCGGAGGCGACGTGGTCGACCTTGCGCACGGTCGCGAGCGTGGACGCATCCATCACCGTGGCGCCGCGCGTGGTCTCCAGCCGGGAGGTGTTCACCTGGCGGGCGGTGCCCGTGTCCGTCCCCGCGTCCGCGCCGAAGTCGAAGCGCGGCCGGCCTCCCGCATCCTGCAGCGCATTGGCGCCCTGGGCCGTGGCCGGCTGGCTGACGGTGATGTCCGTTCCGACGCCGTAGACGGACTGCAGCACGCTCTCCTGCGCCTGCTTCACACCGGCGGAGACGGCGTTCACGATGATGACGAGGGCGATCGCGAGGGCCATGCCGATCGCGATGATGATGGTCTGCTTCCGGCGATTGAGCAATTCGCGCCGCAGATAGGTTCCGAACATGGGCTTCCAAACTGTGCTGTCGGATGGGGTTCTCGCCGGAGGCTAGGGAGCGCCGTTTTCGGAGCGCTATGGCGGAGCTATGGGTCAGCCGTGCGCGGGTGTCACACATCCTGGCCCTGCGGTGTCTGCATGTTCGAAGCCCCGAATGGAAGGAGTTCTCTCATGCAGGACCGGATCGACGTGATCGTGATCGGCGGCGGGTACGCCGGCGTCGCCGCAGCCAACCGGCTCACCGCGAACCGCCGGGTGGACGTCACCCTGATCAACCCGCGCCCCGTGTTCGTGGAGCGGATCCGGCTGCACCAGCTGGTCACCGGCTCCGACGACGCCGTGGTCGACTTCGGCGAGGTGCTGGCGCCGTCGGTGCACCTGGTGGTGGACGCGGTGGAGCGCATCGACACGGCACGGCGACGGGTGGAACTCGCCGGCGGGGGAGCAGCCGAGTACGACTACCTCGTGTACGCGGCAGGGAGCGGCGGCGCGGTCGCCGACGTTCCCGGCGCCCGCGAGCATGCGCTGGCGATCGCCGGCCTGGCCGACGCCGAACGGCTGCGCACGGCGCTCGCCGCGGTCGCCGGGGACGCGCCGATCACCGTGGTGGGCGCGGGACCGGCCGGCATCGAGGTCGCGGCGGAACTCGCCGAGCAGGGTCGCACCGTCGCCCTCCTCTCCGGCGGCCAGCTGGGCCCGTCCCTCCATCCCCGTGCTCGCCGGTCGGTCGCGCGCCGGCTGGCCGCGCTCGGTGTCGCCCTCTACGACGGCCCGGGCTCGCGGGTGGTGACGGTGGCTCAGGATGCGGTCGGGCTCGCGGACGCCCGGACGCTGACGAGCGCCGTCACGATCTGGACCACCGGGTTCTCCGTTCCCGACCTCGCGCGCCGCAGCGGCCTGAGCACCGACCCGGAGGGCCGCCTCCTCACGGACGAGACGCTGACCAGCGTCGACGACGAGCGCATCGTCGCGGCGGGGGACTCGGCGTCCCCGTCCGGGGCCCCGCTGCGGATGAGCTGCCAGGCGGCCGGCCCGCTCGGCGGTCACGCGGCGGACACGGTGCTGCGCCGCGTCGAGGGCCGAGAACCCGAGCCGTTCGTGATGGGATTCGTGGGCCTGTGCCTGAGCCTCGGCCGGCGTCACGGCGTGTTCCAGTTCGAGCACAGGGACGACACCGCGACGGCGGTGCGCATCGACGGACGCGCCGGAGCGGTCGTGAAGGAACTCGTCTGCCGGAGCACCGTGCAGCAGCTCGCCATCGAGGCGCGTCACCCGGGCGCGACGCGCCTGCCCGCCGCCTTCGGCGATCGCGCGCGCCGCCGTAGTCTCGCAACGGGCGTCCTGCAGACGTCCGTGAACGAGGGACGAGGATGACCGCGCGCGTACCGGACCCGGCGACGGAGACCTTCGTCGCCAACCGCAACCTGCTGTTCACCGTGGCCTACGAGCTGCTCGGCTCGGCCGCCGACGCGGAGGACGTGCTGCAGGAGACCTGGCTGCGCTGGGCCGGGGTGGATCACGACGGGATCCGCGAGCCGCGCGCGTACCTGGTGCGGATCGCGACCCGCCTCGCGCTCAACCGCCTCCGCAGCGCGCAGCGCCGCCGCGAGACGTATGTCGGCCCCTGGCTGCCGGAGCCGCTGCTCACCTCGCCCGATGTCGCCGAGGATGCGGAGTTGGCCGAGAGCGTGTCGATGGCGCTCATGGTCGTGCTCGAGACGCTGAGCCCGACGGAGCGCGCCGTCTTCGTGCTGCGCGAGATCTTCGGGTTCGAGTTCGCCGAGATCGCGGAGGCGGTGGACAAGACCCCGGCCGCCGTGCGACAGATCGCCCACCGCGCCCGCGAGCACGTCGAGGCGCGGCGGCCCCGGGTGGCGGTCTCCGCGGCGGAGGCGCGTGCTGCCCTGGAGACGTTCCGCGTGGCGGTCCTCACGGGTGACCCGAAGGCGATGCTCGACGTGCTCGCGCCGGATGTGGTGCTGCTGAGCGACGGCGGCGGGTTCAAGCAGGCCGCGCTGCGGCCCATCCTGGGCGCCGACAAGGTGACTCGCTTCGTCACAGGCGCCGTTGGCAAGGCGCAGGCCGCGGTGTCGGCCGAGCCGACCGTGGTCAACGGCAACCCGGCGCTCGCGCTCTACGTCGACGGGGAGCTGGACGGAGTGCTCGCCGCACACGTCGAGGGCGGCCGGATCACCGGCATCTACATCGTCCGCAACCCCGAGAAGCTGACCCGGATCACCGAGGAAACGACGCTCTCGCTGACCTGAGCCCAGGCGCTCAGAGAGTTCATAGGTTGCGCAAAGACCGCACCCATTCGGCTCCTCATAATGAGAAAGGTGACCATCAACACTCGCGCCGCCACCGGCTCCTCCAGCCAGCCCCGAAACCTCCTGCGCCGCGCGGACGGCAGCGCCATCCGGGTGCTCGTCGTCGACGACGAGGCGACCCTGACGGACCTCCTCGCGATGGCACTGCACTACGAGGACTGGGAGGTGAAGACCGCCTCGACCGGTCAGCAGGCGCTTCAGCTCTCGCGTGAGTTCAAGCCCGACGTCGTCGTGCTCGACATCATGCTTCCCGACATCGACGGGCTCCAGGTGCTGTCCCGGATGCGCGCCGACGGCAACGAGGCGCCCGTGCTGTTCCTCACCGCGAAGGACTCCCTCGACGACCGCATCGCCGGCCTCACCGCCGGCGGCGACGACTACGTCACGAAGCCGTTCAGCCTGGAGGAGCTGGTCGCCCGGCTGCGCGGGCTGCTGCGCCGCTCGCGCGCGGCCGTCGCCGACCAGGACGACCCGGTGCTCATCGTCGGCGACCTGGTCCTCGACGAGGACAGCTACGAGGTGCACCGCGACGGCGAGCTCATCCAGCTCACCGCCACCGAGTTCGAACTGCTGCGCTTCCTCATGCGCAACCCGCGCCGCGTGCTCAGCAAGGCGCAGATCCTCGACCGGGTGTGGAGCTACGACTTCGGCGGCTCCTCCAGCGTGGTCGAGCTGTACATCTCGTACCTGCGCAAGAAGATCGACGCCGGCCGCGCGCCCATGATCCACACGGTGCGCGGCGCCGGATACATGGTGAAGGCCGCGCAGTGACCTCAGCCCGCGTCGCGGGCGCTCCGCCGGACGGTGGCGAGCGCGGCAACATCCCGCGCATCCGGCCGTTCCGCTCCTGGACGCTGCGCAGCCGCGTCGTCCTCGTCGTCGTCGCGATGCTCGCCGTCCTCGGCGCGGTCATCGGGACGATCAGCGTCTTCGCGCTGCAGAACTACCTGATGCAGCGGTTGGATGGGCAGCTCACGTCGGCGCTGGAGCGCGGGCAGCACGCGGCGGACCGGATCTACGGTGACCAGCCGACCGGGCCGGACGTGATCGGCATCGTTCAGACGCCGGGACAGCAGACCGGGACCTTCGGCGTCATTCGCAGCGGTGACATGCTGCTGTACCCGGTGATCCTCTCCGAGCGGCCCAAGAACAGCTCGCCGGACCAGCCCGTCGCCCCGCAACGGGTACCGATCGCCACGACCGCGCTGATCAGCTTGCCGTCGGACGGTCACCCGCGCACGATCAACCTCGGGCCCTCGCTCGGCGACTACCGCGTGGCTGCGGTCGAACTGACCAACGGCGACAGCGTCATCATCGGCCTCCCGCTCAGCGACGTGAACGCGACGGTCGCCCGCCTCACCCTCGTCATCGTGCTGGTGACCCTCGCCGGCCTGATCTTCGCGTTCCTCCTGGCCAGCGTCGTCGTCCGCCTCGCCATGCGGCCGCTGGAGCGCGTCGCGGGAACGGCCGAGCAGGTCTCGAAACTGCCGCTCGACCACGGCGACGTCGCGCTCTCCGTGCGCGTTCCCGAGGCCGACACCGACGAGCACACCGAGGTCGGCAAGGTCGGCTCGGCGCTCAACCGCATGCTGGGCCACGTAGCCTCCGCGCTGACGGCGCGCCAGGCGAGCGAGCAGAAGGTGCGGCGGTTCGTCGCCGACGCCAGCCACGAGCTGCGTACGCCGCTCGCGTCCATCCGCGGCTACGCCGAGCTCACGCGCCGGGCGCCGCACGAACTCCCGCCGGACGTCACGCGCTCGCTCGGGCGGATCGAGTCCGAGGCGACCCGCATGACGTCCCTCGTCGAGGACCTGCTGCTGCTCGCCCGCCTCGACGAAGGTCGCGAGCTCGACCGGGACCCGGTGGATGTGACCCTCCTGCTGGTGGATGCGCTCAGCGACGCGCACGCGGCCGGCCCCGACCACGAGTGGGTGCTCGACCTGCCCGAGGAGCCCGTCGAGGTGATCGGTGACGCGCCGCGCCTCCATCAGGTGCTGATGAACCTGCTCGCCAATGCGCGCGTCCACACGCCCGAGGGCACGAAGGTGACCGCCGGACTACGGGCGGACCCGGCCACCGGACGAGCGGTGATCACGGTGGCCGACGACGGCCCGGGCATCCCCGAGGAGTTGCAGTCCACCCTGTTCGAGCGGTTCGCCCGGGGCGACAGCTCCCGCAACCGCGCTACCGGATCCACCGGTCTCGGGCTCGCCATCGTGCAGGCCGTCGTGCAGGCGCACGGGGGAGAGGTCACCGTCGTGAGCGAGCCCGGGAGCACCGTCTTCACCGTCACCCTGCCGCTCGCGCCCGCCGAGTTGCGTGAAGCGGCGCCCATCCCGTAACCTTGTCGGAGCCAAAGACCGCTGGTCGTCGTGCATGCACGAAGAGAAGATCCACTCAGGTGGGCGCCCGCGCAGGTGTGTGAAGCAAGTTCCGCAATCTCATTGCGTCGCCAGCTCCGTGCCCTGCGCCGGAGCTTTTTCTTTGCCCGGAGGTCTTGGCGGCGCGCCGCTCCCGCGGTGCGCGACGAAGATGATTGAGGAGTAGGCCATGGCGAACAAGGAAGCCACGGTTGCCGAGCTCGAGGGACTGTTCGAGAGCTCGACCGCCGTTCTGCTGACCGAGTACCGCGGTCTCACTGTTGCTCAGCTCAAGACGCTGCGCAAGTCCATCAGTGAGCACGCGACGTACGCCGTGGTGAAGAACACGCTGACCAAGATCGCGGCCAACAACAAGGGCATCTCGTCGTTCGACGAGGAGCTCGCTGGTCCGTCCGCGATCGCCTTCGTGCACGGTGACCCGGTCGCCGTCGCGAAGTCGCTGCGTGACTTCGCCAAGGCAAACCCTCTGCTGGTGGTCAAGGGCGGTTACTTCGACGGTAACCCGCTGACCGCAGAAGAGGTAGGCAAGCTCGCCGACCTCGAGTCCCGTGAGGTTCTGCTGGCCAAGCTGGCCGGCGCCTTCAAGGCCTCGCTGTTCGGAGCCGCATATCTGTTCAACGCACCGCTGTCGAAGGCCGTTCGCACGGTCGACGCGCTGCGTGAGAAGCAGGAGTCCGCTGCCTGATCCGTCCCGGATCCTGCAAGCGGTGAGTAACCACAGAAACTAAAGGAGAGAACAATGGCAAAGCTGTCGACTGAGGAGCTGCTCGACGCGTTCAAGGAGCTCACCCTGATCGAGCTCAGCGCGTTCGTCAAGGCGTTCGAGGAGACCTTCGAGGTCACCGCCGCCGCCCCCGTCGCCGTGGCCGCCCCGGCCGCCGGTGGTGCGGGCGCCGCTGCCGAAGAGGTCGAGGAGAAGGACTCCTTCGACGTCGTCCTCGAGGCCGCCGGTGACAAGAAGATCCAGGTCATCAAGGAGGTGCGCGCCCTCACCAGCCTCGGCCTCGGTGAGGCGAAGGCCCTCGTTGACGGCGCACCGAGCACCGTGCTCGAGGGCGCCAACAAGGAGACCGCTGACAAGGCGAAGGCTCAGCTCGAAGAGGCTGGCGCCACCGTCACCCTCAAGTAATTCGCGCCCCTCGGGGCTCTTCTTACTGACAGGCTGACAGGCTCGTCACACGCGACGCGGACTCCTCGCTAGAGAGTGTCCGCGTTGTGGAGGGCGTCGCCCCCGGCAACGGGGCGACGCCCTCCGTGCGTTAAGCGACGTGCGGACGCGGATGCTCATCCATCCATCGCGTCCGATCGCGCCTGCCCGCGTGCATCGGTGTGCAAGGACGCACAACCGGGAGAAGAACCCACGATGAGTACCAGCTCTTGGCGTACCCACGCCGCCCACCTGCGCGACTTCGGTCACGCCCTGCTCCACGGGGACGACCGCGACAGCGGCTGCCACCCGCCGGATCTGTGCCGCAGGACCCTGCTCTACGACAGGTACCTGCGGTAACACCCCCACGAAGCGCTCCCGGCCCACCGGCCGGGGGCGCTTCGTCATTCAGCCGCGGACATTCGTGACGAATGCACGCTATTCGTGGCGGATACCGACCATTCGTGACGAATGGCGCGCCCGTAGACTCGCGGCGTGACGAACGAGCCCGACGACGTGACCGCCACCCGGCTCGCCTACGACACGGTGGCCGAGGACTATGCCGAGCTGCTGCGGGACGACTTGGCGCAGAGCACGTACGAGCGGGCGATGCTCGACGTCTTCGCCGAGCAGGTGCTGCGGGATGGCGGGGGCGCCGTCGGCGATCTGGGATGCGGTCCTGGACGCATCGCGGGGTACCTGGCGGGGCGCGGGATGGACGTGGTCGGCATCGACCTGTCGCCGCGGATGGTGGAGGTCGCTCGGCGCGACCATCCCGCTGTGCGGTTCGAGGTCGGGTCGATGGCCGCCCTGCCATTCGGCGAGGGCGAGCTGGCGGGGGCGCTCGCCTGGTACTCGATCATCCACACGCCGGAGGAGCGTCAGGGTGCGCTCTTCGCCGAGTTCGCGCGCGTCGTCCGGCCGGGCGGCCGGCTGCTGCTGGCGTTCCAGGTCGGCGACGACGTCGTGCATCTGACCCACGCCTACGGCCACGACATCGACCTGCACACCCGCCGGCAGAATCTCGACGCGGTGAGAGCGCGACTCGCGGGTGCGGGCTTCGCCCTGACGGCCGAGCTCGTCACCCAGCCGGTGCCACCTCAGAAGTCGCCGCAGGGCTACCTGCTCGCCCGCCGCAGTTGATAAATATAGTTTGGCTATCTATAATGGAGTCATGCCCGAGACTCCCGAACTGCACCAGATCCTCGGCGACCTCGTGGTCGCCGCCCACCGCCTCACCCGCCTCGCCGCGCGTGTGACGGGCAGCACCGAGTCGCCGGCCACTTGGCGCACCATCAGCGTTCTGCAGACCATGGGCCCCATGCGACTCGGCGAGCTCGCCAGCCAGAGCCGGGTCTCGCAGCCCACGATGACCAAGATCGTGCGCAACCTGGTCGAGGCCGAGTGGGTCAAGCGCATCGCCGACACCGCCGACGCCCGCGCCTGGCAGATCGCCGTCACCGACAAGGGCGCCGCTGCCTTCCAGGCCTGGCGCGACGAGCTCTCCGCCGCGCTGGTTCCGCTGTTCGCCGACCTCGGCGACGACGAACTGGCCGCGATGCGGTCGACCGTCGAGATCATCGGGTCGCGCGTCGAACTCTCCAACGCGACCTCCGCTGCGCTCGCCGGCAGCCGCTGACCCGCGCTCGCGGTCGCGCCGCCGCACCCATCCACGTCACCGCACCACCGTCACTCGAGGAGCCGTCACCCCTTCATGTCGCATGAACGCCCCACCAGCATCCTGAAACAGCCGACCGCCGTCTGGGCCGTCGCCTTCGCCTCCGTCATCGCCTTCATGGGCATCGGTCTGGTCGACCCGATCCTCCCGGCGATCGCGAAGAGCCTGCAGGCCACACCGACCCAGACCGAGATGCTCTTCACGAGCTACCTGCTGATCACCGGCATCGCGATGTTCTTCAGCAGCTGGATCTCGAGCCGGATCGGCGCCAAGAAGACCCTGCTGATCGGGCTCGCGCTGATCGTCGTCTTCGCCCTGGCAGCCGGTCTCTCGCAGAACGTGGAGTCGATCATCGGCTTCCGCGCCGGCTGGGGGCTGGGCAACGCGCTCTTCATCTCGACCGCGCTGGCGACCATCGTCGGAGCGGCGTCGGGCGGCACGTCGTCCGCGATCATCCTCTACGAGGCCGCGCTGGGCCTGGGCATCGCGATCGGCCCGCTGCTCGGCGGGCTCCTCGGCAGCTGGAGCTGGCGCGGGCCGTTCTTCGGCACCGCGACGCTCATGGCGATCGGCTTCATCGCCATCGTCTCGCTGCTGAAGAAGAACCCCGAGAAGCCGCAGCCCACCCGGCTCTCGGCGCCGTTCCGCGCGCTCGGCCGCCCGGCCCTCGGCTTCCTGGCGGCCGCCGCCCTGTTCTACAACATCGGCTTCTTCGTGCTGCTGGCCTACACGCCGTTCGCGCTAGTGCCCCTCGGTGTCTCGGATGCGATCAGCCTCGGCCTCATCTTCTTCGGCTGGGGTGTGGCCCTCGCCATCACGTCCGTCTGGGTCGCGCCGCTGCTCACCTCCCGGATGCCGCGCACCCGGGTGCTGTGGCTCGTGATGCCGCTGCTCGCCCTCGACCTGCTCGCCGCCGGACTGTTCGTCGCGTCCCTCGTCGCGCTCATCGTCTGCGTCGTGGTCGGCGGACTGCTCCTCGGCATCCTGAACACCGTGCTCACCGAGTGCGTGATGGAGGCCACCGACCTGCCGCGCTCCGTCGCCTCGAGCGCCTACTCCGGTGTCCGCTTCCTCGGCGGCGCGATCGCCCCTCCCGCGGCGACCCTGCTCGCGGACACGGTGAGCCCGGCCATGCCGTTCTACGCGGCCTGCGTCTCGGTCCTGGTCGCCGCGGCGCTGATCGTGATCGGCCACAAGCACCTGAAGCGCGTGGATGCCGCACACGAGACGCCTCAGCAGGAGGCCGAGGTGCTGGCCCTGGCCGACGCCGACTGATCCCGGGGGAACCCCGGGATTCGAAGAGCCGCTCTGCACGAGGCAGAGCGGCTCTTCCCGTCGTATGGGCCCCGAAAGCCCGACGGGCGACCCCATCAGTTGCCCGTGCCTACCCGAAAGGCGCGCGCAACCGGATGATCGCGCTCCCATTCTCTCAGACTGTGGGAGCGTTCCCGCACAGGAGCCGAACCGGTGTCGGTCAGCGGGGCGGGGCGGTCGACGACCGGACGACCAGGCTCACGGGGGAGCGCACCGACGTCGCCTTCGGCTCGGCACCGGCGAGCTCGTCGAGCAGGATCCGAGCGGCGGTCGCCCCCTGCTCGAACGGGTCCTGCGCCATGGTGGTCAGCCCGAAGCCGGCCGCGTAGTCGTGGTCGTCGATGCCGATGACGGAGAGGTCCTCGGGCACCCGGAGTCCGTGATCCCCGGCGGCGAGGATGGCGCCGAACGCCATCTCGTCGGAGCCGGCGAACACCGCCGTGGGCCGGGGCCCCGGCCGGTCGAGCAGCCGGTTCATCGCCGCGCGGCTCTCCGGCAGCGAGAACCCGCCGGGGATGACCCACTCGGGACGCACCGGCAGGCCGGCGTCGCGCATCGCATCCCGGAACCCGTGCAGCCGTCCGATCGGCACCTGGCTGTTCAGGCCCTCCTCGTCCTCGCCGCCCAGGTGGGCGATGTCGGTGTGGCCGAGCGAGATGAGGTGCGAGGTCGCCGTATAGGCGGTCGACGTCTCGTCGATGCCGACGCTGCGCAGGCCCTTCACCGGTCCGCCCACCACGATCGTGGGGTGGCCGAGGTTCGACAGCTGCTCGCGCTCCTCGGGGGTGAAGTCGAGGCACAGCGCGAGCAGGGCGTCGGTGCGCTTGCGCAGGATGCTGCGGTGGAACACCCGCTCCCGGTCGCCGCGATGCCCGCCCAGGTTGAACAGGATCATGTCGTAGCTGGCTGCCCGGAGTTCCGCATCCACCCCCTCCAGCACCTGGGTGTAGAACCACCGGCTCACCGACGGGACCACCACGCCCATCGCGAGGGTCCGTCCGCTCGCCAGCCCCGACGCGCTCGACGAGGCGACGTAGCCGAGCTCGTCGGCCGCGCGCCGGACGGCCGCGCGTGTCTTGTCCGACACGTTCGGCAGGCCCCGCAGCGCCCGGGAGACGGTGGCCGTGGAGACCCCGGTCGCGCGCGCGACCTCCTCGATCCCTGGCATGCCCGTTCTCCGTTCAGGCGCCGCGGTGCTCGCGCTGCCGGTCCTCCTCGGCCCCCTGCCGCCGCGCGATGATGCGACGGCGCAGCTGCAGGAGGCCGATGAAGACGAGCACGAGCACGAGAAGGGTGAGCGCCCACCCGAGCGCCGGCTCGCCGGTCAGCTCGCAGAAGACGGTGATCCCCAGGAAAGCGAGAGCGAAGAAGCCGACGAAGCCGAGGCCGACGTCGACCGCTTCACGGGAGTCGCTCCAGCGCATCGATCAGCCCTTCACGCCGCCGGCCGTCAGACCCGCGACGATGCGGCGCTGGAAGATCAGCACCAGGATGATCAGCGGGACGACCACGATGGTTCCGGCCGCCATGACGGCGGTGTACGGCTCCTGGTGCGGCTGCGTTCCGGTGAACGACGCGATCGCCACGGTGACGGGCTGGGTCCGGTCGCTCGACAGCTGGCTGGAGATCAGGAACTCGTTCCACGACGAGATGAACGCCAGGATCGCGGTCGTGAACACCGCCGGGGCCGCCAGCGGCAGGATCACCTTGCGGAACGCCTGCGCCTGGGTGCATCCGTCGATGCGCGCCGCCTCCTCGAGGTCCCACGGCATCTCGCGGAAGAACGACGTCAGCGTGTACACCGTCAGCGGCAGTGCGAACGAGATCTCCGGGATGATCAGCGCCTGGTACGTGCCCATCCAGCCGATGTTCGTGAACAGCTGGAACAGCGGGGTGATGAGCGCGACGCCCGGGAACATCGACGCCGCCAGGATCACGCCGAGCACGACGCCCTTGAACTTGAAGTCCAGGCGGGCCAGCGCGTACGAGGCGAAGATGCCGACGATGAGCGAGATGATCGTGACGCAGATGCCGATGAGCAGCGAGTTCAGCAGCGCACCCGGCAGGTTGTTGCCGAGCTTCGTCGACAGCGCGGTCGCGTAGTTGTCCCACGTGAAGTGGGTGAACCACGGGGTGTTGTCGAAGGTGTAGCCGACGTCGCGGAACGACGTGACGACCATCCAGTAGAAGGGCAGCAGGCACCAGAGCACGACGACGATCGCCTGGATGCCGGTGCGGACGCTCTGGTTGCGGCGACGTCGCACGCCCGTGCGGTTCTTCGTCCGGGTGCGGGGGAGGCTCTCGGCCTCGGTGGTGGCCGCGGCGGGCCCGGCGACGGCGGTCATCGCTTCGCTCCCTTCTGCTGATCCTCCTGCGTTCGGACGACGTTCGTCCCGAGTATCCGGACGAAGATGAAGGCGACGAGGAAGATGATGATGAACGTGATCGTCGACAGGGCGGCTGCGCTGTTGAAGCCTTGCCTGATCTGGTCGACCACGAGGATGGAGAGTGTCGTGGTGGCATGGCCGGTTCCGCCGCCGCCGCCCGTCAGGATCTGCGGGAGGTCGTAGATGCGGAGCGCGTCCAGCACGCGGAACAGGATGGCGACCATGAGCGCCGGCTTCAGCAGGGGCATGGTCACGCGCCAGAAGCGCTGCCAGGTGCTCGCCCCATCCATCTTGGCCGCCTCGTAGACGTCCTCCGGGATGAGCTGGAGGCCGGCCAGGATGAGCAGCGCCATGAACGGCGTGGTCTTCCAGGTGTCGGCGATGATGACCGCGAAGCGGGACGCCCACTCGTCACTGGTCCACAGGATGCGCGCCCCGATGAGGGCGTTCGCGACACCGGCGACCGAGAAGATGAAGAACCACAGCTTCGCGGTGACGGCGGTCGGGATGGCCCACGGGATGAGGATCGCGGCACGGACGAAGCCGCGTCCGCGGAAGGCGCGGTTCATGATGATCGCGAACCAGAGGCCGAGGAGGGTCTCCAGGACCACCGTGGTCACCGTGAAGAAGAACGTGACGAAGACCGAGCTCCAGAAGGCGGAGCCCAGGTTGCCCGGCGGGCAGCTGATGGTGGTGCCGTTCGGCCCGGCGCACCGCTGGAACAGCCAGTGGGCGTAGTTGTCGAAGCCGGCGAATCCGCCCTGCACGAACAGGCCCGTCGCGGGGTCGAGTCCCGCGTCCTTCTGGAAGGACATGACGATCGCCTGGACGACCGGGTACCCGATGACGATCGCCAGCAGGACGATCGTGGGCAGGATGAGGTAGAGGGCCCAGCGGCTCTGCTGGCGGCGGTTCTGCTTGACGCCGGCGCGGACGGGCTTTCTGCCGCCGGTGCCGGTCTGGGTGGACGAGGGGGCGACGACGTTCGACGTTGACATGTGTGCCTCCGGGGGAGTCTGAAGTGGGTATGGGGCCGGGCGGCGGGATGAGTTCCCGCCGCCCGGCGACCGTTTCAGGCCGGGATCAGCCGGCGCTGGCGGTCTGGATGGCGGACTCCATGTCCTTCAGCGCCTGGTCGACCGTCTTGTCGCCCTTCAGCGCTGCGTACGCGTTGTCCTGGACGGCCTTGGTGATGGCCGGGTAGAACGGCGACACGGGACGCGGAACCGCGTTCGCGATCGACGTCTTCAGGGTGGACAGGTACGGCAGCTGGCTGTTCAGCGCCGCGTCGTCGTACAGGGACGCCACGACCGGGGCCAGCGAGCCCTGCGTCACGAAGAACTTCTGGGTCTCCTCGCTCTGCAGGAACTTCAGGAACTCGAACGCGGTGGCCTTGTGCTTGGAGTACACGCTGATCGCGGCGTTGTGACCGCCCAGGCTGGAGACGCCCGGCTTGTCGGCGGAGACGCCCGGCAGGGGCGCGATGCCGAAGGTGTCCTTCACCGTCGACGATCCGTCGGTCTTGGCCAGGTTGTACACGTACGGCCAGTTGCGCAGGAACATGAGCTTGCCGGCCTCGAACGCCTGGCGGCCCTGCTCCTCCTGGTAGGTGATGGCCTCAGCCGGGATCTGCCCGTTCTTGAAGCCGTCCACCAGGCGGGTGAGTCCGGCCTTGGCCTCGGGGCTGTTGACCGTGACCTTCTTGCCGTCCTCGCCGACGATGGTTCCACCGTTGGTGTTGATCGCCTCGGCCGCGTTCACGGTGAGGCCCTCGTACTGCGCGAACTGGCCGGCGTAGCAGCCGATGCCCTTCGCCTTGGCGATGTCGCAGTCCTTGAGCATCTCATCCCACGTCTTCGGCGGGGTGGGGACCAGGTCCTTGCGGTAGTACAGGATGCCGCCGTCCGAGGTCTGCGGCGCCGCGTACTGCGTGCCGTTGTAGGTGCCCGACTTGACCGTCGGCTCGAGCAGCGACGAGTTGTCCATCTTGAACGTGCCGGTCAGCGGCTGGAGCCAGCCCTTCGCGGCGAACTCGCCGGTCCACACCACGTCGACGTCGACGACGTCGTAGTTGGCGTCCTTCGCCTGGAAGTGCTGCACCAGGTCGTCGTGCTGCTGGTCGGCCTGGTCGGTCTGCTCCTTGAAGGTGACCTTCTCGTTCGGGTGGGCCTTGTTCCACTTCTCGATCAGCGGGCGGACGACGTTGGAGTTGTCCTTGCCCTGCACGTAGGTGATCGGGCCCTTGCTGTCGGTGTTCGCGTTGGCGTCTCCGCCCCCGCTTCCCGATCCGCCGCCACCGGTGCATCCGGCCAGCGTGAGACCCACCAGGGCCACACCGGCGATCACGGAGAGACGTGCTGCTTTCATTTCACTCCTCGTTGAGCTCTTGGTGCGAGCGCGGGTGCGCCCGGGGTGACTGTACCGCCAGGATTGCGCGTGATGCAAGCGTTTACGTCAAGCGCTTGCATCACGGTTCCGTCACAGCGGTCTGCCCCCGGCGGAGGGCTACGCTGAATCCATGAGCGGGATGCGCGGGATGGCGGCAGGCGGAGGACCGGGCGGCCGCCCCCGTCTCGGCGGCGGCGACGCCGACGCGCAGCGGGCGCTGAACGCGACCGCGCCGAAGATCCCGCACCTGTTCCGGAGGATCGTCGACCTGTTCTCGGCGCACCGGATGGCGATCGTCCTCACCGTCGTGCTGGTGCTGGCCGGAGCCGCGCTGACGGTCATCCCCCGCTGCTGACCGAGCGCGCGTTCGACCAGGGGCTGTTCCCGAAGAGCGGGGAGCCGAACATCCCCGTGCTGGTCGAGATCGTCGTGCTGATGCTCGTCGTCTTCGTCGTCTCCGCCCTGCTGGGGGTGTGGCAGACGTACCTGACCTCGTCGGTCGGCAACAAGGTCATGGGCGCGCTGCGGGTGCGGCTGTTCTCGCACCTCCAGTCGATGGAGCTCAGCTTCTTCACGCACACGAAGACGGGCATCATCCAGTCGCGGCTGCAGAACGACGTGGGCGGCGTCGCGAGCGTCCTGACCAACACCATGTCGAGCATCCTGGGCAACACGGTGACGGTGATCGCGGCGCTGGTCGCGATGCTGCTGCTCAACTGGCAGCTGACGATCGTGGCCGTCGTGCTGATGCCCATCCTGGTGATCGCCCAGCGGCGGGTCGGCCAGGTGCGGGCCCGCATCGCGACGAAGACGCAGGAGTCGCTGTCGGACATGACCGCGATCACGCAGGAGACCCTGAGCGTCTCGGGCATCCTGCTCTCGAAGAGCTTCAACCGCCAGGGCGCCGAGGTGGAGCGCTACTCGGACGAGAACCGCAACCAGATCGGGCTGCAGATCTCGCAGGCGATGAGCGGACAGTGGTTCTTCGCGATGGTGAACATCTTCCTGTCGTCCATCCCTGCGATCGTGTACCTGGTGTCCGGGTGGCTGATCGCGGGCGGTGCGACGGACATCTCGGCCGGAACGATCGTCGCGTTCACGACCGTCCAGGCGCGGCTGCTGTTCCCGCTGCTCGCGCTGATGCGGGTCGCGCTCGACCTGCAGACCTCGGGCGCACTGTTCGCCCGCATCTTCGAGTACCTCGACCTGAGGCCGGCGATCGCGGACCGTCCGGACGCCGTGCCGGTGGACCCGGGCCGCGACCTGGGCCGCATCGAGTTCGACCACGTCGTGTTCCGCTACCCGGATGCGCGCGACGGCGAGCGCAACACCCTCGACGACGTCTCGTTCACGATCCGGCCGGGCGAGTTCGCCGCGTTCGTCGGCCCGAGCGGCGCCGGCAAGACGACCGTCTCGTACCTGATCCCGCGCTTCTACGACGCGACGGCCGGCCACATCCGCTTCGGCGACACGGACGTGCGCGACCTGCAGCAGGAGTCGCTGGTGTCGCACATCGGCGTGGTCAGCCAGGAGACCTACCTGTTCCACGCCACCATCGCCGAGAACCTCCGCTACGCGCGGCCCGACGCCACGCAGCAGGAGCTGGAGGACGCGGCGAAGCGGGCGAACATCCACGAGACCATCGCGGGGTTCCCTGACGGCTACGCGACCGTCGTGGGGGAGCGCGGCTACCGGCTGTCGGGCGGCGAGAAGCAGCGCATCGCCATCGCGCGGGTGCTGCTCAAGGACCCGGAGGTGCTCATCCTCGACGAGGCGACGAGCGCGCTGGACACCATTTCGGAGCGCGTCGTGCAGCAGGCGCTGGACACCGCATCCAGCGGCCGCACCACCATCGCGATCGCGCACCGACTCTCGACCATCGTGGCGGCCGACGTGATCTTCGTCATCGACCACGGCAAGGTCGTCGAACAGGGCACCCACCGCGAGCTGCTCGACCTCGGCGGCGTGTACTCGCGGCTGTACCGCGAGCAGACCGAGGGCGCGCTGCTGGAGGAGTAGTGCCGCCGAACGCTCCGCGACGAAAGGACGGCCCGTGCCGACGATCACCGAACTGCTCTCCGCCAACCTCCTCGATGTCTTCGGCAACCGGGATGCACGGTCCCGCCGGGAGGCGATCGAGCGCGTCTTCTCGGAGGACGTGCTGTTCAGCGACCCGGAGGAGACCGTGACCGGATGGGACGCGCTCGAAGCGAAAGCGGCCGGGCTGATCGACGGTGCGCCCGAGACGTTCGTCTTCGCCGACGCCGGGCCCGCCTACCTCGGTGCGTCGTCCGGCGCGCTCGCCTGGACGTTCGGCCCGGAGGGCGCTCCCGTCGCCCGCGGCATCGACGTGATCGAGGTCCGCGAGGGACGGATCGTGTCGCTGACGACGCTGCTTGCCGAGGGCTAGGCCGTCATCCTCCCCGAGAGGTAGACTGGGGCAGAGTTAGACTGGGCTAACTTTTCTTCTCCGGGAGGCGGGATGAGCGTCGACGTCACCGAGCGCGCCTCCCGTGCCGCGCCCGCGCGGCTCCTCCTCCTGCTGGGTCCTGCATTCGTCGCGGCCATCGCCTACGTCGACCCGGGCAACGTCGCCGCGAACCTGACGGCCGGCGCCCGGTACGGGTACCTCCTGGTGTGGGTGCTCGTGGCGGCCAACGCGATCGCGGTCTTCGTGCAGTACCAGTCGGCGAAGCTCGGGATCGTCACCGGGCGCAGCCTGCCCGAGCTGCTGGGGGAGCGCCTCGGAACGGTGAGCCGTCGCGCCTACTGGGCGCAGGCCGAGCTCGTCGCCGCCGCCACCGACATCGCCGAGGTGATCGGCGGCGCGATAGCGCTGCAGCTGCTGTTCGGGCTGCCGCTGCCCCTCGGCGGCATCGTCGTCGGCGTGGTCGCGATCGGCATCCTGGCCGTCCAGTCGCGCCGGGGCCAGCGTCCGTTCGAGGCGGTGATCGTCGGCCTGCTGGCGGTCATCGCGGTCGGATTCCTGGCGGGGCTGTTCGTCAGCCCGGTCGACTGGAGGGAGGCGGCGGCGGGTCTCGTCCCGCGGTTCGACGGCGCGCCCACGGTGCTGCTCGCGGCGAGCATGCTGGGAGCGACGGTCATGCCGCACGCGATCTACCTGCACTCGGCGCTGGCCCGCGACCGTCACGGCACCTCGAGGGACCCGGGACGCATCCGCACCCTGCTGCGCGCGACCCGGCTGGATGTGGTGCTCGCCCTGGTCATCGCCGGCGCCGTGAACATCGCCATGCTGCTGGTCGCCGCGTCGTCACTGCGCGGTGTCGCGGGGACCGACACCATCGAGGGCGCGCACGCCGCGATCTCGAGCACCCTCGGCCCGGTCGTCGGCGTGGTCTTCGCCGTCGGGCTGCTCGCGTCGGGGCTCGCCTCGGCCTCGGTCGGAAGCTATGCAGGCGCGACGATCATGGGCGGCCTGCTCACACTGCGCGTCCCCCTGCTCACCCGGCGGATCGTGACCCTGGTGCCGGCCGTGATCATCCTCGCCCTCGGCGCCGATCCGACCTGGGCGCTGGTGATGTCGCAGGTCTTCCTCAGCCTCGGCATCCCGTTCGCGATGATCCCGCTGCTCCGCCTGACCGGCTCACGGGCCGTCATGGGCGACGCCGTCGATCGCGTGTGGGTGCGCATCCTGGGCGGCGTGGTCGCGGGCCTCGTGGTGCTGCTGAACCTGGCGCTGGTGGTGCTGACCGTCGTGCGGCCCTAGCCGCCGGCGCACGAGTGCGGTCGTGCGTCACGTCTGCGGCGGTGCGCGCGTGCGCAGACGTGACGGACGCCCGCAGTCGCGGTCAGGGACGCGGCGCGACCCAGAGAGCGGCGGCGGCGGCCGGGGCGAGGACGAGGGCGGCGTCGCCGAGGCGGACGGTGACCTCGCCGGGCTGCGGGCGGTCGGACGCCACCGCGACGAGCGGGGTGTCGAGGCCGATGCCGAGGGCGGCGAGGGAGCGGAGGACGGCCGGGTCGGCGTCGGAGATGCGGACGACCGCGAGCGGCACGTCCGCCGGCGCGGTCAGCAGCGGCACCGCGTCCGGGCGGCGGGGCGTGCCGTCCGCGGTCGGGATCGGGTCGCCGTGCGGGTCGCGCGCCGGGAAGCCGAGGCGGCGGTCGATGCGCTCGATCAGTTCGTCCGAGACGGCGTGCTCGAGCACCTCGGCCTCGTCGTGCACCTCGTCCCAGCCGTAGCCGAGCTCCTCCACGAGGAACGTCTCGATGAGCCGGTGCCGACGGACCATCGCGACCGCGTGCCGCCGCCCCGCTTCCGTCAGCCCGACACCGCCGTACCGCTCGTGGGCGACGAGACCCTGCTCGCCGAGGCGCCGGATGCCGTCGGAGACGGTCGCCGCGCGCACGCCCATCCGCTCGGACAGCTGCTTGACCGTGACCGGCTCGTCGGACCATTCCGTCGCCGACCAGATGATCTTGAGGTAGTCCTGCGCCACGGGGGACAGGTCGGACACGGGCATGAGCCGATTCTAGGGCGGCCGTCACAGGCTCGTCCGGGCGCCCTCCCGCTGTTAAGGTGGGTCGGGTGAAGTACGCACAGACCATCACAGACTTGGTCGGCGACACCCCGCTCGTGAAGCTCAACAGGCTGACCGACGGGATCGCGGCGACGGTGCTCGTCAAACTCGAGTACCTGAACCCCGGAGGTTCGTCGAAGGACCGCATCGCCTCCCGCATCATCGACGCTGCGGAGAAGGACGGGCTCCTGAAGCCCGGCGGCACCATCGTGGAACCGACGAGCGGCAACACCGGCGTCGGACTCGCCCTGGTCGCGCAGCAGCGCGGCTACAAGTGCGTGTTCGTCTGCCCCGACAAGGTCGGCGAGGACAAGATCAACGTCCTCACCGCCTACGGAGCGGAGGTGGTGGTGACGCCGACGTCGGTGCCGCCCGACCATCCCGACTCCTATTACTCGGTGTCGGATCGCCTGGCCGCCGAGATCCCGGGCGCGTTCAAGCCCAACCAGTACTTCAACCCGAACGGGCCCCGCAGCCACTACGAGACCACCGGTCCCGAGATCTGGCGCGACACCGACGGTCGGATCACCCACCTCGTCGCCGGCGTCGGCACCGGCGGCACCATCTCGGGTACGGGGCGGTACCTCAAGGAGGTGTCCGAGGGACAGGTCCGCATCGTCGGCGCCGACCCCGAGGGTTCCGTGTACTCCGGCGGCACCGGCCGCCCGTACCTCGTCGAGGGTGTCGGCGAGGACTTCTGGCCGGGCGCCTACGACCCCTCCGTCGTCGACGAGGTGATCGCCGTGAGCGACGCCGAGGCGTTCCGGATGACCCGGCGCCTGGCGCGCGAGGAGGGCATCCTCGTCGGCGGCTCCAGCGGGATGGCCGTCGTCGCGGCACTCCGGACGGCGCAGGACCTCGGCCCGGACGACGTGGTCGTGGTGATCCTCCCCGACGGCGGCCGCGGCTACCTGGCGAAGATCTTCAACGACCGGTGGATGCAGTCCTACGGCTTCAGCGAGGTGCCGGACGAGTCCACGGTGCACGACATCATCAAGACGAAGCGCGGCGACCTGCCCGACCTGGTGCACACGCACCCGACCGAGACGGTGCGCGACGCCATCCAGACCATGAACACCTACGGCGTCTCGCAGCTCGTCGTGCTGACGGCCGAGCCTCCGGTGATGATGGGCGAGGTCGCCGGGGCGCTCGACGAGCGGTCGATGGTGGATGCGGTGTTCAGCGGCCACGCCGAGATGAGCGACTCGGTCGGCAAGCACCTGGGCGAGCCGCTTCCGCTCATCGGCGTGAACGAGCCGGTCTCCGCGGCCCGTGCGGCGCTCGCCGCCGCGAGCGCGCTGCTGGTGACGGACGGCGGCAAGCCCGTTGCCGTGCTCACACGCCAAGACCTCCTCAACTACTTCAGCGACTGACTCAACGAGAGAACGAACCAGACATGACCGACGGCTTCGCGACGCGCGCCATCCACGAGGGCCAGGACTTCGACCCGACGACCGGCGCCATCATCCCGCCCATCTACCAGACGTCGACGTTCGTGCAGGACGGCATCGGCGGCCTGCGCAACGGCTACGAGTACGGCCGGGCGGGCAACCCGACGCGCACCTCCCTCGAGACGCTGCTCGCGTCGCTCGAGGGCGGGGTCCGTGCCCTGTCCTTCGCCTCCGGCCTCGCCGCGGAGGACGCACTGCTGCGCGCGGCCCTCCGCCCCGGCGACCACATCGTGCTGGGCAACGACGCGTACGGCGGCACCCACCGGCTGATCGACCGCATCCACAGTGCGTGGGGTATCCGGAACACCACCGTCGACCTCGCCGACCTCGACGCGGTGCGCCAGGCTCTCGGCACCGACAGCACCCGGATGCTGTGGATCGAGACGCCGAGCAACCCGCTGATGAAGATCAGCGACATCGCGGCCCTGGTGCAGCTCGGCCACGCCGTCGGCGCCACCGTCGTCGTGGACAACACGTTCGCCTCCCCGGCTCTGCAGCAGCCGCTCTCGTTCGGCGCGGACGTCGTGGTGCACTCGACGACCAAGTACCTGGGCGGCCACTCCGACGTCATCGGCGGCGCGCTGGTCTTCGCCGAGGAGGAACTGGCCGAGAAGGCGCAGTTCATCCAGTTCGCGGCCGGCGCCGTCTCGTCCCCGATGGATGCGTGGCTCACCACGCGCGGGATCAAGACCCTGCAGGTGCGGGTGCGCCAGCACAGCGCCAACGCGCAGGCCATCGCCGAGGCGCTGGTCGGCCACGACGGCGTCGACACCGTGTACTACCCCGGGCTGCCGGATCACCCCGGCCACGAGCTGGCCGCGCGCCAGATGAGCGGGTTCGGCGGGATGCTGTCCGTCGCGCTGGCCGGCGGCGCTCCGGCCGCGCGGCGGTTCGCCGAGTCGACCCGCGTCTTCCAGCTGGCCGAGTCGCTGGGCGGCGTCGAGTCGCTGATCGGCTACCCGTCGGAGATGACCCACGCGTCGGTGCGCGGAACCGCCCTGGAGGTGCCGGACAACATCGTGCGCCTCTCCGTCGGCATCGAGGACGTCGAGGACCTGCTCGCTGACGTCGAGCAGGCGCTGGGCCGCTGAGCGGACCAGACGCTCAGTCGGCGAACGGGTAGACCCGCGTCGCGCGCTCGTAGAAGCGCGGCGCGGGGTCGTTCGCGTGGATGATGCCGGCGCGGTGGAAGGACCGGAGGTCGGCGAACAGGCCCGGCAGGTGCAGGGCGTGGAGCTCGTCAACGGTGATACCGGGCCGGCGGGCGATGGTCTGCAGCAGCCGGGTGCGTGTCGCGGGGCTGCTGCGCTCCGCGAGCAGGGAGGCGTCGAACGGGATCCGCCTAGCCGTGTCCCACATGGTCGCTCCTCGTGCCTCGCATCAGTGCGCGACAGCGAATCTTTGCGTCGCAGAGACAGTTATAGCGCTTTTGGGCTGCCGGGCGGGGTTCTCTGAGAGAATTCGAGCGTTCGGGCGGTGATTCGCGCAATGGGACGGCATGGGAACGTAGCCACACGCCCTAGCACGGCGTCTTCACAGGAGACAAGGTATTGTCCCCCGCGCCGGGCCCCCGATAGTGGAATGGTGAGGACTTTCGGGGTGGAGGAGGAACTCCTTCTGGTCGACGCGCGGGGGATGGCATCGCCCGTGGCGCCGCAGGTGCTGTCCGACGCCCCTCCCGTGATCGACGGGCCCTCGGTGAGCGCCGAGTTCCAGCAGGAGATGATCGAGACGCAGACGCGTCCGCAGCTCCTGACCAGCGAACTGCTCCTCGACATCGTCGCCGGTCGCGAACTCGCCGACGGACTCGCCCAGCGGCACGGTGCCCGGGCGATCGCCGTCGCCATGTCGCCGATGCGGCTGCGCCCCCACGTCACGGAGGACCCGCGCTACGCGAGGATGATCGAGCGCTACGGGCTCACCGCTCGCGGGACGCTGGTCTGCGGCTTCCACGTGCACGTCGGCATCGAGGGGCCGGAGGAGGGCGTCGCGGTGCTCGATCGCATCCGCACCTGGCTGCCGATCCTGCTGGCCCTGAGCGCCAACTCGCCGTACTTCGGCGGCGCCGACACCGGGCACGCGAGCTACCGGTTCGCGGCGTGGCACCAGTGGCAGAGCGCCGGCCCGACGGACGTGTTCGGTTCGGTGGAGGCGTACGACCGGTTCGAGCAGTTCCTGGTCGACACCGGCGTCATCCTCGACACGGGGATGCTGTACCTCGACGCGCGTGTGTCGCGGAAGCATCCGACGGTCGAGATCCGCGTCGCCGACGTGTGCCTCGACGCACGGGATGCCGCGGTGATCGCGGCGCTCGTGCGGGCCCTCGTCGATACGGCGGTCGCCGAGTGGCAGGCCGGGATGGCCCCGCCGGCGGTGCCGTCGGCCGCGCTCCGGCTGGCCGAGTGGCAGGCGGCTCTCACCGGGGTGACGGGCTCGCTGCCGCATCCGGTCACCTGGCGCGAGGCGACCGCGGCGGATGCGGTCGAGGCCCTCATCGACCACACGGCCGAGGCGCTGGCGGCCAACGGCGACCTCGAGTTCGTCCGCCGCGGCGTCGCGCGCATCCACGCGACCGGGGGAGGGGCGGGCCGGCAGCGGGCCGCGTTCGCCCGGCGCGGGCGCATGCGCGACGTGGTCGCGCTCGCCGTCGGAGCGACGCACGAGCAGTCGGAGGACGACGACCAGGTCGTCGCGTGACGGCCCGCGCGTGACGGCCGTCACGGGGCGTCGCGCGCCCTTCCGTGCGCGCGGGATCGCGCCTATCCTGCCGTCATGACGGAGAGGGAGCTCGCGCACCAGCACGCCGTCTACAGCTACGGGTCGCTGCCGTTGACCCTGATGTACAGCCCCACCGCGACCGCCGCCTGGGAGGTGTACTACGGCGGGGAGTACCTCGGGCTCATCGAGGAGGTGCACGGCACCGGCGAGCTCTGGCCGGCCTTCGTAGCGCGGCTCCCGGGCGAGGAGGAGGCGGGGGACGGCATGCCGGCGCGCGACTGGCGCGTCGCGGTCGAGATCCTCGCCGGTCAGGCCGGGCTCTGAGCGCCGGCGCGGCCCGGGGTCAGCCGGCGGTCCGGCCGAGCACGGCGTGCGGGGTGCGGCCGAAGCGCTGCTCGTAGAGCCGACTGAACGCCGTTTCGTCCGCGAAGCCCCAGCGCGCCGCGATCTGCGCGACCGTGAGCGGTGCGCCGTCGGCGGCGTCCGCCAGGTCGCGGTGGGCGGCGCTCAGGCGGACGCTCTCGAGGTACTGGGCCGCCGAGAACGGCAGGTGCATGTCGAAGGCGCGCGCCAGCTCCGGAACCGAGATCCCGGCGGCCAGCGCGATGTCGTCCGTCGAGATCGGCAGGGAGGCGTGCTCGTCGATGTACTCGACGGCCCGTTTGAAGGCGGCGGCGCGGAACGCGACGGTGGTGCGGCGCGCCTCGTGGTCGCCCGCCAGCGGGAAGGTCTCGAGTGTGGCGACGGCCAGCTGCCGGTAGAGGGAGGCGCGTTGCAGCGGGTTGTCGAAGGCGCCGTCGGCGACCTGCCGCCAGGCGATGTCGTGCACGGCACGCCAGTGCCGGGCGGCGCTCGCGGAGACGGGAGCGGCCGAGAGGAAGTCGAGGGTGAGCTCCTCCTCGCCGAAGAGCGTCCGGGCGGTGCGCGTGAGCGACCGGACGTCGAACGCGACGACGCTCACGGACGCGTGATCCATGACACCGTGCGCCCCGGCTTCCGGCTGGAACAGCGCGGGGGCCGACGTCAGGTCGCCCTCCTCGCCCCCGGAGCGCCAGCGGTACCGGCCGCGCGCCAGGCCCACCGCGAGGAACGGCAGGTCGAACGACAGCGAGACGTCGCCGCCGAACAGGTGGCGGCCCAGCAGCATCCGCTCGTCGCCGCGCAGCTCCTCGGCGTAGGTGAGACCGCTCAGGCGCGCGTCGGGGCCGAGCACCACGTCGCCGTAGCTGCGGCGCAGCAGCTCCTCCGCCGTCGACGGATCAGCCGCCTCTTCGCGGGCGTAGAACGTGCCGGCCATGCAACTCCCCTCGGAGCGCGTGGTCTTCCGGCCCGTACCGGACGCCCTCGCAGCGGAGTGTATGCCGGAGTCGGTCAGAACGCGAACTGCGACCACTCGTCGCGCGCGAGAGCGACCTGCTCGCCCCGCGAGTCGACGATCCACGCATCCGGAGTGCACGTCACGTAGGTGCACAGCAGGGTCTCGCTGGTCCAGCCGTCCGCCGAGCGGATCCACCGCACCAGGTGGACGTCCTGCCCCGGTTTCGGAACGTTCCCGATCGGTGTGTCGAATGTCGTCACGCTGCACCCCTCCCCTTGTGCCGCCTGTCTAGGACAGACCCTAGCGGGGTACATCACCGGGGGACAAGAGCGGGGTGGCGATCAGTCGCCGCTGTCGTCCTCCAGCGGGTCGTACTCGTCGTGCTCCGGCTCGAAGACGCCGTCGGCGTCGTACGGTCCCTCATCGCCGTGCTCGGCGATCGCGTCGGTGTCGATCGGCTCGCCGGACGGCGTCTCCGGCCAGTTCTCCTTCGCGTCGGACATGACCACCCCTCTCCCGCATCCGGGCTCCCGGATGCTCTGAGCGCGATGGTAGACGGCGACGCGCGCCGCGAGAAGGGCTCACTCGCCGGGCTCGCGCCCGGTGAGCCGCACCTCCTCCACATCCAGTCGCCGCTGCACGTCGCGCAGCACGATGTCGTCGATCTCGCCCTCGTCGCGCAGGCGGACGACCTCCTCGCGCTTGCAGGCGAGCAGCGCCAGCCGCAGCTCGGTGTCCTGACGGCTGCGCTCCACGGCCTCCTCGCCGCCCTCCGACTCGTCTTCGGCCTCCAGCAGCTCCAGGTGCTCCTCGAACTCGTTCTGGATGCGCTCGCCGATCTCGGGGTCGACGCGGAGGCGGCGGGCGAGTTGCGGCAGCTCGTCCAGCGCCGCGCGGGTGGCGTTGGTCTCGGCGAGCCGCAGCTCGTGACCGACCGCTTCGTCTTTCGGGAGCTTCGCCCAGCGCACCAGCACGGGGAGGAGGAGCCCCTGCACCACGAGCGTCACGATGATCACGCCGGTCGTGACGAAGACGATGAAGTCGCGGCCGGGGAACGGATGCCCGGAGCCGATCGTCGCCGGCACCGCGAGCGCCGCCGCGAGGGAGACCGCACCCCGGAACCCGGAGAGGCTGCTGACGATCCGCCAGCGGTTGCTCATGCGTCGCGCCTTCTGCTCGGGGCGGCGGTCCAGCAGCCGGATGAGGAACACGCTGCCGAACTGGAAGAGGAACCGCACCGCGACGATGACGACGGTCACCGCGACGATGGCGACCAGCCCCATCCCGAGGTCCCGGGTCGCCAGCTCGCCCACCGAGCGCGGCAGCTCGATGCCGACCAGGACGAACAGGCTCGCGTTGAGCAGGAACGTCGAGAACGACCAGAACGCGTCGGACTGCCGCCGGCCCTCCGCGACCCCGGTGCGCGGCCCCACCTGGCTGATGATGAGGCCGGCGACCACCACCGCGAGGACCCCGGAGGCGTGCACCAGCTCGGCGAGGAGGTAGGCGGTGAAGGGCGTCAGCAGCATCGCGATGTTCTGGGTGATCGCGTCCCGCAGGCGGCGGCGGGCGAGGATCGCCAGCCACGCCACGAGGGCGCCGATCGCGGCGGCCGCCAGGTAGGCGAAGAGGAAGGTGACCGTCACGGCGCCGAGGCTGACATCCGCATCCCCGACCGTGAAGCCGACGGCCAGCGACCAGAGCACGAGCGCGGTGCCGTCGTTCACCAGGCTCTCGGCGCGCAGGATGGTCACGTTGCGGCGGGGGAGCGCGTGCGTGAACGAGGTCATCGCGGTCGCGTCGGTCGGCGCGATGGCGGCGCCGAGCACCCAGGCCGGACCCCACGGCAGGCCGAGGGAGTGCGCGAGGACGGCCACGGCGGCGGCGGTCAGCACGACCAGTCCGGTGCTCATCAGGATGATGCTGCGCAGGTTCGACTTGATCTCCCGCAGCGAGGTGGTCAGGCTCTCCCAATACAGGATGGCCGGCAGGAAGAGGAACAGCACCACCTCGGGCGCGAGCTCGATGTCGCGGAACAGCGGCACGAGACCGATCAGCACGCCGAACGCGACGAGCAGCAGCGGCTGCGCGACGCCGATGCGGCGGGCGATCACCTTGGTCAGCAGGGTGGTGATCCCGATGACGACGAGCAGTTCCAGTGCGAGCACGCAGCCCTCCCTCGCCGAACATCCTCCCGCGGCAGCGGGCGCGGCGGAACCTTCGGGCGGCTGAGAGTGAGCCCATAGAAGACGCGCAGCAGACGCATCACGGCGGCACAACGGCCCGAAAGGTCACGGGAATGTCACGGCGTCAGTGTGTCCGCATGACGCACGAACCCCTCACCCCGGAAACGCCCGTCCTGGCGCTCGATGTCGTCGTGCCCGTCTTCAACGAGCAGGCGACTCTCGAGGCCTCCATCCACCGGCTCCACGACTACCTGACCCGTTCGGTCGGGTGGAGCTGGCGCATCACGATCGCCGACAACGCGAGCACCGACGCGACACCGGCCTTGGCGGACGCGCTCGCGGCCGCCTGTCCCGGCGTCGTGGCGGTGCACCTGCCTCTCAAGGGCCGCGGCCGCGCCCTCAAGCACGTCTGGCTCTCGTCCCCCGCGCAGGTGCTCGTCTACCTCGACGAGGACCTGTCGACCGACCTCGCGGCGCTGCCCCCACTCGTCGCACCGTTGCTCTCCGGCCACTCCGACCTGGCGATCGGCACGCGGCTCGGCCGCTCGTCGCGGGTGACCCGCGGCGGCAGGCGCGAGTTCATCTCGCGCAGCTACAACCTCCTGCTGCGGCGCACGATGGCCGTCGGGTTCAGCGACGCGCAGTGCGGGTTCAAGGCGATCCGGCGGGATGTCGCCCAGCGGCTGGTGCCGCTGGTGGAGGACGACGGCTGGTTCTTCGACACCGAGCTGCTGATCCTCGCCGAGCGGGCGGGACTGCGGATCCACGAGATCCCGGTGGACTGGGTCGACGACCCGGACAGCTCGGTCGACATCGTCCGCACCGCGCGCGACGACCTGAAGGGGATGCTGCGCGTGGGCGGCAACCTCGCCCGCGGCCGTATCCCGCTGGAGGCCGTCTACGCGGAGCTCGGGCGGCGCCCCTTCTCGCCTCCGTCGCCGCCGGGCTTCTTCGGCCAGGTTCTCCGGTTCGGCGTGGTCGGCGTGCTGTCGACCGCCGCCTACGCGGTGCTGTACCTGCTGCTGCAGGGCGTGCTCACCGCTCAGGCCGCCAACTTCGCCGCGCTGCTGCTCACCGCGATCGCCAACACGTGGGCCAACCGCCGGTTCACGTTCGGCGTCGAGGGGCCCGGGATGGTGAAGCACCAGTTCCAGGGCCTGCTCGTGTTCGGGATGGCGTGGGGGCTCACCAGCGGATCGCTCGCCGTGCTCCACGCGGCGGCGCCGAACGCGTCCGCGCAGCTGGAGCTGCTCGTGCTGACGGTCGCCAATCTCGTGGCCACGCTCCTGCGCTTCGTGCTGCTGCGGTTGTGGGTGTTCCGCTCCGGCTCCGGCTCCGGCGGGCGGCGGCCGGCGGACTCCCCGGCCGCTGCTCCACCGGCACCCGCCGCGCGTCCGGCCCTCACTCCCGCCTCCACGTCCACGTCCGTCCCCACCGAAAGCGAGTGATCACCATGACCAGCACCGCACCTCCCGTCACCTCGTCCGCTCCTGCCCGGGCGGCCGTTCCTCCGGCGCGGGCCTCCCGCATCCTGCGCCGGCTGCTACGCGGCCGGGCCGACGAGGCCGCGTGGGAGCGCCCGGCGCTGCTCGGCCTGCTCGCCGTCACCGCGCTCCTCTACCTGTGGGATCTGGCGGCGAGCGGCTACGCCAACTCGTTCTACTCGGCGGCCGTGCAGGCCGGGAGCGTGAACTGGGAGGCCTTCTTCTACGGCTCCAGCGACGCGGCGAACTCCATCACCGTCGACAAACCGCCCGCGAGCCTGTGGATCATGGCGCTCTCCGTCCGCCTGTTCGGGCTGAGCTCGTGGAGCATCCTCGTCCCCGAGGCGCTGATGGGCGTCGCCACGGTGGCGCTCGTGTACGCGATCGTCCGACGGCGCTTCTCGGCGCAGACGGCCCTGCTCGCCGGCGGGGTGCTGGCGATCACCCCGGTCGCCGCCCTGATGTTCCGGTTCGACAACCCGGATGCGCTGCTGGTGCTCCTGCTGACCCTTTCGGCGTACCTGACGCTGCGCGGCATCGAGAGCGGGCGGATGCGCTGGGTCGTCTGGGCGGGCGTCGCGGTCGGATTCGGCTTCCTGACCAAGCAGCTGCAGGCGTTCCTCATCCTGCCGGTGCTCGCCGGCGTGTACCTGGCCGCGGCCCCGGTCACGGTGCGCAAGCGGTTCGGGCACCTGTTCGCCGCGCTCGGCGCGGTGATCGTGTCGGCCGGGTGGTGGGTCGCGATCGTCGAACTGGTGCCGGCGTCGCTGCGGCCGTACATCGGCGGATCGCAGACGAACAGCTTCCTCGAGCTCACCTTCGGCTACAACGGGCTCGGGCGCCTGACCGGCGCCGAGACCGGGTCGGTGACCGGCGGCGGAGCCGGTGGCGCCGCGGGCGGCGGGATGTGGGGGCAGACCGGCATCCTCCGCCTGTTCGAGAACGAGATCGGCGGGCAGATCGCGTGGCTGCTGCCCGCGGCCCTGGTGCTGTTCGCGCTTGCCCTCGTGCTCGGACGCCGCCAGGCCCGGACGGACGCTCGGCGCGCGACGCTCCTCGTCTTCGGCGGCTGGCTGGTGGTGACCGCCCTCGCGTTCAGCTTCATGGCCGGCATCTTCCACGCCTACTACACCGTCGCGCTGGCGCCCGCGCTGGCCGGGACGGTCGCGATCGGGGCGTCCGCCGCCTGGCAGGCGCGCGAGCGGGTGTGGGTGCGCATCCTGTCGGCGGTCACCGTGCTCGGCACGGGCGCCTGGGCCTGGGTGCTGCTCGACCGGGCGGCCGACTGGCTGCCGTGGCTGAAGGTGGTGGTGCTCGTCGCATCCATTGCAGCGGCGGTGCTGCTGCTCCTGCCGCCCCGGCGGGCGCTGGCCGCGGCGACCATCGGTGTCACCCTGGTCGCCGGGCTGCTCGCGCCGCTGGCGTACACCGTGCAGACCGTGACCGCCGCGCACACCGGGTCGATCGTGACGGCCGGGCCGACGGTCGCCGGCGGGATGGGCGGCCCGGGCGGCGGACGCGCGTTCGGCGGCGCGGCGAACGGTCAGCGCGGCGGGGCGCCTGCCGGCCTCGGCGGGCAGGGCGCGCCGCCGGCCGCGGGAGCCGCCCCGGGTGCCGGCACCGCCCCGGGTGCCGGCACGAACGCCGCGACCGGTGCCCCCGGCGCCGGGACGGCCGCCGGCGCGGGAGGCATGGGCTCGCTGCTCGGCTCCGGCACGGTCGGCTCCCGGCTCGCTGCGCTCCTGAAGGCGGACGCCTCCCGCTACACCTGGGTCGCCGCGGCCGTCGGATCGAACTCCGCCGCCGGGTACCAGCTGGCGACGCAGCAGGCGGTCATGCCCATCGGAGGCTTCAACGGCTCCGACCCGTCGCCCACCCTCGCGCAGTTCAAGGCCTACGTGGCGGCGGGACGCATCCACTACTTCATCGCGGGAGGCGTCGGCGGCCAGTCGAACGGCGGGAGCAGCGCCTCGAGCGCCATCGCCGCCTGGGTCGCCGACACGTTCACGAAAACGACGGTGGACGGGGTGACGGTCTACGACCTGACGCAGTGAACGACCCGCTCGCCGGATGACGGCTCGCCGGCTGTCGGGGGTCCACGCCATCATGGGTACATGACGGAACGTGGGCCCTCGACCATGCGCGCGCGCGAAGGCGGGCCCGAGCTCCCCGATCCGCGTGTGCCGGCCGCTCCGCATGGCCGGCTCGGGGTGGCCGGCGGCACGGCGCTGTACATCGCAGCAGTGCTCGGAACGGGCATCCTGGTGCTGCCCGCGCTCGCCGCGGCGGCCGCCGGGCCGGGCGCGATCATCGCGGTCGCGGCTCTCGCGCTGATCTCCGTCCCGCTCGCGGCGACCTTCGCCGCCCTGGCCCGCCGCTATCCCGACGCGGGCGGTGTGGCGACGTTCGCCCGTCGGGCGTTCGGTCCGGACGCCGCCCGGATCATCGGCTACTGGTTCTTCTTCGTCACACCGATCGGGGCGCCGATCGCGGCGCTCATGACCGCGCGCTACGTCGTCGCCGTGATCGGCGGAGACGCGGCGAGCACCACGCTCATCGCGATCGCGCTCATGGTCGTCCCCGTCATAGTGACGGCGTTCGGAGTGCGGTTCGCCGCCTCGGTGCAGCTGGTGCTGTCGGGCGCGCTGATCGCGGTGCTGATCTTCGTGCTCGCGGCCGCCGCCCCGCACGGGCAGCCGGCGCACCTCCAGCCGCTGCTGCCGCACGGCTGGGCGGGGGTGGGGCTGGCGATGAGCCTGTACATCTGGGGGTTCGCCGGGTGGGAGGCGGTGGCCGGGATCGGCGGCGAGTTCCGCAATCCGCATCGCGACATCCCCCGTGCCACGGCGCTCGCGCTCATCATCGTGTCGGTCGCCTACCTCGCGATCCAGACGGTGACCGTGACGGTGCTCGGCTCGGACGCCGCCTCGAGCGAGGTGCCGCTGCTCGACCTGGTGCGCGTCGCGACCGGCGCCGGCGGAGGCGTCGTGGTCGCGGTCATCGCGGCGATCGTCGTGACGGGCGTGTTCAACGCGTATCTCGCGGCGTTCAGCAAGCTGGGCGCCGCCATGGGCCGTGACGGCGACCTTCCCGCCTGGTTCGGCCGCGGCGTCGAGAACGGCGCGGTCGCCCGTCGCGGGCTGCTCCTCTCGGCGGTCGTGATGGCGCTGTACTCGGTGGTCGTCTTGACGAGCGGCGACCTGCAGCCGTTCATCCTCGTGCACACCAGCATCGCGGCGGCCGTCTACGGGCTGGGGGTCGCCTCCGCTCTGCGCCTGCTGCCGTCGCGTTCCCTCGGCTGGTGGATGGCGCTGCTCTCGTGCGTGCTCGCCGCGGGCCTCCTCGTGCTCGCCGGGTGGCACCTGGTCTTCCCGGCGGGCGTCGCCGTCGTGGCGCTCATCGTCGGAGCCATCGGCCGGAGGAAGGCGGCCGGGTGACCGAGCACCAGCGTGCGAGCATGCGAGACGTGGCGGCCCTGGCCGGCGTCTCGCACCAGACGGTCTCGCGCGTGATCAACGGCCACCCGAGCATCCGCGAGTCGACGCGGCAGCGGGTGCGCGAGGCGATGGTGCAGCTGCACTACCGCCCCAACCGCGCGGCGCGGGCGCTGGTCACCGCCCGGTCGCGGACGATCGGCGTGCTCTCGACCTCCGCTGCGGCGCTGTACGGTCCGGTGTCGAGCATCAACGCCATTCAGGATGCGGCGCGTGCGGCCGGCTACACCGTGGCGGTCGCGCAGTTGCCCGATCTCACCGCCGAGTCGATCGCCGAGGGGCTGGAGCACCTGCTGGCGCAGTCCGTCGAGGGCATCGTCGTGATCGCGCCGCAGGAGGTCGTCATGGAGCAACTCCAGACGTCCGGGCTCGATGTGCCGTACGTGACCCTGCTCGGCGGCCCGGCGTCGGTGCAGCGCGAGCTGACCGTCGATCAGGTGGCGGGTGCGCGCGCGGCCACCCGGCACCTCATCGAGCTGGGGCACGAGCGCATCGTCCACCTCTCCGGTCCGCTGACCTGGTTCGAGGCGCAGGCGCGGGTCGACGGCTACCGCGAGGAGCTGGCGCAGGCGGGACTCGACGCCGAGCCGGTGCCGGAGGGGGACTGGACCGCCGAGTCCGGCTACCGGCTCGGGCTGGCGGTGCTCGACGACCCCGGCATCACAGCGGTGTTCGCCTCCAACGACCAGATGGCCCTCGGGCTGTACCACGCGGCCCACGAGCGCGGCCGGCGCATCCCGGACGACCTCAGCGTTGTCGGTTTCGACGACATCCCCGAGGCCGCCCACTTCTGGCCGCCGCTGACCACGGTCCTGCAGGATTTCACCCAGCTCGGCCGCCGCAGCGTCGAGAGCCTGGTGGCCGAGATCGAGGGAGGCGCGGAGCCCAGCGCCGTGCGCCTCCTGCCCGACCTCGTGGCGCGCCGGTCCACGGCACCTCGTGGCTGACGCCCGGTCCGTCTGTCGCGGGGTCGGCCTAGGCTGGTCGGCATGAGTTCGCGCGACCTGGAATCGGTGTCGGCGGGGTCCGCATCCACCGAGCGTCCGGCGACCGGGGGCGTCCTCAGCCCGCAGTTCCGCTGGACGAGCATCGGGATGTGCCTGCTGATCATGCTGGCCGCGTTCGAGGAGCTCGCGGTGACGACGGTCATGCCGGCCGTCAGCCGGGAGCTCGACGGCGCGGCCCTGTACGCCTTCGCGTTCGCCGGTCCGCTCGCGGTGAGCGTGGTCGGGATGGTGGCCGCCGGCGCCTGGGCGGACCGCGGCAACCCGAGAAACGTCCTGCTCGCCTCCGTCGTGCTGTTCGCCGCCGGTCTGCTGCTCGCCGGGACGGCTCCCACCATGGTCGTGTTCGTCGCCGGGCGGCTGGTGCACGGTCTGGGCGGAGGGGCGTTGACGGTCGCGCTCTACGTGATCGTGGCGCGCGTCTATCCGCCGAGGCTGCATGCGCGCATCTTTGCCGGCTTCGCCGCCGCCTGGGTGATCCCGTCGCTCATCGGTCCGTTCATCGCCGGTGTACTGACCGAGACGGTCGGCTGGCGCTGGGTCTTCCTCGGGGTGCTCGTGCTGACCGGGCTGGCGATGCTGATGGTGGTGCCGGTCATGCGGCGGGTGCACACTGCGCCCGGCGATCCGGGACCCTTCCGCGCGTCGCGGCTGCTCTGGGCGTTGCTGCTGGCCGCCGCCGTGCTGGCGCTCACGCTCGCGGCCGAGGCGACCGGACCGGTGCAGTGGATCGTTCCCGTGCTGGCCGCCGCGCTCGCCGCGATCGCCATCCGGCCGCTGGTTCCCCGCGGGACCCTGCTGGCGCGGCGCGGGCTGCCGAGCGTCATCCTGACGCGCGCGCTGATCGCCGGGACGTTCTTCGCCTCCGAAGTGTACGTCCCCCTCCTCCTGGTGGCCGGCTACGGGCTCTCGGCCGCGATCGCCGGACTGGCACTGACGGCGGCGGGGCTGACCTGGTCGGGCGCGTCGTGGGTGCAGGGGCACTTCCCGCGGATCTCCCACCGCGCGGCCGCGCGGCTCGGCGCCGCCGGGCTGACGATCGCGCTCGCCGCCCTCACCGCGACGGCGATCTGGCACCTGAGCCCGGCGGTCGCCGTGTTCGCCTGGGCGTTCGCGGGCGGCGGCATGGGCATCCTGTACCCGCGGCTCGGCGTGCTGACGCTCGAGTACTCGACCGACGACGACCAGGGCTTCAACAGTTCGGCGCTGTCCATCGCGGATGCGACCGGTTCTGCCGTGGCACTCGCCGCGACCGCGATCGTCTTCGTCGCCCTCCGCGAGATCGGCGGACCCTGGCCGTTCGTCGGCGCTTTCGCCGTGTCCGCGGTCCTCTGCGCGCTCGCCTGGGTGGTCGGTCCGCGCATCCTGCGCCGCTGACCGGTCCCCCTGACGGAGTTCGACGATGCCCGCGCCGGTGCCGTCAGCGCGCGACGCGCTGTACCGCCGCGTCCGCCTCCTCGACGATGGCGCGCATCGCCTGCTCGGCGGCTGCCGCATCCCCGCGCCGCACGGCCGCCGCGACCTCCTCGTGCAGGCGGATCGCCTCCGGGTTCGCGGTGTGGGGCATGAGCGAGTGCGCCGTCCGGCCGATCAGGGCCTCCGCCACGGCGTCGCTCAGCGCCGAGAACACGGGGTTGCCGGATGCCTCGAGCAGCACCCGATGGAAGTCGCGGTCGTGCGCCAGGTACTCGTCGTGGTCGGCCGACCGCTGCGTCGCGGACATCCCGACGATCGCCGCCGTCAGCTGGCCGCACTGGGCGGGTGTCGCCCGCGCGCTCGCCAGCCGGGCGGCGATCGGTTCGACGGCTAGGCGCAGCTCGCTGAGGTCGCCGAGGGCGGTGAGGCGGTCCGGCCCGGCGAGCCGCCAGCTCAGGATGCGCGGATCGAGCGCCTGCCACGCCGTCTCCGGCATGACCACCGTCCCGCGTCGCCGGCGGGCCTGCACCAGGCCCAGCGACTCGAGCACGCGGATGCATTCGCGCAGGACCGTCCGCGAGATGCCCAGGCCCTCGGGCGTGAGCACGGTGCCGACCGGGATGTCGCCGGAGACGATCCGCGCGCCCACGGACGACAGGGCCTGCTCGTGCAGGGAACCGGGCGTCGGCTGGGTCACGCCTTCATTATCGGGGGCCGGGTGTCGTCGGGTCAAAGCGTGTCTTCTCGTCGGTATGTCTGAAATTACGTTCATTGATTAGACACAAATCGGATTTATTCCTAGAGTGTTCCTGCCCCATCGGTATCACGACCAAGGACGTTCATGACCACAGCACTGCTCACGCGCCTCGCCGCAGCCGCGGCCCCCGCGCCCGCGCCCCATCCCACCGCCCCCGAGGGCCAGCTCATCGTCGCCGCGCTCGCCGGCATCGCGGTGATCGTCATCCTCATCACCTGGCTCAAGCTCCATCCGTTCCTCTCCCTGCTCCTCGGCTCGCTCGTCGCGGGACTCGTCGGCGGCCTGGCGGCGGACGGCGCCATCGCGAGCTTCATCACCGGCTTCGGCAACACGATGGGCAGCGTCGGCGTGCTCATCGGACTCGGTGCCATGTACGGCAAGCTGCTCGCCGACTCCGGCGGCGCCGACCGCATCGTCGACACGCTCGTCTCACGCACCAGTGCCCGCCTGCTGCCCTGGACCATGGGCGGGGTCGGCGCGATCATCGGCCTACCGATGTTCTTCGAGGTCGGCCTCGTGCTGCTGATGCCGGTCATCATCCTGGTGACCCGCCGCTCCGGTCTGCCGCTGATGCGGATCGCCCTGCCGACGATCGCGGGTCTGTCCGCGATGCACGGTCTGGTGCCGCCGCACCCGGGTCCGCTGGTCGCCATCGGCGCCCTCGGCGCGAACCTCGGGCTGACCCTCGCCTTCGGCGTGCTCGTCGCCATCCCGACGATCGCGATCGCGGGTCCGCTGTTCAGCAAGCTGGCCGCCCGCTGGGTGCCGGTCGGCGTCCCCGCGCTGTTCGTCCCCGACGAGGAGGAGATCGAGACCCGTCGCCGTCCGTCGTTCGCCGCGGCGCTCGTCAGCATCCTGCTGCCGGTCGTGCTCATGCTGGCCAAGGCGGTCGCCGACATCGCGTCGCCGAGCGCTGCGCCGGTGTGGAAGGTCGCGCTCGACTTCCTGGGCACTCCGGTCATCGCGCTGACGATCGCGGTCCTGGCCGGGCTGTTCCTGCTCGGCGTCGGCGGCGGGATGGACCGCAAGGCCATCCAGACCAGCCTCGCCTCGTCGCTCCCGCCCATCGCGGGCATCATCTTCATCGTCGGCGCCGGCGGCGGCTTCAAGCAGGTGCTCGTCGACACGGGCATCGGCCAGGTCATCGCGGGCTGGGCGACCGGCGCCAGCGGCATCGTCGTGCTGCTGCTCGCCTGGACGGTCGCCGCGCTCATCCGCGTCGCCACGGGATCGGCGACGGTCGCGACCGTGACGGCCGCGGGCATCCTGCTGCCGCTCACCGCGCACCTGTCGACGCCGATGGTGTCGCTCATGGTGCTGGCGATCGGAGCCGGCTCGGTCTTCCTGTCGCACGTCAACGATGCCGGGTTCTGGCTGGTCAAGGAGTACCTCGGCCTCAGCATCCCGCAGACGCTGAAGAGCTGGACGGTGCTCGAGTGCCTGATCTCGCTCGTCGGCCTCGCGGGCGTCCTGATCCTGAGCATCTTCGTCGGCGGCCTCGGGTGACCCCGGTGCGCGCGGTCGTCGTGATGGGCGTCGCGGGGTGCGGCAAGTCGACCGTCGCTGCGCTCCTCGCCGAGCGTCTCGGGTGGGAGCTGCTCGAGGGCGACGCCCTGCACCCGGCGGCGAACGTCGAGCGGATGGGGCGGGGCATCCCGCTCACCGACGAGGACCGCGCGCCCTGGCTGGCCGCCATCGCCGAGTGGATGGACGGGCGGCTGACGGCCGGACGCCCCGTCGTCATCGCGTGCTCGGCGCTGACGCGGCGCTATCGCGACGTGCTCCGTCGCGACGACGTGCTCTTCCTGCACCTGGCCGGAACGCCCGCCCTTCTGGGGGAGCGCCTCGCGGCCCGCGAGCACCACTTCATGAAGGCGGGGATGCTGCAGAGCCAGCTCGACCTCCTCGAGCCGCCCGCGGACGACGAGCGCCACCTCACGCTGACCGTCGACGCGCCGCCGGCCACCCTCGCAGCGTCGGCGCTCTCCGCCCTCGCCGAGTCCGCCGCCGCCTGACCCCGCGCCCGCGCAGCTTCGGCCCCCGCGCCGACTCCGCCCCCGCGCCGACTCCGCCCCCATCGAGTACGCGAACCTTGCACGCGACACGCCGGTGCAGCGCACAAACTTCGCGGACTCGACGGTGGGGGGTGAGCCCAGGAGAGGTGGTCAGGCGCGGGCGGCGGCGTACTGGGTGCGGATGACGGAGCGCGTGTCGACGGGGAGGGACGCCGCGGTCGCGACGGTCCAGGAGGGGCGGGTGCCCGTCAGGGCCCAGGCGGCCTGCACGGCTCCGCCGTCGGCGACGTACTCGCCCGGCGCCGGCACCTCGACGGGCGCGTCGAACACCTGCGCCGCGACCTGCGCCACCGCGGGGTTCTGCGCCGCACCGCCGATGAGCAGGATGCGCCGCTCGCGGACGCCCACGGACCGCACAGCGTCCAGGCCGTCGGCGAGCCCGCACAGCATCCCCTCGATCGCGGCCCGGGCGAGGTTGGCCGGTGTGGTCGACGCGAGCGTGAGGCCGTGGATGCTGGCCTTCGCGTCCGGCAGGTTCGGCGTCCGCTCGCCCTCGAAGTAGGGCACCAGCACGACCCCGCCGGATCCGGGCTCGGCCGTCAGCGCCAGCTCGGCGAGCCGGTCGTGGTCGACGCCGAGCACCCCGGCGATCGAGCCGAGCACGCGCGCCGCGTTGAGGGTCGCGATGAGCGGGAGCGAGACACCGGACGCGTCGGCGAAGCCGGCGACCGTTCCCGACGGATCGGCGACCGGCGCATCCGTCACCGCGAACACGGTCCCGGACGTCCCGATCGAGACGACGACGTCGCCCTCCGCCGCGCCGAGGCCGAGGGCCGCGCCCGCGTTGTCGCCGGCACCCGGCCCGACCAGCACGCCGGACGGGGTGCGACCGGCCGCTTCCGACGGCCCGAGCACGCGGGGCAGGATGACGCCGTCGCCCGAACCGCCGGCCTCGCGGCCCGGCCGCCCGAGCGCGCGCGAGAAGAGGTCGAGATCGTACGCGCCGGTGGCGGCGCTCCAGTACGCGGTCCCGCTCGCGTCGGAGCGGTCGGTGGTCAGCGCCTCGAGGTCCGGCCCGAGCTCGCTCTCGCCCGCCGGGCCGTAGCCGCGCAGGCGCCAGGTCAGCCAGTCGTGAGGGAGCGCGACCGCCGCGACGCGCTCGGCGTTCGCCGGCTCCGCATCCCGCAGCCAGCGCAGCTTGGTCGCGGTGAAGGATGCCACCGGCACCACCCCGACGCGAGCGGCGTACTCGTCGGCCCCGACCTCGTCGATCAGGTCACGGGCGGCCTGGGCCGAGCGCGTGTCGTTCCAGAGCAGGGCGTCGCGGATGACGCGGCCCTCCGCATCCAGCACCACCATGCCGTGCTGCTGGCCGGCGATCGAGATCGCGTCGACGTCGCCGAGCCCGCCTGCGGCCTCCAGGGCCTCCTGCAGCGCGGACCACCACGCCGCCGGGTCGACCTCGGTGCCGTCGGGATGCGCGGCGCGCCCCGAGCGCACCAGGGCACCGGTCTCGAGGTCGCGCACGACCACCTTGCAGCTCTGGGTCGACGAGTCGACTCCCGCGACCAACGTCACGCGCGTGTCCTTTCAGCACGCCGAGGTGCCCGTCGCTGCGACGCGACGTGCACCTCGGCGGGGGTGGGTGAGGGGAGGGTCAGCGGGCGCCGAGCAGGTGCTCGAGGGCCAGCTGCTGCAGGCGGACGAAGCCGAAGCCCTTGCCGCCGAAGTACGCGCTCGCGTCGAAGTCCTCGAAGGCGCTGCGGTCGGCGAGCAGGTCGTCGTACGTCTCGCCCTCGCCGAGGGTCGGACGCGACAGCTCGACGACGCGGGACGCCTCCAGCTGCTCCTGCACCTCGGGGTCGGCGCGGAACGCCGCCGCCCGCTCCTTGAGCAGCAGGTAGGTGCGCATGTTCGCCGCGGCGGACTCCCACACGCCCGTGATGTCCTCGGTGCGCGACGGCTTGTAGTCGAAGTGGCGGGGGCCGTCGTAGGCCGGACCGCCGTTCGGGCCGCCGTTCTCGAGCAGGTCGACGAGGGCGAAGGCGTTCTGCAGGTCGCCGTGACCGAACACGAGGTCCTGGTCGTACTTGATGCCGCGCTGGCCGTTGAGGTCGATGTGGTAGAGCTTGCCGTGGTACAGCGCCTGGGCGATGCCGGCGGCGAAGTTCAGGCCCGCCATCTGCTCGTGGCCGACCTCGGGGTTGAGGCCGACGAGTTCCGGGCGCTCCAGCGACTCGATGAACGCGAGCGCGTGGCCGAGGGTCGGCAGCAGGATGTCGCCGCGCGGCTCGTTCGGCTTCGGCTCGATGGCGAAGCGGATGTCGTAGCCCTTGTCGGTGACGTAGTCGCCGAGCAGGTTGACGGCCTCGCGGTAGCGCTCGAGCGCGGCGCGGATGTCCTTGGCCGAGTCGTACTCGGCGCCCTCGCGGCCGCCCCACATGACGAACGTCTTGGCGCCGAGCTCGGCCGCCAGGTCGAGGTTGCGCAGCACCTTGCGGAGCGCGAAGCGACGGACCGCGCGGTCGTTGGAGGTGAAGCCGCCGTCCTTGAAGACCGGCGCGCTGAACAGGTTGGTGGTCACCATCGGCACGATGACGCCGGTGTCCGAGAGGGCCTGCTTCAGCCGGTCGATCTGCTTCTGGCGCTCGGCGTCGGTGGAGCCGAAGGCGAACAGGTCGTCGTCGTGGAAGGTGAGGCCGTAGGCGCCGAGCTCGTCGAGCTTGTGCACCGCCTCGACCACGTCGAGCTGGGGGCGGGTGGGGCCGCCGAACGGGTCGGTGCCGTTGTAGCCGATGGTCCACAGACCGAACGAGAACTTGTCGGCGCGGGTGGGGGTGAGGCTCATGGGTGTTCCTTCAGCGTCGTCGATGATTTGTTGTTTCGTAAAACTTATACCGTAGTGGCCGTGCAGCGCCACTACTCAGAGCGCGTCCGTGAAGACAGCGCCCACCGTAGCCGTCTCGACCTCCGTCGTCACCAGGCGGGCGTCCGCCGGGGTGACGACGTGCACCGGGCCGCTGATCCGCAGGTCGGCGGACGTCTCGCGCTCATCGCACGAGGGTCCCGCCCACAGTTCCACGGCCCCGGGCTGCACTATGCGGCGGAGCGACGGGTCGGAGAACGCGAGCCGTGTGGTCGGCACGGCGAAGCGCACCACGGCCTCCTCGCCCGGCGCCAGCTCCACCCGGCGGTAGCCGAGCAGCTGGGCGACCGGACGCGTGACACTGGCGTGCACATCCCGCGCGTACAGCTGCACCAGGTCGGTGCCGGCGCGGTCACCGGTGTTCCGGATGCGGACGCTCGCGCTGAACGTGCCGCCCGCGGCGACCTCCGCATCCACCGTCAGCTCCGAGCGCTCGAACGTCGTGTACGACAGCCCGTGGCCGAACGGCAGCACCGGGGTGCTGTCGGCACTGGTGATCTCGTTCGGGCCGCCGAGCACCGGGTGCAGGTACGAGTACGGCTGGGCGCCGGCCGAGCGGGGAGCGAGACCGGCAGGTGACCGGACGGGGAGACTCGGCCCGAGAGGACCGCCGCCAGGGCGCGCCCGCCCTCCTCGCCCGGGAAGAACGCCTGCAGCACGGCGGCCGGCGCGGTCACGCCCTCCACCGCCCAGCCGATCGCGTACGGCCGGCCGGAGAGCACGACGAGCACCACGGGGGTGCCGGTCGCGACGACCCGCTCGACGAGTTCGCGCTGGATGCCCGGGAGCTCGAGGCTCTCCACGTCGTTGCCCTCGCCGACCGTCCCGCGACCGAACAGCCCGGCGCGGTCGCCGACCACCACGAGCGCGACGTCCGCCGCGCTCGCCGCGGCCGCCGCGGCGGGAATGCCGGAGCGGTCGTCGCCCTCCACGTCGCAGCCGCGCTCATGCGCGACGGTCGCCGACGGGAACTCGCCGCGCACCGCATCCAGCACCGACGGCAGCTCGAAGCCGAGCGGCACATCGGGGTGGTGCGCGAGCACGTGGTTCGCGAACGAGTAGCAGCCCATCAGCGCCTCGGGCGCATCGGCGTTCGGGCCGAGCACGGCGATGCGGGCCGGGGCCGGGCCGAGCGGCAGCGTGCCGTCGTTGGTGAGCAGCACGAGCGACTCCTCGGCCAGCCGCAGGGCCACATCCCGGTGCGCGGGGGTGTCGAGGTCGATGGATGTCGGGGGCTCGTCGAACGTCGCATCCAGCAGCCCGAGCTCCTCCTTCTGCGCCAGGACGCGCAGCACGGCGCGATCGACGAGCGACTCGTCCACCTCGCCCGAGCGGATGCGCGACGCCAGCGGCTCGAGGAACGCGTCGCCGGTCGGCAGCTCGACGTCGATGCCGGCGGCCAGCGCCAGGGCGGCCGCCTCGCCGAGGTCTGCCGCGACGCCGTGCATGGCGTGCAGGAAGGCGACCGAGAAGTAGTCGGAGACCACCGTCCCTTCGAAGCCCCACTCGTCGCGCAGGATGCCGGTCAGGTACTCGGGGGACGCGCCGACGGGGACGCCGTCGATCTCGGCGTACGAGTTCATCACCGACCGCACCCCGCCATCCCGGACCGCCATCTCGAACGGCTGGAGGAGGGTGTCGCGCACCTCGCGCGGTCCGGCGTGCACCGGGGCGTGGTTGCGTCCGGCCTGCGAGGCCGAGTAGCCGACGAAGTGCTTCAGCGTCGCGTGCACCCCGGCGCCCTGCAGGCCCCGCACGTAGGCGGTGCCGAGCGTGCCGACCACGTACGGGTCCTCGGCGATGCACTCGTCGACGCGGCCCCAGCGCGGGTCGCGGATGACGTCCAGGACGGGAGCGAGACCCTGGTGGATGCCCAGCTCGTGCATCGAGAGGCCGATCAGCGCGGCCATCTCCTCCACCAGCTCCGGGTCGAAGGAGGCGCCCCAGGCCAGCGGCGTCGGGAAGGTGGCCGCCTTCCACGCCGCGAGGCCGGTCAGGCACTCCTCGTGCACCAGCGCGGGGATCCCCAGCCGGGTCTCCTCCTTCAGTCGCCGCTGCTCGGCCCAGAGCCAGGATGCGCGCTCGGCCGGGTCGACCGGCCGGGTGCCGTAGACGCGGGTGAGCTGACCGAGGCCGTGCGCGGTGACGTCGGCGTAGGCGCCGGGGTTGCCCATCTCGCCCGCCATGGGCGCGACCAGTTCGTCGCCCTTGTCGACCCAGTAGCCGACGAGCTGCGCGAGCTTTTCGTCGAGGGTCATCTCGGCGAGGAGGCCGCGGACCCGCTCGGAGGGCGCAGAAGGGCGCGGAAGGGATTCGGTCATGTCGATCTCACACTTCTGAAGGAGGTCGGGCGTCAGCCCTTGACGGCGCCGGTCAGGCCGCCGACGATACGGCGCTCGAACAGACTGAAGAACACCAGCGCCGGGATCATGGACAGCGACGTGAAGGCCAGCACCTTCGCCGTGTCCTGGGAGTACTGCGACGAGAACGCCTGCACTCCCAGCGGCAGCGTGAACGTCGCCTCGTTGTTGAGCAGGAAGAGCGGCAGGAGGTAGCTGTTCCAGCTGGCGATGAAGGCCAGGATGCCGACGGTGATCACGCCCGGAAGCGAGAGCCGGAGCACCATCCGCCAGAAGAAGCCGAGCCGGCTGCAGCCGTCGATGAAGGCGGCCTCCTCGATCTCGTCCGGGATGGCCCGCAGGAACGGCACCAGGATGATGATCGTCGTCGGCAGCGCGAACGCGATCTGCGGCAGGATGACGCCGCCCAGCGAGTTCATCAGGCCGAGGTTGCGCACCACGATGTACAGCGGCGTGATGGCGACCGTGATCGGGAACATGAGCCCGGCGGCGAACAGCGCGTAGAGGAAGCCCCGGCCGCGGAACTTGTAGCGGGCAAGGACGTAGCTCGCCATGAGCCCCAGGATGATCACGCCGAGGGTCGTCACCACGGCGACGATCGTCGAGTTGCCCACCTCCTGCCAGAACGTGGCGCCGCTGAGCACGCTCAGGTAGTTGTCGACGTTCCACGGGTTCGGGAACCCGGCCGGGTCCACGGTGATCTGCGAGTTGGTGCGGAAGCCGCCGAGCACGATGTACGCGATCGGCACCAGCATCAGCGCGATCACGACGAGCGCGACGAAGTAGATGATCGGGGAGCCCCAGGGGAGGCCCTTCTCCTTGCGCCGCGTGGCGCCGGGGAGGGTGGGCTCCGGGGTGGCGGTGAGGGTCGTCATCGTCCCTTCCTTTCTGCGCGCTGCGCCTTCCGGCTGTCACCGGTGAGGGCGCCCGCGGTGTCGCGCCGCAGCACGAACCGCTGGTAGACGAGGGCAACGACGAGCGAGATCAGGAAGATCACGACGGCGACGGCGTTGCCGTAGCCGAAGTTGCCGGCGTTACGGCCGTTCGCGACCATGTAGGTCGCCATGGTGGAGGTGCCGGCCGTCGACGCGACGTACTGGCCCCAGATGATGTAGACGAGGTCGAACAGCTGGAGTGCGCCGATGATCGACAGGAACGCCCAGATGCGGAGGGTCGGGCCGAGCAGCGGCAGCGTGATGCGCCGCTGGATCTGCCAGTAGGTCGCGCCGTCGAGCGCGGCCGCCTCGTAGAGCTCCTCGGGGATGCCCTGGAGGCCGGCGAGGAAGAGGATGACGGCGAAGCCGACGTACTTCCAGGTCAGGATGCCCATCAGGGTCCAGATCGCGAGGCTCGGGTCGGAGAGCCAGTCGTGCACCAGGGAGTCGAGGCCGAGGTTCTTCAGCATGCCGTTCAGCGCGCCGTTGGTGGCGAGCATCAGGCTCCAGCCGGTGCCGACGACCACCTCGGCGATGACGTAGGGCACGAAGATCAGGACGCGGATGATCGACTGCCCGCGCATCTTGCGGTTGAGCAGCAGGGCCAGGAGGATCGCGATCGGACCCTGCAGCACGATCGACATCACGACGATGAAGACGTTGTGCCCGAGCGCTTGCTGGAACGCGGAGTCGGTCAGGATGGTGACGTAGTTCTGGAGGCCGACGAAGTCGGTCGGGGGGCCGTATCCCGCCCAGCGGTAGAAGCCGTAGTAGGCCGCCATCACGACGGGGGCGATCACGAAGCCCAGGAAGACGATGACCGCAGGCCCGGCGAGGAGCGCGATCTCGAGACGTCCGGACCAGCGGCCCGTGCGGGGGCGGCGCTGCCGCGACGGGGACGACGCGATCGCGTCGCCCCCGCCGTGCTGCGCGAGACCCGCGGCCGGCGCGGTGCCGGTGGTGTTCTCGCGGATGTTGGTCACGAGGTTTCCCCTCAGCCCTTCTTGGCGGCGTCGTTGGCCGCCTGGATGAGCTGCTTCGGGTCGCTCTTGCCGGCCAGCATGTCGACGACCGCCACGTTGAGCGCGTTGCCGACGTTCTGACCGAGGACCGTGTCGAGCCACTGCGAGACGAACGGGGCCGCGTTGTAGGCCTTCAGCACATCCTGCAGGTAGGGCTCGGTGACGACCTTCTGCGCCTCGGAGTTCACCGGCGGGGCGTTGAAGGCCTTGTAGTAGGCCTCCTGCTGGTCCGTGGTGGCCACGAAGTTGAGGAAGTCGGCGCACTCCTTGGGGGCCTTGACGGAGCACGAGTACCCGTCGACGCCGCCCATGATCGAGCCCGGCTCGCCCTTGCCGCCCGGAACCTCCGGGAACGGGTAGAAGCCGAGGTCGGGCAGCGGCTTCTGGTCCGGCGTCAGGGAGGCGATCACTCCCGGGTCCCAGGCGCCCATGAGCTCCATCGCGGCCTTGTGGTTGGCCACGAGGCCGGCCGAGCTGCCCGCGCCCTGCTGAGCGGACGTGGTGAGGAAGCCGTCGTTGAAGGGCTTCTGCGCGGCGAACTTCTGCAGGTCCTCCGCCGCCTTCAGCCAGCAGCCGTCCGAGAACGACTTCGAGTCGGCCGTCTTCTCCATGGTCGAACCGGCGCACTCGCGGAGCGCGAACCAGTAGAACCAGTGGGCGGCGGGCCAGGCGTCCTTCGCGCCGAGCGCGATGGGGGCGACGCCGGTGCCCTTGAGCTTGGTGACGTCGTCGTTCAGGTCGCTGATCGTCTTGGGCGCGTCGGTGATGCCGGCGGCCTTGAACAGGTCCTGGCTGTAGAACAGTCCGCCCGGGAGCACGGCGATGGGCATGGCCCACACCTTGTCCTGGTAGGTCTCCGCCTTGAAGGAGCCCTCGGAGATGTTCTTCTTGGTCTCGGACGACACCTTGCCGGTGATGTCCATGAGCTGACCGGCGTTGACCATCGCCGCCATCTTGCCGCCGCCTCGCTGCAGGAAGATGTCGGGGGCGTCGCCGGAGTTCAGCGCGGTCTGGAGCTTGCCGTCGAGGTCTTCGTTCTGGATCGACTGGACCTTGATGGTGACGTTCGGGTTCTTCTTCTCGAATGCCGCGACGGCGTTCTTCCAGAACTCCTGGCCGGGGCCGGTGGTGGAGTTCTGCCAGAGGGTCATGCTGACCTTGCCGTTGCTGCTCGAGCTGTCGGAGCCTCCGCTGCACCCGGTGAGGGCGAGCGCGCCGGCCATCACGACGGCCGCTCCGGTGAGGAGCTTGGTGCCTTTCATGTGATTCCAACCTGTTCTCTTCGTTGAGGTGGGGACGACAGGAGTGTCGCAAGCGGTGGGTACGGTGTCAAACGTTTTCGAAAACCTTTTCTACGGTACACTCGGGCGGCATGGGACGGCGTCCGACGATCAATGACGTGGCCGAAGCGGCCGGCGTCTCCGTTGCGACGGTGTCGAAGGCGGTCAACGGCCGGTACGGCGTCGCAGTGGAGACCGTGGAGCGCGTGCTGCAGGTGGTGCAGGAGCTCGGATACGAGTCCAGCCTCGTCGCCAGCAGCATGCGATCGCGCCGCACGGGCGTGATCGGGGTGCTCGTCGCGGACTTCGAGCCGTTCTCCGCCGAGATCCTGAAGGGCGTCGGTGCGGCGCTGCACGAGTCCCGCTACGACCTCCTCGCCTACAGCGGCTCCAGGCAGCCGTCGAGCGAGGGGTGGGAGCGGCGCTCGCTCAGCCGGCTCAGCGGCACGCTCATCGACGGGGTCATCATGGTGACGCCGACCGTCGTGAACGCCAATGCCGACGTGCCCATCGTCGCCATCGACCCGCACACCGGGCGGGCGGACGTGCCGACCGTCGAGTCGGACAGCTTCGGCGGCGCCCGCAACGCGATCGCGTACCTCATCGGACTGGGCCACCGGCGCATCGCCTATGTGGCCGGACGTCCGGACCTGCGCTCCTCCAGCCTCCGCGACGCCGGGTACCGCCGTGCGCTCAGCGAGGCCGGCATCCCGTTCGACCCGTCGCTCGTCGCGGTGGGCCGCTACGAGCACGACACCGTGAAGGCGGTGGCGCTGCCGCTGCTCACGCGGCCGGACCGGCCGACCGCGGTGTTCGCCGCCAACGACATCTCGGCGATCGCGGTGATGGAGGTCGCCGCCGAAGTGGGCCTCGACGTGCCGCGCGACCTGTCCGTGATCGGCTTCGACGACGTGCCGGAGGCGTCGCAGTACAGCCCGCCGCTCACCACCGTGCGCCAGCCGATGCAGAGCCTCGGGGCGGCGGCCGCCGACCTACTGCTCGCCCTCATGGGCGGCGAGACCCCCGAGCGGACGCACCTCCGCCTCCCCACGCGCCTCGTACGCCGCGGTACGACCGCGCCGCCCGCCTCCGCCTGATGCCGTCGCGGTCCGGGTCCGTCCGTCCGGGCGTCTCGTCCGTCCGCCCTCCCGCCGAGTGGTGACATCATGTCGCAACTCGGCGCGGATAGGCGCCACGAGTCACCACTCGCGCCGTGCGTCCGTCCGTCCTCCCGCCGAGTGGTGACATCATGTCGCGACTCGACGCGGATTAGCGCCACGAGTCACCACTCGGCGAGGCGCGTCAGCGGTTCAGCCGCGCCGCCAGCCAGAGCGCCTGCGCCCGCCACTGCGCCGCGCCACCGCCCTCGTGGTCGTTGAACCCGTACACCTCGATCGCACGATCCTCCGCAGCGAGGTGGTTGTACGCCGCGAACGTCGTCGACGGCGGCACCACCGTGTCCATCAGCGCCACCGAGAACAGCGACGGCGCGTGGATGCGGCGCGCGAAGTTGACCCCGTCGAAGTACGACAGCGTCCGGAACACCTGCTCGACCTGGTCGCGGTGCACGGACAGGTACGTCGCCACCTCCTGGTACGGACCGCCCACCGCGACCTCCACGCCGCGGCGGAAGGCGCAGAGGAACGCCACGTCGGGCAGCACCGCGAAGACGTCGCCCGAGAGAGCCGCCGCTGCGAGGGCGATCCCGCCGCCCTGGCTGCCGCCGGTCAGCGAGACACGCGCCGCGTCCACGAACGGCAGGTCGCGGGTGGCGTCCACCGCGCGCACGGCGTCCGTGAACACCCGCCGGTAGTAGTAGGTCTCGGGGGAGTGGATGCCGCGCGTCATGACGCCCGGGGTCGCCGGACCCGACCCGTGCGGATCGGGCGTGTCGCCGCCGCTGCCCCATCCGCTGCCCTGGCCGCGTGTGTCGACGAAGACGTGCACGTAGCCGGCGAGCGCCCACGCGACGTTCTCGCCGGGCAGGCCGCGGCCGCCGCCGTAGCCCTGGAACTGGACCACCGCGGGCAGCGGGCCGGCCGCATCCAGGGGGCGCGACACCCACGCCCGCACCGGTTCCCCGCCGAACCCGGGGAAGACCAGGTCCTCGACGACGAGCTGCGTGACGGGGGTGTCGGCGGGCGTCAGCTCGGGCACCCCGCCCGCGGCGCGCGCCTCGGCGATGGTGCGCTCCCAGAAGGCGTCGAAGTCGGCGGGCTCGTCGACCTCGGGGCGGAAGGTGAGCAGTTCGGCGTGGGTCAGATCGGTGAGCGGCATCGGTCTCGCTTTCGGCGCGGGTTTCTGCGGAGCGGTCCAGGCGGTGGGGTACACCGCGGCCTGGACGGCGTGGCCGTCATTGTGGCACAGGCCGTGGCTATCGCCGCTCGCGGATGTGCGACAGTGGCACCATGTCCGCTCCCACCCGCCCCACGCTGGAGGCGATCGCGCGCGAGGCGTCCGTGTCGCTTTCGACCGTGTCCAAGGTGCTCAACGGCCGCCCGGGGGTGTCCGCCGCCACCCGCCGCCGCGTCGAGGACCTCCTCCACGACTCCGGCTACGCCCGCCGGGGGTGGATGCCGAACGCGGCGAGGCGGTGGAGCTCGTCATCGAGAACCTGGCGAGCGAGTGGTCCGTCGAGGTGATCCGCGGGGTGGAGCGCGTGACCCGCGAGAACGGCCTGGCGATGACGCTGTCGACCATCGGTGACCATCACGCCGTCGGCGACGAGCTGATCACCGGCGTGCTGCGGCGCAAGCCGATCGCGATCGTGCTGCAGTTCTCGAACCTCACCGCCGACCACCGCCGCCAGCTCCGCACGCGCAACATCCCGTTCGTCGTGGTCGACCCGGCGGGCGACCCGCCTGCCGACGTACCCGCCATCGGCGCCACCAACTGGGCGGGCGGTCTCGCAGCCACCCGCCACCTGCTGGCCCTCGGCCACCGGCGCATCGCGGCCATCGGCGGGCCGCCCGACCTGATGTGCTCACGCGCGCGGCTCGCCGGGTTCCAGGCGGCGCTGCAGGAGGCCGGAGTCCCGGTCCCGGCGCACGTCGGAGGCGGCGGTTTCTCGCGCCAGGACGGCGAGCGCGAGGGGCGACGGCTGCTGGATGCGGCGGACCGGCCGTCCGCGATCGTCTGCGCCAACGACATGCAGGCGCTCGGCGTGTACGACGCCGCGTTCGCGCTGGGACTGGACGTGCCGGGCGACGTCTCGGTGGTCGGCTTCGACGACGCGCCCTCCGCATCCTGGGCCCGGCCGCCGCTGACGACCGTCCGGCAGCCGTTGCAGGAGATGGCCGAGGAGGCGACGCGCCTGGCGCTGCGGCTGCGAGCGGGCGAGGTCGAGAGCAGCCGGCTGGAGCTGGCAACGACGCTGATCGAACGGGGTTCCACGGCGCCGCCCCGCACCTGAGCAGCGAAAGTTTTCCAAGTCTCTTCCGAAACTTGCCCGACCGGAGGGACGCGTCCTAGCGTCGCTCGGGTACGCCAGAGGAGGGCCGACGATGACCGACGACACGCCGCGACTGAACGTCGCCATGATCGGCTACGGCTTCATGGGCGCCGCGCACTCGCAGGGATGGCGCACCGCCCCGCGCTTCTTCGACCTGCCCGCTGAGCCGGTGATGGCGACGATCGTCGGCCGCGACGCGGAGCGCGTGGAGGATGCCCGTCGCCGCTTCGGCTGGCAGCGCGCGGAGACGGACTGGCGCGCTGCGATCGAGGACCCCGGCATCGACGTGATCGACATCTGCACCCCCGGAGACAGCCACGCCGACATCGCCATCGCGGCGCTCGAGGCGGGCAAGCACGTGCTCTGCGAGAAGCCGCTCGCCAACACGGTCGCCGAGGCCGAGGCGATGACGGAGGCCGCCGAGCGCGCAGCCGCGAACGGTGTGCGGTCGATGGTCGGCTTCAGCTACCGGCGCGTGCCGGCGATCGGGTTCGCCCGCCGGCTGGTGCAGGAGGGGAGGCTCGGTGAGATCCGTCAGTTCCGGGCGCTGTACCTCCAGGACTGGCTGCGCGATGAGGAGGGCCCGATGACCTGGCGCCTGGACAAGGCGTCCGCCGGTTCCGGCTCGCTCGGCGACATCGGGGCGCACGCGGTCGACCTGATCGAGCATCTCACCGGCTCGCGGCTGAGCGGCGTGTCGGGCACGCTCGCGACCTTCGTGGAGGAGCGCCCGCTGCTCGGCGAGACCGTCGGCCTCTCGGGCACGGCGTCCGACGAGCGCGGACGCGTGACCGTGGACGACGCGGCCTGGTTCACCGGACGCCTGACCGGCGGGGCCGCCGCGGGAGCGCTCGGCGCGTTCGAGGCGACGCGCTACGCGACCGGCCGCAAGAACGCGCTGCGGATCGAGCTGAGCGGCTCCCGGGGAGCGATCGCCTTCGACCTCGAGGCGATGAACGAGCTCGAGTTCTACGACGCGACCGCGCCGGCGGGGGAGCAGGGCTTCACGCGCATCCTGGTGACCGAGCCCGAGCATCCCTACATGGCGAACTGGTGGCCGACCGGACACGCGATCGGCTACGAGCACGCGTTCAGTCACGAGGTGGTCGACTTCGTCACCGCCGTCGCGGAGGGCCGCGACCCCGAGCCGTCTTTCGCCGACGGCCTCCACATCCAGCGCGTCCTCGACGCCGTCGAGCGCAGCGCCGCCGCGTCCAGCGCCTGGACCCCGATCCCCTGACCCCCACCGACCCCCGCCAACGATTCCTGAGTTCTTCGGGCGGATCGCCGCGAACGACCCGAACAACTCAGGAACAGATGGCGTCGTCGCACCACCGGAAGGAAGCATGAGCACGCACGCATTGATCGTCCGCGGAGGCTGGGACGGGCACATGCCCGTCGAGACGACGGACCTGTTCCTGCCGTTCCTCCGCGAGAACGGCTTCGACGTCCGCGTCGAGGAGGGCACGGCCGTCTACGCCGACGAGGAGTATATGGCCGGCGTGGATCTGGTGGTCCAGGTCAACACGATGAGCACCATCGAGGATGCGGAGTTCCGCGGCCTCCGCAACGCCGTCCTCAACGGCACCGGTATGGCGGGCTGGCACGGCGGCATCGCCGACTCGTACCGGAACAACGCCGACTACCTGCACATGATCGGCGGCCAGTTCGCGCACCACGCGGGCAAGGACCCGGCGGAGCGCGTGGGCGACCAGTCGGACAACTACATCCCGTACACCGTGCACATCACCGACTACGGCAAGACGCATCCCCTCACCGAGGGGATCGACGACTTCGACCTCGTCACCGAGCAGTACTGGGTGCTCAGCGACGAGTACAACGACGTTCTGGCCACCACCACGCAGGCCGTGCGCCCGTGGGACGCATGGAACCGCCCGGTCACCTCGCCCGCGATCTGGACGCGGCAGTGGGGCAAGGGCCGCATCTTCGTCTCGGCTCCGGGCCACCGGCTGGAGATCGTCGAGAGCCGGCCCGTCCGCACGATCATCGAGAGGGGGATGCTGTGGGCGGCCCGCTGAACGTCGGCGTCATCGGCGTCGGCGTCATCAGCCGGCAGTACTTCGAGCACTTCCCGGCGCTGCCCAACCTGCGCCTGGTCGCCGTGGCGGACCTCGACCTCGACCGGGCGTCCGCAGTCGCCGCCGAGCAGGGCGTCGAGGCTCTCTCGGTGGATGCGCTGCTCACCGACCCGCGGGTGGATGCGGTCCTCAATCTGACGATTCCGGCCGCGCACGCATCCGTGGCCATGAGGGCCATCGAGGCCGGCAAGCACGTCTACGGCGAGAAGCCGCTGGCGCTCTCCACCGCCGAGGCGGCGCCCGTGCTCGAACACGCGGCGGCGCGCGGCGTGCGCGTCGGCAGCGCGCCGGACACGGTGCTCGGCACCGGCATCCAGACCGCTCGAGCCCTGCTCGACGAGGGACGGATCGGCGACCCGGTCGCGGCCGCGGTGGCCTGGAGCGCGCCCGGGCACGAGCTGTGGCATCCCGCGCCCGCGTTCTACTACCAGCCGGGCGGCGGCCCGCTGTTCGACATGGGCCCGTACTACCTGACCAGCCTGGTCTCGTTCTTCGGGCCCGTCGTCCGGGTCTCCGGGGCGACCGGCCGGTCGTCGCGGGAGCGCACGGTCGCGACCGGTCCGCTGGCCGGGTCGCGCATCCCGGTGGATGTGGACACGCACGTCACCGCGATTCTGGAGCACGCCTCCGGTGTGATCTCGACGGTCACGGTGTCGTTCGAGGTGTGGGCGACGCAGGCCCCGAAGTTCGAGGTCTACGGCACCGCAGGGACCATCGCCGTCCCGGACCCGAACATGTTCTCCGACGCCGTGCACATCGCGACGGCGGAGGACCGGGAGTTCCGCGAGGTCCCGGTCGCCGCCGGGTACGCCGACGCCGGCCGCGGCTACGGGCTCGCGGACCTGGCGCGCGCGATCGAGACGGACCGCCCGCACCGCGCCGCAGGCGACCTGGCGTTCCACGTGCTGGAGATCATGGAGGCGGTGGTGCGCGCCGGGGCCACGCACGAGGTCGTCGCGCTGACCTCGACGGTGGAGCGCCCGGCACCGGTGCCGCAGGGCGCCCGGCCCGAGAGCTGGTGACCACCCGGCCCTCCGTCACGGCCGAGCACAGGACGCGCGTTATGGTCATTCCATGTCCGCATCCGATCTGAGCACGGTCCGCCCCACGTCGGGCGGGACGACGGATGCGCTGCGGCGCAGCAACCTGGCGAGTGTCCTCGGCCTGGTCCACCGCGACGGCGCGCTCTCGCGCAGCGACCTGACCCGGCTCACCGGCCTCAACCGCTCGACCGTCGGCGACCTGGTCGCGGAGCTCGCGGGACTCCGGCTGGTCGAGGTCGACGAGGCGCCCGCGGGCGGTCGCGCCGGGCGCCCGAGCCCGGTGGTCCGGGTCTCCGAGCGCGTGGCTGCTGTGGCCGTGAACCCCGAGGTCGACGCCATCATCGTCGGCCTGGTCGGCCTCGGCGGGAGGGTGCTGAAGCGCATCCGGATCGAGACCGCGTCCGCGCGATCGGTCGCCGAGACGGTGACCCTCGCGTCGGCGGGCATCGCCGGGATGCTGGCGGGGGAGACCACTCGCGTGGTTGGCCTCGGCGTCGCGGTACCGGGCCAGGTGCGGCTCTCCGACGGCATGGTGCGCGAGGCGACGCACTTCGGCTGGGTGGACGAGCCGCTCGCCGAGTTGCTCGCCGAAGCGACCGGGCACCGGGTGTGGGCGGCGAACGCGGCCGTTCTCGGCCTGCGCGCCGAGAGCGCCTTCGGCGCGGGGCGCGGGGTCGACGACCTCGTGTACATGATCGGCGGGGCGTCCGGCATCGGCGGCGGGGCGATCGGCGCCGGTCGGCTGCTGACCGGTGCGGCCGGCTATGCCGGCGAGTTCGGCCACACCTTCGTGCAGAGCGACGGGCGGCACTGCTCGTGCGGCGCCCGCGGATGCCTGGAGGCCGAGATCACCCAGGCGGAGCTGCTGGCCGCTGTCGGCCTGGAGTCGGCGGAGGCGGCATCCCTCGCCGAGCGGCTGGCGGCCACCGACGACCCGGCCGCGCTCCGGGTGCTGGAACGCGGCTACCGGCTGCTGCAGATCGCCGCGCGCAATGCGGTGAACGTCTTCAACCCGTCGGCGGTCGTGCTGGGCGGGTTCCTCGCCGCGCTGCACCGCGGCGCCCGGGCGCACGGCGCCCCGGACCTCCTGGAGGAGGCGGTCCGCTCCACGCGGGAGGGCGTCACGGTCGCCGAGGCGGCACTGGGTCAGGACCAGCTGCTGATCGGTGCGGCCGAACTCGTGTTCGCCGAGCTGATCGGCGACCCCGCTCGCGCGCTCGCCGCCGCGTGAACCTCCGCACACGCGATTGTTGTTGACTCGAACTAACGGGCTAGGCCAGTAAACATCCGCAACCGCATGTCAAAACGCACTTGCAATTCGCACGCGGTGTCGCTTATGTTGTGTTCACCAACAAATGCATCGGAGTGGCTGCGAGGCCTGCACACGCGCGTCCACTCCACTACAAGGAGGTAACAGATGCGCAAGAGGCACCTCGCGATCGGCGCCGTTCTGGCCGCCGGTGCGCTGATGCTCGCGGGATGCTCCGGCGGCCAGTCGTCGTCCGACAGCACCGACGGGAAGGGCAAGACCCTCACCCTGTGGCACTTCGAGAGCGAAGACTCCGCCATGGGCAAGGCCTGGAACGAAGCCATCAAGGAGTTCGAGACCGAGACGGGCGCGAAGGTCAAGTTCGAGGCCAAGAGCTTCGAGCAGATCCGCTCGACCGCCTCCCAGGTGCTCAACTCCGACCAGGCGCCCGACGTGCTGGAGTACAACAAGGGCAACGCGACCGCGGGACTCCTCGCCAGCCAGGGCCTGCTCAGCAACCTCGACGACGCCGTGAAGAAGTACGGCTGGGACAAGAAGCTCGCGTCCAGTCTGCAGACCACCGCCCGCTACGACGACAAGGGCATCATGGGCTCTGGCTCCTGGTACGGCGTCCCGAACTACGGCGAATACGTCGAGGTCTACTACAACAAGGACATGTTCGCGAAGTACGGCATCGAGGTGCCGAAGACCGCGGACGAGTTCGTCGCCGCCCTCCAGAAGTTCAAGGACAACGGCGTCACCCCGCTCGCCGAGTCGGCCGCCGAGTACCCGCTCGGGCAGCTCTGGTACCAGCTGGCGCTGACCAAGGCCGACCGCTCCTGGGTGGACGACTACCAGCTCTACAAGGGCAAGGTGAACTGGCAGGGCTCCCAGGTCTCGTACGCCACGAAGACCGTGGACGACTGGGTCAAGAAGGGCTACATCTCCAAGGACGCCTCGGGCCTCAAGGCGGAGGACGCCGGCACGGCGTTCATCGCGGGCAAGTACCCGATCTTCTACTCCGGCAGCTGGTGGTACGGCCGCTTCGTCAGCGAGATCAAGGGCTACCGGTGGGGCACGTTCCTCTTCCCGGGTGCGAAGCTCTCGCCCGGCTCGGCCGGCAACATGTGGGTCGTGCCCGAGAAGGCCAAGAACAAGGGCCTCGCGGAGAAGTTCATCGACATCACCATGCGCCCGAAGGTCCAGGCGATCCTCGGCAACAACGGCGGCATCCCGGTCGCAGCGAAGCTGAGCGACATCACGGATGAGAAGTCGAAGGAGCTCATCGCGAACTTCAACGCCCTGACCGGTGAGGACGGCATCGCGTACTACCCCGACTGGCCCACCCCGACCTTCTACGACCAGCTGAACGCCGGTCTGCAGGAGCTGGTCACCGGCACCAAGGACCCGGCCGCGGTCAACAAGGAACTCGGCTCCGAGTACCAGGACGGCGTCGACCAGATCGTCAACCAGTAACACCCACCTCCCCATATCCCCCACCGTCGAGTCCGCGAAGACTGCACGCGACACGCCGCTGGAGCGTGCAAAGTCCGCGGACTCGACGGTGGGGGACAGGGAACGCAGAAGGAGAGAACGCATGGTCGACGTGAGCGTGCGCACGCGGCAGGAGCGCCGGTCCTCGCGGCCGCGCAGCGAGTCGCTGCTGCCGGGGCGGGGTCACGGGCGGTTCTGGTGGTACCTGCTGCCGGGCTTCGTCCTGCTGACGGTGATCGTCCTGGTCCCGCTGGTGTGGAACATCTACCTCAGCTTCACGAGCTACCGCGGCATCCGCCCGCCGAAGTTCATCGGCGTGAACAACTGGGTGCGCCTGCTCGGCGACGACAAGTTCTGGACGTCGTTCGGCAACTCGATCGCGATGATCGTCGCCATGGTCGTCATCCCGACCCTGGTCGGCCTCGTCCTCGCCGCGATGCTGTTCGACCTGATCGGCAAGAAGTTCGGCGGCAGGCTGGCCAGCTTCCTCCGCGCCACGTACTACCTTCCGCAGATCCTGCCGGTGGTCATCGCGGCGATCGTGATCGGCTGGATCCTGCGCCCCGACAACGGCGCGCTCAACACGATGCTGCAGGCGGTCGGGCTCGGGCAGTTCGCCCACAACTGGCTCGGCAGCCCGGACACGGCGCTCGCGTCGATCATGGCGGTCATGGTCTGGGTGCAGCTCGGCTACCCGGTCGTCATCTTCATGGCCGCCCTGCAGCGGGTCGACCCGGAGCTCTACGAGGCCGCGGAGCTGGACGGGGCCAACTGGTTCCAGCGCTTCCGCTCGATCACCGTGTCCATCATCCGGCCGGAGATCTTCGTCGTCACCCTCACCTGTACGATCGCGGCCCTCAAGGTCTTCGGGCCGGTCTACACGCTGACCCGCGGCGGCCCCGGCACCGCGACGATGGTGCCCAGCTACTACTCCTACAGCGAGTTCTTCCAGAGCCAGCAGGTGGGATACGGCGCCACGATCGCGACCGCGCTGACGGTGGTCATCGTCGCCGTCTCCATCCTCTTCATCGTCGCCCAGAACCGCGCGGAGCGCAGGGAGAACCAGATCTGATGTCGACCACCATCGCCCGCCCTGGCACCGAGACCGCGGCTCCGCCGGAGCCCCGCCGGCTCAAGCGGCAGAAACCGCGTAAGACCGCGACGGACTGGATCATCCTCGCCGTCGCGATCGTGATCGGCGTCGCCATCGCGTTCCCGTTCCTGCTCATCCTGATCAACTCGTTCAAGAGCCCGGCCGACTACAACGCCGGCGGACCACTGCAGCTGCCGACCTCCGTCTACACCGACGGCATCGTGAACTTCTGGAACCGGGTGAACTTTCCCGAGAAGCTGTGGAACTCGGTCTTCATCTCCGGAATGGTCGCCGTGCTCTCGGTGATCCTCTCGGTGCTCAACGCCTACGCGCTCGGCATCGGGCGCGTCAAGGCGCGCACCTGGGTCATCGTGCTGTTCCTGCTCGCGAACATGCTGCCGCAGGAGGCGCTGCTCTACCCGCTGTACTACATGTTCAAGCAGGTCGGGCTGTACGACAACGTGTGGGCGGTCATCATCATCTTCACGGTCATCCAGAGCGCCTTCGGCACGTACCTGCTCTCGAGCGTGTACGGCACCTTCCCCAAGGAGGTCCTGGAGGCCGCCTCGCTCGACGGCGCCGGCCGCTGGCGCATCCTCTGGCGGGTGGTGGTGCCGATCTCGCGGCCGACGCTGAGCGTGCTGCTCATCTTCTTCTTCATCTGGACGTGGAACGAGTTCCTGATCCCGCTCACCTTCCTGGTGTCGAACGACAACCAGACGGTGCCGGTGGCGATCAGCGTGCTGCAGGGCGACCGGCTCATGGATGTGACCACCACGTCCGCGTCGGCGCTGCTCGGCCTCATCCCCACGCTCATCTTCTTCCTCATCTTCCAGCGCACCCTGACCCGCGGCATCACCGCCGGCGCGGTCAAGTAACCGGAGCACCACGCATGAAGTTCACCGATGGTTTCTGGATGCTGCGCGACGGCGTCACGCCGCTCTACGCCCAGGAGGCGTACGACGTGACCGCCGGCGACGGCACCCTGACGATCACCGCGCCCACCAAGGTCATCGAGCGCCGGGGCGACACCCTCAACCGTCCGACGCTGACCGTCACGCTGAGCTCGCCGCTTCCGGGCATCGTCGGGGTCCGGATCGACCACTGGCAGGGCGCGGCCCGTCAGCCGGGCTTCCCGCTCCGCACCGAGACCGGCCACGCGCAGGTCTCGGTGGACGACGAGGCGGGCTGCCTCACGTCGGGCGCGCTGACGGCGACGATCCGGCGGGGCGCCCCCTGGTCGCTCAGCTTCTCGACGGGCGAGCCCGGCTCGGCCGAGGAGCGCATCCTCACCGCCAGCGGCCACAAGTCGGTGGCGCACATGACGGTCGCCGGCGACGGCGCCTACGTGCACGAGCAGCTCTCGCTCGGCGTCGGCGAGCTCGTCTACGGGCTGGGGAGCGGTTCGGCCCGCTCGTCAAGAACGGGCAGACCGTCGACGTCTGGAACGCCGACGGCGGCACCTCCAGCGAGCAGGCCTACAAGAACATCCCCTTCTACCTGACCAACCGCGGCTACGGCGTGCTGGTGAACCACCCCGGTCACGTCTCGTACGAGATCGGCTCGGAGGCGGTGGAGCGCGTGCAGTTCTCGGTGCCGGGCGAGAGCCTCGAGTACTACGTCATCGCGGGGTCCACGCCCACCGAGATCCTGGAGCGGTACACCGCCCTGACCGGCCGGCCCGCCTCCGTGCCGGCGTGGTCCTACGGCCTCTGGCTCTCGACCAGCTTCACCACGGCGTACGACGAAGAGACCGTCACCTCCTTCATCGAGGGGATGGCGGAGCGCGACCTGCCGCTCTCGGTGTTCCACTTCGACTGCTTCTGGATGCGCGAGTTCAACTGGTGCGACTTCGAGTGGGACCCGCGCACCTTCCCGGACCCCGAGGGGATGCTCGCGCGGCTCCACGACAAGGACCTGCGCGTCTGCGTCTGGCTCAATCCGTACATCGGCCAGCGCTCGCCGCTGTTCGCCGAGGCCGCGGACGCCGGCTACCTGGTCAAGCGCCCGAACGGCGACGTCTGGCAGTGGGACCTCTGGCAGGCCGGGATGGGGCTGGTCGACTTCACCAACCCGGACGCGACGAGGTGGTACCAGGACAAGCTCCGCGGTCTGATCGAGCAGGGCGTCGACTGCTTCAAGACGGACTTCGGCGAGCGCATCCCCGTCGACGTCGAGTACTTCGACGGCTCCTCGCCGGAGCGCATGCACAACTACTACACGCAGCTCTACAACCAGGCCGTCTTCGATGTGCTCGAGGAGGCGCGTGGAGCCGGTGACGCGGTGCTGTTCGCCCGCTCCGCCACCGCAGGCGGCCAGCAGCTGCCCGTGCACTGGGGCGGCGACAACACCTCCAGCTACGAGTCCATGGCCGAGACCCTGCGCGGCGGGCTCTCGCTCGCTCTCAGCGGATTCGGCTTCTGGAGCCACGACATCGGCGGGTTCGAGGGGATGCCGGATCCCGGCGTCTTCAAGCGCTGGACGGCCTTCGGCCTGCTGTCGAGCCACTCGCGCCTGCACGGCAGCGACTCGTACCGGGTGCCGTGGGCCTTCGACGAGGAGGCCGTGGAGGTCACCCGGCGGTTCACCAAGCTGAAGATGCGGCTCATGCCGTACCTGTACGCGGCGGGCCAGGAGGCCCACGCGCAGGGCACGCCGGTCATGCGTCCGATGCAGCTGGAGTTCCCGGGTGATCCGGCCGTCGACTACCTCGACCGCCAGTACCTGCTCGGCCGGGACCTGCTGGTCGCCCCGGTGTTCTCGCCGTCGGAGGTCGAGTTCTACCTGCCGGCCGGCACGTGGACGGAGTTCTTCTCCGGCCGCGCGGTGGCGGGCGGACGGTGGATGCGGCAGCGGCACGGCTTCGACAGCCTCCCGCTGTACGTGCGCGAGGGCGCGGTGATCCCGCTGGGCGCCCGCGACGACCGGCCCGACTACGACTATCGCGACGGCCTGGAGCTCGTGGCGTACCCCGGCGCGGACGGCGAGCGGACCGTGACGGTCACGACTCCCGACGGCGCCACCGCCGAGTACACCGTGCGGCGATCGGGCGGCGAGCTGAGCGCGCAGGGCCCGACCGGGCATCCCTTCACGCTGCGGGATGCGGTCACGGGGCGGACGGCCGCCGCGGAGGACGGCGCCGCGACGGCGCGCTGACCGGCGGCGGGGCCGCTCCCCGGCGCCGCGACGGTACAGTTACGGGAAAATGGACAGCAGAGCGACGGCGGGCACGAACCTCGACACGGTGCGGCGGCACAACCTCGCCACCGTGCTCGGGATGGTGCACCGAGAGGGTGCGCTCGCCCGCTCGGCGCTGACCCAGGCGACCGGGCTGAACCGCTCCACGGTCGGCGCCCTCGTGGGCGAGCTCGTCGAGCTGGGCCTGGTCGAGGAGCGCCAGCCGGAGCAGAGCAACCGCGTCGGGCGTCCCTCCCCGCTCGTCGCCCCGGACGGGCGCGTCGTGGCGATCGCGGTGAACCCGGAGATCGACGCGGTGACGGTCGGCATCGTCGGGCTGGATGCGCACGTGCATCGCCGTGTGCGCTATCCGACCCGTCACATCCCCTCGGCAGCCGAAGCCGTTGCCATCGTCTCCGCCGTGATCGACGGGCTGCGGCCGCAGCTCGCCGCCGCCTCGCGGACGGTGGGCATCGGCGTCGCCGTTCCGGGACTGGTTCGCGAGGACGACGGCGTCGTGCGGCTCGCCCCCATCTCGAGTGGGCCGAGGAGCCGTTCGCCGCCCAGCTCGCCGCCGCGACCGGGTTCCCCGTGCTGGCGGCCAACGACGCGAGCCTCGGTGCGAACGCCGAGCGCCTGTTCGGCGCCGGCCGCGGCGCGAGCGACCTCGTGTACCTCAACGGCGGCGCCTCCGGCATCGGTGCGGGCGTCATCACCGCCTCCGTCCCCCTGACCGGCATCAGTGGTTACGCCGGGGAGCTGGGCCACACGCTCGTGAACTCGGCCGGCGTCCGCTGCCACTGCGGCGCGATCGGGTGCCTGGAGACCGAGGTCAGCCAGCACGCCCTGCTCGCGGTGCTCGGGATGGAGTCGGCCGACCCGGACGAACTGGAGCGCGCGCTCGCGGCGGCCGTCGAGGCGGGCGACCCCGACGTGCGGGCGGAGGTCGACCGCCAGCTCGGCTTCCTGGCGACGGCGCTGCGTACGGCGACGAACGTCTTCGACCCGCAGCTCATCGTGCTCGGCGGATTCCTCGGCGCGCTGCACGGTCTCGACCCCGAGCGGCTGCCGCGGCTCGTCGCCGAGCAGGCCCTGGCGGCGAGTGCGGAGGGGCTCTCGATCGTCCGCGCGGGGCTCGGCTCCGACATCCTGATGATCGGGGCGGCCGAGCTGGCCTTCCGGCCGCTTCTGACCGACCCGGCGGGATGACCGCATTGCGAATGCGCACGTTCACATTTCGTGGACGCGCGGTATAGAATCGTGCTTACCCGGTCGGTCGAATCGATTCGAAAACCGGGCTCTCCAGCACCGCGTGACAGACGCGGTGCTCTTCTCTTGCGTCCGACGGCGGGCGCGGCCGCATCCACCCCCGACTCGCCAAGGACTCTTTCGTGACCACCGTCGTGCATCCCGGAGACTCGCTCTCCGGCCGCCAGCGCCTCGCCTACATCCTGATCCTCGGCGCGCTCACCGCACTCGGTCCGTTCACGATCGACACCTACCTGCCCGCTCTGCCGACGCTGCAGGGCGACTTCCAGGTCTCGACCGCCGCCATCCAGCTCACGCTCACCGCCACCACGATCGGATTCGGCGTCGGCCAGCTGCTCGTCGGTCCGTGGTCCGACAAGATCGGCCGCCGCACGCCGCTGATGGTCGCGACCGGTGTGCATATCATCGCGTGCCTCGCGGCGGCGATCGCGCCCAACGTCGAACTGCTGGGCGTCGCCCGCGCGCTGCAGGGCATCGGCGCCGCGGCGGGCGGCGTCGTCGCGATGGCCATGGTCCGCGACCTCTTCGGCGGCCGGCCGCTGGTGCGGATGCTGAGCCGCCTGGCGCTCGTCAACGGGCTCGCCCCGGTGCTCGCGCCCGTGCTCGGCTCGTGGCTGTTGCTCGTGATGCCGTGGCGCGGCATCTTCGTCGTCCTCGCCGTCTACGGCGCCTTCGTCGTGACCTGCGTCGCCCTGTGGATCGTCGAGACGCTCCCGAAGGCGCGCCGCCACGACGCCGGCCACTCGACCGTCGGCCAGCGCTACAAGAACGTGCTCAGCGACCGGGTCTTCGTCGGCATCGCCATCGTCGGAGCGGCGAACTTCACCGGCCTGTTCTCGTACCTGTCGTCGAGCTCGTTCATCTTCCAGGAGATCTACCGGTTCAACGCGCAGCAGTACGGCCTGCTCTTCGCGGTCAATTCGATCGGCATCATCATCGGCGTTCAGTCCGCCTCGCGGCTCACCAAGTACGTCGGCCCGCAGTGGATCCTGGCGTGCTCGACCATCGTGATGTTCCTGGCGTCGGTCACGATCGTGGTGCTCGACCAGGCGCATGTCGGGCTCTGGGGGACTGTCGTCCCGCTGTGGTTCTTCATCGCGGCGTGCGGCTTCGGCTTCCCGTGCGTGCAGGTGCTCGCGCTGAACGCCCACGGCCATGAGGCCGGAACCGCGGCCAGCCTCCTGGGCGCGCTCAACTTCGGGACCGCGGGCATCGTCTCGCCGATCGTCGGCATCCTCGGCGTCGGCAGTGCGGCCCCGATGGGAGCGGTCATGGCGGTCTGCGCTCTGGTCTCCATCGCGTCCCTGTGGCTGGTGGTCCGGCCGCGCACGGTCCCCGAACTCGCGCACTGATCCTAGAGCCGACGCTGCCCGCAAGGATTCGTGACGAATGCACGGTATCCGGGACAGATAACGTGCATTCGTCACGAATCCTCGCCACTCTTCGCTGAGGCATCGACCGCGCGGGGACATCGGGCACGTGCGGGTAGGCGCTGCATGCCGCGGCGGGTACGTTGTCGTGTCATGAGCGCTGCCGAACCGACCCCTGTCAAACCCGACGCCGAGGGACACGACGTCGCCGGAGCAGCCCGGGTCACCCGACGCTGGCCGGTCGTGGCGGCATCCGTCGTGGTGGTGCTCGTCGTCGGGCTCGGCATCATCATCGCGCTGCGCCCGAAGCTGCCGTTCGGCGTCGACACCGAGTGGATGGGCGAGATCGTCGAGCACCGATCGCCGCTCTGGCTCGGACCGGCGCTGTTCTTCAACTACGCGGGCGGAGGGATCGTCGGGTCGTTCGTCGTCCCGCTGGTGATCTTCCTGCTGCTGCTGGCGTTCCGGCGGCCCTGGGGTGCGGCGTTCTTCGCGATAGCGAGCATCGGGTCGGTGATCTGCGTGCAGATCCTCAAGCACACCGTCGGGCGTGCGCGGCCGACGGAGATCCTGGTGCACGCCGACCTCGGTTCATTCCCGTCGGGGCATACCGCGAACGCGGCGACGATGGTCGTCGTGCTCGGCATCCTCTTCCCCCGGGTGTGGGTGTGGATCCTCGGGGTCGTCTGGGCCGTGCTGATGGCGGTGAGCCGCACCTACCTCGGCGCGCACTGGGCCAGCGACACGATCGGCGGCCTGCTGCTCGGCGCCGGCGTCGCCGTGATCGTCTGGACGCCGCTCGCCCACCGTCTCGCGCTGGAGGCGACGCAGCCGCATCCGTTCTTCCTGGCCCGCAGCCGCCAGTAGAGTGTGCCGCATGAGCGACCAGGACGCGCTGGCGGCGGCGCAGGCACAGGCCGAGGCGGCGGCGCAGGAGGCAGAGCGGCTGCAGGCGGAGGCGGCCGAGGCGGTGCGCCGGGCGCAGGAGGCGTCCGCGGCGGCCGAGGCACAGGCGGCATCCCTCCGGGAGGCGGCGCAGGCGCAACAGCAGTCGGCGCTGGCGGCGGCGCAGGCTGCGGCCGCTGCGGCCGCTGCGGTGAGCCCTCCCGCTCCGGATGCGCCCGCGCCGACCGGCCCGCTCGACGCATCGCAGGTGGAGGCGGTCCGCGCCGGCTACGCCTTCGACGGAGCGGCCCTCGAGCTCGGTGCGCTGCTCAACGGCGACCCGCTGCCCGGCGTGCCCGTGCGCATCCCTCTCGCCATGACGAACCGCCACGGGCTGGTCGCCGGTGCGACCGGCACCGGCAAGACGAAGACGCTGCAGGTGCTCGCCGAGCAGTTGGCCGCGGCGGGCGTGCCCGTCTTCGCGGCGGACATCAAGGGCGACCTCTCCGGCATCGCGGCGCCCGGCGAGTCGAACGACAAGCTCCTCGCCCGCACGCGGGGCATCGGCCAGGAGTGGACTCCGCGTGCGGCGACGACCGAGTTCTTCTCGCTCGGCGGCGTCGGCGCGGGCGTGCCCATCCGTGCGACCGTGGCCGGATTCGGCCCGCTGCTGCTCTCGAAGGTCCTCGGCCTGAACGACACGCAGGAGTCGAGCCTCGGCCTGGTGTTCCACTACGCCGAGGAGGCCGGGCTGCCGCTGCTCGACCTCGGCGACCTGCGCGCGGTGCTCACCTACCTCATCAGCGACGAGGGCAAGGAGGAGCTGACCGGCCTCGGCGGACTGTCGAGCGCGACCGTCGGCGTCATCCTGCGCGAGCTGATCGCCTTCGCCGACCAGGGCGCCGACGCGTTCTTCGGCGAGCCCGAGATCGACACGGCCGAGTTCCTCCGGCTCGCCCCCGACGGCACCGGGATCGTCAGCCTGCTGGAGGTGCCGGGCGTGCAGGACAAACCCGCCCTGTTCTCCACCTTCCTCATGTGGCTGCTCGCCGACCTGTTCAACGACCTGTCCGAGGTCGGCGATCTCGACAAGCCGAAGCTGGTCTTCTTCTTCGACGAGGCGCACCTCCTGTTCCGGGATGCGTCGAAGGACTTCCTGGCGTCCATCACGCAGACGGTCCGCCTCATCCGTTCGAAGGGTGTCGGCATCTTCTTCGTCACCCAGACCCCGAAGGATGTGCCGTCCGACGTCCTCGCCCAGCTCGGGTCGCGCATCCAGCACCAACTGCGCGCCTTCACGCCCGACGACGCCAAGGCGCTGAAGGCGACCGTCTCGACGTATCCCACCTCGGGCTACGACCTCGCGCAGGTGCTGCAGTCGCTCGGCACCGGCGAGGCCGTGGTCACCGTGATGAACGAGAAGGGCGCACCGACCCCGGTGGCCTGGACCCGGTTGCGGGCTCCGCAGGGCTCCATGTCGCCCGCGCCGGAGCAGCAGGTGCAGGCCACCATCGCCGCGTCGCCGCTGCAGGTGACGTACGGCACGCCGCTCGACCGCGACTCCGCCCGCGAGATGCTCGGCCGGAAGCTGGAGGCCGCCGCGGAGGCGGCCGCCCGGGCGGAGCAGGAGGCCGAGGCGGCGAAGGCCGCGGCCGCTGCGCAGAAGCAGGCCGCTGCGCAGGCGAAAGCGGACGCCAAGGAGCGGGATGCGGCGGAGCGCGCCGCACAGAAGGAGTACGACCGCATCCTGCGCCAGACCTCGCCCCGGGGCACGACGCGACGGACGACCTCGCGCTCGCAGAAGACGGTGCTGGAGCAGGTGCTCGGCTCGAAGGCGACGCGCGACATCCTGGGCAGCGTCGTCGAGGGCATCTTCGGCACCCGCCGCCGGCGCTAGCCGCCGAGGAGTTCCCAGGCCCGCCGAGCCACGCCGAGCGCGGCCGTGTCGTCGCCGCCGCTCTGCAGCGACCAGGTCGCCGAGAGACCTCCCCAAGCGAGCGCCCAGCGGAGCACTCGCCGCTCCGGCGCGGACGTCTCGGCGGCGATCACGGCGACCGTCCGCTCGAGACGGCCGGGCACGAGGGCGGTGGACGCGTCCGGGTTGCAGAGGATGTTCGCCACGTCGAAGCCGGGGTCGCCGTGGAGGGGCTTCGGATCGATGGCGCGCCAGCCGCCCGGGCCAAAGTCGAGCACGTTGCCGTGATGGAGGTCGCCATGGAGAACCACGTCGCCGGCCGGATCGGAAAGCAGGTCCTCGGCGACCGCGGCCGCCTGGGCGAACAGCTCCGCATCCACACCGGCGTGCGGCCCGTCCAGGAGGTCGCGGAACCAGCGCCGCAAGCTGAAGAGCCCGTCCGGGCGGGGCGGAGTGCCGGCCTCGTGCAGCCGCAGCATCGTGCGGCACAGGATGCGCGTCGCCTCGTCGTCGCCCTCCGGTCCCGATCGCGACAGGGCAGCGAGGTCGTGCACGCCGGAGGCGCGCTCCAGCAGCGCTGCGTCGCCGTACCGGGCCAGCACGGTCGCCGCGCCGCGCCCCTCCCACCAGGCGAGCACGTCGGTTCCGACGCGCTCCTCCGCCGACGTCGCGCGCTTCAGGAACAGCCCCCGCTCTCCGCGGCTGACCGGCTGCAGGACGCTGGAATCCGTCGCGAAGGCCGGCCCGTCGGCCGCGAGACCCCACCGCTCGCGCAGGGGCGCCAGTGCGGCGTCGGCGTCGCTCATGTGGACCGCCCGGCGGCCGCGTAAGCGCCGGGTGTCGTGCCGACCACGGTCGTGAACTCCCGGCTGAAGTGCGCCTGGTCGGTGTAGCCGAGTTCGGCCGCCAGTGCCGCGATCTGCGGCGGGGCTTCCGTGCGCAGGGCGGCCGCCGCCTCCTGGAGCCGGTAGCGCTGGATCAGCCACTTCGGCCCGAAGCCGATGTGCCCGGCGATGAGACGCTGCAGGCGGCGCACGCCCATCCCGAAGCGGTCGGCGAGCTGCTCGACGCGCAGCAGGTCGCGGTCGCCTTCGACCTCCGACACGATGCGGTCCACGAGTCTCGCCTCGTCGCCGGGCTCGCGGAGTGCGTCGAGCCAGCTCTCGAACGCTGCGACGGCGGCGTCGTGGTCGTCGCGCACCATCGCGTCCTGCACCGCCCCGGTCATCCGGGCCGCGCCGGTCACCTGCAGGCGTGGCAATGGCAGCATCATCGGCAGGGAGCGGATCGACGACCCGGCCCAGCCGCGCGCGGTTCCGGGATGCAGCAGCACGCCGAACGCCCATCCCGAGCCTTCGAGGGTGCGCGACGAGAGCCCGCGGTGCGCGCGGTGCAGGGCGGCGGAGGTCGGCTCGACGACGAGGTTCGCGGTGGGGTACTCGAGGACGTCCTGGCGGATGCTCGTGCCGGCCGGGAGGTGCCACCGGGGAAGCCAGTAGTGACGCACGAAGGCTGCTGCGCGACCGGACGGCGCGCGGCGTTCGATGCCGACGGGCGACGTATCGCTGCCGGGGGTCAGCAGGCCCTTACTGCGCGGTTCCGCGTCGATCCGTGCGCTCACGGTGTCATCCTGGCACGGAGCGGCGCCTGCAGACCCGGGTCAGCGCCCCATGCGGATGCGCTCGAACCAGTACAGCAGCTTCGGCCACCCCCGCCGGAGCTCGTTCAGTGTCAGCGGCTCCTCCGGCCGCGTCACCGGCACGTCGAGCTCCTCGGCCACGCGCTCCATGTCGGCCTGCGACCAGAACTGCCCGCGCATCCGGATGAGCAGCCGGCCGCGCTTCGACGCGACGAACAGCTGGGGAGCACGTCGAGCGTGCTCGACTCGTACACCTGCACCAGGATGACGCTCCCGGCTTCACCGGGTGCCACATGCACCGTCCGCCCGAAGAAACCGCGCTCGCGCACGCCGTCGGGTCCGACGGTGATCGTCGTGTTGAGGAACGACGCGACGCCGACGACGGTGGCCCCGATGACGATCAGGTGGGCGACGAGCACGAACGGCCAGCCTGGCCCCGGAATGGTCAGCCAGTACACGACCGCGAAGACCGGAGTCGTGAGGGCGAGAACGGCGATGATGCCCCGCAGGAACAGATGGCGATGGGGGCGCAGCACGGTCACGCGGGTCGCCCCCGCATCCCGGCCCACGTCAGTCTGCTCACTCACTCACTGAGCCTCACCCATCCTGCGGCCTCCCGGTAGCGGCATTTTGGGGGACACCCGTATGGGGGTGCGCCCGCCCGACCGGCGCATCCACTCATCGCTCGACGGGAACGGCCGCCGGAGCGAGTGCTCCGGCGGCCGTGAGATGTAGCGGTGGCGGCGCTCAGTGTCCCGAGGCGGCCTGCCCGCGCGGGTCCACTCGCAGCAGCGACGACATCGGCTGGCCGGACGGAGTCGCCGCCCCGCCGGACGCGTCCGCCTTCTTCGCCGTCAGCGGCGCGCTCGCGGGGTACGTCGGCGCGATCACCGAGTAGCCGCCGCACGACTGCAGCCCGGACACCGCCGAGCCGAGGACGGCCGACCCGCCGACCAGCGTGACCTTGGTCGCGCCGAGGAAGTACGTGTCGTCCAGCGTCCGTTGCGGCACGCAGTATCCCGGGGCGATGAAGAGGGGCGAGCCGCTCTTGCCCGACCACGCCGACGCGCCCAGTGCATCCGGGAAGTTGAGCCCGTTGGCGAGGATGACGCGGCTGCTGGTGCTGAACGCCGACTCGACGATCTGCTGCGACGACTCGAACCGGTCCGCGCCGGCCAGGTGCAGGACGGTCATGCCGGGCAGCGATGCGAAGGAGGACACCAGCGAGGGCGACATCACGGCCGAGCCGCCGATGATGACGACCTTGGTGGTGCCGAGCGAGGTCAGCAGCGACTTCGTCGCCGCATCCACCGACGTCGTGTTGCCGTTGACGAGCAGCAGCGGTGCGTTCAGCTTGCCGGCGGCGCCACCCGCGCTCAGCGAGTCGGGGAAGTTGAGGCCCGTCGCCACGTAGACCGTGGGAGCCGTTGTGAACGTGCTCTTGATCACGGCCTGCGAGGTGCCGAAGCGGTCGCTGCCGTAGACGCGCTTCACATCGGGCGACAGCTTCTGCAGAGCGGAGAGCACCGCTGCGCTCACCACCGCCGGCCCACCGACGACCACGATGTGGGCCGGGTGGAGGCGGCTGATCTCCGTCGCAACCGCGGTGGGGAGGTAGCTGGGCGCGGTCAGCAGCAGCGGGCCGGAGTCGTTCGCGGCCGCCGGACCGCCGGACAGCGCGTCCGCGAACGAGATGCCGTTCGCGACGTAGACGGTGCCCACGGCGGAGGGATCCGGGTAGGCGGCCTTCGACACCTCGACGGAGGTCGTGAAGCGGTCACTGCCCGCGGTGCGGTTCACGGTGACGACGCGCAGCGTGTACGTCTGCGTGACCGAGTCGCCGGTCGGAGCGTTCGCCTTCAGGCCGAATGTGTACGTGCCTGGAGTGGTGGCCGTGCCGGTGATGGCGCCGGACGTGGCGTCGCCCAACAGGGACAGCCCCGGCGGGAGCGTGCCGGAGGCGATCGAAACGCCCAGCGGCGCTCCAGTGGACAGGGACCACACGTTGAGGTGCTGCTTGTACGGGGTGCCGGCCGGGACGACGCCCGAGGCGCTGCCGAGAAGCGAGATCGGCTCCCAGTAGGCGAACACGTTGAGCCCTGCGCCGAAGAACACCGTGTTGGTGAAGACGTCGACGGAGATGTCCGGCACCGTCACGTTGGCGCTCAGGCTGGCCCAGTTGCGCGCGACGCCAGTGTCCGTGTCGATCCGGAACAGCTGACTGCCGTTCTGGCCGATCACGGTCTGCGTGGACGGGTCGATGCCCAGTGCGGTGACGCCGAAGCCCCAACCGCTCGGGACGGGGATGGACGTCGCCGAGGCGCTCGTCCCGTCGATCACGGTCACGGCGTTCGAGCCGGCGTAGCCGAGATACGTCTTGTGGTTCGCGGGGTCGACTGTGATCGCCACCGGGCTGCCGGGGGCCGGCACGGTGGCGGAGACGGTGCCGGTGGCCTCGCTCACGAGCGCGACGCTGCTCGCCGCGCCGGTCACGTAGACGATTCCGGCCGCCGAGTCGACGCCGACTCGTCCCGTCTGCCCACCGACAGCGACGGGCGTCCCCGCGGCGACGGTCGCCTCGTCCACCGGGACCACCGTGCCGCCGGATCCCGTGGAGACGAAGACCTTGCCGGTCGTGTGGTCGACGGCGAGGTCGCGCAGGTCCCCGGGGATGGTGACGGAACCCGTGACCGTGTAGGTGCGCTCATCGATGCGGGAGAGCGTGTTCGTACCGGCGTCCAGCACCCACACGAGCGATCGCGTGGGGTCAGCGTCGAGCTTCAGGGAGTGCGATCCGCCGAAGTTGATGCGGTGGGTGACCTCCTGCGTGAATTCGTCCAGCACGTCGACGTCGTTGTCGACGCTCAGGAAGATCTGAGCACTGTACGAGTCGGCGACGAGGTCGTCGATGTCCGACCACATGCTCCTCATGAACGCTTGCTGGTAAGCGGCTGTACCGCTGCTCGTCCCCGGGTTGGCGGAGGCAGGAGCGACACCGACGGCGAGCCCCGCGGCCACCAGCGCGGCGACGGTCACCGCGCCGAGCGTGCGACGGCGAGAGCGTCGGGGCTCCGCTTCCAATCGGTCGGGGGACAGGAGGGAGGCGGCGCGATCACGCAACGGCTGCTCACTTTCGGACGGGGCTCGTTCTCGTGGGCGAGCGTCCCGTACAGTCCATACCTTGCGACCGGTTTGGCTCTACCCCAGTACGGGGGACTTTCGGCACACGCCGCGCGCACCCCCACGGCCATCATGGCATGAGAGGTGGATGCCGTCGGCCGAGGGGGATCACGTGAGCATCGATGAAGCCGCGGCCGGCCCGGGCGGTACCGTCCGGCGGGGGCCGTCGTCCGCATCCCGTCGCGCCGGCTACGCCATCGCGATCGCGATCAACGTGCTGCTGCTGTGGGCCGTGGAGGTCTGGCCCGGCTGGCGATCGTTCGGCGTCCTCACGCCGGACGCTGCCGCCGTCATCCCCTGGGTGGACGCCGCCCTGATCGCCTCCATCGTGGTCAATCTCCTGAACCTGATCTTCGACCGGCGCTGGCTGAAGGCGGTCGGCGACCTGGTCACGTCCGGCATCGGCCTCATCGCCGCCGTCGTCATCTGGGACGTCTTCCCGTTCGATTTCAGCTCGGTGGGCGACACCTGGGCGGTGATCGTGCGGATCTTCCTCATCCTCGCGATCGTCGGGTCGGCGATCGCCATCATCGTGGCGCTGGTGACGCTGGTCCGGCTTCTCGTGGTGCGCCCGGACCGAAGAGACGGTACGCGGTCGGCGCCGTGAGCACCGCGACGGTGAGCGCCATCAGCACGCCCGCCAGCACATAGAGGAGCACCAGCGTCCCGACCGGCGTGGTCTCGTCGACGATCGGCGAGGGAGCGAAGGTCCACAGCACGCCGGCGGCCCACGCTCCCATGTTCACGGGGATCCAGCGGGCGCTGTGCGGGCGTCGGAGCGCCGCCCACTGCGCTGTCGGGATGGACGCGACGATGACCAGCGCGCCCAGGATCACGAGGGGAGAGGCGGGAACTCCGGGAGCAGGCTGACCAGCATCCCGACCGCCCACGCCAGGGCTGCGGCAGCGCTGGTCGCCCCGATCCAGGCGGCAGGCCGGGGCTTGCGTTCCCGCATGGCCAGGAACTGGGCTGTGCCGAGCAGCGCACCCTCAACCGCGCCCGCAGCGACGACGATCGGGTATCGCGCGGGATCCGACAGTCCCGCGGCTGTCACCCCGGCCGCGACGGCCGCGGCGAACGCGAAGCCGGCCGTCTCTCCGGCGGTGACCAGCAACGTCCAGCGGAGGAGGAACCGCGAGCGGTCGGTGCCGCTCACCTCCGGCTGGTCGCGTGCAGCTCATCGGCGACCGACGTCGCCCATGCGTCGATGACCGGCCACTCGCGGAAATCGCCCTGCGGCAGGAGGTCGCGGGCGGCCGGCATCCAGGCGAAGACCCGGTCCGGACCGCGGAGCTTCTCGTGGTCGACGGCTCCGCGGAACACCTGCGTGCCGCGTGGATGCAGAAGGCCCGCATACTCGGCGAACTGCTTCGGGGCGGCCGCCTCCAGCACGTCCTGCCCCTTGTCGTCCACTTTCTCCGTGCCGACCGGTCCGCTGGCGAACAACCACACGGGATGGGCGGCCAGCTCGTCGGCGTTCCGTTTGATGAACCGTCGTGCCGCCTTGCGCCAGGTGAACTCGTAGGTGGCCGACCCGACGATGTAGGCGTCGAATCCGGCGACCTCGACCAGGTCGTCGCACCTGCGCACCTCCGCATCGACACCGTGGTCGCGCAGGACCGTCCCGATCCGCTCCGCGATCCCTTCCGTGGCACCGTACTTGCTCGCGTACGCGACGAGCACTCTCATGGCTGCTGCCCTTTCATCGGCCGTGCACCGCTTCGGTCACCTGCACCGTATGGCGGGTGCCGGAGTGGCCACAGGGCCGAAGGTCATGCGCCTCGTCAGGCCGCCTTGCGCTCGATCAGGGCGACGTCGCCGGTCGATCCGCGAACGGCCGTGACGGCGTCCGTCCACGCCGAAGGGTCGACGGACAGGGCGGACCGGAGGTACGCCGTCGTGAGCCGCTGGAGTACGGCCACGCGCTCCGGGCTCTCGTCCGTGGTCTCCGCCACCTCGTACCCCGGGATGCCGCCCAGCGAATGCTCCGCCCCGACCAGGGTCACGAGATCGGTCGCCCCGGGGCTGAGGGTGAAGGCGTCCGTGAACCAGTCCGGCCCCCGGCTCGACATCCGCGACTGGTCCCTCTCGCCCGCGACCACCAGGGTCGGAGCGGTCAGCTCGTCGAACGACGGGTACATGAACGGGAAGTTGGCCTGAGCGAATGGATGCAGGTGCGGCCCTCCCGTCCCGGTCGCCGCCAGGAGGATGCCGGCGGAGACGCGCCGGTCGGAGAGGTCGCCTCCGACGGATCCGTCCGCATTGAGGACGCGGGCACCGAGCAAGGATTGCGTCGTCTGCGCTCCCCAGGAGTGCCCGACCGCGGCGACACGGCTCGCATCGATCCGGCCGCGCAGCCCGGGGATGGCCGACGCGATGGTGTCGAGCTGGTCGAGGGCACGCTTCAGGTCCAGGATGCGCTCGGTCCAGATCAGCGGGAAGCGCGGGTCGTCGAAGCCGATCCCGTTTCGCCGTGAGTCGAGATGGGTGGGCTGGATGACGACGAATCCGCGAGAGGCCCAGAACGACGCCAGCGGGGCGTAGCCGTCGTGGTGCCAGCCGTTGCCGTGCGAGAAGAGCGCGACGGGGAGACCGCTGCCCTCGACCGGCGCGGAGACGCGCACCTGGAGGGGAGTGGTCGCCCCGCGGAGGCGAGGCCGACCGGCGCGACGGAGATGACCGGGCGCTCGGGCCGCGCAGTGGCCTCGAGGTCGGCGATGAGAGAGGTGGACATGGGGAAACCTTTCCGACGCTGCGATAATGAAACGGAGCGTTGTTCCACAACTTACCGGAACAGTGTTCCGGTTATGCCGGCCCACCACAGAGAGGAGATCCGCCGTGAGCGAAACCGCGCCTGTGGCCCGGAAGCGGTCCGATGCGCAACGCAACGAGCGGGCCCTCCTCGATGCTGCCGCCGCGGTCTTCGCGGTCTCGGGCGTCGACGCCCCCGTGCGCGACATCGCCGCCCGCGCGGGAGTCGGAGTGGGCACCATCTACCGCCACTTCCCGACGCGGCCGGCGCTGGTGGTCGCCGTGTACCGTCACCAGATCGAGGCGTGCGCAGAGGCCGGACCGGCCCTCCTGGAGGAGTGCGCTACCGCCGAGGATGCGCTGCGCCGCTGGGTCGACCTGTTCGTCGACTTCCTGGTGACGAAGCACGGCCTCGCCGGTGCGCTCCAGGGCGGCGACGAAGACGCCGGCGGGCTCCATGCGCTGTTCGTCGAGACGCTGGTCCCCGTGTGCGGGTCGCTTCTCTCGGCGGCCGCCGCGGAAGCGCATCCCGAACGCCCCGAGCACGACCCCTACGTGTTCTTGAAGGCGATCGGCAACCTGTGCATCGGCGCGGCCGGTGACCCCGCGTACGACGAGCGCGCCGCAGTCTCCTGGCTGATCTCCGGCGCGCTCGCCGGGTGATGATCGTCGCGTGAACCGCACCGACCGCCTGTACTCCCTGGTGGAGGAGCTGCGCGCCGTGTCCCCGCGCCCGCGGAGCGCCCGGTGGCTGGCCGAGCGCTTCGAAGTCTCGGTCCGGACGATCGAGCGCGACCTGTCGGCCTTGCAGCAGTCGGGCGTTCCGATCTGGGCCGAGCCGGGCCGTACCGGCGGGTACGCGCTGGACGCGGCGGCCACCCTCGGCCCGATGACCTTCACGCCCGACGAAGCGCTCGCGCTCCTCGTCAGCCTCGGCGCCCAGCTGCGGGGCCCGTTCCGGCAGTCGGCGGCCGCCGCCCTGCGCAAGGTCCTGGCGGTGATGCCCGAGGCCGACGCGCGCCGGGCGACCGCCCTGGCATCGCGCGTGCACTTCCTCGAGCCCGAGGGCGATGACCCCGTCCCGCCCGGCTTCGCCGAGGCGCTCAGAGCCGACCGCGTGGTGCGACTGCGCTACCGGGACCGCGCGGGCGCGATCACGGAACGCGACGTCGAGCCGCTCGGGACGATCGGAAAGGACGGTAATTGGTACCTCATCGCGTGGTGCCGGGTCCGTGACGGAGTGCGGGCGTTCCGCGGCGACCGCGTGATCTCGGTGGAGGTGACAGGCGAGCGTCCGACGCCGCGCATCCTGGGCCGCGAGGAGCTGGGCATCGCTTACGGGACGCTGCGATCGGTGGCGGACGGCATCCGCTGAGGAATTCTGCGAAACACCGACAGGACGGTGTCGCGGTCGCGTCGGATGCTCGGGATATGGCATTCGCATCGATCCGCATCATCACCGACCACCTCGACCCGATGGTCGACTTCTATGAACTCGTCTTGCAGCAGGCGGCCCAACGTCCGGCTCCCGTCTTCGCGCAGTTCGCCGGTCCGGGCGGCACTCTCGCGATCGCGTCGCGCTCGACCGTCCAGATGCTCGGCGGCGAGCTCCTGCCGGGCGAGAACCGCTCGATCGTCATCGAATTCGAGGTGCCCGACGTCGACGCCGAGTTCGAGCGGCTGCGGCCGGGATTGGACGATATCGTGCTCCCGCCGACCATCATGCCGTGGGGCAACCGCTCGACGTTGTTCCGCGACCCCGACGGCAACCTGGTCAACCTCTTCAGCCGTCCGGCGGCCTGACGGGTTCTGGGCCCGGAGGTGCGGTTGTACCGCTCCTGGCGCAAAGGGGCACCGGGGCCGAAAACGATGAGGACCGTCACGTCGTCCCGAACGAAGACCGAGGCGGCTGTCCTCGGCCACGATCGGCGACGATCAGGTCGGACGTGCCCCTTCGCAGTTGTCCTCAATCGAATTGACGCTCTGGCTGCGAGGCGCATAGCTTCGCGTTTGCGGAGGGCACGAGTCTCTTCGCGTGTGAAAGGAAGTCGCGTTGAAGATGACGAAGAGGGGCCGTGTCCTGCCTTGCGTAGGAGAGTTGCCTCGCTGATCGCCGCGGTGCCGCTATGCCTCCTTCTTGCTGGTTGTGGGTCCGCGGTGATCCAGCCGTCGGCGCTGGTGGCGCTGTCACTGGACGTTGCGAAGTCGCAGCTGCCTGCGGACACCACGGTTCTCGTGTACGACGTTTCCGAGGCGGTCCTTGGCACGGAGCCGACCTATGTCGACCGCGGTGACGACGGCGCCTGGTTCGTGCTCGCTGCGTGCACGACCGACGGCAAGCCGGTCCAGGAGAACGGTACGAACCTCGCGATGGCCATCGTGCCGAAAGACGAGGTCACGAAGGAGATTCGGGCCAAGTCACGGAAGCACGACTACAACGACCTGTTGGTGGAGTGCAAGCAGAGCAGCAACTCGCCATGACGGAATAGCAGGAAGGCGACTCAAGGGAGACCTATGTCGCGACTCAAGAGATGGCGGAGAATGGGGGATTCGAACCCCCGAGGGCTTGCACCCAACACGCTTTCCAAGCGTGCGCCATAGGCCACTAGGCGAATTCTCCTGGCGCTGCCTTCCGCTCTCGCGGCCGGCGGCTCACAGTATCTTACTTGATCCTCGGGAGCCCCCGCGCACGCGCGTCCCAGCCGCACCCGCTACACTTGTACCCGGCTCCCCACGTGGCGCCATCCAGGCCAACTCCCCCAGGGCGGAAACGCAGCAAGGGTAACCGGGCTCTGGCGGGTGCGTGGGGGGTCTTTTCTGTGTCCAGCCATGCGTCACCGGCGCCGCGTATATTGAGCCGAACAGCCGCGTCAGTTCTACGCCCTGTAGAATGAGTCGCGTCTTCCGTGGATCGATGGATGGACGGAGAACCCGAGTGACCGAGCAGCTGACCGAGCTGGCGACAGAGGCGTACGTGGTGGGGTTCCCGCTCGTGTTCGACCTGGAGCAGGTGGTTCGGTTCACCCAGGAGGGGATCGGCGGTGTGCCCGCCACCCCGTACAACGCCTTCGGGCATGCGCGCCGGCTGGCGGGGCCGGAGGACACCTTCGTCTCCATCAACAACGACACCCTCTACTCCATCGCCCAGGTCGACCTGGGCGTGGGCCCGATCCGGCTCAGCGTGCCGGAGGCGGGTGACCGCTATTACGTCCTCCAGTTCGTCGACGCGTGGACGAACAATTTCGCGTACATCGGGACGCGGGCCACCGGAGGCGGAGCCGGGGAGTTCCTCCTCCTGCCGCCCGATGCCGGCGACCCGGACGGCCGCATCCCCTCGATCCGCTTCCCGACCCGCGTGGCGACCATCGTCGGCCGCTGGGCCGTCGACGGCGAGGACGACCTGCCGGCCGTGCACGCGCTGCAGGACGCCCTCGGGCTCACGCCGGTCGATGAGACGTCCCCCGTGCCCCAGGGGTTCCCGCCGTCGCCCCCGGCGAGGATGAGGCCCTCGACTTCTTCGAGAAGTTCCGCGTGTGGACGCAGGCCTTCCCTCCCGCGGAACGCGACCGCCCGGCGCTCGACTCCTACGCCCCGCTCGGGCTGGTGAGCCCCTACACCGTTGCCGAGCAGCCGGAGGGGGTGCGCGATGCGCTCGTGCAGGGCTACGCCCTCGGTAAGGAGGCGCTCGAGTCGGCCCTGCAGACCGGGGTCGTGCCGATCGACCACTGGCAGGTCAACCTCCACGTCTTCGACTACAACCTCGACTTCTTCGAGCTCGGCGCCATAGACGCACCCGAGTGGAAGATGGCCGACCCGCGCACCCGCTACGCGCACCGGGCCGCGGCCGCGCTCGGCGGGCTGTGGGGCAACCACGCCTACGAGGCGGCCTACCTCATGACGTACGAGGACGCCGACGGCGAGCCGCTGAGCGGCGATCACGTGTATCGGCTGCGGCTGAGCCCGACCCCGCCGGTCGGCGCGTTCTGGTCGCTGACCATGTACGACCTGCCGCACTACTACCTCGTCCGCAACCCGCTGGGCCGCTACTCGGTGGGCGACAGGACGCGCGGGATCGTGTACGACGACGACGGAGGACTGACCATCACCATGAGCGCCACCCGACCGGCCGACGAGAAGGCCGCCGCCAACTGGCTGCCCACCCCGGAGGGCCGTTTCCGGCCCATCCTGCGCCTCTACGCGCCGGGCGACGACGTGCTGGACGGGCGCTGGGAGCTTCCCGCGATCGAGCGGATCGCCTGACGTGGCGCGTTCCATCTACATCACCTCGGCCGAGGGTCACACGGGCAAGTCGACGGTCGCTCTGGGCGTGCTCGAAGCGCTGCGGCACTCGGTCGGCCGCGTCGGGGTCTTCCGCCCGATCGCTCGGTCCACCGCCGAGCGCGACTACGTGCTCGAGCTGCTGCTGCAGCGCACGACGGCGGAGCTGTCGTACGAGGATGCGCTCGGCGTCACGTACGAAGACGTCCACACCGACGCGGATGCGGCGCTCGCCGAGATCGTGGAGCGCTTCCGGGCGGTGGAGGCGCGGTGCGAGACGGTCGTGATCCTCGGCTCGGACTTCACGGACGTCGGCAGCCCCACCGAGCTCGCGTACAACGCCCGCATCGCGGCGAACCTGGGCGCGCCCGTCCTGCTGGTGCTCGGCGGCCGCGTCGGCCAGGGCCTCGGCGAGCGTCTCGGCCAGGCCGATCCCCGGTCGCCGGAGGAGTTGCGCCAGCTGGCGGAACTGGCGGTGGCCGAGCTCCGGGCCGAGCACGCGGGCCTGCTCGCGGTGATCGCGAACCGCTCCGACGAGGACCGGCTCGACGAGATCGTCGCGTCCGTGGGGTCCGCCGTGGGCGCCTCCGCGGGCGGTGCGGGCAGCAGCGACCGGCCGCCGGTGTGGGCGATCCCGGAGGACCCGTTCCTGGTCGCGCCGAGCATCCGCTCGATCCTGGAGCAGACCGGTGCGACGCTCATCTCGGGCGAGGAGGCCCTGCTGGCCCGCGAGGCCCTGGGCGTCGTGGTCGCCGGAATGTCGATGAACAACGTGCTGCCGCGACTCGTCGAGGGATCGGTCGTCGTGGTGCCGGGCGACCGCACGGAGGTGCTGCTCGCGGTGCTGATGGCCAACGCCTCCGGCACGTTCCCGTCCATCGCGGGGATCGTGCTCAACGGCGGCTTCGAGCTGCCGGAGCCGATCGAACGGCTGCTCGCCGGCCTCCGCTCCCCGCTGCCGATCGTCCGGACGACCCTCGACACGTACGAGACGGTGGTGCGGATCACGCACGCCCGCGGCCGGCTGGCCGCCGATTCGCAGCGCAAGTACGACACGGCCCTCGCGCTGTTCGAACGGCACGTGGATGCGGACGCGCTGCTCGCGCGCCTCGACGTCTCCCGGCACGATGTCGTCACGCCGCTGATGTTCGAGTACGACCTGATCGAGCGCGCCCGCGCCGCGAAGAAGCACATCGTGCTCCCGGAAGGGGAGGACGACCGCATCCTGCGCGCCGCTCACACGCTGCTGGCGCGGGGCGTGGCACGGCTGACCATCCTCGGCGAGCCGTTCGAGGTGCGGTCGCGCGCGATCGAGCTCGGGCTCGACCTCGCGGGCGCGGAGGTGCTGAGCCCCTTCGACGACGTGCTCCGGGTGCGCTTCGCCGAGGAGTACGCACGGCTGCGGTCGCACAAGGGCATCACGGTCGACCAGGCCGCCGACACGGTCACCGACGCCTCCTACTTCGGCACGATGATGGTGCACCTGGGCCTGGCCGATGGGATGGTGTCGGGCGCCGCGCACACGACGGCGCACACCATCCGCCCGGCCTTCGAGATCATCAAGACCACGCCGGGCGTCTCCGTCGTCTCGAGCGTCTTCCTGATGGCGCTCGCCGACCGGGTGCTCGTCTACGGCGACTGCGCGGTCATCCCGGACCCGACGTCCGAGCAGCTGGCCGACATCGCGATCTCGTCGGCGAAGACGGCGGAGCAGTTCGGCATCCAGCCGCGGGTGGCCATGCTGTCGTACTCGACCGGCGACTCCGGGGCGGGAGCGGATGTGGAGAAGGTGCGCACCGCGACCGAGCTGGTGCGCGAACGTGCTCCGCAGCTCGCCGTCGCCGGCCCGATCCAGTACGACGCGGCGGCGGATGCGGCGGTCGGCGCGGCCAAGATGCCCGGGTCGGAGGTGGCCGGACGGGCGACTGTGTTCATCTTCCCCGACCTCAACACCGGCAACAACACGTATAAGGCGGTGCAGCGGAGCGCCGGCGCGGTGGCGATCGGACCGGTCCTGCAGGGGCTGCGCAAGCCGATCAACGACCTCTCGCGGGGAGCGACGGTGGACGACATCGTGAACACGGTGGCCATCACGGCGATCCAGGCGGCGCTGTCATGAGCGCTGTCCTGGTCGTCAACAGCGGCTCGTCGTCGTTCAAGTACCAGCTGATCGACAGCGAGACGGAGGAGTCTCTCGCGTCGGGGCTGGTCGAGCGGATCGGCGAGTCGAGCGGGCACACCACGCACCGGGGTCCGGACGGGACGACGGAGCGGACGCTCGAGATCCCCGACTACACCGCGGGCTTCCGGGCGATGCTCGACGCGTTCGCCGCCGAGGGCCCGAGCCTGGAGGAGAACCCGCTGGATGCGGTGGGCCACCGAGTGGTGCACGGCGGCAAGCGCTTCTTCGAGCCGACCATCGTGACGCCGCTCGTCGAGATCAACATCGAGGACCTCTCCGATCTCGCCCCGCTGCACAATCCGGCCAACCTGCAGGGCATCCGCGCGGCGAAGAAGGCCTTCCCCGATGTGCCGCACGTCGCGGTCTTCGACACCGCGTTCCACCAGACGCTGGGGCCCGCGGCCTACACCTACGCCATCGACGCGGACCTCGCCGCGCGGCATCGCGTGCGCCGGTACGGCTTCCACGGCACGTCGCACAAGTACGTGTCCGAGGCGGCCGCGGCGTTCCTCGACCGGCCGCTCGGCGAGCTCAAGCAGATCGTGCTGCACCTCGGCAACGGAGCGTCGGCGTGCGCGGTGGACGCCGGGCGCTCCGTCGAGACGTCGATGGGCATGACGCCGCTCGAGGGGCTGGTGATGGGCACTCGCTCGGGCGACCTCGATCCGGCGGTCCTCATCCACCTCGCCAGGCGGGCGCAGTTGAGCACGGACGATCTCGACGAGCTGCTGAACCGGCGCAGTGGTCTGCTGGGCCTGTCCGGCCGCGGTGACATGCGCGATGTCCGCCTGGCGGCCGGGCGCGGCGAGGAGCAGGCGCGCCTCGCGCTCGATGTGACGGTCCACCGTCTCAAGCACTACGTCGGGGCGTACACCGCGCTGCTGGGCGGCCTCGACGTCCTCACCTTCACCGCGGGCGTCGGCGAGAACGATGCGGCCCTGCGGGCGGAGGTGCTCACCGGTCTGGAGGTGCTCGGCATCCGGCTCGACCCGGAGCGGAGCGCGAGCCCGTCGCGGGAGGCGCGGGTCATCTCCACCGACGACTCGGCCGTGACCGTGCTGGTCGTGCCCACCAACGAGGAGCTGGAGATCTCGCGGCAGTCGCTGCAGGCCGTCCGCGAGGCCGCCGGGGGCTGAGGGAGCGGGGCCATGGCCCGAGCAGGAGCGCCAGGGCGGCGCAGCGGCCGGCGCGACGGAGGACGGTCGCAGCGGACGCTGCGCGCGCGTCTCGCCTCGTTGCTGGCCGCCGGCGTGGCGCTCCTGCTCGGAGCCGCCGCACTTGCGGGCTGCGGCTCGGTCCAGGGTGGGGCGGGGGCGCGCTTCGTGACGCCGCCGCTCGTCCGCTACAGCGCCGTGCTCTGGCCGGTGCCGCTGCAGCTGGTCGGCGCGGAGCCCGGCGCTCATCTGCGTCTCAGCTCGCGACTGGCCACGGCGCACGGGGAGTGGCGTTCGGCGGCGACGTACACGGTTCCGGCCTCCGGCATCCTCGATCTCGCGACCGCCCGGCCGCAGTTCGCGCCGTTCACCGCGCCCGACTCGGCCGGCCTGTTCTGGTCGCTGCGCGGTCCCCGGCTGCCCGAGGCCGTGGCTGTCCGGCAGTGGATGCGCGACGCACTCCAGGTGACGGTCACCGCGTCCGACGGCGATCGGGTGGTGGCCTCGCGCCGGTTCGCGCTGGCCGGCCTTGCCGCATCCCTCTCGGTCCGGACGCTGTACACGCGCGATCTGCGCGCGGCGATCGATCCCCGGCTGCCGCGCGAGACCCACGAGGACGTTCCTCTGGGAACGTTCTACAGCGCGGCGACGCTCGAGCACCCGCAGGCGCCGGCCGTGCTCATGTTCGACGACGCGACGCCGGGCGCCTCGGCGGACTACACCGCGCCGCTGATCGCGCAGTTCGGGGCGTCGGTGCTCCGGATCCCGGTCGTGCCCGCCTCAGACGGCATCCGCTCCGCCGGCATCGTCTCGGCATCCACGGTGGATGCGGCCCTCCAGTGGCTGGCCGAACGGCCCGACATCGTGCAGGGCAAGCTGTTCGTCTATGGCACGGGCGTCGCGGAGCAAGTGGCGTTGTGGGCGGCGACGCGATTCCCGTCGCGCGTGCACGGGCTGTTCCTGGCGGGAGGTTCCCCCGCTCTGCTCTGCCTGCAGGGGACGCGGGTCTCGCCCGCGGTCGAAGGTTCCGTCAGCCTGCCCTGCCTCTCCGGCGCCCGGATGGTGGAGCCCTCTGCCATCCCGCCCATCGACGGCGTCGAGGGTCCGGTCGTGCTGGCGTGCGGGGAGCAGGATGCCGTCCTCCCGAACGCCTGCGACTGGCAGCGGAGGCTGGCCGAGACCCGTCAGCCGCGCGAAGGGGACGCGGTGATCTACGCCGGTGGCGCGGGGCATGCGGTCTCCGTCCCTCCCGGACTGCCGATCGGGCTTCCGGCCGCGGGCGGCCAGCCGACCGAGCGGGCGCGGGTCGCGTTCTGGGACGCGGTCGGTCGCGCGCTTCTGCAGGTGGTGCTGCAATGAGCCGTCCCGGCCGCCGGATCCTCCGCGCGGCGGTCCTCACCGCCGTGGTCGCCCTCGTCCTCTCCGCGTGCGCCGCCGGCGGTCCCGGCGGCGCGCGGTTCGCCTTCAGCAGCTTCGGCGCGGGCACCACGCAGCCGGTCGCCGTGCAGGTCACCGGGCTCGAGCCCGGGCACCCGGTCGTGGTCACCGCCCGCGCGCACACCGGCACGGGGTCGCTCTCGTCGCGTGCCGTCTACGCCGTGCCGCCGGACGGCCGCGTGCGGCTGTGGTCGCAGGAGCCGCTCGCGGCCCCGTATCCCCGCCCCGACGGAGCGGGCCTGCTGTGGAGCCTGACCGGTCCGTCGCTGAGCCAGCGTCAGCTGGTCGAGCAGTGGGTGTTCGGCGGGCTGGATCTGACCTTCACCGCCGAGCAGGACGGCCACGCGGTCGCCACGGCCCCGCTGCACCGGCTGCCGCTGGCAGAGGGCACGCGGAGCAGGGACGTGACCGGAGGTGACGTCATCGGCAGCGGCGATCCGGCCGCGTCGGCGATCGCACCCACCGCCCGCGTCGGCGCGCTGGTGGAGTCGGTGCCGACGCCGGTGGACCTCCGCCCCGGGGTCATCGTCATCGACGGCGACGACGGGGGAGCGGCGGGCGCCTTCGCCTCGCGGATGATCGCCTCCGCCGGGTTCCCGGTGTTCGTGCTCCCCGCCTTCGTGCCAGAGGGGCAGATCCCCGGCTCGGCCGCGCTGTCGGTCGAGACCTTCGACGCGGCGCTGGCCTGGTTCTCGTCCCTCCCGATCGTCGACGAGGACCGCGTCTTCGTCTACGGCACCGGACGTGCCTCGTCGCTCGCGCTCTGGTTCGCCGCGGAGGAGCCCGGTCGCATCCACGGGGCCTTCGCCGCGGGCGGCGCCACCGCCCTGCAGTGCACGTCCGCGGCCGGCAGCCCGCTGCTCATCCGGCAGGGCCGGGCGTTGCCGTGCGCGAACCCGGAGCGGACGATCGCGGGCACCGACATCCTCCCGCTGCAACGCATCTCCGGGCCCCTCGTGCTCGCCTGCGGCACCGCCGACCGGCAGCTGCCGACGGCGTGCGACTGGACCCGCGCCGGCGAGCAGGCGCGTGGCGCGGCGGACGGCGACGCGTTCCTGTACGCGGAGGGCGCCGGGCACGACATCACCACCCCGCCGCTGCTGCCGATCGGCCTGAGCGACCTGCCGCCGGCGACGGCGCAGGCCACAGAGGATGCCCGCGTCGGCTTCTGGACCCTGGTGATCGGCAAACTGGCGGGGGCGGTCCGGCCATGAGCGGGTTCGGGATGCGCGCCGCGCGTCGCCTGGCAGCGGGGGCGGCTGCCGTGGGGTTGGCGTTCGGCTCCCTGGTGGGATGCGCGAGCGCCGCTACGGGCGCCGGCCCGCGCTTCGAGGTCAGCGAGGAGCCGAGCGGGGTCTGGGAGCCCATCCACGTGCGGGTCGTCGCCCTGCAGCCCGGGGCCCGGGTGTCGCTGCGGGCGCGCGTGGCCGGCGGCGGCGACTCCTCCTCGCAGGCGGTCTACGTCGTTCCGTCCTCGGGCGTAGTCGATCTCGACCGGGAGGCGCCGGTCGAGGCGCCCTTCTCGGGAGCGGACGGCATGGGGTTGTTCTGGTCCCTCGGTCTCTCGTCGGGCTCGACCGCGGTGTCGCCGCAGCTCTGGGGAGGCGCGAGCCTGTCCGTCGACCTGGAAGCGGTCGTGGACGGCCGCCGGGTGGCCGCACGGCGCATCCACCGCGTCGGGCTGCAGGCGGTGGCACCCTCCCGTGCCGTGTTCGACGACGGCATCACGGGCGACTACTTCGAGCCGCAGGCGCAGTCGCGGGCGCCGCGTCCGGCCGTGCTGGTGCTCGACGGCACCGACCCCGCCGCGCCGAGCGGGGTGCTGTCGGCGGCCACCCTGTCGGCGATGGGATACCCCGCGCTGGCGCTGTCGACGTACGGTTCGGCGGGGGAGGTGAACGTCGTGCGCACCCTTCCGGCCGAGCGGGTGCTCGCCGCGCTGAACTGGCTGCGCTCGCAGCCGGGCGTCGACCCGCGCCGCGTCTTCGTGTTCGGCAGCTCGCGCGGCGCGCAGCTCGCCCTGTGGACGGCGGTGGCGTACCCCGATCTCGTCTACGGCGCGATCGCCCCGGCGGGCACGACGGGGCTGGTGTGCCCGTCGCCGGTACCCGGCCCCGCGGTGACGGTGGGCGGCGCCTGGGTGCCGTGCGTGAGCGGGACGCACGAGGTCACCCCGGCCGCGGTGCTCGATCTCACGCGCATCCGGGGGCCGGTGGTGCTGGGATGCGCGGGCCGGGACGAGCAGCTCGACAACGCCTGCCGGTGGATGGAGGCGGCGGCCGCCATCCGCCCGCCCCACGGTGGGGATGCGTACGTCGGCGCGCCTCGCGCGACGCACCTCTTCTCCGTGCCGCCGTACACGCCGCTCTACCTTCCGCCGCCTCCGGACGCGCAGCCCACCGAGGACGCGCGCGTGTCCCTCTGGTCGGCGATCGGCCGGGCGCTGAACGTCCGCGGCCCGTGACGGGCGGCTCCCACCGGAATGTCGGCGGCGATGAGTAGCATGTGTGAGTGGTAACCGCCCTGTATCGCCGCTATCGGCCCGACACCTTCGCCGAGATGATCGGCCAGTCCCAGGTGACGGATCCGTTGATGACGGCGCTGCGCACGAACCGGGTCAACCACGCCTACCTGTTCTCGGGTCCTCGCGGCTGTGGCAAGACGACGTCGGCGCGCATCCTGGCCCGCTGTCTGAACTGCGCGGAGGGCCCCACCGACACCCCGTGCGGGAAGTGCGCCAGCTGCGTCGAGCTGAGCCGCGACGGCGGCGGGTCGCTCGACGTGGTCGAGATCGACGCGGCGAGCCACAACGGCGTCGACGACGCCCGCGACATCCGCGAGCGGGCGATCTTCGCGCCCGCCCGCGACCGCTACAAGATCTTCATCCTCGACGAGGCGCACATGGTCACGCCGCAGGGCTTCAACGCCCTGCTGAAGATCGTGGAGGAGCCGCCGGAGCACGTGAAGTTCATCTTCGCGACCACCGAGCCCGAGAAGGTCATCGGCACCATCCGCTCCCGCACGCATCACTATCCGTTCCGGCTGGTGCCGCCCGCGCAGATGCTCGAGTACGTGCAGAGCCTGTGCGACAGCGAGGGCATGACGGTCGCGCCCGGCGTCCTGCCGCTCGTCGTCCGCGCCGGCGGCGGCTCGCCGCGAGACACCCTCTCCCTGCTCGACCAGCTGATGGCCGGGTCCGAGGGGAGCGCGATCGAGTACGAGCGCGCGGTCGCCCTGCTCGGGTACACGCACGCGGCCCTGCTCGACGACGTCATCGACGCGATCGCGGCACGGGATGCGGCGGGCGCCTTCGCCGCGGTCGACCGCGTCGTGCAGACGGGACAGGATCCGCGCCGGTTCGTCGAAGACCTGCTCGAGCGGCTGCGCGACCTCATCGTCGTCGCGGCGACGAGCGTCGAAGGCGCTGCAGCGGTGCTCCGCGGAGTGCCCCAGGACGAGCTCGACCGGATGGGCGTGCAGGCCATGAAGTTCGGCGCCGCCGAGCTGAGCCGGTCGGCCGACATCGTGAACGCGGCCCTCACCGAGATGACCGGCGCGACCTCGCCGCGGCTGCATCTCGAGCTGATGATCGCGCGCGTGCTCGTGCCGTCGAGCGACGAGAGCGAGCGCGGCGCGCTCGCCCGGGTGGAGCGGCTGGAGCGCCGAGTCGGCGTCAGCGACGCGGTCGGTGCGGAGTCGGCTGCGGCGCCGGCCGTGCCGTCGCGTCCGGTCGACCGGGGTGCGCCGGCGCGCGCGGCTGCTGCTCCTGCGGCTGCTGCTCCTCCGGCGGCCGCTCCGGCTGCGCCTGCTGCTCCCGCTGCGGCCGCTGGTCCGGCGGCGCCCTCCGCCGCTGCACCGGCGACCGCTTCGGCACCCGCGCCCGTCGCCGAGACGCGTGAGACCGTCGCCGACACGGTCGCTGCGTCTCCCGCTGCCGGTGCTGCCGGTGCGGCCGCTGTCGGGCCGGTCACCACGCAGCAGGTCAAGGACTCGTGGCCGCAGATCCTCGACGCCGTCCAGCGGGCCAAGCGCAGCGCGTGGATGGTCGTCTTCACGGCACAGGTCCGCTCGCTCAACGGGGATGTCCTGACGCTGTCCTTCCCCAGCGACAACGACGTGCAGAGCTTCCGTCAGCCCGAGGCGGGCGGCGCCCCCGGCGTCAGCGAGCACCTCCGGCAGGCCATCGTCGACGTGCTCGGTATCCGCGTGAAGTTCATCGCCCGCGCCGACTCCGGCCCGGGCTCCGGCGGTTCGCCGCGTCCGTCCGCGGGCGCACCCGCCGCGCCGACGGCCGAGACGTGGCCCGGCGCAGAACCGTCCGCGTCCGCGCCCGCGGAAGCCGCCGCGCCCGCGACGGCCTCGAGCTCTGCGCCGACGGCGCCGAGCGCGGCACCGGCCTCGCCGAGCGCCACGCCCGCGACGCCGGTCGGCGGCTCCGGCGGCTCCGCCGCCCAGCGGTCGGCCGCCGGATCGCGGAGTGCCGCCGGGTCGCCGGCCTCGGCCGCCGCCTCCGCCGGTGCTGCCGCCGGATCCCCGGCCGCGTCCGGCACCTCCGCCGGCGCTGCCGTCACAGAGTGGGCGACGGTCGCGATCCCGGCATCGCCCGCGGGCGAGACCGTCACCGCGTCGACGATCACGACGACCGCTGCCGTGGTGACCCTCGAGCGTCCGACCGAGGATGCGCCTGCGCCCGACGGTCGCGCGTCGTCGGCACCCTCGGCCCGGCCCGCGAGCGCGCCCGACCCGGACGAGCCGCCGTACGACGACGTCCCGCCGCCCGAGACCGAGCCGCCCTACGAGCCGCCGGTCCCGGAGGAACCCTCCGACGACTGGTCCGCAGCGCCCGCCACCGCTGCCCCCAGCGCGCCGACGCCCGCCCGTGGCCCGGCCGTCGCCGCAGAGCGCGCCGCATCCGCGCCGGCTGCCGGGACCCGCACTCCGACCTTCCAGCAGCCGCAGCGCTACGGGGAGGCGGTGGTGCGCGAGATCCTCGGAGCCACCTTCATCGAGGAGCAGCCCGCGCCTCCGACCCCGGGGATGAGGTAACCGGTGTACGAAGGCATCGTCCAGGAGCTGATCGACGAGCTCGGGCGGCTGCCGGGCATCGGCCCGAAGTCGGCTCAGCGCATCGCGTTCCACATCCTGCAGACCGAGACGTTCGACGTCACGCGCCTCGCCGAGGTGCTGCTCGAAGTGCGCGACAAGGTCCGGTTCTGTGAGATCTGCGGCAACGTCTCCGAGCAGGCCACCTGCTCCATCTGCCGCGATCCGCGCCGCACGCCGACGCTGATCTGCGTCGTCGAGGAGGCGAAGGACGTCGTCGCGATCGAGCGCACCCGCGAGTTCCGCGGCCTGTACCACGTGCTCGGCGGCGCGATCAGCCCGATCGACGGCGTCGGCCCGGACGACCTGCGCATCCGCCAGCTCATGCAGCGCCTCGCCGACAACACGGTGCAGGAGGTCATCATCGCGACCGACCCCAACCTCGAGGGGAGGCGACGGCCACCTACCTGAGCCGCTTGCTGACCACGCTCGACATCCGGGTCACCCGCCTCGCCTCCGGTCTGCCGGTCGGCGGCGACCTCGAGTACGCCGACGAAGTGACGCTCGGCCGCGCCTTCGAGGGTCGCCGCCAGGTCTCCTGACCCGTTCCCGGCCGGAAACGGAGGAGTTCCGCACCCGACGCGCCGCCGGACGGCGGAAACGGAGGAGTCGGCCCTCTCCAGCCGCGCAAAACTCCTCCGCGAACGGCGCTCGCACCTCCACGCATCTCCGCCGTGCCCGCCCACTGTCAACAGCAGGCGTCACATAAGGGAACGGTCATATTCCCGCCGGTAGGATGGGAAGCCCGTGAGTTCAGGAGTGTCCGTGGCCCTCATCGTCCAGAAGTTCGGCGGTTCGTCCGTCGCGACAGCTGAGAGCATCAAGCGCGTCGCGAAGCGCATCGTCGAGACGCGGAAGGCGGGCAACGAGGTCGTCGTGGCCGTCTCCGCCATGGGCGACACCACGGACGAGCTGCTCGACCTGGCCCACGAGGTCACTCCGATCCCGGCTCCCCGCGAGCTCGACATGCTGCTCACCGCGGGCGAGCGCATCTCCATGGCGCTGCTCGCCATGGCGATCAAGAGCATGGGCTACGACGCCCGCTCGTTCACCGGCAGCCAGGCGGGAATGATCACCGATGCGCAGCACGGCGCCGCGCGCATCGTCGATGTCACGCCGGGCCGTATCCAGGATGCGCTCAACGAGGGCGCGATCGCCATCGTCGCCGGGTTCCAGGGCTTCAGCCGCGAGTCCCGCGACATCACGACCCTCGGCCGCGGCGGCTCCGACACGACGGCCGTCGCCCTGGCCGCCGCCCTCGGCGCCGAGGTCTGCGAGATCTACACCGACGTCGACGGCGTGTTCACGTCCGACCCGCGTCAGGTGCCCCTGGCGCGCAAGATCGACCGCATCACCAGCGAGGAGATGCTCGAACTCGCCGCCGCGGGCGCGAAGGTGCTGCACATCCGGGCTGTGGAGTACGCCCGGCGGCACAACGTGACGCTGCACGTCCGCTCGTCGTTCTCGAACAAAGAGGGCACCTACGTGCTCAATGAAGCAGCGGCGGCCGAGGCCGCCAAGAAGGATGGAACCGTGGAAGAGCCCATCATCTCCGGCGTGGCCACCGACCTGAGCGAGGCCAAGATCACCGTCGTCGGCGTGCCCGACGTGCCCGGCAAGGCGGCCCAGATCTTCAAGATCGTCGCGAAGGCCAACGCCAACGTCGACATGATCGTGCAGAACGTCTCCGCGGCGGCCACCAGCCTCACCGACATCTCCTTCACACTGCCGAAGTCCGAGGGTCAGCGTGTCCTCACCGCCTTGACGGCGGAGAAGGACGAGGTGGGCTACCAGTCGCTGCAGTACGACGACCAGATCGGCAAGCTGGCTCTGGTCGGAGCGGGTATGCGCACCAACTCGGGCGTCTCCGCGATGCTCTTCGAGGCGCTGTTCGATGCCGGCATCAACATCGAGATGATCTCGACCAGCGAGATCCGCATCTCGGTCGTCACCCGCGCCGACACGGTCGCGGAGGCGGCCCGAGTCGTGCACACCGCCTTCGGCCTCGACGGCGACGAGAAGGCCATCGTCTACGCGGGCACCGGCCGCTAGATCCACCTGCGCGGGGAATGCCTCTCCGCGCGCTGCGGTTCCATCCACAAACGACCCGAAGGGGCTGGCATGAGCGAGTACACCGATTTCGACAGCAACGGCGCGCGGGTGGCCGTCGTGGGCGCGACCGGCCAGGTGGGCGCCGTGATGCGCCGCCTGCTCGAGGAGCGCGCGTTCCCGGTGAAGAGCATCCGCTTCTTCGCCTCCTCGCGCTCGGCCGGCACGACCCTGCCGTTCAAGGGCCAGGAGATCACGGTCGAGGATGTGGCGACCGCCGACGTCTCCGGCATCGACATCGCCCTGTTCTCCGCCGGCGCCACCGGTTCCAAGGCGCACGCCCCGCGCTTCGCCGAGGCCGGCGCCATCGTCATCGACAACTCGAGCGGATGGCGGATGGACCCGGATGTGCCGCTGGTCGTCTCCGAGGTCAACCCCGAGGCCATCGCGGATGCGCGCAAGGGCATCATCGCCAACCCGAACTGCACCACCATGGCCGCCATGCCCGTCCTGAAGCCCCTGCACGACGAGGCCGGCCTGACCCGCCTCGTGGTGAGCACCTACCAGGCGGTCTCCGGGTCCGGTCTCGCCGGCGCCGAGGAGCTCGCGGAGCAGGCCCGTGCCGCCGTGGCCGACGAGCACCTTCTCGACCTGGTGCACGACGGATCCGCCGTGACGCTGCCCGAGCCGGTCAAGTACGTGCGCCCGATCGCGTTCGATGTCATCCCGCTCGCCGGTTCCATCGTCGACGACGGCCTGAACGAGACCGACGAGGAGAAGAAGCTGCGCAACGAGTCGCGCAAGATCCTCGGGGTCCCCGAGCTGCTGGTCAGCGGCACCTGCGTCCGCGTCCCCGTCTTCACCGGTCACTCCCTCTCGATCAACGCGGAGTTCGCCCGGCCGATCAGCCCGGAGCGCGTCAGCGAGCTGCTCGCCGACGCGGCCGGTGTTCAGCTGACGGATGTCCCGACCCCGCTGCAGGCCGCGGGAAGCGACCCCAGCTTCGTCGGCCGCATCCGTGCGGACGAGGGTGCGCCCGAGGGACGCGGCATCGCGCTGTTCGTGAGCAACGACAACCTGCGCAAGGGCGCGGCCCTCAACGCCGTGCAGATCGCCGAGCTGGTGGCCGAGCGGCTTGCGAACCCGGTCACCGCGTAGGGCGTTTGTCTCGATATCGAGAGACCCGGGTGCTCCCACGGCGGGTCTGAGCGGCACGCATCATAGGATTGACGGGTGAGCAATTCTCCCATCGACGTCGTCCTGATCGGCGGCGGCATCATGAGTGCCACGCTGGGGGCCATGATCCAGCGCGTGCAGCCCGACTGGAGCATCCGGATCTACGAGCGACTGGGCGAAGTGGCCCAGGAGTCCTCGAACCCGTGGAACAACGCCGGCACCGGCCACGCCGCGCTGTGCGAGCTGAACTACATGCCCGAGGCGTCCGACGGCACCGTGGACCCCGCCAAGGCCATCAGCATCAACGAGCAGTTCCAGCTGAGCCGCCAGTTCTGGTCCAGCCTCGTCGCCGCCGGCGACCTCCCCGAGCCGCACACGTTCATCAACTCCACCCCGCACATGACGTTCGTGAAGGGGCGCGACAACGTCCGCTACCTCCGCAAGCGCTACGAGGCGCTCAAGGACGAGCCGCTGTTCGCCGGCATGGAGTACTCGGAGGACCCGGCCGTGATCGGCGAGTGGACGCCGCTCCTCACCAAGAAGCGCAGCGCCAAGCAGCGCATCGCTGCCACCCGTCAGACCTCCGGGACCGACGTCGACTTCGGCGCCCTGACCCGGGCGCTCATCGACAACCTGGTCGAGAACGGTGCGGAGCTCGCGCTCAACCACAGCGTGCGCGACATCAAACGCACCAAGGACGGCCTGTGGCGGTTGAAGGTGCGCCACGATGTCGGCCGCACCTCGCACGTCACCACGGCGCGCTTCGTATTCGTCGGCGCGGGCGGCGGCGCGCTGCACCTGCTCCAGAAGTCGGGCATCCCCGAGATCAAGGGCTTCGGCGGCTTCCCGATCTCCGGGCAGTTCCTGCGCACCACGGACCCCAAGATCGTCGCGCAGCACCAGGCGAAGGTCTACGGCAAGGCCGCCGTCGGCGCCCCGCCGATGTCGGTGCCGCACCTCGACACCCGCGTGGTCGACGGTCAGGCGTCGCTGCTGTTCGGTCCGTACGCGGGATTCAGCCCCAAGTTCCTGAAGACGGGCTCGTGGTTCGACCTGCCGGGCTCGGTGCGTCCGGGCAACCTCGGGCCGATGCTCGCCGTCGCGCGCGACAACTTCGACCTCATCAAATACCTGGTGGGCGAGCTGCTCGCCAACCGCGCGAAGAAGCTGAAGGCGCTGCAGGAGTTCATGCCGACCGCGAAGAGCGAGGACTGGGAGCTCATCACGGCCGGCCAGCGCGTGCAGGTCATGAAGAAGGACCCGAAGAAGGGCGGCGTGCTGCAGTTCGGCACCGAGGTCGTGGCGGCCGAGGACGGCTCCATCGCCGGCCTCCTGGGGGCGTCGCCGGGCGCATCCACTGCCGTCCCGATCATGGTGGACCTGCTGAAGCACTGCTTCCCCGACCGGTTCCCGGGCTGGCTGCCGACGATCAAGCAGCTCATCCCGACGGTCGGGACGACGCTGAACGACCGCCCGGAGGAGGCGCAGCGCGTGCTCGCCGCGACGGCGGAGACCCTGCAGCTGCAGCAGTAGCAACTCTTTACAGTGGCGAGGACGACCTGCTATGGTCGTCCTCGCTATGAAGTGAGAACCTCCTGACGTCCCGCGCCCGAGGCGCCGTCGATGTGAGTGAGGACCCTTCACGGCCACGCGCCGCCCGGTCAGGCACCTGGGCGCTCCAGCGCCGCTCACGACGGAGATCGCCCGGCGGGAACCTGCTCCTTGTGGAGCGCCCGGAAAGGCGGTTCCCATGCCAACCATCACCCTCGCACCCCTGCGCGCCGACGGCGTCTCCGTCGTCTACGGCGACCGCCGGGTGCTCACCGACGTCTCCCTGACGGTCGCCCCGGGTCATCGACTGGGGCTGATCGGCGAGAACGGCGCCGGCAAATCCACCCTGCTGCGGGTGCTGTCCGGGAGCGAGACACCCGACTCCGGCGTCATCGCGCGTCCGGAGCGGACCGGGTTCCTCTGGCAGGAGGTTCGGTTCCACCCCGGTGAGACGCTCGCGGCTCTGCTCGAGCACGCCCTCTCGGACGTGCGGGCCATCGAGCGGGAGCTGCAGGCCGCCGCCGAGGCCCTCGGATCCGACGGCCCGGCCGCCGCCGCGCGGTACGACGCCGCGCTGGCGGCCGCCGAGCGCGCCGAGCTGTGGAGCGTCGAGGCACGCCGGGACGAGCTCCTCGCGGGGCTCGGTGTGGACGACATCCCGCTGGCCCGCCGCGTGAGCGAGGTCTCGGGAGGCCAGCGGTCCCGGTTCGCGCTCGCGGCCCTCCTGCTGCGCCGGCCGGACGTGCTGCTGCTCGACGAGCCCACGAACCATCTGGATGACGAGGCGGCGGCCTTCCTCGAGCGGCAGCTCGCCGGGTGGTCAGGTCCCGTCGTCTTCGCGAGCCACGATCGCGCCTTCCTCGACGCGGTCGCGACCAGCCTCCTCGACCTCGACCCGGCCCGTTCGGGCACGACCGTCTTCGGCGGCGGGTACAGTGCGTACCTGGAGGAGAAGGCGGCCGAGCGTGCGCGGTGGGAGAAGCAGTTCTCCGACGAGCAGCGCGAGCTGAAGGAGCTGAAGCACGCGGTCGACGTGACGGCGCGCTCCATCGCCTGGTCGGGCAAGATCCGCGACAACGACAAGTTCGTGAAGTCGGTGAAGGGCAACGCGCTCGACCGGCAGATCAGCCGTCGCATCCGCAATGCGGAGGGACGGCTGGAAGAGCTGCGTGACGGGCAGGTGCGCAAGCCGCCGGCTCCGCTCAGCTTCGCGGGCATCCCGTCCGGGTTCCAGCCGCTGGGCGACGACTCGGGCGTGCTCGTGCAGGTCCGGGATGTGCGGATCGCCGGCCGGTTGCACCTCGACGAGTTCGTCGTGGCGGGGGATGCGCGCATCCTCGTCACCGGGGCTAACGGCGCGGGCAAGTCGACGCTGCTCTCCCTGCTGGCCGGTCGGCTCGAGCCGTCCGCCGGTGCCGTCACCCGCCGGCGCGGCCTCCGGGTCGGGCTGCTGGAACAGGATGTGCGGTTCGCCGACCCCTCCGCGTCGCCCCGGCGGCTCTACGAGGCGACACTGGGCGAGCGGCGGGCGGAGACGGTGCCGCTCAGCTCCCTGGGGTTGATCGCGCAACGGGATCTGGACCGCCCGATCGGAGCCCTGTCGGTCGGTCAGCAGCGCCGGTTCGCCCTCGCGCTCATCGTGGCGCGGCCGCCGCACCTGTTCCTGCTGGACGAGCCAACCAACCACCTGTCGCTGTCGCTCGCCACCGAGCTGGAGGAGGCGCTGGGCGCCTATCCGGGCGCCGTGGTGGTCGCGAGCCACGATCGCTGGCTGCGCTCGGGCTGGACCGGGGGGACGGTGCACCTTGATTAAGGTTCGAACATATGTTCGAATGGAGGCATGCGTTGGAGTGGTCAGGAGTTGTCGGTCGATGAGCCGTCTGCGCTGCCAGGGCTCGCGCGGCTGAACAACCTGGTGCGCTCCGTGCGCACCCCCGACTTCGCCGGCATCACGTTCCACGAGGTGCTGGCGAAGTCGGCGCTCAACCGCATTCCGGGCGGCGGCGGTCCCATGCCGTTCGGATGGACGATCAACCCGTACCGCGGGTGCTCGCACGCCTGCGTCTACTGCTTCGCGCGGCCGACGCACACCTACCTCGACCTCGACTCGGGCAAAGACTTCGACAACGAGATCATCGTCAAGGTCAATGTCGCGGAGGTGCTCCGGAAGGAGCTCGCCAAGCCGAGCTGGGGGCACCATCCCGTCGCGCTCGGTACGAACACCGATCCGTATCAGCGCGCGGAAGGTCGCTACGCGCTCATGCCGGGCATCATCGATGCGCTGGTCGATACCGGGACACCCTTCAGCATCCTGACCAAGGGGTCGCTGATGCGCCGCGACCTCGATCGGCTGGCCGATGCCGCCCGCCGTGTGCCGGTCGACCTGGCGATGTCGATCGCGGTGTACGACGACGAGCTGCAGCAGTCGGTCGAGCCGGGCACGCCCACGACCAAGGCGCGCCTCGCGACGGTGACGGCGGTTCGGGAGCACGGTCTCGACTGCGGCGTCTTCCTCATGCCGATCATTCCCTACCTGACCGATACGCGCGCCCACCTCGATGAGGCACTCCGGCAGGCGAAGGAGGCGGGAGCGACCCATGTGCTCTATTCGGCGTTGCATCTGAAGCCGGGCGTCAAGGAGTGGTTCTACCTCTGGCTCGGGCAGGAGCACCCGGAGCTGCTTCCGCAGTACCGGCAGATGTACGGCCGCGGCACGTACGCGCCACAGGAGTACCGGCGCTGGCTCGCGGGGCGCATCAAGCCGCTCATCCGCGCACACGGGCTGGAGCGGAGGGAGGAGGATCCAGCGACCGGAGGGGTGCGTTCCAGTGCTCTCGGGATGCTGCGCGACGACGAAGGGGAGCGCAGGCCGGTGGGGTCCGCGGTGGCGGCCGGCGCGTCGTCGGAGGCTCCGGATGCGGCGTCGCTGGTGAGCGCGTCCCTGACTGCTTTGGGCGTGCAGCCGACCCTCTTCTGAGCGGGGACGACCTGGGGTACATCATCGCGGGGTACACAGGGGGCGGAGGGAATGCCATAATCCGAAGGGACCGAGGACTTCTCGGAACCGGAAGGGATGGGACGTCGTGTCACTCGGCCTGCCCAGCCATCTGGCGCGACCTGCGAACTCCCGCGCGCTGGCGACCGCCGCGCGGTGGGCGGGCCTGGTGTGCCTGGTGGCCGCCATGGTCAACGTCGCGAGTTCGACGCTGGGCGGCAGCGATGCCGGCTCCTGGCTCTCCCTGCTGGTCCTGGTCCCTATGATCGCGCTGCTCGCCCTGCTGTCGCGCGGGCGCACGGCCGGTCTCACGGTCGCCTACCTGCTCGTCGGCGCCGTCTGCACCTACTTCTACGTGGTCGCGCTCCTCACGAGCACGCCCGGCTATCGCGACACCAACCTCTTCGTCGTCGCGCTGCCCGTCGTCGCCATGACCCTGGTCGGCGGGACGGGCACCGGTGCGCTGGTCGGCATCCTCTGGGCGACCCTCGGATTCGCTCTCGCCGAGGCGGCGGTCATCCTCGGGGCGGTCACCGCGTCGCGTGAGTACCTTCCCGACGCCATCTCGCTCGGCGCGTACCTGCTGCTCGTCGGCGTGCTCACCTTCGACGGACTCACCCGCGGCACGCGTTCCCGTGCGCAGACCGCTCTGCACCGCGCCGTTCGGGATGCGCGGCTGGTCGACCTCCGGCGGGAGCTCGCCGCCGCCGCGACCGCGGAAGTCCACGACACGGTGCTCAGCGAGCTGGTGGCGGTCGCGAACGCGCAACCCGGGCCGCTCGACGAGAGGCTGGCGCGGAGGATCGAGTCCGACCTGCGGGGCCTCGGCAGCGACCTCGCCGCAGGCGCGGGAGCGGGCGAGCAGGGGGCGGGGGCCGACGACGCGGGCCATGACCCCTGGTACGACAGCGAGCTGCACCGGGCCATCGAGGCGGCACGCGACGAGGGGCTGACCGTCGACATCTCGGGCGATCGCGCCTCCTTCGCGCGGCTCGACCACGAGGTCCGCCGTGCCGTCGGGCTCGCCGTCCGCCAGTGCCTCGTCAACGTGCTGCGCCACTCCGGGAGCCCGACCGCCGAAGTGGCGCTGTCAGCGGGGCCGGGATCCCTCTCGGTCATGGTGGTCGACGGCGGCACGGGATTCAGCGCCGACGGCCCCGCGCCGGATCGCCTCGGCCTCCGCCAGTCGGTGCAGGACCGGATCGCGCGGGTCGGCGGCACGGTCGACATCTACTCGACCGCGGACGTCGGCACGACGGTCATCCTCACGGTGCCGGCCGCGATGACACTCGGAGGCTCCGGGGGTCGTGCCGGATGACCGCGCTCAGCCCTCGCGCGATCGTCGGCGCACGGTCGATCCCCGCCGAGCGCACGCCGCAGCGGCTCGACCCCTTGGGTGTCCAATCGGCATGGCTGCTGGTGCCCCTGCTCGGCGGTCTCGCGCTCGTGTACGCCGTTTTCTCCACGTTCGTGCACCGGAGCCAGCTGCGAGACCCCGACCTGGCGGTCGTCGCGATCGGCGTGCTGCTGCTGACGGTGATCGTCGCGTCGCTCCGCACGCATCCGGGTTTCGCTCCCTTCGGACGATGGTCGCACTTCTCGATCATCGGGGTCGCGCTGACCGCCGCCTGCCTGTTCGACGCCTCCGTCTGGGGGCGCAACGAGCGCATCCAGGACGACTGGGGGCAGATCGCGGTCGCGCTGCTCCTGGTCGCGATGCCGCTGTACCGCCCGATCGGCGAGGTCGCCGGCTCGGCCGTCGTCTCCGCACTCGTTCTGGGAAGCCTCGCGGCGGCGCAGCATTCGCTCGTCATCGCCAACGTCCCGCTCGTCTACGCCACCGTCGCGGCGACGCCGGTCCTGGCGCTGGCGGCCGGGGGAGCCGGTTACGCGTGGACCATGACCGGCGAGACGCTCCGCTGGCGCGAACTCGCCCGCCAGGGGCAGGCGCGCCTCGAGGGGGAGCTTCGGCAGGCGGCCGAGAGGATGGTCGCGCAGGAGCGCATGACCGCGCTCAATGCGGAGGCGGTCCCGTTCCTCACGGGGATCGCGCAGCGCGGCGTGGTCACGGCCGAGGATGCGGAAATCGCCCGCGCGATCGCCGACCGGCTCCGTGCCCTGTCGGTGCGCGCGGTCGGCCGCACCTGGCTCGACGATACGCTTCACCTCGCACTCGGTCCCCGGACCGCCCAGGCGGCGCCGCCAGGAGCCGACCGGGGGAGCGCCTCGAGCGGGTGGACGACCCCGATCACCTGGAGAGCGTTCTCACCACCGACCAGCGGGCCATCGTCGGCGCCCTCATCGCGACGATCGCCGCGCGTCCCGCCCTCGACGCGTGCTCCGTCCGCATCTCGGCCAGCGACCCCGAGCGGCCGTCCTTCGTGCTGCGCGCCCGCATCGACGAACCGCGCTCGGTGCTGCGCCGGGAGCTGCTGCCGTTCGTCAGCGCCCTCAACGCCGTCGCCGTCAGCGCGACCATGAGCGTGCGGGCCGGCGATGTGAGCATCCGCTTCAGCTATCCCGGGGGCGGCGTACCGAAAGCAGACGGGAGACGACGATGACCCCATCCCGCACCGATCCGGCCGCGCCCGGCCGGAGCGCCGAGCCGCCCATCCGGCTGGCGATCCTCGACGACCACGAGATCCTCCTCGACAGCCTGGCGACGTGGATCGAGAAGAACGCGCCCGAGTTCGACCTGGTCGTGCGCGCGGGCAGCTGGCTGGAGCTGGTGCACAGCGACGCGTTCCCCACCGACCTGGTCATCATGGATCTCCAGCTCAAGGAGTCCGTCTCCATCGGCGCGCGGGTGCGCACCTGCCGTGCCGCAGGAGCGAAGGTCGTCGTGCTGAGCGCCGTGGACACACCGGAGGACAGGGAGGCGGCGCTCGGGGCGGGCGCGGTCGCCTACGTGAGCAAGTCCCAGCCGATGACGGAGCTCCTCGCCGCCGCGCTGTCTGCCGCCGGCCGCGGGGTCGGACGCAGCGCCACCGCCGCGCAGCCCGCGTGGCGGCCGAAGCCGCTCATCCCGGAGTCCGCACGGCCGCGGCTCAGCGACGGGGAACGCCAGGCCCTGGTTCTGTACGCGGACGGCCGGACCACCTCGGAGGTCGCCCGCGCGATGAACGTGCAGTACGAGACGGCGAAGACGTACCTTCGGCGGGTGCGCGAGAAGTACGGCAAGGCGGGCCGGCCGACCAGCTCCCGCGCCGACCTCATCCGCCGGGCCGCGGAGGACGGCTACCTCACCTGAGGCCGCCTCGCGGTTTCCCAGCGCCGTCCCCCATAGGATCGGTGCGTGGCAAAACTGTATTTCCGCTACGGCGCGATGAACAGCGGCAAGAGCACGGCCATGCTCCAGGCCGCCTACAACTACGAGGAGCGCGGCCACCGCGTGCTGCTCGCGAAGCCGTCCATCGACACCAAGGGCGACCTGGGCATCCTCTCGCGGCTCGGCGTCACCCGGCAGGTCGACTTCCTGATCACCCCCGAGACCGATGCCTACGGCGCCTTCCAGCGGCAGCGCGAGCGCACCATCAAGCGCTTCGCCACCGACGTCAGCGCCCTCCTGGTCGACGAGGCGCAGTTCCTGACCGAGGCGCAGGTGGACGACCTGCTGCGCATCGCACTGCTGGACAGCATCCCGGTGCTCGCGTACGGCATCCGCACCGATTTCCAGACCGTGGCCTTCCCCGGAAGCCGCCGCCTTCTCGAGGTGGCCCACAGCCTGGAGGAGCTCAAGACGATCTGCCGGTGCGGCCGCAAGGCGATCTTCAACGCGCGCAAGATCGACGGGGTGTTCGTCTTCGACGGCGACCAGGTCGCCATCGACGGCGCATCCGTCTCCTACGAGTCCCTGTGCGGCAACTGTTACCTTCAGGAGAGCCGCGGCGTGCTCAACAACGGCCGGCGGCACTGGCCCGTGGATGCGGCACCCGCCTACGTCGACGAGCCCGACCCCGATTTCACCTGAGCCCGGCTCTCCACCCGAAGGACTGGACACCATGCGAATCTCCGTGATCGGCTGCGGCTACCTCGGGGCCGTCCATGCCGCCTCCATGGCGCACCTCGGCCACGACGTCGTCGGCATCGACGTCGACAAGGCCAAGATCGACTCCCTCTCCGCCGGCCGCGCGCCGTTCTTCGAGCCGGGCCTGCCCGAGGTGCTGGAGTCGGCCGCCGCGTCCGGCCGCCTCCGGTTCACGACCGACTTCGCCGCCGCCGCCGATGCCGACGTGCACTTCGTCGCTGTCGGTACCCCGCAGGTCGCAGGCGGCGACGCCGCCGACATGCGCTTCGTGGACGCGGCGTTCGGCTCGCTGCTCGACCACGTGAAGGACGGCGACCTCATCGTCGGCAAGAGCACCGTCCCGGTCGGGACGGCTGCGCGCCTCGCGGCTCTCGTCGCGGAGCGGCAGCCCGGGGCGACGCTGGCCTGGAACCCCGAGTTCCTGCGCGAGGGGTTCGCGGTGAAGGACACGGTCAGCCCCGACCGCCTGGTCTACGGCGTCCCGGAGGGGAGGCGGGCGAGCGTGCGGCCCGGCTGCTCGACGAGGTCTACGCGTCTGCGGTCGCGGCGGGAACCCCGGTCATCGTGACCGACTACGCGACGGCGGAGCTGGTCAAGGTGTCGGCGAACGCGTTCCTCGCCACCAAGATCTCGTTCATCAACGCGATGGCCGAGATCGCGGAGGTCACCGGCGCCGATGTGACCAAGCTGGCGGATGCGATCGGCCACGACGCGCGGATCGGCCGGCGCTTCCTCAACGCGGGCGTGGGCTTCGGCGGCGGCTGCCTGCCCAAGGACATCCGGGCGTTCAGCGCCCGCGCACGCGAGCTCGGCCGGGGCGAGGCGGTGCAGTTCCTCGACGAGGTCGACAAGATCAACCTGCGTAGGCGCACCCGGGTCGTGGAGATGGTGCGCGAGGAGGCCGGCGGCCTCGCGGGCGTGCGCGTCGGCGTGCTCGGTCTGGCTTTCAAGCCGCACTCCGACGACATCCGCGACTCGCCCGCCCTGGAGATCGCGATGCGTCTCGCCGACGCCGGCGCGATCGTGACCGCGACCGATCCGCAGGCGGTGGAGAACACGCGTCGCCGGGCTCCGCAGCTCCGTCTCGCCGGCTCGGCCGAAGAGGCCGTGCAGGATGCGGACGTCGTGCTGCTGATCACCGAGTGGCCGGAGTTCACCGGGATCGACCCGGAGGCGCTCGGCGCGCTCGTCGCGCACCGGACCATCATCGACGGGCGCAACGCGCTCGATCCCGAGGCCTGGCGCGCCGCCGGGTGGCGCTACCGCGGACTCGGTCGCTGACACGATCTCACTTTCCTCCCCTTTGGGGGCCGCGAATAAAGTGAGGATTTGTTAGGTTTGTCGCATGGCGACAGGTCTCACCGTGCCCGACGCACCGCCGCGTCCTGGCGGCGACGTGCCCCCGGGCCCTCCCCGGGTGCGCCGCGCGCGCCATCCGGTCCTGATCGCCGTCCTCGCCGGGGTCGGCATCCTCCTGCTGTTCACCGCTGTGTGGATCGGCGTGCGCGCGTCGATCGCGCAGCGCGAGCTCAATGACGCGGTCCCGGCGGCCGAGCGCGTGAAGACCGCGATCGGCGCCGGCGACCTGGCTGCGGCTCGCCGTGCGACGGACGAACTCCGCGGGCACACCGGAACAGCGGCATCCCTCACGTCCGACCCGATCTGGGTCACGGGTGAGGCGGTCCCGTGGATCGGCCCCAACCTCACGGCGTTCCGGACCGCCGCGGCCGCCACCGACACCGTCGCCGAGCAGGTCGTGCGCCCGCTTGTCGCGGTCGGCTCCGCGATCGATCTGCGTGCGCTCGCCGTGACCAACGGGCGCATCGACCTCGCGCCGATCAAGGCTGCGCAGCCGACGGTCGTGAAAGCCCAGGCGGCGTTCGCGGACGCGCGCACCAGTGTCGGCGGCATCGAGACGGGCGCGCTCCTCAGCCCGGTCGCCGCGGGCATCGACAGGCTGCAGAACGTTCTCGATAAGGCGACTCCGGAGGTGGACGGGCTCTCCAACGCCGTCCGGCTGCTGCCGTCGATGCTCGGCGGAGACGGCCCGCGCGACTACCTGCTCGCCGCGCAGAACCCCGCCGAGCTGCGGTCCACCGGCGGGCTGATCGGCGCCGTCGCCCTCGTCCACGCCGACAACGGCGCCATGACGCTGCTCCGCCAGGAGGCCGGCACCTCGATCGGCCCCTGGGACGACTCCGTCGCCGACGTCCCGCTCAACACGCAGGGACTTTACGGCCCACTGGTGGGCCGATATCTCCAAGACGCCAACCTCACCCCCGACTTCCCGCTCGCGGCGGCGACGGTGGCCCGCATGTGGACGACCACGTACGGCGGAAACGTCGACGGGGTGATCGCGGTCGATCCCGTCGTGCTGAGCGGCGTGCTGAAGGCGACCGGGCCGTTGACCCTCCCGTCCGGGGACACGCTGACGTCGTCCAACGCCGTCAAGCTGCTCCTCAACGACGTCTACACGCGCTTCGAGGATCCACGGCAGCAGGACGCCTTCTTCGCCTCCGCCGCGCGCGCCGTCTTCGATCGCCTCTCGGCGGGCGGGGTGAACGGCAAGAAGCTCCTCAGCGCTCTGGCGGACGGCGGAGACGCGCGTCGCGTCCTGATCTGGAGCGCGAAGGCCGACGACCAGAAGGTGCTGCTCCGCACGACCCTCGCCGGCGGGCTTCCGACGTCCGACCTGTCGAAGGCGGGGATCGGCGTGTACTTCAACGACGCCACCGGCTCGAAGATGGACTACTACCTCGGCACCGCCGTCGCGGCCGGCTCTGCGGTGTGCCGCGCCGACGGCAAGCCGTCCACGGTCATAAACGTCACGCTGACCAATCATGCGCCGAAGGACGCCGGAACCTCGCTCCCGAAGTACGTCACCGGTGGCGGGACCTACGGCGTCACGCCGGGGAACATCCGCACCCGTGTCGCCGTCTACGGCCCGAAGGACGGCTTCCTCGCCGCCACACAGCTGGCGGGCGCGAACTATGCGACCGTCGCCGGAGTCGATGGCGGCCGTCCGGTCAGCCTCTTCACCGTCGAGCTGGCGCCCGGCGAGTCCAAGACCGTCTCGGTGCAGTTCCTGAACGCGGGGCAGATCGCGCCGAACCTCACCGTCGTGACGACTCCGACGCTTCCCGGGGATGGTTCGACCCCTGTTGTGGGGGTGAACAAGACGGTCAAGCCCATTGTCGTCCAGTGCTCTTCCATCGTAAAGTGAGCATTATTCATATCCCGACCGTGAGCCGGGGCCCCAAACAGAAAGGCGGGCCGATGTTCAAAAAGATCCTGGCGGCGATCGCCGTGAGCGGGGCGCTGCTGCTTGCGGCCCCAGCCGCCGCGAATGCCGTCGACTACACGAACGGAGCACAGTGCTCGTTCGACGCGAGTGTCGCAACCGCGGGTGGCACGGCCACCCTCATCTGCATCCCGGGGACGTGGACGCCCGGTGAGGCGATCACCTGGACGGTGACCGGTGAGAGCGGTTCCTCGTTCCAGCTCGCCTCGTACAAGGCCGCACCGAGCTCGCTCAGCTTCGTGAAGCACTCCAACGCCGACGGCAGCGACGTGCTCACCGTGAAGGTGCCGACGACCGCGACCGGGACCTACAGCTTCGTCGGCGTGGGTCAGACCAGCGGACACGAGTGCCCCGCCACGCTGACCGTCCTCCCTGCCGACCAGGCGAGCACTGTGGTCGACCCGGGCAGCAGCAACGGCCTCGCGCACACCGGCTCGGTCGTGGCGACCTGGGCGGCGTGGATGGGCGGCTCGCTCGTGATCCTCGGACTGATCGCCCTCGCGATCGTCGCCTGGATCCGCAAGGTGAAGACCACGTCGTAGCCGCACCAGGACGACCCGAGACGATTCCCGGGCGGACCGCTTCGGTCCGCCCGGGAATCGTCGTCATGGGGAGCGCGTTGCCATAAAGGATGAGCGCCACGATTCCCCTCAACGTCCTCGACCTCGCCAGCCGCCCCGCAGGCGGCACCAACGCCGATGCGGTGGGCGGCACCATCCGGCTGGCGCAGGCGGCGGAGCGCCTCGGTTACGAGCGCTTCTGGGTGGCGGAGCACCACGGGATGCCGGCCATCGCATCCAGCGCCCCGGCGGTCCTCATCGCCGGCGTGGCGGCCGCGACCGAGCGCATCCGCGTCGGCAGCGGCGGGGTGATGCTGCCGAACCACGCGCCGCTCGTGGTCGCCGAGCAGTTCGGAACCCTGCGAGCCCTCTACGGCGACCGCATCGACCTCGGCATCGGCCGCGCGCCCGGAACGGACGGCGCGACCGCGATGGCCCTGCGCCGGAGCACGGAGGGTCTCGGCGTCGAGGACTTCCCGCAGCAGCTCCTCGACCTGTTCGGCTTCTTCTACGGCGGCATGAGCGACGCGAACCCGCTGCACGGCATCACCGCCGTCCCCGGCCTCGGGGATGCGCCGCAGGTCTGGCTGCTCGGCTCCAGCGGCTACAGCGCCCAGGTCGCCGCAGCGCTCGGGCTGCCGTTCGCCTTCGCGCACCACTTCGCCGGCGAGAACACGGAAGCCGCCCTTGACCTGTACCGGTCGCGGTTCGAGCCGAGCGACACGCTGCACGAGCCGCACACGATGATCGCGGTGAACGTCGTCTCGGACGACGACCCCGAGACGGTCCGCGCCCTGTCGCTCCCCGGGCAGCTGTCGTTCCTCCGGATGCGCCGCGGGATGAAGCCGGAGCCGGTCAGCATCGAAGAGGCGCTCGCCTACGAGTTCACGCCGATGGAGGAGGAGTTCATCGCCTCGCGCAACGCCCGCCAGGCGATCGGCACGCCGAGCGAGGTGAAGGCGCGGCTCGACGCGCTGCTCGCATCCACCCGGGCCGACGAGCTCATGATCTCCTCCGGCGCGGCGACGGTGGAGGGACGCATCCGCTCGCTCGAGATCGTCCGGGAGCTGTACCCCGCCGCATGACGGACCGTGACGGCGACCCACGCGGTCGCCGTCCATGGCAGGTACCGTGGGGCCACCAACCGGTTCCCAGGCAGAAGGCGGTACCCATGTCGCACCCACTGACCGTGGTCGGAGTGAGCGGAAGCCCCACCCACCCCTCGCGCACCACGGTGCTCGTCGACGAGGTGGCCCGCGCGTACGCGGAGGCCGCAGGAGGCGTGTCGCGCACCATCCAGCTGGCGCCGCTGCTGCCGGAGCTGGGGGCCGGGCCGTTCCGCAACAGCCTCAGCCCGATCGTGACCGACGCGCTGGAGGCGGTCGAGACGGCGGACATCCTCGTCGTCGGCTCGCCGGCGTACCGCGCCACCTACACAGGCCTGTTCAAGCTCTTCTTCGACCACATCGGCCAGTACGCGCTCATCGACAAGCCGGTCGTGCTCACCGCAACCGGCGGCAGCGACCGCCACGCGCTGCTGGTGGAGCACCAGATGCGGCCGCTGTTCGGGTTCTTCCAGTCCCTGACGGTCCCCCTCGGCATCTACGCGAGCGAGAGCGACTTCGCGGACTACGAGATCCGGTCGCAGCGCCTGCGGGAGCGGATCGGCACGGCGGTGGCGCGGACGCTGCCGCTGATCCGGGCGAACATCGACCCGGAGGCGCGGTTCGCGGAGCGGGAGTTCGCGAGGCCGGATGCGTTTTGAGGGGTTAGGTCCAAGACTTCTCCACGGAGGCTGCGGAGTGCGCCCCACCCGTTCCCCCTGACGCCGGTCCTCGCTGGCGCTCGGAGCGGCGCCTGGGGCCCCTCGCGGGCGGGGACCCCAATAGACATCAGCGAGTAATGCAAAGAGGAAGGTCCCGGCTCGCTCAGCGAGCCGGGACCTTCCTCTTTGCATTACGTCGGGGTGACAGGATTTGAACCTGCGGCCTCTTCGTCCCGAACGAAGCGCGCTACCAAGCTGCGCCACACCCCGAAGGCCTCATCCAGGATACACGAGCGGGGGAGTGCTCATGACCACGGGCGAAGCACCGGGAGCGCATCAATAAGGCGCGAGCGTGGTTGTCCAGCTAATGTTCCTGTTACGCAAGTTCTCGTTCAGGTTGAAGCACTGACCTGGCGTTGTGCTTGGACTAGGGAACGCCCAGCTTGCGCCGTCCGAGTTCTTGATTCCGACGGTGGCGTTGGCTACGTAGATAGAAGCGGCGTTGTTTCGAATCTTCTGTCCGAAGCCGGCCGACCCGAACCGGTTGGAGGTGAAAGTGTCGTTGATCCACGACTCGCCAGCGTTGTAGCCGTTGTAGCTGCGAGATGCCGAAGCGCCGGCCGCGCAGTTCGGGGAGTAGAAGATTTCGAACGATGGGGCGGGAGCGACGGCTTGAGCTGGAGCCGCCATAGAGAGCAAAGTGGCGGTTACCGCGACTGTTGCCGCGACAATAGAGGTCCTGCGGGCCGTCCTTTTGGATCGCTTCTTATTTCTAGCCATCATGGACAAACCTCGCCTCAGCAATATCGCACACGGATCGAATATTTGATCCCGCGCTCAATGTAGCGTCAAAGTGAATCGCTCGCTCGGCCGCAATTGAGACCGCAATGGCCCCTCGATGGGCGGCCTCAGGCGGCAGCCGTCAGTGTGACCAGCGTCGCCTCCGGGCGGCACGCGAAGCGGACGGGCGCGAAGATCGACGTGCCCAGGCCGGCGGAGACGTGCAGGTAGGCCGAGCGGAACGCGTGACGCCAGACGCTCAGACCCTTCACCTGCGCCCGCGGGACGTCGCAGTTCGTGACCAGCGCGCCGAAGCCGGGCACGCAGACCTGTCCGCCGTGCGTGTGGCCCGCGAAGATCATCGCGGCGCCGTACGTGACGAACGCATCCAGCACCCGTCGGTACGGGGAGTGCGTCACGCCGATCGTGACGGCCTGCCGCTCGGCCCGCGCGCCCCGGTCGGGCCAGGCGTTGTCGTCGGAGAAGGGATCGTCCTCGCGCAGCTCGTCGAGGGCGCCCGGGATGGATTCCACGCGATCGAACCGGATGTGCGGGTCGTCCACCCCGAAGAACTCCAGGTGCGTGCCGCGGATCTCGAGCCCCGCGGCGCGGTTGTCGAGGTCGGTCCAGCCGAGGTCGCGGAAGAACGCCGTCAGCGAGGCGGTGTCCAGACGCGGTGCGGTGGGCGCCTTCTTCTTCGACGGCCCGAGGAAGTACTTCAGGGGGTTCTTGAACTGCGGACCGAAGTAGTCGTTCGAGCCGTGCACGAAGACGCCGGGGATGCCCCGGAATCCCTCGTACGCCCGGCGCACGCCGGCCAGGGCGTCGGCATGCCCCAGCACGTCCCCGGTCTCGACGATCAGGTCCGGCTGGAGACGCGCCAGCGACCGGATCCACTCCTGCTTGTCGCGCTGCCACGGAGCCATGTGCAGGTCGGACAGGTGCAGGATGCGGATGGGCTGAGCCCCTGCCGGGAGGACCGGCACGCTGACCTCGCGCAGGGTGTACGCGCGCCGCTCCACGAGCGAGCCGTAGGCGAACGCCGCGGCGCCCGCGCCGGCCACGAGGGCGAGTGCGGGCGCCAGCGGGCGCAGTGCTCCGCGCGACACTAGCCCTTGGAACCCGGCGTCGGTGGTGCGCTGGCGGCGGCGAGGGTCAGGGTGATCTGGGTGCCCGCCTTCGCCGGGGTGCCGGCCGCGGGATCCTGGGCCTGCACCGTCGCGGCGGGGTTGTTGCCGCCCGCGGCCTTCACCTTGAACCCGGCGGCCGTCAGGGCAGCCTGCGCGTCGGAGAACTTCTGCCCCACGACGTTCGGCACCGCGACGAGGGAGCCGTTGCTGGTATAGATCGTGACGACCGATCCCTTGCTCACCGGCGTTCCCGCAGGCGGGTTCGAGGAGGCGACCGTCCCGGCGGGGGCGACCGAATCCTGCGGGCCACCGTCCGCGGACTCCAGGCCGAGACCGTTGAGAATGGAGTTCGCCTCATCGGGCGTCTTGCCGGTGAGATCCGGAATGGCGACCTGCACACCGCGCGTCAGCTTGTCCGGGGCGGCAGGGAAGTCGTCTCCGCCGTACTTGTCGACCGCGGCGGTCATCATCGCTCGCATGACCGCCGTGCGGGCGATGGCCGGCGTCGTGCCGTGCGTCGGATAGATGCGCCGCATGTCCTGATGGCCGGTGATGTTGCCGACCCAGTAGGCGCCGGCGACCTTCGTGGTAGCGGCGACGAGCCACAGCTGCTCGTTGCCGTCCGTGGTACCCGTCTTGCCCAGCATGTCCTTGCCGGTGCGGTTCATGCCCGCGGCGGTTCCGTTCTGCAAGGGCCCCTGAAGGGCCTTCGCCATGGTGTTCGCCACTGCGGGGTCGATCGCCTGCGTGCATTTGCTCGCGGGCGGCGCGACTTCCTTGCCGCCTCCGTCGACGATCTTGTCGATCGCGATCGGCGTGCATGTCAGTCCGTTGTTGGCGATCCCTGCGAAGGCAGTGGCCATCGTCAACGGCGCGATGTTGTTCGTTCCGAGCACGGAGGCGGGGTTGGAGTCCAAGGGGGTGCCGGTCGCCGTGTGCACGCCGAACGACTCGGCGTCCTTCTTGATATCGCAGAGGTCGAGCTGGTATGCCATGGCGACGAAGGCCGTGTTGATGGAGTTCGTCGTCGCGTTCTGGGCGCTGCGGTAGCCTTCTTCGCCGTAGGAGTCGTTCGTCGGCTTCCACGGGCCGCCCCAGGCGGCGCCCGGGCAGGAGTCCTTGAACTTCGACTGGTCGTACGTCCGCACGTTGGCGTTCACCGTCTCGTTGAGCGAGTGCCCCTGCTTGAGCCACTCCGCGAGCGTGAAGACCTTGTACGTCGATCCGACCTGGAAGCCGTTGGATCCGCCGTAGTCCTGGTCCGTGGCGTAGTTGACCGAGGTGTACTCCCGGCTCGTATTGAGCACGTCCGGATCCTGGCTGTACGTCTTGTTCTGTGCCATGTACAGCACGCGGCCGGTGCCCGGCTGGACGCCGGTGAGCACGCCGCCCAGGTCGACGGCCCCGTAGGTCTTGGGGACATACGAACCGATCGTCTGCTCCGCCACCTGCTGCAGCTGCAGGTCGAGCGTCGTGTAGATCTTGTACCCGCCGCGGTTGAAGTTCGAGGCGCGGGTGTCCTCGTCGGCGCCGAACGTCGGGTCGTTGAGGATGACCTTCTGCACGTAGTCGCAGAAGTAGGCGGATCCGCCTGCGGTCTGACATCCCCGCACCGACGGGGTGATGACCGGCTGGATGGGCGTCTTGACCGCTTCCTGGTACTGCGTCTTGGTCAGCTTCTTGTACTGGTACATCTTGCCGAGGATGTAGTCCCGGCGCTCTTTGTTCTTGGCGTAGCCGTTCGCGGCCCCGTTCGTCTTCGACTGGGGGTCGTCGATCTTCAGGCTGGTCGGCTCGTTCACGATCGCGACGAGGCTCGCCGCCTGCGCGGGCGTCAGTGCCGCCGCAGGGACGTTGTAGTAGTACTTCGCGGCCGCCTCGATGCCGTACACCGAGCCGCCGAATCCGGCGATGTTGAGGTACCCGACCAGGATCTGGTCCTTGGTGTACTTCTTCTCGATCCCGATCGCGTACTTCATCTCCTTGACCTTGCGGTCGGGGGAGACACCGGTCGAGTCGGTCACGCACTGCTCGTACTTGGCCTTCTGCTCCTTGGTCTTGACCGGGAGCGCCTCGCACTTCTGCAGCAGGACGTTCTTGACGTACTGCTGGGTGATCGAGGAACCGCCCTGCACGCCGCCCCCGCCGACGGTGGAGAGCACGCCGCGCACGGTGCCCTGGATGTCGACGCCGCCGTGCGAGTAGAAGCGGGGATCCTCACCCGCGATCGCCGCATCCTTCGCGGCCTGCGAGATCTGGTTGAACGCCACGGGCAGGCGGTTCTGCGAGTAGAACGTCGCGAGCGGCACATCCTGGTCGCCGTTCTTGGCGTAGATCGTGGTCGGCTGGGCGAGCTGGTCGACGTTGAGGTACTCGGGAAGCCCCTCGAAGACGCCGATGCTGTTGTTCGCGGCCATCCCCGTCACCGCGATCGCGGGCGTGACAGCGGCGGTGACCAGAAGACCGGCCACGACGCTCATGCCGATGAAGGCACCAGCGGCGCCGAGCACACCCCTAGCCTGTGGTTTTTGCGCAGACATAGGATCAGGGTAGGTGATGAACCTGCGAAATACCCCGAACCGAGGAGCACGATGCCGCGCTGGGAATACCTGACGACCCCGCTGATGATCCACAACACCGCAGCGATCCTGAACAACTGGGGGTCGGAGGGCTGGGAGCTGGTCCAGGTCGTGACCGGCCCGGAGGGCGGGCTCGTCGCCTACCTCAAGCGCCCGATCGAGAACGGGGAGCAGGACTGATGGCCGACGTCGAAGCGCGCCTCGCCGAGCTCGGGATCGAGCTGCCCGACGTCGTGCCGCCGGTCGCCGCATACACTCCGGCGGTGCTGGACGGGGACCACGTCTACACGTCCGGCCAGCTGCCGATGGTCGCAGGCGCCCTGCCCGCCACCGGCAAGGTCGGCGAGGGCGACGGCCTGGTGCCGGCGACCGACGCCAAGGAGTACGCGCGGACCAGCGCCCTCAACGCCCTCGCCGCGGCGAAGAGCGTGCTCGGCTCGCTCGACCGCGTCCGTCGCGTCGTGAAGGTCGTCGGCTTCGTCGCCTCCGATCCGGCGTTCACGGGCCAGCCGGGCGTGATCAACGGCGCCTCGGAGGTGCTCGGCGACATCTTCGGCGACGCGGGCGTGCACGCCCGTTCGGCGGTCGGCGTCGCGGTCCTGCCGCTCGACTCGCCGGTCGAGGTGGAGCTCATCCTCGCCGTCGACTGACCGATACGACGAAGGGGCGGTGCCGCGCGGCACCGCCCCTTCGTCGTATCGCGGGAGCTAGGAGAGCTTGGCCTGGATCGAGCTCATCACCGCGGTGTCGGCGAGCGTGGTGGTGTCGCCGACCTCGCGTCCCTCGGCCACATCCCGCAGCAGGCGCCGCATGATCTTGCCCGAGCGCGTCTTCGGCAGCTCCGTCACGATGAAGATGTCGCGCGGCCGGGCGATCGCCCCGATCTGCTGGGCGACGTGCTTGCGCAGCTCGGCGGCCACATCCAGCGCCTCCGCCTGCTCGGCCTGGTTCTGCTTGATGATCACGAACGCGACCACGGCCTGGCCCGTCGTCTCGTCGTTCGCGCCCACCACCGCGGCCTCGGCCGTGAAGGGATGCGCGACCAACGCCGACTCGATCTCCGCCGTCGACAGGCGGTGGCCCGACACGTTCATGACGTCGTCGACCCGGCCGAGCAGCCAGATCTCACCGTCCTTGTCGTATCGGGCGCCGTCGCCGGCGAAGTACTTGTCGCCGAACTTCGACCAGTACGTTTCTTTGAAGCGCTCGGGGTCGCCCCAGATGCCGCGGAGCATGCTCGGCCAGGGCTCCGTGACGACCAATAGGCCTCCCTCGTCCTTGCCGACCGGCGTGCCCGCCTCGTCCAGGATGTCGATCGAGATGCCCGGCAGCGGCACCTGGGCGCTGCCCGGCTTCAGGGTCGTGACGCCGGGGAGGGCCGAGATCATGATCGCGCCGGTCTCCGTCTGCCACCAGGTGTCGACGACGGGCGTCGACTCGCCGCCGATCACCTCGCGGTACCACATCCACGCCTCGGGGTTGATCGGTTCGCCGACCGAGCCCAGCACGCGCAGGCTCGACAGGTCGAACTTCTGCGGGTGCTGGCGACCCAGCTTCATGAACGAACGGATGGCCGTCGGCGCGGTGTAGAAGATCGAGACCTTGTACTTCTCGATGAGCTCCCACCACCGGCCGGGGTGCGGCGTCTCGGGCGTGCCCTCGTAGAGCACCTGCGTGGCGCCGTTCGCCAGCGGACCGTAGACGACGTACGTGTGGCCGGTGATCCATCCCACGTCGGCGCTGCACCAGTAGACGTCCGACTCCGGGTGCAGGTCGAACACGTTCTTGTGGGTGAAGGCCGCCTGCGTCAGGTAGCCGCCGGAGGTGTGGAGGATGCCCTTCGGCTTCCCCGTAGTGCCCGACGTGTACAGGATGAACAGCGGCTGCTCGGCGGGGAACGCCTTCGCCACGTGGTCGGCGTCGACCAGCGCGAGCTCGTCGTGCCACCACAGGTCGCGTCCCTCGGTCCACGCCACCTCGTTCTCGCCGCGCTTGACGACGAGCACGTGCTCGACGGAGGTCGCCTCGCCCGTGAGCGCGGCATCCACCGCGTCCTTCAGCGGGAAGACGCGGCCCTTGCGCCAGCCGCCGTCCGCCGTGATGACGAGCTTCGCCTCGGCGTCGTCGATACGGGAGCGCAGGCTCTCGGCGCTGAAACCGCCGAAGACCACCGAGTGCACGGCGCCGATCCGCGCGACCGCCAGCATCGCGATCACGGCCTCCGGGATCATGGGCAGGTAGATGGCGACCCGGTCGCCCGCCCGGATGCCGAGGCTGGTGAGCAGGTTCGCCGCCTTCTTCACCTCCGCGGTCAGCTCCGCGTACGTGAGGGTCCGGGTGTCGCCGGGCTCACCCTCCCAGTGGATCGCGACGCGGTCGCCGTTCCCGGCCAGCACGTGTCGGTCGAGGCAGTTGTAGGCGACGTTGAGCTCGCCGTCGTCGAACCACTTGGCGAAGGGAGGCTCGCTCCAGTCGAGCGTGCGGGTGAACGGGGTGTGCCAGTGCAGCAGCTCGCGGGACTGGTCGGCCCAGAAGCCGAGGCGATCGGCGGAGGCGCGCTCGTACAGGTCCGCGGTCGCGACGGCATTCGCGGCGAACTCCTCGGTCGGCGGGAATCGCCGGGCTTCGTGGAGCAGGTTGTCGATTGTGTTGCTCATGGGGAGTCTTTTCGCTCCTTTGCGATGCGGTCGATACAGGGTCGTGGCGCGACAATGCCTGACTCTACAACCTGCCTCCGTGGCCCGCTCCCGAAGACTTGCGTTTGCATCGATTGTGCGTAAACTGGTCCCCGGCCGAATGTAAATTCGTGCGTGCGGCGCAATCGATTCCCCCCAATCCTGCGCCGCAGTGGCCGCACCTGTTCCCCCCAATAGGTGCGGCCCCCTTTTTAACCGGCCGATGTGCCGGATCTCGGAGGCTTGCGGTGCGGACGTCGTCGTCCACAGACCGGGCATTCGCGGTTGTTCTCCACAGATTCCGCCGGCATCGTCCGGCGATGGCGGCCGCTTTCTAGGGTCGCCGTATGACGATCGAATCCTCTCCCGAGCACGCCTCGGAGCCCGGCCTCTGGCGCACTTTCGGGACCCTCACGCCCTATCTTCTCCGCCCAGGAGTCACCGATCTCTTCGTGACCGGAGACGGCGAGCTGTGGAGCGACGGGCCTCCCCACGGGCTGCGTCGGGAGGACGCCTGGCGCGCGGATCGGCAGGCGGCGCGCGAGCTCGCCGTTCGTCTGATCGCCGCCGGCGGCCGGCATATCGACGAGGCGACCCCCTTGTCGACGTCCGGCTGCGTGGCGGCGTGCGGGTGCACGCCGTGCTGCCGCCGGTGTCGACGGGCGGAGCGCTGCTGTCGATCCGCGTGCCCTCCCGCGAGCAACCCGCCCTCGACGAACTGGTGAGCCGGGGAGGGATGCGCAGCGCCGAGAAGGATCGGCTCCTGGCGGCGGTGCGCAGCAGGACAAACCTGCTGATCACCGGCGCGGGCGGCGCGGGCAAGACGACGCTGCTGGCGGCCCTGCTCGCCAACGCGCCCCCGGATGAGCGGATCCTGGTGATCGAGGATGTCGCAGAGCTCCGCATCCTTCATCCGCACGTCGTCGGGCTCGAGACCCGGCAGCCCAACCTCGAGGGCGCGGGCGGCGTCGATCTGCGCCGGCTGGTCCGCGAGGCGCTGCGGATGCGGCCCGACCGGCTGGTGCTCGGAGAATGCCGGGGCGAGGAGGTGCGTGACCTGCTCGGAGCGCTCAACACAGGGCACGACGGCGGTGCGGGGACCCTCCACGCCAACTCCCTCGCGGATGTGCCGGCACGGTTGGAGGCGCTCGGAGCCCTGGCGGGGCTGGACGATCGGGCGCTCGCGCGTCAAGCGGTCAGTGCCATCGGGCTGGTGGTGCACCTCGAGCGGATGGACGGGATGCGCCGGTTGGCCGGCTTCGGCCGGCTGCGGCTCGACGGGGATGGGCGGCTGGGGGTTGAGCGGCTGGGGGTCGAGCGGCTGGGGGTCGAGCGGCTGGGGGAGGGCTCAGGGTGATGCGCGGTCGACGTGTGCCCGGAGCCGAGGCGGACGCCGTCGCAGCGCTCACCGAGTCGATCGCGGTGCTCCTGGATGCCGGACTGACGCCACGATCGGCGTGGTCGGCGGTGGCGGCCGAGAGTCGGCGGGCCGCGGGCGGCTCAGGGGCGGACGCGAGGGCGGAGGCTATAGCGCGGGCCGTCGCGGTCGCGGTGGTCGCCTCCCTGGAGGCCCAGCCGTCCTGTGCCCACGCCCTCCTCGCGACGGCGGAGACGGAGGAGGTGCGGGCGATCGCGGCGACCTGGCGAGTGGCCGAGGCGTCCGGCGCTCCTCTCGGCCATGCCCTCGGCGTCGTCGCGGAGACGCTGCGCGACATCGCCGAGGCGGAGCGCGAGGCGGATGTCGCCCTCAGCAGCCCGCGGGCCACCACGCGGCTCGTCACGTGGCTGCCGCTCGCCGGCGCGGTGCTGGCCGCGGCGCTCGGGGCCGATGTGGTCGGCGCTGTGGGCTCGACGCCGGGCGCGGTCGCGCTGGGATCCGGCACCGCCCTGTTGCTTGCGGGCCGCTGGTGGATGCGCGCTCTGGTGCGTCGATCGCTCGCCCGGCGCCCGATCGCCGGGTTCCCGGAAGAACTCGTCGCCATCGCCCTGTCGGGAGGTTCCTCAGCAGAGGCGGCCGTCGTCGCGGCGAAGAGCGCGGCGCGCGAGGCCGGGCTGCCGCCGCTCGACGAGAGGGGTGTCCGCCGCGTCCTCCGGCTGGCCGAATCGGCCGGCGCCCCCGCCGTCGAGCTGCTCACGGCGTCCGCGCGGCAGCAGCGCCGTTCGGCCCGCGCGGAGGCGCGTCGCCAGGCGGCCGTCCTCGGAGTCCGGCTCATGCTCCCGCTCGGTGCGTGCGTACTGCCCAGCTTCCTGCTGCTGGCCGTCGCGCCGCTCGCCCTGTCGCTGTTGTCGTCCACAACGGCCGGGCTGCGATGAGTTCTCCACAGATCCGGCCGTCCCCGGTTCCGAGGGCCGGGCGATCCGAAGGATGGAAGCAGGTGCACGACGCATCGGATACGAGCGAAGGGAGACCTCATGGGTCACGACATCGGGATGCTGCGACGGCTCAGGAGGCGGTTCCGCGAAGACCGCGGGGCGGCGACGGCCGAATATGCGATCACCATCCTGGCCGCGGTCGGGTTCGCCGGCGTGCTGGTCGCACTGCTCAAGGGCGACGAGGTGAAGGCCATCCTCTCCGATCTGGTGCATCGTGCGCTTTCCGGCGGGTGATCGTGGGAGCGTCAGCGCGGAGTTCGCGGTCGCGCTGCCGGCCGTCCTCGTCTGTCTCGCGCTCTGCGTCGGAGCGGTGCACGGCGCGGCGCAGTACGCCTCCCTCGCGGGCGCGGCCGCCGTCGCGGCGCGGCTCGCGGGACGCGGGGACGACCCGGCGGGCGCTGCCGTGCCGGAGGGCGCGGGCACGACGATCGACCGGGTGGGGAAGACCGTGTGCGCACGCGTGACGGCACCCGAGAGCACGGTGCTCAGCCGGTTGGGCGTCCGGCTCAGTGCACACGCCTGCGCACTCGACGAAGGGACGACCGGATGAGAGTCCGCTGGGCCGACGACCGGGGAGCAGGTTCCGTTCTCGCGCTCGGCGTGCTGGGCGCGGTGGTGACCGTGACCGGCGGGGCCATCGCTGTGATCGGAGCCACAGCCGCTCACGCCCGGGCGGCCGCCGCGGCGGACCTGGCCGCGCTCGCCGCAGCGGACGCCGCCGCGGGTCGCATCTCCGCGATCCCATGTGAGGCGGCGTCGGATGTGGCGCAGGCCAACGGTGCAGCGATCGCCGAGTGCGCCGAGGAGGGTGCGGTCGTGACCGTGACGACCGTCACGCCCTACCTCGGGCTGAGAGCGTCAGCGTCCGCTCGGGCCGGCCCGCCGCCGGGAGGCGGCTGAGCGGGGGCCGGAGTTCAGTCGAACACGGTCTCCACGTAGCGGTAGGAGACGGCGGAGGGCTGTCGGCCCCGCCCGTCGTCGGAGGCGTACTCGACCTCCGCGCCGGAGGCGCGCACGTAGAGATAGTGCTTGGAGCCTGCGGACGCCGAGATCTCGAGCCGGGGGCGCGCGTCGCCGGAGTCGAGGAAGTCGGTTGAGATGGTCTTCCCCTCGAGAGGGCCGTCGATCAATTTGGCGGTGTACATCATTGTCGTTGCCATGTCGTCATTGTCCTCCCGAGGGCGGGCGACGCAAAGGGTCGTGTGGGCCGCCGGGATGTGCTCCCGGCCGGTCCCGGGGCTGCGCCGACGGCGAACGTCGTCGGAAGGATTAGGTGGACAAGCGGAGAAGGTGTGTATGGTTTGCCTGTCGGACGACGGATCGCGCTGGGGGCGCGGAGCGTCGCGCCAGGGGAGAGCGCCACGCCAGTCCTGCCGTGGAGACACAGTCAGCTGTGGAAGACACAGCGTGTGCATATTAAGAGGAGTCAGGTGCCTGACACGAAGAAGCTCGTCATCGTCGAGTCTCCGAACAAGGTCAAGTCGATCGCCCAGTATCTCGGCGACGGCTACGAGGTCATGGCCTCGGTCGGGCACATCCGCGACCTCATCGAGCCGAAGAACCTGCCGCCCGAGCTCAAGAAGGGCTCGCTCGGAAAGTTCTCCGTCGACGTCGAGAACGACTTCGAGCCGTACTACGTGGTGTCGGACCAGAAGAAGAAGACGGTCGCCGACCTCAAGCGCGCGCTCAAGAACGCCGACGAGCTCCTGCTCGCAACCGATGAAGACCGCGAAGGGGAGGCGATCGCCTGGCACCTGGTGGAGGTGCTGAAGCCGAAGGTCCCGGTGAAGCGGATGGTGTTCCACGAGATCACCCGCGAGGCGATCGAGAAGGCGCGCGACAACACCCGTGAGATCGACACGGCCCTGGTCGACGCGCAGGAGACCCGCCGCATCCTGGACCGGCTGTACGGCTACGAGGTGTCGCCCGTCCTATGGCGCAAGGTGGGGCCCGGCCTCTCCGCCGGCCGCGTGCAGTCCGCCGCCACCCGGCTCGTCGTGGACCGCGAGCGCGAGCGCCTCGCCTTCGTTCCTGCCTCCTACTGGGGCCTGACCGCACAGCTCGCACCAGAAGACGCGAACGCCTTCGACGCGCGGCTGGCCCGCCTCGACGGGCTCCGCGTCGCGACCGGTCGCGACTTCGACGACCACGGCCGGCTCACGTCCGAGGCCCGCACGCTCGACGAGGCGTCCGCGACCGCGCTCGCCGCGGCGATCCGCCAGCCCAGCACCGCCGTCGCGGTGTCGAAGGTCGACTCGAAGCCGTACTCGCGGCGTCCGGCCGCGCCGTTCACCACCTCCACGTTGCAGCAGGAGGCCGCGCGCAAGCTCCGGTTCTCGGCACGGCAGACGATGAGCGTGGCGCAGTCGCTCTATGAGAACGGCTACATCACCTATATGCGAACCGACTCGGCGTCGCTGTCGCAGCAGGCCACGAATGCTGCGCGCGCCCAGGCGGCGAAGCTGTACGGGCCGGAGACGGTTCCGGAGAAGCCGCGCACCTACGCATCCAAGAGCAAGAACGCGCAGGAGGCCCACGAGGCGATCCGGCCGTCCGGCGAGACGTTCCGCACCCCCGCGGAGCTGGAGCGCTCGCTGCGCGGTCCGGAGGCCCGCCTCTACGAGCTGATCTGGAAGCGCACCGTCGCCTCGCAGATGGCCGACGCGAAGGGTCAGACCGCGTCCGTCACGGTCGAGGCCCGGGTCACGGAGGGCCCGCTCGACGGAACCGTCGCCGAGTTCACCGCGAGCGGTACGGTCATCACCTTCCGCGGATTCCTCAACGCCTACGAGGAGGGGAAGGACGAGGAGCGCAACGCGTCCGATTCCGCCGAGGCGAAGCTGCCGCCCCTGACCGAGAAGCAGCAGCTCTCGGTCAGGGAGGTCGCGGCAGACGGCCACGAGACCACTCCGCCGCCGCGCTACACCGAGGCGAGCCTGGTGAAGAGCCTCGAAGAGCTGGGGATCGGGCGGCCCTCCACCTTCGCCAGCATCATCTCCACGATCATCGACCGCGGCTACGTCACCCAGCGTGGTCAGGCGCTGGTTCCCAGCTGGGTCGCGTTCTCGGTGGTCCGCCTGCTGGAGGACTACTTCGGCGACCTCGTCCAGTACGACTTCACCGCCGAGATGGAGGACGACCTCGACCGGATCGCCGACGGCGAGGCCGAGCGCGTCGACTGGCTGAACAGCTTCTACTTCGGCAGCGGCAAGCACAAGGGACTCCGACGGGTCATCGACAACCTCGGCGAGATCGACGCGCGCAGCATCAACTCGATCACCATCGACGAGGGAGTCACCCTCCGGATCGGCAAGTATGGCCCCTACCTCGAGGTGACGGAGCCGGACGCCGGACCCGACGCGACTCCGCGCCGCGTCAACATCCCGCCGGAGCTCGCCCCCGACGAACTCACGCCGGCCAAGGCTCGTGAGCTCATCGAGGCGCCGGTGCAGACGGACCGCGTGCTCGGAAGCAACCCCGAGAACGGAAAACTCGTGCTCGCCAAGGACGGGCGCTTCGGCCCGTACGTCACGGAAGCCGACCCGGAGGACGAGTCCTCCGTCGACCCGAGCACAGGAGAGGTGACGGAGCCGGCCAAGAAGACCAAGAAGGCGGCTGCGGCGAAGCCGCGCACCGCGTCCCTCTTCAAATCCATGGACCTGGCGACGATCGACCTCGACACCGCGCTCAAGCTGCTCGACCTGCCCCGCGTGGTGGGCGCCGACCCCGAGAGCGGCGAAGAGATCCAGGCGCAGAACGGACGCTACGGGCCCTACCTGAAGAAGGGAACCGACACCCGTTCGCTGCCGAGCGAAGACGACATCTTCGACGTCGACCTGGCGGGCGCGCTCGAACTGTTCGCGCAGCCCAAGTACGGCAACCGGCGGGCGTCCAGCGCGCTGAAAGAGTTCGACGCCGACCCGGTGAGCGGAAAGCCCATCCGGATCAAGGACGGACGGTTCGGCGCCTACGTCACCGACGGCGAGACGAACGCAACGATCCCGCGCGGCGAGACCGTCGACGAGGTCGACTTCGACCGCGCGGTGCAGCTGCTGGCCGACAAGCGCGCGAAGGGACCGGCCAAGAAGCCGGCGGCCAAGAAGCCCGCCGCCAAGCAGCCCGCCGCCAAGAAGCCGGCGGCGAAGACCACTGCGGCGAAGACCACCGCGGCGAAGGCAACGGCGGCGAAGGCCACCGCGGCGAAGGCCACGGCGGCGAAGAAGCCGGCGGCCAGGACGACCGCGGCCAAGAAGTCCGCCGAGTGAGCGGCGGCCTCTTCATCACGCTCGAGGGCGGGGACGGCGTGGGAAAGTCCACCCAGGCCGCCCTCCTCGAGCAGTGGCTGACCGCTCAGGGCCGCACCGTCGTGCGCACCCGCGAACCCGGCGGCACGGCGGCCGGGGTCGAGATCCGCGAGATCGTGCTGCATCACCGCGGCGACATCGCGCCGCGGGCGGAAGCGCTCCTCTACGCCGCCGACCGCGCCCACCATGTCGCGACCGTGGTGCGCCCGGCGCTGGCGCGCGGCGAGGTCGTGGTCCAGGACCGCTACATCGACTCCTCCGTCGCCTACCAGGGCGCCGGGCGGGTGCTCGACCCGCAGCAGATCCGCGACCTCTCGCTGTGGGCCGCCGAGGGCCTGCAGCCCGATCTCACGATCCTCCTGGACCTCGACGAAGACGCCGCCCGCGCACGCCTCGACACGTCGCGCACCCGCTACGACCGGCTGGAGGCGGAGCGCTCCGACTTCCACGGCCGGGTCCGCGCGGGCTACCTGGCACTCGCCGAGCAGGAGCCGGAGCGCTTCCTCGTCGTCGACGCGTCGCGTCCGGTCGACGACATCGCAGCCGAGATCCGCCAGCGGCTCGCCGACCGGGTCTGACCGCGCGGTCGCCGTGCGCGCGGTGTCCGTGGCGGCAGCTAGCCTGGAACGCATGACGGTGTGGGACGAGCTCACGGGGCAGGACGAGGCGATCGAGGTCGTCCGGGCTGCCGCAGCGGGCTCCGGCGCGCGACCGGGTGAGACCGGGACCGGCCGCGGCATGACCCACTCGTGGCTCATCACCGGCCCACCCGGTTCCGGCCGCTCCAACCTGGCCTACGCGTTCGCGACGGCGCTGCTCAGCCCGGGCACCCCGGAGGGCGACCTCGCGACCCAGCGTCAGGTGGAGGCCCGCACGCATCCCGATCTCGCCGTGCTCAGCACTGAGCGGGTCATCATCTCCATCGACGAGGTGCGCTCGTTGGTGTCCAGCTCGCAGTTCGCTCCGTCCGTCGGCCGCTATCGCGTGATGGTGATCGAAGACGCGGACAGGATGACTGAACGCACGTCCAACGTTCTCCTGAAGGCCCTCGAGGAGCCGCCGGAGCGGACGGTGTGGATCCTCTGCGCGCCGAGCGACGCCGACCTGCTGCCCACGATCCGCTCGCGCGTCCGGACGGTGCGCCTCCGCGTCCCCAGCGTCGGAGACGTCGCACAACTCATCCAGCGACGCGACGGTGTGGATGCGGAGACCGCGGAGCGCGCGGCGCGCCACGCCCAGAGCCACATCGGCATGGCGCATCGCCTCGCCACCCACGAGGAGGCCCGCCGTCGACGCCAGCAGACGCTGGAGACGGCGCTGCGCATCCGCTCCGTCTCCGACGCGGTCCTGGCCGCGGCGACACTGCTCGACATCGCCGGTGCCGATGCGAAGGCGATCACCGAGGAGCGGGATGCGGAGGAGCGCGAGCACGCGCTGCGCTCCCTCGGGATCGAGCCGGGCGGCACCATCCCGCCGGCCCTGCGCGGGCAGTTGCGGCAGCTCGAGGAAGATCAGAAGCGCCGGGCGACGCGCAGTCTCCGCGACGGCATCGACCGCATCCTCGTCGACCTGCTCTCGCTCTACCGCGACGTGATGATGCTGCAGCTCGGCAGCGACAGCGAGCTCGTCAACCGCGAACTGCAGCAGGAGCTCGACGCTCTCAGCACCCACACGACTCCGGCCGCTACGCTCGCCGCGATGGACGCCATCGCCACGGCGCGCGAGCGCATCGACGGCAATGTCGCTCCGACGCTCGCTCTCGAGGCCATGCTCACCACGATCCTGCGCGGCACGACCGCGCGGAAGGGGACCGACCTGTGACCACCCGTAGGCACGCCGTCCGTACGGCGGCGGTCGCCGTGGCGGCGATCCTCGCACTCACCCTCACCGGCTGCGTCACGTGGTTCCTGCCGTCGAAAGCGCCGGTCACGTCCTCGCCGGCGCCCGACACGGTGTCCTCGGCGCTCCGGCCGTACTACAGCCAGGTGCTGCGTTGGAGCTCCTGCGCGAGCGGCAAGCAGTGCGCCACGGCGAAGGCCCCGCTCGACTGGAACCACCCCTCCGCGGGCACGGTCGAGCTGGCGCTCATCCGCCAGCCGGCGAAGGGCAGCAAGCAGGGCTCGCTGCTCACCAACCCGGGCGGCCCCGGCGCGTCCGGTTTCGACTTCGTCAAGGACTCGGTCGATTTCGTCGCGGACGCCACGCTGCAGGACCACTTCGACATCGTCGGCTTCGACCCGCGCGGGGTGGGCCGTTCGACCGCGGTGAAGTGCTACGACGCGAAGCAGATGGACGAGTACCTCTACGGGATCACGCCCGGCGTCCGCGGCTCCGATCAGTGGATCGCCGAGAACACCGCGATCGCCAAGGACTTCGGCCAGGCGTGCCAGAAGAACACCGGCGCCTCTCTGCCGAAGGTCGACACGGTGAGCGCCGCGCGCGATCTCGATCTGCTGCGGGCGGTCCTCGGCGACCGCAAGCTCAAGTACCTCGGCTACTCCTACGGCACCTACCTGGGCGCGGTCTACGCAGGCCTGTACCCCGGCAAGACCGGTCGCCTCGTGCTCGACGGAGCCCTGGATCCAGCAGCGTCCAACTTCGACGTCACCGAGGTGCAGGCCAAGGGCTTCGAGAGCGCTCTGCGCGCCTACCTGAAGAGCTGCCTGACGCAGAAGGGCTGCCCGTTCAGCGGGACGGTCGACGATGCGATGGGGACCGTGGCGCAGCTGCTGGCGGCGGTCGAGAAGAGCCCGATCCGCAACTCCGACGGCCGGGAACTCGGCGCAAACACGCTGGTGACGGCGATCATCACCCCGCTCTACGATGCGACCGCGTGGTCGTACCTCGACAAGCTGTTCGATTCGGTCATGAAGGGGAGCGCATCCGTCGCGTTCACGCTGGCGGACACGTACAACAACCGCACGGCCGACGGCACGTACTCGGACAACTCGACCGAGGCCTTCGTCGCGATCAACTGCCTCGACTACACCTACGACGCCGACCCGGCGGTGATGCGCCAGCAGGCGGCTCAGCTCGCTCAGGCGGCACCGGTGATCGGGCCGTACATGGCCTACGGTGACATCGGCTGCGCCAACTGGCCGTACAAGGCGACCGGCGACCGCGGGCCCATCTCGGCCGACGGTTCGGCGCCCATCCTGGTGGTCGGGACCACGAACGACCCTGCGACGCCGTACGTCTGGGCGAAGAACCTCGCGTCGGAGCTTCAGAACGGGCACCTGCTCACCTACAAGGGCGAGGGGCACACGGCCTACAACAAGTCGAACTCGTGCGTCAACGACACCGTCGACGCGTATCTCGTGAAAGGTACGGTCCCCGAAGAGGGCAAGACCTGCTGAGTGGTGCAATTTTGCAGCGAGTGAAATAATCGTGAGCGTGTCCGTGGCCCCCGATTCCACCCTCAGCGAGCTCGGCCTGCGCGAGCGCAAGCGCATCGCCACCCGCCGTGCCATCCAGCTGGCCGCCGTCGAGCTCGCCAGCGAGCGCGGTTTCGACCGCGTGACCATCGACGAGATCAGCCACGAGGCCAACGTGTCGCCACGCACGTTCTTCAACTACTTCCCGTCGAAAGAGTCGGCGATCATCGGCGAACTGCCGGAGCTGCCGGATGAGGACACCATCGAGCGATTCATCACGGCGGGCCCGGAGGAGCCGATCCTGGAGGGCATCGGCACCCTGCTCGTCGCCGCTATCAACGTCGGAGACGTGGGCGGTTCCGAGCCGCACGATGACGCGGCGGACCCCCAGAGCATGCAGCGGCTCCACACGCTGCGTCGCGCGCTGCTCAAGGACAACCCCGAGCTGTTCGCGCTGCGTATGGCGAGCATGCACTCCTTCGAGGATGCGCTCAGCGGCGTGGTGCAGCGCCGTCTCGCCCACGACGACCCGGCGCTCGCCGACGACGCGGAGGTCCTGCACCAGCGGGCCCGGCTCGTCACCTACGTCGCCTTCGCCGGGATGCGGCACGCCTGGTCGTGCTGGGCCGACCACGGCGGCGTCGAGCCCCTCGCCGATCGGCTGCGGGCATCCTTCGACGAGCTGGCGGCGCTCGGCTCCCACGTGCGCTGACCGTTCAGGCCACACGGTTCGTAGCACCGCGCCGGATCGGGTAAGCTATCTGACTGTGCGCCGGGCCGAGCCCGACCCACGCCGCCCTAGCTCAGTCGGCAGAGCATCTCACTCGTAATGAGAAGGTCAAGGGTTCGATTCCCTTGGGCGGCTCCGTTTCCTCCGCCTTCCCCCTCTGCTCCGTTCAGGCGAAGGCCAGTGCCACCAGGGCGATCAGCGGCGGTGTGGACTGGCCGATCGCGCCTGTCACGCCCTTGCCGCGCTCGCGGTACAGCCCGATGCGGTCCGCGATGAGCAGCACGATCCCGGTGAGGAACAGCAGCCAGCACACGTACGTCACCAGGGTGCGCCCGACGACCACCTGCCCGGACGCGCGGGCCACCACGCCGTGTTCGAGAAGGTCGGTGTCCACAGCAGGGGTGAGCTGGTGGAGCGTCTCCGTCCCGCCGCGTGACCTCCTCCTGATTTCCTTGTGCCGGTGGGCCGCGGGAGATACCCTTACCGCAATAAGTGAGAATTAATCAGGTCTGCCCGAGGCTGTCATGATCACATCGACGAGGTCCCGCCGGGCGCGAACGCTCGGCCTGTCCACCGCAGTGCTGAGCGCACTGCTCCTGGTCGGGGGAGGGGTGAGTCTCGGCGCGCCCGCCCTCGCGGACACGATGCCGCCGGACCCCACCAATCCCGCGTCGCCGCCGACGGTCGGCGCCACCGCGCTGCCGACGACACAGATCGACGGAGTCGCCTGGTCGCAGACCGTGCTCGGCGACACCGTGTACGTGGGCGGCAAGTTCGCAACGGCGCGCCCCGCCGGCTCTCCGGCCGGCTCGAACACGACCTCCCGCAACAACTTCCTGGCGTACAACATCACGAACGGCGTGCTCAACACATCCATCAACGTGCCGCTCAACGCGCAGGCGCTCGCGGTCGCGGCCTCCCCGGACGGCTCCCGCATCTACGTCGGCGGCGACTTCACCACCGCGGGAGGATCCTCCTACTACCGGATCGTCGCGATCAGCACGGCGACCGGCCAGCCCATCGCCTCCTTCCGTCCGGTCATGGAGAGCCAGGTTCGAGCGCTCGCCGTGACGAACACCGCCGTGTACGCGGGCGGCACCTTCTCCAGCGTCAACGGCGTGAGCCGCGGCTACATCGCGAAGATCAACGCCTCGAACGGCTCGCTCGACACGAGCTGGAACGCCTCCGCCGACTACGTCGTGGATGCGCTCGCCGTGAGTCCGGACGGCAGCCGGGTGTACGCGGGCGGCCGCTTCAAGAACATGAACGGCACTGCGCAGTACGGCCTCGCGATGCTCACCGGCTCGACCGGCTCCATCCTGCCGTTCCCGACCAACACGATCATCCGGGACGCCGGGCTGTACGCCGGCATCACCTCACTGTTCGCGACCAGCGACCGCGTCTACGGCTCGGGCTACGTGTTCGGCTCGGGCGGCAACTTCGAGGGGAGCTTCTCCTCCGACCCGGTGACGGGCTCGCTGATCTGGATGGAGGACTGCCACGGCGACACGTACTCCGTCGTGCCGCTCGGCGACGCGCTGTACGCCGCCGGGCACCCGCACGACTGCCGCAACGTCGGCGGGTTCCCGGAGACGAATCCGCGCACCTTCCACCACACGATCTCGTTCTCGAAGGCCCGGACCGGCACCCTGACGAACGACGGCAACCCGAACTACGCCAACTTCCGCGGCCAGCCTTCGCCGACGCTCCTGAACTGGTTCCCTGACTGGGTGACCGGCTCGTACACCGGGCAGGGCCAGGCCGTGTGGAGCCTCTCCGGCGACAACCGCTACCTCGTGGCGGGTGGCGAGTTCCCGATCGTGAACGGCACCGCGCAGTACGGGCTCACCCGCTTCGCCTTCGACTCGGTCGTCCGGAGCACGACCGGCCCGAACAACAACACCGCCCTCACGCCGAACGCCACCTCGCCGGCCTCGGGACAGGCGGCCATCGCCTGGACGGCGACCTACGATCAGGACAACGTCGCACTGACCTATGCGCTCGCGCGTGACGGCGACACGGCGCATCCCATCTACCAGGTGACGCGGAACTCCGTCTTCTGGAGCCGTCCGGCGATGTCGTACACCGACTCCGGCCTCGTCGGCGGGAGCGCGCACACGTACACGCTCACGGTGACGGATCCCGACGGCAACCGCATCTCCCGCGTCGGCAACCGCGTGGTCATCGCGGGCGGCGGGACCAACCAGCCGCCGACCGCCTCGTTCACCGCGGGCGTCAACGGGCTGGCCGTCGCGGTCGACGGCAGCGCGTCCAGCGACCCGGACGGATCGATCGTGTCGTACGCCTGGACCTTCGGCGACGGGGGCACGGCGTCCGGCGTGACCGCCGGTCACACCTACGCGGCGGCGGGCACGTACACGATCACCCTGACGGTGAAGGACAACGCCGGGGCGACCGCGTCGACGACCCGCCAGGTGACGGTGTCGGCGACCAGCGGCAGCACCCTCGCGAAGGACGGATTCGAGCGCTCGGTCTCGAACGGATGGGGGACCGCCGAGACGGGCGGCGCCTGGACCGTGTCCGGCACGACCTCCTACTACTCCGTGGCGTCGGGCACCGGACAGATCGTCGACCCGGCGGGCTCGACGCGCAACACGACGCTGAACGGGGTCTCGTCGAGCCGCACGGATTCGACGGTGACCTTCACCACGGATGTGGGACCGACCGGCGGCGGGGTCTTCGTCTCCGAGATCGCCCGGCAGGTGGGTTCGGCGAGCTACGAGGGTCGGGCGTGGCTGAGCGCGAACGGGTCGGTGCAGGCGCAGCTCCTCGCGAACGGCGGCACTCTGCAGGCGGTCACGGTGAGCGGGCTCACGTATGCCGCCGGCCAGCAGCTGAACCTCCGCGTGCAGGCGGTGGGCGCCTCCCCGACGACGTTGCGTGCGAAGGTGTGGCCTGCGACCCAGGCGGAGCCGGCCTCCTGGCAGGCGAGCGTCACGGACTCCACGTCCGGGCTCCAGTCCGCCGGTGCGGTCGGGATGCGCGTCTACCTCTCCGCCGCGGCGACGGCGACGCCCGTGACCGTCCGGTTCGACAACTATCTGGTGACCGCCGTTCCGTAGACCCGCAGGCCTGGCGCCCTACCTCTGGCGGTGGTTGGCTGCGGGCATGGCGGATGAGCTGAAGCGCGGCGACCACGTCGAGTGGTCGTCCCACGGAGTGGACGTTCCGGGCGAGGTCGAGAAGAAGATCACCGACGATACCGAGGCGGCTGGCCGCACGGTGAAGGCGTCGGAGGACGACCCGCAGTACCTGGTGAAGAGCGACAAGAGCGGCAAGGAGGCGGTGCACAAGCCGGACGCCCTGCACAAGGAGGCGAAATGACGAACGGCCCGCGGTTCCCCCGATCCGCGGGCCGTTCGCCGTCCCCCCTGTTTCCCCCTTTTCTTCTCCCCCGGTCTCTGTCAGCCGAGCGATTCGATGTGGTCGCCGGCCTGTCTCACCAGCGTGCCGCCGAGGAACATCAGCCCCTCCCGAGTGCCCAGCCGCTGCGTCCACACGCGCTCACCGGATCCGAGGTCGTACGCCTCCACGTCGCCACCGCGGTCGCGGTAGCTGGAGGTGTAGAACTGCGTGGATCCGAAGAACGGCATCCCCGACAGGGGCTGGTCGAATCGAACAGCCGGGAGCTGGTCACCGTTCGTGAGCCCGACGCGGCAGAGGACGCCATCCCCGGCGATCATCAGCGTCGTGGCCTGGGCGTCGACGGTCGGGTTGGTGCCGTACTTGGTGATCGCTCTGCCGAAGCAGCCGTCCGGGCCGAGGGTCCAGACGTCCTCTCCCGTGTTCGCGTCGATCAGCGTCGTGCGCCCGGATGCGATCACGAGGACGTAGCCGGTCGATGGGTGCACCCCGACCGCCGCCCCGGGCAGGTTCGCCGCGGTGCCCACCTGGCGCAACTGCGCGTCGGCCGACAGGTTCCTGGTCCAGATCGCCTGATCCGGGTCGGTGCCGAACGCCCGCGCAGTGGTGCCGTCCGGGGTTCGCGTGAGGCGGATGTCCGTCCCGTCCATGAGGAACATGTCGTCCACAGGGGAGCCGAGCCGTCCGGTCGCCACGTCCAATGGGGCGGTGGTGGATGGCCCCCGCTCGGCGTGTAGGCCACTCGGGCCCGGCCGAACGTGTCACCGGGTGAGATGAAGGCGGAGACGTAAGGCGCCGGAACCGGGGTGGACCACAGCGGATGCCCGGCATCCATCGGATCGACGCGCTCCACCGACCCGTGGCCGGACGGGTCGGATATGGCGAGCAGGATGTCGCCGGAGCCGTCCTGCACCGCCTGCGGGGCCAGGAGCCCATCGGCGGGCGCAGTCGCATCGAACGTCCCCAGCGTGCTGCCGTCGGCAAGCCGGAGGACGTCGTGCGGGCCGCCGGTGACCCGCTGGTCGACGATGAGGATGGTGCCCGAGCTCCCCAGCACGGTGGTCTGCACGACCGTTCCGCCCGCCGGTGCTCCGGCTCTCTTGGTCCACGACCAGTTCCGCGACCACGTCACGGTGCCGTGGATGGTGTCGACCAGCGACAGCTGCACGTTCTGGTGCACGGGGTCGCATCCCGTTCCGTCGTCGCCCACCTCGGCCGGACCGGTCTGGACGAGGGTCAATCCGTCGGCGACGTCGATGAACGCCCGCTGGCCGCAGGGGTCGCCCTTCCCCGGCACGTCGAGGCCCCAGGAGGGCTTCGCCGGGAGGGACACGACGTCGCGCGGCGCGATCGGCGAGGTCTGCACCGAGATCTGCGCCGCCGTCGCGGTCGGCCTGGGCGTCGGCGTCGGAGTCGGCGTGACCGTCTGGGTGGGCGTCGGCATAGGCGCCGGCGGGGTGTCGCCGCTTCCGAAGTGGATGACGCCGGTCAGGGCCAGGGCGGCCGTCCCGCCGGCGAGCACCACGGCGACCGCCGAGAGCAGGCTGGTGAGCAGAATCTGCAGGTGCCTGCGGCGGCGCGGCTCGTCGGCGACGGTGTCGATCAGCAGCTGACGGATGGCGGCGCTGTGCTCCGGGGTGAAGTCGGGGGTGAGGTCCGTGGTGCTCATCGTGCACCTCCTTCGAGGATCGTGGTGTCGGAGCCGGGCGCGTCGGCGAGCGGTGAGGCGAGTTCGGTGAGGCGGGCGCGGGCCCGGGAGAGGCGGGACTTGACCGTCCCCTCCGGCACCCCGAGGGCTTCTGCGGCCTGAGCGATGGTGAGCTCCTCCAGCACGCAGAGCGTGATGACGTCCTGGTCGCGCTTGCTGAGCTTCGCGAACGCCTCCCGCACCTCGCGGTCGCGTCCTGCGCCGTCGAGGGAGGCGTCCACGCCGGGCGCGTGATCCTCCTGCGGCGCGGGGGCCGGGAGCTTCGCGAGCGCGGTCCGGTACCGGCGGAGACCGCGCTCGTGGTTGCGCGCGATGTAGTTCGTCGTGACGAGGAGCCAGCCGATGACGGATCCGTCTACCACCCGCACCGACTCGCGCTTGCGCCAGGCCTCCAGGAAGACCGCGGCGGTCACGTCCTCGGCGTCGTGCGGCTGGCGTGTCAACCGCAGCGCGTGGCCGAAGACGCGGTCGCGGTGCCGGTCGAACAGCGACGCGAAGGCGGGGCCGTCCCCGTTGCGTGCCGCCGACCAGGCCGCAGCCTCGTCGAATCCATCCGTGCTCATACCCTCTACTGTCCGGATCGTCCCGGATGGTTCCATTTCCCGAAATAGCAGCATTCAGCAAGCCCCGGTAGCATACCCGGATGCACGAATCGGACCAGCCGGTCACCGGACCCGACCCGTCCACCCCCTCGGCCCCTCGCTCTTTCGCCAGCGGCGTCATGGCCGCCATCCGCACCCACCCCAAGGCGTGGGTGGCCGCAGGCGCGGCGGCGGCGTTCGTCCTCCTCGCCTCGGGCAGCGTCGCCCTCGGGGCCACGGTCGGTGCGCCGGCGTCCGCTGCGGGTGCCGCTGCGACGTCCAGCGCGACGCCGGCCTCGACGCGCACTGCCACCCCGACGCCGACCCCCACCGCCGACCCGGCACGTCCCGTGCCCGCGAACCAGGCGGCGGCCACCCGTGTCCGCACCTGCTCGGTCGCCGGCCTCGCCGCCGACGGCCGTCTCGGCAGCCTCGAGGCGCAGGTCGTCAATGCGAAGACCGGCCAGACGCTGTTCGACCGCAACGGCGGCAAGCCCGGCCCGACCGCCTCGGTGCTGAAGACGCTGACGTCGGCTGCCGCGCTCGCCACGCTCGGTCCCGACTACCGCGTCGCGACGACGGTGGTCGCGGGCAGCACGCCCGGCCAGATCGTCATCGTCGGCGGAGGGGATGTGACCCTCTCGCGCCTGCCCGACGGCCAGGCCTCGTTCTACACCGGCGCCCCCAAGATCCAGGACCTCGCGAACCAGGTCAAGCAGGCGATGGGCGGACAGCCGATCACCTCGATCGTGGTGGACGCCTCCCTGTTCGGTGCGCCGTTCTGGCAGCCGAGCTGGGACGAGCGCGAGGAGCGCGTCGTGGAGGGGTCGACGCCGTACATGACCTCCCTGATGGTGGACGGCGACCGAGACGACCCGACCGCAGTGGAGTCGCCGCGCAGCACCGACCCGGTGTCGCGCGCGGTGCAGTACTTCCAGCAGTACCTGGGCACGAGCGTCGGCGTCAGCCAGGGCGTCGCGCCGGCCGGTGCCCGTCAGCTGGGCGCGGTGCAGTCACAGCCCGTGACGACCCTGATCGACCAGGCGATGCGGGTCTCCGACAACACGATCATGGAGGAGCTGGCCCGGCTCGTCGCCATCAAGAACGGCGCGGGCAACACCTTCGACGCGCTGAACGCCGGTGTGCTCGCCGGGCTGAAGGGCTACGGCATCGACACCTCCGGCATCCACATCGCCGACGGCTCCGGACTGAGCGCCGACAACGCGGTGCCGCCGTCGTACCTGACGCAGCTCTTCATCAAGGTGCTGAACCGGCAGAACGGGCTCGGCGTCGTCTACGACGGCCTGCCGGTCGCCGGCAAGTCGGGGACGCTCGGCCCGGGCTACAACCGGTTCACGGGGGCGAGCTCGGCGGCGCGCGGGTCGGTCTTCGCCAAGACCGGGTGGATCGACCACGGCTACACCCTGTCGGGCATCGTCAAGGCGGCCGACGGGACGCCGCTGACGTTCGCGGTCTTCGCGCTGGGCGATGTCGGCGACAACGCCAAGCAGGCCATCGACAGCCTCGTGACCGGGTTCTACACCTGCGGAGACAACCTCTCGAACGGCTGACACCGTGCGTGGACGGGGCCGCGCATCCACGCTACTCTGATTGCTAGCTCATCTAGTAATCAGGAGGCGAAGTGTCGAAGGATGCGGCGGCCAAGCCCGTACGGACGCGCGAGCCGGCCCGCTGGCTGCGAATCGTCGTGCCGACGGCCCTGGTGCTCGTCTGGCTCGTGCTGGCGGGCATCGGGGGCCCGACGTTCGGCAAGCTGTCCGGCGTCTCCAGCAACGACCAGGCGGCATTCCTCCCGGCCAGCGCCGAATCCACCGAGGTGCAGGACTGGCAGAAGCGCTTCACCGACTCCGGCTCCATCCCGGCCATCGTCGTCGTCGAGGCCGACCAGGCCATCCCGAAGAGCGAGCTGGCGACGACCTACGCCGACCTGGGGACGAAGCTGGGCGAGGTGGATGGCGTGCAGGCTCCGGCCGAGGGTCAGACGACCAGCGTTGCCGGGCCCATCCCGTCGCAGGACGGGCTCGCCGTCGAGTACATCGTCCCGATCTCGAACACCGACGAGGTGAAGACCGTCGTCGCCGACCTCCGCGCGGTCGCCGACGAGGCCGTCCCGGGCGGTGCGAAAGTCTGGGTCACGGGACCGGCGGGTCTCACGGCGGACCTGGTGAACGCGTTCGGCGGCATCGACGGCATCCTTCTGCTGGTGGCGGTCGCGGCCGTGTTCGTCATTCTCCTGCTGGTCTACCGCGCGCTGCTGCTGCCGTTCCTGGTGCTGTTCACGTCGATCTTCGCCCTGTGCGCGGCCATCGTCTTCGTCTACCTCTTCGCGCTCTGGGGCTGGATCAAGCTCTCGGGGCAGAGCCAGGGCATCCTCTCGATCCTGGTCATCGGCGCGGCGACGGACTACTCGCTGCTGCTCGTCGCCCGCTATCGGGAGGCGCTGGAGCAGGAGCCGTCGCGCTGGGTCGCCATCCTGCGGGCGTGGAAGGCGGCCTTCGAGCCGATCGTGGCGAGCGGTGCCACCGTCATCCTGGCGCTGCTGTGCCTGCTGTTCTCAGACCTCAACTCGAACAAGAGCCTGGGACCGATCGCGGCGATCGGGATCGTGTTCTCGTTGTTCTCGGCGCTCACCCTGCTTCCGGCCCTGCTCGCCATCTTCGGGCGCGCGTCGTTCTGGCCGTTCCGCCCGGTGGTCGGCGGCAGGCCGCAGAAGCACGCCGACGGCGTGACCATCAGCGGTCTGGAGGGCGTGCGTGGGCTCTGGCGCCGTGTCGGCGGCCTGATCGCCCGGCGACCGCGCGTCACCTGGATCGTGTCGTTCGTGCTGCTCGTCGCCTGCGCCCTGGGGCTCACCCAACTGAAGGCGAACGGCGTGCAGCAGACCGACGTGATCCTGACCCAGTCCGACGCCGTGGACGGCCAGGCCGTCGTCGCGAAGCACTTCGACGCGGGCTCCGGTTCGCCGGTGCTGATCGTGGCGCCGGAGTCCGACGGGGATGCCGTGCTCGCCGCGACGCAGAAGACGGACGGGATCGCCTCGGCCGCGTTCTACACCGGCGGCGGCCGCCCGGTGCCCGGTGCCCCGGCGGACCCGGTCGTGAAGGACGGCCACGTGCTCATCCAGGCGACCCTCGCCTCCGAGCCGGACTCGGCGAAGGCGGAGGCTGTGGTGAAGGACCTGCGCGGCTCGCTGCCGGGCGGCGGCTCCGTGCTCGTCGGCGGCGTCACCGCGATCGCGCTCGACACGAACGAGACCGCGCAGGGCGATCTGATCAAGATCATCCCGATCGTGCTGCTGGTGATCCTGCTCATCCTCATGCTGCTGCTGCGGTCGATCGTGGCGCCGCTGATCCTGATCGGCAGCGTCGTGCTGTCGTACGCGGCCGCGCTCGGCGTCTCGGCCCTCGTCTTCAACCACGTGTTCGGGTTCCCCGGGGCGGATGCGTCGGTGCCGCTGTTCGGCTTCGTGTTCCTGGTCGCACTCGGGGTGGACTACAACATCTTCCTCATGACGCGGGTGCGGGAGGAGTCGCTGAGCATCGGAACGCGTCCCGGCATCCTGCGCGGTCTCGGGCTCACCGGCAGCGTGATCACCTCGGCCGGCGTCGTGCTGGCGGCGACGTTCGCGGCGCTCGCGGTCATCCCCATCCTGTTCCTGGTGCAGATCGCGTTCATCGTCGCCTTCGGCGTGCTGCTCGACACGGTGGTGGTGCGTTCGCTGCTCGTGCCGGCGGTGTCGTACGACATCGGCCGGGCGATCTGGTGGCCCTCGAAGCTCTGGCGCGAGCGGACGCACGAGCGGCGCGCGGAGGTCTCGGCCTGAACCGCGGCGTGCCTGAACCGCGCCGTGCCTGAGCAGCGACGTGCCTGACCCGCGGCTTGCCCGCTCGCCGGGCCTGGGCGAGAGTGGCGGTATGACGCACATCCATGTGGACCGGCATCCCGGCCCCGACCCGGTGCTGCTCGTGCACGGCTTCGCCTCGACCGGAACCCTGACCTGGCAGGCGACGGGATGGGTGGACGCGCTGGCCGGGGTGGGTCGCGGCGCCATCGTCCCCGACCTGCGCGGCCACGGGGCGAGCGACGCGCCGCACGAGGCGAGCGCGTACTCGCCCGACCTGCTGGCGTCTGACCTGATCGTGGCCCTCGACGAACAGGGCGTCGACCGGGTGGATGTGGTCGGCTACTCGATGGGCAGCTGGGTGTCGCTCGCACTGGCGGGCCTCGCGCCCCAGCGCGTCCGACGCCTGGTGGTCGGCGGAGTGGGCACCGTGGAGCAGTTCGGGCGCTGGGGCGTCTCCGCCGTGCAGGCGGCCCTCCGGGACGACGCCTCCGCCCTCGACGCGGCGAGCCCGCTCGCGCCGCTCCTCGCCTCCCTCCGGCAGGCGCCGGGCGTCGACCGCGAGGCCCTGGCCGCCTGCGCGGCCGGCATGGCCGCGCATCCGCTCCCGCTCGCCAGCGCGGTGCCGACCATGCTGGTGGTCGGCGACGCGGACCCGGTCGCCGACGGCGCCGACGAAGCGGCACGCCTGCTCGGCGCCGAGCTCGTCGTGCTGCCGAAGCGCAACCACGTCACGACGCTCAGCGCGCGGGGGTTCAAGCAGGCTGCCCTGCCCTTCCTGGGAGCTTCGGCCAGAGTGCCCTAGGCGCGCACCGCGCGTCGTACGATGTGCGAGGACCGAAGGAGGCCGCATGATCGACACGCTCGACGCCGAGCTGATCGCGCTGCTGACGGCGGAGCCCCGCCTGGGCGTCTTCGAGGCGTCGCGTCGGCTCGGGGTCGCGCGCGGCACGGTGCAGGCGCGGCTGGACCGGCTGCAGCGGTCGGGTGCGGTCCGCGACTTCGCGCCGACGGTCGACACCGAGCAGCTGGGCTACCCGGTGACCGCCTTCGTGACGGTCGAGCTGGCGAGCGGCGACGGCAGCGGGGATGCGGCCCTCATCGAGCACCTGCGCAGCATCCCGGAGGTGCTCGAGGCGCACACGATCACGGGCGCCGGGGATCTGCTGGTGCGGGCGGTGGCCCGTGACAACGCCGACCTGCAGCGCGTGGTCGACCGGATGAAGCGCAGCCCGGCCGTCGCGCGGACGTCGACGACGGTGGCGCTCACCACGCGGATCCACCAGCGGGTGGTACCCCTGGTACGGGCGGCGGTCGCTCCCGCGGGCGACCAGGGCGACGCGGACGACGTCGACGAGGAACGGAACGAGGAGGAACGCGACTGATGGATGAGAACACTCTGCTCGAGCGGGTGCCGGACGGGCTGTACATCGGAGGCGAGTGGACCGCCGGATCGGCCGGCACCTTCCCCGTCTACGACCCGGCGACCGGCGACCTCATCAAGGAGATCGCCGACGCCTCGCCCGAGGACGGCACGCGGGCGCTGGATGCGGCGGTCGCCGCCGCGGACGACTGGGCGGCGACGCCGGCCCGGCAGCGCGGCGAGATCCTGCGCCGGGCGTTCGACCTGCTGCAGGAGCGGCGCGAGGAGTTCGCGCTGCTGATGACGCTCGAGATGGGCAAGCCGCTCGCCGAAGCGAACGGCGAAGTGACGTACGGCGGCGAGTTCCTGCGCTGGTTCTCGGAGGAGGCTGTGCGCATCTCAGGCCGCTACGGCGAGAACCCGGAGGGGACCGGGCGGATGATCGTCAGCCAGCATCCCGTCGGGCCGTGCTTCCTGATCACGCCCTGGAACTTCCCGCTCGCCATGGCCACCCGCAAGATCTCGCCGGCGCTCGCCGCCGGGTGCACGGTCGTGATCAAGCCGGCCGAGCTGACGCCGCTGACGACGCTCTACTTCGCCAAGCTGCTGGCGGATGCCGGCCTCCCCGCGGGCGTGCTCAACGTCGTGACGACCACCACCTCCGGCAAGGTCTCCGCGCCGATCATCGCCGACCCGCGCCTGCGCAAGCTGTCGTTCACCGGCTCGACCGAGGTGGGGCGCAAACTGCTGCAGCAGGCGTCCGAGAACGTCCTGCGCACCTCGATGGAGCTGGGCGGCAACGCGCCGTTCGTCGTGTTCGACGACGCCGACCTCGATAGGGCGGTGGAGGGCGCGATGCTCGCCAAGTTCCGGAACATCGGCGAGGCGTGCACGGCGGCCAACCGGTTCATCGTGCACGAGGCGGTCGCCGACGAGTTCGCGCGCCGGGTCACCGAGCGGGTCGACGGCCTGAAGGTCGGCCGCGGCACCGAGGACGGCGTCACGATCGGTCCGCTCATCAACGAGGACGCCATCCACAAGGCCTCCGAGCTGCTGCAGGATGCGGTCACCCGCGGCGCATCGGTGCTGACCGGCGGCTCCCGGGTCGACGGCACGGGCACCTTCTTCGAGCCGACCGTCGTCACCGATGTGCGGGCGGGAAGCGAGATCCTCCGTCAGGAGATCTTCGGTCCGGTGCTGTCCATCATCCGGTTCTCGGACGAGGACGAGGCGGTGCGGCTGGCGAACGACACGGAGTACGGCCTGGTCTCGTACGTGTTCACGAAGGACCTGGCGCGCGGCCAGCGGATGATCGAACGGCTCGAGACCGGAATGATGGGCCTCAACGTCGGCGTGGTGTCCAATGCGGCCGCTCCGTTCGGCGGGGTCAAGCAGTCGGGGCTCGGCCGCGAGGGCGGATTCGAGGGCATCCACGAGTACCTGAACACGAAGTACACGCTGACGCCCAACCCGTTCGGAGCCTGACATGACGCACGCCGAAGCGGTCATCGTCGACGTCGTCCGCACCCCGTCCGGGCGCGGGAAGCCCGACGGCGAGCTCTCCGACATCCATCCCGCCGACCTGCTCGCGGGCGTTCTGCTCGAGCTGGTCGGACGCACCGGCATCGACCCAGCGGTGGTCGACGACGTGATCGGCGGATGCGTCACCCAGTCCGGCGAGCAGGCGGGCAACATCACGCGCACCGCCGTGCTCAGCGCCGGCTTCCCCGAGAGCGTGCCGGCCGTGACGATCGACCGGCAGTGCGGGTCGAGCCAGCAGGCGGCGGCGTTCGCGGCTCAGGGCGTCATCTCGGGCGCGTACGACGTCGTCATCGCCTGCGGGGTGGAATCGATGAGCCGCTCGCCGATGGGCTCCAATGTGCAGGGCGCGTCCCTCGGGGGCGCTCTGCTGAAGGGCCGGTACCCGGAGGGGCTGGTGAACCAGGGTGTGGCGGCGGAGCTGATCGCCGACCGCTGGGGCTTCGAGCGGTCGCAGCTCGACGACTACGCGGCCGAATCGCACGGCCGGGCGGCGTGGGCGGCGGCGAACGGGGCGTTCGAGGGCGAGCTGGTCGGCGTGCCGACGCCGGACTCGGGCAGCGTCATCGCCGACGAGACCATCCGTCCGGGAACCACCGCGGAGAAGCTCGCCGGGCTGCAGCCGGTGTTCCGCACGGACCGTCTCGCGCAGCGGTTCCCGCAGCTGGAGTGGCGGATCACCGCCGGCAACTCGTCCCCGCTGACCGACGGTGCATCGGCGGCGCTCATCATGAGCGCGGACGCGGCGAAGCGGCTGGGCCTGCGCCCGCGCGCCCGGTTCCACTCGTTCGCCGTCGCCGGCAGCGATCCGCTGCTCATGCTGACAGGCATCCTCCCGGCGACGCGCAAGCTGCTCGACCGGAGCGGCGTCGGGCTGGACGAGATCGACGCCTACGAGGTCAACGAGGCGTTCGCGCCCGTGCCCCTGCTATGGCGGCAGGAGTTCGGCGCCGACCCGTCGAAGCTGAACCCGCGCGGCGGTGCGATCGCGCTCGGTCACGCCCTCGGATCCTCCGGCACCCGCCTGCTCGCCACCCTGATCAACGAGGTGGAGGCGCGGGGCGGCCGCTATGGCCTGCAGACCATGTGCGAGGGGGCGGCACCGCCAACGCCACCCTGATCGAAGTGCTGCGCTGACGGCGCGGCACCCCCATCCACGTCACGCCACCTCACGTCACGCCACCTCACCGAACCGAAGGAGAACCATGCAGCTCGACGGATGCTCCGCGCTCGTCACCGGCGGGGCCAGCGGCCTCGGCAACGCCACGGCCCGCGCGCTCACGGAGGCGGGCGCGCACGTCGTGATCCTCGACCTCCCGCGCTCGGAGGGGAGAAGGCGGCGATCGCACTCGGACCGACGGCGCGCTTCGTGGCGGCCGACGTGACGGATGAGGCGCAGGTCCAGGCGGCCGTCGACACGGCGTCGGGGCTGGCCCCGCTTCGCGTCGTCGTCAACTGCGCCGGGATCGCCACCGCCGAGAAGGTGATCGGGCGCGACGGGCTGATCCCGCTTGAGCACTTCGAGCGGGTGATCCGCGTCAACCTGATCGGCACGTTCAACGTCGTGCGGCTGGCCGCCGCGGCGATCGCGCAGACGGAGCCGGTCGGGGAGGAGCGCGGAGTCATCGTGAACACCGCCTCCGTCGCCGCCTTCGACGGGCAGATCGGACAGCCGGCCTACGCGGCCTCTAAGGGCGGAGTCGCGGCGATGACGCTGCCGCTGGCGCGCGAGTTCGCGCGCAGCCTCATCCGCGTGATGACCATTGCGCCGGGCATCTTCGAGACGCCGATGATGGCCGGCCTGCCGCAGGCGGCGCAGGACTCCCTGGCCGCGCAGGTGCCGCATCCTTCTCGCCTCGGCAAGCCCGCCGAGTACGCCGCCCTCGTGCGTGCGATCGTCGAGAACCCGATGCTCAACGGCGAGACGATCCGCCTCGACGGCGCGATCCGCATGCAGCCCAAGTAGCCGCCCGAGATTTGTGCCAAATCGCGGGAATCACGACTCCATGACCGCGATCTGGCACAAATCTGCGAGGTGGTGGGCGCACGGGGTCAGGCGCCGGAGTGCGCTTCGAGGAACGTGTACACGTCGGAGTCGTCGACACCCGGGAAAGAGCCCGACGGCAGCGGCGACAGGATGTGCGCGTGCAGCCGCGCACTCGGCCACGCCTTGCCCGCCCATCGCCCCGACAGCTCAGCTGGCGGACGCTTGCAGCACGACTCGTCCGGGCAGCGCGACTCGGCGCGGACCGTCGTCTCGCGCCCGCGGAACCACTTCGCCTCGTCGAACGGAACCCCCACGCTGATCGAGAACCCGCCCTCGGCCGTAGTGCCGGTCTGCGTGGCGCACCAGTACGTGCCGGCGGGGGTGTCCGTGTACTGGTACAGCTCCGTCGTGCGATTGGTGTGCGTGAACGCGCTTCGGGCGCCCCACTTGCGGCAGACGACCTGACCTTCGATGGAGCCCGTCACATCCGTCGGCAGCGGCAGCCCGTCGTTCTCGTAGCCCTTGTAGAGCGCGCCGTCGTCGCCCACGCGCAAGAAGTGCATGGTCATGTCGAGATGGCTGGTCGCCAGGTTCGTCAGCCGCAGGGCGGCGGCCTCGTGGGTGACGCCGAACGCGTCGCGGAAGTCCTCGACCGCGAGGTCCTTCTCCTTCTTCGCCTGCTGCAGGAACGCGACGGCGGCCTCCCGCGGCATCAGGCAACAGGCGGCGAAGTAGTTGATCTCGAGCCGCTGGCGCAGGAAGTCGGCGTACGACGCGGGCCTGGTATGGCCGAGCAGCCGGTGCGCCATCGCCTGCAGCGCCATCGAGCGGAGGCCGTGCCCGCCCGGGATGGACGCCGGCGGCAGGTAGATGCGCCCGTTCTCCAGGTCGGTGATCGACCGGGCGGACCGGGGCAGGTCGTTCACGTAGATCAGCTCGAACCCCAGCTTCTCGGCCATCACGCTCACCTCGCGGTGGGTGAGCGCGCCGCGGGTGTGCCCGGATGCGCGCACCTGCTCCTCGGCGAGCTCCTCGATGGCCGGGATGTAGTTGTCCTGCGCGCGCATCCGCTCGCGCAGCTCGGTGTTCGCCCGGCGAGCCTCCTCCGGCGTCGCGATCGCCTCGTTGGCACGCCGGCTGAGCTCGCGATGCAGCCCGACCAGCGAACGCAGGGTCTCGGTCGGGGTGCCCTTCGTCGGCTTGACGGCGGGGAGCCCGAGGGACGCGTACAGCGAGCCGCGCTGCGCCCGCGCGAGTTCGATCTCGAGGGCGGCGCGCTCGTCCGGCGGCTCCGTCGAGAGCAGGTCGGCCGGCTGCACGCCGAGCGCGCTCGCCAGCGAGCTGAGCAGGGAGATGCGCGGCTCGCGCTTGCCGTTCTCGATCAGCGACAGCTGGCTCGGCGCGACACCCGCGGCAGCGCCCAGATCGTCCAGGGTCATGCCCCGGCGCGTGCGGAAGTGGCGGATGCGGTGGCCGAGAGTCGCGACGTCGATGTCGCCGGTGTCCACGGAAGTGCTCATGGCTTCACGTTAGCGAAAGATCCGCGATTCTTGAATCCATTTTGTGGGGTTGAGGCCCCCGAACATCACCGAAGCTGGATGCATCACCGCTTCTTTCGACGAAAAGGACCCACCCATGAGCATCGCCGAATTGGATCTCACCGACACCCCGGCACCCCGTGGGCTGGAGGCGGTCCGCGCCTGGGTCGACGAGATCGCCGCCCTCACGCAGCCCGATGAGGTCGTCTGGTGCGACGGCTCGCTCGCGGAGGCGGACCGGCTCACCAAGCAGCTGGTGGCCGAGAGCAAGCTGATCCGGCTCAACCCGGAGTGGCGGCCCAACAGCTTCCTCGCCCGCACGGACCCGAGCGACGTCGCCCGGGTCGAGGACCGCACCTTCATCTGCTCGCTCGACGAGTCGGACGCCGGGCCGACGAACAACTGGCGGGAGCCGGAGGCGATGCGCGCCGAGCTCCGCGGCGTCTTCTCGGGCAGCATGCGCGGACGCACCATGTACGTCGTCCCCTTCTCGATGGGCCCGGTCGGCGGCCCGATCTCGCAGGTCGGCATCCAGCTCACCGACTCCGCGTACGTCGCCGTCAGCCTCGGGATGATGACCCGCGTGACCGAGACCGTGCTCGACCTGATCGACGCCGGGCAGCCGTGGGTCCCCACCGTGCACAGCGTCGGGTACCCGCTGGTCGACGCCGACGGCGTGCGACGCGACGACGTGCCGTGGCCGTGCGACACCACGAAGTACATCGTGCAGTTCCCGGAGACGCGGGAGGTCTGGTCGTACGGCTCCGGCTACGGCGGCAACGCCATCCTCGCCAAGAAGTGCTTCGCGCTGCGCATCGCCTCGGTCATGGCGCGCGACGAGGGCTGGCTCGCCGAGCACATGCTCATCATCAAGGTGACCTCGCCGGAGGGACGGGCGTTCCACTTCGCCGCGGCGTTCCCGTCGGCGTGCGGCAAGACCAACCTGGCGATGCTGCAGCCGAGCATCCCGGGATGGACGGTCGAGACCATCGGCGACGACATCGCGTGGCTCCGGCCGGGCCCGGACGGCCGGCTGCGGGCGATCAACCCGGAGGCGGGGTTCTTCGGCGTGGCGCCCGGAACCGGCGAGAGCACCAACCGCACGGCGGTCGACACCCTGTGGGGCAACACGATCTTCACCAACGTGGCACTGCGCGACGACGGGGACGTCTGGTGGGAGGGGCTGACCGAGGAGCCGCCCGCGCACCTGATCGACTGGGAGGGGAAGGACTGGACGCCCGACAGCGGTCGCCCGGCCGCGCATCCGAACTCCCGCTTCACCGTGGCCGCCGCGCAGTGCCCGTCCATCGCCGACGACTGGGACGCGTTCGACGGGGTGCCGATCGACGCCATCCTGTTCGGTGGCCGGCGCGCGACGAACGTGCCGCTGGTCGCCCAGGCGCGCGACTGGCGCCACGGGGTGTTCATCGGTGCCACGGTGTCGTCCGAGAAGACGGCGGCCGCCGAGGGCGTCGTCGGCGAGCTGCGGCGCGACCCGTTCGCGATGCTGCCGTTCTGCGGGTACAACATGGCGGAGCACTGGGCGCACTGGCTGGAGGTTGGGGAGCAGCTGGGCGACAAGGCGCCGTCGGTGTTCCAGGTGAACTGGTTCCGCAAGGGCGACGACGGTCGATTCCTGTGGCCCGGGTTCAGCGAGAACTCCCGGGTGATCGAGTGGATCGCGCGCCGCGTCGAGGGGAGCGCGGACAGCGTCGGCACGCCGATCGGGCGGCTGCCCGTCGTCGAGCAGCTGGACCTCGACGGGCTGGACCTGCCGGCGGAGGACGTCGAGGCGCTGTTCGAGGTGGACCGCGACAGCTGGCTGGCCGAGTGCGACCTCACCGAGCAGTTCTTCGACCGCTTCGGCTCACGGGTGCCGGCCGCCCTCCGCGCCGAGCTCGCGTCGCTCCGCTACCACCTCCGCGCCTGAGGTCTCGCGCGCGCCACCGCCCCAGCCAACAATTCCGGAGATTTTCGGGTCGAGCCCGACGATTCGTGCGAAAAACTCCGGAATTGTTGGCTGGGGCGTCTGGCGATCGGGGTCAGACGAGGAGCTGGTGCTTGGCGAGGTCGCGGTACAGCGGAGTGGTCTCGACGAGTTCGGAGTGCGTGCCCGTTCCGATCACGCGGCCGTGGTCGAGCACCACGATCTGGTCGGAGTCCACGACGGTGGACAGGCGGTGCGCGATGACCAGCAGCGTGCGGTCCTCCGCCACGGCGTCGATCGCCTCGCGCATGAGCTGCTCGTTGCGCCCGTCGAGGCTGGAGGTCGACTCGTCGAGCAGCAGCACCGGGGGCGCGGCCAGCAGCGCACGCGCGATCGCCAGGCGCTGACGCTCGCCGCCGGAGAGCATGATGCCGTCCTCGCCCACCGGCGCGCCGAGCCCCAGCTCGCTGCGCTCCAGCACCTCGGTGAGGTTGACCGCGTGCAGTACGTCGATGCATTGCTCGTCGGTGGCGTCGGGCGCCGCGAGGGTCAGGTTGTCGCGCAGCGAGCCGGCCAGCACCGGCGCATCCTGCTCCACGTAGCCGATCTGCGACCGCAGCGCGACGCGGTCGAGGGTGCGCACGTCCATCCCGCCGAAGCGGACCTCGCCGCCCTGCGGGTCGTAGAACCGCTCGACGAGCGCCAGGATGGTCGACTTGCCCGCGCCGGACGGCCCGACGAGCGCGGTGCGCTTGCCCCGCGGCACCCGGAAGCTCACGCCGTGCAGCACGCCGCCGTGCCGCAGCGGTCCCTCAGCGCCGCCGGCGCCGGCCGCGGCTTCCGCCTCGGCGACGACATCCGTACCCGTCAGCGCCTCGAAGGCGAGACGCTCGGGCGACGGCTCGGCGACGGCTGCGGTGGATGCGGTGGATGCGGTGGATGCGGTGGGCGCTTCCCCGGCCGCCGCCTCCGCCCCGGCACCATCGGGGTACGCGAACCGCACATCCGCGAACTCGATCGCCGGCGCATCCGGCGCCAGCCCCTCGTTCGCGGCGCCGACGGTCATCGCCAGCGGCGCGAGCTCGCGGTCGTGCTGGTCCTCGGTCGGCAGGTCGAGGATCTCCTGGATGCGACCGAGCGCTCCGAGCGCCGAGTTGACCGCCGCGATGGCGCCGAACGCCTGGCCGAGCGGCAGGATCATCATGAACAGGAACAGGATGAACGCCACCAGGTTCGCGATCGTGATCGCTCCGCTGGCGACCCGGAACCCGCCGACGCCGAGCACGACCAGGAACGAGACCTGCATCGCGATCCCGGCGACCGGCACGACCAGGGCGGAGATCTTCGCGACCTGGATGCCCATCTTCCAGGCGCCCGTCGCATCCCCGTCGACGGCGGCGATCTCGCGCTCGGTCGCGTTCGCCGCGCGGATCGTGCGCACCGAGCTGATCGCGCGCTCCACCGCGGCCGCCAGGTCTCCGACCTTCGTCTGCGCCTTCTGACTGGCCACGCGGATGCGCCCGGACAGGAGCACCACCGTCACGACCGAGATCGCGACGACGAGCACGGTCAGCCCGAGCAGCACCGGGTCGATGATGAGCATCGCGATCAGGGCGCCGATGAACGTGAGCGCCCCGCCGATCGCCTCCACCAGGCCCTGGGTGAGCACCGCCCGCAGCAGGGTCGTGTCGGACCCGACGCGCGAGACGAGGTCGCCCGTGCGCCGGGTGTCGAACTCGCTGATCGGCAGCCGGAGCAGACGCCCGACCAGCTTGCGCCGCGACGACAGCACGACGCCCTCCCCGGTGCGCTGCAGCAGGTAGTGCTGGTAGCCCGAGATGAGCCCCGAGATCACGACCAGCGCCACCAGGCCCCAGACGAGGCCGCCGAGGGGCTGCTGCTTGCCCACGAGCTCGATCACCTGGCTGACCAGCAGCGGCTGGGCGAGGCTCGCCGCGGCGCCCAGGATGCTGAGCACGATGACCACCGCGAGCACGCGCTTGTGCTCCAGCAGGTAGGGCAGCAGCTGCGAGAAGCGGGCGCGGGGCCCGGCGTCGTCGGCGGAGCGGCCGAAACCGCGACGGCGGCGCGGCGCGGTGGCGGACGTGGATGACATGGCTGTCGGCTTTCGATCGGGGGAGGGGTGTCGGGGAGCGGCGATGGCCGCTAACTCCGACCGTACTTCTTGTGGACTGCCTGTTTGCTGACACCCAGCGCCAGGGCGATAAGCTGCCAGGTGGCGTTCGCGTTGCGGGCGCGGCGGACGGCGACGGCCTCGAGCCGGTCGAGCTCGCGGTGCATCCGGGAGATGGCGCGGAGGGCGACGATCGGGTCGTCGGAGTCGGCGTCGCCGGCGAGGGTGCGGAGGCTTCCCGTGTCCATGGCGTCAACCATAGTTGACGCCCGTCGGTTCGTCAACTTGGATTGACGACGAGCACCTCGCAATGTCGGCGGGCACGGCTACAGTGCTGAACTATGCCGACGCCCGTCATCGCCGCTCGCGGCCTGGTCAAGAAGTACAAGGAGTTCCCTGCTGTCGCTGGGCTCAGCTTCGAGGTCGAGCCGGGGGAGTCGTTCGGGCTGCTCGGCCCCAACGGCGCGGGCAAGTCCACGACCATGCGGATGATCGGCGCCGTCTCCACACGCACCTCCGGCGAGCTCAGCATTCTGGGCCTCGACCCCGACCGCTACGGACCGGAGATCCGGTCGCAACTCGGCGTCGTGCCGCAGGCCGACAACCTCGACACCGAGCTCCGGGTGCGCGACAACCTGATCGTCTACGGGCGGTACTTCGGTCTGCCCTCGGCACGGGTGCGCACGCGGGCGGACGAACTGCTCGCCTTCGCCCAGTTGGAGGACAAGGCGAAGGCCAAGGTCGACGACCTCTCCGGCGGTATGAAGCGCCGCCTGACGATCGCCCGGGCGCTCATCAACGACCCGCGCATCCTGCTGCTCGACGAGCCGACCACCGGCCTCGACCCGCAGGCCCGGCACATCCTCTGGGACCGCCTGTTCCGGCTCAAAGAGCAGGGCACCACGCTGGTCCTGACGACGCACTACATGGATGAGGCGGAGCAGCTGTGCGACCGGCTGGTCGTGGTCGACAAGGGCACGATCATGGCGGAGGGGTCGCCTGCGGCGCTCATCCGCGAGTACTCCACGCGCGAGGTGCTGGAGGTGCGGTTCGGCTCCGAGCGCAACCCGGAGGTCGCCGAGCGGCTCGACGGCATCGGCGAGCGGGTCGAGGTGCTGCCCGATCGCATCCTGGTCTACAGCGACGACGGCGAGGCCGAACTGGTCCGCATCGTCGACCGTGGCCTGCATCCGCTCACCAGCCTGGTGCGGCGGTCGAGCCTCGAGGATGTGTTCCTGCGGCTCACCGGACGGAGCCTGATCGAATGAGCGCGATCGTCGGGCCGGCGGGGGCGGCCGGCGCGCCGGGATCCGGCCAGGAGCCGCGGGAGGAGTCGCGCGCGGCGCTCGCCGCGGCGGTGCGACCGCGCCGCTACGGCGCCTGGTATGTGGCCGAGCACCGCTTCCGGGTGATGCGGTCGTACCTTCAGACCCTCTTCGTCACGGGCTTCGGCAATCCGCTGGTCTACCTTCTGGCGATGGGCCTCGGGCTCGGGAGCCTGGTGAGTGCCAACCTCGGGCCGAACGCCGTCGACGGCGTCAGCTACCTCGCCTTCGTGGCGCCGGCGCTGCTCTGCACCGCGGCGGTGACGGTCGCGAGCGAGGAGTTCACCTATCCGGTGATGCTCGGCTTCAAATGGAACCCCACGTTCTTCGGGATCAACGCGGCTCCCATCGCGCCCGGACAGATCATCGACGGCATCCTCATCTCGGTGATCGCGCGGCTGCTCGGCACGAGCGCGGTGTACTACGCCTTCATGGTGCTGTTCGGCGCCATCCCGAGTCCGTGGGGCTGGGTCAGCATCCTGGTGGGAACGCTCGGCGGGCTCGCCTTCGGTGCACCGATCATGGCGTACGTGGCGACGATCGAGCAGGACACGGGACAGATCGCCATGCTGATGCGGTTCGTCCTGCTGCCGATGTCCCTGTTCTCCGGAACCTTCTTCCCGCTGACGAACATGCCGTGGTTCCTGCAGTGGATCGGCTGGATCTCGCCGCTGTGGCACTCCACCGAGCTCTCACGGGTGTTCACCTACGGGATGAGCGAGCCGCTGTGGCTCTCCGTCGTGCACGTCGTCTACCTGCTCGCGCTCTTCGTCGCGTTCTGGATGTGGAGCCGCCGGATCGCCGGGAAGAGGCTGAACAAGTGACCGCCACCGAGGAGCGGCTCACCGCATCCACCGTCCGGTCGCGGCCGTTGCGCGCGCTCTACGCGGGCAACGCGCGCTCCGTGATGCAGCGCGGCTGGTCGGCGACGCGCAGCACCAACTGGCTGGTGATCGTCTCCGGCTTCTTCGAGCCGATCTTCTACCTGCTGTCATTGGGCATCGGGTTCGGAGCGCTGGTCGGCAGCATCCAGACCTCGTCGGGGCAGGAGGTGCCGTACGCCGCCTTCATCGCGCCTGCCCTGCTCGCGACCGCGGCGATGAACGGCGCCGTCTACGACTCCACCTGGAACGTCTTCTTCAAGATGCACTTCGCGAAGCTGTACGAGGGGATGCTCGCCACGTCGCTCGGCCCGCTCGACGTCGCCCTCGGCGAGATCCTGCTCGCCCTGCTCCGCGGGGCGCTCTACGCGGTCGGGTTCATGGTGGTCATGCAGGTGCTCGGGCTGAACCTGTCGTGGTGGGCGCTGCTCGCACTGCCCGCGGTGCTGCTGATCGCCTTCGGCTTCGCCAGCTTCGGGATGGGCGTCACCAGCTACATGAAGACGTTCCAGCAGATGGACTGGATCAACTTCATCCTGCTGCCGATGTTCCTCCTGTCGGCCACGTTCTTTCCCGTCACGGTGTATCCCGAGCCGTTGCAGGTGGTCATCAAGGCGCTCCCGCTCTGGCAGGGCGTCGAGCTCGTCCGCGGCCTGACCACGGGCGACGTCGATCTCGGGATGCTCTGGCACGTGCTGTACTTCGCCGTCATGATCGTGCTGGGCCTCATCCTGACCACCCGTCGTCTGCGCGCCCTGTTCCTCGACTGACGCAGTACGCCGCCGAGTGGTGACTCGTGGTCGCTATCCGGTGCGGATTGCGACATCATGTCACCACTCGGCGGCGCACAAGCGGAGCACGGAGCGGGAGCCCGGGGCCCGGCTGGGCCGGGCGGAGGGTCAGCTCACGTTGTCGGTGAAGTCGACGTCGCGCGTCTCCTTTGAGAGCAGCAGCGCGATGAGCGTCAGCACGCCCGCGATCGAGAGGTACACGCCGACCCAGACGGTGCTGCCGTGCGCGAGCGTCCACAGCCAGACCGCGATGGTCGGGGCGACGGCAGCGCCGAGCACGCTCGACAGGTTGTACGAGATCGCAGAGCCGGTGTACCGGACGTTGGTGGGGAACAGTTCCGGCAGCTCCGCGCCCATCGGGCCGAAGGTGAGACCCATCAGCGTGAACCCGATGATGAGCAGGGCCATCGTGCCGACGGTGCCGCCGGCGAACAGCGGAACGAACAGCAGGCCGAAGACGATGATGCCGAGGGTGACCCAGATCAGCGTCTTGCGACGGCCGTAGCGCTCGGCGAGCGGGCCCGCGACGAGGGTGAAGATCCCGAAGAACACGACGCCGATGATCAGCATGATCAGGAAGTCGTTGCGGCTGAAGCCGAGCCCCGGCACGAAGGTCGCGGCCGAGAACGTCTTGCCCGCCTTCTCCGCGGCCGCCTGTGCCTGCTCGGGGGTGGACGCGGTGGTGCCGTAGGTCAGCGTGAACGCGGTCATCAGGTAGAACAGCACGTAGGTCGCCAGCATGATGAAGGTGCCGAGGATGATCTGCCGCCAGCTGGTGCGGAACACGCGCGCGAGCGGGAGCTTGGCGACCTCGCCGGTGTCGACGACCTTCTGGAACGCGGGCGTCTCGACGAGCTTCAGCCGCACGTAGAGGCCGACGATCACGAGCACCGCGCTCAGCAGGAACGGGATGCGCCAGCCCCAGGCCGCGAACTGCTCGGGGGCGATGGTGAGGCTCAGGATGAGGAACAGCACGTTGGCGACGATGAAGCCGATCGGTGCGCCCAGCTGCGGGAACGTGCCGTAGATGGCGCGCTTGCCGGCGGGGGCGTTCTCCGTCGCGAGAAGGGCCGCGCCGCTCCACTCGCCGCCGAGCCCGAGGCCCTGGCAGAAGCGCATCACGACGAGGAGGAACGGGGCCCAGAACTCCCAGCCCGGCACCTGCGCGGTCGGGAGGCAGCCGATGAGCACGGTCGCGATGCCCATGGTGAGCAGGGAGCCGACGAGCGTGCCCTTGCGGCCGATGCGGTCACCGAAGTGGCCGAAGAGGATGGAGCCGACCGGCCGGGCGATGAACGCGACACCGAAGACGGCGAAGGAGGCGAGGAGCGCGGTGGTCGGGTCGGCGTTCGTGAAGAAGAGCGCCGGGAAGACCAGCACGGCGGCGGTCGCATAGACGTAGAAGTCGTAGAACTCGATCGACGTGCCGATGAGGCTGGCGAGGATGACGCGCCCCCGGGTGTTCGCGGGAGCAGGAGCGGTGACGGTGGCCGTCGTAGACATGCGTGAGAGAGCTTTCGAAGTGCGAGAGGAGGGCCGGAGGCGTGCGCGATGTCGGTCGGGCGAGGGCGCGGGGTCGGCGGAGAGGGGAGAGGCGCTTGTGGCGCATCCTCTAGCCTATGCGCCGCCGGGGAGCCCGCCGAATCCGGCCTCTCGCTACGCTGGGGGCATGGAAACCCTCTTCGCCGTGCTGCACGTGGTCGCCGCCGTCTTCATCGTCGGGCCGATGGCCATCCTCCCGATGACCGCCATGCGCGCCGTGCGCGCGGGGGACGCCCGACAGGTGGAGACGCTGGCGAAGTCGACGAACCTGCTGTCGCTGCTCTCGCTCCTCGTCGTGCTGTTCGGCTTCGGCGTGATGGGCCTGGCCGACAAGAAGTACGAGCTGAGCGTGACGACCCCGTGGATCCTGTGGTCGATCATCCTGTACGTGGTGGCGCTCGGCCTCACGCTGTTCGTCGTGGTGCCCGCGATGCGCCGGGCGGCAGAGGCGCTGCGCGAGGGCACCGCGTCGCGCTACCCGCAGATCGCCGCCGCATCCGGCGTCGCCAGCCTGCTGCTGCTCGCGGTCGTCGTGCTCATGGTCTGGAAGCCGTAACTCCTCCTCCAACTCCTTCTTGACGTCGAGAAGGCCGGAGGCGTATTCTCCTAATCAACAAATTGGTTGATTAACCGAAAGGTTGATAATGGCGGATGCGGACGGACTCGACAGGGCGTTCGCCGCGCTCGCGGACCCGGTGCGGCGTGCGATGGTCGCGCGCCTCAGCCGTGGGGCCGCGACGGTGAACGAACTGGCGGAGCCGTTCGACATCTCGCTCCAGGCGGTCTCCAAGCACATCAGCGTGCTCGAGGCCGCCGGCCTGGTCTGGCGCACGCGCGAGGCGCAGCGCCGTCCCGTCCACCTGGACGCGGCGGCGCTCGAACGGCTCACGTCGTGGATCGACCGCTACCGGCTCGAGGCGGAGGCCCAGTACCGCCGCCTCGACGCGCTACTGGCTGAAACCGCACCCTCCACGAAGGAGAAGGAATCATGAGCAACCCCGTCACCATCGAGGCCGTCCCCGGAACCTCCTACGCCGATCTCGCCCGCGAGTTCGACGCCCCGGTCGAGGCCCTCTTCCGCGCCCACGCCGATCCCGAGCTCTATGCGCGGTGGATCGGCCCTCGCCGCCTCGTGAACACCATCACGCACTGGGACTTCCGCACCGGCGGCGGCTGGGGCTACGAGTCCCGCGACACCGACGGCTCCGTCTTCGCGTTCCGCGGCGTCTACCATTCGATCGTCCCGAACGAACTCGTCATCCAGACCTTCGAGTTCCTGGGCGCACCCGGCGAGGTCAGCCTCGAGCGGATGCGGTTCGAGGCGCTCCCCGGCGGCCGCTCCCGCCTCTCCGGCCGCTCCGTCATGACCTCGCGCGAGGCCCTCGAGCAGATGATCGAGAGCGGCATGGAGTACGGCGTGCGCGAAGGCTACGAGAAGCTCGACGAGCTGCTGGCGGGGGAGTGACACTGTGACCCGCATCGTGGCCGATATCTCGGCCTCCCTCGACGGTTTCGTCACCGGTCCCAACGCCGGCCCGGGCAACGGCCTGGGCGACGACGGGGAGGCGCTGCATCGGTGGGTGTTCGCCGGCGACCCCGAGGATGAGCGCATCCTGCGGGAGGGCACCGAGCGCTCGGGGGCGGTGATCATGGGCCGCAACCTGTTCGACGTCATCGACGCCCCGGGCGGCTGGAGCGACGAGCTCGGCTACGGCGCGCACCAGGTCGGCAGGCCGCCGTACTTCGTGGTCACGTCGTCGCCGCCCGCCTCCGTGCGGCTGACGAACCTCGACTGGACGTTCGTGACGACCGGGCTGCCGGACGCGATCGAACGCGCTCGTGCCGCGGCCGAGAAGCGCTCAGAGGCGGCGGGGCGCGATCTCGACGTGGTCCTCATGGGCGGAGGCGCGCTCGTGGGCTCCGCCATCTCAGCGGGCCTCGTCGACGCCTTCGTGCTGCACCTGTCGCCGGTCATCCTCGGAGCGGGCGACCCGCTGTTCCGGGATGCTGTCCGCCGCGAGCTGGTGCAGCGTTCCGTCATCGTGACGCCGTACGCCACCCACGTGACCTACGACGTGCCGTGACGCGGATTCGTGACGAATGGTCGCAATGGGTGCCCCAGAGCGACCATTCGTCACGAATCTTCCGCCGCTAGCCGCGCAGCGACCGCAGCGCCACCGCCGTCGCCAGCGCCGCGTGCGCGGCCTCGGCGCCCTTGTCCTCCTTGGAGCCGGGGAGGCCGGAGCGGTCGATGCCCTGCTTCTCGTCGTCCAGGGTGAGCACGCCGAAGCCGACGGGCTTGCCGGTGTCGAGCGCCACACGGGTGAGGCCGTCGGTGGCGGCGGCCGAGACGTACTCGAAGTGCGGCGTGCCACCGCGGATGATGACGCCCAGCGCGACCACCGCGTCGGCGCCCGCCTCGAGGGCCGCCTTGCTGACGACGGGGAGCTCGAAGCTGCCCGGGACGCGCACCAGCGTGTGCGTGGCGCCCGCCGCATCCAATGTCCGCTGAGCGCCGGCGATGAGCGCCTCGCTGATCGTCTCGTGCCAGCTGCCCGCGACGACGACGACGTTCAGGCCGCTCCCGTCGATCCGCTCCTCGGCATCGGGGGCTCCCGCTCCGCTCATCGTGTCGTCCTCTCCGCCGCGATCCCCGCGGCCGTGTCATCCAGTCCGGACACCGCGTCGATGTCCCCGATCGCGTGACCCATCCGGTCGCGCTTGGTCTCCAGGTAGCCCTCGTTGAAGGCGCCGACGCCGACGACGAGCGGGACGCGCTCCTCGACCTCGATACCGTGCTCCTCCAGCTGGCGCACCTTCTCCGGGTTGTTGGTCAGCAGGCGCACCGACTCGATGCCCAGATCCTGCAGGATGGCCGTGGCCGCTCCGTAGTCACGCGCGTCAATCGGCAGGCCGAGCGCGAGGTTCGCGTCGAGCGTGTCGAGGCCCTCCTCCTGCAGCTTGTAGGCGCGCAGCTTGTTGATGAGGCCGATGCCGCGGCCCTCGTGCCCGCGCAGGTAGACCACGACGCCGCCGTCGCGCTGGATGGTGTCCATCGCCGCATCGAGCTGGGGTCCGCACTCGCATTTGAGGGAGCCGAACGCCTCGCCCGTGAGGCACTCCGAGTGCACACGGACCAGCGTCCCCTCGCGCTGCGGCGTCCCGGCGACGATGGCCACGTGGTCCGCGCCGGTCATGCGGTCACGGTAGGCGCGCATCCGGAACGGTCCGTGCGTGGTGGGCACCGTGGTCTCGACTTCGAAGATCACGCGGGAGGTCTCGGGGATGGGCGTCACCGTCTCCAGCGGCTGGTCGCAGTGGAACTCCTGCAGGTACTCGATGAGCGCCTCGATGGTGACGACGAGGACGCCCTCCCGCTGGCCCAGCTCGATCAGACCGGGCAGGCGCATCATCTCGCCGTCGTCCGCGACGATCTCGGCGATGGCGCCGACGGGGGTCATGCCGGCCAGCTTCAGCAGGTCCACGGCGGCCTCGGTGTGGCCGTCGCGCTCGCGGACGCCGCCCTCCACCGCGCGGAGCGGCAGGATGTGGCCCGGGCGGTGCAGGCTCGACGGCGTCGAGTCGAGGTCGGCCAGCACGCGCAGGGTGTGCGCGCGGTCGGCGGCGCTGATGCCGGTGGAGAGCCGGTCGGCCGCATCCACGCTGATCGTGTAGTTGGTGCCGCGGGCGTCCTCGTTGTGGGCGACCATCACCGGCAGCTCCAGGCGGTCGGCGATCTCGTCCGTCATCGGGGCGCAGATGAACCCGGAGGAGTGCTTCACCGTCCAGGCGATCCACTCCTGGCTGGCGAGCTCGGCAGCGAGCACGACGTCGCCCTCGTTCTCACGGCTCTCGTTGTCGACGACGATGATCGGCCGGCCGGCGCGCAGCTCGGCGAGGGCTTCGGGGATGGTGGCCAGACTCATGACGCACTCCGTTCGGTCAGTGCCGGTTCGAGCGCCAGCATGCGCTCCACGTGACGGGCGAGGATGTCCGTCTCGATGTTGACGCGGTCGCCCGGCACGCGGTCGCCGAGCGTGGTGGCGGCGAGCGTCTCGGGGATCAGGGAGACCTCGAACCAGCCGTCCTCGCGTCCACCGCCCACGGCGCTGACCGTGAGCGAGACGCCGTCGATGGCGATGGATCCCTTGCGGGCCACGAGCGGGGCGTGCTCGGGGTCGAGGCTGAAGCGGACCACCCGCCAGGCGCTGCCGTCGGTGATGGAGAGCACGGTCGCGGTGCCGTCGATGTGCCCCTGCACGATGTGGCCGCCCAGGCGGTCGCCCACCTGCGCCGCCCGTTCCAGGTTGACCCGGCGGCCGGGCGACACGTCGTCGAGGGTGCTCATCGCGAGCGTCTCGGCCATCACGTCCGCGGTGAAGGTCTCCGCGTCCTTGTCGATGACCGTCAGGCAGACGCCGCTGACCGAGATGGAGTCGCCGTGGCGCGCGTCGCTGACCGCGAGCGGTCCGCGGACGGTGAGACGCAATGCGTCGGCGGTGCGCTCGACGGCGGTCACGTCGCCCAGCTCTTCGATGATTCCGGTGAACATGTCGTCAGCCCTCCTGGCTGTCGGAGACGGTGGTGGGGGTGTCGGGGACCGGGACGGCCCGGATCAGCAGGTCGCCGCCGAGCCGTTCGACGTCGAGGATGCGCAGCCGCAGCTGCTCGCCGATCGTCTCGACCCCGATGTCGCCGAGGGCGAGGCGCGGGCCCCCGATCAGGGTCGGCGCGAGGTAGATCGCGTACTCGTCGACCAGTCCGGCGGCGACGAACGCGCTCGCGAGCGTCGGACCGCCCTCGACGTAGATGCGGCGGAAGCCGCGCTGGTGCAGGTCGGCGACCACCTCGTGGAGGTCGTGGGTGCCCTCGAAGACGACCGGGTTGGGGTGGTGGAAGACTGCGGCGTCCTTCGGCACCGCGCGGGTGCCGATCACGACGGGGGTCGGCTGCGTGCCCATCAGCTCGCCGGCGTCGCCGCGGGCCGTGAGGCTCGGGTCGTCGGCGAGGACGGTGCCGGTCCCGACGACGATCGCGTCTGACGCCTCCCGCTGCTCGTGCACCCGCTGCCGCGCCGCCGCGCCGGTGATCCACTTGCTGGTGCCGTCGGCGGCGGCTGCACGTCCGTCCAGGCTGCTCGCCCACTTGACGACGATGTAGGGCCGGCCCAGCCGGGCGGCCGTCAGCCAGTCGCCCAGGAACGCCTCGATCTCGTCGCGCATCACGCCGCCGGTCACGTCGACGCCGGCCTCGCGCAGGCGCTCGGCGCCTCCGCTGGAGTGGTGGCCCGGGTCGGCGGCGCCGTAGACGACGCGCGCCACACCGGCCTCGATGAGCGCGACAGAGCAGGGTCCGGTGTGGCCCCAGTGGTTGCACGGTTCGAGGGTGACGACCGCCGTGGCGCCGCGGGCTCCGCCCTCGGGCAGCTTGCTGAGCGCATCCACCTCGGCGTGCGGCGTACCGACCCCACGGTGCCATCCCTCGGCGAGGATGCGGCCCTCGGCATCGAGGAGGACGCATCCGACGCGGGGGTTCACGCCCGTGGCGGGACCGTTCGCGGCGAGCTCGAGCGCCGTGCGCATGGGGGCTTCCCACGTCATCCGGTTGCCATCCTGTCTCTCGTCGAGACGTGTCACCGGGGTCGCGCGGGCGCCAGCCCATACGGGCTGCCCACCGTGCCTCCTCCCATCCGGACTGAGCGGCAGGCTCTCGCCTGCACGCATTACCGTCGGTGCCGGAATTCCACCGGCTCAGCAGGGCGCCTGGGCGCACCGCTCGCGGACTGTCACCGCCGGTTCGGACTCTCACCGACCCCGGAGCACGTATTTCGTTGTCGAGTCTAGATCAACGCGTTCGTGCCGCGTCTATTCCCCGGGGGCGTGCGACTCCCGGTTACGCGGCGGCGGGCGGCTCGGCCGCCGTCGCAGTCGCAGCGGACGGCTCCGCGACGGGCGGCTGGGCCTCGGCCGGTGTCGCCGGCTGCGTCGCGGACTGCGTCAGCTGCACCAGCGCCCGGGCGGTGCCCTCGTCGACGATGAGGTCCGTGATGAGCCCGGCCGCGAGGGCGCCGCGGAGGCTGTGCACCTTGGAGGGGCCGGAGACGATGCAGACGCGGCGCGGCACCCGCTTGATGAGGTCGATGTCCGGCCCGCTCGCACGCTGGTTCAGCGGGATGCCGTGATGGCTGCCGTCCTCGCGGAAGAACACCGTCGCCACGTCGCCGACGACCCCGGACTCGTCGAGGGACGCGTAGTCCGCCTGCTCCAGGTAGCCGCCCGCGTAGACGTGCGACCGCACCTCGGAGAAGGGGGAGCCGAGACCGAACAGGGCCACATCCATCCGCTCCTGGATGTCGAGGATGCGCCGGGTGCTGCGCTCGCGCCACATCGCGATCTTCGTCTGCGGATCGTCGAACAGCGCGGGCACCGGGAACTCCTGGATCGTGCCCGAGTACGTGTCGCCGAAGCGGCGCAGGATCTCGGACGCGTAGAGCACACCCGTCGTGTACGTGTTGCCGGCGCCGTTCAGCTGCACGAATTCGACGTTGTGCAGCTCCTTCGGGATGAGGTGGCGGCTCAGAGCGCTCATCGTGGAGCCCCACGCGATGCCGACGGTCTGGTTGGAGTCGATGAAGCGGTCGAGAATCCGTGCAGCCGAGATGGCGACCCGCTCCAGCCGGTCGACGTCGCTGATCGCGCTCGGCATGGGCACGATGTGCGTGGCGATGCCGTAGTGCTCGTGGATCACCTGCTGGATGCGGGTTGCACCTTCGTGCGGTTCGGCGATCTGGATGGTGACCAGACCGGACGAGCGCGCGAAGCTGAGCAGGCGGGAGACGCTCGATCGCGACGTGTGCATCTCGTGCGCGATCGCCTCCATGGTGAGGTCCTGCATGTAGTAGAGGTGGCCCGCCTTGAGGGCGTCGCGGACCTTGTCGGGCAGGTTCTCGGTCTCGGGCTGGGACATTCGGGCCTTCTTCGCTGATGCGGCTTCCTCGGGTGGCGACCAGGCGGTGCACGTATGTGCATGGAGCTTGATCGAAGTTGTGCTGCAACGAAGACTATAGCTGCACCGCATCCTCATCGAGAGAAGCAACAGGAGATCACCGTGACGTCGAAGTCCACCACCCGCACCGAGGTCCAGCGCCTCCGCGAACGGCCGCGAGCACAGGTGCTCGTCGTCGGCGGCGGCATCAACGGACTCGGCACCTTCCGCGACCTCGCGCTGCAGGGCGTCGACGTCGTCCTCGTCGAGCGCAATGACTTCGTGTCCGGGGCGTCGGCGGCCTCCAGCCACATGATCCACGGCGGCATCCGCTACCTCGAGAACGGCGAGTTCCGTCTCGTGAAGGAGTCGGTGACCGAGCGCAACGGGCTGCTCAAGATCGCTCCGCACTACGTGAAGCCGCTCGAGACCACCATCCCGATCTTCTCGACCTTCTCCGGCATCCTGGCCGCTCCGCTCCGCTTCCTCACGCACAAGCAGGGCAAGCCGAAGGAGCGCGGCGCGTTCCTCATCAAGACCGGCCTCACCATCTACGACGCGTTCTCGCGCGACGGCGGCTCGGTGCCGCGCCATAGCTTCCACGGCCGCAAGAAGTCGCTGGAGATCCTGCCGGCGCTCAACCCGGGCCTCAAATACACGGCCACCTACTTCGACGCCTCGGTGCACGACCCGGAGCGCCTCGCCCTCGACGTGCTCGCCGACGGCCTCGCCGCAGGCCCCCACGCCCGCGCGGTCAACTACGTCGAGGCGATCGGCACCCGCGACAGCGGCGTGCTGGTGCGCGACCGCGAGACCGGCGAGGAGTTCGCCATCACGGCCGACGTCGTCGTCAACGCCTCCGGACCGTGGACCGACCTCACCAACGAGGCCCTCGGCGAGGCGACCCGCTACATGGGCGGCACCAAGGGGTCGCACATCGTGCTCGACAACCCGGAGCTGCTCGAGGCCTGCCAGGGCCGCGAGATGTTCTTCGAGAACAACGACGGCCGCATCGTCCTCATCTACCCGCTCAAGGGCCGCGTCATGGTCGGCACGACCGACATCGACGCCGACATGTCCGAGCGCGCGGTGATCACCGAGGACGAGATCGACTACTTCATCGAACTCGTCTCGCACGTTTTCCCAACCATCCCGATCACGCGCGACCAGATCGTCTACACGTTCTCGGGCGTCCGCCCGCTGCCGCGTCACGACGACACCGCGCCCGGATTCGTCTCCCGCGACTACCGCATCGTGCCCGGCACGATCGCCGGCCTCGGCGACACCACCGTCCTCAGCCTGGTGGGCGGCAAGTGGACCACCTTCCGCGCGCTGAGCGAGCACCTCGCGAACGAGACGCTGAAGGCCCTGGGCGCCGAGCGGATCGTCCACACCCTCGGGCTGCCGATCGGCGGCGGGGCCGGCTTCCCGACCACGCCGCAGGCCGAGCGCGACTGGATCGCCCGGTACGGAGCCGATATCGGCGCCGAGCGCGCGGCCACGCTGCTGAACCGGTACGGCACCAAGGCCGCGTTCGTGATCGACGCCATCGCCGGCTGGGACGGAGAGGATGCGGCGCTGGCCGCGGCCCCGGACTACTCCCGCGCGGAGATCGACCACCTGGTGCGCACCGAGCACGTCGTGCACCTGAGCGACGTCTTCCTCCGTCGCACCAGCCTGGCCTTCACCGGCGCGATCACCACCGCACTGGTGCACGAGATCGGCGAAATCGCGGCAAACGCGCTCGGATGGTCGCCAAATCGGCGCGCGGAGGAGGAAGATTCGTTCACAGCGGACCTCGCCGACGCCCACCGGGTGCAGCTCAAGTCGGGGGACGGGAGCGAAGCCGCGGCTGTTCGATAAATGCACGAACGTGCATGACACGGTTCTTGTCACGGTGGGCGCTACCGCAATAGCGTTCAAGTGCCCACCCTGACGAGAGCCACACCAGAACGCACAACAGGGTGCGGGTCAACTGAACAACTGGAAGGTCAACGTGGACAATATCGGTGTAGATTTCCTGTCCGAGGTGGCGGGCACGGCCATGCTGCTCCTGCTCGGTACCGGTGTCGTGGCGAACGTCGCCCTCATCAAGAACAAGGGCTTCAACGGCGGGTTCCTGATGGTCAACTTCGGCTGGGGCCTCGCAGTCTTCGCGGGTGTGGTCGTCGCCTACAACTCCGGAGCGCACCTCAACCCGGCGGTCACGCTGGGACTGGTGGCGAACGGAGCGAAGACGTTCGGCTCGGCCGCGGCGCACACCCTGGTTCCGGTCAACTTCATCACGGTGCTGCTGTACATCCTGGCTCAGCTCATCGGCGCGATCATCGGTGCCGTGCTGACCTTCCTGGCGTACAAGAAGCACTTCGACGAGGAGCCGGACCCGGCGAACAAGCTCGGCGTCTTCTCGACCGGCCCTGCGATCCGCAGCTACGGGTGGAACCTGGTCACCGAGATCATCGGCACCTTCGTGCTGGTGTTCGTCGTGATCGCGTTCGGCCACCAGCCGGGCCAGGCGGCCGGACTCGCGGCCCTCGGCGCGCTGCCCGTCGCCCTGCTCGTCGTCGGCATCGGCGCGAGCCTCGGTGGTCCGACCGGATACGCCATCAACCCTGCCCGTGACCTCGGTCCGCGCATCGCGCACGCGTTCCTCCCGATCAAGGGCAAGGGCTCCAGCGACTGGGCCTACTCGTGGGTCCCGGTGGTCGGGCCGATCATCGGCGGTCTGCTCGCCGGTTGGCTCGCCCTGATCCTGCTGCCGCTCATCAAGTGACACAGGGGGCCGGCCGGGATGATTCCCGCCGGCCCCTCCCCGTTCCACCCCCAAAGAACAAAGGAGTTACCTATGGCCGACTACGTCGTCGCCATCGATCAGGGCACGACCAGCACCCGGGCGATCATCTTCGACAAGTCCGGGTCGATCGTCTCGACCGGTCAGCTCGAGCACGAGCAGATCTTCCCGAAGGCCGGATGGGTCGAGCACAACCCGGTGGAGATCTGGAACAACACCCGCGAGGTCATCGGCCAGGCTCTGTCGAAGGCGGACCTCACCCGCCACGACATCGCCGCGGTCGGCATCACCAACCAGCGCGAGACCGCGGTGGTGTGGGACAAGAACACCGGCGAGCCCGTCTACAACGCCATCGTCTGGCAGGACACCCGCACGCAGCCGATCGTCGACCGCCTCGCGGCAGACGGGGGCGTCGAACGGTTCAAGCAGATCGTGGGCCTCCCGCTCGCGACCTACTTCTCGGGGACGAAGATCACCTGGATACTCGAGAACGTCGAGGGTGCGCGCGAGCGCGCCGAAGCGGGCGACCTGCTGTTCGGTAATACCGACGCCTGGGTGCTCTGGAACCTCACCGGCGGCCCGGACGGCGGTGTGCACGTCACCGACGTCACGAACGCCTCCCGCACCATGTTCATGGACCTGGAGACGCTGACCTGGCGCGACGACATCCTCGAGGCGTTCGGTGTGCCGAAGTCGATGCTTCCGGAGATCAAGAGCTCCTCCGAGGTCTACGGCCAGGTCGAGTCGTCCAGCCTGCTCCGCGAGGTTCCCGTCGCGGGCATCCTCGGCGACCAGCAGGCCGCGACCTTCGGTCAGGCGGCGTTCGATCCGGGCGAGTCCAAGAACACCTACGGCACGGGCAACTTCCTCATCTTCAACACCGGTGAGGAGATCGTCCACTCGAAGAACGGTCTGCTGACGACGCTCGGCTACAAGCTGGGCGACGAGAAGCCCCACTACGCGCTGGAGGGCTCGATCGCGGTCACCGGCTCGCTCGTGCAGTGGCTGCGCGACAACCTGGGGACCATCTCCAGCGCCCCGGAGATCGAGGAGCTGGCGAAGACCGTCGACGACAACGGAGGCGCGTACTTCGTGCCGGCGTTCTCGGGTCTGTTCGCGCCGTACTGGCGATCGGACGCGCGCGGCGCCCTGGTGGGCCTCACGCGTTACGTCAACAAGGGCCACATCGCCCGCGCGGTGCTGGAGGCCACGGCCTTCCAGACGCGCGAGGTGCTGGACGCGGTCAACGCGGACTCCGGTGTGGACCTGCAGGAGCTCAAGGTCGACGGCGGCATGATCGCCAACAACACGCTCATGCAGTTCCAGGCCGACATCCTCGGTGTGCCGGTCGTGCGCCCCGTGGTGGCGGAGACCACCGCTCTGGGTGCCGCCTACGCCGCCGGACTCGCGGTCGGCTTCTGGTCGGACCTCGACGACCTGCGCAAGAACTGGCAGGAGGACAGCCGCTGGACGCCGAACATGGATGACGCGGAGCGCGAGCGTCAGCTGCGACTGTGGAAGAAGGCCGTCACGAAGACGTTCGACTGGGTCGACGACGACGTGCGCAACGCCTGATCCGCACCACCTCGAAGCGCCGTCCGGCTCCCGCCGGGCGGCGCTTCGCCGTTGGGTCAGCGTCGCGTGCGGAGCAGCGCTGGCAGCTCGGCGAGCGAGCGGATGGTGTGCACCCCGGCCGTGACGGCATCCAGCTCGTCCTCGGGGAGGGGACGGCGCCGCGCCGGTTGAGCCACACGCCGGTCAGTCCTGCCCGCGCCGCGCCGATCGCGTCGGTGCGCAGGCGGTCGCCGACGTAGGCGGCCTCGTCGGGCGGCACGGCGAAGGCGTCGCAGGCGAACCGGAAGATCGCCGCTTCGGGCTTCGCGACGCCGACCTCGCCGGACGCGATGAGGTGGGCCATCCGCTGATCCAGGTGCACCGCCTCCACCTTGCGCCGCTGGAAGGCCAGGTCGCCGTTGGTGATCACGCCGAACCGCACGCCCGGGATGTCGCGCTCGAGCGCATCCAGCGCCGGCAGGGTGTCGTCGTGCAGCGACCAGGCCGCGACGTAGTGCTCGAAGTAGTCGGCGAACCAGGCGCTGGCCTGCTCGTCGTCGAGAGGGACGCCGTGGCGGGCAGCGAAGTCGCGGGCGCGCGCCTGCCGCTGGCCCTCGAAGTCGAGGTCGCCCGCGAGGTAGGAGTGGTAGTGCTCCTCCTCCAGTTCGTGCCAGATGGTCACCAGCTCGTCGGCCTCGAACGCCCCGTACGGCGCCCCGAGTGACTCGGCGTAGTGCAGGATGCCGGACTCCACCGCCGCCCGGTGCGCGAACAGCGTGTCGTCCAGGTCGAAGAGGACGACGCGCACGCCCGCACCTGCTCCCGCGCTCACGGAGCGACCGCCTGTACATACGTGACGTCGGGCCAGTCGGCCGCGGGCTGCCGGGGATCGGTCGGCAGGAGGGTGGCGCGCCACTCGTCGAACCGCTCTCCGCGCTGTTCCGCGCCGTTCGGAACGACGCCTTCCCAGCGGAAGCCGGCCCGGCGCGCGACGGCGGCACTCGCGGCGTTGCCGGCCATCGCGCGCCACACCATCCGGCTGAGAGCCAGGCCCTCCGGCGCCGGTCCGAAGCCGTACTCGACGACGAGGGCGACCGCCTCCGCCATGACGCCGCGGCCGCGTGCCTCGCGCGCGAGCCAGTAGCCGATCTCGCCCTGGTGCTGGTGGACGTCGTGGATGCCGATCATGCCGACGAGTTCGCCGTCGACCCGGATCGCCCACGTGCAGACCCGGTCGCTCGCCCAGCCGTCGGGCACCACGCTGGTGACGAAGCCCACCGCGTTCTCGCGGCGGTACGGCGAGGGCACGGTCGTCCAGCGGGCGATGTCGGGGTCGGCGCAGAGCTCGGCGATCCGGTCGATGTCCGCCTCCGCGGGGACGGACAGGGTGACCCGCCCGCCCCTCAGCACGACCGGCTGCGGCATCAGCGGGTCCGTCGCAGGAAGCCGACCTTCTCGTAGGCCTTCGCCAGCGTCGCCTCGGCGACCTCGCTCGCGCGGTCCGCGTTCACGGCCAGGATGCGGTCGAGCTCGGCCGGGTCGGCGAGCAGCTCGAGCGCCCGCTGCCGGACCGGCGCGAACTCCTCGACCACGACCTCCACCAGGCCCTTCTTGAAATCGCCGTATCCCTTGCCCTCGTAGGCCAGCTCGATCGACTCGATGGAGCGGCCGGAGAGCGCCGAGTAGATGCTCAGCAGGTTCGAGATGCCCGGCTTTCCCGCGCGATCGAACGAGACCACGCCGTCCGTGTCGGTGACGGCGCGCATGATCTTCTTGCGCGTGACGTCGGGCTCGTCGAGCAGCCAGATGATGCCGGCCCCGGACTCCGCCGACTTCGACATCTTCGACTCCGGGCTCTGCAGGTCGTAGATGCGGGCAGTGTCCTTGAGGATCATCGCCTGCGGCACCACGAACGTCTGCCCGAAGCGGCTGTTGAAGCGCTCGGCGAGGTCGCGCGTCAGCTCGACGTGCTGGCGCTGGTCGTCCCCGACCGGCACGATCTCCGCGTCGTAGAGCAGGATGTCGGCGGCCATGAGCACCGGGTAGGCGAAGAGGCCGACCGACGTCGCGTCGGCGCCCTGCTTCTGCGACTTGTCCTTGAACTGCGTCATGCGCGACGCCTCGCCGAAGCCCGTGATGGTGTTGAGCAGCCAGGCCAGCTGCGCGTGGGCGGGCACGTGCGACTGCACGTAGAGGGTCGACGCTGAGGGGTCGATGCCCGCGGCGATGTACTGCGCGGCGGTGCGGCGGGTCTTCTCGCGCAGCTCGGCCGGGTCTTGCGCGACCGTGATGGCGTGCAGGTCGACGACCGAGAAGAAGGCGTCGTGCGAGCTCTGCAGCTCCTTCCACTGCAGCAGCGCGCCGATGTAGTTGCCGAGGTGGAGCGAGTCGGCCGAGGGCTGCATGCCCGAGTAGAGGCGGGCCGGGGCCTGGTTGGACGGTGACGTCATGGTTCTGCTTTCGAGATCTGCGGTGAGTGGATGCGTTGGGCCGTCAGAGCGCGTAGTCGACGACCACAGGCGTGTGGTCCGACCATCGCTCGTCGTAGGCGGCCGCGCGGTCCGTCGCGACATCCTGGACCCGCGCCGCAAGAGCGGGAGTGGCCAGCTGGTAGTCGATGCGCCAGCCGGTGTCGTTGTCGAACGCCTTGCCGCGCCACGACCACCAGGTGTACGGGCCCTCGACCTCGCCGGCATGGCGCCGCACGACGTCGACCCAGCCGAGACCGGCGCCGGCGTTGTAACCCTCGTCGCCCTCCGCGCCCAGGATGCGGTCGAAGTACGCGCGCTCCTCCGGCAGGAAGCCGGCGCGCTTGACGTTGCCCTTCCAGTTGCGGATGTCGAGCGTGCGGTGGCCGACGTTGAGGTCGCCCATCACCACCGCCAGCTCGTTGTGCTTCTGCAGCTCGGGCAGCCGGGCCTCCATCGCATCGAGGAAGCGGTACTTCTCGGTCTGCTTGTCGGTGCCCGCCTCGCCCGAGTGCACGTACGCGCTGACCACGGTGACGATCGTGTCGCCCACCTCGTAGTCGGCCTCGAGCCAGCGGCCCGCGCTGTCGAAGTCGGTCGGGCCGAGCTCCACGCGGTGGATCGACGCGCGGTGCCTGCTGGCGATGGCCACCCCGGCGCGGCCCTTCGCCGTCGCGGGGTCGTGCACGATGTCCCACTCGTCGCCGAGCAGCGCCTGCAGGTCTTCGCTGCTCGCCCGTACCTCCTGGATCGCCAGGATGTCGACGTCGCGCCCGTCGAGCCACGCGCCCATGCCCTTGCGGAAGGCGGCTCGGATGCCGTTGGCGTTGATCGTGGCGATGCGCAAGGGACTCGAGGGCATGTGCCCAGCCTACCGGGGGCCTCCGACAGCCGTCCCGGCTCTGGTCACGCTGTCGAGCAGGTCGTTCAGCCGCCCCTCGGCCCGCTCCACCCGTCGCTGCGCGGGCAGGCGGCGGAACCACCGCGCAGCGGCGAGGTCCTCCCGGGCGTGCTCCAGCTCGACCCGGGCCACGAGCACTCGGGCTTCGTGCTCCGCCGCCGCCTGCTCGGCCGCCGCTTGCTCCGGCGTGACGGCCCGCGGGGAGAGGCCCTGGTCGAACATGCCCACCGCGATCCACGACGCAGAGAGCAGGATGACCCGCGAGATGAGGTTGAACCAGAGCAGGAGGCCGATGAAGACGGTGAACGTCGCCAGCAGCGGGTTCTTGTTGGCGGCGAAGAACACACCGCTCAGGACGCTCAGCCCGGCGAGCACGAGGGAGCCGAGCAGCACGCCGAAGAACAGATTGCGCCAGGGGATGGCCACCCGCGACATGACGCGGAACATCGCCCCCAGCGTGACGATGTTGAGCAGGACCGAGATGAGGAGACCGGAGAAGCGGGTGACGAAATTGTTCCACCACGAGTCGGAGCTCAGCCCCAGCCAGTCCAGGAGCAGCGTCAGCGTCTGGGTGCTCAGCACGCTCAGCAGCGCCGAGGCGACGAACAGCACTCCGAAGGTGATGGCGAGCCCGAAGTCGCGGATCTTCTGCAGCACGTAGTTCGTCGTGTCCCGGCTCAGGCCGAACACCGCGCGCACGGCCTGACGCGTGTAGTAGAGCCAGCCGATCGCCGTCCAGATCAACCCGATGGCGGCGATGATGCCGGTCCAGCCGAAGGAGGTGGCGTCCTGCAGTTCCGACGCCGGGATGATGCCCGGAGTCGTCGACGTGGAGATGAGGCCCGGCACGGACCGGTTGAGCAGCTCCACCAGGGCGTTGAAGAGCTTCTCGTTGCCCGAGAGCCAGTAACTCGAGATCGAGAAGCCGACCCAGATCGCGGCGAACACGGCGAACAGCGACTGGTAGCCCATCCCCGCCGCCCGCAGGTTGCCGTCGCAGTGGGAGAAGTTGATGTAGACGCGGTAGGGCCGTAGCGACTCCACCCACTTGGCCCACCCGGAGACACGCGCGACCGGCCGCTGCAGCCGCCGCCGCAGGGGGTCGGCCCGCTCCAGGAGCCGTTGCTTGAGCGGCTCCTCCGGCCCCGTCGAGCCTTCGACGCGCTGGAGGGCCGGGTCCGGCGTCACCGGAGCGCGTCTGCTCTTCTTGGCCACGCCGTCAGGATAGCGACGGGTGGGTCTCCTCCGGGATGCAGAACGGCCCGCCTTCCGTGGGGAGGACGGGCCGTCTGCAGCGTCAGCCGGTCAGCGGCGTCCGCGCATGATGGCCTGCTTGACCTCGGCGATCGCCTGGGTCACCTGGATGCCGCGGGGGCACGCGTCGGTGCAGTTGAAGGTCGTGCGGCAGCGCCAGACGCCCTCCTTGTCGTTGAGGATGTCGAGACGCACGGCCGCGTTGTCGTCGCGCGAGTCGAAGATGAAGCGGTGCGCGTTGACGATCGCCGCCGGGCCGAAGTACTGGCCGTCGGTCCAGAACACCGGGCACGACGAGGTGCACGCGGCGCAGAGGATGCACTTGGTGGTGTCGTCGAAGCGGGCGCGGTCGGCGACCGACTGGACGCGCTCCTTGCCCTTCTCGGGCTTCGAGTTCGCGACGAGGAACGGCTGCACCTCGCGGTACGACTCGAAGAACGGCTCCATGTCGACGATGAGGTCCTTCTCGAGCGGCAGGCCCTTGATCGCCTCGACGTAGATCGGCTTCGTGATGTCGAGGTCCTTGATCAGCGTCTTGCAGGCGAGACGGTTGCGGCCGTTGATGCGCATCGCGTCCGAGCCGCAGATGCCGTGCGCGCAGGAGCGGCGGAAGGTCAGCGAGCCGTCCTGCTCCCACTTGATCTTGTGCAGGGCGTCGAGGATGCGGTCGGTCGGGTACAGCTCGACGTCGAAGTCCTGCCAGCGCGGCTCGGAGTCCACATCCGGGTCGAAGCGGCGGATGATCAGGGTCACGGTGAACGACTCGACGGGCGCCTCGGGGGCCGGGGGAGTCTCGAGCACGGCGTTCGACATCAGTACTTCCTCTCCATCGGCTGGTAGCGCGTGATCACGACGGGCTTCCAGTCGAGCGTGATGTGGTCTGCCGCGTCCGACGAGTGCGGGTCGCCGGTGAGGTAGGCCATCGTGTGCTTCATGTAGTTCTCGTCGTCGCGCTTCGGGAAGTCGTCGCGCATATGTCCGCCGCGCGACTCCTTGCGGTTGCGGGCGGAGTAGACGACGACCTCGGCGAGGTCGAGGAGGAAGCCGAGCTCGACGGCCTCCAGCAGGTCGGTGTTGTACCGCTTGCCCTTGTCCTGCACCTGCACGTTCCGGTAGCGCTCGCGCAGCTGGTGGATGGTCTCGGTCACCTGGGCGAGGGACTCGTCGGTGCGGAACACCTGCGCGTTCCGGTCCATCTCGTCCTGCAGTTCCTTGCGGATGGCCGCGATGCGCTCGGTGCCCGTAGAGGTGCGGAGGTCGCCGATCATGTCGCGGACGGCCCCGGCGGGGTCCGCCGGCAGCGGCACGAACTCGGCGGTCTTGACGTACTGGACGGCGTTGTTGCCGGCGCGCTTGCCGAAGACGTTGATGTCGAGCAGCGAGTTGGTGCCGAGCCGGTTGGAGCCGTGCACGGAGACGCACGCGCACTCGCCGGCCGCGTACAGCCCCGGGACGACGGTGGTGTTGTCGCGCAGTACCTCGGCGGCCGTGTTGGTGGGGATGCCGCCCATCGCGTAGTGCGCGGTCGGCATGACCGGCACGGGCTCGACCACCGGGTCGACACCCAGGTAGGTGCGGGCGAACTCGGTGATGTCGGGGAGCTTCGTCTCGAGCACCTCGGCGCCCAGGTGCGTGCAGTCGAGCAGCACGTAGTCCTTGTGCGGGCCGGCGCCGCGTCCCTCCGCGACCTCCTGCACCATGCAGCGCGCGACGATGTCGCGCGGCGCGAGGTCTTTGATCGTGGGCGCGTAGCGCTCCATGAACCGCTCGCCGGACGCGTTGCGCAGGATGGCGCCCTCGCCTCGGGCGCCCTCCGTGAGCAGGATGCCCAGCCCGGCCAGGCCGGTCGGGTGGAACTGGAAGAACTCCATGTCCTCCAGCGGCAGGCCCTTGCGCCAGATGATGCCGACGCCGTCACCGGTGAGGGTGTGGGCGTTGGAGGTCGTCTTGAAGATCTTGCCGAATCCGCCGGTCGCGAAGATGATCGCCTTCGAGTGGAAGACGTGCAGCTCGCCGGTGGACAGCTCGTACGCGACCACGCCGGCGGGCTGGGGGACACCGTCCACGTCGCTCATGATCACGTCGAGCACGTAGAACTCGTTGAAGAAGTTGATGCCGAGCTTGACGCAGTTCTGGAACAGCGTCTGCAGGATCATGTGGCCGGTGCGGTCGGCCGCGTAGCACGCGCGGCGCACAGGCGCCTTGCCGTGGTCGCGGGTGTGGCCGCCGAAACGGCGCTGATCGATCTTGCCCTCGGGGGTGCGGTTGAACGGCAGGCCCATGTTCTCGAGGTCGATGACCGCGTCGATGGCCTCCTTCGCGAGAATCTCCGCCGCGTCCTGGTCGACCAGGTAGTCGCCGCCCTTGACGGTGTCGAAGGTGTGCCACTCCCAGCTGTCCTCCTCCACGTTGGCGAGCGCCGCGGCCATGCCGCCCTGCGCCGCGCCCGTGTGGGACCGGGTGGGGTAGAGCTTCGAGATCACGGCGGTGCGGGCGTGCGGGCCCGCCTCGATCGCCGCGCGCATCCCGGCGCCGCCGGCGCCGACGATGACGATGTCGAACTCGTGGTAGTGGACGCCGTCGATGACGGTCGATTCAGTTGCTTCTGTTGTCACAGGTCTTCCGTTGTCGAAGGGTCAGCGTGCCGGGCAGAAGGACGGCAGGTCGGCCGCCGCAGCGCCCGCGGGGCACGGGTCGAACGTGAAGATCACGAGGGTGCCGAGCACCACCAGCACGACGACCGCGGCCAGGATGGCCCACTTGAGGATGCGGTTGACGAGGCGGTTCGACGCGTAGTCGTTGACGAGGGTGCGCATCCCGTTGCCGCCGTGGATCAGGGCGAGCCACAGCATCAGGAGGTCCCAGACCTGCCAGAACGGGGTGGCGTACTTGCCGGCCACGAACGCGAAGTCGATCTGCTTCACGCCGTCGCCCAGCACCAGGTTGATGAGCAGGTGGCCGAAGATGAGGATCACGAGCAGGAGGCCCGAGAACCGCATGTAGATCCAGCCCCACTTCTCCCAGTTCTTACCGCGGGAGGTGCGGGCGGCGGGGGTGCGCGGCGCTTCGATGGTCGTCACGTCAGTGCCCCTCCGAGAAGATGTGGATCAGCTGCGTCGGCACGAAGCCGGCCATCAGGACGACCCACAGCGCGATGACGATCCAGAACATGGCCTTCTGGTACTTGACGCCCTTGCTCCAGAAGTCGATCAGGATGATCCGGATGCCGTTGAAGGCGTGGAAGACGATCGCCGCGACGAGCGCCATCTCGCCGAACCCCATGATCGGGTTCTTGTAGGTGCCGATGACCGCGTTGTAGGCCTCGGGGCTCACGCGGATCAGGGACGTGTCCAGGATGTGGACGAGAAGGAAGAAGAAGATGGCCACGCCGGTGATGCGGTGGAGGACCCACGACCACATCCCCTCGCGGCCTCGGTACAGAGTGCCGCCGGGCCGGGTCTTGGCCGGCTGCAGCGTCCCTGTCGCTTGGTCTGACACGGGACAACCCTCCCTGGTTGCGGATCGCTGGATCGGCGCGGATAGCGCACTGAGCAGTCTATGCCGCGGGCGGGGGAACGCCTCTTAGGGTGGCCTCAGTTATCTCGACGTCGAGATAACCGGCCCTCCTCGACGGTGGGCCCGCCCGGGCGTACCGTCCAGGCCATGACACAGGACGAGCCGGTCATGCACGGCAGCACCGAGGCGAGCGACGAGTCGAAGGTGGCGGGCATCGTCGAGCAGGTCCGCGCCGACATCCAGCTGCGCCGCCAGGAGGACGCGGAGCAGCTGCTCCGTCAGCGCTTCGGCGAGGCGGGGCTGCAGGTCTCGGACGCCGAGATCTCGCGGCACGTCGAGGACATCCAGAACGGCCCGTCGGTCGTCGACTGAGGGCGACCGACGGCCCGTCCTGTGGTTCTACGCCACGCCGGTGATCAGGCCGTCGTCTCCGATTTCGTAGGTGACGAATCCGTTCCTGCCGAAGGCGTTGATCGATTCGTCCAGATGGACGAGGAACAGGCGGAAGCTGTCTTCCATGGGCGTGGCTCCGCCCATTTCCAGGCCGACGGGGGCAGCCACCTTCGCGGCCCCTTCCGGGGTGACGAAGACGCGGACATCGCGGCCGTCGAAGGCGCGGACGTAGATCGTGCTCTGTGAACGGTCGACGCTCAGTATGCCTGATCCGTTGTAACCGTCGAGGCCGATGACTCCACTGAGGAAGTCGAACAGTGCATCAATGGGATCGGTCAATCGAAGAACTCCGTGATGATCGCGAAATCGCCGCGGCGAACCGCGACGTGATTCGTGTAGGTCTTGTAGAGCCGACCGTTGCTCCAGATCTGGATCGGCGCGTTGTAGAGGTACGTCTGCTTGTTGGCCTGGTAAAAGGCCGATGCCGGCACCCCGAGCGTTTGCCCTAGGCACCATTTGGCATAACTGTCCCACGACGCGCCCATTCGGGAGGCGATTCGCCCGTAGTCGCCGGAGTGCCCAGCGGTGATGTGGCGCCACCCGAAGGTGCTGTCGCCGCACCGGAGAGGCCCAGCGTCTGCTCCGGGGCGAGGCGGTCTTCCGTCTCCGTCACCTCGGCCTGCTCCTCCGGGATGTCGACCCCGGCCTCTTCGAACTGCTCGACGTACTCGTCCATCGTGGCGACCGGCTCGAGTGACTCGTCGTACACCTCTCCGCCGGCGACCAGGACGAAGCCCTGGAGGTCTGGATCGACGGCGGACAGGTCCACCCCGTCGTCGGCGCTGGCAGCCACTCCGCCCGTGGCCAGGAGGGCGATCGCGACGGCCCCCGCCGCGACGGTTCTGATCAGACGATTCATGGATGTCTCTTCCTGTGTTGCTTCAGCCGCGTGAGCGGCAGTAGACCGTTGTGCCTACTGCCGCCAGTGTGCCGAAGCTCGCACAGTGTCCATGAATTGCGGTCAGCGGCTGCGACTAGAGCACGTCGGTGGAGCCCGTGATCTTCAGCGCATCCACCACCGACTTCACCCGCTGCGCGTTCTCGCTGGTGGTGACCAGGAGGGCGTCGGGGGTGTCGACCACCACGATGTCCTTCACGCCGATGAGGCTGATGACGCGCTTGCTCTGGCTGACGACGATGCCGCTCGACGAGTCCGCCAGCACGCGGGCGTTCTCGCCGAGGATGGCGAGGTCCGACTTGCGGCCGCCCGAGTTGAGCTTGGCGAGGGACGCGAAGTCGCCCACGTCGTCCCAGTCGAAGTAGCCGGGGATGACCGCGAGACGGCCCGCGGCCGCGGCCGGCTCCGCGACGGTGTAGTCGATGGCGATCTTCTCGAGGGCCGGCCAGATCCGGTCGACCGCCGGCCCGCGTGTCGCCGGGTCGTCCCAGGCCTCCGCCAGCTCCTGCAGACCCGCGAGCAGCTTCGGCTTGCTGCGGCCGATCTCCTCCAGCAGCCGGTCGGCGCGCGCGATGAACATGCTCGCGTTCCACAGGTACGAGCCGTTCTCGAGGTAGCTCTCGGCGGTCGCGAGGTCCGGCTTCTCCTTGAAGGAGTCGACGGCCAGTGCGCTGGGCGCGCCCTCGATCTCCAGCCGGTCGCCGAAGTGGATGTAGCCGAAACCGACCGCAGGCTCCGTCGGGCGGATGCCGACCGTTGTGATGTAGCCGGCCTCCGCGGCGGCGACCGCCTCCCGGACCGCCGACTGGAAGAGCGGGAGGTTGTGGATGACGTGGTCGGCCGCGAACGAGCCGATGATGACGCCGGGCTCCCGGCGCTCGAGGATCGCGGCGGCCAGACCGATGGCGGCCGTGGAGTCGCGCGGCTCCGACTCGAGGACGACGTTGGGGTCGGCGAGGGTGGGGAGCTGCTGCTCCACGGCGGCGCGGTGCGCGCGTCCGGTGACGACCATGATCCGCTGCTCGCCCGACAGCGGCACGAGCCGGTCCCAGGTGTCGCGCAGCAGCGTCTGACCCGAGCCGGTCAGATCGTGCAGGAACTTCGGCGCGTCCGCGCGCGAGAGCGGCCACAGCCGGGATCCGATGCCCCCGGCGGGGATCACGCTGTAGAAGCGCTCGATGGGCGGGCCCTGGGTGATCCTGCGCGGCGTCATGCCGAAAGGATACCGAGCGGTCCCGGACACCGGCCGTTCACGGTCGCGACACCGGCCGCTCCTAGCGTGAGGGCATGCGGGTCGCCGTGGTCAGCGAGAGCTTCCTCCCCACCGTCAACGGGGTGACGACGAGTGTGCTGCGGGTGCTCGACCACCTGGCGGCGCACGGGCACGAGGCGATCGTGATCTGCCCGGATGCGGGGGCTCCGGCGGAGTACGCGGGGTTCCGCATCCACCAGGTGCCGTCGATCGCGTACCGGCAGTTCCCCGTCGGGCTTCCGAGCCCGCAGGTGCAGCGCATCCTCGCCGGTTTCGGTCCCGACGTGCTGCACGCCGCGTCTCCCTTCTTCCTGGGGGCGCAGGCCATCGCGGCGGCCAACCGGCTTGGGGTCCCGTCCGTCGCGATCTACCAGACCGACGTCGCGGGCTTCGCCCGACGCAACGGCCTCGGCATGACGTCGGCGATCGCGTGGAAGTACGTGCGCTGGGTTCACGACGGCGCCGACATCACGCTCGCACCATCGGCGGCCAGCGAGTACGACCTCCGCTCGGCGGGCGTCACGCGCGTCTCCCGCTGGGGCCGCGGTGTCGACCTCGAGCGGTACCACCCCAATAAGAGGAGGACCGCCGCGGCCGCAGCACTGCGCGAGCGGCTGTCGCCCGACGGCGAGACGGTCATCGGCTACGTCGGCCGCATCGCGCCGGAGAAGCAGGTGGAGCGGCTGCGCTCGCTGAGGGGCGTCGCCGGGCTCTCGCTCGCGATCGTCGGCGACGGTCCGGCTCGCGATGCCGTCGCCCGGGAGCTGCGCGGGGTGAACGTGCACTGGCTCGGCCGGATGGGCGGAGACGACCTGGCCGCGGCGTACGCCGCCTTCGACGCCTTCGTGCACACCGGCTCGGAGGAGACGTTCGGCCAGACCGTCCAGGAGGCGCACGCATCCGGGCTCCCGGTGATCGCGCCGCGCGCCGGAGGTCCGATCGACCTGATCGAGCACGGCGTGGACGGGCTGCTGTTCCCGCCGTCCGACGACCGGGCCCTGAGGGCGGCGGTGTCGATGCTCGTCCGCGACGGGGCGCTGCGACTGCGGATGGGGGAGGCCGGCCGGCGCGCCGTGCTCGGCCGAAGCTGGGACGTCGTGTGCGGCGAGCTGATCGGGCACTACGAACGGGTGATCCTGAACGTCGTCGCAACGGCCGGCGCCGGCGCCCAGCCTCCCGGGGGTTCGCGAGCGTACAGTTAGGTGGCCCTCGCGGGCCGCCTGTCCTCACACTCGCGACCTGGAGGTGACCGATGGCCAACCTGAACCGACGCGGCATTCCCATGCCCTTCGTGACGCGCACTCGACGGGTCGAGCCTCCGTCGCCCGCCGCTCCGCAGCCGACGGCCGAGCAGACGCCCGGTCGTCGCAGCATGGTCGACAGCGCGATCTACGCCGAGGGCGTCCGCGTCGCCTCGCCGACCACGCTCGCCGAGACGTACGCCGCGCTCGACCGCACGCCCGGCGGCGTCGCCTGGATCGGGCTCTACCGGCCGACCGAGCAGGAGCTCATGTCGCTCTCGGAGGAGTTCGAGCTCCATCCGCTCGCCATCGAGGACGCGATCGTCGCCCACCAGCGCCCCAAGCTGGAGCGCTACGACACCGTGCTCTTCGTCGTGCTGAAGGCGGCGAACTACCTCGACGTGCCCGAGGAGGTCGACTTCGGCGAGCTGCACCTCTTCGTCGGCCCCAACTTCGTCATCACCGTCCGCCACAGCGAGTCGCCCGACCTCTCGCACGTGCGGCAGCGGATGGAGGGGGAGCCGGAGCTGCTCGCCCTGGGCCCGCAGGCCATCCTGTACGCCATCATCGACGCCGTCGTGGATGCGTACAGCCCGGTGGTCGCGGGACTCGCGAACGACATCGACGAGATCGAGACCCAGGTGTTCGGCGGGGATGCGCTGGTCTCCCGGCGCATCTACGAGCTGTCGCGGGAGGTCATCGACTTCCAGCGGGCGACGCATCCGCTCTCGGCCGTGATGCTGGCGCTGGAGCGCGGGTCGGCGAAGTACGGCGTGACGCAGGAGCTCGAGCGGCGCCTGCGCGACGTGGCCGACCACCTCACCCAGGTCAACGAGCGCGTCGACGCCTTCCGCTATCTGCTGCGCGACATCCTGACCGTGAACTCGACGCTCGTCTCCGAGCGCCAGAACGAGGAGATGACGCGGCTGGCGCACTCCAGTCACCGGCAGGGCGAGGAGGTGAAGAAGATCTCGTCGTGGGCGGCCATCCTGTTCGCGCCGACGCTGATCGCCGGCATCTACGGGATGAACTTCACCCATATGCCCGAGCTCTCCTGGCCTCTGGGGTACCCGCTGGCGGTGCTCGCCATGGTCGGACTGAGCGGCCTGCTCTACTCGATCTTCAAGCGGCGCGGCTGGCTCTGAGGCCGCCTCCCCGAACGGGTGACACGCTGCTCGAATGAGCGCGTGCCAATCGGGTGAGCGTTTGTAACGCTTGCATGAAGAAGCCGGATATTCGGACGGCGCGGTCCGTCACATTCGGTAACCTGACCGCTAGAGAGCCCCGACTACCCGCGGCGGCTACGCATCTTGGAGGAACAACCTTGTCAATCACAGCCCGTAAGGCCGGTCTCCTCGGCCTGGCGGCGGTCGGCGTCATGTCGCTGCTCGCCGCTTGCTCGGCTGCTCCCTCGGACAGCTCGTCCGGCGGCGCCGCCAAGAGCGACTTCACCCCCTGCATGGTCTCCGACTCCGGTGGATTCGACGACCACTCGTTCAACCAGCTCGGCTACGAGGGCCTGCAGCAGGCCGCCAAGTCGCTGAACGTCAAGTACAAGCAGGCCGAGTCGAAGAGCGAGAACGACTTCGCGCCGAACATCCAGAGCATGGTCGACGCGAACTGCAACCTCGTCGTGACGGTCGGCTTCCTCCTCAAGGACGCGACGGAGAAGGCCGCCAAGGCGAACCCGGACGTCAACTTCGCGATCATCGACGACAACGAGATCCAGGCGAAGAACGTCAAGCCGATCATCTTCGACACGGCCCAGGCCGCGTTCCTCGCCGGCTACGCCGCCGCCAGCTACTCGAAGACCGGCATCGTCGGCACCTTCGGCGGCATGCAGATCCCGACGGTCACCATCTTCATGGACGGCTTCGCCGACGGCGTGAAGTACTTCAACGACCAGAAGGGCAAGTCGGTCAAGGTCGTCGGCTGGGACGTCGACAAGCAGAACGGCCTCTTCACCGGTGGCTTCGACGCCAACGAGACCGCGAAGAACACCGCTCAGGGCGTCATCGACCAGAACGCGGACGTGATCATGCCCGTCGGCGGCCCGATCTACCAGTCGGCCGCGCAGGCGATCAAGGACTCGGGCAAGCCGATCGCGATGATCGGCGTCGACGCCGACGTCTTCCAGTCCGACCCGACCGTGAAGGACCTGCTCCTCACCTCGGTCATGAAGGGCATGAAGCCGGCGACCAACGACGTCGTCACGCAGGCCGCCAAGGGCAAGTTCGACAGCACCCCCTACGTGGGCACGCTGAAGAACGACGGCGTGGGCATCGCGCCGTTCCACGACTTCGAGTCGAAGGTGGACTCGGGTCTGCAGGGTGAGCTCGACAAGATCAAGGCCGGCATCATCGACGGCTCGATCAAGGTCACCTCGCCCTCGTCGCCGAAGCAGTAACCAGCGACGAGAACGCTCGACGGGGAGGTCAGCCACGGCTGGCCTCCCTGTTGCGTTCCGGACTTGTCTCCGCTGCTCATCTGCGCACACACTGACATATGCGCAGGCAGGTAATGTGAACACGCGCGTCGAGGCCACCAGCCGATTCCGCGTGCCCTCTCCTGAAGGAAACCCACCCGAATGAAGCTCGAACTCCGCGGCATCACCAAACGGTTCGGTGCCCTGGTCGCGAACGACCACATCGACCTGACGGTCGAACCCGGCGAGATCCACTGCCTGCTCGGCGAGAACGGCGCAGGCAAGTCCACCCTCATGAACGTGCTCTACGGCTTCTACCAGGCCGACGAGGGCGAGATCCTGCTCGACGACGTCGTCCAGCACTTCTCCGGCCCCGGCGACGCCATGAAGTCCGGCATCGGAATGGTGCACCAGCACTTCATGCTCATCCCGGTCTTCACGGTCGCCGAGAACGTCATGCTCGGGCACGAGCAGACCAAATTCGGCGGACGCCTCGACCTCAACGCCGCCCGCGCGAAGGTGCGCGAGATCTCGGCCCGGTTCGGCTTCGACGTCGACCCGGACGCGCTGGTCGAAGACCTGCCCGTCGGGGTGCAGCAGCGCGTCGAGATCATCAAGGCGCTGTCGCAGAACGCGAAGGTGCTCGTTTTCGACGAGCCGACCGCCGTGCTGACGCCGCAGGAGACCGACGAGCTGATGGCGATCATGCGCCAGCTCAAGGAGCAGGGCACCGCCATCATCTTCATCACGCACAAGCTGCGCGAGGTGCGCGAGGTCGCCGACCGCATCACCGTGATCCGCCTGGGCAAGGTCATCGGCGAGGCGCAGCCGACGGCGACCAACGTGGAGCTCGCCTCCATGATGGTCGGCCGCGCGGTCTCGCTGGCCGTCGAGAAGGCGCCGGCGACGCCCGGCGATCCCGCGCTCGTCGTGAAGAACCTCTCGGTCATCGACCCGATCGGCCAGCTGGTCGTGAACAACGTGAGCTTCGAGGTGCGCGCGGGCGAGATCCTCGCCATCGCGGGCGTGCAGGGCAACGGCCAGACGGAGCTGACGGAGGCCATCATCGGTCTCCAGCCCAGGGTGCAGGGTGAGATCCTGCTCGACGGCGCGCCGATCCAGGGCCACAGCGTGCGCAAGGTGCTCGACGCCGGCGTCGGCTTCGTTCCCGAGGACCGAAACGAGGACGGCCTGGTCGGCGAGTTCACCATCCAGGAGAACCTGATGCTCGACCGCTCGACCGGAGACCCGTTCGTCAAGGGCGGCAACATCCAGTTCTCGTACCTCAAGGACTTCTCCGAGGAGAAGGTGCGCGAGTTCGACGTGCGCACCCAGTCCATCGACACCAAGGTGGGCCGCCTCTCCGGCGGCAACGCGCAGAAGGTCGTGCTCGCGCGCGAGCTGAGCCGCGACCTGAGGCTGTTCGTGGCGGCGCAGCCGACCCGCGGCCTCGACGTCGGCTCGATCGAGTTCGTGCACAAGCGGATCGTCGCCACCCGGGATGCCGGGGTCCCGGTCATCGTCGTCTCCACCGAGCTCGACGAGGTCGCCGCGCTCGCCGACCGGATCGCTGTGATGTACCGCGGAGCAATCGTAGGAATCGTGCCGGGTGACACGTCTCGCGACGTCCTCGGCCTGATGATGGCCGGCGAAGCGCCGGAACAGGCAGGAGCAGCAGCATGACCGGGACCCCGACGGCCGGACAGCCGCTGGCGCCGGCCCAGCCCGCGGAGCCGGGGAGGCCCGCTCCCGCCCCGCAGCACGACGGGGAGTCGACCCGCTGGAACCAGGCGGTCCGCGACATCATGGGCGGCCCGGTGATCATCTCGATCCTGGCGGTCATCCTGGCCCTCATCGTCGGCGCGATCCTCATCGCGGTCACCGACCCCCAGGTGCAGCGCGCCGCCGGCTACTTCTTCGCCCGGCCGGGCGACACGTTCTCCGCGATCTGGAGCTCGGTGTCGAACGCCTACGTCTCCATGTTCCAGGGCGCGATCTACAACTTCCGCCGTCCGACGTTCGCCGCCGGCATCCGCCCGCTGACCGAGACGCTGACCTTCGCCACGCCGCTGATCGTCAGCGGCCTCGGCGTCGCGCTGGCGTTCCGCGTCGGGCTGTTCAACATCGGTGGCCAGGGGCAGATCCTCATCGCCGCCGCAGCCTCCGCCTGGGTCGGCTTCTCGTTCGACCTGCCCCCGGTGCTGCACCTGGTGCTGGCCGTCGTCGCCGGGGTCGTCGGCGGTGCGGTCTGGGCCGGGATCGTAGGCGCGCTGAAGGCGCGGACCGGTGCGCACGAGGTGATCGTCACGATCATGCTCAACTACATCGCGTTCTATCTCGTGTCATACATGCTGCGCACGCAGGGTCTGCTGCAGGCGCCGGGGTCGAACAACCCGAAGGCTCCGGCGGTGCACGCCAACGCGATCTTCCCGCCGCTCTTCGGCGCGCAGTACAACCTCACCTGGGCGTTCATCCTCGTGATCGGCGCGACCGTCTTCGCCTGGTGGCTGATCAACCGCTCGGGCCTCGGCTTCCGGTTCCGCGCGGTCGGCGAGAACCCGAGTGCGGCACGCGTCGCCGGCATCAACGTCAAGAACATCTACATCTACGCGATGCTGATCGCCGGTGGCCTCGTCGGCCTGGCCGGCGCCAGCCAGGCGCTCGGCGTCTTCCCGCAGGGAATCAGCTCCGGTGTGGATGCGGGCATCGGCTTCGACGCGATCACCGTCGCACTGCTCGGCCGCTCCCGGCCGTGGGGCGTGTTCATCGCCGGTCTGCTGTTCGGCGCGCTGAAGGCCGGCGGCTACACCATCCAGGCGGCCAACGACATCCCGATCGACATCGTGCTCATCCTGCAGTCCCTGATCGTGCTGTTCGTCGCGGCGCCGCCGCTGGTGCGGGCGATCTTCCGGCTTCCCACGCCGGGGAGCTCGCCCCGGAGACCGCGTCCCATCGTCACCAAGGAGGTGGAGGCCAAGTGAGCACCACCGCATCCGTGGTCCCCGACTCGTCGCCGATCGTCCTCGAGAAGGCGGAGATCCGCTCCTGGAAGGCGCCGATCGCCTTCGGCGTCTTCGTTCTGATCAGCGTCATCCTGTTCTTCGGCTTCGCCCGCCACGGCGAGAGCTCGTTCCGCTTCTCCGAGAAGTCGGACCTGGTCAAGTTGCCGAACCTGACGGTCGACAGCTTCGTGACCACGACGGTGGTGACCATCCTGCTCATCGGCCTCACCGCCTGGAGCGCCTACCTCTCCTATAAGGCACGGCGCACACCGATCTGGGTCGTCATCGTCTTCTCGCTCCTGTTCATGTTCGCCTTCCTGGCGTGGGCCGACTCCGGCAGCCCGTACCCGGTGCCGGTCACCGGCCTGCTGCTCGGCGCGATCAGCCTCGCGGTGCCGCTGGTCTTCGGCGCCCTGGGCGGTGTCGTCTCCGAGCGCGGCGGCGTGGTGAACGTCGCCATCGAGGGTCAGCTGCTCGCCGGGGCGTTCGTCTCGGCCATGACGGCGACGCTCACGGGCAGCTGGGTGGTCGGCCTCATCGCCGCGATGGTGGCCGGAGTGCTGGTGTCGTTCCTCCTCGGCGCCTTCGGCATCAAGTACCTGGTCGACCAGGTCATCGTCGGCGTCGTGCTCAACGTCCTCGTCATCGGCCTCACGAGCTTCCTCTACTCGAAGGTGCTCGCCGGCAACCCGCAACTGCTGAACCACCCGCCGCGCCTGCCGAACTGGCCCATCCCGGTGCTGAGCGAGATCCCGATCATCGGCAAGGTGCTCTTCGACCAGTCGATCATCGAGTACCTCATGTACCTCGCGGTGTTCCTCGTCTGGTTCGGCCTGTTCAAGACCCGCTGGGGCCTGCGCCTGCGGTCGGTCGGCGAGCACCCCGAGGCGGCGGACACCGTCGGCATCAACGTGAACAGCACCCGGTTCTGGAACGTGTCGCTCGCCGGAGCGATCGCCGGCCTGGGCGGTGCCTACTACACGCTCGGATCCGTCGGCGCCTTCTCGAAGGAGATGACCGCAGGCCAGGGCTTCATCGCGCTCGCCGCCGTGATCTTCGGCCGCTGGGACCCGATCCGCGCCACGCTCGCCGCGCTCCTGTTCGGCTTCGCCACCAACCTGCAGAACGTGCTCAGCACCATCGGCTCGCCCGTCCCGAGCGAGTTCATGCTGATGCTGCCGTACATCGTGACCATCCTCGCGGTCGCCGGCCTGGTGGGCCTCTCGCGGGCGCCGGCCGCCGACGGAAAGCCGTACATCAAGTCATGAGCGCCCATCCCGATCCCGAGACCATCGACTGGGCCGCGCTGCGCGCCGCCGCGAACGAGGCGCGGACGCACGCCTACGTGCCGTACTCCAAGTTCCCCGTCGGAGCGGCTGCGCTCGTCGACGACGGACGCATCGTGAGCGGCTGCAACGTCGAGAACGCCAGCTACGGGGTGACCCTGTGCGCCGAGTGCGGCCTCGTCTCGTCGCTCGCCATGACGGGCGGCGGCCACCTCGTCGCCTTCACCTGCGTGAACGGCGACGGCGACACGCTCATGCCGTGCGGGCGCTGCCGGCAGCTGCTGTACGAGCACTCCGCCGAGGGGATGCTGCTGGAGACCGTCTCCGGCATCCGCACCATCGACGAGGTGCTGCCCGACGCCTTCGGGCCGCGCCAGCTCGCCGCGTACGCGGCCGAGCACGAGAACGACTGAACGACGACAGAGGAACACCTTCGTGACCGATCTTGCAGGAGAGGTCGAGGCGTTCGACGCCGTCGACCTGATCAGGACCAAGCGCGACCGCGGCGAGCTCAGCACCGCCGAGATCGACTGGCTCATCGACGCGTACACCCGCGGCTACGTCGGCGACGAGCAGATGTCGGCGATGACCATGGCGATCTTCCTCAACGGGATGACGCGCCGAGAGATCAAGGACATGACGCTCGCGATGATCGCCTCGGGCGAGCGGATGGACTTCTCCGGCCTCGGCAAGCCGACCGCCGACAAGCACTCCACGGGAGGCGTGGGCGACAAGATCACCCTTCCGCTGATGCCGCTGGTCGCGACGTTCGGCGTCGCCGTGCCGCAGCTGTCGGGCCGCGGGCTGGGGCACACCGGTGGCACCCTGGACAAGCTGGAGAGCATCCCCGGGTGGCGCGCGAACCTCAGCAACGAGGAGATGTTCGCCCAGCTGCAGAACGAGGGCGGCGTCATCTGCGCCGCCGGCTCCGGCCTCGCCCCCGCCGACGGGAAGCTGTACGCGCTGCGCGACATCACGGGCACCGTCGAAGCGATCCCGCTCATCGCATCCTCGATCATGTCGAAGAAGATCGCGGAGGGCACGAGCGCGCTGGTCCTGGATGTGAAGTTCGGCTCTGGCGCGTTCCTCAAGGACATCGAGCGCTCGCGCGAGCTCGCCCGCACCATGGTGGAGCTGGGGCGGGATGCGGGGGTCGCCACGTCGGCGCTCCTCACCGACATGAACGTCCCGCTCGGCCTGGCGATCGGCAACGCCAACGAGGTGCGCGAGTCGGTCGAGGTCCTCGCCGGGGGCGGACCGGCCGACATCGTCGAGCTGACGGTCGCCCTCGCCCGCGAGATGCTGACGCTGGCGGGACGCCCGGACGAGGATGTGGAGGCCGCCCTGAAGGACGGCCGCGCGATGGACAAGTGGCGCGAGGTCATCCGCGCGCAGGGCGGAGACCCCGACGCGGCGCTGCCGGTGGCGAAGGAGACGCACGTCGTCACGGCCGAGGAGGACGGCATCCTGGTCGAGCAGCAGGCGCTGCCCTTCGGGATCGCCGCCTGGCGTCTCGGCGCCGGCCGCGCCCGCAAGCAGGACCCGGTGCAGCACGCGGCGGGCATCGACCTGCACGCGAAGCCCGGCGACGAGGTCCGCAAGGGCCAGCCGCTGTTCACACTGTCGGCCGACGAACCGGCCCGTTTCGAGCGCGCCCTCGAGGCACTCGACGGCGCCTACCGCATCGCCCCCGCCGGGACCGCCTTCGAGCGCGGCCCGCTGATCGCCGACCGCATCGCCTAGGGTTGAGGTCATGAGCGACGCCTGGAACGAGTACGCGCTGGCCGACGGCACCCTGATCCGTCCGCTGCCGAAGGTCTCCCTGCACGACCACCTCGACGGTGGGCTCCGCCCCGCGACGGTGCTCGAGCTGGGCGACGAGATCGGCCTCGAGCTTCCCGCGCAGGGCGCAACGGAGCTGGGCCGCTGGTTCGCGGAGAAGTCGAACTCGGGCTCGCTGGTCGAGTACCTGAAGACCTTCGACCTGACGACCGCGGTGATGCAGACCCGTGAGGGCCTGAGCCGTGTGGCGCGCGAGTTCGTCCAGGATCTGGGCGAGGATGGCGTCGTCTACGGCGAGGTCCGCTGGGCTCCGGAGCAGCACCTGTCGCGCGGGCTCACCCTCGACGAGACGGTCGAAGCGGTGCAGGACGGCATCGAGCAGGGCATCCAGGATGTGCGTGCCGCGGGCGGCCGCATCCGCGTCGGCCAGCTGGTGACCGCGATGCGGCACAACGACCGCGGCCTCGAGATCGCCGAGCTCGCCGTACGCCACCGCGACCGCGGGGTCGTCGGATTCGACATCGCCGGCCCGGAGGCGGGCTTCCCGCCCTCGAACCACCGCGCCGCGTTCGACTACCTGGCGTCGGAGTTCTTCCCGGCGACCGTGCACGCCGGCGAGGCGGACGGGCTGGACAGTATCCGGAGCGCGCTCCTGGACGGACGCGCGCTGCGCCTGGGCCACGGGGTGCGGCTCGCCGAGGACATCACGATCGAGCGTCAGGACGACGAGAACACCTACGTGACGCTCGGTTCGCTCTCGCAGTGGGTGAAGGACCGCGAGATCGCGCTCGAGACGAGCCCGACATCCAACCTGCAGACCGGCGCGATCGCCGCGTGGGGCGACGACATCCTCGACCACCCGTTCGACCTGCTGTACCAGCTCGGCTTCCGGGTGACGGTGAACACCGACAACCGGCTCATGAGCGGGACGACGCTGACGCGCGAGCTGAGCATCCTCGCCGACGCCTTCGCCTACGACCGCACCGACCTGGAGATCTTCCAGCTCAACGCCGCGGCCGGCGCGTTCCTGCCCCTTGAAGAGCGTGAGGAACTGGCGGAGATCATCACAGCAGGTTTCGAGGGTTCCTAACCCGCCGGGCGCTACTGTAGAAATATGTCACTGCCACCGCTGCCTGATTCCGCCATCACCGTCGGCGCGCACGCGGCCGACTGGCGGCAGGCGGTCGAGCTGGCGGGGAGGCCCTCGCGCGGTCCGGCGCGACGGAGCAGGGCTACGCGCAGCGGATGATCCAGGTGATCGAGGAGTTCGGCGCGTACATCGTCATCGCGCCCGGCCTCGCGCTCGCGCACGCCCGGCCCGGTCCCGACGTGAACTCCGACGGGCTCGCGGTCGTCACGCTCGACGAGCCGGTGGTCTTCGGTCACCCCCACAACGACCCCGTCTCGGTCGTGCTCGGGCTCGCGGTCTCCACTCCGGAGGCCCACGTGACGAGCGTCGCCGAGCTGGCGAACGTGTTCAACGACCCGGAGGCGATTCCCGCGTTGGCGGCCGCCTCCGACGTCGCCGAGGTGCAGCGCATCCTCACCCTCTCCGAAGAAGAGGCCGCGCGATGAAGATCGTCGCGATCTGCGGCGTGGGCGTCGGGACGTCCGGCATCCTGAAGGTCAACGCCGAGCGCGTGCTCGACCGGCTCGGGATCGACGCCGACGTGACCGCGTCGGATGCGGCCCACATCGACGAGGCGGCGGCGGATGCGCAGGTCGTGCTGACTTCGCCCGAGCTCGTGGACCGCATCGGGCGGACCAACGCCGACGTGATCGTCGTGCACAACTACTTCGACCTCGAGGAGCTCGAGCAGAAGCTCGACGAAGCGCTGGGCTAGGCGTCAGTCGCGCAGCAGCGCCTCGATGAGGCCGGGGAAGCGAGCGTCGAGTTCGTCGCGACGCAGCTGGATCTCGTGCGTCCGGCCGCTCACGATCGTCCGGGTGACGCCCGACTCCCGCAGGGTCTTGAAGTGGTGCGCCATGGTCGACTTCTGCACGTCGACGCCCCACTCGGTCATGCTCTTGGGATGCGGACGGCCGTCTGCGAGCACGCGGACGATCTGCAGGCGGATGGGGTCGCCGACGGCGCGCAGCACGTCGACGAGCTGCACGTCGGCCATGTCGGGGGTGGGGTAGTCGGTCATGCTCACCAATTGTTTGACAACCATCGAACAATAGTCGTACTCTGACTGTATGACGTTCGTCGAACTATCGTACCGCAGGACGCTCCCTGCGCTGATCGTGCTGGCCCTGGCGCTGTTCGTCGTCGGCACGAACGCCTTCGTGATCGCGGGGCTGCTCCCGCAGGTGGCGGCCGGCCTCGGCGCCACCGCGACCGATGTCAGCTGGTCGATCACCAGCTACTCGCTGGTCGTGGCGGTGGCGGCCCCGGCGGTGTCCATCCTCCTCCCGCGCGTTCCCCGCGCTGCTCTCATGGCCGCCGGCCTCGGCGTCTTCGCCCTCGGCACCGCAGTCTCCGCCCTCGCCCCCGACCTGACCCTGTTCATCGCCGGCCGCACGTTCTCCGGCCTCGGCGGCGCGGCCCTCGTCCCGACCGCGACCGCTGCCGCAGCATCCCTGGCCAAGCCGGAGAAGCGCGGGCAGGCGCTGGCCATCGTGGGCGCCGGGTTCACCCTGGCGACCGCCGTCGGCTCGCCGCTCGGCACAGCGCTCGGCGGTCTCGCGGGCTGGCGGTTCGCCCTGTGGTGCATCGTGGGCATCGCCGCCGCGCTCGTGATCGCCATCCCGCTGGTCGTGCGCGGGGTGCCCGTGCCGCCCGCGGTGTCGCTGCGCCGGCGGCTCGCACCCCTGGCCGACCTCCGCATCGTCGCCCCGCTGGGGACCACCCTGCTCATGATCGCCGGATTCAACATCGTGTACATCTTCTCGGCTGCCGTCACCCGCCCCTCCACGGGTGGATCGGGGACGCTGCTCGCCGTGCTGCTCCTCGCCTACGGTGTGGCGGGCATCGCGGGGAACGCGATCGCCGGGCCTCTCACCGACCGGCTGGGCAGCCGCCCGGTTGCAGCGATCGCCCTCGCGGCGCAGGCGCTGACGCTCGTCGTGCTGGCCTTCGCCGAGGCGTCGTTCGCCGCCACCATCGTGGTCTTCGCGCTGTGGGGCGTCGCGGCGTTCGCGCTGGCCATCCCCGTGCAGCACCGGCTGGTGCACGTCGACCCGCAGAGCTCCGCTCTCGCCCTGTCGTGGTACTCGACCTCGATGTACGTCGGGATCGCGATCGCTCCGCCGATCGGCACGCTGGCGCTGTCGGCAGGCGGCGCGATGGCGGTCCCGCTCGCGGGCGCGGTCGTCACCGTCGCGGCACTCGCGGTGTTCCTCCTCGGGTACCTGGCGCGAGCGCCGCGGCCGGTGACCGCCTGACCGGGCGGCCGGGTGCTCAGGCCGTGAGCACCCGCATCGCCTCGCCCAGGGCTGCCACCCGGGCGGTCGCCGTCGTCCGTCGCTCCTCGACGGTGCCCTCGTCGCTCGAGGCGTCGATGTAGATCTTGAGCTTCGGCTCCGTGCCGCTCGGGCGCACCATGACGCGCGATCCGTCTTCGAGCAGGATGCGCAGCACGTCGCTCGGGGGCAGCCCGCCGAACCCGTCGCTCAGGTCGTCGATCTGCGACACCTTCACGTCGCCTAGGTGACTCGGCGGCGTGGCCCGCAGCGCGGCCATGATCTCGCCGATGCGCGAGAGGTCGGTGACGCGCAGTGAGATCTGGTCGCTCGCGAAGTACCCGAACCTCTCCGCGAACTGATCCAGGCGCTGAGCGATCGTGACGCCCTCCGCGGCGAGGCCGTTCGCCAGGTCGAGGAAGGCGACGGCGGCCGAGATGCCGTCCTTGTCCCGGACCGTCTCCGGGTTAACGAGGTAACCGAGCGCCTCCTCGTAGCCGTAGACGAGGCCGGGCGCGCGCGAGACCCACTTGAAGCCGGTGAGGGTGTCGGCGAAATCCAGCCGGTACGCATGCGCCACAGCGGCGAGGGCGGGGGAGGAGACGATGGAGCAGGCCAGCGTCCCGAGGGAGCCGCGCCCGTCCTCCCGCGCGACCGCGAGCTCGGCCGCGCGCCAGCCGAGCAGCGCGCCGACCTCGTTGCCGGAGAGCCGGCGGAAGCCGTCGGCGCTCGACGGGTCGGGGATGGCGACGGCCAGACGGTCGGCATCCGGGTCGTTGGCGATGACGAGGTCCGCCCCGGCCTCGCGGGCGGCGGCGAACGACAGGTCCATCGCGCCGGGCTCCTCGGGGTTCGGGAAGGCGACGGTCGGGAAAGCCGGATCCGGATCGATCTGCGCCGTGACGGGCGTCGGGGCGGCGAACCCGGCGCGCGAGAACGCCTCGCGCGCGGTCCGCCAGCCGACGCCGTGCATGGCCGTGTAGACGAAGGACACCGCATCGCGCGGGGCCTCGGTTGCGGCCACCGCCACCGTGGCTTCGATGTACGCCTGCTCGACGTCGTCGGAGGCGACCTGGTAGCGGTCGGAGCGCGGCAGCTCCGCGACGCTGCCCTGGGCGACGTCGAGGATGTGCGCGGCGATCTCCGCGTCGACCGGCGAGACGATCTGCGAGCCGTGGTTCTCGCCGCCGAGATACACCTTGTAGCCGTTGTCGTTCGGCGGGTTGTGGCTGGCCGTCACCATGACGCCCGCACTCGCATCCAGGTGCCGCACGGCGAACGCCAGAACCGGCGTCGGCAGGAGCCGGGGAGCAGGATGGCGCGCACGCCGGCTCCCGCCATGAGCTCGGCGGTGTCGCGGGCGAAGACGTCGGAGTTCTTGCGGCCGTCGTACCCGATCACCACGGATGGCGTCGCACCCTCGGCGTGCTCGAGCAGCCAGCGGGCGAACCCGGCCGCCGCCTGGGCGACGAGCACACGGTTCATGCGGTTGGGTCCGGCGGCGATGGCGCCGCGCAGGCCGGCGGTGCCGAAGGCGAGACGCTCGTCGAACCGCGAGTGCAGGTCGGCCACGGCCTCGGACGCGCCGGACTCGGCGGCGCCCACGAGCGACTGCAGTTCGTCCCGTGTCTCGGGGTCAGGGTCCTGTGCAAGCCAGGCGCGCGCCTCCTCGAGCAGCTGCGGAGTGTCCTTCGCGGCGCTCACAGCGCCTCCACGATCTGTGCGAGCAGCGCGCTGATCACGGGCTCGGCGGCCCGCCCCGCCTCGATGACCTCCTGGTGGCTGAGCGGGGTCTTCTGGATGCCGGCCGCGAGATTGGTGATCAGCGACATGCCGAGGATCTCCATCCCGGCCTGGCGGGCGGCGATCGCCTCGAGGGCGGTCGACATGCCGACGATGTGGCCGCCGACCGCCTTCGCCATCTGCACCTCGGCCGGCGTCTCGTAGTGAGGGCCGCGGAACTGCGTGTAGACGCCCTCGTCGAGCGACGGCTCGATCGTGTGAGCGAGGTCGCGCAGACGCTTCGAGTACAGGTCCGTGAGGTCGATGAAGGTCGCGCCTTCGAGCGGGGAGTCTGCGGTCAGGTTGATGTGGTCGCTGATGAGGACGGGCGTCCCCGGCTTCCAGTGCTCCTTGATGCCACCGGCGCCGTTGGTGAGCACCATGGTGGTCGCGCCGGCGGCCGCGGCGGTGCGGACGCTGTGGACGACGCGGCGCACGCCGTGGCCCTCGTAGTAGTGGGTGCGCGCACCGATGACGAGGGCGTGCTTGCCGTTCGCGATGCGGACCGAGCGGAGCGTGCCGACGTGCCCTTCGAGGGCCGGCTTGCTGAAGCCGACGATCTCGGTGGCCGGGATCGTCGCGACGGTCTCTCCGATGAGATCCGCCGCCTTCCCCCAGCCGCTCCCGAGGGTCAGGGCGATGTCGTGGCGTTCAACGCCCGTCTTCTCGGCGAGCTGCGCGGCGGCCTCGCGAGCGACCTCGAACGGGTCGACGGTCAGATCGTCGAGGGGGTTGGTGATGGTATCCGACATGCTCACAACTCTACTGAGCCGCCCGCTTTCCACAGGTCCGGGGGTGGATGCGCATCGGTGCACCCCATACGGAAGAATGGGGGCATGGCGTATGAATTCGAGCGCAAACAGCGCATCGCGGTGCTCGGCGGCGGTCCGGGCGGTTACGAGGCGGCGCTCGCGGGTGCGCAGCTGGGTGCGGACGTGACGCTGGTCGAGCGTTCGGGAGTCGGCGGCTCGGCCGTCATCACCGATGTGGTGCCCTCCAAGAGCCTCATCGCCACCGCAGAGGCCACCAACTCCATCGGCGAGGCGACCGACCTCGGCGTGCAGTTCTTCTCGCGCGGCGAGACCGGCAAGCCGGTCCGGCCCGAGGTCGCCGTCAACCTCGCGGCGGTGAACAAGCGCCTGATCGGCCTCGCACGGCAGCAGTCGGAGGACATGCGGGCCGAGCTCGTCCGATCGGGCGTGCGCATCGTGAACGGCGAGGGCCGGCTCGACGGCGCCGGCGCGATCATCGTCTCCACCGCGAAGGGCGATTCGGGCACCGACTTCGACCGGGTGGAGGCCGACACGCTCGTCATCGCCGTCGGCGCCAGCCCGCGCGTCCTGCCGTCCGCGGTGCCCGACGGGGAGCGCATCCTCACCTGGACGCAGCTCTACGACCTGCAGTCCGTCCCGTCGCACCTCATCGTGGTCGGCTCCGGCGTCACGGGCGCGGAGTTCGCCTCGGCGTACACCGCGCTCGGCTCGAAGGTCACGCTCATCTCGTCGCGCGACCAGGTGCTGCCGGGCGAGGACGCCGACGCGGCCGGCGTGATCGAGAACGTCTTCCGTCGCAACGGCATGCAGGTGCTGTCGAAGTCGCGTGCCGAGTCGGTCGTCCGCACCGAGAACGGAGTGGTCGCGACACTCACCGACGGGCGCACGGTCGAGGGGTCGCACTGTCTGATGGCGGTCGGCTCGGTGCCGAACACCGACGGGATCGGGCTCGAGGAGGCCGGCGTCCAGGTCACCAAGAACGGCAACATCCGGGTCAACCGGGTCGCACGCACGTCCATCCCGAACATCTACGCGGCCGGCGACTGCTCCGACTCGCTGCCGCTCGCCTCGGTCGCCTCGATGCAGGGCCGCACGGCGGTCTTCCACGCGATGGGCGACGCCGTGAACCCGATCGAGCTGCGCAACGTCACGTCGAACATCTTCACCCAGCCCGAGATCGCCACGGTCGGCTGGAGCCAGAAGCAGATCGAGGAGGGCATCGCGCAGGGCGACATCTACAAGCTGCCGCTCAAGTCGAACCCCCGCGCCAAGATGCTGGGCATCCGCGACGGCTTCGTCAAGCTCTTCGCACGGACGGGGTCCGGCACAGTGATCGGCGGCGTGATCGTCGCACCGCGCGCCTCCGAACTCATCTTCCCGCTGGCGCTCGCCGTGGAGCAGCGCCTGACGGTCGACCAGGTGGCGCGCGCCTTCACGGTGTACCCGTCCCTCTCCGGCTCGATCACCGACGCTGCGCGCGCCATGCACATCGTCGTCTGACAGGAAGGCCGGGGGATGGAGATCGCGCTCGTCATCGGCGTCCTCGCCGTTTTGACGATCGCGGCCGCGACGACGATCGGGCCGAAGTTCGGCGTCGCATCGCCGCTCATCCTCGTGGTGGTCGGCATCCTCGTCAGCCTGCTCCCGTTCGTGCCGGCGGTCGTCATCGAGCCGGAGTGGATCATCGCGGGCGTTCTGCCGCCCCTGCTGTACTCGGCGTCGGTCTCCATGCCGGCGATGAACTTCCGGCGTGAGTTCGGAGCGATCGGCGGCCTGTCCGTGGTCCTCGTGATCCTCAGCTCGGTGCTGCTCGGACTCTTCTTCGCTTGGGCGATCCCCGGGCTCGGCCTCGGCTGGGGCATCGCCCTGGGCGCGATCGTGAGCCCGACCGATGCCGTCGCGACCGGGATCGTCAAGCGGGCGGGCGTCTCACCGCGCGTGGTCGCCATCCTCGAAGGGGAGAGCCTCCTCAACGACGCCACCGCGCTCGTGCTGCTCAGGGCCGCGATCGCGGCGGCCGCCGCTTCCTTCACCGTCGGCGCCGTGACGCTCTCGTTCTTCTACTCGGTGGTGATCGCCGTCGTATTCGGCGGGGTCGTCGGATGGGCGAACCTGCGGGTGCGGAAGCGGGTGAAGGATGCGACCGTCAACACGGTCATCTCCTTCACCGTCCCGTTCCTCGCGTCCATCCCGGCAGAGGCGCTCGGCGCCTCCGGTCTGGTCGCGGCGGTCGTCGCGGGCCTCGTCACCGGCAGCCGCGCGCCGAGGCTGCTCTCGCCCGAGCACCGGCTCTCGGACGCGCAGAACTGGCGCACGGTCGAGCTGATCCTCGAGGGGATGATCTTCCTCACCATGGGGCTGGAGCTGTTCGGCATCCTGCAGAAGGTGCAGGAGGACCACGCGGGTGTGGCGCCCGCCGCGGCCATCGCCGCCGGCGCGCTTCTGCTCACGATCCTGGTCCGGGCGGGATTCGTCGCGCCCCTGCTCGCGCTGCTCGCGCGGCGCCATCGCCGGGGACAGCGCATGCGGCCGCGGCTGGAGCAGCTGCAGCAGCACCTGTCCGATCCGGAGGCGGTACGACGGGGGATCGCCGAACGGGCGGCGCCGGCGGAGGGGCGAGCGCTTGCGCCGGGCGCCGGGGGTACGGGCGGTGCTGCTGGCGGAGGTGCGGCGGTGGATGCTCCCGCCGACGCCGCGAGCGACGTCGCAGTGAGCGCTCCTCGGCTGCCCGATTCCGTATTCCACGACCCGCGGTCCCCGGGCGGGCGGCCGATTTCGGCCAAGCGGGCCGAGCGCCGACGGCGCCGTCTGTCCCGCCGCGGCGTCCCGACCGTCGAGAACATCGCCCGCTTCGGCACGCGCCTGCGCCGGCTCCTCGCGGACATCGAGTACTTCACCGGCGCGCCCCTCGGCTGGCGGGAGGGCGCGATCGTCGTGTGGGCCGGGATGCGCGGGGCCGTCACCGTGGCGGCGGCGCAATCGCTGCCCACCACGACCCCGGGCCGCTCCGTCCTGGTCCTCATCGCCTTCCTGGTGGCGGCGGGCTCGCTCCTGCTGCAGGGCGGGACGCTCGGTCTCGTGCTGCGGCTGGTGAAGCCGGCAGCTGCCGACCCGCAAGCCGAACGCGACGAACGCCGTCGCCTCATGGAGATGCTGTATGAGGCCGGCGCGTCCGTTCCTCTTCCCGCGACCACCGACCGTACTCCCGAGGCCTTCGCCGCTCACAAAGCCGCCCGTCTCGCCCGCATCCGGGCCCAGCGCGAGGCGCTGCTCGACGCGCGCGACGACGGCACCTTCAGCGCGGATGTCCTCGTCGGCGCCCTCAGCAACCTCGATGCGGACGAGATCAGCATCGACCTCGAGGGCAACCCCGCTGAGGCCACCGGCTGACGGGGTCGCGCGGCGGAGGAGGCCGGCGCCGGGACGGGTGCGATCTCCTCCCTTTCCCGCCTGCGCCGGAGTGTCGGCTGCCGGTCTCCTCCGTTTCCGCCGCGCATCCGCTCCCGCCGGTAACGGAGGAGGTCCCCGCCCGGCCTTGCCGCTCCCTCCTCCGCTTCCCGCGTTTCCCGGCGTGTCGCCGTCGAACTTCCTCCGTCCCCGGCATCGGTGAATCGTCCCCATCCGTCCGGTACCACGAGCTCTCCACAGATTTCGGGCAGCAGCCCCACGACATCCGCGCGACGGAGAGGATGATCGCATGACCTGGGCACGACACCTCCACCGTCTCGGCGGCGCGGCATCCACGAGACAGCTCCTCGATGCGGGTGCGACGGAGCACGAGCTGACAGCGGCCGTCGCGCGGGGCGCGCTGCTCCGACCACGAAAAGGCCGCTATGTGTCCGCCGGAGCGCCGGAGCCGGTGCGCTCCGCTGTCCGCGTCGGCGGCCGCCTGTCGTGCGTGTCCGCCGCCGAGAGCTATGGTCTGTGGGCGGGAACGGATCGGCGACTTCACGTGCTCGTGCCACCGCACTCGGGCAGATCCGCCGGCGGCGAGACGGACGTGGTCCGGCACTGGCGCCCGTGCGAGAGCCACCCAGAGATCTGCCGCGTGTCGTTGGCCGACTGCCTGCGGACGGTGGCCCGATGCGCCGACCCCGAGACGGCGGTGGCGGTGCTCGACACGGCGATCTCTTCAGGACAAGCATCGCTCCCGCGGTTGCGGCAGCTCTTCACCGGAGAGCCGCAGCGCTCCCGCACCCTGGCGGCACGCGCGCACCCTGGATCCGACTCGGGCGTGGAGTCGATCCTCCGACAACGCCTCGCCGCCCGCGGTCACGTCATCGAGCAGCAGGTGCACGTGCACGGCGTCGGGCTGGTGGATCTCCGGGTCGACGGGGTCCTCTTCGTCGAGGTCGACGGTTTCGCGTTCCACAGCGACAGGGAATCGTTCGAGCGTGATCGCGCGCGCGACACCGCGCTTGCACTCCGTGGCGCGCGATCGCTGCGCCTCACCGCCCGGCAGGTGCTCGACGCGCCCGCCGACGCGGTGGCCACGGTCGAAGCGGCCCTCGCGATGCTCGACAGAGAGGAGCGACATGTCGCCCTCGCGGTCTGAGCCGGAGTCAGACGATGTTGAGCAGCAGGTGTCCCGACGACACCGTCTCGCCGACGGAGGCGTTGATCCCGGAGACCGTGCCGTCCTTGTGGGCGGTCAGCGGCTGCTCCATCTTCATCGCCTCGAGCACCAGCACGAGGTCGCCCTTGACGACCGGGTCGCCGTCGGCAACCGCGACCTTGACGACCGTGGCCTGCATCGGCGCGGTCACGGAATCCCCCGTGGCCGTGTCGACAGAGTGCGCACCGCCGCGACGACGCGGGGCCGGGGAAGCGGCGGGCTCGCCGGCGCCGCCGCTGAGGAGCCTCGCCGGCAAGGAGACCTCGATCCGCTTGCCTTCGACCTCCACCACGACGTTGCTCCGGCGCTCCGCGGCAGTCTGCTCGCCCAGCTCACCGGACCAGGGCTCGATCTCGTTGACCCACTCGGTCTCGATCCAGCGCGTATACACCGAGAACGGCTCCCCGTCCTGCGGGGCGAAGGCGGGGTCGCGCACGATCGCGCGGTGGAACGGAAGCACGGTCGGAAGACCCGCGACCTCGAACTCGTCCAGCGCGCGACGGGAGCGCTCCAGCGCCTCCTCGCGGCTCGAGCCGGTGACGATGAGCTTCGCGAGCATCGAGTCGAAGGCGCCGCTGATGACGTCGCCCGCCTGGATGCCGCTGTCGACGCGGACGCCGGGGCCGCCCGCCGCCTTGAAGACGTGGACGGGACCGGGCGACGGGATGAATCCGCGACCCGCGTCCTCGCCGTTGATGCGGAACTCGAAGGAGTGCCCACGGGGCGCCGGGTCGTCGTAGTCCAGCTCGCCGCCCTCGGCGAGGCGGAACTGCTCGCGCACGAGGTCGATCCCGGTCACTTCCTCCGACACCGGGTGCTCGACCTGCAGGCGGGTGTTCACTTCGAGGAACGACACGGTGCCGTCCTTGCCGATGAGGAACTCGCAGGTGCCGGCACCCTGGTAGCCGACCTCCTTGAGGATGGCCTTGGAGGACGAGTACAGCTTCTCGGTCTGCTCGGGGGTGAGGAAGGGCGCGGGCGCCTCCTCGACCAGCTTCTGGTGCCGGCGCTGCAGAGAGCAGTCGCGCGTGGAGACGACGACGACATTGCCGTAGGCGTCGGCGAGGCACTGGGTCTCGACGTGGCGCGGCTGGTCGAGGTACTTCTCGACGAAGCACTCTCCCCGGCCGAACGCCGCGATCGCCTCACGGGTCGCCGACTCGAAGAGCTCGCCGACCTCCTCACGCGTGCGGGCCACCTTGAGGCCGCGGCCGCCTCCGCCGAACGCCGCCTTGATCGCGACGGGCAGCCCGTAGACGTCGACGAAATCGAGCACCTCGGCCGCGTCCGCGACGGGGTTCAGGGTGCCGGGAGCCAGCGGGGCGCCGACCTTCTCGGCCACGTGCCGCGCAGAGACCTTGTCGCCGAGCCGCTCGATCGCGTCGGGAGACGGCCCGATCCAGGTGAGGCCGGCCGCGATCACCGCGCGCGCGAAGTCGGCGTTCTCGGCGAGGAACCCATAGCCCGGGTGCACCGCGTCGGCGCCCGATCGCCGAGCGACCGAGAGGAGCTTGTCGATGACGAGGTACGTGTCCGCGCTCGTCGAGCCGTCCAGCGCGTACGCCTCATCTGCGAGGCGGACGTGGAGGGCGTCGCGATCCTGGTCCGCGTACACCGCGACGGACGCGATACCGCTGTCCTTCGCCGCTCGGATGACGCGGACGGCGATCTCCCCGCGGTTGGCGATCAAAACCTTGGTGATACGTGGCACAGTTCCCTAGCCTATTGCTCGATATCGAACGACATTTGGTCGATCCCCACAAAAATGGCCGACCGCAAACTCCTGGAGCCTACAACGGCCTGGTTCAGGCGACGCGATTCCAGAGGGACGTCCACTCCACGCCCAGTTCGAGCACGAGCCCGCGGAGCGTCGAGAGGGAGAGGCCCACCACGGTGCTCGGGTCGCCCTCGACGCGGGTGATGAACGGGCCGCCGAGGCTGTCGATCGTGAACGCGCCGGCCACCTCGAGGGGTTCGCCGCTGCCGACATACGCCTCGATCTCGGCGTCGGTGAGGTCCGCGAAGGTGACGGAGGCGGCGGCGACCGCGCCGGCGGCGGCGCTCTCGCGACCGTCGCGGTGGTCGATGAGCCAGTGGCCGGAGTGGAGGACACCGGTCTTCCCGCGCTGCTGACGCCAGCGGTCGCGAGCGACCTCCGGCAGGTGCGGCTTGCCGTGGATGGCGCCCCCGATCGCGAAGGCCGAGTCCCCGCCGAGGATGAGGCCGTCGATCGGCTCCCCATCCAGGGTGCCGCGCACTGCCTCCGCCTTCCTGCGGGCCAGCAGCTGGACCATGGCGGGCGCGTCCAGCGGCCCGTGCTCCGCTTCCGCGGCGGCGACGGCGGCCGGCTCGTCGACGTAGGAGGGCACGACGACAGGTTCGATGCCGGCCGCCCGCAGCAGGGCGAGCCGCGCGGGGGAGGTGGAGGCGAGGTAGAGGCGCATGGTCACCTATGGGATGCTCGAAGGATGCCCCAGAACGATGAGGGACGCCTCGCGAGACACGAGGTCGAGCTCGACATTACCAACGTCGCCCACGGAGGGGTCTTCGTCGCCCGCCACGAGGGGCGCGTCGTCTTCGTGCCCGACACGATGCCGGGCGAGCGCGTCCGCGCGCGGATCGGCGACACGAGCCACGAGCGGTTCTGGCGCGGCGAGGTCGTGGAGGTGCTCGAGGCGTCTCCCGAGCGGCAGCCGCACGTCTGGGGTGCCGCCTCCGTCGAGCGGCCTCCGGCCGAGCGGGCGGGCGGTGCGGAGTTCGGCCACATCCGCCTGGAGCACCAGCGCGAGTTGAAGCGCCGGGTGATCGAGGATGCGCTGCAGCGCACGGCGAAACTCCCCCGGACGTGATCGCCGCGGCGGGCGTCGACGGCGGTCCGGTCATCGTCGAGGCGGTGCCCGGGGAGACTTCGGACGGCACGGGATGGCGCACGCGCGTCCGGCTGCAGGTCGACGACCGCGGGCGGCTGGGTCCGTATGCGGCGCGGTCGCACACGGTCATCCCCGTGAGCGACCTGCCGCTGGCGACCGCGGCGGTGCAGGAGGCGGCGCCGTTCGGCCAGAGCTTCCCCGGCGCCGAGTCCGTGGACGTCGTGGCCACCGGACTCGGTGCATCGCACGTCCTCGTGAACGACGCCCCTGTGCGTTCCGGGAAGCGCGCGGCCCGGCCCCGGCGGCGCCCGGTCCCCATCCGGGAGCGGGTCGGCGAGCGGGAATTCCGCCTCGATGCGCGCGGCTTCTGGCAGGTGCATCGCGGGGCGGCGCAGACCCTCACGGAGGCGGTCCAGTCCGCGGTCGACGAGGCGCTGTTCGACCCGCGCGCCGCGAACCTCGACCTGTACGGCGGGGTCGGGCTCCTCGCCGCGGCGCTCGGCGACCGCTTCGGCTCCACGCTGCGGATCACCTCCGTCGAGAGCAGCGAGACGGCCACGGACGATGCCGCCGAGAATCTGGCCGACTGGGTGGGCGCGTCCGCTCTCACCGACCGCGTCGAGCGGTACGTCACCCGCATCGCCGCCGATGCCTCCGCCGCCGAGCGCGCTCGTCTGCGTGCGGCCACCGTCGTGCTCGACCCGCCGCGCTCCGGAGCCGGCCGGGACGTCGTCGACGCGCTCGGCTCGCTGGCGCCGGCCCAGGTCGTCTACGTCGCGTGCGACCCGGTCGCCCTGGCGCGCGACCTGGCCTTCTTCGCGGGTCACGGCTACGAATTGCGGGGGATGCGCGCCTTCGACCTGTTCCCGAACACGCACCACGTCGAGGCCGTCGCCACGCTGACGCGCTGACCGCAGGGCACGGTCGAATGCATTCACCCCCTACGATGGTCAACATGGTGCGGGTGGCAATCGTCGACGATCACGAGTCGGTGCGCCTGGGGCTGAAGGCGGCCTGTCAGGACGCGGGGTACGAGGTGCTGCTGACCGCACCCACGGTGGACGACTTCGTCGCCCAGCTGGGCTCCCAGGAGTGCGATGTCGTCGTGCTCGACCTGTCGCTCGGCGACGGGTCGAAGGTCACCGACAACGTCAAGCGGGCGCAGGCGACCGGCGCCGCCGTCCTGGTGCACAGCATCGCGGACCGGGTGGCCAGCGTGCGTGAGGCGCTCGCGGCGGGAGCCGCCGGCGTCATCCCGAAGTCCTCGCCCACGACGACCGTGATCAGCGCGATCGCGACCGTCGCCCGGGGCGAGGTGCTCAACAACCTCGAGTGGGCGACCGCGATCGACGCCGACAGCGACTTCGCCAAGGCGCAGCTCGGCCGGCGGGAGCGCGACGTGCTGCACCTGTACGCCTCCGGTCTTCCGCTCAAGGCCGTGGCCGCGCAGCTCGGCATCGCCAACTCGACTGCGCGCGAGTACCTGGACCGCATCCGGGTCAAGTACGTGGAGGTCGGGCGACCGGCCCCGACGAAGGTGGACCTGCTCCGGCGGGCGGTCGAGGACGGCATCCTCCCCGGGCTGGATCCCGAGACGGGCAATGAGCGTTCCTAGCGGGGTGCGCCCGGGGCTCCCACTGGAGTCCGTCAAACCCCGAAACCCCTCAGCCGCGCTCGTATCGAGCGCATCTCGGACCGGACGGTCTCGGCCTTCGGCCTCGTCTTCGGGCTGCAGACGCTCCCGACCGCGCTCGCCCAGTTGGGCGCTCTGCGTGAGCCCTGGGGTGCGGTCTGGATGATCGCCGTCTTCGGCGGTCTGGCGCTGACGGTGATCCTCGCGGTCATCCAGCGCGGCGTGAAGATCGCGATGGGCGTCCTCTCCGTCGTCTACCTCGCCGCCATCGTCACCTGGCCCTTGCTCGTCGACGACCCGTCCGCCTTCGCATCCGACAAGCCGTGGGTCTGGTTCCTCTGCTCCGTCTTCACGGCCTTCGCCGCGGTCGCCTATCCTCTCTGGCTGGCGATCGCGTACACCTTCATAGCGCCGATCGCCTACGGAATCGTCCGGGCGCTGCCGGCAGGCGGCGGAGCCGGATTCGAACTTGCCGCCTTCGACACGGTCTACGCGATGATCCTGGGCGGCGTCATCCTCGCCATCATCGCCATGATGCGCCAGGCGTCGAGCGCGGTGGACACGGCCCAGAGCCAGGCCCTCGCCCGCTACGCCAACGCGGTCCGGCAGCACGCGACCGAGGTAGAGCGCGTGCAGGTCGACGCCATCGTGCACGACAGCGTGCTCACCACGCTCCTCTCCGCAGCATCCGCCCGAACGCCCGAGCAGAAGGACCTGGCGGCCTCCATGGCCGCCGACGCGATCGGCCACCTGCACGCCGCCGAGGCGGCCGCCCCCGAGGACCAGTCCTCGGTCGGCCTCGACCGCCTCACCGAGCGACTGGTGACCGCCGCGAACGCATTCTCCTCGCCGTTCGAGGTGGCGGTGCGCGATGTGGAGCTGCACACCCTTCCCGTCAACGTGGCGGAGGCCGTGTACTCGGCCACCGTGCAGGCGATGGTGAACAGCATGCAGCACGCCGGCGGTCCCGAGGTGCACCGCAGCGTCTCGCTCCGGGGCGGGGGACCGGGCTCGACGGTCGAGGTCGTCGTCCGCGATGACGGGCGCGGGTTCACCGAGTCCGAGGTCCCGGCCGAGCGGCTGGGACTGCGGATCAGCATCCGCGATCGTCTCGCCAAGGTCGGCGGCCGGGCGCGCATCGAATCCGAGCCGGGCGCCGGGACCACCGTGACCATCGTGTGGCCGGCGGCCGAGCAGCAGACGCTCAGCGCCGCGGCCTCCGCCGCCCTCCACGAGTCCGTCGCGGTGCCGGGACGGGAGACGTCCGAGTGATCACCCTCAACCGCCTCCTCTTCCTCAGCCTCGGGGCGCTGTTCTCGGCGTATCACCTCTTCCTCGCCCTGTCGTCGCTGTCGACGCCGCGGTCCCCCACCCCGGCGATCGTCGCCATGGTGCTGTACGGCGTGGCGACGGTCATCAGCCTGTGGCCGACCAGCCCGACGAAGATGCCGTTGTGGCTGGCGGCCTTCGACCTGGCCGTCTGCGTCGTCATCCCCATCCTCGTGACGAGCCAGCTGGATCCGTCGAAGGACAACGGCTACGCGACCTGGTACGTCGCCGCGGTCGGTACGCTCATGACCATCTGCGCGGTGCGCCGGCAGCAGGCGGTCGCGTGGGCCGGGGTCGCCTTCCTGGCGGTGCAGACGGTCGTCTGGGCCGGTCTCGGCGCCCTCGCGGGTCTCGGCGTGATCGGTTCCGTCGTCTGGGTCGGTGTCGCCGTGGTGATCTCCGGCTCGCTGGCGAAGGCCGGTCGCGACGCCCTGCAGTTCGCCCGAGCGGAGCGGGAGGCCACCGAGTGGCAGGCCGCGCAGGAGGCGCACGTCATGGAGCGCCAGCTGCGGCTCCGCCAGACCTACCGGGTGGCCGCTCCGATGCTGGCCGAGATCGTGCGCCGCGGCGGCGATCTGACAGAGGCGGAGCGGCGGGAGTGCCGCTACCTGGAGGGCGCGATCCGGGACGAGATCCGCGGCCGGCGCCTGCTCAACGACGATGTCCGCCGTGAGGTGATGGATGCGCGCCGCCGCGGCGTGGTGGTCAGCCTCCTGGATGAGGGCGGCATCGACGACCTCGACCAGCGGGGTCTGGAGGCGGTGCTGCGGCGTCTCGCCGAGGCGATCCGCGGCACGACGACCGACAAGCTGATCGTGCGGACCGTGCCCCGCTCGTCCAAGACGGCGGTCACCGTCGTCGGACTCCGCATGTCGGACGACGGTGCGGCGAACGCGCTGGGAGCGGAGTCGGAGGACGACGAGGTCGACCTGTGGCTGGAGATCCCGCGCCCGGTGGCCTGACACCGCTGCGCCGCTCACTGCCGTTCTCTGGTGGCGATTTGTGCCAAATCGCGGTCATGGCGTGCCCCGAAGGTCGATTTGTGCCAAATCGCGTTTATGGCGTGCCCAGAAGGTCGATTTGTGCCAAATCGGACTTACCAGGCCGACACCGCCCCTTAACGAGGAGAAAGGGGCCGACACCCGAATTGTCGGCCCCTTTTCTAAACCCCGAGTCAGGGCGACAACCCGAATATCGCCCTGACTCGCCCCCAAAGCACTCGCCTGCTTACCCTAGTGGGCGAGTGATTGGCGGTGTGACTCACGAGGAGAGACACCTAGCAATATCTATAGTGGTGTGGCCCTCGGAAAATACATAGTCGTCATTTTGGAGGACAGTTGGGGGACGATTCACGACCCCCGTTCGAGGCGCATCCAGGAGTTGTCTGGCGCCCCGGACTCGAAGGAGTCCCCGATCGGGGTACACCGGCACTCCAGCGGGGCACCCGGACCCCGATTCAGCCCGAGAACGAGCGCCAGGCGCCGTTCCCCGGGCGGAGCTCCGAGCGGAGCGCGCGCTGCGTGCGCGCCCACGCATCCGGACCGCGCTCGGCCCGCGCCTCCTTGGCCGCGGCGGCCTGCTCGGCCGCGGCGGCCGCCAGCACGGCGGTCACCGCCGCGACCTCCTCCGCCGTGACGCCGCGCGTGAGGAACCGGAGCTGCGAGGGGTCGAGCGGCGACTCGCCGGCCGACGCCGCGTGCGCGCCGCTCACAGCGGGATGTTCCCGTGCTTCTTCGGCGGCAGCGAGGCCCGCTTGGTCCGCAGGGCGCGCAGCGCCTTGATGACGGAGACGCGGGTCGCCGCCGGCTCGATCACGCCGTCGAGCTCGCCGCGCTCGGCCGCGAGGAACGGGCTGGCCACGTTGTACGTGTACTCGTTCGCGAGCTTCGTGCGGACGGCCGCCACATCCTCGCCGGCCTCCTCCGCGCGCTTGATCTCACCGCGGTACAGGATGTTCACCGCGCCCTGACCGCCCATGACGGCGATCTCCGCGGTCGGCCAGGCAAGGTTGATGTCCGCGCCGAGCTGCTTGGAGCCCATGACGATGTACGCGCCGCCGTATGCCTTTCGGGTGATGATCGTGACGAGCGGCACGGTCGCCTCCGCGTACGCGTACAGCAGCTTCGCGCCGCGGCGGATGACGCCCGTCCACTCCTGGTCGGTGCCGGGCAGGTAGCCGGGCACGTCCACCAGGGTCAGGATCGGGATGCCGAACGCGTCGCAGAAGCGGACGAACCGCGACGCCTTCTCGCCCGCGTCGATGTTGAGCGTCCCCGCCATGGCGCTGGGCTGGTTGGCGACGATGCCGACCGAGCGTCCCTCCACGCGGGCGAAGCCGATGACGATGTTCGGGGCGAAGAGGGGCTGGACCTCGAGGAACTCGCCGTCGTCGACGACGCCTTCGATGATCGTCTTGACGTCGTACGGCTGGTTCGGCGAGTCCGGGATGATGGTGTTCAGGCGGCGGTCCGCGTCCGTGATCTCGAGCTCGGGCTCCGACTGGAACGTTGGCAGCTCGGCGAGGTTGTTCTGCGGCAGGTAGCTGAGCAGGGTGCGCGCGTAGTCGAGCGCGTCCTCCTCGTCGCTGGCCAGGTAGTGCGAGACGCCGGAGACCTTGTTGTGCGTGAGGGCGCCGCCGAGCTCCTCGAAGCCGACGTCCTCACCGGTGACGGTCTTGATGACGTCCGGTCCGGTGACGAACATGTGGCTCGACTTGTCGACCATGATGACGAAGTCGGTGAGGGCGGGGGAGTACACCGCGCCGCCTGCCGCCGGGCCCATGACGATGGAGATCTGCGGGATGACGCCAGAGGCGGCGGTGTTGCGGCGGAAGATCTCGCCGTACTTGCCGAGCGCGACCACACCCTCCTGGATGCGCGCGCCGCCCGAGTCGAGGATGCCGATCATCGGCACACCGGTCTTCAGTGCGTGATCCATGACCTTGATGATCTTCTCGCCCGCGACCTCGCCGAGCGAGCCGCCGAAGATGGTGAAGTCCTGGCTGAACACGGCGACGTTGCGCCCGTGGATGGTGCCGACGCCGGTGACGACCGCGTCACCGTACGGGCGCTTGGCCTCCATGCCGAACGCGTGCGTCCGGTGACGCACGAACTCGTCGAGCTCGACGAAGGACCCGTGGTCGAGCAGCAGCTCGATGCGCTCCCGGGCGGTCAGCTTGCCCTTCGCGTGCTGCTTCTCGATCGCGGCCTGACCGCTCGCGGTGACGGCCTCGTGGAACCGTTCCTTCAGGTCGGCGAGCTTGCCGGCGGTGGTGGTCAGGTCGGGGAGCTGTTCGGTCTGACGTGGTTCGGTGTCGGTCACGCCGTTCACTCTACCGGCCAGTCGAATGGGCGTGCCGTTGACGAAACCCTACAAATCCGCCCGCTCGCACTGAGGGAGAGCCCCAGTGCGAGAGACTGGGCGCGTGGAGTTCCGACGCAGCCGATCCATCGTCCCCGTTCTCGAGGTCCTGCCCGAGGCGGGCTCGACCAACGACGTCCTGCGCGCCCGGTCCGGCGACCTGCCCGACCTCGCGGTGCTGGTCACCGACAACCAGACCGGCGGCCGCGGGCGGCTCGGTCGTGCGTGGGTCACGCCGCCCGGGACATCGCTCGCGATCTCGGTGCTGCTGAAGCCCGTCGGCCTCCCGCCGGCGGCGCTGGGCTGGTTCCCGCTCCTCGCCGGCCTGGCGATGAGCCGCGCGCTCGGTCCGCTCGTGCCCGGCGGGGTGGAGGTGAAGTGGCCCAATGACGTCCTGATCGACGGAGACAAGGTGTGCGGCATCCTCGCGGAGCTGCTCCCCGGGATGTCGGGGCTCGTCGTCGGCGCCGGCGTGAATCTGAGCCAGACGCGGGAGGAACTGCCCACCGACACCTCCACCTCGCTCGCGCTCGCCGGGGCCGAGGGCGTCGACCCGGACGGCGTGCTCTCGGCGTATCTCATCCAGCTGACGAAGCTGTACCGCGACTTCCTGACCGCCGGTGGCGACCCCGTCCGCAGCGCACTGCGCGACGAGGTGGTGGAGGCGTGCCACACCATCGGTCGCCCGGTGCGCGTCCAGCTGCCGTCCGGCGGCGATCTGCTCGGCACGGCGGTCGGCATCGACGACGACGGACGGCTGATCGTGGAGTCGGATGCGGGCCGCACCGCGGTCGCAGCAGGCGACGTGACCCACCTGCGGTATTAATTGAGCATGAGCAGCACCCCGGACGGGACCCCAGCGCAGCCCGCCCAGCCGCCCGAGCGCATCATCGCCCGGCTGCGGACCAACGCCCGACGGCTCTTCTGGCCGAGCCTCGTGCTGATCGCTGCCGCCGGCGCGGTCGGCTACTTCGCCGGCCGGCTCGACGAGGTGTGGGAGATCGTGCTGCTGTGGTCGGCGGCCGCCGCCGTGGTGCTGCTGCTCTTCCTGCTTCCGCTCGCCGCGTGGCTGAGCCGCCGGTACACGATCACCTCGCGGCGGCTCATCATCCGGCACGGCTTCTTCGTGCGGGTGCGGCAGGAGCTGCTGCACAGCCGCGGTTACGACGTGAGCGTGCGGCGCACCTGGCTGCAGAGCATCTTCCGGTCAGGGGATGTGCTGATCAACTCCGGGCTGGAGCATCCGGTCGTGCTGAAGGACGTGCCGAAGGCCGATCAGGTCCAGCGCGCGCTCTCCGAGCTGATGGACCACTCGCAGACGGTCGTCGCCGTGCGGCGTCAGCAGTCGGAGTCAGTCACCGACGAGACCACGGTCTGGGGCGCTCGCTAGCGTCGAACCGGTGATCGGGGCCTTCTCGCGCAGAGGGCGCGCGGGAACGTGGGTCGCGGAGGAGAACTCGGCGCGGGCGGTGGCGCGGCTCGCACCAGCCGCAGCGCGCTCAGGCGAGAACACCCACCAGCGATAGAACGCGAAGCGGAACAGCATCCCCACGGCCAGCCCGACGATGTTCGCGGAGATGTTGTCGGCCACGGGGCTCTGCATGCCGAGCAGGTAATGCGACACCCAGATGCAGACGAGGGGGATGCCCGTCCCCGTGGCGAGGCTCACCGCGAAGAACTCGACCCCTTCGCGTGCGGCGTTGTGCTGGCGCTGGCCCGAGAACGCCCAGTACCGGTTGCCGATCCAGTTGGTGAGGATGGCGATGACCGTCGCGATCACCGTCGAGTAGATCGTCGCGTGCGGGACGCCGCGCAGCACGATGAGCAGCATCGCGTTGAAGACGACCAGGTTGACCGCGAAGCCGACCGCTCCGACAGCGCCGAACTTGATCAGCTGCGGGAGCAGTCGCGCCTTCTGCGCCGGTGTGCGGGTGTCGGTCGTCATGCCCCTGCCTGGAGATGCGGGAAGATGGTCACTGTTCGTCACAGTACGCGGGCGAGGTTTCCGGTACCTGTGAGTTCCCCCGACCAGCATGAAAAGTATCAGAGAGGTGGATGGGCCATGGCTAGTCAGATCGTCGGAGTGATCGGCGGAGGTCAGCTGGCCCGGATGATGATCCCGCCGGCTATCGAACTGGGCATCGAGATCCGCGTGCTGGAGGAGGCCGCCGGCATGAGCGCCGACATCGCCGCGACGGGCGTCGGCGACTACCGCGATCTGGACACGGTGCTCGCGTTCGCCGACACGGTTGATGTGATCACGTTCGACCACGAGCACGTGCCCCAGGCCATCCTGAACGAGCTGGTGTCGCGCGGCATCCCCGTGCACCCGGGCCCGGACGCCCTGCTCTACGCCCAGGACAAGCTGCACATGCGGGCGAAGCTGACGGAGCTCGGGCTCCCGGTGCCGGACTGGGCCGCCGTCGAGTCGGCCGACGAGCTCGGTGACTTCCTCGCCGACCACGGCGGGCGGGCGGTCGTGAAGACGGCGCGCGGCGGCTACGACGGCAAGGGCGTGCGGGTGGTGTCCGACGCGAGCGGAGCCGACGACTGGTTCGCCGCCCTCGCGGAGGACGGCCGCGGCGGCGCACTGCTCGTGGAGGAGCTGGTGCCCTTCCGGCGCGAGCTCGCCCAGCTGGTGGCCCGGCGTCCGTCCGGTGAGATCGCGGCCTGGCCGGTGGTGGAGACGGTTCAGCGCGACGGCGTGTGCGCCGAGGTTCTTGCGCCCGCACCCGGCGCTGCGGGGCGCGTGGCGCAGGCGGCGGAGGACATCGCGCGCCACGTGGCGGAGGGCCTCGGGGTGACCGGTGTGCTCGCGGTCGAGATGTTCGAGACGACGGATGGCCGGGTCCTCATCAACGAGCTCGCCATGCGGCCGCACAACAGCGGCCACTGGTCGATCGAGGGCGCGGTCACCGGCCAGTTCGAGCAGCACCTGCGTGCCGTGATGGATCTGCCGCTTGGCTCCACGGAGCCGCGCGCCGACTGGTCGGTGATGATCAACATCCTGGGCGGCCCCGCCGAGGGCACCCTGCAGGACCGGTACCCGGCGGCGCTCGCCGCGCATCCCGAGGCCAAGTTCCACGGCTACGGCAAGGAGCCCCGCCCGGGTCGCAAGGTCGGCCATGTGACCGTGAGCGGCGACGACCTCGACGACGTGGCGTACCGGGCGCGGGCCGCGGCGGCCTTCTTCGAGGGCTGAGCTACTTGGCAGCGGGCCCGGCGGTGGCCGGGTGCGTCGCCTGGCGCACCAGCTGCTGGATCTGGGTGTAGTCGGGGTTCTCCGGGTCGATCGTAGGCGGCACGAGCTCCAGCTGCTGCACCGGCAGCTTGCGCGTCTTGAGACCGAGGTCGACGAAGTAGCCGAGCATCGACTGCGGGATGTCCGTCTTCATCACCTGGGCGCCGGCCTTGGCGATGTCCTGGAACTTCGAGACCACGTTGACCGGGTTCACCTGCTTCAGGATGGCGTCCTGCAGCTGCCGCTGCCGCGCCATCCGGTCGTAGTCGCTCGAGCCGTGCCGGGCCCGGGCGTACCACTGGGCGTGGTAGCCGTCGAGGTGGCGGTTGCCGGGCTCGATCCACTCGACCACGCCGTTGAGGTTCTCGTCGCCGCCGATCGGGATGCGGTCCTTGACCGTGACGTCGACGCCGCCGACCGCATCCACCAGGTCGGCGAAGCCTTGCATGTCGATGAGCACGTAGTACTGGATGGTGAGTCCGGTCGCGCCCTCGAGCGCATCCCGCATCGCCTCGATGCCCGGTTCGCTCTTGTTCTTCTTCGCGTTCGGATACAGGTCGGGCTTGTACAGCTCCACCTCGGTGTAGATGGAGTTGAGCTGGCAGACGTCGACGTCGCAGCGGTCCTCGTAGCCGTAGCCGTCCGGGTAGAGCGCGTGGAGGGGCGACTTCTTCGGGAAGGGCACCGGGTCGAGGTCGCGGGGGAGTCCGATGGTGACGGCCTGGCCGGTGTTCGCGTCGATGCTCACGATGGACATGCTGTCCGGGCGCAGGCCCTCCCGGTCCGGTCCGGCGTCGCCGCCGAGCAGCATGATGTTGTACCGGCCGTCGACGGGAGGCTGCGAGGGGCCGGCCGAGAAGATGTCTCCGAGGGCGCCGCGGGCGGATCCTGCGACGACGGAGGCGTAGCCCGCGGTGCCGGTGATCCCGACGAGCACGAGCACGGAGAACGCGGCGATCCAGCCGCGGGAGTTGGGGGCGGTGCGCACCAGCCGGACGAGCCGGAGCGTGTCCAGGGTCAGCACGACCCAGAGCACCGCGTAGGCGATGAGGAGGACCTGCACGAGGGTGAGGCTGCCGGCCTGGGTGAAGAGCGTGTAGATCGAGGTCGGCGCGGCCAGGTAGAGCACGAGCGTCACGATCGCGAGCAGCCACAGCAGCAGCGTCGCCAGCACGCCGATCCTGCCGAGCCTGCGGTTGCCCGCGACCAGCTGCGCCGAGCCGGGGAGCAGGACGTTCATGGTCACGAGCCACCAGCCGCGCTTCGTCATCGTGCGGGACGAGGAGGCGTCGGGGTGGCGCAGGGGCGTGGCGATGGTCATGGGGTGCGGCTCACAGCTGGGCTTGGAGGGCCTGGTTCTTCTGCTCGACGCTCGCCTCGAGGTCGGCGGCGAACTGCGCGAGCTTCTGCGACAGCCCCTCGTCGGAGGTGGCAAGGATCTTGATGGCGAGCAGCCCCGCGTTGCGGGCTCCGCCGATGGAGACCGTGGCGACCGGCACGCCGGCCGGCATCTGCACGATCGAGAGGAGCGAGTCGAGGCCGTCGAGGCGCGCCAGCGGCACCGGGACGCCGACGACGGGCAGCGTGGTGACCGCGGCGAGCATCCCGGGCAGGTGGGCTGCGCCTCCTGCGCCGGCGATGATCACACGGATACCGCGGCCGGCCGCCTCCTTGCCGAAGCGGATCATCTTCTCGGGCGTCCGGTGGGCCGAGACGACCTCCACGTCGTGGGCGACATCGAACTCGCTCAGCACCCGCGACGCCTCCTGCATGACCGACCAGTCGGAGTCGGACCCCATGACGACGGAGACCAGCGGAGAGGTGAATGCGGGCATAGCGAACATGCTAGGTGCCTGCCCGTTCGCGGCCCGTCCGCCACGCGGAGCGCGCCCAGCTGACCCCTGAACGGGTCACAGGAACTGCCCAGGGCAAGCCCGTAGCGTCGCCCCCTTATGACGGGTACAGGTGTAGACGTGGGAGAGAAGACGATCGAAGCGAAGACGGGAAAGAAGTCGGGCGGCCGCCTGGCCGCGCTGGACGGCCTCCGCGGCGTCGCAGCCCTCGTCGTGCTGCTGCACCACGCCATGTACACGAACCCGGACTTCCCGGGAACCCCCGGCGGCGGCTCCGCACCGGCAGGCTCGGCGATGTGGTGGATCAGCTACACCCCGCTGAAGCTGTTCACCGCGGGCGTGGAGTCCGTGATCGTCTTCTTCGTGCTCTCCGGCCTGGTCGTCACCCTGCCGGTGATCCGCAAGCGCGGATTCGACTGGGTGGCTTACTTCCCGCGCCGCGCGGTGCGCCTCCTGGTGCCCGTGATGGCGTCGGTCGTGCTGGCGGCCGTCTGGGTCATGGCGATCCCGCAGACGTCGACGCAGCCCGACGGCACCTGGCTGAGCAACTCGTCCACATCGAACTTCGGGTGGGAGTACATCGTCAAGGGCTGGGACCTGCTCGGCGGTGACGGCCAGATCAACAACCCGCTGTGGTCGCTGCGCTGGGAGCTCGTCTTCTCGCTCGCACTGCCGATCTTCGCAGTGCTCGCCCTCGCCGTGCGCAAGTGGTGGATCGGCGGCCTGGCCGCCGCGTGCGCCCTCACCTACCTGGGTGTGCACGCCGACTCCGGCGAGCTCCAGTACCTGCCGGCCTTCTTCGTCGGCGCCGTCATCGCGGTGCGGCTGGAGGCCGTCCGCAACGTCGCCGAGCGCATCAACACCCACTGGTACCGCCACCCGCTGTGGGCCGGACTCACCGTCGGCAGCCTGCTGCTCCTCATCGCGCCGTGGCTCGTCGGCCCGAGCGTCGGCGAGATCCCGGAGCTGGAGTCCGTCCTCAAGGGCATGGTGCCGCTCGCGGCCGGAGGACTCGTCGTGGCGGCGCTCGGCTGGAAGCCGCTGCGGGCCGTCCTCGAGACCCGTCCGGTGCAGTTCAGCGGGACGATCTCGTTCAGCCTCTACCTCGTCCACGTGCCGATCATCATCTTCAGCACGTACCTCTTCGCTGACTCCGCCTGGTACGTCGGACCGTTCCTGTTCGGCATCCCGGTCGCGGTGCTGGTCGCGGTGGGCTTCACCTGGCTGATCGAGAAGCGCAGCCACGGCTGGTCGAAGGCCGTCGGTACGTGGGCGTCGCACCGGTACAGCACGTGGTTCGGGCGTGAGGCGGAGCAGGGAGCGGGCGACCGCGAGCGCGACGGCGAGCGGGAGCGCGACCGCGACCGCTCAGTCGCGGACGCTGGGCGCTAACTCCGTCGAGGGCGGCGCGGCGGGCTCCGGACGCGCGGCGAACGCCTGCGCGACCATCCGGCCGATGCGCTTCGACAGCCGGTGCGCGGGCTTCTCGACGGCGGCGTAGAACAGCGTGCCGACGACGAGCGCCACGGGGATGGCGAGCGCGCCGACCTTCAGCGGGCCCCAGCTCCCGAGCAGATAGCTGAGCGTGATGATGATCGGCACGTGGACGAGGTAGAGGCTGAACGAGATCGTCCCGAGCCAGCGGAACGGCTGGTGGGAGAGCAGCCGGGCGAGCAGACGCCACTCCAGGCAGCACAGCAGCAGCCCCAGCGCCGCGATCGGCTGCAGGGACTCCAGCACGAAGCCGAGGTCGGCGGATCTCGTCATCCAGTGCGAGACGAGCAGCACCATCGAACCCAGCGCGACGAGCAGCCAGACCGCCCATCCCCAGCGCCGGCTCGCGAGGGCGTCGCCCAGCCGGTGGATGCGGTCCAGCTGCGTCGCCGCGACGACGCCGAGGAAGAAGCCGGGCAGGTAGAGGAAGGCATGGGAGTTGGCGTAGAGCCCGATCAGGACGACCGCCACGACCAGCGCGATGAGCAGCGGCCAGCCGCGACGCAGCAGCACGGCCAGACCGACGAAGACGGGCAGCAGCACCGAGAAGGCCATCTCCCAGTAGATGGACCACAGCGGATTGTTGATGAACCAGGAGCCGAGGGTCGGGTCGAGGGAGCCGATCACATCCCACACGCCGAGCTGCGGTACGGAGGTGCCCGCCACCCAGGAGCTCATGGCGTGCTGCGGGAGCTGCGGGACGAGCAGCGCCAGGGCCGACGCGAACAGCAGCGACCCGACGACGGGGAGGCCGATCCGGGCGATGCGCCGCGGGTAGTACGACATCCACTCGAACGCGCGCGGGCCGAGCACCGGCAGGCTGAGGACGAATCCGGACAGCACGAAGAAGACGACGACCGCCTCCGGCCCCGCGGTGAAGATCTTCAGGGGCGTGTACGTGAACCACCAGCCGAAGCTGTACGGAGTCGGACCGCTCACCTCCGGGTTGAAGATGTACGCCGCGGCGATGGCCGGGGTCAGCAGCGAGGCGTGGTGCAGGAGGACGATGAACGCGGCGACGCCGCGCAGGCCGTCGAGCGACCTCAGGCGGATGCCGGTCGACGATGTGGATGCGGGAGTGGCAGGAGACATAGGCGTGGTGGCGGAGCGGTGGAGGCCCGGGATCAGAGGTCCGCGTGGAGCTGCCAGACGCGTTCGGCGGAGTCCCGCCAGCTGAACGCCCGAGCGCGGTCAGAGGCTAGCACGCGCAGCCGGGAGCGCAGGTCGTCGTCGTTCAGGACGCGGGCGATGGCCTCGGCGAGCCGCTCCGGGTAGCCGGTGTCGTGGTCGCCCGAGGGGCGCGTGACGGACAGTCCGGCCCCGCCGGCGACCTCGACGAGCGCGGGGTCGTCGGAGTGGACGACCGGCAGCCCGAACTTGAACGCCTCGACGACGGGCAGCCCGAAGCCCTCGGCGACGCTCGGGAAGACGAACAGCGTGGCCCGGTCGAGCACCACGGCGAAGTCGGGATCGTCGAGGCGGCCGAGCGCGCGCACGCGGTCCTCGGGGAGCCCTGCCGCGGCGGCGACACCGGAGGCCGACTTCTCGCCGACCCGGTCCGGGCCGACGATCAGGAGGGGCAGCTGCTCGGCCTCGGGCCGGGCGATCGCCTGGATGAGCGCGGTGACGCCCTTGCGCGGCTCGATGCTGCCGAGCGTGAGGGCGTAGCGCTCCGGGAGGCCCAGGCGCTGGGCGCGCTCGTCGGCGTCGGCGGGCAGGCGGAGGGTGGTGGCGGGGGCGCCGCCGATGACGCGGATGCGGTCGCCGAAGTCGACGTGCTCCGCCAGCCGGTCCGCCACGGCGTGCGTCGGGACCACCACGGCGTCGGCGAAGCGCCGGGCGCGCCGGGCCATCGCCTTGGTCCACGCGGTGGCGGCCGGGCCGAGCGTGGCGGGATGCGTCCACGCGAGGGAGTCGTGGATGGTGACCGCGAGCTGCTGGGCGGTGGTGGCGTGATCGTGCCGGCGGATCGGGGCGAGGAGGGTCGGGGCGTGCAGCATCCCGAGCGGGCCGCCGACGCTGAGGCCGGTCTGCCAGGCGAGCGACAGCTCTCGGCGCGCGAGCGGCAGGCGGGTCACTTCGCCGAGGCCGGGGAGGCGCTCGCGCAACGCCGCCAGCTCGTCGTCGCCGACGGCCGAGACGATCGCCTCGACGTCGCAGCCGGCAGGGGCCGTCGCGATCAGCTGGCGCGTCAGCTCCTCCGTGTAGCGGCGGGTGCCCCTCGGTGCGACGCCGACGAGGTCGTCGACGATCACTCTGAGGGTGGTCATCCTGCTCCCGTCTGGATCTTCACGCGCGTCCGTTCCGATCTATGAAACCATGACCCGGCCCGGAAGTTCCTGGACGCCGTCGGCGTCGACGACAGCGACCGCGGACGGCGGTCAGCAGGCGGCGAGGGAGTCCAGGCGGCTCCCCAGCGCCGCGGTGCCGCCCAGGAGGTACACCTTCTGCACGTTCTGGGCCGCCAGGTCGCCGAGGACCGACCGCGGCATGCACGATCCGTTCGAGGTGAACAGCGGGGCGCCCTTCGCGGCTGCGAGCGCGGATCCGGCCAGGGCGTCGGCGAAGCCGAGCCCGCTGGCCAGGTAGGCCGTGGTGTAGGTGGGGAAGGACACCCGACCGACGGTCTCGGCGGTCTCGAAGCGGTCGCTGCCGGAGAGGCGCTTCACGGTCACGCCGTTCTGGGCCAGGCCTGAGGCGACGCCGGCGGAGACGACGCTCGTCCCGCCGACCACGGTCACGGACTTCGTCCCCTTGGCGGCGAGGAACAGGCTGGTACCCGAGTCGATCCAGGTCGCGCTGCCGTACACGAGCAGAACCGGCGCACCGGCCGCCCCGGCTGCGGCACCGGCGGCCAGGGCGTCGGGGAAGTTCAGACCGGTGGCCACGAACGCAGCCGGGATCGCGTTGCCGAATGCCTTGGTGGCCAGCCGCTCGGAGGTGTCGTAGCGGTCGACCCCCGCTATCCGCTGGACCGTGGCGCCCAGCTGGGCGCCGATGCCGGCGAGCGATGACGCGATGCCCGGGGAGACCGCATTCACCCCGCCGACGATCACGATGCTCGTCGGCTTCAGCGACAGGATCTCGTCGCGCACCGCGTCCGGGAGGGTGTACCCGACCAGCAGGAGCGGGCCGCCCTCCTTGGCGGCGGCCGGACCGGCACTCAGCGCGTCGGGGTAGTTGAGCCCGGTCGCCACGTAGACGGTCTTCGCCGTCGTCGGGTAGGCCTGCTTCGCGATCGCGACACTCGTGGCGAAGCGGTCCGCTCCCGCGATGCGCTGCGTCGGGATGGCGACGATGGTCAGCGGTCCGGTGGTCGCCGGTCCCACCGAGTAGGTGCCGTACGCGGCGCGGGCGGTGTAGCTCGTGACTCCGGCGGGTGCTCCGGCCAGGGACACCGACCAGGTGCCGTTGACCACGCTGGCCACGCGGGCCGTGGACTCGTTCGCCAGCTGGACGCGGACGGTGGTGCCCGGCACGGCGCCGGCGATCGTGCCGGAGATCACTCCGCCCTGGGTGACCCGCCCGGTGACCGGAAGCGACGTGACCGCGACGGTGGCCGTGACCGAGACCGCCGGCTCCCAGCGCGAGGCGTACCGCGAGGTGACGCTCGAGCCGCCGGTCGAGGACACCAGCGGGTAGAAGGCCGTGAAGTAGTTCGGGTCGGAACACGCGACATCCGGCCCGGCGGAGACCAGCCCGACCGCGGTGCTTCCGATCATGGCGGCGCCGCCGCTGTCGCCGTGGTCGGCGCAGGTCGAGGCGATGATCGCGTTCACGGTGTGCGTGCCGTCGGTGTCGGCGACCGGGATCGAGTAATCGGTGTCGAGCACCTGCCCGCAGGTCCAGCCCGTGGTGGAACCGCTCTTGCACAGCGGGGCGCCCACGACGGCCGCCGCGACGCCGGTGACCGTCGCCGGCGCGGTGCCCAGCGGGGCGCCCGTGCCCCCGGCGCCCCAGGTCAGGGCGGCGGGCCGTGGTGTGTGACCGGCGGTCAGCGCGATGAGCGACGAGTCCGCACCGCCGCCGAACTGGTTGGCGCCGGTGACCCAGCCGCCCAGCGCTCCGCCCACGGTGCCGGGGGAGCCGGTGTAGGTGCTGGGAGCCGTCATCGAGAGCTCGTAGGTGGTCGAGGTCGGCAGCACGCAGTGCCCGGCGCTCAGCAGCTGCGGGGAACCGTTCGGCAGTGCGAAGCCGGGGAACGCCGCCGAGCAGCGGGCATCCTCCGACGCCGAGTGGATGAGGTACGGCTGGCCGCCGTAGACGTCGGCGAGCGGGTGGGCGGTGCCGGTCGGGACCGGGTGCTGCGGCGCCGTGCCCACGACCGCGGCGGCTCCCGCCTGCTGGGCGAGAGCCGCCGTCGCTGCGTCGGGGGAGTAGACGGTGAGCGCGGTCCCGTCCAGGCGGGCGCTCACCGTGCTCCCGGTGCGCTCGCGCAGCGCGGTGACGAGCGCATCCGCATCCTGAGCCGCCGCCGCCCGGGCCAGGTACTCGGCCGGGCTGATGTGGAGATCGCGCTCGACGGCCTTGGTGACGCCCGCGTCGAGCTTCGCGGCGGCCGCACCGAAGGCCTGCGCCGGCCGGGGGTGAACCTCCGGCAGCTCCGGCGGCGTGGCGTCGGAGCCTCCGTCGCCGGTGCCGGTCGGGGCGACGGCGATCGGCGCCGTGGTCTGCGCAGGCTCCGCCGACGCCTGGGTCGGCAGGCTGACGGTCGCCAGGAAGGCGGCCGCGGCCACGGCGAAAGCGAGTGCTCGGTTCACGTGAAGGTTCCCTCGTCGGTCAGCGAGGGTGCACCGGTGTCGTTCGATTCCCCGCTCGAATTCTGCGAATCACCGTATCCCGCCGCCGCGGGCCGTCACAATTCCCCCAACCGAGGCGCGGCCGCAATCGGGGGACTAAGCGAACAGGCCGGCCGCCGTGGCGGCCGCGAGGGCCTCCTGCCACGGCCGCATGGGCGACAGCCCGGCTCGCGACCAGGCGTCGTGCCCGAGCACGGAATAGGAGGGACGCGGCGCCGGACGAACGAACGTCGAGCTGTCGGTCGGCTTCACGCGCTCCGGATCGAGCCCCGCCTGCGCGAAGACCGCCCGGGCGAAGTCGTACCAGCTGGCCTGGCCGGAATTCGTCCCGTGGTAGATCCCGGCCGGTGCGTTGGAGTCGAGCAGGGCGACGATCTGCGCGGCGAGGTCGCCCGTCCACGTGGGCTGCCCGAGCTGATCGTCGACCACGCTGACGGTCTCGTGGCTCCCGGCGAGCTTCACCATGGTCTTCGCGAAGTTGGCGCCGCCCGCGCCGTACAGCCAGGCGGTGCGCACCACGAAAGTGCCGCCGGGATGCGCCGCGAGCGCCAGCTCCTCGCCGGCGGCCTTGGTGCGGCCGTACGCGTTCAGCGGGTCGCGCGGGGTGTCTTCCGCGTACGGCTCGGTGGCCTGGCCGTCGAAGACGTAGTCGGTGGAGACGGTCACGAACCGGGCGCCGTGCTGCGCGGCCGCGACCGCGAGGTTCTCGGTGCCGAGCGCGTTGATCGCGTAGGCGTCGTCCTCGTGCGTCTCGGCGTCGTCCACCTTCGTGTAGGCGGAGGCGTTGATGACGACGTCGTGACCCGCGGCCGCGGCGACGACCGCATCCCGGTCGGTCACATCCAGCTCGGCGCGGGACAGGGCGGTCACGTCGCGGCCGGCGAGGGCCTTCTGGAGGTCCTGGCCGAGCATCCCGGCCGCACCGGCGATCAGGTAGCGCGTCATCAGTTGTCGAGCGCCGCGCGGGCCTTCAGCGGCTCCCACCAGGCGCGGTTGTCGCGGTACCACTGCACCACGTCGGCGAGACCCTGCTGGAACGGGACGAGCGGCTCGTAGCCCAGTTCGGACTGGATCTTCGAGATGTCGACCGAGTAGCGCAGGTCGTGGCCGAGGCGGTCGGCGACGCGGTCGACGTACGACCAGTCCTTGCCGGTCGCGTCCAGCAGCAGCTGGGTGAGCTCCTTGTTGGTGAGCTCGGTGCCGCCGCCGATGTTGTAGATCTCGCCGGCGCGGCCGTTGACGAGCACCATCGCGATGCCGCGGGTGTGGTCGTCGACGTGCAGCCAGTCGCGGATGTTGTTGCCCTCGCCGTACAGCGGGACGTGCTTGTCGTCGATCAGATTCGTGACGAACAGCGGGATGACCTTCTCGGGGAAGTGGTAGGGCCCGTAGTTGTTCGAGCAGCGCGTGATCGACAGGTTGAGGCCGTGCGTGCGGAAGTAGCTGCGCGCGAGGAGGTCCGACCCGGCCTTCGAGGCGGAGTACGGCGAGTTCGGCTCCAGCGGGCGGTCCTCCGCCCACGAGCCCTCGGCGATGGAGCCGTACACCTCGTCGGTGGAGACGTGCACGAAGCGCTCGAGGTTGTTGCGCAGCGCCGCGTCGAGCAGCTGCTGCGTGCCGAGCACGTTGGTCTCGACGAAGATCGAGGCGTCGCGCACCGACCGGTCGACGTGCGACTCGGCGGCGAAGTGCACCACCGCGTCCACCGTCGGGAAGAGCTCGTCGAGCAGGCCGCCGTCGCGGATGTCGCCCTTGACGAACGTGTAGCGCGGGGAATCCGCGACCGGCGCCAGGTTGGCCAGGTTGCCCGAGTACGTCAGCGCGTCGAGCACGACGACCTCGGCGCCCTCGAGGCCGGGGTATGCGTCCTGCAGGGTGCGACGGACGAAGTTGGAGCCGATGAAACCGGCGCCGCCGGTGACGAGAATCTTCATGGAGTAGGGGACCTGCCTCACGGAGTCGTGGATTACCGGCCCGATTCTACCGGGTGGGCGTAGAAGCTCTTGCGGTCGCCCTGCATAGACGCGCTATGTTCGCATCATGGTCTTGGGGGAAGGCGGGCTCGAACCCGCGCACTGGTCACCGGTCTGCTCGCTCTCGCACTCGTCGGGGGGACGCTCGCCGTGGCGACGCCCGCGCTGGCGGACGACAACGCGAAGGCGGACGCCTACTACGCGGCAGTGGCGGCCGCGACCGACGGGCGCGTCCCGAGCGAGGCGGAGGAGAACGCGAACGTCGCCGCGGTTCTCGGGGCGCAGGACGCGGCTCCCGGCGGAGTGCACGCGCTCGCCGCGGCCGACGCCGATCCGTCGAAGTTCGTCGACGGCGACCTGGTCAGCGACGCCGTCTTCTACCGCGGGAACGCCTGGACCGAGAGCCAGATCGCCTCGTTCCTGAACTCCAAGGTCACCACCTGCACCGGGACGACGCCGACCTGTCTGAAGACGTACACGACCGCGACCACGGCGAAGCCGGCTGACGCCATGTGCCCGGCCGGGTACGCCGCCTCCGCCTCGCAGACGTCCGCGCACATCATCGCGACGGTGGCCGCCTCGTGCGGCATCAACCCGGTGGTGCTCCTCGTGATGCTGCAGAAGGAGCAGGGCCTGGTGTCCTCCACGGCTCCCACGCAGCACGCCTACGACTACGCGACCGGCTGGAACTGCCCCGACACCACGCTCGGCTGCAGCACCAACACCGCCGCGACCACCGGATTCTTCAACCAGGTCTACGGAGCCGCGTGGCAGTTCAAGCGCTACGGCGTCGGCACCGACTTCGACTGGTTCCCGGTCGGCAAGGTGACGCCGGTGCGCTACAACCTGGATGCGTCGTGCGGCAGCAAGCAGGTGGTGATCCAGAACAAGGCGACCGCCGCGCTCTACTACTACACGCCGTACACCCCGAACGCGGCCTCGCTCGCGAGCTATCCCGGCGAGGGCGACGCGTGCTCGGCGTACGGCATCCGCAACTTCTGGATGCTGTTCAACGCCTGGTACGGATCCTCGACCGCGGGCTCGGTGCCGTCGATCGCGCGCATCTCGGGCGGCGACCGTTACGAGACCGCAGCGGCGATCTCCCGGGCGGCCTATCCGACTCCGGGCGTCTCGGCGGTGTACATCGCCAACGGACTCAACTTCCCCGACGCACTCGCCGCGGCGCCCGCCGCCGCCAAGCTCGGCGGCCCGCTCCTGCTCGTGCAGACGACGGCGGTCCCGCAGCCGATCATGACGGAGCTCGCACGACTGAAGCCCCAGCACATCTACGTCGCAGGCGGTGCGAACGTCATCGCGCCGTCGGTGCTGACGCAGCTCGCCAAGGTGCAGCCGGCGATCACCCGCATCGGCGGCTATGACCGCTTCAACACGTCGGTGCTGATCGCGCAGCAGGCGTTCGGGGCGTCCTCCACGGCGTATCTCGCGTCGGGGCTCGGCTTCCCGGACGCGCTCTCAGCAGGCGGCGCCGCCGGCGCGAAGTCCCAGCCGGTGCTCCTCGTGAACGGCGCGCTCGGGTCGGTCGACGCCGGAACGAAGCAGGCGCTGCAGAGCCTCCACGTCACGACGATCAAGCTGGTCGGCGGTACCGCGATCATCTCGGCCGGCTTCGAGACGAGCCTGAAGAACGCCGGATTCACGGTCACGCGCCTCAGCGGGTCCGACCGCTTCGAGACCAGTATCGCGGTCAACGCCAACGCGTTCCCCGGAGCGACGAGCGTCTCTCTGATCACGTCCGGGACGTCCTTCCCGGATGCGCTCGCCGGAGCGGCGTGGGCGGGCAAGGCCAAGGGCCCTCTGCTCGTCTCTCCCGTGGGCTGCGTGTACCCCGGGGCCGCGAACCTGGCGATGGCCGCACCGGCCATCCGCCTGCTCGGCGGCGTCAACGCCCTGAGTCCCCGGGTGGGGGCTCTGGCGGTCTGCCAGTAGACTCTCGGGGTGCAGATCCGCGAATTGACCATCCCCGACTCGTACGAGATCACCCCGAAGCAGCACGCCGACGACCGCGGAGTGTTCCTGGAGTGGTACCGCTTCGACCGGCTGGAGGAGGCCGTCGGCCACCGCCTCGACCTGCGTCAGGCGAACACGTCCGTCTCGCGGCGGGGTTCCGTGCGCGGCATCCACTTCGCCGACATCCCGCCGAGCCAGGCGAAGTACGTCACGGCGACGCACGGGGCCGTGCTCGACTACGTGATCGACATCCGCGTCGGCTCGCCGACGTACGGGCAGTGGGATTCGGTGCTGCTCGATGACACCGACCGCCGCGCGATCTACATCGCCGAGGGTCTCGGCCACTGCTTCGTCGCCCTGACCGACGACGCGACGGTCAGCTACCTGGTCACCGACGTCTTCAACCCGGGTCGCGAGCACGGCATCAACCCGCTCGACCCCGAGATCGACCTGCGCTTCCCCGACGAGGCCGGCGAGCCGCTGCTCTCGCCGAAGGACACCGGCGCGCCGACCCTGGCCGAGGCGGCCGCGTCGGGCCTGCTGCCCACCTGGGACGCCGCCCGGGCCTACTACGCGTCGCTGAACGCGTCCGACCACGACGGAGGCAACTGACCATGCGCGGCATCATCCTGGCCGGTGGATCCGGCACGCGGCTCTGGCCGATCACCAAGGGCATCTCGAAGCAGCTGATGCCGATCTACGACAAGCCGATGATCTACTACCCGCTGTCGACGCTGATGATGGCCGGGATCGACGAGATCCTCATCATCACCACGCCGGAGTACAACGAGCAGTTCCGCGCCCTCCTCGGCGACGGCTCGCAGCTCGGCATCCGGCTGGAGTACGCGGTGCAGGAGTCGCCGGACGGCCTGGCGCAGGCCTTCATCATCGGCGAGGAGTTCATCGGCGACGAGTCGGTGGCGCTCGTCCTCGGCGACAACATCTTCCACGGCTCCGGGCTGGGCTCGTCGCTGCGCGACCACAACGACATCGACGGCGCCCTCATCTTCGCGTACCAGGTGAGCAACCCGACCGCGTACGGCGTGGTCGAGTTCGATGACGACTTCAGGGCGATCTCCATCGAGGAGAAGCCGAAGAACCCGAAGTCGCGCTTCGCGGTCCCGGGCCTGTACTTCTACGACAACGACGTGGTTGAGATCGCGAAGACGATCGAGCCGAGCGCGCGCGGCGAGCTCGAGATCTCCACCGTCAACGAGCGCTACCTGGAGGCCGGCCGCCTGCAGGTGCAGGTGCTCGACCGCGGCACCGCGTGGCTCGACACCGGCACATTCGAGTCGATGATGCAGGCCTCCGAGTACGTGCGCGTGATCGAGGACCGGCAGGGCTTCAAGGTCGGCTGCATCGAGGAGATCGCCTGGCGTGCCGGGTGGATCGACGACGAGCAGCTGAGCGGCCTGGCCGCGCCGCTGGTCAAGAGCGGCTACGGGTCGTACCTGCAGGCGCTGCTGCAGCAGGACTGAGCGTCGCAAAACGCACGTCTGGTGCGTCGCGACGCAGTTTCGTTGCGTGGGAGGGCTAGGCTGGCCCGCGTGACGCCGCCTCGCCACCCCTTCCGTGTGCTCGCTGCCGCCGTCGCGGTGTTCGCACTGGTTCTCGTCGGTGCGCTCGCGGCGACCGAGCAGCCGGCCCGCGCCGCCAGCGCCTCGGACTTCCAGCCCGGGTTCATCATCAGCGACTCCAATTTCTACAACGGGAACGCGGTGGATGCGGCCAGCATCCAGTCCTGGCTGAACGCGAAGGTGCCGACCTGCAAGGCCGGCTACACCTGCCTAAAGGACTACACCGAGACGACGACCTCGCGGGCGGCGGACCCGATGTGCGCCGCCTACACGGGCGCGGCCAACGAGACCGCGGCGACGATCATCACCAAGGTCGGCCAGGCGTGCAACATCAGCCAGCGCGTCCTGCTGGTGCTGCTCGAGAAGGAGCAGGGACTCGTCACCGACACCTGGCCCACGGCGGGGAGTACCAGAAGGCGACCGGATTCGCCTGCCCGGACACCGGCCCGTGCGACCCCATGACCCTCGGCTTCTACAACCAGGTGTACAAGGCGGCCTGGCAGTTCAAGCGCTACGGCAACCCGCCGGGCACCTCCGACTTCTTCAACTGGCTCCCCATCGGCCAGGTGAGCGCCATCCGCTACAACCCGAACACCGCGTGCGGCTCGGGCAACGTGACGATCCGCAACCAGGCGACGGCGGCCCTGTACTACTACACGCCGTACCAGCCGAACGCGGCCGCCCTCGCGAACCTGTACGGCACGGGCGATGCCTGCTCGGCGTACGGCAACCGCAACTTCTGGCGTCTGTACACCGACTGGTTCGGCTCCAGCACGTCGGGCGCGAAGCCGACCGGCAACTTCGAGTCGGCGGCGCTCGGAACGTCCGCTTTCGCGGTCTCGGGCTGGGCGATCGACCCGACGGTGATGCGCACCTCCATCAACGTCCAGATCACGTTCAACACGCCCTCCGGCGTCTCGACGGTGACCATCCCCGCCAGCGCCAACCGGCCGGACGTGGGCAACGCGTACCCGTTCGCAGGGAGCCTCCACGGCTTCTCCGCGAGCGTGCCGCGCACCGGCACCGGGCAGTACTCGGCCTGCATCGTCGCGATCGCGGTCGCCGGCAACACCGCCGGGAACAGCGACATGGGATGCCGCACCGTCTTCTACTCGCCCGCGCTGAACGGCGCCCCGCCCGCGACCAGTCGCGTCCAGGGCTCCGACCGGTTCGACACGTCGGTCGCCGTCTCCAAGTCGGCGTATCCGAACCCCGGCGTGCCGGTGGTCTACATCGCCTCCGGCCTGAACTTCGCGGATGCGCTCTCCGCCGGCCCCGCGGCCGCGGCCCAGAAGGGACCGCTGCTGCTCGCCACCGGCGCCGATGTCACGGCCAGCGTGCTGGCCGAGGTGAAGCGCCTGGCGCCGGCGAAGATCGTCGTCGTCGGCGGCGTGAACGCCGTCTCCGCGACGGCCCTGGGCAAGCTGGCCGCCCTGCAGCCGAACATCACGCGCATCTCCGGCTCCGACCGATTCGAGACGTCGCGGCTGCTCGCCGCCTACGCGTTCCCGGCGACGAAGAGCGCCTACTTCGCCTCCGGGCTGAACTTCCCGGATGCGCTGTCGGCCGCGTCGGCCGCCGGCGCGAGCGGGCAGCCGGTCGTGCTGGTGACCGGATTCGGCGGATCGGACCCCTCGACGACCGCGTACGTCGCGTCCGCGAAGCTGACGTCCGCGACCGTCGTCGGCGGCGGTGTGGTCATCTCGCCGACGCTGGACACGTCCATCCGGTCCGCGGGCGCGACCGTCACCCGCATCGGCGGCTACGACCGCTTCGACACGAGTCACCTCGTCAACTCGCAGAAGTTCCCGTCCGCGCCGACGGTGTACGTGGCCTCCGGCGTCGACTACCCGGATGCCCTGGCCGGCTCCGCCGTCGCGGGCGCCCAGAAGGCGCCGCTGTTCGTCGCCCAGTCGTACTGCATCCCGCGGTCGATCGGCAACGACCTGGTGAACATGAAGACGTCGAAGGTCGTGTTCATCGGCGGCACCACCGCGCTGACCGGCGACGTGGCCACGTTCCGCCCCTGCTGACCGGCGCTCAGGCGCGGTCGTCGAGCCGCAGGTAGCGGTAGAACTCCGCCTTGCGCTCCGCGAGGGTGTGGTGCTGGTTCGTCTCGTCGAGGACGAACTCGACCGGCGTGTCCACCTTGCGGAGCGTCCAACCGCGCTTGCGGGCGTAGCCGCACATCCAGATGTCCTCGAGGAAGGCGAAGTACCGCGGCAGCTCGGTGAAGAACGACAGGTCGGACACGATGTCGAGGTCGCAGGCGCAGCCGCCGGTGCCGACGTAGCTCACGCGGTCGCCGGGCTCGGCCGGGGTGCGCGCCCAGTACTCGCCGTCCATGGTCCAGGCCCAGTAGCCCGCGATGGTGTGCGGTCCGGAGGCGTCGAGCAGGTCCGTGAGGAAGTGGTCGCTGACATCCTGGTCGTCGTCGAGCATGACGAAGGTGCCGCGCTCGCCGGCGGACCACAGCTGCCGCGCGGCGAAGAACCGGCCGAGACCGCCCACGTTCACCGGACTGTCGAACAGCGACACCGATGCCAGCGCGCCGTGCGGCCGGTAGGCGGCGATCCGCTCCCGGTAGTACGCCGCGTCGGCCGGGCGGTTGTTCCACAGCAGCAGTCGCACCCGCGGGCCCTGCTGGGCGTCGAGCTGCGTGAGCACCGCGTCGATGCGCTCGCGGCGGTTCCAGAGGCACATGATCACCGCGACGCCGTCCGGCTCGCCGGAGGTCAGCAGCGGCCGCATCCGGAACCGTCCCGCCCGGTACAGGCGCATGGCCGCGCGCCAGCGGACCGCCGAGACGGCACGCCGGGTGAAGGAGGCGAGGCTCACCGCGAGACCCACCACAGGCGGCCCCAGAGGCCCAGCCTCACCGCCAGTCGCAGCGGCGCGAAGTACCACGCGGCGTACTTGCGCGAGAGGTAGCGGTAGGCGCTGTCGTGGTGCGCCTTCTCCATGCGCTTGCGCTCGCGCGAGGTGGAGTGCGCGCCCGTGTGGGTGACGACGGCCTCGGGCACGTAGACGTTGCGCCAGCCGGCGCGGCCGAGCCGGTCGCCCAGGTCGACGTCCTCGAAGTACATGAAGTAGCCGGGGTCGAATCCGTCGAGCTCGCGGTACGCCTCGCCCCGGATGAGCAGGCAGGCTCCGGAGAGCCACCCGGCGTCGCGGCGGGTCTCGGTCTCGCCCTCGGCGCGGTAGCGGACGGTCCACGGATTCGCCGGCCAGATGCGGCCGAAGAGCGCGTGCGCGACGCCGGTGCGCAGCGAGGGCAGCCGCCGGGCGGAGGGATAGACCGTGCCGTCGGCGTCGAGGATCTTGGGGCCGAGGGAGCCGGCAGCCCGCGTCTGCTCGCCGGCCGCGACCAGCGCATCCACGGCTCCGGGCGTGAACACGACGTCCGGGTTGGCGACCAGGATGTAGTCGGGCGCGACCGAGGCGGCATCGACCGCCGCGCGCACGCCGCCGCCGTACCCCTCGTTCGTCGCGAGCTCGAGGAACCGGTACCCGGCCGCCGTCGTCGCCGCGCCGACCGCCGCCGCCTCGCTGGACGCGTTGTCCGCCACGACGACCTCGTCGATCCGGCCGGCCGTCGCCAGCGAGGCGAGGAACGGCTCGATCGTGTCGGCGGAGTTGTACGTCACCGTGACCGCGAGCACGCGCGGTCGGGCGCCGCGGCCGGTCCGCTCGTCCGTCACGCCGACGGCTCGACGACCTCGGGGACGGCGTGGACCATCCCGACCGCGAGCGGGTAGTACGGCACGTCGAACGAGCACGCCTGCGGCATGTCGGACAGGTGGCGGCCGGCCCGGTCCATCAGCGACGCGTTCACGAAGTACTTGCCCGCCCCGAAGCGCGCATCGCGCAGCAGGAAGGCGACGGTGCGGCGCTCGCGCAGCCGGGAGACGGGTGCGCCGACGCGGGCGGTCGTCGTGCCGTAGACCGGCTGGCCGAGGGTGTTGTCGATCTGGATGGCGCACATCCAGTCCTCGATGCCCTCGTCGTGTTCGAGCGTGACCTCGATGCGGAGGTCGTCGCCCGGCTCGACGGGCTCGCCGGGCGCGCGCCCGTCGGCCCAGGCTCGCGCCTCGATGACGCGGCCGTGCTCGATGACCACGTCGCCGTGCTTCGACGCCTGCACGGCGGCCTCGGCCTCGGCCTCGATCACGCGGCGGCCCTCGAGGATGTTGCGGAACTCGGTGACCGCGCCGCCGGGCTCGCCGTCATAGACCACCTCGCCCTTGTTGAGCAGGATGGCCCGGTCGGCCAGCTCGGTCACCTGGCTGAGGTTGTGCGTCACGAGGATGATCGTGCGCCCCTCCTGCTGGAACGAGCGGATCTTGTCGAGGCATTTGCGCTGGAACGCCTCGTCGCCGACCGCGAGCACCTCGTCGACGAGAAGCAGATCGGGGTCGGTGTGCACGGCGACCGCGAAGGCGAGGCGCACGTACATGCCGGAGGAGTAGAACTTCACCTGCGTGTCGATGAAGTCGCCGATGCCCGAGAAGCTGAGGATCTCGTCGAAGCGCTCCTCGGTCTCCTCGCGGGTGAGGCCGAGGATGGACGCGTTCAGGTAGACGTTCTCGCGCCCGGTGAGGTCGGGATGGAACCCGGCGCCGAGCTCCAGCAGCGCGGCGATCCGGCCGCGGCGGGCGACGCTGCCGCTGGTCGGGTCGATGATGCCGCCGATGACCTTGAGCAGCGTGCTCTTGCCGGAGCCGTTGTGGCCGATCAGGGCCACCGTGCGGCCGGCGTGGATGCTGATCGAGACGTCGCGCAGCGCCCAGAACTCCTCGCGGTGCTCGCGGCCGCGCCCGAAGGCCACCAGCCGCTCCTTGAGCGAGTTGTCCTTGCGGATCACGAAGCGCTTCGAGACGTCGACGACGCGGACGATCTCGGGCGTCTCGGCCTCTGCTGCGGCCTCGGGGGCCGTCGTCATGTCGGTCGTCACGTCACACCACCTGCGCGAAGTTGCCCTGCAGGCGCGCGAACACCCGCTGGAAGCCGAACAGGAGGAACAGGCCGACGACGAACGCGATCGCCATGCGGCCCAGGAGGAAGTCGGGGTACAAGGCCGTTCCCTGGCCGCCGACCCACATCGCCTTCTGGAACCCGAGCACGGCGAGCGTCACCGGGTTGTCGGTGTAGATGTCGAGCAGGATGCCGTGGCCGAGTGCCTTCGCGACCATCGACCACGAGTAGACGATGGGGGAGGCCCACAGCAGCAGCAGCAGGATGACCTCCACCAGGTACTGGATGTCGCGCAGGTAGACGTTCACCGCGGAGAGCAGCAGGCCGAACGCCGTGCCGTACAGCAGGAGCAGCAGGACCGACGGGATGACGTACCAGGTCTCGGCGTGCAGCGGCGGCTTGCCGATCGCGATGGTCGCGCCGAGCAGGATCGCGAACTGGATCAGGAAATTGAACCCGGCAGAGCCGACGCTCGCGAGCGGGAAGATCTCCCGCGGCAGGTAGATCTTCTTGATGAGCCCGGCATTGCCGACGATCGACGCCGTCGTGCCGCCGATGATCTCGCTGAACAGCCCGTAGGCGGTGAGCCCGGTGAACACGTAGATCGCGAAGTCCGGGATGCCCTTGGCCGCGCCCAGGACCTTGCCGATCACGATCGCGTAGATGAGCAGCTGCGTCAGCGGACGGACGAGGGTCCAGACGAAGCCGAGGACGCTGTCCTTGTAACGGGACTTGAGGTCGCGGCGGACGAGCAGCGAGAGCAGCTCGCGGTGGCGGAAGATGTCCCGCACGGCGGCCCAGGAGCCGCCCGATTTGTCGTCGCCGCTGACCGTCACCAGCTGCTCGTTGGAGAGCGCACGGTACCGATCCAGTGCAGTCATTCGGTCGTCAATCTGTTCGCGGGCATTCGATGGATTATAGCTTGCGGCGCTTGGCGGCGACCCACTCCGAGGCCGCGCGCAGTGGGCGCGTGAGCTTCCAGGAGGAGCTGTTCTCGAGTCCGCTGATGCGCTTGTGCAGGTCGTTGGTGACCCGGGTGCGCTCGGAGACGATGCCGGCGACGCGGTCGGGCGCGGGGGTCGGGTCGGCGCAGAACTCCACCAGCGGCCGCAGGGTGTGCGCCCACGTGTGCTGCTGGGCGTACTCGGCGATGTTCGCGGCGATCCGCTCGCGGGCCGCGCCGTCGTACAGGAGCTCCTCGATGGCGTCCGCCAGCGCATCCACATCCTCCGGGGGACGACCCGCCCGAGGTCGTGCTCCCGGATGATGTCGGCGAACGTGTCGCCGTCGGTGCTGATGATGGGGAGCGATGCCCAGAGGTAGTCGAGGATGCGCGTCCGGAAGCTGAACGCGGTCTCCAGGTGCTCGTAGTGCGTGCTGACGCCGAGGTCGGCGTCGAGGAGGAAGTCGGCCCGGTCGGCGTAGGGCACCCACGAGTCGTTGAAGAAGACGGTCTCGCCGGTCAGGCCCAGGGCGTCGGCGCGCTCGCGGGCCTGGACGGCCATCCGCATCGTCGGGATGTTCGGGTTCGGGTGCACCGCGCCGAGGAAGAACAGCCGCAGGTCGGGGTGCGCCTTGCGGGCGACCGCCACCGCCTCGATCAGGGTCAGCGGGTCGAACCAGTTGTAGATGCCGCCGCCCCAGACGATCACCTTGTCGTCCGGCCCGATGCCCGGCACGGTGCCCTTGATGCCGTGGCTCTTCTGCACGGGCGGATCGTTCTGCACGCCGAACGGCGCGATGTCGAGCAGCGAGCGGAGGCTCGGGTCGCGGTCATAGGTGGCCGGGTTGATACGGGCGAGGCCGGCCAGCTGACCGAGCCAGAAGTCGCGCTGCTTCTCGGAGGCGCACACGAGGAAGTCGGCACGCTCGAGCTGGTCGTTCAGCACCTCGACGGTGTCGATGGCGACCGCCAGCCGCTCCTCCGGGCCGAAGTCCTTGCCCTGCTCAAGCTGCTCCAGGTGCATGGGGTCGTAGATGTCGGCGACGATGATCGTGTCGGTCGCCTTGATCCAGGGGTGGCTGCGCAGGATGTGGCCCTGGAAGACGAGCACCTCGGCCCAGTCGACGTGGGCGTGCAGGGCCTCGTCGTCGGCGAAGCCGACGTGGAACCGGTCGTTCTCGATCTCGGAGACGCGGTTGGTGGAGATCAGGCGCACGTCGCCGACGTCGCTGAGGGCCTGCGCGATCTCCCACGCGCGGATCGCCGGTCCGGCCATCAGCTCGCCCAGCGTGTCGGGCGTCACGACGAGGATCCGTCGCCGCGCGGCGGTACCCGCCGCCGCATCGCTCGTGCCGGTGCTCGCTCCGGTGGTCGGCATGGTGCTCCTTCTCGTTCGTCTTCTCGGACCGCACCCCCGCCGGTCCGGGCTTGACCGATGGAAGGCGACGCCGCAGGAGGCCTCTCGCCCGCGTACGGGTAAAGCGCCGAGCACGAAAGCCGCTCGGAAGATTACCACCGCAACCGGGGAAGTCGGTGTGCGGCCGGAGGCGGCGGATGTGCGCTCGTTCAGCCTCGACGGCGCAGCAGCCGGGCGGCGGAGTCGGCCATCCGCACCACCCGCCGCTGGCGCAGCATGCCCAGCTGCTCGTGGAGCGCGCGGTTCTCCTCGCGGGCCGCGTGCAGGTCGGCCTCGGCCCGCGCCTGCCCGTCCTGGGCGGCCGCCAGCCTCCGGTCGAGGTCGGCCAGAGCGAGGCCGATCGCGCGGTCCACCGGCTCGGTGGCCGCGTCGACCGGACGGTCCGCGACGGGGAGGGGACGCGGTCGGCGATGCGGGTGTCGAGCACGTACTCGCCGGTCGCCACCCCGGCGGCGAGCTCCTCGGCATCGGGATGTCGGCACAAATAGAGGGGATACAGCACTCCGTCGAGCAGGCGCCGGTAGTCGCGCATCCCGTGGTGGTTCGGGCTGGGCGTGAGGTCCGAGTTCTCGTAGGCGCTGCCCGCGTTGCGGACCTTGCGGCTGTACTGCTCCCACGACCGCCACGGGAAGTGCAGCACCTCGATCTCGTACCCGGCGGGCACCGGCCCGCGGTTCTCCAGGCTGACGAAGTGGTTGCCCTGCACCACCTCGACCTCGGGGTCGCCGATGTGCACGGCGTCGTGGGTGGCGTGCGCCTTCAGCCCGACGCGGTGCAGCGCCTCCGTCGACCGCAGGTCGCGGTAGACGAGCCGCTGGAGGCCCGTTCCGGCCAGGGCCGCGGTGCCGATCATGTCGTGGACGGGCACGTCGAAGGCCTGGATGCTCGTCGGGATGCCGCTGAACGCCTCCTTCAGCGTGAGGCCGTCGGCGCGCGGGAGCCAGAACTCGTCCGCATCCGCGTTGATCACCCAGTCCGCTCCGTGCTCGGTCGCCGCCTCCCGTGCCATCCGGGTGACGGTGACCGCCTGCTGCTTGCGGTGCTCGGGGTCGTGATGCAGCACGATCCGGCCGTCCGAGGCGTACGACTCGAGCAGCTCGCTGGTGCCGTCGGCGGAGCCGTTGTCCGTCACGATGAGCGTGTCGACGCCCTGCGCGAGGTGGTGGTCGATCATTGCGCCGACGATGTCGGCCTCGTCACGCACCATCAGGGTCATCGCAAGTCTCACGGGCGCCTCCTCGCCCCCAAGTCTAGGCGGGACGCGGCGGGCGCCTCCCCGGCTAGACTTGCCCGGATGAACCCATGGATGAGCCACGCACAGCGCGCGCTCGGCCGTCTGTTCCCACCGCAGTCGGGAGCGGGGAAGGTGCTCCGCGCCGGCAAGGAAGCCGCGCGGGCCTTCCGCTCCGAGCTGCGACCCGTCGTGCCGGCAGCGAAGCCGGAGCAGCGGGGGCCCGGACTGACCGACTACGCCCAGTGGCGCGCACAGCAGCCGCCGCTCGAGCCGTTGCCGCCCGGGCAGGCGACCACCTTCCTGGTCGTCGTCGAGACGACGGGGTCCGGCGACGAGGCGGAGGCGGCCCGCGTAGCCGCGACGGAGCAGAGCATCGCGGCGCAGGTCGCGCTGGAGCCACGGACGCTGGTCGTCCGAACGGGCACCCCGCTGCGCGAACTGCTGCCCGACGTCGAGGAGGACTTCGTCCTCTTCCTCACGGCCGGCTCGCTGCTCGACCCGCACGCGCTGGAGCAGGTCGCCAAGGAGCACCGCGTCGACCCCGTGCGGCGGCTCATCGCCTTCGACTCCGACCGCCTCGCCGCGAACGGCACGCGCGTCTCGCCGCTGTTCCGCCCGGTCTGGTCGCCCGAGATCATGCTCGGCGCCAACTATCTCGGCCGGGCGTTCGCGATCCGGGTGCCGGATGCCCGGGCCGCCGTCGGCGCGACGCTCGACGACCACGGCATCTGGCGGCTGCTGCTGCGCTCCGAGCTCGACGACGCGGCGGTGGGACGCGTGCCGCACGTGCTGCTGACCGTCCCAGACGGGCCTGCGGCCGGCGCGCCGGCAACGGACGACGACGCCGCCATGGTGGCGCGTGCGCTCCGCGACCGCGGCGAGGACGCCACGGCGGAGGTCAGCGACGGGATCGTCCGCGTGCGCTTCCAGCCCGCGGAGTGGCCGACCGTGTCCATCGTCGTCCCCACCCGCCACGGCCGGGCTAACCTCGAGCGGCTGCTGCCCAGCCTGGCGACCACCGACTACCCGCGGTTCGATGTCACGGTCGTCGACAACGGCGGTGAGACCGACGAGAACGAGGCCTGGTACGAGGCGCTGCAGCCGGGCATCCCGGTGCGCCATGTGTGGTGGCACGAGGAGCCGTTCAACTACTCCCGCGTCAACACGGTGACGGCGCGCGGCACCGACGGCGAGGTGCTGGTCTTCCTCAACGACGACACCGAGATCGTCGACCCGGGCTGGCTGAAGGAGCTCGTCGGGATGCTCCACCGCGACGGCGTCGGGACGGTCGGCTTCCAGCACCGAACGGCCGACGGGCTGGTCCAGCACGGCGGCGTCATGCTCGGGCCGGGCGGCTTCGCGGCCAACCTGTTCGCCGGGATGCGGCCGGATGCGGACTCGCTGATCGGACCCGTCCGCTGGTACCGCGACACGCTCGCCGTGACGGCAGCCTGCGTCGGCATCCGGCGGACGTTCTTCGAGGAGGTCGGCGGGTTCGACGAGCGGTTCCAGCTCACCGGCAGCGACGTCGTCCTCGGGCTCGACCAGGTCATCCGCGGGCGGCGCAACGTGGTCATCCCGTTCGACGCCGTGCGGCATTTCGAGTCGCTGACCCGGGGAGCCCATGCGCCGCGGTCGGACTCGTTCGCGAGCTACTGGCGCTACCAGCCGTGGCTGGCCGGAGGCGATCCGTACATCTCGCCGAACGTCTGCCGCCTGGTCGAGGTGCCCCGCTTCGCGGCGGCCGGCGACCCGTCACCGCTCGAGCTCACCATGGCCGGGCTCGGCCGCCCGTGGAAGTCGGACGCCCAGCAGTCCACCATCTCGGAGGACGCCACGGCGCTCCTGCCCCTGGCGACCATCACCGCCGAGGAGGTGGCGCAGGTCGTCGAGACGCACCGGTCGGTCACCGGCCGGCGCGAAGTCCGGACCATCAACTGGCTGCTCCCCGGGTTCGACCTGCCGTTCTTCGGCGGCGTCAACACCACCCTCCGGATCGCGGACAAGCTCGCGCGCGAGCACGGCGTCGTCAACCGGTTCCTCGTGAACGGGCACCCGGCCGACGAGTTCTACAAGTCCGCGATCGTCGCCGCCTTCCCGGGCCTCGCCGACGCGGAGGTCGGCAACTACTACGGCACCGACGAGGGCCTTGCGGCCATCCCTCAGGCGGACGCGGCGATCGCGACGTTCTGGCTCACGGCGCGGGATGTGGCCAAGGCGCCGTGCGCGCCGCGCAAGTTCTACCTCATCCAGGACTACGAGCCGTCGTTCTACCCGGCCAGCACGATGTTCGCGATGACCGAGCAGACCTACCGGCTCGGCCTCTACGGCATCTGCAACACCCGCAGCATGCACGACATCTACGCGGGCGGCTACGGCGGGACGGCGACGTACTTCGAGCCGGCGGTCGACCGCTCCGTCTTCCACGGGGAGGGCCGGCGCGAGCGGCAGCCGGATGAGCCGGTCACGATCTTCGCGTACGCCCGCGACCACTTCCGCAACTGCTGGGAACTCGTGTACGCCGCCCTGAGCGAGATCAAGCGCCGTCACGGCGACCGCGTGCGCATCATCGCGGCGGGCGCCAAGTACCTGCCGCCGAGTGCCGACTTCATCGACCTCGGGCTGCTCGACTACCGGGCGACCGGGCGCCTCTACCGCGAGACCGACATCGGCATCACCCTGCAGATCTCACGGCACCCGTCGTACCTGCCGCTCGAGCTGATGGCCAGCGGCGTCGCGATGGTCGTCCCGGACTCGCCGTGGTTCCGCTGGCTGTTCCGGCCGCGCGAGAACGCGCGCACGACGATGATGACGTACGAGGAGGTCGTCGCGGCGCTGGACGAGCTGGTCCGGGATGCGGAGCTGCGCCGGAGCATCGCCGCGGCCGGCCTCGGCACCATCGACGCCGCGCACTCCGACTGGGATGCGGCGCTCGACGGCCTCTACGAGTTCCTGTGCGACCCGGAGTCGAAGGCCGTGGCGACCGAGGCGCCGCCGTGGGTGGCGCCCTGATCGGCGGGCGGCCGGTCCGTGCGCTGCGGCTCGGCCGCCAGCAGCGGTAGCGCGCGCCAGACGCTCACCACGGCGAAGCCGAGGGCGGCGAGCACGGCCAGCGTCAGCAGGATGGTGCCGCCGGGGGCTGCCACTGCGGGCCGAGCAGGAAGTGCGGCCACGACTTGTCCGTGACGGCGTAGCGGCGCAGCGTGAAGGCGAAGGCCGCGAACTGGCCGACGGCCAGCAGCACGAGGATCGCGCGCACCGCGTCCATCGACGGCCGGGTCAGCCCGCGTCCCGCGGAGTCGAGCGCGAGCCCGCCCGCGATGGCGACGAGCAGCAGCACCGCGAGCATGTAGCGGCCCTGCCAGACGTCGCCGACCTGCCGCCACAGGGCGACCTGCGTGGCGACCGGGACGAGCAGCAGCGCGGCGGAGAACCCGGCGGCCACCCAGCGCGCGCGGCCCCGGCCGAGCACGAGCGGAAGCACGACGAGGGCGACGAAGAGGGCCGTCCACAGGGTCTGCACGCCCTCGGGAGCGGGCACGTCGACCGTGCCGAAGAGGCCGGTCATCTGCCGCCAGTAGTCGAACGTCTTCTCGACCATGTTCTGGGCGACGGTGATCAGGCTGCCCGGTGTCGGCTGCGCGAGTGGCTGTACGCCGTTCGCCGGCCGCGTGAACCAGAACAGCTGGGCGGCGCCGATCAGCGCGAGCAGCCCGAGGACGATCCAGGTGGAGGTGCGGCGCGCGAGCGCCCGCCAGTCGTCGCGCCGCAGCAGGGCGATGACGCCCACCCCGGCCAGGACGACCCAGAGCAGGCCGAGGCTGCGCCCGCCGGTGACGAACGCGGTGGAGCCGACGGCGGTCGCCGCGGCGAAACCGAAGGCCCACCCGGACGGCCGCACCCGCGCCAGCACGAGCAGCGACGCGAAGAGGGAGCCGGCGGCGGCCATCTCGACCGCGTTCGGGTTGACGGCTCCGCCCAGGAAGACGGCCTCGGGCGTGATGGTCGCGAGAGGGAGCAGCAACGTCCACCGCGCGCCGGGGAGCCGGCGCAGCAGCACGGCCGTCGCCGCGAAGAGGGCGGCGGTCAGGGCGGCGGAGAGCAGCCGCATGCCGAAGATCGCCGGAGGTCCGGACAGCGCGAGCGACGGGAGACCGACCGCCACGTAATAGACCGGAGAGTTGGTGTTCGCTGCGGTCGCGGTGTCCCGCAGGCCGGAGCCGTACGGTGAGGTGCCCACGCAGGCCGGAGTCGTGTCCGGCCGTCCCGCGAAGCAGGCGCCCGCGCCGGGGATGTACAGGTACCCCGGAGCCTGGAAGTGCTTTCCGTCGCCGACGATCTCGCCGCGCGCCGCGGCGGTGGCTCGCACGATGTGTGACGCCTCGTCCGGCACAGCGTAGATCGGGGTCGCCAGCGACCAGGCGCCCATGATGACGAAGAGCACCGCGAACACCGACGCGAACAGCCGGCCGGGGAAGCGCGGCGCGGACACCACCGAATCGGTCACGCTCAGCCCTGGGGGAGGAACAGCGAGGCGAGATACGTGAGCACGGCCACGCCGGCGAAGATCCAGCGCGGGACCGGGCGCCGCGCGAGCAGCAGGCCGGCGCAGGCCAGGAACAGCGGCACCAGCGAGATGCCGTACCGCGCGGGCGGCGGGTCGGGGTAGGTGCCCAGCGTGACGTAGGTCACGGCCGAGAGAAGCGGGGCCGAGATGGCGGCCGCGGCGAAGGTCGCGATCGCGATCGCGTTGCGCCGGCGGCCCCAGCGGGAGACCATCAGCAGGCCGATCACGCCGGCCACGGCGATCCACGACACCGCGTAGTTGACGATCAGGCCCGGGCCCTTGAGGAACGTCGTGATGTCGCCGACGCCCTTGGTGGCTCCGTCGATGAAGAGGCCGGACTGCAGGATGATCGACGTGATCCCGAGCGGACGGACCTTGCCCATGTCGGGCGCCGGCCCGACCGCCGACGCGGTGGAGTACACCAGCCACAGCACCTGCGCGACGACGGCGGCCACGACCGCGACGATCGCGGTGATGGTCCGGCTGTCGGCGAACATCCGGCCGATCCAGGCTCCGCGCGACGTGCGCTCGCGATAGGCGGCGAGGCCGACGCGCAGCACGACGAAGAGCACGGCTGCGGCGACGGCCGCCAGGTTCTGCACCTTGAGCAGTGTGACGAAGGCGGCCCCCGCGACGAAGAGGATGCGCCCGCGCCTCCGCTCCACGAACGTCGCCAGGTAGAGCATCAGCGCTCCGGCGAAGAGAGCCGTCGCGTCGGTGCTGATGTACGTGTTCGACCAGTACGCGGGCAGCGAGCCGACCATCAGCAGGCCGACCGCCGTCGCGGCGACCGGATGCACGCGGAGCCGCCGGAGCGCCAGGTACAGCAGCAGCGCGGCGGCGGCGAGCCAGATCGCGCCGATGAACCGGCCGGCGTCGACGAGGCCAACGCCCGCCCAGACCAGCGGCTCGGCGAGCACGCGCGTGATGCCGAAGTACAGCGGTGTGTAGATGTACGCGGAGGTGGCTCCGTGGAACGGGAAGAGCTCCTTGTTCCGGGCGTTGTTCAGCTGGCACCGCGCATCCGGGGCCGGCTGCAGGAGGCGCAGCCCGCGGCATCCCAGCTCCTGGCGGGCGAAGGTGCCCGTCTGCTCGCCGCGGTGCACCGTCCCCTGGGAGGCGACCTTGGCGAAGTAGTCGATGTACACGTACTCGTCGACGGGGGAGACGCCCTTGTGGCCGGGCACCTGCACGATGCCGACCAGCAGCGAGGCGAGCACGAGCAGCACCGGCCCGATGGATGCGCGCGAGAAGATCCGCTCCCGGAACCGTCGGCGGCCCTGCGTCGGGGCGGTCTCGGTGCTCATACGGTGGCGGCCTCATATCGCGTCGCGTGCCGGGCGGGGGTCGCCAGAGAGCTTAGCAACTCCCTCTGGCGCGCCCGGGGAGACCCACAGAGCCGCTTGGTAGGCTGGCGGGCGATCTGCCAGCGAAAGGAACGCATGCCTACCACGCGCCCCGGGGTCGTCTCGGTCGTCCTCGTGAACTTCCGGGGGACGGACGACACGCTGACCGCAATCGACCACTTGGGCCGGCTGGACTGGCCGGCCGAGCGCCTCGAGATCGTCGTGGTCGAGAACGCGTCGGGCGACGACAGCGCCGAGCGCATCCGGGCCGCCGCACCGCACGTCGTGCTCATCGAGTCGAAGGCGAACCTCGGTTTCGCGGGCGGCTGCAACCTGGGCGTGCGCGCCGCCTCGGGCGAGTACGTCGCGTTCCTCAACAACGACGCGAAGCCGGACGCCGCCTGGGTGCGCGCCGCGGTGGAGCGCTTCGAGTCGAGCGCCCGCGTCGGCGCCGTGGCCAGCCGCGTGCTCGACTGGGACGGCGAGAAGGTCGACTACATCGGGTCGGCGATGACCTGGTTCGGCCAGGGCTACAAGCCGCTGACCGCGCAGCCCGTGCCCTCCACCCCCGACGTGCCGAAGGACGTGCTGTTCGGCACCGGTTCTGCCATGTTCGTGCGCCGCTCGGTCTACGAGGCGCTGGGCGGATTCGACGAGCGCTTCTTCATGTTCTTCGAGGACGTCGACCTCGGCTGGCGGCTCAACCTCGCCGGTCACCGCTTCGTGTACGAGCCCGCATCGCTCGCGTTCCACAAGCACCACGCCTCGATGTCGTCCTTCGGCGAGTTCAAGGAGAGCTACCTCCTCGAGCGCAACGCCCTCTTCACCCAGTACAAGAACCTCGGCGAGGAGGCGCTCGCGACGGCGCTGCCGGCGACCCTCGCGCTGACGATCCGCCGTGGCGTGGCGAAGGGCGGCCTCGACTCGACCGAGTTCGACCTGCGCAAGGGCGGCTCCAACGACCCGACGATGGAGATCGACAAGGAGACGGTGGCCGCCGTCTATGCGATCGACCAGTTCGTCGAGCACCTCCCGGGCCTCGCGGCGGACCGCGAGCGCATCCAGAGCACCCGCGTGGTCGCCGACAGCCGCATCTGGTCGCTGTTCGGCGAGACGGACGCCCCCTCGTACACCGACGAGCACTACCTCGAGGGCTACGACAAGCTGGCGACGGCGTTCCCGGTCACCGAGCGCCCCGCCGTCACCCGCGTGCTGATCATCACGGGAGACCCGATCGGCGCCAAGATGGCCGGCCCGGCCATCCGCGCCTGGAGCATGGCGGACGCGCTTGCGAAGGACAACGTCGTGACGCTGGTGTCGCTGGCCGGCGTCGAGCCGGTGTCGGCGCCGTTCGACGTGGTGCACGTGCGCCCGGGCGACGACCGCGCGATGCGGGCGCTCGAGCGCGAGAGCGACGTCATCGTGTTCCAGGGTCTGGCGATGGCGCTGTTCGAGAGCCTGCGCAAGACCGACAAGATCATCGTCGCCGACGTCTACGATCCGATGCACCTGGAGCAGCTGGAGCAGGGCCGGGAGCTCGGGCGCGCGCAGTGGGACAAGCAGGTCGGCGACGCCACCGACGTGCTCAACGAGCAGCTGGAGCGCGGCGACTTCTTCCTCTGTGCGTCCGAGCGGCAGCGCCACTTCTACCTCGGTCAGCTGGCGGCGCTCGGTCGCATCAACCCGGCCAACTACGACGACGACCCGGACCTCGACGGGCTCATCGACGTCGTGCCGTTCGGCCTCTCCGAGACGCCGCCCGCCCACGAGCGCGACGTGCTCAAGGGGGTGCTGCCCGGGATCGGACGCGACGACAAGCTGCTGCTGTGGAGCGGCGGCCTCTACAACTGGTTCGACCCGAAGTCGCTGATCGAGGCCGTGGCCCGGCTCTCGCAGACGCACGACGACGTCCGCCTGTTCTTCCAGGGCACCAAGCACCCGCACCCGGGCGTGCCCGAGATGGGCATCGTGGCCGAGTCGCGCCAGCTCGCCCGCGACCTCGGCGTGCTCGACAGCGCGGTCTTCTTCAACAGCTCCTGGGTCGACTACGCCGACCGGCAGAACTACCTGACCGAGGCGGATGCGGGCGTCAGCACGCACTTCTCGCACGTCGAGACGACGTTCTCGTTCCGCACGCGCATCCTCGACTACCTCTGGGCGGGTCTGCCGATGGTCGTCACCGAGGGCGACCACTTCGCGCAGCTCGTCGAGGAGGAGGGCCTCGGGGTCGTCGTCCCGTCCGGCGATGTGGATGCGCTGGTCGCCGCGCTCGAGAAGGTGCTGTACGACGAGAAGTTCGTCCGCGCCGCCCGGCGGAACGTGGCGCGCGTGCGTCAGCGCTTCTTCTGGAGCGTGGTGCTCGCCCCGTTGGTGCGCTTCGTGGCCGACCCGCGGCACGCCGCCGACCTGGTGGCGCGCGGGGTCGTCGGCTCCGGCGCTCCGGTTCGCCGCACCTCCACCCGTCGCAAGAAGCACGGCATCCGTCACGACGTCGGGCTGTTCTTCCACTACCTGCGCAACGGCGGCCCCGCCGTCGTCGCGAAGAAGATCCGGAGCCGGCTGGGGCGCCGATGACGGACGCGCGCGTCGCTGCCGCACCGGCGATCTCCGTCGCCCTGTGCACGCACAACGGGGCCCGGTTCATCCGGCGGCAGCTCGCCAGCATCCTGGCGCAGACGGTGACGCCGCGGCAGCTGGTCGTGTCCGATGACGCCTCCGTGGACGACACCGTGGCGATCCTGGAGCAGGAGGTCGCGGCGCACCGGGCGTCCGGCGCGCCGACGCCGCAGCTGGTCGTGCTGCGCAACGACAGCCCACTCGGCGTCACGGCGAACTTCGAGCAGGCGCTTCGCGCGTGCGACGGCGACCTCATCGCCCTCAGCGACCAGGACGACGAGTGGGAGCCCGACAAGCTGGAGCGGATGGCGAACTACTTCGCCTCCCGCCCCGGGCTGGGCTTCCTCCACACCGACGCCACGCTGATCGACGACGACAGCCGGCCGGTCGGCGGGACGCTCTTCGGCGTCCTCGAGGTGAGCGACGACGAGCGGGCGGCTGTGCACTCAGGCCGAGCCTTCGACGCCTTCGTCCGGCGCAACCTGGCGACCGGCGCCACGGCGATGGTGTCCGCCGACCTGCTGCGGGCCGCTCTGCCGTTCCCGGCCGAATGGGTGCACGACGAGTGGCTGGCCGTGCAGGCGGCGGCTCGCGGTCGGCTCGACCTGAGCGAACGCCCGCTCACCCGCTACCGGCGGCACGACGAGAACCAGATCGGGGCCGGCGACCCGACCCTCCGCCACAAGGTGGGGCGTGTGCTCGGCCGGCGCGGAGAACGCAACCGGATGCTCGCGCAGCGCTCGCGCATCCTGGCCGACCGTCTCGGCAGCGCCGAGGGGGTCCCCGGCGATCACCGGGCGCTCGCCGAGGAGAAGGCCGCGTTCGAGGCCGAACGCGCCGCGCTCCCGGTCAGCCGGCTGCGACGCCTGCTTCCGGTGCTCCGTCTCGCCCGAGGGGACCGCTACGCCCGGCTGGCGAGCCGGGGAGACTGGACGTGCTGCGGGACCTGCTGCAACCGGCGTAGACCGGCGCTCGCCGTCCTCTTCCGCGGTCGCGCGGAACAGGAGCACCCCCGCCGCGAGGAATGCGGCAGCGGCGGCCAGCAGCACCAGGACGGTACCACCGGGAGGCGCCCACGCGGGCGAGCCGAACAGCAGCACCGTGACGGAGCCGTTCGAGCCGACGGCGTACCGGCGCAGCGCCGTCTCGAACGCCCAGAGTTGCGCGACGACCGCCCCGCCGACGACGAGCACGCGGAGCCGCAGCCGGCTGTGCCGCGTGCGGAAGGCGGAGTCGCCGAGCAGCGCCGCGAGCCCGATCACGAGGCAGAGGAACAGCGGCAGGTTGTAGCGGCCCTGCCAGATCAGCCCGCCGCCGTGGATGTACACCGCCTGCACCAGCGCGGGCAGCAGCAGGAACGCGCCGACCAGCACAGCGGCGACGAGGAGCCGGCGCCCGCGCAGCACGAGGAGGGCGCCGGCGCCGAGGGCCCCGATGGCGAGCCCCCAGCCGTACAGCACGGCGTCGGGCGCGGGGGTGTCGAGCCAGCCGAACAGTCCGACCAGGCCTTGCGAGTATCCGACCGTGCCGAGGAAGACCTTCTGGAACCCGGTGATCGGGGACGCGCCGACGCCCGGGAACTGCAGGGCGTCCTCCGGATGGGCGATCGCGTTGGCGAGGGAGTTGGTGGCGAGCGTCCAGCCGATCGCCGCGATGGCGCCGACGGCGATCGCGGCCATGGCGGAGAGTACCGCGGGGCGACGCAGCAGGTTCCGGATGGTCGCGCCGCGCGCCAGCAGCAGCGGCACCAGGAGGGCGGCGAGCACCCAGAGCGGCGACAGCCCGCGGGCGTTGATGGCGACGACCGCCGACACCGCGACGACGATCGCCCGCCCGCGCAACCGCTCGGGATCGGGGGAGAGGGTCACGGCGAGCATCCCGCAGAAGACCGCCAGTGTCGCCGTGGCCTCGACCGCACTCGGGTTCACCGTTCCACTGAGGAACAGCAGCATCGGGGTGACGGCGACCGCGAACGCGAGCACGGGCATCCGCCGCTCGCGCAGGGTCGTCACCGTCGAGAACGCGAGCGCGGCGAACAGGGCGGAGAGGACGGCGCTCGCGATCCGCATCGCCATCAGCCCTCCGGCGTCGTGGAACAGCAGCGACGGCCAGCCGACGAGGGCGTAGTACAGCGGGTTGTACAGCCCGGCGGAGGTCGGCGCGGTCACGATCGCACCCGGATCGGCCTCCGCCGGCAGCGGACAAGCAGCAGGGATGGTGGGCTGGAAGGCGTAGCAGGTGGTGAGGTGCGCGTCGGCGACGTACCGCGGCACCTGCACCAGGTTGCCCCAGGCCGACGGCTCGCCGAACAGCTGACCGCGGACGACGCTCGCGGCCCGGACGATGTGCGCCGGTTCGTCCGGCGAGGCGGAGGGCGGGGTCGCCCAGGCCCAGATCGTCCCGAGCACGGCCAGGGTGGCCCACGCGACGACGAAGGCGACGAACGGCCGGCGAGTGGATGCGGGGCGCGTCACGGCGAGGATGCGGGCGGCGGCCTCCGTGCGCGCCGGCGACATGGACGTCACAGGAGGGCGGCGGGCGTCGTCGCCCGCAGGCCGGCGTCGGTCTGAGGAGGCACGGCCACACCCTAGCGGATGAGCGCGACCGCGCCGGGGACCGGGATGGAACGGCGCGTCTACGCGGCGACGGGCACGGGAGCGACCCCGGCCGCCACCGGGAGGCGGCGCGACGCTCGGACTGTCAGCCACACGCCGACGCCGAGCAGCAGGGCCGCGAGCAGCAGCCACAGCAGCACCCCGCCCGGAGGATTCCACGGCGGCGCTCCGACGAGCATGACCTTCAGCGAGCCGGTCGGGCCGACGGTGTAGCGGCGGAGCGTGTTCTCGAACGCGTAGAACTGGGCCACCGCGAGGGCCGTCATGGTGACGAGCGTGGCCCGGCGCAGCCAGCGCGCTTCAGGCGAGAGCTCGAACGCGTGGTCGAGTGCCACGGCGAGTCCGACGCAGAGGCCCACCAGCAGCGGCAGCGCGTAGCGGCCCTGCCAGATGATGCCGCCTCCGGTGATGTACGCCGCCTGCACCAGGGGCGGGATCAGCACGTACGCACCGAGCAGGGTCAGTGCGAAGACCAGCAGCCGTCCGCGCAGCAGACACACCGCCGCCAGCAGGGGTGCGCCGATGAGGGCCGCCCAGACGAAGAACACCTCCGGCGGGGCGGGCGTGTCCAGCCAGCCGAAGAGCCCGATCGCGCCGTGCGCGTACTCGATGGTGCGCACGAAGGTGATCCAGAAGCCGCTGAGCGGGTTGGTGCCGAGGCCGGGGAAGTGCTGAGGCGTCGTGTCGGGGTTCTCCACCGCGTTGTAGAGCGAGTTGCTGCCCAGCGTCCACCCCATCGCGAACACGGTGCCCAGCGCGACGACTGCGGCGGCGATCCACACCGGTCGTCTGCGCAGCAGGTCGCGCAGGATCGTCAGGGGAGCGAGCAGAAGCGGCACTGCGATCGCGAGCAGCACCCAGAGCGGTGACAGCCCGCGGGCGTTGACGGCGAACGCACCGGACACGGCCACCACGACCGCGCGCACGGCGAGCCGCTCGGGGCGCGGATCGAGCACGATGGCCACCATCGCGGCGAACAGGGCGAGCACGGCGGTCGCCTCGACGGCCGTCGGGTTCACCGAGCCGCCGAGGAACAGCAGAGCGGGCGTGGTGGCCAGCGCGAAGCCGAGCAGCGTGATGGCACGGCGGGGGAGCGTCCACAGCATGGCGAAGCCGAGGGCGGCGAACAGCGCGGCCAGGATGCCGCTGACCACGCGCATCGCGTAAACGCCCGCCGTGTCATGGAACAGCAGGGACGGCCAGCCGACGACGAGGTAGTACGCCGGGTTGTAGAGCCCCGCTGTGGTCGGCGCCGTCGTGAGCGCGGCCGGGTCGGACGGCGCGGGGGCCGCATCCGGTCCACGGGTGACGCAGTCGGCGGTCCGCTCGTAGTGGAACGCGGTGCAGGTCTCCTGGGCGGTGCGGGCGATGTACCCCGGCACCGTCACGAGGTTGCCGTGCGAGGAGGCGGGCCCCACCCACTCCCCGCGCACCACGCTCGCCGCGCGGATGATGTGGGCCGGTTCGTCGGGCGACGCGGCCACCGGGGTCGCCAGGGCCCAGCAGGCGCACAGCGCCGACAGGAGCGCCCACACCACGAGGAGCGGACGCCAGATCCCCCTCACCCGGCTACTCCTGCTCGCGGCTGAGCTCGGCCACGCGCTGTTCGAGCTGGCTGATCCGAAGATCCTGCAGGGCGCTCCGCTCGGCCAGGGTGCGCGACTTGCTCTCCAGCGTGGTCAGCTCCGAACTGTGCTGGATGCAGACCAGGAAGAGCACCGCGATGCTGACGAAGAAGACGAGGTTCACCGGCGCGCCGACGCCGATCAGGTCCGCCGCCCAGTTGAGGATCGCCGGGAAGACGCCGATCAGGAGGGCGAGCGTGCCGGCGACCATCCACCAGATGGCGTGCCGCTCGCGCATCCGGCCGCGCCGGAGCATCTCGATGACCACCGCGAGCGTGAGCAGCGCGGCGAGGATTCCGAAGATGTAGCTGGTGAGGGACATCAGGCGGTCGCCGTCTCCTTCAGGGCAGTGCGGGGGCGCATGAGCGCCACGAGCAGGGCGATGAACGCGCGTCCGAGATAGACCGTGGACTTGATGAAGTTGTGCGAGGGCTGGCCGCCGGCGCGTGGGCGCATGGCGACCGGCACCTGGCGGACGCGCAGCCCGGCGCGACCGGCGATGACGAGCGCCTCGATGGTGTCGCCCAGGTACTCGGCCGGGAACGAGTGCGCGAACAGCGCGATCGCCCGCGGGCCGTTCGCCTTGAAGCCGCTCGTCGTGTCTTTGAGCGGGGTGCGGACGACGCGGCTCAGCACGGTCGACAGCACGCTCATCGCCCACTTGCGCGGGCCGCGCACGGTGTAGTCGCCCTCGCCGGAGAACCGGGCGCCGATGACCAGGTCGGCGTCGTCCAGCCCGGCCAGCAGCGCCGGGACGAGGCCCGGATCGTGCTGCCCGTCCGCGTCGATCTGCACCGCCACCGAGTAGCCGTTCTCGACCGCGTACTGGAAGCCCAGGCGCAGCGCTCCGCCGACGCCCATGTTGAACGGCATCGAGGCGACCTGCGCTCCGGCTGCGCGTGCGACCTCCGCCGTCGCGTCCAGCGAGCCGTCGTCGACGACCAGGACGGCCGCGCCGGGGAGCTTCTGCCGGACCTCGGCGATCACCGCTGCCACAGACTCCTCTTCATTGAAGGCGGGCATGACGATGAGAGTGTCGGAAAGGGCGAAGGGCATGGCAGTCACGGTACTAGATGGGGGATGAGCGAGCGCTCTATTCTCGCACGGGCCGCGCCGCGACGGCGCGGTCGAGGAGCCACGCGCCCACGGCCGCGGCGGCGGTCAGCGCGATGGCCAGGGCGATCCATCCGCCGGGCGGCTGCCACACGGGCGCACGGAGCAGGTCGAGCCAGGTGCCCGTGCTCGTGAGGCCCGTGACGTAGCGGCGCAGCATCCACAGGAACGCGCCGGCCTGGCCGAGCACGAGCAGGATGAGCGCCACGCGCACCACGGGCCGCAGCCGTCCCGCAGGCTCCACGGCCGGACGGGCGCGGTCGAGGCCGATGCCCGCGAGCACCAGCAGCATAACGGCCGGCGCGAGGGTGTACCGGCCCTGCCAGATGTAGCCGGCGACGCCGATCACGGCGGCCTGCGAGAGCGGCGGGACGAGGAGGAGCGCCAGCGCGATCGGGAGGGCGGCGAGGGCGGTGCGACGGCCGCCGAGCACGAGACCGGTCAGCAGCAGGGCGCCGCCGACGGAGGCCCAGACCGCGATGGCGATGGCGGGGGACGGGATCTCCAGCCAGCCGAACTGGGCGATCCACCCGTTCATGAACGAGAAGGTCTGGTCGAACGCCCACGAGAAGCCCTGACCCCAGGTGCTGCCGGCGCCGATCGGCTGGTAGGCGGGCGTCAGCGGGCGGGGCCGCAGGTAGAACAGCGCCACCGTGCCGGTCACGGCGACGACGATGCCGACGGCAACCCAGGTGGGCCACCAGCGGAACACCCGTCGCAGCACCGCTCCCTCGGAGAGGATGAGCGCGGCGACGAGGGCGAGCAGCAGCCAGAGCAGCGCGATGCTCCGGGTGTTGACGAGCAGGATGCTCACCACCGTCACGCCCGCGAGCCGCCAGGCCAGCACTCCGCGCGAGGACGCGCTGCCGAAGGTCGCGGCGAGCAGCGCGAAGGCGGCGGCGGTCGCGGCGACCTCCAGGCCGTTCGGGTTCACGGTGCCGCAGAGGAACAGTGTCATCGGCGTGACCCCGGCCCCGAGCGCGAGCGTCGCCCAGCGCCGCCGCGGGAGGGACCGCACGGCGACGAACGCGAGGGCCAGCAGGGCGGCGCAGAGCGCGGCGCCCGCCAGGCGCATCGCGTAGAGACCCTTCGCCCCGTCCAGGGCGATGGTCGGCCAGCCGACGGCGAGGTAGAAGACGGGCGTGCTCACTCCGGTGGAGGAGTGGCCGGTGGCGGGCGCATCCTGATGGGCGATCGGCGTGACGCAGGCGGGTGTCCGGGTGATGTCGCGCTTGAAGCACGGCATGTGCTTCTCGAGCTGCGCGAAGTACTCCGAGACGCGGAGATCGAGCGTGCCGGGGACGGCGGTGGACTCCGGGCCGAAGAGCTGCCCGTGGGCGGCCGCGTAGGCGCGCATGGCGTGCGCGGGCTCATCGGGGCTCGCGCCCTGCGGTGTCGCCAAGGAGTACGACCCCATCATCAGGAAGAGCACGCCGAAGGCCAGCCAGAACGTCGCCCACGCTCCTCGCGCACCGGTCCGGGGGCCGGGCTGAGCGGTCATCACGGCATCCTGTCGATCGCGGATTCGCCGCCCCGGCTCGTGAGGTAGTTTCGAGTGCGGGCGGCGGACCGCCCGGGCGGGCTGGCGGAAAGGGAACAGGTGGACGATACCATCCGGCGTTCTCCCTCCCGGTTCTGGGTGGCCGGCGTGCTGTTCGCTGCGACGCTGATCGGCGTCGTGCTCGCGATGGCCGGCGCGACGGTGTGGGTGCTCGCCGCCGCGTCCGCGCTGTCCGTGGCCGCCGCGCTCCGCTCGCGCCCGGTGGGTGTCGCCGCCGGCGTCGTCGTGCCGCTCGCGGTGAGCGCCTTCGCGGTCCGGGTCTTCCACAAGGTCGGTCTGGGCCTTGCGGCGGGGAACCTCCTCGTGCTCGTGCTCATCGCGCTCGCGGGATGCGCCGCCGTCGTGTTCGGCACGGGGTACCGGCCGCCCTCGCGTCGCGCCTGGGGGACCGCGCTGGCCGCGGGCGTGCTCCCAGCCGTCACCGCCGCGGTCTTCTGCGCGCTGCCCCTGCTGCGCGACGGGCACGCGCTGTCGTGGGCGATGCAGAACGACGCCGTCTGGAACCTGGTGCAGTCGCGCTTCCTGATCGCCGACGACGGGCTCATCCCCTCCCTCCACCCCAACGTCTCGCCGCTGGTGTCGGTGCTGATCGCCGCCGCGATGGTCACCGGGCGCGCTGCGCCGGACGCGCCGGGCCTGCTCCAGCACGACATCGCCGCGATGGCGGGCGTGTTCGCGGCGACGACCGTCGTCGCGGCGTTCCTGGCCGGTCTGACCGCCGGCCAGCTCGTCCGCGGCCGTCACCCCGTGCTGCGCTCGATCGCGGCGGTGCTGGGCTCCGCGCTGATCCTCTCGTGGTTCGTGGCCGGGTTCTCGTTCCAGTTCGGCTTCTACAACGTCATGCCCACGCTCGCCTGCCTCTTCGCTGCCTGGCTCGCCTGGCGGGGAGCTCGCCGCACGCCCGTCGCCGCGGTCTGCGTGCTGTTGCTGGATGCGACCGCGCTGCTCGGGCTGTGGGCCTTCCTCGCGGCGATCCCGCTCACCCTCGCCGCCATCGCGGGTGTGCGGTGGCTGACCGGACGTCCGTGGCGGCAGGGGGTCGGCTGGGTGTTGTGGGCGGCTCTCGCCGTCTCGGCGCTGCAACTCCTCGGCTACGTCGTGCTGTTCTCCCTGCCGGACCTCCGCCAGGAGCACAGCGCCCTGGCCCAGGGCGGATCGATGGCCCCGGTGACGCCCGCGCTGCTGTTCGTGCTGGCCGGCATCGCCGTCGCCCTCGCCGCCGCCACGGCCACCTCACCCGGCCGGCGATCCGACCTCCTGGGCGTGCTCGGCGTCGTGCTGCCGGCCCTCGCCGTCTACGCCTATCTCGCCGCCAGCGTGGGGCCGGGGCAGTACGGCTGGGGCTACTACCCGGCCAAGCTGGTGTGGTTCCTCGGCATCCTGCTGCTGGTGCTGGTGCTCGGGATGGCGCTCGACCGGATCGCACCCGTCGCTCTGACCGTGTGGAGGCGTGTCGCCGCGGTCGGCGGCGTGCTCCTGGCCGTCGTCGCGACCGCCGCGAGCGTGGTGCCCAGCCAGCCGACACCGGGAACCCTCCTGCCGTACCTGGACATCGTGCACGGCCAGGGCGTGGCCTCGGGCGACGCCGTCCTGCCGACGCTGTTCGCGCTGAAGGATCCAGCGCATGCCAAGACGATGCTGGCCGGGTACTCCGACTGGCGGGCGGACGGATTCGTCAACCTCTGGCTGCTCGGGGCCTCCGCCACCAGGGACGGCGACCCGATCCGTCCCTTCGGCTACTCGATGCGCGCCGACGACCCGAAGCAGGTGTGCGCCGCGCTGAAGGTGTGGGGGACGGGCGTGACCGTCCGCACCCGCGACTCCGGCCTCGCTGCCGACCTCCGGCGCCTGTGCCCGGATGCCGGCGCACGGGTCGAGACCGGCTCGATCCGCTAGAGCGCCGGGGCCGTCACCAGCCGCGCAGGATGTGCCGGCTGAGCGCCCGCAGGCCGCTGCCGTCGCGCTTCGCGATCGCACCCGGCAGCTTCGTCGCCGCGTTCAGCCGCGACGACCAGTGCGCACCGGCGACCCGCGCGGCGCGCCGCCAGCCGCGGGCCGTCAGCCGCTTCTTCGCATCCAGGAAGAAGGCGCGCTCCTCGTCGAAACGGGTGCCGTCCTGGGCCGTCCACGACGAGACGCTGCCCGCGTGGCGCCGGTAGCGGAACGTGTGCTCGGGCAGCAGCACGAGGCTGCCCCCGTCGAGCACGATGTCGAGCTGGAGGGCCAGGTCGAGCACCACGTCGAACGCGGCGTCGAAGCCGTGCCGGCGCACAGCCTCCGTGCTCCAGCAGATCGAGGGGAAGTAGGTCCAGTTGCCGCGCAGCAGGCTGACCGCCAGCTCCTGACCGGACATAGTCACGGGCTCCGTGTGCGAGGGCCGGTACCAGGCCTTCACCCGGTCGGCGAGCGGCAGCGACGGCTTCCCGTCGTCGCCGATCACCGTGACGGCGGGCTGGTAGTAGGAGCCGCCGGGGTGACGCGCGATGGCGGCGTGCATGCCGGCGACGTAACCCGGCTCCATCAGGTCGTCGCATCCCATCAGGACGAAGTGCCCGGCCCGCACGAGGTCGACGGACTTGCTGAAGTTGCCGCTCACGCCGAGGTTGGCCTCGTTGCGGACGTACTCGATGCGCGCGTCTCCGAGCGACGAGACCCACTGGCCGGGCGCGGTGTCGGGGTAGACGTCGTCGATCACGACCAGGCGCCAATCGCCGTCGGTCTGGGCCCGAACGCTCTCCACCGCGTCGCGGAAGAGGCCCGGGTCGCCGTAGAACGGCATCATGATGTCGATCGTCACTGCGTCCAGACTTTCGTCGTAGGGTTGGCGTGCCGCGAGCGCGGCCGCCGTCCATCCTTTCACGCGCCACGGGAGAGACCCATCACCGCCTTCGAACCGCTCAACGAGCCCATCCCGGACATCGAGGAGGCGTCGGCGCCGCGGTCCGCTCGCTCGTCGGTGGTCCTGATCCTGGGCGCGACGGCGATCTCCGGCATCGCGGGCTACGTCGTCACCTGGCGCGTGTACACCGAGGTGGGCGCCGCCGGCTACGGCGTGTTCTCCGTCTTCTGGTCGGCGCTGTTCCTGGTGGTCGGCATCCTGTTCGGGCTGCAGCAGGAGTCGACGCGTGCGACAGCCCAGACGGTGGTTCAGGATGCCGCGGCCGCGCCATCCTCCCGCCGCACCTCCCTCTGGGCCTTCGCCGGCGTCGCCGCGCTGGTCGTGGGCGTCGTCGTGATCGCGACGAGCGTGCTCTGGGCCGTGCCGAGCCTGGGTCAGGCGAACGCCGGATTGGCGTGGTTCGTCGCCCTCGGCGCCGCCCTCAACTGCCTGGTCGCCGCCGCTTCCGGCGTCATGGCCGGCGCCGGGATGTGGCGGCAGCTCGCCGCGATCGTCGCCCTGGACGGCCTCCTCCGCGTCGTCGGCGTCGTGGCCGTGCTGAGCGTCACCCACGACATCGTCCCGCTGGCGATCGCCGTGATCGCGCCGTTCCCGGTGTCGCTCGCGATCGTCTTCCTCACCGCGCCGCGCGCGCTGGTCGCCAACGCCCGGGTGGCGTTCGGCGTGCGGGCGCTCGTCGGCAACACCGGCCGCACCATGCTGGCCGCCTCCGCGACGGCCGTGCTCATCAACGGGTTCCCGCTGGTGCTGTCGTTCTTCGCGGGGCCCGCGAACCACTCCGACCTGGGCTCCCTGGTGCTCGCGGTGACGCTGACGCGCGCGCCGATCCTGGTGCCGCTGACGGCCCTGTCCAGCTTCCTGGTGAGCCGCTTCTCGCATCACCCCGAGCGCACCGGCCGCACGATGGCCGTGCTCTTCGCGGGCATCGCCGCCGTCATCCTTCTGCTCTGCGGCGCTGCATGGCTGTGGGGGAGCCGGTCATGCACGTCGTGTTCGGCGAGCAGTTCGACCTCTCGGCGGGCGTGCTCGTGGCGCTCATCGCCTCCTCCGGCCTCATCGGGGCGCTGTTCGTCAGCGGGTCCGCCGTGCTCGCACGCAACCTCCACGGCCTCTACGCCGTCGGCTGGGTGGCCGCCTCCGTCGTCACGCTCGCCCTGCTCTTCGTGCCGCTTCCCCTCGCCGGGCGTGCGGCGCTCGCGCTCGCCGCCGGCCCCGCCGTCGGCCTCGCCGTGCACCTGGTCGGGATGCGCGCCATCGGCCGGGGCGTCAGCTCGCGTCGCGGTGCGGCAGCCGCAGCCGCCAGCTCATCCCCTGCGAGGCCTTGACGGTGCAGATGACGAGCAGCATCCATCCGGACTCCACGAGGATGGAGCTCTCGAAGACGCTGGTCACGAGCAGGGCCACGAGCACCAGCGGCGCCCAGGCGTAGACCGTGCTGCGGCGGTTCGAGGCCAGCAGCCACGAGCGGCCGAACGCCAGCGCGATGAGGGCGACGAAGAGCAGCAGGCCGATCAGGCCCACCTGCAGGTAGACGTCGAGGTAGGCGTTGAGCCCGTCCGAGTGGTACACCCCGGTGTTCGCCTCGATCGCCGTGAACGGGTAGAGGTCCGTCGGCCAGGAGCCCACCCATCCCCAGCCGATGATCTGCTGCACGGGGATGAGCTGCCAGATCTGGATCCACAGCTGGTAGCGCACCTGGAAGTCGGCGCGTGCGTTGAGCAGGTCGATCACACGCGTGCGGTAGATGTAGGCGACGATCAGCACCGCCACGGTCAGGATGGCCAGCCCCCACTGGTAGTAGGGCCGCTGCTGCGCGGGCGCCTTCCGCATCAGGTACAGCGCGAGGGTCGCCAGTCCGACCACCACCGACACCGCGGCGATGACGGGGGAGTGGGCGAGCAGGATGCACAGCCCGGCGAGCGTGATCGAGAACGCAGCCACGGGCGGGCGCACGGACCGCGTGCGCAGCTCGACCAGGAACGTGACGAACGCGATCAGGGCGACGATGCTGAGCTGGTTGCGCGTGCCGAACAGGCCCTGGATCGGACCGCCGGCGGCGATGTTGCCCTGGATGCCGAGGAACGGGATGGGCGCGTCGAGCAGCAGGCCGCTCAGCACCTCGAGCGACAGCGACAGTGTCAGCAGGAACCGCAGGGCGTCGCCGACGACGCGGACGATCTGGATCGCGTCGCGCACGAGGGCGATGTACACGGCGAGGAACGCGAAGATCAGCTGGTAGATCACCGCGCCGGAGGTGGCCCACTGGTACTGGCTCCACAGGATGGAGAGGGCGCACCAGCCGACGAACAGCAGCGCGGAGACGGGAAGGAGCCCGTGCCACTCGATCAGCCGCCACTGCGCGGCGAACGACACCGCGGCAAGCGCGACCAGCACCGAGAGCGCGCCGATCAGGCCCGGCCAGCCGATGAGGCCGCGGATGGCGTGCGTCGAGAACCCGGTGACCACGGCGAGCAGGGCCAGCGTCGAGGTGAACCGGGCGGAGCCCAGGAACTCGGTCACCGCGGGCGGCACCAGGGTCCGTCGGGGCGTTGCCATGCGAACAGACTACGGGGCGTCAGTGCGCGGTCCGCTTTGTGGACACGGCGAGCGTCACGAGGAGCGCCCAGCCTCCTTCGATCAGGATGCGGCTTTCGGCGAAGCTCTGCGCGATGAGGGCGGCCAGCAGCAGCAGGGGAGGAGGTCCGTCGCCGTGTACGGGCGCTCGTCCGCGACGCTGAAGCGGTGCCGGTCGACCGCGAGGAACCAGGAGCGGCCGAGCGTGCTCAGCACCAACAGGATGAACACCACGAGCCCGATCACGCCGACCTGCATCCACACGTCGAGCCAGGCGTTGTGGGCCTGGAGGTACTCCACGCCGTTGCGGGTGGCCAGACCGTCGAACGGCTTCACCCACGGAGCCCAGTAGCTGATCCACCCCCAGCCGAACACCGGGCGCTGCTGCGCCAGGCCGATCACCTTGCTCCAGATGTCGAGGCGTCCGGTGAGGTCCTCGCTCTTGCCGAACAGCGCGGGGATGCGCGGCGCGAAGACCGAGACCAGGACGATCACCGCCGCCAGGGACGCGAAAGCCACCACGTAGACCGGCGTCCGGCGGTCGGGGCCGACCCGCCGAGTCCACAGGGCGAAGCCGAGCACGACCGCCGTGGCCAGGGTCGCCGCGATGACCGTCGCGGAGCGGGTCAGTGCGAGCTCCAGCACCGCGATGACGAGCCAGATGGCGGCCGACCCGTGACGCGTGGTGCGGTCCGCCACCTGGATGCCGAACACCACGATCGCGAGCAGCGCGATCATCGCGAGCAGGTTGCTGTTGCCGACGATGCCCTGGATCGGGCCGCCGTGGAACAGCAGGTCGCGGCTCCAGTAGAACGCCTGCGGGAGCTTGCCCGACGGCACCGCCTGCGCGGGCGTCAGGGGCAGGACGGGCTGCCGGACGAACAGCGCCACCACCAGCTCGAAGACGAGCGAGAGCCCGAGGATCCAGCGGAACGCGTTGCCAAGGGCGCTGAGCAGCCCCCGGCGGGTGAGCCGCAGCGCGAGGAAGAGCCCGCCGAGCGTCGTCGCCAGCTGCGCGATGACGCCCAGGGCGCTCGCCCCCGGGTACGCGGACCACGCGATCGAGATCACGCACAGGGCGAGGAAGAGCAGCAGCGTCTTCGGCGTATTCCGCCAGCGGAATGTCGGCCGCGACCGCCACAGCAGCACACCGCTGATGACGGCCAGCGCGGCGGCGAGCACGAAGTATCCGGGCCAGCTGATCAGGTTGCGCCAGAACTCGCCGGCGAACAGCGTGAACAGCACGAGAGCGGCGAACACCGCCTCGCCGGTGCCGGAGGCCGAGCGCTCGGCGCGGATCCGGTCGCTCAGGGCGGTGGTCGGGCTCGTCACTTCCGCAGGATAGCTCACCGGTTCGGCGTGGCCACGAACAGCGTCCCCGGGCCGTTCGCGATCGACAGGGTGCCTTCGTCGGCGGTCACCACGGCCGCCTCGCCGCGGGCCAGGCGCAGCGACCCTCCGGCGCCGGTGAGCTCCAGCGTCCCATCGGTGCAGAGCGCGATGGCGGTCCCGGTCAGCGGCAGCTCGGTCGACGGCACGTCGGCGTCCAGCTGGATGCGCGACAGCTGGAAGTCCGGCACATCCGGCCGGAACACCTCCACACCGGCCGCCGGATGCTCCGGCGTGAGCGGAGTGGCGCGGATCGGCGAGAAGTCGAGCACGGAGACCAGCTCCGGCACGTCGATGCGCTTGCGGGTGAGGCCGCCGCGCAGCACGTTGTCGGACGCGGCCATCAGCTCGATGCCGAGCCCGCGGAGGTACGCGTGGATGTTGCCCGCCGGCAGGTACAGCACCTCGCCGGGCCGCAGGGTCGCCCGGTTGAGGAGCAGCGCGAGCACGATGCCGGGGTCGCCGGGGAACGCCTCGTCGAGCATCCGCACGGTGTCCGCATCCCGGTCGCCGGGGAGCGCGCGAGCGGCGGCGACCACCTCGGCCACCAGCAGGTCCACATCCGTGTCGCCGCCCAGCAGCCACTCGGTCGCGCGACGCAGCACCGCGCCGGGCTCGCCGTCGAGGGTGCGGGCGAAGCCCGAGAGCACGGCCCCGCCCGGGGAGGCCGCCGCCAGCCGTTCGAGCGCGGCACGGCTCTCCGCCGGGTCGCGGAACCCGCACAGCGCCTCGAACGGGTCGCTGAGCGCGAAGATCAGCTCCGGCTTGTGGAACGGGTCCTTGTAGTTGCGGTCGGGCGAGTCCGCGGCGAGCCCTGCCGCGTTCTCCCGCTCGAAGCCGGCGCGCGCCTGCTCGGGCGACGGGTGCGCCTGCAGCGACAGCGGACCGTCGGCGGCCAGCACCTTCAGCAGGTACGGCAGGTCGCTCGTGCGCTCCCACGCCGCCAGATCGGCCGCGCCGTCCGCCAGGGCCGGGTCGAGCACGCGGGAGGGGAGCCGGGATGCGCGCCCAGCCACAGCTCCGCCTCCGGGCCGCCACTGGGCTCCGTTCCGAGCAGGCCGGCGATCGCGGTGGTGGACCCCCACGCGTAGTCGCGCGGAGTGTTGCCGATGCGCACAAACATGCGTCCTCATCCCTTTCGTCGCGTTGGACCAAACTACCAATCGCTTTGTCGCACGCGGCTCGCCTTCCCTAGGCTGACGGGCGCCCGACCCATCCACAGTGGACGCAATGGAGCAGACATGCCCTTCGAGACCATCGCCGGCGACTTCTACGGCTACGAGAACCTGCTGACCGACCGCGAGAAGGAGTTCATCGCGACTCTCCGCGCGCAGCTCGAGTCGGAGGTCAAGCCGATCGTCAACGAGTACTGGGAGAAGGCGGAGTTCCCGCACCAGATCATCGACGTGCTGCACCGCAACGGCGCCATCGGCCTCGGCTTCGCGGAGACCGCCCCGTTCGAGAACTCGGCCGTGTTCCGCGGCTGGGTCGCTCTCGAGCTCGCCCGCATCGACGCGTCCGTCAGCACCTACGTCGGCGTGCAGAACGGCCTCGCCCTCGGCGCCATCGGCGTCTGCGGCTCGGACGAGCAGCGGGCGGAGTGGCTGCCGAAGCTGGCGAGCGGCGAGGTTCTCGGGGCGTTCGGCCTGACCGAGCCGACCTCGGGCTCGGACTCCGCGCAGGGCCTCAAGACGGTCGCGACGCGCGACGGCGACACCTGGGTGCTGAACGGCTCCAAGCGCTGGATCGGCAACGCCACCTTCAGCGACATCACGGTCATCTGGGCGAAGAGCGCCGAGGACGGCCAGGTCAAGGGCTTCATCGTCCCGACCTCGACCCCGGGTTACACGGCGACCAAGATCGAGGGCAAGCAGTCGCTGCGCATCGTGCAGAACGCGGACATCACGCTCGAGAACGTCGTCGTGCCCGAGTCGCTGCGGCTGCAGAACGCGAACAGCTTCAAGGACACGGCCCGCGTGCTGCGCCTGACCCGCGCCGAGGTCGCCTGGGCCGCGGTCGGCGTCGCCGTCGGCGCGTACGAGGCGGCGCTGCGCTACACGAAGGAGCGCGTGCAGTTCGGCAAGCCGATCGCCTCCCACCAGCTCATCCAGGACCTGCTGGTCAAGTCTCTGGGCAACATCACCGCCTCCATCGGCCTGTGCACCCGCGTCTCCGAGATGCTCGACGCCGGCGAGCAGCGCGACGAGCACTCGGCGCTGGCGAAGGCCTTCGCGACGTCGAAGATGCGCGAGACCGTCGCCTGGTGCCGGGAGGCGCTCGGCGGCAACGGCATCGTGCTCGACTACGACGTGGCCCGCTTCTTCGCCGACGCGGAGGCGCTGTACTCGTACGAGGGCACGCGCGAGATGAACACCCTGATCGTCGGCCGGGCGATCACCGGCCAGGCGGCGTTCGTGTAGCGCTTGGCGCACGGAGGAGGCTCGCGGCGACGCGCCGGAGCATCGCAGGGAGCGGAGGACGCAAGGTCGTCGCCGCACACGGTCTCCTCCGTTTTCCGCGGCCCGCTAGGGTGGGAAGCTCCATCGAGCAGCAGGAGGACCGCCCGTGGCGTGGTTGGTGACCGGAGGAGCAGGCTACATCGGAGCGCACGTCGTGCGGGCGTTCCGGGAGCAGGGGATCGACGTCGTCGTGGTCGACGACCTGTCGAGCGGGCACGCGGAGTTCGTGCCAGACGGCGTGCCGTTCTACCGCGGCACCATCCTCGACGGCGGGCTGCTGCGGTCGATCTTCGCCGAGAACGCCATCACGGGCGTGGTGCACGTCGCCGGCTTCAAGTACGCCGGGGTGTCGGTCCAGCGTCCGCTGCACACGTACGAGCAGAACGTGACCGCGACCGCGGTGCTGCTGGCGGCCATGCAGGAGGCCGGGGTGGATGCGATCGTGTTCAGCTCGTCCGCCGCGGTGTACGGCACGCCGGATGTGGACATCGTCACCGAGCCCACGCCGAAGAGCCCCGAGTCGCCGTACGGCGAGTCCAAGCTGATCGGGGAGTGGCTGCTGCGCGACCAGGGGGTCGCCGCCGGGCTGCGCCACACCTCCCTCCGCTACTTCAACGTGGTCGGGTCGGGCGACGTGAGCCTGCGCGACACCAGCCCGCACAACCTGTTCCCGCTGGTGTTCGACGCCCTCGCCGAGGGGCGCACGCCCCGCATCAACGGGAACGACTACCCGACGCCCGACGGCACCTGCGTGCGGGACTACATCCACGTGGCCGACCTTGCGGTGTCGCATGTGGCGGCGGCCAAGCGGCTGGATGCGCGCGAGCCGATCGAGCCCGTCTACAACCTGGGCAGCGGCGACGGCGTCTCGGTGGGGCAGATCATGTCGACGGTGGCCGAGGTCACCGGAATCGGCTTCACCCCAGAAGTGGGGCCTCGACGTCCGGGCGACCCGGCGAGGATCGTGGCCTCAGGAGAGCTCGCCGCGCGCGATCTCGACTGGAAGATGCGTCACACCCTCGACGAGATGGTGCGCAGCGCCTGGGAAGCACGCCAGGCGGCGTCCTGACACCGGTTCCGGCCGAGCGGACCGTACCGGGCGTGTCGCGATTGTTGTCGTTCACCGGCGCGTCGCGAACTCTCGACCAGCGGTCAAGGCTTTACGATTCGCGACTTGACGTGAGCGAATGACAACGGTGTAATTAGTGGCACACGGGAATCTCGTGTTTCAGCAGTTCATGGGTGGGGAGTCCGATATGCCAGTTCCCGAATATCGTGCCGGGGTACCCGACGACTGGTTCATCGACCCGGTCCGGCTCGGGGTCCCGGGAGTCCGGTCAGCGGAGGTCGACGACGACAACCCGCTCGCCTGGCAGACCGACGCGCTCTGCGCACAGACCGACCCGGAGGCGTTCTTCCCCGAGAAGGGCGGGTCGACCCGCGACGCCAAGCGCATCTGCACCTCGTGCGAGGTGCGCTCCCAGTGCCTCGAGTACGCGCTCGCCAACGACGAGCGGTTCGGCATCTGGGGCGGGCTGTCCGAACGCGAGCGCCGCAAGCTCCGCAAGCGCGCCGGCTGACCGCCGGCTGACACGGGCCGGCCGCGCCGAATTGACCGCAATGGCGCGCCGCGCCCGGCCCAAAGACGCATTCGGCGTGGCCCCGACCTAGGCTGACTCCCGATGTATCCGAGAGTCACCGCCATCGTCGTCGCCCAGAGCGGCGGCCCCCACCTGCAGCGCACTCTCGACGCCCTCGCGGCCCAGACCCGTCGCCCTGACGCCGTGATCGCCGTCGATTGCGCGTCCACCGACGACGCCGCGCGGCTGCTCGCCGAATCCCGGCCGACCCAGTTCCTCTCCCTCCCCGAGAAGCTGCCGTTCGGCGCAGCGGTCGCCGCCGCCGTCCGCGTCCTTCCCCCGACGTCCGGGCCCGAGCAGCTGCTGTGGCTGCTCGCGCAGGACACCGCCCCCGAGCCGCAGGCCCTGGAGGCCCTGCTCGCCGCCCTCGAGGTCTCCCCGTCGGTCGCGGTCGTCGGACCGAAGCTCGTCGACTGGGACGACCCCGCCTTCATCCGCGAGTTCGGCGAGGCGATGACCCCGTTCGGCGCGTCCGTGCCCCTGGTCGAGAACGAGCTCGACCAGGCCCAGCACGACGGACTCAGCGACGTGCTCGCGGTCTCGAGCGCCGGGATGCTCGTCCGGCAGGCCCTCTGGGAGCGGCTCGACGGCTTCGACCCGGCCCTTCCCGCCATCGACGACGGCCTCGACTTCTGCACCCGTGCGCGCCTCGCCGGCTTCCGCGTCACCCTGGTGGCGCAGGCGCGCGTGGCGATCGCCGGAGATGGGCTCGCCGGCCCGAACCTGTCGCGCAAGTGGACCGTCCGCCGCCGCCTGGCGGGGAGCGCCGTCGCGCGCAGCTGCACCGACGCATGGCGTACGCGCCCGGCTGGGCGGTGCCGCTGCACTGGCTCACGCTCGTGCCGCTCGGCATCCTGCGCGGGCTGGTCCGGCTGTTGCGCAAGGAGCCGGGCTCGATCGGCGGAGAGCTCGGCGCGGCGTTCCGCGTCGCGTTCTCCGGGATGGCGGTCGGCAACGCCCGGCGCCGGCTGTCCGCCGCGCGGGAGGTGGGCTGGGCCGCCGTCGCGCCCCTGCGCATCCCGTTCGCCGAGGTGCGTCGCGCCCGTGCGCTGAAGCGCGAAGCCGCGACGGTGGCGCAGCAGGGCGAGCGTCAGGACCTCGACTTCTTCGGGACCGGCGGTGGATGGGCGGTGCTCGCCGCGCTGCTCGTCGGCATCGCGTTGTTCTTCCCCCTGATCGGCTCCGGTGCTCTCGCCGGGGGCGGGCTGCTCCCGCTCGATGCGTCGGTCGGGCAGCTCTGGGCGGACCTCGGCTACGGCTGGCGGGATGTGAGCCTCGGCTTCACGGGCGCCGCCGACCCGTTCTCCGCGGTGCTCGCGGTGCTCGGCACGCTCACGTTCTGGCAGCCGTCGCAGTCGGTCGTGCTGCTGTGGCTGGCGGCGCTTCCGCTCTCCGCCCTGGGCGCGTGGCTCGCCGCCGCCCGCCTCACCAGCCGGGGGACGCTGCGCGCGTTCGGCGCCCTCGCCTACGCGCTCGCTCCGACGATGCTGGTCGCGCTGCAGGGCGGCCGTCCCGCCGCGGTGCTCGCTCACATCCTGCTGCCCTGGCTGTTCTTCGCCGGTCTCGCCGCGCGCCGGTCGTGGGCGGCCAGCGCCACCACCGCCCTCCTCGCAGCGGCGACGGCGGCCTGCGCGCCCATCCTGATCCCCGCGCTCCTGATCGCGTGGATCGCGGCCCTGGCCTTCGGCGGGCGTCGCGTGGCGCGGCTCGCGTTCATCCCGCTGCCCGCGCTCGTGCTGTTCGCCCCGCTCGCCGTGCAGCAGATCTCGCGCGGCGCCTGGCTGTCGATCTTCGCCGACCCCGGAGTGCCGCTCGATGCCCGGCAGACGCCCGCCTGGCAGCTGGCGCTCGGCTTCCCCGACGGGATGCTCGGCGGATGGCATGCGCTCGCCACCAGCCTGTCGCTGCCCACGACGTCGGCCAACATCCTGGTTCCGATCCTGCTCGCGCCGCTCGGCGTGCTGGCGATCCTGGCGCTGTTCCTGCGCGGCACGGTCCGGGCCATTGTCGCGCTGCTCGTGGCGCTCGCCGGCTTCCTGACAGCCGTCACCGCGCTGCACCTGCAGATCGCCGTCTCCGGCGGCACGGTCGTCCCCATCTGGCCGGGCAGCGCCGTCGGCCTGTACTGGCTCGGGCTCATCGGCGCGGCGGTGCTCGCCCTGTCGGCACTCGGGCGCGCGGCCGTCTACCCGGCCTGGGCCGCCATCGCCACGCTGGCGATCGCCGCCCTCCCGATCGGCATCGTCACGCTGAACGGACACGCCGCGGTCGCCGAGAGCGACGGGCGGACCCTTCCCGCGGTCGTGACCGCCAAGGCGGCGACGCAGCCGCGCGCCGGCACGCTGCGCATCGTCCCGCAGCCGGGCGGCGGCATCCGGGCCGACATCGTGCGGGGCAGCGGTCAGACGCTCGACGACCAGTCCACCCTGGCCGACACCGAACGCGGCCTGAGCGCCGGGCAACGCGACCTCGCCCAGCTCGCGGGCAACCTGTCGTCGCGCAGCGGCTACGACGCCTCGGCGCAGCTCAAACGGCTCGGCATCGACTTCGTGCTGCTGACGCCATCCGCGACCGCGCTCGGCTCGACCGACACCGCGGCCGCCGACGTCACCCGCTCACGTGCCGAGGTGGCGATGGATGCGAACCCGCTGCTCGCCCCCGTCGGCGCCACCGGCACGGGCCGGCTCTGGGCGTTCGACCGCGCCACGGCGACTGTTCCCGCCGCCGCGCAGATCCCGGCCGGAGCGGGCGGCATCTGGCGCCTGATCGTGCTGCTCGTGCAGGGCGTCGTCATTGGGGTCACGCTGCTGCTCGCCATCCCGACCACGCGCTCCGCCGACCGGGTGTCCGAGCTCTCCGCCCGGCGTCCGCGCCGTACGGAGACAGAGCGTGCGGTCGAACCCGATGACGAGCCCGAGCGTCCCGTCGCTGCCGCAGACGGCGTGGCCGACGAGAGCCTGGACGAGTACGAGGCGGAACCGGAGCTGGAGGCCGTCGTCGAATCGGCGGAGCAGGAGGAGGTGCCGGAGCCGGTCGAGCCCGCGGCCGAGCCGGAGCCCGTCGCACCCGAGCCGGAGCCCGTCGCGCCCGAGCCGGAGCCCGTCGCACACGAGCCGGAGCCCGTCGCGCCCGAACCGGCCGCCGATCGCCCCGAGGAGCGCTGGGAGGAGCGGGTGACCACCCCGCCCGGCCCGACGACGCTCGAGGACGGACTGGAGGAGACCATCATCCGACCCCGCGCCCGTTTCGAGGGAGGCGACCGTGGCTGACCGCAAGGGCCTCACCCGCATGGGGATCCGCGCCGCCGGAGGCCTCATCGGCCTCGGCGTGGCCGTGGTCGTGGTCGGCGGCGCGACCCTGCTGCCGCTGCCCGACTTCGCCATCGGCGCGCCCGCGCAGACCGTGACTCCGGTGCCCGCCGACCAGCAGCGAGTCTGCCCGGGGCCGCTCCTGGCGCTCGCCTCGGATGCGGGAGCGGCCACCCGGCCGAGCGCGCTCGGGGCGCCGGACCTCTCCTCCGCTGCCGACGACGCGGACGTCCGCACCTCGCCGCTGAAGCCGGACGCCGACAGCCGGGACTCGGACGAGGCGCCTCTCATGGCCTCCGTGCCGACGCCGCAGGGCGCCACCGCACCACCGCTGTTCGCCGCCGCGCAGTCGCAGACCGCCACCTCGCAGGATCTCGCCGGTCTGGCCGCCGCGGCGTGCGCCGAGCCGAGCCCGGACACCTGGCTCGTCGCGGGCGCCACGTCCCTGGGTCAGACGAGCCTCGTGCTCCTGTCGAACGCGGGTGCGGTCGACGCCACGGTCGCCCTCTCGATCTACACCGAGTCGGGCCCCGTCAGCGCGCCGGGCGCCACCGGCGTGGTCGTGCCCGCAGGCTCGCAGAAGGTCGTCCCACTCGCCGGACTCGCCCCCTCCGCCTCCGCACCGGTCGTCCGGGTGCAGACCACGGGCGGCGAGGTGACCGCATCGTTGCAGCAGAGCTACGAGCAGGGCATCCAGCCGCGCGGTGCGGAGATCGCCGGGGCGACCGGCGCGCCGGCGCGGCAGCAGGTCATCCCGGGCGTCACCCTCGCCTCGTTCGCCGCCATCCAGAGCGCGCAGTCGGCGGAGGGCGTCGGGGTCGACTTCCCCGTCGTGCGGCTGCTGGCCCCGGGGGACAGGGATGCGCAGGTCACCATCGGCGCGGTCGGCGAGACGGGCACCGCCGCGGGCGACTCGTACGCCACGACGGTGAAGGCCGGAACGGTCGCCGAGGTGCCGCTCGACCACCTGAAAGACGGCAGCTACACCGTGACGGTCAACGCGAACGTTCCCGTGGTCGCCTCCGTCCGCACCTCGGTCATCGGCTCCAAGGCCCGGGACTTCACGTGGTTCTCGTCGGCGCAGCCGTTGCAGAAGGAACTCCTCGCGTCGGTGCCGTCGGGCGGCTCGGCCACGCTCCACTTCGCCAACGCCGGAGAGGCCGACCGGACGGTCACCGTGATCGGGCTCGGCGGCGGAGGGAAGCCGACGAAGCTGACCATCCCGGCCGAGGGGGCGCGCTCATCAAGGTCGCCCCGGGCGGCTACCGGATCGCCGGCGCGGACGGCCTGCACGGCAGCGTGAGCTTCGCGGCCGACGGACGCGCGAGCAGCTTCGTCCTCGCGCCTCCCGGTCCGCTGGCGGCGCCGATCACGGTCTACCCGAACTAGGCGCGCCCAGCCTCAGAAGTGCCGGTAGCGGTCCGGAGCGAGGTCCCACGGGTCCTTGCCGAGCAGCTCGGCGACGGCGCGGAAGACGCATCCCTCGATGTACATGCGGCGGTGCAGCTCGTCGTCGCGGTGCAGCTTCGTCAGCCGCTGGATGGGCACCCGGTAGAGCACGATGCGCCGCTGCGACGCATCCACCCGCCACCGGTCGACGCCGTCCGCCCCGGTGTTGCCGATCGGGGTCGCGGCGACCTCGAAGTGCACGTTCGCCAGCTCCTCCGGCCAGACCCCCTTGAGGTAGTCGGCGGTGGACGCGACCGTCATGTCGAAGAAGTCGATCCGGTTCTGCAGCATGGGCAGGTGCGGGCCGGTGACCGGGCCGCGAGCGCCGCGGCCGTGCCTGCTCCGCCAGCGGCTGGTGGCCGGGGGCTGGCTGCTCGTGCGGCGGTTGCGGGGCATGTCGCCATCCTACGTCCGCGGCTCTCCGGTATCCTGAGCCCGATGTTGAGCCGTCCCTGTTCCCGTGTCGCGTGCCCGCGCGACGCCGTGCAGACGCTCACGTACGTCTACGCCGACTCCATGGCCGTCATCGGACCGCTGAGCCTGTCGCACGAACCGCACTCCTACGACCTCTGCGCGATCCATGCGGAACGGCTCTCCGCGCCCCAGGGCTGGCAGATCGTGCGGCACGTCGGCGTCACCGAGGGCTGAGCCCGCGCCCGCGGGAGCGCTAGCGGTAGGTTAGGGCCATGAGCAGCCCCAGGGATCCCCGTCTGAACGCCGTCGTCAAGACCTACGACATCCGGGGCCTGGTCGGCAAGGATCTGACGGAGGATGTCGTCGAGGCCATCGCGGCCGCGTTCGTGGACGAGGTGGATGCGGCGGGCACCGACGTCATCGTCGGCCACGACATGCGCGACTCGTCGCCCGGCTTCGCCGCCGCGTTCGCCCGGGGAGCCCAGGCACGCGGCGCGGACGTTGTCTCCATCGGCCTGTGCTCGACCGACGAGTCGTACTTCGCCTCCGGCTACCTGGAGGCGCCTGCGGCCATGTTCACGGCCAGTCACAACCCGCCCACGTACAACGGCATCAAGCTCTCCCGCGCGGGCGCGCAGGGCCTCAGCATGGACACCGGTCTCGGCGCCGTCCGCGACCGTGCGGATGCGTACCTGCGCGACGGCATCCCGGCCCTCGAACGCCGCGGGACGTTCCGCGAGGAGGACGTGCTGGAGCGCTATGCGGCCTACCTGCGGTCACTGGTCGACCTGAGCGGGATCCGCCCGATCACCGTCGTCGTCGACGCGGGCAACGGGATGGGCGGCCTCACCGTCCCCGCCGTGCTCGAGCAGGCCGCCGGGCTGCCCGCGCTGCCCATCACCGTCATCCCGCTCTACTTCGAGCTCGACGGCACGTTCCCCAACCACGAGGCGAACCCGCTGGAGCCTGCCAACCTGGTCGATCTGCAGCGCGCGGTCGTCGAGCACGGCGCCGACCTGGGCCTCGCGTTCGACGGCGACGCCGACCGCTGCTTCGTGGTGGACGAGCGCGGCTCCGCCGTCACGCCGTCGGCCGTCGCCGCCATCGTCGCCCTGCGCGAGATCGCCCGGGCGCGCCGGGAGGACCCCGAGGCGGAGATCACCGTCATCCACAATCTGATCACCTCGAACATCGTCCCCGAGACGATCGAGGCGGCCGGCGCCGTCCCGCTGCGCACCCGGGTCGGGCACACGCTGATCAAGGACGCCATGCGCCGATCCGGCGCAGTGTTCGGCGGCGAGCACTCGGCGCACTACTACTTCCGCGACTTCTGGAGCGCCGACAACGGCATGCTCGCCGCCATGCACCTGCTCGCGGAGTTCGGCTCCCAGGAGCGCCCGCTCTCCGCTCTCGCGGCCGAGTACACGCCGTACGCGATGTCGGGCGAGATCAACTCGACCGTCGATGACGTGCCCGCCGCGTTCACCCGGGTGGTGGAGGCGTTCGCCTCCCGCGCCGACTTCGACGAGCTCGACGGCCTCACCGTCACCGGACACGTCGGCCAGGACGAGCCGTTCTGGTGGTTCTCGGTCCGGCCGTCCAACACGGAGCCCCTGCTGCGGCTCAACGTCGAGGCGGCGGACCAGCCCACCATGGCGCGCATCCGCGACGAGGTGCTCGAGCTCATCCGCGCCTGAGCGCAGCTCCAACGCGCATGCGACAATAAGGACCATGCCAAGCACCTCGACCGCCCTGCCCTTCAAGGTCGCCGACCTCTCCCTCGCCGAAGCGGGACGCCACCAGATCCGACTCGCCGAGAACGAGATGCCCGGTCTCATGGCCCTGCGCGCCGAGTTCGGCGCCTCCCAGCCGCTCGCGGGGGCCCGCATCGCCGGCTCGCTGCACATGACCGTGCAGACCGCCGTGCTCATCGAGACGCTGGTCGCCCTCGGCGCGCGGGTGCGCTGGGCCAGCTGCAACATCTTCTCCACGCAGGACGAGGCGGCGGCGGCGATCGCGGTCGGCCCGGAGGGCACCCCCGAGGCGCCCGCCGGCGTTCCGGTGTTCGCCTGGAAGGGCGAGACGCTCGAGGAGTACTGGTGGTGCACCCAGCAGATCTTCGACTGGTCCGCGGAGGCGGCCGAGGAGGGCGCCGACCACCTCGGCCCGAACCTCATCCTCGACGACGGCGGCGACGCCACGCTGCTGGTGCACAAGGGCCGCGAGTTCGAGCTCGCCGGCGCCGTCCCGGACGACGCGGAGGGCGACAGCCACGAGTACCGTGTCATCCTCGCCGCCCTGCGTGCCTCGCTGGCCGACTCGAAGGACCGCTGGACGCGCATCGCCGGCGACATCCTCGGCGTCACGGAAGAGACCACGACCGGCGTCCACCGCCTGTACGAGCTGGCAAAGGCCGGACAGCTTCTGTTCCCGGCGATCAACGTCAACGACTCGGTCACCAAGAGCAAGTTCGACAACAAGTACGGCATCCGCCACTCCCTGCCGGACGGCCTGAACCGCGCCACCGACGTGCTGATCGGCGGCAAGGTCGCGTTCGTCGCCGGCTACGGCGACGTCGGAAAGGGCGCGGCGGAGGCCCTGCGCGGTCAGGGCGCGCGCGTCATCGTCAGCGAGGTCGACCCGATCAACGCCCTGCAGGCCGCGATGGACGGCTACCAGGTGGCGCGGCTGGAGTCGGTGATCGACCAGGTCGACATCCTCATCACGGGCACCGGCAATCTCAACGTCGTCACCCTCGACCACCTGCTCGGCCTCAAGCACCTGGCGATCGTCGCCAATGTCGGTCACTTCGACAACGAGATCGACATGGCCTCGCTCGAGGCGCTCCCCGACGCCGAGAAGGTCGAGATCAAGCCGCAGGTGCACGAGTGGCGCCTGCCGACCGGCCGCAGCATCCTGGTGCTCTCCGAGGGCCGGCTGATGAACCTCGGCAACGCCACCGGCCACCCGAGCTTCGTGATGAGCAACTCGTTCACCAACCAGGTGCTCGCGCAGCTCGAGCTGTACGTCTCGACCGAGAACTACCCGGTCGGCGTCTACGTGCTGCCGAAGCACCTCGACGAGAAGGTGGCGCGCCTGCACCTCGACGCGCTCGGCGTCGAGCTGACGACGCTGACGGACGAGCAGGCGGCCTACATCGGCGTACCGGTCGACGGCCCGTACAAGGTCGACCACTACCGCTACTGATGGCGCTCGACTTCGCCGACCGGGAGCTGCCCGGCGGCCTGATCCTCCGGGTGCGGAAGGAGCAGGACGCCGCGGCGCTCGCCGCCGCCTACCAGCGCAACCGCGGCCACCTCGCGCCCTGGGATCCCACCCGCACCGAGGACTTCTTCACCGAGGGCGGCCAGCTGTCGCAGACGCGGGAGCTGCTGGCGCTGCGCGAGATGGATGCGGCTCTGCCACTGGTGCTCGTCGAGGGCTCCGAGGTCGCCGGCGGCGTGACGCTCAGCGGCATCGTGCGCGGTGCGTTCCAGTCGGCCACCGTCGGCTACTGGCTCGACCGCGATCACACCGGACGCGGGCTCGCCTCCGCCGCGCTGGCGTCCGTCATCGAGGCGTCGCGTGACCAGTACGGGCTTCACCGGCTGCAGGCCGCGACCCTGCTCGCGAACCACGCATCCCAGTCCGTGCTGACGCGCGCCGGGTTCGAGCGGATCGGCGTCGCGCCGAAGTACCTGCAGATCGCCGGGCGCTGGCAGGACCACGTGCTGTTCCAGCGCATCCTGCACGACTGACCGGGCGTCAGCCCCCGCGGGGAGCTGCGCGAAGGCGCGCACCGGAAAGGTGCCGAAGCCCTCGATGGCCGGCGGGTCAGCGGTCGGGGAACCGGTGCGGCAGGGCGCCGAGCACCGGGTCCAGCCGCTCAAGCCGCTCGTGCTCGAGGCTCAGCCTGCGGGAGTCGCGCTCGCGGCGGCAGACGGCGACGGCGACGAGGAACGTCTCCGCGTCGACCGGCGGGAGAGGCGACACGTACGGCGCGGCCTCGCGGGCGAGTTCGGTGCTCAGGCCGAAGCGAGCGGCCGGGGTGAGATCCGGAGCCTGGCGGACGAACTGCGCGATGCGCCGCGACAGCCGGTCGGGCAGGCGGGCGACGTCGGCAGTCGCCGCCCAGGCGGTGAGGTGCGGCGCCAGGTACAGCGGGAGCGGCTGTGGCTGCGGCACGCGCACGAGCTGGCTGTAGGTGCCGGCGAGGAGATCGCCCAGGCGCTTCGACCGGGCATTGAGGAGGCCGGTCAGTGCGGCGACCGCCCCGACCGTCATGAAGATCTCGAGCACGCCCACGAGCGCACGGATGAACGCGTGGCGGAAGCCGATCGCGCCGCCGTCGTCGCGGACGATCCGCGCGCCCACGGCCAGCTTGCCGAGCGACCGGCCACGCGACACGAGCTCCACCGTCGTCGGCAGGACCACCATCCCGAAGACGAGGATCAGCACGACGAGCGAGCGGGCGAGTGCCTCGTCCAGGCCGCCGCCCGTCGCGGCCAGGAGGAGGATGCAGCCCAGCATGACGAGCATGTACGTCAGCCAGTCGATCATCGTGCCGGCCGCCCGCAGGATGTAGCTCGCGGGCTTCACATCGAGCGCGACCGCTTCGCCGGTGACCAGATCGTCGGTGACCGCAGCGGGGTCGTACGCGGTGCTCCCCGGCCCGGCCTGCATCATAGATAGCATCTAAGCAGATGGACCTCGACGCCTACACCGCCGCGCACAGCGCCGACTGGGAGGAGCTCTCCCGGCTGGCCGCGAAGCGACGCCTCGACGGCCCCGAAGCCGATCGGCTGATCGACCTGTACCAGTCGGGGGCGGCGGACCTGTCGGCCATCCAGACCAGCGCCGGGGCGACCGCGGTCGGCGACCGGCTCTCGCTCGCCCTGTCCGACGCGCGGCTGCGCTTCACGGGTGCGGGCGCGAACCTGTTCTCGCAGCTTCCCCGGTTCTTCGTACTGCAGCTCCCCGCGGCGCTGTACCGCCTCCGCTGGATCGTGCTGGCGGTCGCGGTCGCCACGGTCGTGATCGCGACGCTGTACGCGATCTGGATCACGGGCAACCCGGATGTGCTCCGCAACCTCGGCGACGACGCGAACCTCCGCCACTACGTCGAGCACGACTTCATCGACTACTACTCGAACAACCCGGCCGCCTCGTTCGCCGGGCAGGTGTGGACGAACAACGCCTGGATCGCCGCCCAGTGCATCGCCTTCGGGATCACAGGCGTCTACGTGCCGTACGTGCTCATCCAGAACGCGGTCGGCGTCGGCACCGCGGCCGGCGTCATGTTCGCTTACGGGCGGGGCGACGTGATGTTCCCGTACATCCTCCCGCACGGACTCCTCGAGCTCACGAGCGTGTTCGTCGCGGCGGCGGCCGGTCTGCGGATCTTCTGGGCCTGGATCGCACCGGGCGCGCGAACCCGGGGCCAGGCGCTCGCGGAGGACGGCCGCGCCCTCTTCACGGTCGCCGTCGGCTGCGCCATCTCGCTGTTCGTCTCCGGCCTCATCGAGGGGTTCGTCACGCCCTCGGGGCTGCCGGTCTGGGCGAAGATCGCGATCGGCGCGCTGGCGCTGGCCGCATTCCTGACCTACATGCTGGTCCTGGGCCGCCGCGCCGTCCGCGCGGGTGAGACGGGCGACCTCACCGAATTCGAGGCGGGAGCCCGGCGCATCGTCGCCGGCTGACCGCACCGCGCCGCGCCGGCCGCAACGATCAGAGCCGTCCCGCCGCCTTCAAGGCCAGATAGCGGTCGGCCAGCGCGGGCGGCAGATCGGCGGGAGAGCCGGTCACGACGTCTCCGCCGAGCCGGCGGACGGCCGCCGAGACACGTCCCAGGTCGAGCAGGGCGCGCTCGGCCGCCGCGGCGCGGTACACCGCATCCCGGTCGGGGCGCTGCCGGGTGGCCGCAAGGGTGTCCGGATCCGTCACGCTCGCCACCACCACGAAGTGCTTCTGGGTGAGCTGCGGCAGCACCGAGAGCAGGCCCCGGGAGCCGCCCGGCGACTCGATGGAGGTGAGCAGCACCACGAGCGACCGCTGCGAGGTGACGGACGCCACCTGCGCCGGGACGGCCGACCAGTCCATCTCGATCAGCGCGGGCTCGATACCGGCCATCGCATCCACCATGCGCGACAGCAGCTCGGGGCCGCTCGCGCCCTGCACCCGGCCGCGCACGAGTCGGTCGAACGCGACCATGTCGACCCGGTCGCCGGCGCGCGTCGCCAGCGCCGCCAGCAGCAGCGCCGATTCGAACGCCGTGTCGATCCGGGGCTCGTCCGCCACGCGGGCGGCGGAGGTTCTGGCCGTATCGATGATTATGACGACGCGGCGGTCGCGTTCCGGCCGCCAGGTGCGCACCATCACGCGGGCGCCGACACCGCCGGCGGGGTCGTGACGCCGCGCGGTCGCGCGCCAGTCGATCGAGCGCACATCGTCGCCGCGCACGTACTCGCGCAGGGAGTCGAACTCGGTTCCCTGACCCCGCTGCAGCACCGTCGTGCTGCCCTCGAGTTCGCGCAGCCGTGCGAGGCGCGACGGCAGGTGCTTGCGGGCGGTGAACGGCGGCAGAACCCGGATGCGGCCCGGCGCCTCCAGCGTCGCCTGTCGAGCCCACAGGCGGAGCGGCCCCCAGGCCCGGACGGTCACGGTCCGGACGCGCCGCTCGCCGCGTCGCCACGGCCGCAGCGACGCGGTGAGGCGCCGGCGCTCGCCCGGCGGGATCGAGATGCGCATGCGGGTGGGCTCGGCCGCGGCCGACGGCTCCCACGCGTCACGGACCGTCCCGCGGAGGGGGCGTCGCCCGGTATTCGTCACGTACAGCTCCGAGACCGCCTCGGTGCCGAGCCGTACGCGCGCCGGGAGGACGCGTTCCAGCGCGACGGAACGCGGCGATGCGGCCAGCATCAGGTCGATCGCGCCCAGCACCACGCAGAGCAGGACCCACCCGCCCAGCGCGACGTACGCCATCCACTCGACGCCGCCGAGCAGCACGACGGGGACCGCCCCGAGCGCGAGCAGGGCGACGAAACGTCCGGATACGGTCACCTCCGGCGCCTAGATCGGGACCTGGACCTGCTGCACGATCGACTGCAGGATCGCGTCGGGGCCCACGCCCTCGAGCTCCGCCTCCGGTCGTAGCTGGATGCGGTGGCGCCAGACCGGGAGCAGCATCGCCTGCACATGGTCGGGCGTGATCGAGTCGTAGCCCGACAGCCACGCCCAGGCCTTCGCGGCCGCGAGCAGGGCGGTCGTGCCGCGTGGGCTCACGCCGAGCTTGACGGATGGGCTGCGCCGGGTGGCCCGCGCCAGGTCGACGATGTAGGCGAGCACGTCGGCGTTCGCACCCACGGCTGCCGCGGAGGCACGGGCGGCGGCCAGCTCCGCGGCGCCCAGTACCGGCGTCACGCCGGCGGCGGTCAGATCACGCGGGTTGAAGCCGGCCGCGTGGCGGCGCAGCACCTCCACCTCGGTGTCGCGCTCGGGCACGTCGAGCGTCAGCTTCAGCAGGAAGCGGTCGAGCTGCGCCTCCGGCAGCGCGTAGGTGCCCTCGTACTCGATCGGGTTCTGCGTCGCGGCGACGATGAACGGGTCGGGCAGCGTGCGGCTGACGCCGTCCACGCTGACCTGACGCTCCTCCATGGCCTCCAGCAGTGCGGACTGCGTCTTCGGGGGCGTGCGGTTGATCTCGTCCGCCAGCAGGATGTTGGTGAACACCGGGCCCTCGCGGAACACGAAACCGCCCGTCTGCCCGTCGTAGACCAGGGAGCCGGTCACATCCCCCGGCATGAGGTCCGGGGTGAACTGCACGCGCTTCGTGTCGAGGCTGAGCGCTTGACTGAGCGAACGGACGAGCAGCGTCTTGGCGACGCCCGGCACGCCCTCCAGCAGCACGTGGCCGCGGGCGAGGAGCGCGATGATCAGCCCGGTGACGGCGCCGTCCTGGCCGACCACCGCCTTGCCGACCTCGGCGCGCACAGCGGCGAGGGAGGAGCGCAGCCGCGCTGCGTCGGAGGCGGCGCCGGGGGAGGAGGCGGGGAACGCGGTTCCCGTCGTGACGTCGGTCATACATCCATTCTTCCGGTCGGGCCCGAAGCGGGCGTGACGGCGGCCTCGGCGGCGCGTTCGAGCTGCGCGAGGTCGTCGGAGAGTGCGAGCAGTTCGCGGTCGGTGGTGGGGATGCGGTCGACCAGCGCATCGCGGACCCGGCCGCGGTCGGCACGGATGAGCGCGGCGACGGCGTCCGCGACCTCCTCCGTCGTGGAGGTGGACGGCAGACCGGCGATCCCTGCCAGCCGGCCGATGCTCCCCACCCGCAGTGCGTCGGCGGCACGGAGCCGCGCGGACGACCGCTGGTACAGGCGCGCGCGTCCCTCGCGCGTCTCGCCGGCACGCACGACGACGGGCAGGTTCTCGACGACGAGCGGTCCGAAGCGGCGTCCGCGCCACACCGCCGCGGCCACGAAGACCAGCGCCAGCAGGAGCATGACGGGCGTGACCCAGCCCGGGGTGAGCGCCGCGATGTCCGGCGGTCCGGTGACCGGCCGGTCGCCGAGCGACGGCTCGTACCAGACCAGCGTGCGGTGGCCGCCGAGCAGGTTGAGGGCCAGGGCGGCGTTCCCCAGCCGGTCGATGCCCTCGTTCGTCAGCACGCCCGCCGACCCGATGAGGTACAGCGTCGAGTCGTCGAAGGTGGTCCGCACCAGGGAGGCCCGGCCGCCTCCATCGGCGAAGCAGGCGACGGCGTCGCCCGACGCCCGGAAGGTCCCCGGGACCACGACCTCCTCCGTGTTCTGCGTGCTGCGCGGATCGATCCGCTCCGCGCGCTGGGCCGCCGGAAGGCCGCATCCCGCGCTCACCGGTCCGCGCGGCGCGCCCGCGGCGCTCACCTCCGGCGCGATGGTCTGCAGCGCGCTGAAGCCTGGCTCGACCACGACGAGGGTCCGGCCGTCCCCGGCCAGCGCGCGGAAGCCGTCGGCAGGGAGGTTGCCCTCGCGGTCGTAGATCAGCACCGTGGCGTCGTCCCCGGCGGCCGACCGTGCGCTCCGCAATGTCGTGACGGAACGGACGTCGACGCCCTGCGCGCCGAGCACCTGGGCCACCGCCTTCGCTCCGGCCGGCGCCGCGTTCGCCGGATCCAGCGGCGTGCCCGCGCCGGCCTTTCCGCCGGTGAGAAGGATGCCGAACAGGGTCACCAGCACGGCGATGGCGGCGAGCACGATCCAGGGCACCGCGCGTCGAGCGGTCTGGCGGAAAGTCGGCGAGACCGCGCGCGCCCCCGCGTCCGCCGCGCCGGCCGTCACGCCGGGGCGGTCGCGCACCTCGGGCGGGGCGGTCATGCGTTCACCGCCGTTGCGGTCGCGCGCACGCGCTGCAGCCGCTGGTCGAGCGCGACGAGCCGCTGGAAGGCGGCTTCGGTGCCGGGTCGGTCGAGGTAGCGCACCTCGTCGAACGAGCGTGCCGCCTCTCGGAGCGCCTCCCGCTCGTCGGGCGCGACCGTGCCGGCGTACTGGGCGAACTCGGTCGCCGTCGTTCCGGGTGTGACGCGCACCAGCGTGCGCTCGTCCATGGCGGCGGCGATCGCGCGGAACTGCTCCTCGATCGCCAGGACCCAGTCGCCGGCGCGGGCGGCCTTCTCGGCCGAGGAGCGGAGGTCGGCGGCCGAGCGCGGTCCGTCCGAGCCGAACAGCGAGCGCCGTTCGAGCGTCGAGCGGCGGTTCGCACGGGGCCGGCCGAAGACGAAGAAAGCGGCCACGATGAGGCCGGCGATCACGATCACCACGACGAGCAGGAGCACAGGACCCGCATCGCCGCCCGGCCCCTGGAACAGCGACGCCAGCCAGTCCTGGACCGCTTTGGACGCCAGGTCGAACCAGGTGGGCTTCGCCGCCTGGTACTCGGGGCGCGCCAGCTCGTCGCGCAGCCACTGCTGCGCCTCCGGTGAGCTCGGGTCCACCGGGATGTCGACGTGGACCACGATCAGCCGGCGGGCCACCCCGCCGCGGCCGGTGGCTGCGGAGGCTGCTGCGCCTGGGGGCGGGCTGCAGATACGGGTCGGGGAGCTCCTGCCCGGACTGCCGCCCCTCGACGAACCGGACGAGCTCGAGGTCGAGCCCCTCCTTCCGCATCCGCAGGTCGATGTACAGCAGAGAGAGGGCGGCCGTCTGGATGACGCTGGCGATCGCTCCCACGATCGACGTGACGATGGCCGACACGACGTTGACGCTCAGCTGCGCGACGAGGATCTGGGCCGTCGGGTCGGTGGAACTCGCCGACGTGGGCGCGATGACGCCGCCGATGAGGCCGCCGGCGATGCCGAACGGGATGCCGATCACCTGCGTGATCGCCCCCACGATCAGGGCGACGAGCGCGATGATGCCGAACGTGCGCCAGAAGTAGCCGTTCGTGAGCCGCCACGACCGCACCACGGCCGCACGCAGCGGCATCCGCTCCAGCACGATCGCGCACGGGACCATGGCGAGCTTGGTGTTGATCCACACGGCCAGCGGGATGAGCGCGAGACCGCCGACGACGCCCACGAGCACCGCGCCGATCGTTCCGGCCGGCGGCCCGAGCAGCGCGAGGGCGAAGACGATGCCCGCCAGGAGCGCGATCACGACGAACCACGCCAGGGCGAAGAGCAGGGTCCAGCCGATCAGGGCGCCGAACCGGCCGCGGACCAGCTGCCACAGCCGGCCGAAGGTCAGCTTCTCGCCCAGCGTCTCGCGCGCCACATCCGTGACGATGACGCCCTGCAGCAGCGCGCTGAAGACGGTGGTGATGACGAGCGACAGCACGCCGAGGACGATGCTCCCGCCGATCAGGCCGGCGCGCAGGGCCGGCTGGTCCTCGACATCGCCGGAGAGCACGCGGCCCGCGAGCAGGGCGATGCCGCCGCCGATCAGCACGGTGACCAGGATCGAGGGGACGCCCTGCAGCAGCAGCGCGGCGCCGACGGTGATGCGCGGATTGCGCCGGAGCGCCTGGAAGGGGGCGGCGAGCAGCGGGCCCAACGTCAGCGGGCGCAACGGGATGAGGCCGGGCTTCGGCGGCGGCGTCCAGCCGGGCTGCTGGCCGGACGGCTGCTGCCAGCCTGCCTGCTGGCCGTACGGAGGCTGCTGCCAGCCGTAGGGCTGCTGACCGTAGGGCTGCTGCCCGTACGGCGGCTGCGGCTGCTGGCCGCCGTACCCGGGCTGGCCGTACGGCGGCTGCGGCGGCTGCTGGCCGCCCTCCGGCGGCGGCGTCCCCTGCGAGCCGGGTGCCTGCCAGTTCTGTTCGTCGGTCACGCCGTGCCCTTCCGTCCCCCGTGCGTTGGTCCCATGCTGGCACATCGGCCTCGCCGGCGATGTCCCATCCACAGGGCACGTGGTGGTTTCATTCAAGCTGGTAGCAGCCTGCTCCATTACGCTGGTCATGTTGTTCTGCGGTGGAGGCCGCTCGAGAGGGGTTCGGGGAACGTCCGACATGACTAGTCGCATCCTGGTGGTCGACGACGACACCGCGCTTGCGGAGATGATCGGCATCGTGCTGCGCACAGAGGGTTTCGATCCCGTCTTCTGCGAGGACGGGTCGCTCGCCGTCGACACCTTCCGCTCGGCCAAGCCCGACCTCGTCCTCCTCGACCTGATGCTTCCGGGCCTCGACGGCATCGAGGTGTGCGGGCGCATCCGCGCCGAGTCCGGCACGCCCATCATCATGCTCACCGCCAAGTCCGACACCGCGGATGTGGTCAAAGGCCTCGAGTCGGGCGCCGACGACTACATGGTCAAGCCGTTCAACCCGAAGGAGCTGGTCGCCCGCATCCGCACCCGCCTGCGGCCGACGCCGGCGGCCCCGCCCGCGGACGAGCTCACCGTCGGCGACCTCGTCGTCGACGTGGCGGGCCACGAAGTGCGCCGCGGCGAAGCGCGCATCGCTCTGACGCCGCTCGAGTTCGACCTCCTGCTCGCCCTCGCCTCCAAGCCGCAGCAGGTGTTCACCCGCGAGATGCTCCTGGAGCAGGTCTGGGGCTACCACTACAAGGCCGACACGCGTCTCGTGAACGTGCACGTGCAGCGGCTGCGCGCGAAGGTGGAGCAGGACCCGGACAACCCGAAGATCGTCATGACCGTGCGCGGGGTCGGCTACCGCGCCGGCGCGGCTGCGTAGCCCGCGGAGGCCGGGATGCGCTGGTGGCCGACGCGGGACTGGTGGCGGCAGGCGCCGTCCCGGCTCCGGCGCGCGTGGCGCAGTTCGCTGCAGCTGCGCACCGTCGCCATCACGCTGCTGCTGACCGGCGTCGCCATCCTCGTCACGGGCGTCTACATGGCGCTCAGCATCAGCAACGACCTGTACCAGTCGCGGCTCGACCAGGCCCTGCGCGACTCCAGCCGCGCCACCACGACGGCGCAGACGACGCTCAACGCCTCCGACGTCTCCTCCGGCGATGCAGGCAAGAACCTGCTCAACACGGTACTGCAGAGCGTCCAGGCCTCGACCTCGAGCCGACTCGTCGCGGCCTACCGTGTCCCCGGGCAGGACACCGGCATCCTCGCGCCGCCGGACCGCGGCAGCCCGGCCATGAACTCCGTCATCTCACCCGAGCTGCGCGCGAAGGTGCAGACCGGCGGGACGAAGCAGTACTACCAGTCGGTCGCGCTCCCCGCCGGCAACGGCGACACCGACCCGGGCATCGTCGTGGGATCGCAGCTCAGCCTCCCGTCGTACGGCAAGTACGAGCTGTACATCGGCTACAACCTGCGCGACTCGGAGAACACCCTGCTGTTCGTCCAGAACACGCTGCTCCTCGCGGGCCTCGCGCTCATCTTGCTCATCGGCGCGATCACGTGGGTCATCGTGCGGTTCGTGGTGGAGCCCATCCGCGTCGCCGCCCGGACCAGCGAGCGGCTGGCGGCCGGCGACCTGGCGGTGCGCATCCCGGAGCGGGGGAGGACGTCTTCGCCACGCTCGCCCGCTCCTTCAACGGGATGGCCGACAGTCTGCAGAGCCAGATCAACCAGCTGGCCACGCTCTCTCAGCTGCAGCAGCGCTTCGTGTCGGATGTGTCGCACGAGCTGCGCACGCCGCTGACCACCATCCGCCTCGCCGGCGACGTGATCTACGACCAGCGCGAAGGGTTCGCTCCCGCCACCGCCCGGACCGCCGAGCTGCTGCACACCCAGATCGAGCGGTTCGACCGCCTGCTCTCGGACCTGCTCGAGATCAGCCGCTACGACGCCGGCTCGGTCGTGCTCGACGCCGAGCCGACGAACCTCGTGCGCCTCGCGGAGGACTGCGTCGACGAGCTGCGCACCCTGTCCGAGCAGAACGGCTCCGAGCTGACCCTGGATGCGCCGGGCGGCTACTTCGACGTGCCGATGGACCCGAGGCGCATCCGCCGCGTGGTCCGCAACCTCATCGGGAATGCGATCGAGCACGGGGAGGGACGGCCCGTCGTGGTCACCGTGGACAGCAACGAGAGCGCCGTCGCGCTGACCGTCCGCGACTACGGCATCGGCATGAGCGCCCAGGACATGGCGCACGTCTTCGACCGCTTCTGGCGCGCCGACCCGTCGCGCAAGCGCACCCTCGGCGGCACCGGCCTGGGCCTCGCGATCTCGCTGGAGGACGCCACGCTGCACGCCGGCTGGCTGCAGGTGTGGTCCGCCCCGGGTGCAGGCTCCTGCTTCCGGCTGACGCTGCCGCGGGTGACCGGACGCGAGATCACGGGCTCGCCCCTGCCGCTTCCGCCCGTCGACGCCGGCGCGACGATGCCCCAGCCCGCGGGCGCGGGCAAGGAGGCGCACGCATGAGCCGGCGCAGACGTCCACCGGCGGTCCGCTCCGCCGTCGCCGCGCTCACCGTGGTGCTGCTGGCGGCGCTCGCCGCGTGCGCCAGCATCCCGGACTCCGGGCCGGTGCGGCAGGGCGGCCCGGTCGCGCAGGTGAACGACCCGCTCGACCTCGACTTCAACCCGTCGCCGCCCGAGAAGGGGGCCAGCCAGCAGCGGATCGTGCAGGGCTTCATCGACGCCGCCTCCAGTCCGAAGAACAACTTCCAGATCGCCCGCGAGTACCTCACCCACGCGATGGCGGCCAACTGGAACCCGGACGAGTCCGTCACCGTCGACGACGGCCGCAACCGCAGTTACGACGACCAGGGGTCGCTCTGGCGGGTGGAGGTGACCCCGGTCGCGAACGTCGACGCGGTCGGGTCGTACCACCCCGTCGGCAGCACGGCTCCGGTCGGGCTCAACTATCAGCTCGTCCGCGAGAACGGGGAGTGGCGCATCTCGGTCGCGCCGGACGGCGTCGTCATCGACGATCCGACGTTCCGCGCGGTGTACACGCAGCAGAACCTGTACTTCTACAGCCCGGGGAACACGTACCTGGTACCGGACGCGCGCTGGTTCCCGGCGCGCGTCGCCTCGGCTGCGACGCGCGTGGCGAGCTCGCTGCTCGCGGGCCCTGCGCCGTGGCTCGCGGGGGCGGTCACGACCGCGTTCCCCAAGGGCACCCAGCTCGCGGTGCCGTCGGTGACCACCGGCGGCGGGGTCGCGCACGTCGACCTCAGTTCGGAGGCCGCGCAGGCGGACCCTCCGCAGCTGCAGCGCATGCAGTACCAGCTGGAGCAGTCGCTCGGCAGCCTGGCGCAGAGCGTGCAGCTGTCGATCGAGGGCAACGCGCAGCAGGTGCCGTCGCTGAGCGCGTCGGCGGCCCCCGTGCGCAACCCGTCGGTCGACTCGCACTCCTATGTCTACCGGGGCGATGTCTTCGGGCCGCTCAACGGAGACACCGTCACCGGCCTGAGCGGGCTGAGCGACAAGGTCGCCGCGCTGCGCCCGACGGCGATCACCCTGAGCGCGTCGCGCGACCAGGCCGCCGTGCTGGCGCCGGCCGGGGCGTACTCCGTCCGCAAGAACGGCGACCCGGTGCGGGCGGACGCACGGCCGGGACTCATCGGACCCTCCCTCGACGCCGACGGCTGGGTGTGGTCCGTGCCCGGGTCGTCTCCGGGAGCGATCCAGGTCGCGGGAGCGAGCGGGGGAGACGTGCACCTGCTGACCGCGAACTGGCCGAACGCGACGGCCATCCTGTCGCTCGCGGTGTCGCGGGACGGGACGCGGCTCGCCGCACTGCTGCGCACGGCGAGCGGCACCTCGTTGATGGCGGCCGGCATCGTCCGTGCGGGCAACGGATCGCCCACCTCGCTGACCGAGCCCGTCGAGCTCGCGGTCCCTGGCTCCGGCGCCCGCTCCGCGGCCTGGACCAGCGACCTCACGATCGCCGTGCTCAGTGTCGGGAACGGGGAGGCGACGACGATCGCGCAGCAGACGGTCGGCGGGCAGCAGACGACCACATCCGGACCGGCCGGGGGGCGCACCATCGTCGGCGCCGCCGGCCTCGCGCCCTATGTCGTGCTGAGTGCGGACGGCACGCTGCTGGCGCCGACGGGCACGGGATGGCAGGCGCAGCTCGACAAGGTCGGCGCGGTCGCGGTGCAGCAGGGGCAGCCCTAGCTTCTCCACAGGCGGCCCGGCGGCCGAGTTCTCCACGGATTCCGCATCCCCCGTCCGCCCGGACGCCCCGACCGGGATGCTCGATGCATGACAGCACACACCCTGGTCCGTGAATCCCTCCTCGACGCCGCCGCCATCGTCCTCCCGGTGCGATGCGCCGGCTGCGGGAACCTCGATCGCACGCTCTGCGACGAGTGCACCGCGGCGCTGCGGCCGGCTGTGCGCGTCGACACGGTCGACGGCGTGGCGGTCTGGTCGGCGCTCCGCTACGAGGGCATCGCCCGGAGGGTGCTGATCGCCTACAAAGACGGAGGCCGAGCGGATGCGGCCCGCGCGCTGGCACGGGTGCTGCGGGCGGCCGTCGCCGCGGCTCAGCGGGATGCGGACCGCCGCGGCGACAGGTCGGCGCTGCTCCCGGTGCTCATCCCGTCGACCCGGAGCGCCTGGCGGCGCCGAGGCTACCATCCGACGCGCTCCGTGCTGGCTCGCGCCCACATCCTGGTGCCTCCGCTATGGCGGGCCCTCCGGCTGGCGCGTCAGACGGCCGACCAGGCGGGGCTCACGGCGACGGAGCGTTCCGGCAACCGGGCCGTGAGTCTGGTGGCCTCCGCGCGCCTGCGAGGCCGGGACTGCCTGATCGTCGACGACATCCTCACCTCGGGGGCGACCATCGCCGAGGCCGCTAGAGCGATCCGTGCGGCAGGCGGAAGCGTGGTCGGGGCAGCGGTGATCGCCCGCACGCCGCTCCGCAGATCCGAGAACGCTCAGGGAGCGCCCAGCAGACCCGGGGGGAATGACGTCTGTTCTCCGGTATCGGAACCGCGGCGGGCGCACTACGGTAGTCGAAAAGGCGCGAGTGATCCGCCCTTCGTGAACCGGGCGGTCGTCACGCCGGATCAGGGAGGTCTCCATGGACATCAACATCATCGGACGCAACCTGGGCATCACTGACCGATTCCGCGAATACGTCACCGAGAAATCGGAGAAGGTCGCGCATCTCGCCGAACGAGCCATCTCGTTCGAGATCAAGGTCAGTCGCCACAACGAGAAGCTCGGCGGTCAGAACGGCGACGATCGCGTCGAGCTCACGCTCGTGGGCCCCCGTGCGGTGGTGAGATCCGAAGCGACGGGGCAGGACAAGTACGCTGCCTTCGACATCGCCCTCGGGAAGCTCCTCGAGCGGGTGCGTCGCGCGAAGGACCGCCGAAAGGTCCATCGCGGGCAGCACCGCCCCACCTCGTTGCGGGAGGCGAGCACCGACGGCTTCAGCGCTGTCGGCCTCGCGGCGGCGCCCGTCGCCGTGCTCGACCAGGTCCGGACCGGCAGTACGCCGGTCGTGTCCGATGAGACGGAGGAGACCGCTGAGGCGGCGGAGGAGGAGTACAGCCCCGTCGTCATCCGCAAGAAGGTCTTCGCCTCCGTTCCCATGACCGTCGACGATGCGCTCTACTACATGGAGCTCGTCGGCCACGACTTCTACCTGTTCGTCGACCAGGAGACCCAGCGCCCCAGCGTCGTGTACCGCCGCAAGGGCTGGGACTACGGCGTGATCTCCCTGGATGAGGACGCCGACGAACTGCAGGAGGTCGCCACCGCGGCGCGCAAGCTGGGCTGAGTCCCGGCGCCACGACACGAGCGCCGATGGCGGCCGCCCGGGCGGCGGTCGCCATCGGACGTTGTGATGTTGTCCAGCCCCCTTTCAGGCAGGACAGGTCGAACGCGAGGGCGGAACAAGTAGCATGTGTCTAGCGTCGGCGGAGTCTGCCGTCCGGCGCGCGTCCGCCGGGGCGCCGGGCCGTCGGTCCGACCGAGCAAAAGTGGAGTGCATCAGTGGCCTCAGTTCTTGAAAAGGTCCTCCGTGTCGGCGAGGGCCGGACCCTCCGTCGGCTGGAGGCGTACGCGAAAGCCGTCAACGCCCTCGAAGACGACTTCAGCGAACTCACCGACGAGGAACTCGCGCACGAGACGGTCGAGCTGCGCGAGCGCTACGGCAACGGCGAATCCCTCGACGACCTCCTGCCGGAGGCGTTCGCGGCGGTCCGCGAGGCGGCCAAGCGCACGCTCGGCATGCGGCACTTCGACGTCCAGATCATGGGCGGCGCCGCGCTGCACCTCGGCAACATCGCCGAGATGAAGACCGGTGAGGGCAAGACGCTCGTCGCGACGACGGCCGCCTACCTCAACGCGATCGCCAGCCGCGGCGTGCACGTCATCACGGTCAACGACTACCTGGCCAGCTACCAGTCCGAGCTGATGGGCCGCGTCTACCGCGCCCTCGGCATGACGACCGGTGTCATCCTCGCGGGTCAGACCCCCGAGGAGCGCCGCGAGCAGTACGCGGCCGACATCACCTACGGCACGAACAACGAGTTCGGATTCGACTACCTCCGCGACAACATGGCGTGGCAGGCGAGCGACATGGTGCAGCGCGGCCACTTCTTCGCCATCGTCGACGAGGTCGACTCGATCCTGATCGACGAGGCCCGCACCCCGCTGATCATCTCCGGCCCGTCGTCGGGCGAGGCCAACCGCTGGTTCAACGAGTTCGCGAGCCTCGCCAAGCGCCTCACCCCCGAGGTCGACTACGAGGTGGATGAGAAGAAGCGCACGGTCGGTGTGCTCGAGCCCGGCATCGAGAAGGTCGAGGACTACCTCGGCATCGACAACCTGTACGAGTCCGCGAACACCCCGCTGATCTCGTTCCTCAACAACGCCATCAAGGCCAACGCCCTGTTCAAGCGCGACAAGGACTACGTCGTGATGAACGGCGAGGTTCTGATCGTCGACGAGCACACCGGCCGCATCCTGGTCGGCCGCCGCTACAACGAGGGCATCCACCAGGCGATCGAGGCGAAGGAGGGTGTCGAGGTCAAGGCCGAGAACCAGACCCTCGCCACCGTGACCCTGCAGAACTACTTCCGCCTCTACAAGAAGCTCTCCGGCATGACCGGTACGGCCGAGACCGAGGCCGCCGAGTTCATGAGCACGTACAAGCTCGGCGTGGTCCCCATCCCGACCAACAAGCCGATGCAGCGCATCGACCAGCCCGACCTCGTCTACAAGAACGAGAAGGCGAAGTTCGACCAGGTCGTCGAAGACATCGCCAAGCGCCACGAGAAGGGCCAGCCGGTGCTGGTCGGAACGACGTCCGTCGAGAAGAGCGAGTACCTCTCGCGGCTGCTCGCCAAGAAGGGCGTGCGTCACGAGGTGCTGAACGCCAAGAACCACGCCCGTGAGGCCGCGATCGTGGCCCAGGCGGGGCGGCTCGGCGCGGTGACCGTCGCCACCAACATGGCCGGCCGCGGTACGGACATCATGCTCGGCGGCAACTCGGAGTTCATCGCGGTCGCCGAGATGAACGCGCGCGGGCTCTCGCCGGTGGAGACGCCGGACGAGTACGAGGCCGCCTGGGACGAGGTCTTCGAGAACGTCAAGGCGCAGGTCGCGGAAGAGGCCGAGAAGGTCATCGACTCGGGCGGACTGTACGTGCTCGGCACCGAGCGCCACGAGTCGCGCCGCATCGACAACCAGCTGCGCGGACGATCGGGCCGCCAGGGCGACCCGGGCGAGAGCCGCTTCTACCTGTCGCTCACCGACGACCTGATGCGCCTCTTCAACGCAGGCGCCGCCGAGAGCCTGATGGGCCGCAGCAGCGTTCCGGACGACATGGCGATCGAGTCGAAGGTCGTCAGCCGCGCCATCCGAAGCGCGCAGTCGCAGGTCGAGGCGCGCAACGCCGAGATCCGCAAGAACGTCCTCAAGTACGACGACGTGCTCAACCGCCAGCGCGAGGCGATCTACAGCGACCGCCGCCACATCCTCGAGGGCGACGACCTGCACGAGCGCGTGCAGCAGTTCCTCACCGACGTGATCGACGACATCCTCGACCAGCACACCGGCGAGGGCAGCGGCGACGACTGGGACTTCGACGCGCTCTGGGCCGAGCTCAAGACGCTCTACCCGGTGGGCGTCAGCATCGACGAGGTCATCTCGGAGGCCGGCAACAAGGGCAAGATCAACCGCGACTTCATGCGCCGTGAGATCCTGTCCGACGCCCGGATCGCCTACCAGCGTCGCGAGGAGTCGCTCGGTGCGCCCGCGATGCGCGAGCTCGAGCGTCGCGTGGTGCTGTCGGTGATCGACCGCCGCTGGCGCGACCACCTCTACGAGATGGACTACCTGAAGGACGGCATCGGCCTCCGTGCCATGGCGCAGCGCGACCCGCTGGTCGAGTACCAGCGCGAGGGCTTCGCCATGTTCCAGCAGATGATGGGCGCCATCCGCGAAGAGACGATCGGCTTCCTGTTCAACCTGGAGGTCGAGGTCAACCAGGCTCCGGGCGAGGTGGAGTCGCCCGCAGTCGCCGCCAAGGGTCTCGCCCGCGGCGAGAACGAGGCCAAGCTCAGCTACTCGGCGCCGGCCGAGCAGGGCGGTGTCGAGGTCCGCGACCAGCGCGGCCAGATCGAGCAGGCTGCGACCGCACGCGCCCAGCGCGCGCAGCAGCAGTCCGCCGCGCCTGCCGCGCCCCCGGCGCAGGGTGCCAACCAGCGCGGAGCGTTCGGGCAGCGCGTCGACTCCTCCGAGGAGCAGGCGGCACCGGTCAACCGCGCGGAGCGCCGCGCTCAGGCCAAGAAACGCTGATCGCAGCTCTTCCGAACGGCGGCCCCTCGTGGGGCCGCCGTTCGTCGTTTCGGTCGCCGGCCCAGCGGGCGAGCGCGCCGGCGCGGCCAGCCGATTACGGCCAGCAAGAGGCCCGGTAGTACCGCCCGGGAACCGCGCCGGCAGTCGACCGCGGCCGGAGTCACAGAACGTTGATCGCGGTGGCGCGCCAGCGCGCCCGGTGCCGCTCCAGGCGGATGGCGACGGCCCGTGAGCGTCCGGACTGATGCACCAGGACCACCGCCTCCACCACATCCTCCGACGGGTGGCTCAACCGCGGCTCGCCGATCCGCATGCGGGGCCGCAAGGGGTTCTCGGCGGTGACCGCGCGGGCCCGGACCCCCAGCATGGTCCGCCGCAGCAGATGCACGTAGACGGAGTCGCTCACCCATCGGCCGAGCTGGTCCAGCGGGCGTGCACCGGCCAGGACCTCGATCACGCAGCGGGCGAGGTTGGCGCACAGCGTGGCCGCATCGGGGTTGCCGGAGTCGACGATCGGCGCCAGATCGTCGGCGCGGTCGGCCCCGCTCGGAGGCGCCGGACTCGCGGCCGGTCGGAGCACGGTCAGGGTCGCGGGGGCGGGGGCGGGGTGCTGCATGGATCTCCCTGGTGAGGTGTGTCGGTGGTCCGTGTTGAAATAGACCTGTGATATGTACGATGCCTCACTCAAGCAGGGGTGCACCACTCGGTCCAGGCTATATATGCACTGTGGATAACTTCCGGCCGCGCAGAAACGGCCCCTTTAGGATGGGATGGTGTCCACGCTCAGCGATCTCGTCCATGCCCACGGCCGCTCCTCGGAGGCCGACGTCGAGTGGCTGCACGGGCTCGTCGGCGACTGGCAGCTTCTGGCCGATCTCGCTTTCGCCGACATCGTGCTCTGGGTTCCGACCGCCGATGACGACTTCGTCGCCGTCGCGCACGCACGGCCGTCCTCCGCCGCGACCCTCTTCTACCGCGACTTCGTGGGCCAGCGGATCAAGCCCGAATGGCGGCAGCAGGTCACCGACGCGTACTCCTCGAAGCAGATCATCGATACGTCGGCGCCCGATTGGTACGAGGAGACCCCCACGCGCGTGCGTGCGGTCCCGGTGATCCGCCGGCTCTCCGTCCACTCGCCCCAGACGGCAGACGAGCCGGTCGCGGTCATCACCCGTCACACCAACCTCAGCGAGGCGCGCACGCCGAGCCGCCAGGAGCTGACGTTCAACGAGTGCGCCAACGACCTCTTCAACATGATCGCGACGGGCGACTTCCCCGACCTGGGCGCCCCCGCCGCCCCCGCCGTGGCGCTCCGCGCGCGGCCGACGGCCTCATCCGCCTCGACGTGGACGGCACCACCACGTTCGCCAGCCCGAACGCGCTGAGCGCCTTCAACCGCATGGGCTTCACCGACGAGCTCGAGGGCGAGTCGCTGGCGACCGTCACCACCGGGCTCCTGGCCGGCACCATCACCGTGGACGAGTCGCTCCCGCTGGTCGTCACCGGCCGCGCCCCGTGGCGCACGGACATCGAGGCGCGCGGCGTCACGGTGTCGCTCCGCGCCATCCCGATCCGCAACCGCGGCGAGCGTGTCGGCGCCATCGTCCTGTGCCGCGACGTCTCCGAGCAGCGCCACCAGGAGCGGGAGCTGATCACCAAGGACGCCACCATCCGCGAGATCCACCACCGGGTCAAGAACAACCTCCAGACCGTCGCGTCGCTGCTCCGCATCCAGGCGCGCCGCACCCACTCCGAGGAGGCGCGCGAGGCGCTGAGCCAGGCCATGCGCCGCGTGGCCGCCATCGCGGTGGTGCACGACACCCTCTCCACCGGTCTGGCGCAGATCGTCGACTTCGACGACGTCTTCGACCGCGTGCTGCTGCTGGTGGCGGAGGTGGCCGCGAGCCACACGACGACGGTGCACCCGAAGAAGACGGGCACCTTCGGCTCGCTGCCCTCCGAGTACGCGACGCCGCTGGCGCTCGCGCTCACCGAGCTCGTCACCAACGCGGTCGAGCACGGACTCGCGGGCCGGGAGGGCGAGGTCGAGATCGTCGCCCACCGGTCTGAGGAATCCCTCACGGTCAAAGTGGTCGACAACGGGTCGGGCCTGCCGGAGGGCAAGGTCGGCAGTGGACTCGGCACTCAGATCGTGCGCACGCTCATCCAGGGCGAGCTCGGCGGCGCGATCGATTGGCACACCATGATGGGCCAGGGGACCGAGGTCACCATCGAGGTGCCGTTGCGGTACCTCACGAAGATCTGACGCGCCGGGGGAGGCGCCAGAAGACCTCCGGCAAGCCGCCGGAGAGGCGCCTGCCGTCGGCAGAGAAATGCCGAGGGGCGCTCAGATGCTAGGTGTGTGAGCGCCGCCTCGGCGGTGTCGTGTGCGCGGGGTTCGGGCCCGCGCCGACAGGGTGCAGCGGGTGGAACGGGGCCGGCCTCAGGAGGCGCGGCGGGCGCGGGCGGCGCGACGCTTGAGCGCGCGACGCTCGTCTTCGGAGAGCCCGCCCCAGACGCCCGAGTCCTGGCCGGTCTCGAGGGCGTACTGCAGGCAGATCTCGGTCACGGTGCAGCGCGCGCAGACCGCCTTCGCCTTGTCGATCTGGTCGACCGCGGGTCCGGTGTTTCCCACCGGGAAGAAAAGCTCGGGGTCCGCGGTGAGGCAGGCGGCTTTGTCGCGCCAATCCATGAAGATGTGCTCCTTGTTTACTGGGGTTCCTGACCCGAGGGGGCCATAGAATGCAGGTAAGCAGTCGGGTTGCAGGGTGCTTAGATCCGTGGGGAATCAGACCTGCCCACGACCCTGTGAGCGTTAACTCGACCGTTGAACATGCTCCCATAGGCACTATTCCGAATCAATAGTTTTGTATGGGATAACGCTGAGAACACGAGCCGGAAACGTCAGGATGCTATAGTGCCCGACCCCCAGATCGCCCCCGTATCCACCCCGAACCGGCCCGCACTGCTGCTCGTTCTCACGGTCATCGTCGGCCTGGAAGCCCTGCTCGTGACGGGCGCCGCCGTGTGGCTGCTGGTCGAGCTACTCACCGTGCGTCCCGCCTCCTACCCCTCCGCCGTCGCCATCACGGTGCTGGCGTTCCTCGCGGCCGCGTGGGCGATCGCGACGACGGTGGGCCTCGCGCGCAGACGCGGGTGGGCGCGGGCGTCGGCTCTCACCATCCAGATCCTGCAGTTCGCCGTCGCCGTCGGCTGCTTCCAGGGCCTGTTCGCGCGGCCCGACCTCGGCTGGGCGCTGCTCGTCCCCGCGGTCGTGGCCGGAGTGCTGGCCGTCGCCCCGCCGGTGGTCCGGGCCACCTCCCGCGCGGCTGATCCGCGCAACACGGAGCAACACGAATAGGTCGCAGGCGGGAACAAGCCGCACACTCGGATGGTTATGTCCGACATCGTGACCGATCTCTTCACACAGACCTCCGCTTCCCCCGAGACCATCGAGCGCGCCCGCGCGGGCTGGGACGCCTGGCGGCAGAGCCGCCTGAACGGCGTCACCGCGGCGACCGGCAACCTGGCGCTGATCGAGACGCGGTGGCTCCCCGCGGGCGACACCACCACGCCTCAGGATGCGCTTGCCGGGCATCCCGAGACCGTCACGGCGACCGCGCTCAGCCGGCGCAGCCTCGAGACGGGCGAAGTGGAGCGCGGCATCCGCCTGTGGGACGCGGACTCGCCCGCCATCCGCGACTTCGAGACGATCGATGTGTTCCCGTTCGACCCGAGCTGGGTCATCGAGGCGACCTTCAGCCCCGTCAGCGACGACCGCACCATCCCGTTCGAGCACATCCGCGACAACGGCCTCACCCGCGACCTGGTCGTCCCCGGCGACATCGCGTTCGAGCGCGACGGCGTCTCGTACACGCTGAGCGCCTTCGACGACGACGGCACGCTGCTCCTGGTGTTCGGCGACCCGAGCAACGGCGCCGAGGGCGACGAGGGCACCTACGCGTCCGGCCGCTTCCTCTTCGTCGAGCGGGACGGCGACCGCGTCGTCCTCGACTTCAACCGCGCCTTCGTGCCGCCCTGCGGCTTCTCGGACCAGTACAACTGTCCGCTCCCGCCGCGGAACAACCGCTTCTCCGAGCCGGTCACCGCCGGCGAGAAGCGCGTGGTCTTCCGCAGCGGCACGCACTGAGCTCGCCTTGAGCCGGCCGTCCGGCCGCACCGCACGTCACATCCCACCCCCACAGCACTGGAGAACCCGTGAGAAAGTCTTCCCTGTTCGCGACGCTCGCCGTCGGTGTCACCGCCGCCCTGGCGCTGGCCGGCTGCGCGGGCGGCGGCTCGTCGTCCTCGTCGGCCGGCAGCGACGCATCCATCGCCATCGGCTCGCTCTACGAGCCCGTCAACCTGGACAACACCGCGGGCGGTGGCCAGGGCGTCACCGAGGCGCTGAACGGCAACGTCTACGAGGGCCTGTTCAAGCTGACGGACGACGGCAAGGTGGAGCCCCTGCTCGCCAGCACGTACACCGCGAGCGAGGACGGCCTCACCTACACGTTCACGCTGCGCGACGGCGTGAAGTTCCACTCGGGCAAGGCGCTCACCAGCGCGGACGTGAAGCGCAGCATCGAGCGCGTGACCTCGGAGGACTCGCAGTCCGCCCGTAAGTCGCAGCTCGCCGTCATCTCGTCGATCGACACCCCGGACGCCAAGACCGTGAAGATCTCGCTGAAGACGCGTTCGATCTCGCTGCCGTACAACCTCAGCTACGTCTGGATCTACGGCCCGGGCACGTCCAACTACAAGACCGCGGAAGACGGCACCGGCCCCTACACGCTGGGCACCTGGAAGCGCGGCAGCTCGCTGAGCCTGGAGCGCTGGAGCGGGTACTGGGGCAACAAGGCGAAGAACAAGGCAGTCGAGTTCGACTACTTCACCGACGCCTCCGCCCTGTCGAACGCGCTGCAGACGAAGCAGGTCGACATCGTGACGAGCATCCAGAGCCCGGATGCGCTGAGCACGTTCAAGGACAACAAGGCCTACACGATCTCCGACGGCAAGTCGACGACCAAGGAGCTCCTGGCGTTCAACGACAAGGTCGCGCCGTTCAACAACGTCGAGGTACGCAAGGCGGTCTACTCGGCCATCGACACCAAGAAGCTGCTGAACTCCATCTGGGGCGACTACGGTTCGCTGATCGGCTCGATGGTCCCGCCGAGCGACCCCTGGTACGAGGACCTCACCAAGGTGAACCCGTACGACGTCAACCTGGCCAAGAAGGAGCTGGCCGCGGCCGGTTTCGCGAACGGCTTCAGCTTCACGCTCGACACTCCGACCTACGACCCGCACCCGGCTGTGGCGGAGTTTCTGAAGAGCGAGCTCGCGAAGGTCGGCGTGACCGTCAAGATCAACTCCATCTCGGCGGACGAGTGGTACACCAAGGTGTTCAAGAACCACGACTTCACCGCGACCCTGCAGGAGCACGTCAACGACCGCGACGTGGTCTGGTACGGCAACCCGGACTTCTACTGGGGCTACGACAACCCGCAGGTGACGAAGTGGGTGGACGAGGCTGAGCAGGCGAGCACCACCGCGGAACAGACCGCGAAGCTCAAGCAGGTCAACGAGCAGATCGCGAAGGACGCCGCCAGCGCGTGGCTGTACCTGTACCCGCAGATCGTCGTCGCCGACAGCAGCGTGAGCGGCTACCCGGTGAACGGGCTGAACTCGCAGTTCTTCGCCTACGACATCGTCAAGAAGTAGACACCCTCCCGCACCATCCACAGATGCTCGGGGAGCCGGTCGGCCGGTTCCCCGAGCATCTACGCTTGAAAAATCATGGCTCTCTACCTCCTCCGCCGCACCGCGTTCCTCGTGGTGTCGCTGCTGCTGGCCATGGTCGTGCTGTTCTTCCTGCTGCGCGTGCTGCCCGGCGACCCGTCGAACGCCCTGCTCTCGGTCGGGGCGACGAAGGAGCAGATCGCGGCGGCGCAGCGTCAGGTGGGCAGCGACCAGCCGCTGCTGCAGCAGTTCTTCGGCTGGTTCGGCAGCCTGCTGACCCTGAACCTGGGGGAGTCGTTCATCAGCTCGCTGCCGGTCGGGCCCGAGATCGCGGCGCGCCTGTCGGTCACCGTGCCGCTGACCCTGCTGTCGTTCGCGCTCGCCCTCGTGCTGGCGCTGCCGATCGGCTTCGTCGCGGCCTGGAAAGCAGACCGCTGGTACGGCATCGTGCTCTCCGCTTTCTCGCAGCTCGGGATCGCGGTGCCGGTCTTCTGGGTCGGCATCCTGCTGGTTGACGTATTCGCCATCACCCTCGGCTGGTTCCCGTCCGGCGGGTTCCCGCGCGACGACTGGCAGGATCCGTCGGCGGCCCTGACCTCCCTCGCGCTGCCGGTCGTGACCATCGCCATCGTGATGAGCGCATCCATCTCCCGCTATGTGCGCAGCGCGACGCTGGATGTCATCGGTAGCGACTATCTCCGCAACGCCCGGGCGCTCGGCTCCGGCTTCGGGCGGGCGATGTGGCGTCACGGTCTGCGCAACGGCGCGGTTCCCGTGATCTCGGTGCTCGGCATCGAGTTGGCAACGACGTTCCTGGGCGCGGTCGTGGTCGAGAGCGTCTTCACCCTTCCCGGGCTCGGGAGCATGCTCCTGAAGGCCATCGAGCAGCACGACTACCCGAACATCCAGGGCATCCTGTTCGTCTCGACGCTGCTGGTGCTGATCGTGGGCTTCCTCGCCGATATCGCCCAGCGGCTCGTCGACCCGCGGCTGCGCCGCAGTATCTCGGGCAACGCATGAGCGCCGTCGTGGAGCAGGCGACCGAGGCGGCCGCACCCGAGCCCGGCAGCCGGGCGCGGCGCCGCGCGCGGCGTTCGGTGACGCTGGGCATCGGTCTGGCGCTCGTCGGGCTGATCGTGCTCGTCGCCGCGACCTCGTTCTTCTGGCTTCCGTACGCGCAGTCCGACACGTCCGGCACCCGGCTGGAGCAGCCCAGCGGCGCGCACTGGCTCGGCACCGACCGGTTCGGCCGCGACCTGCTGACCCAGCTCATGATCGGCGCGCGCATCGCCCTGGCGGTGGGGCTCGGCGCGGTCGTGATCGGCGCCATCGTCGGCATCACGCTCGGGATGCTGGCCGCGTTCGCGACGAAGTGGGTCGACGACACGCTCTCGGCCGTGCTCGACATCCTGATCGCGTTCCCGACGCTGCTGCTGGCCATGCTCATCGTGGCCGCGCAGGGCGCGTCGCTGGGTACGGCGATCGTCGCGATCGGCCTCGCCATGTCGGCGGTCGTCGCCCGCTTGACGCGCGTGCTCGCGAAACGCGTGCTCGCCCAGCAGTACGTGACCGCGGCCCGTACATCCGGCACGTCATGGGGCGGCATCATCGCCCGCCACATCCTGCCCAACATCTGGCCGACGCTCAGCGTCAACCTGGCGCTGCAATTCGGCGTCGCGGTGCTGGCCGAGGCGAGCCTGTCGTACCTGGGCCTCGGCGCACCGCCGCCCAACGCATCCTGGGGGCGGATGCTGCAGGAGGCGCAAGGGACGGTGTCGACCGCGCCGGTCGGCGCGATCGCTCCCGGCGTGGCGCTGGTCGTGCTGGTGATCGGGGTCAACCTCATCGCCGACGGGCTGCGCGATGTGGCCGATCCGACCCGGAGGAGGACGCGGTGAGCGACAGGACGTCCGACGTGCTCGATGTTCAGGGGCTCTCGGTGGCGACCCGCGACGGCGTCGAGCTCGTGCACGAGGTGTCGTTCCGGCTGGCGCCGGGGAGCGGCTGAGCCTGATCGGGGAGTCGGGATCGGGCAAGTCGCTGACCTCGTTCGCGCTGACCGGGCTGCTGCCGGAGGGGCTGTCCGCCACGGGCAGCGTGCTCCTCGACGGAACGCAGGTCGTCGGCGCGCGTGAGCGCGATCTTGTGCCCCTCCGTGGGCGCGTCGCGTCGACGGTGTTCCAGGAGCCGATGACCGCGCTCGATCCGCTGATGCGGCTCGGCCGGCAGGTGGCGGAGCCGCTGCGCCGGCACCTGGGTCTGCGCGGCGACGAGCTCCGCCGCGCGGTGCTCGAGGCGCTGGCCGAGGTGGGGCTGCCGGATCCGGAACGCATCGCGCGCTCCTACTCGTGGGAGATCTCGGGCGGGCAGCGGCAGCGCGTCGCCATAGCGGCGGCCCTCGCCTGCCGGCCGCGCCTCCTCATCGCCGACGAGCCGACGACCGCGCTCGATGTGACCGTTCAGGCCGACGTGCTCGCCCTGCTCGAGCGGCTGGTGGCCGACCGCGGCATGTCGCTGCTGTTCGTCAGCCACGACCTCGCCGTGGTCTCGCGCATGGCGCAGCGCGCCCTGGTGCTGCGCGGCGGCCGCGTGGTGGAGGAGGGCCCGATCGGCCGGCTGCTCCGCGAACCGCGCGATCGGTACACCGCCGAGCTGGTGCGGAGCGCGCGCGAACTCGACACCGCGCTGGAGGTGCGATGACCGCCATTCTCGAACTGCGCGATGCCGGCTTCCGGTATCGCCGAGCGGCGACCGCCGCGCTCGACGGAGTCTCGTTCTCCGTCGAACCGGGTCGGAGCCTGGGGCTGGTGGGCGAGTCTGGTGCGGGGAAGACGACCGCGCTGTCGCTCCTGCTCGGGCTCGCGAGCCCCACGAGCGGGGCCGTGCTTTTCGACGGGGAGCCGCTGAACGCCCGCGACCGCGACCAGCTCCGCCGGTTCCGTCGCAGCGTGCAGCCCGTGTTCCAGGACCCGTACTCGTCTCTCGACCCACGCCAGAGCGTCGGGCGGATCGTCGGCGAACCGCTCGCGTCGCTGCGCATCGCGTCCGGTTCCGACGCCCGTGAGCGCGTCGCCCGGGCACTGGAGGCGGTGGCGCTGCCGGCGGACGCCGCCCGCCGGTATCCGCACGAGTTCAGCGGGGGTCAGCGCCAGCGCATCGCGATCGCGCGCGGGATCGTCTCCCGCCCGCGGGTGCTGCTGGCCGACGAGCCGGTCAGCGCCCTCGACGTCACGACGCGCATCCAGATCATCGAACTGCTCGGCGAACTCGCCGCGACCGAGGGCATGACCGTCGTCATGGTGTCGCACGACCTCGGCGTCGTCGCGTCGCTCTGCGCCGAGACGGTCGTGCTGCAGGGCGGCCGCGTCGTGGAGCAGGGCGAGACGCGCGCCGTGCTCGGCTCACCGAGCGACCCGTACACGCAGCGCCTGCTCGCGTCGGTGCCGCGCCTGCCCGCTTAGCGGCCAGGCGCCGCCGGCAGGCCGTCAGGCGTCGATGCCGAGCTTCTTGCGCAGCGACGCGACGTGCCCGGTGGCCTTGACGTTGTACAGCGGCAGGCGCAGCGAGCCGTCCGGGTTGACCACGAACGTGGAGCGGATGACGCCCTCGACCGTCTTGCCGTACAGCTTCTTCTCGCCGTACGCGCCGTACTCCTTGTGCACCTGCAGGTCCTCATCCGAGAGCAGCGGGAAGTTGAGCCCGTCCTGCTCCTGGAACTGCTTGTTGCGCGCAGGAGCGTCCTTCGAGATCCCGATCACCTGGTAGCCGGCCGACTTCAGCGAGTTCAGATTGTCGCGGAAATCGCACGCCTCCGTCGTGCAGCCCGGCGTCATCGCGGCCGGGTAGAAGTACACGATCACGTTGTCGCCGGCGAAGTCGCCGAGGGAGACCGTCTTGCCGTCCTGGTCGGTCAGGCTGAACGCGGGGGCCTGCTCGCCCGCTTCGAGTCGCACATCCGTCATGCGTCCATTCTGGCAGGGAAGGCGGCGCGGGGTTCAGCGCGCAGGCTCCAGCGCCCGCTCAGCGCGCGAACGTGGCGAGGAGCCGCTGCAGCGAGTCCAGGCGCGCCCGCCCGGTCTCGCCGAGCCGGCCCTCCTCGACGGCCTCGATGATGGCGCAGTCGGGAGCGTCGGGCAGGTGCGTGCAGCCGCGGGGGCAGTCCTCCGCGATCGCCGCGAGATCGGTGAACGCCTTCAGGATGCTGTCGGTGTTCACATGCCCCAGGCCGAACGAGCGCACGCCCGGCGTGTCGATGACCCAGCCGTGACGCCCCGAGCCGTCCTCCACCCGCAGCGAGACGGTGGACGAGGACGTGTGCCGCCCGCGGCCGGTCACCACGTTCACGTGGCCTGTCGCCCGCCGGGCCCCGGGGACGAGCGCGTTGACCAGGGTCGACTTGCCGACTCCCGAATGACCGACCACCACCGTGTCGTGGTCGACGAGCGCCTCGGCGATCTCCTGGATCGGGATGGCGTCCTCCCGGCTGGTGAACAACGGCAGGTCGAGCCCGGCGAAGTTCTGGAGGAACGGCCCCGGGTCGGCCAGGTCGGTCTTGGTGACGCAGAGCATCGGCTCGATCCCCGCGTCATAGGCGGCGACCAGGTAGCGGTCGACCAGCCGCGTGCGCGGTTCGGGGTTCGCGGCGGCGACCACGATGAGCATCTGGTCCGCGTTCGCCACGACCACCCGCTCGACCTCGTCGGTGTCGTCGGCGCTCCGGCGCAGCAGCGTCGTGCGCGGCTCGATCCGGACGATCCGGGCCAGCGTCCCCTCCTCGCCCGTGGTGTCGCCGACCACCGCGACACGGTCGCCTGTGACGATCGGGTTGCGCCGCAGCTCGCTGGCGCGGGCGGCGGTCACCTGGCGCTCGTCGCCGGTGTCCTCGTCCAGGAGCACGGTGTAGCGGCCGCGGTCGACACCCAGCACCCGCGCGATCTCGGCGTCGGCGTGCTCGGGCCGGGTCTTGGTCCGCGGACGGTTGCCCTTCGGGTTCGGACGGCTGCGGACGGTCGACTCGTCGTACAGGTCGAGGTCGTCGTCCTCGTCGTCGTCGTCATCCGTCCACCACGACACTAGGCGCCGGCCCCCAGCATCCGGTGCCACAGCTCCGTGAACTGCGGCAGCGTCTTCGCCGTGGTCCCGACGTTCTCGATCTCGACGCCCTCGACCACCAGGCCGACGATCGCGCCGGCGGTGGCCATCCGGTGGTCCTCGTAGCTGCGCCAGACGCCGCCGTGCAGGGGCGCGGCTCGATGCGCAGGCCGTCCTCGAGCTCGGTGACGGCGCCGCCGAGGCCGTTGATCTCGGCCGCCAGCGCGGCGAGGCGGTCGGTCTCGTGGTGGCGGATGTGCCCGATACCGGTGATCTCGCTCGGCCCGTCGGCGAGGGCTGCGATGGCCACCAGCGCGGGAGCGAGCTCGCCGCCGGTCGTGAGGTCGAGGGTCGCGCCGTTCGGCCGCTCCGGGCCGGTCACGGTGAGCCGGTCGCCGTCGCGGGTCACGCTCGCTCCGAAGAGCGGGAGCAGGTCGGCCAGGTCGGCGCCCACCTGCGTGGTCGACGCGGGCCAGCCGGTGATGGTGACCGTCCCCCCGGTCACGACGGCGGCCGCGAGGAAGGGCGCGGCGTTGGAGAGGTCGGGTTCGATGTCGACGTCCCGTGCGTGGATGGGGCCGGGGGCGACGATCCACCGCCCGGTCTCCGGCGACTCCACGCTCACGCCGCGTTCCGCCAGGGCCGCGATCGTCATCTCGATGTGCGGGAGGCTGGGCAGGCGTTCGCCGGAGTGCGTCAGATCGAGGCCGGAGTCGAAGCGGCTCGCCGAGAGCAGCAGGGCGCTGACGAACTGGCTGGAGCTGGACGCATCGACCTCCACCGCACCTCCCGCGACGCGGCCGGTGCCGTGGACGGTGAAGGGGAGGGATCCGCGACCGTCGTCGTTCACATCCACCCCGAGGGCGCGCAGCGCGGCGATGATGGCGCCCATCGGCCGGCCGCGCGCCGAGTCGTCGGCGTCGAACATGGTCGGGCCGAGGGCGAGACCGGCGATCGGAGGGACGAAACGCATGACCGTGCCGGCCTGCCCGCACTCGATCGTGGTGCTGCCGAGCAGCTCGTCGGCCGGCGTCACCAGCAGGTCGGCGCCGTACTCTCCGGCGCCCGGCTTCTCGTCGATGCCGACCCCGAGCGCACGGAGCGCCTCAACCATGTTCGCGCTGTCGCGGGAGTGCAGCGGCGCGCGGAGCAGCGAGGGCCCGTCGGCCAGGGCCGCGAGCACCAGCTCCCGCGCCGTGAGCGACTTGGAGCCGGGCAGCGAGACGGTCGCCGCGACCGGGCCGGCGGCCACGGGCGCGGGCCAGTGCACGTTCGGCTCGTCGGCGCGGTTGTCGCCGTACGGGTCGAAGTCCGGAGCGGAATATTTCGAGATCAGCATTGTTGTCAAGATTATCCGTGTTCCCGGTACCAGGAAGGATCAGTCCGTGGCCGCAACCGCCGTGCTCGACGCCCCCCGCGTCGCCACACGCGTGCCGGTGCCCGGCGCATCCCGCGGGGGCACGCTGCAGGCGTCGCAACTAGACTGGCCGGTGATGAGCACCGAGACCGAGGAAACGGGCCACCTCTTCGAAGAGCAGGCCCTGCCCTTCATGGACCAGCTGTACGCGGCTGCCCTGCGCATGACCAGGAACCCGTCCGACGCGCAGGACCTCGTACAGGAGACGTTCGTGAAGGCGTATGCGGCCTTCAACCAGTTCCAGCAGGGCACCAACCTGAAGGCCTGGCTGTACCGCATCCTCACCAACACGTTCATCAACACGTACCGCAAGAAGCAGCGCGAGCCCTATCAGGGGACGATCGACGAGCTCGAGGACTGGCAGCTCGGCGGCGCGGAGTCGACCACCGCGTCCACCAGCCGCTCCGCCGAAGCAGAGGCGATCGACCACCTGCCGGACAGCGCCGTCAAGGACGCGCTGCAGGCCATCCCGGAGGACTTCCGGCTGGCCGTGTACCTCGCCGATGTCGAGGGGTTCTCCTACCAGGAGATCGCCGACATCATGAAGACCCCGATCGGCACCGTGATGAGCCGCCTCCACCGCGGCCGCCGCATGCTGCGGGAGCTTCTGACCGACTACGCGCACGAGCGCGGACTCTCCGCCGTTCAGGAGGGTCGCACCGTGCAGACCAAGGGAGCCAAGAAATGACCGACTGCGGTTGTGAGAAGGCCAAGGCCGAACTCGAGGAGTACCTGCGCAACGAGCTGTGCAGCGAGGATGCTGCCGACGTGCGCGAGCACCTGGCCAACTGCACCGGGTGCTCCGACGAGGCGCACCTGAACGTCGTGCTCACCGAGGTGGTGCAGCGGGCGTGCAAGGAGACCGCGCCCGAGACGCTGCGCACCGAGGTGCTGCTGCGCATCCGCTCGTTCCAGGCCACCGCGCACTGACCGGTTCGGCGCCCGCCGCGCCGCCCGCGCCCCCGCCCCGCGTCCCCGCCCCGGCGCTGGACCCCACTTCCCGCCGAGTGGTGACATGATGTCGCCACTCGACCGGAATTCGAGCCACGAGTCACCGCTCGACGGCGCGGTCCGCCCTAGGCGGCGCTGCCCGACCCGACCTCGTGCAGGAAGAACAGCCCGCCGAGCGGGTCGGTGACCTGCGCGAACCGGCCGAACTCGCTGTCCCATGGGTCCCGGACGACCGTCCCGCCCAGCTCGATGACGCGCTGGGATGCGGCGGCCGCGTCGGCGACGCCGAAGTAGATAACCCAGTGCGAGACGACGCCCTCGGGCAGCATCCCGTCGGCATCGAACACGCCGCCGGCGGGCGCGTCGGGGGCGCCGAACGTCACGTAGCGGAAGTCGGCGGTGTCGCCCAGCACGCGCAGGCTCCAGCGGAACACCATCGCGTAGAACTCGGTCTGCACCGGGTAGTTGCGCGCGTACAGCTCATGCCAGGAGGGTGCGCCCACCTCATCCACAAGGTCGAAGCCGCGGTGGCCGGCCGGGTCCCAGATGCCGAACACGGCGCCGCCCGGATCGGTGAGGACCGCCAGCCGGCCCTGATCGCCGACGTCCTCGACCGGGACCGCGATCTGAGCGCCGACCGCCGTGGCGGCGCGCAGGGTCGCCTCCGCATCCTCGACCAGCAGGTAGGTGAGCCACGAGTCCGGGCGCACCCCGTCGATCCGCGGTCCGAGTCCCGCGACGGCGCGACCGTCGCGACGGAGGGTCAGGTACTCGCCGCTCCTCGACTCCTCGGCGGTCCAGCCGAAGAGCCCGGTGTAGAAGTCCCTGGCGCGTGGAACGTCGGTGCTGGCGTAGTCGACCCAGCATGGTTCGCCGAGCCGGTGGTTGGTCAGGACGGTCATGTGGCTCACGCTACGCCGCGCGCGGCGTCGGGCGACAGAGGTGTATAGCCGCCGGCTGACGGCCGGGGTTAGAGTGCGCGCGCAACCAGAGAAGAGCGACCGAAGGGGAGCCGTCATGTCTGTACCGTTCCAGGGCAGGATCGATCTCGACATCAGGGACTCGGTCCCGGACTGGGCGCCGTTCGAAGCGCCGAAGGCTCCGGACGGGGCGCCGAACGTCGTCCTCATCGTGCTGGACGACGTCGGCTTCTCGGCGATGAGCAGCTACGGCGGTCCGATCGAGACGCCGAACATCGACCGCATCGCAGAGTCCGGCGTCCGCTTCACCCAGTGGCACACCACCGCCCTCTGCTCGCCGACCCGGGCCGCGCTGCTCACCGGGCGCAACCACACCCGCAACGCGATGGCCTGCATCACCGAAGCGGCCACCGGCTTCCCCAACGCGAGCGGCACCATCCCGCAGGAGAACGGGATGCTGTCGCAGATCCTCAACGAGCAGGGCTGGAACACCTACATCGTCGGCAAGTGGCACCTCTGCCCGTCGGACGAGATGAACCTCGCCGCCACCCGTCGCAACTGGCCGAGCGGTCGGGGGTTCGAGCGGTACTACGGCTTCCTCGGCGCGGAGACGAACCAGTGGTATCCGGATCTCGTCTATGACAACCACCCCGTCGACCAGCCGGCCAGCCCGGAGGATGGGTACCACCTGACCGCCGATCTCACCGACAAGGCGATCCAGTTCATCGGGGATGCGAAGGCCGTCGCGCCGGACAAGCCGTTCTTCCTCTACTACGCGCCCGGGGCCGCCCACGCGCCGCACCACGCGCCCAAGGAATGGATCGAGAAGTTCGCCGGCCGGTTCGACGCCGGATACGAGAAGATCCGGGAGGAGACCCTCGAGCGACAGAAGAAGCTCGGGCTCGTGCCCGAGAACACGGAGCTGTCGCCGCTGAACCCGATCGGCACGCCCGAGGACCGGACCGGCCCGGGAGGCCTCCCGTTCCCGGCGCTGGACTACACGAAGCCCTGGGACTCCCTCAGTGAGGACGAGAAGCGGTTGTACCGGCGCATGGCGGAGGTCTACGCCGGCTTCCTCGCGCACGCCGACCACCACATCGGACGGCTGCTGGACTACCTGGAGGAAGCGGGCGAGCTCGACCGCACGCTGATCGTTCTCGTGTCGGACAACGGGGCGAGCGGCGAGGGCGGACCTGACGGCTCCGTCAACGAGAACAAGTTCTTCAACGGCATCCCGGACAGCCTCGAGGAGAACCTCGCCCTGCTCGACGAGCTCGGCGGCCCGAAGACGTACAACCACTACCCGACCGGCTGGGCGATGGCGTTCAACACACCGTTCAAGATGTGGAAGCGCTACGACTTCAACGGAGGGACGGCCGATCCCTGCATCATCTCCTGGCCCAAAGTGCTCGGGCACAGTGGCGAACTGCGCGAGCAGTACCACCACGCCGTGGACATCGTGCCGACGATTCTCGACCTGCTGGGGGTCGAAGCGCCCGAGCAGATCGGCGGGCACACCCAGACGCACTTCGACGGGGTGAGCATGCGGTCGGCCATCGAGTCCGCTGAGGCGGAAGGAGAGCGGCACACCCAGTTCTTCGCGATGCTCGGCTCCCGGTCGATCTGGCACGACGGCTGGAAAGCGGTCTCGACGCACCCGGTGCTCAGCGGCTGGAGTCACTTCAACGACGACACCTGGGAGCTGTACCACACCGACGTCGACCGCTCGGAGTCGCACGACCTCGCCGCCCAGGAGCCGGACCGGCTGCGCGAGCTCATCAACATGTGGTTCGCAGAGGCGGGAGCGAACGGTGCGTTCCCGCTCGACGACCGATCGGCGATCGAGATCATCTCGACGCCGAGGCCTCAGCTGGCCAGCCCGCGCAACAGATACGTCTACCGCCTCGGCGGTGCGGAGGTGCCCGAGGCGCAGGCTGTGAACATCCGCAACCGCTCGTACTCGATCGGCGCGCTGGCCGACCTTCCCGACACCTCGGCGGAGGGCGTGCTGTTCGCCCACGGAGCGCGGTTCGGCGGCCACACCCTGTACCTGAAGGACCGCCGCCTCCACTATGTCTACAACTTCGTGGGGGACCGGATCCAGAAGATCGACGCGACCGAGGACTACCCGACAGGCGAGAACGTCATCCTCTCTGCCTCGTTCGACAAGGACGGCGAGGAGGCGCCGGGCGTCGCGACCGGCATCCTCAGCCTGTACTACGGCGACAGGAAGGTGGGCGAGGGGCGTATTTCGACCCAGCCGGGCTACTTCGCCCTGGCGGGCGAGGGACTGTGCGTCGGAATGGACAGCGGGGAGCCGGTCACGGACGACTACCCGGGGGAACGGCCGTACCGCTTCACCGGCGGCACGCTGCACCGCGTGGCGGTGGACGTGAGCGGCGAGCCCTACCTCGATCTGGAGCGTCAGGCCGCCGCGATGCTGGCACGCGAGTGACCCCGTGCTCTCCCGCCGAGTGGTGACATCAGCTCACCACTCGGCGGGAATTCGAGCGTCTACTCACCGCTCGGCGCTGACATTCCCAGGAAGGGCGGCCTACAGCGTGAGCGCGCGCTGGATGAGGATCGACTGCTCCTGCGCGTGACGCTTCGCCGAACCCGCGGCCGGGGACGCCGACGGCGGACGCGACACGACGCCGAGCGGGCGCGGTCCGAGTTTGGAGGTCTCCAGGATCATGAACGGCCAGGCGCCCTGGTTCTCCGGCTCGTCCTGCACCCACACGAGTTCCGCGTCGGGGTAGGAGTCGACCACGGCCTTGAGCTCGTCGCCGGGCAGCGGGTAGTACTGCTCCACCCGCACCAGCGCGATCTCGGGGTTCGGGTGCTTCTCCAACTCGTTGAGCAGGTCGTAGTAGAGCTTCCCGGCCATCAACAGGACGCGCTTCACCGAGCCCTTGTCGGTGATCCGCTGGTCGTCGATCACCGGCTCGAAGCGCCCGCTCGTGAAGTCCTCGACGTTGCTCGAGGCGCCGCGGAGGCGGAGCATCGCCTTGGGCGTGAACACGACGAGCGGACGGCGCGGCCGGGCGTAGGCCTGACGGCGCAGCAGGTGGAAGTACGACGCCGGGGTGGACGGACGCGCGACGGTCATGTTGTTCTCGGCGCACAGCTGCAGGTAGCGCTCGATGCGGGCGCTGGAGTGGTCCGGTCCCTGGCCCTCGTAGCCGTGGGGGAGGAGCAGCACCAGCGACGACCGCTGGCCCCACTTCTGCTCGGCGGAGGAGATGAACTCGTCGATGATGATCTGGGCGCCGTTGGCGAAGTCGCCGAACTGCGCCTCCCAGAGCACCAGCGCATCCGGCCGCTCGACCGAGTAGCCGTACTCGAAGCCCATCGCGGCGTACTCGCTCAGCAGCGAGTCGTAGATCCAGAACTTCGCCTGGTTGTCGCTGAGGTTCGCGAGCGGCAGCCACTCCTGCCCGTTGACCCGGTCGTGGAGCACCGCGTGGCGCTGCACGAAGGTGCCGCGGCGGGCGTCCTGGCCGGCGAGGCGCACCGGCGTGCCCTCGACCAGCAGGGAGCCCAGGGCGAGCAGCTCGCCGAAGCCCCAGTCGACGCCACCGTTGCGGCTCATCTCGCTGCGCTTGTTGAGCAGCTGCTGGAGCTTGGGGTGCACGGTGAATCCGGCGGGCGGGTTGTTGAACGCGTCGCCGATCATGTGGATGACCTGCTCGCTCACCGCCGTCGTGTCCGGCTCGCCCACGTTGTCGTTGGCGTCCTGCTGGTGCGCCTGCTCGAGGTCTCCGGCGTCGCCCGGGGTGAGGACCGGCGTCGGGGTCGTCTGCGCCGCGTGCGTCTCCATGAACGCGCGCTCCAGGCGGTCCTGGAAGTCGCGATGCGCCTGCTCGTACTCCTCTTCCGTGATGTCGCCGCGGCCGACGAGCGCCTCGGTGTACAGACGGCGGACCGAGCGCTTCGCCTCGATGAGGCTGTACATCAGCGGCTGCGTCATCGACGGGTCGTCGCCCTCGTTGTGACCGCGGCGGCGGTAGCAGACGAGGTCGATGACGACGTCGCGCTTGAACTCCTGGCGGTACGCGAAGGCGAGCTCCGCGACGCGGACCACGGCCTCCGGGTCGTCGCCGTTCACGTGGAAGATCGGCGCCTGGATGGTCTTGGCCACGTCCGTCGAGTACACCGACGACCGGCCCTCGCCGGGGGGCGTGGTGAAGCCGACCTGGTTGTTGATGTTGACGTGGATGGTGCCGCCGGTCTTGTAGGCGCGCAGCTGCGACATCTGCATCTGCTCGACCACGATGCCCTGGCCGGCCATGGCCGCGTCGCCGTGGATGAGGATCGGCAGCGTCAGGAAGGTGCCGGCGGGGCGGCGGTCCTGCTTGGCGCGGACGATGCCCTCGAGCACGCCGTCGACGGCCTCGAGGTGAGACGGGTTGGCCGCGAGGTACACGGGGATCTCTTCGCCGCCGGCTCCCTTGAAGGTGCCCTCGGTGCCGAGGTGGTACTTGACGTCGCCGGAGCCCTGGACCGTCTTGGGGTCCTGCGTCCCCTCGAACTCGCGGAAGATCTGGCCGTACGTCTTGCCGGCGATGTTCGTCAGCACGTTGAGGCGCCCGCGGTGGGCCATGCCGATCGCGACCTCGTCCAGCTGCGCCTCTGCGGCGCCCTGGATGATCGCATCCAGCAGCGGGATGGTCGACTCGCCGCCCTCGAGGCTGAACCGCTTCTGCCCGACGTACTTCGTCTGCAGGAAGGTCTCGAACGCCTCGGCCTCGTTGAGCTTGCCGAGGATGCGCAGCTGCTCGTCGTGCGTCGGCTTCTGGTACGGCCGCTCCAGCTTGTCCTGGAACCACTTGCGCTGCGCCGGGTCCTGGATGTGCATGTACTCGATGCCCACCGTGCGGCAGTACGAGTCGCGGAGCACGCCGAGGATGTCGCGGAGCAGCATCTTGCGCCGGTCGCCGCCGAACTGGCCGGTGACGAACTCCCGGTCGAGGTCCCAGAAGGTGAGCCCGTGGTTCTCGATCTCGAGGTCGGGGTGCGACCGCTGCTTGTACTCCAGCGGGTCGATGTCGGCCATCAGGTGGCCACGCACGCGGAACGAGTTGATCAGCTCTTGCACGCGGGCGGTCTTGTCGACGGCGCTGGCCAGGTCGACCGAGATGTCCGGGTTCCAGTGGATCGGCATGTACGGGATGCGCAGCGCCGCGAAGATGTCCTCGTAGAAGTTGCGCTTGCCGATCAGCATCTCGTGCACGATCTTCAGGAACTCGCCGGAGCCGGCGCCCTGGATGACCCGGTGGTCGTAGGTGCTCGTGAGGGTGATGGTCTTGCCGATGGCGAGTCCGGCGAGCGTCTTCTCACTGGAGCCCTGGAACTCGGCCGGGTACTCGAGCGCGCCGGCGCCGATGATCGCGCCCTGGCCCTTCATGAGGCGCGGGACGGAGTGCACCGTGCCGATGCCGCCCGGGTTGGTGAGCGAGATCGTGGTCCCCGCGAAGTCGCCCGCGGCGAGCTTGTTGTTGCGGGCCTTGCTGACGAGCTCCTCATAGGCGGCGAGGTACTCGCCGAAGCGCATGGTGTCGGCGCGCTTGATGCTCGGCACGAGGAGGGCGCGCGTGCCGTCGGGCTTCGGCAGGTCGATCGCGATGCCGAGGTTGATGTGCGCGGGGGCGACGACGGACGGCTTGCCGTCGACCTCGTCGTAGTAGACGTTCTGGCTCGGGAACTCCTTGAGCGCCTGGATGAGCGCCCAGCCGATGAGGTGCGTGAAGGAGACCTTGCCGCCGCGGGCGCGCTTCAGGTGGTTGTTGATGACGATGCGGTTGTCGATCAGCAGCTTGGCCGGGATGGTGCGCACGCTGGTCGCGGTCGGGACGGTGAGCGACGCATCCATGTTGGTCGCCAGCGTCTTCGACATGCCACGGAGCGGGGTGACCTTGTCCTCCTCGGCGGCCTGGACGGTCGCGTTGGGGGCGGTCACCGGCGCGTCGGCGGGGACGGGGGTCGGCTTCGGGGCGACGGAAGTCGTGCGTGCGACGGGCTGCTGGCCGATCACCGGGATGGGAGTGGTGACGGGCTTCGGCTCGTTCGGATGCGGGGCCGGCGCTCCGCCGGCGGGCGGGGTCGGCGCGGTCGGTTCGGAGGGGGCCGGAACCGTCGGCTCGGCCGGGGTCGGGACGGTCGGCTCGGCCGGCGTCGGAACCGTCGGCTCCGAGGGGGTCGGCGCGGGCGTCTCATCCGGCGACGGGATCGAGTCGTCCTTCACCGCCGGGTGGTAGTTCTCGAGGATCGGCCACCACGACTTGTCGACCGAGTTCCTGTCGTGGACGAACTGCTCGTACAGTTCGTCGACCAGCCACTCGTTGGCTCCGAATTCGCCCGCGGCGCCGTCTTCGGTTCCGACTCCGGTCAATTGGCTCGACACAGCCGATCGCCCACTCTCTCCGTTGATCTCGCTTCGTCCGGGCGGCGTTCGACCACCCGCTTCCATCCGAACATCAAGCCTAATCCCATCGGTACTCCGGTGCGGGCGCGCAGCCGAGCGGGATAGCGTTATTCCCATGCAGTTCTATGGAACGTCGCCCCGCCACGACCTCACCTATTCCGACGTGTTCCTCGTGCCCTCGCGCTCGAACGTCACCAGCCGTCTCGACGTGTCCCTGGCGCCGAACGACGGCACCGGTGCGACCATCCCGATCGTCTCGGCCAACATGAACTCGGTGACCGGCAAGCGCCTGGCGGCGACGCTCGCCCGGCGCGGCGGACTCGGGGTGCTGCCGCAGGACATGCGCCTGCAGGATCTGGACGATGCGATCCGCTGGGTGAAGGCCCAGCCGGTCGCACTCGACACCCCCTACGACGCCCGCCCGGAGGAGACCGTCGCAGACGTGCTGCGCCGCGTCCCCGCCGTCGAGGGCCACGGCATCGTGGTGAGCGACGCCTCCGGCGCCTACCTCGGCTGCCTCGCCGCCATCCAGCTCGGCTCGGCCCTTGCCGACGCGCGGATCGGCGACCTCCTGCACGGCGCTCTGACCTCGCTCGACGCGGAGGACGTCACCGACGGGCGCTCGGCGTTCCGGGTGATGGATGCGGCCGGGCTGGAGTTCGCTCCGGTCCTCGAGCACGGCCGGGTGGTCGGCACCCTCTCGAAGCGCAGCGCCCTGCGCTCCACGATCTACACACCGGCCCTGGATGCGCACGGCCGACTGCGCGTCGCCGCGGCTGTCGGCATCAACGGCGACGTGGCGAGCAAAGCCAAGGCGCTGGCTGCGGCCGGTGTCGACGTGCTGGTGATCGACACGGCGCACGGCGACCAGGACGGCATGATCCGCGCCATCAAGACGGTGAAGGCGCTCGACCTGGGCCTGCCGATCGTCGCCGGCAACGTCGTCACCGAGCAGGCCGTCCGCGACCTCGTCGCCGTCGGCGCCGACATCCTCAAGGTGGGCGTCGGACCGGGCGCCATGTGCACCACCCGGATGATGACCGCCGTCGGCCGCCCGCAGTTCTCGGCCGTGCTCGAGACGAGCGCGGCCGCCCGCGAGCTCGGCGCCCACGTCTGGGCGGACGGGGGAGTGCGGTACCCGAGGGATGTCGCGCTCGCGCTCGCCGCGGGCGGCGCCTCCGTCATGATCGGCTCCTGGTTCGCCGGAACGATCGAGGCGCCCGGCACCCTGAACCGGGATGCGAAGGGCGCGCTCTACAAGGAGAGCTGGGGCATGGCGTCCACCAAGGCCGTCAAGGGGCGCTTCGAGCGGCTCGACGCCTACGAGCTCGCCCGCAAGGAGCTCTTCGCCGAGGGCATCTCGAGCTCGAAGATCTACCTCGACCCGCTGCGTCCCTCGGTCGAGGACCTGCTGGACATGATCACGACCGGCGTCCGCAGCTCGTTCACGTACGCCGGCGCCCGCTCGCTCCCGGAGTTCCACGAGCGCGCGCTGGTCGGCATCCAGTCGGCGGCGGGCTACGAGGAGGGCAAGGCGCTCCCGGTCAGCTGGTAGCGCGGGGCACGCACGCGACTGCGGCGGTGGGGAACGTCTGCGGTGCTGCGCGCACCCGCAGCCGCTCCGAACCGCCGCAGTCGTGTTTCAGCGGGACCGTACGAGCGTGGTGACTAGAGCGCCGATGCCGGCGAGCACGGCCACGCCGAGGAACAGGAGCAGGAATCCGCCCGCCGTCGCGGAGTCCGCGCCCGCGCCGGCGGCGGCCAGAGCCGAGGTCTGCGCTGCAGCGAGGCCACCGAGGATCGCCAGCCCGAGCGCCCCGCCGATCTGCTGCGCCGTGTTGACGAGGCCGCTGGCGAGACCGGACTCCGCCTCGGTCACCCCGCGGACGGCGAGCTGAGTGGCGGTGACGAAGGTGGCGCCCAGCCCGAGCCCGATGACGACGCTGGGAAGCAGGAAGCCCAGGATGAAGCCCGCGCCGCCGGCGAGGGCGAACCAGACGACACCGGCGGCGAGCACGATGAGCGCGCCGGCGAGCGTGGGCCGCAGACCCGCCCGGGATACGATCGCGGGCACCGCGCCGGCGATGCCGACGAGGGCGAGTGCCAGGGGCAGCTGGCTGAGGCCGGCCGAGAGTGCATCCAGGCGCAGCACCTCCTGCAGGTAGACCGAGAGGGCGAAGAACAGCGCGACGGTGGCACCGCCGACGACCAGCATCACTAGGTCGCCCGCGAGCGCGTCTCGATTGCGGAAGAAGCTGAACGGCAGCAGTGGATGCGAGACGCGGCGCTCGATGAGCACGAAGGCCGTGAGCAGGGCGATCGCTGAGACCGCGAGCCCGAGCACGATCGGGTGCGTCCAGCCGAGGGTGCCTCCTTCGCTGAGGGCCGCGACGGCCGCGGCGAGCCCGATGGTCGCCGTCGTAGCGCCCGCCGCATCCATCCGTTCGGCCGAAGCGACACGGTCGCGCGTGATGAGGAGCGGGATGGCGACGACGACCAGGATGCCGACGGGCACGTTGACGAAGAAGACGGCAGGCCATCCGAAGCTCGCGGTGAGCACTCCGCCGAGCAGCACGCCGGCCGCGCTGCCCATTCCCGCCACTGCGCCCCACAGCCCCAGGGCCTTGCCCCGGGCCGCGGCGTCGGGGAAGAGCTGCGTCAGCAGCGCGAGGGACGCGGGCGCCAGCAGGGCGGCAAACGCCCCCTGAACCGCGCGCGCCGCGAGGAGCATCGTGCCGTCGATCGAGAGCCCGGCCGCCAGGGAGGCGAGGGCGAAGCCGGCGACACCCACGAGGAACACGCGCCGGTGGCCGAACCGGTCGGCGAGTCGGCCGCCGAGCAGCAGCAGGCCGCCGAACGGCAGCACGTACGCCGTGACGACCCAGGCGAGTGCGGCGGTGTCGAGCCCGAGCGCCGCGCCGACGGAGGGGAGTGCGATGTTGACGATGGAGGCGTCGAGCACGACCAGGAACTGGGCGAGCGCGAGCACGGCCAGAGCCCACCAGCGGTGCCGGCTGCGCGCGGTCGCGCCGGGGGCGGGAGCAGTGGTGGGAGGGGCAGGTCGGGTGGTGTTCAAGGTGGAGTTCCTTTCGTAGTGAGTGATTGGTCAATCACTCTGAGGGCCGTCCGAATGGTGCGGATGGATTTCAAGGGAGGTCAGGAGTGGCGGATCCCCTTGGTGAGCGCTCGCGCCCAGGCGTCGGGGATGTCGTCGAGCCCGGCGGTGACGATGAGGTGGCAGAGCTGTCCCCAGGCGATGAAGTGCTGCACCGCCTCCCCGTCCGCCCCCGAGCGCTCGGTGACGAATCGGGTGATCCGGGCGAGCCCGTGGCGGAGCGCCGCCTGGATCGCAGGCACGTCGGAGGCGGACTGCGCGTGGACCTGGAGCATCAGGAGCGAGCGATCGGCGATGAGGTCGGCGTACGCCTGGCCCATCGCGTCGAGGATCTCGGCCGGCGTGCCGTCGCTCTGCGTGCGGGCGCCTGCCTCGAGCGCCCACTCGATGCGCTCGAAACAGCGCTCGAGGGCCGCCACGAACAGACTCTCCTTGCCGGGGAAGAGTTTGAAGACGTACGCCGGCGAGATGTCGGCGTGCGCGGCGATCGAGGCGATCGGCGTCCCCAGGTACCCGCTCGCGGCGAAGACGGCGATGGCGCTGTCGAGCACCGCCTCGCGACGGTCGTCTGCGGTGGAGAGCGTTCGGGCCATGTGAGTGACTGTACACTCACTCTTCGCGCGCGGTCAAGGACGAAGGCCGAGCACGTGCCCCTCAGCTCCGCCGGGTCGCGTCCTGCACCTCGCCGACGAGCTCCTCGATGATGTCCTCGAGGAACAGCACGCCGGCGGTCGCGCCCTCACCGTCGACCACCCGCGCGAGGTGGCTGCCGGAGCGGCGCATGGTCGCCAGGGCGTCCTCCAGGTCGCTGCCCGAGAACACCGTGGCGAGGCGGCGGACGCGCTTGCCCGGGACGGGGAGCTCGAAGCCGGTCTCCTCGAGGTCGAGCACGTCCTTCAGGTGGAGGTAGCCGGTCGGCTCGCCGTCGGCGTCCGGCACCACGTAGCGCGAGAAGCCGTGCTTGGCGACCGCCTTCTCCACATCCGACGGGGTCGGCGCCGCGGGCAGGGTGACCAGCGCGTCCAGCGCGACCGCCACATCCCGCACCTTCTTCTCGGTGAACTCGAACGCTGCCGTCAGAGCGCCCGTGCGGTCGGTGAGCACGCCCTCGCGCGTCGACTGCGAGACGATGGTCGCCACCTCGTCGAGCGTGAAGGTGCTCGCCGCCTCGTCCTTCGGCTCCACCCGGAACAGGCGCAGCACGGCGTTGGCACTGGCGTTGAGCGCCACGATGATGGGACGGACGGCGCGGCCGATCCCCACGAGCGGGGGAGCCAGCAGAAGGGCCGCCTTGTCGGGCATCGAGAACGAGATGTTCTTGGGCACCATCTCGCCGAAGACGACGTGGAGGAACGACACCACCACCAGGGCAACGATGAACGCGATGGTGCCGATGACCTCCTCCGACCATCCCGTCGCGTGCAGCGGCACCTCGAGGAGGTGGTGGATGGCCGGCTCCGAGACGTTCAGGATCAGCAGCGAGCACACGGTGATGCCGAGCTGCGTCGTCGCGAGCATGAGCGTCGCGTGCTCCATGGCGAACAGCGCCGTCTTGGCGCTCCGCTTGCCGCGCTCGGCCAGCGGCTCGATCTGCGAACGGCGCGCGGAGATCACGGCGAACTCGGCGCCGACGAAGAACGCGTTGACGGCGAGCAGCACCACCAGCCAGGCGAGCCCGGCCCAATCACTCATGGGCGGCCTCCTCGCCTTCGGCGGTCACGGCGACCGGGTCGGGGGTGTAGCGGATGCGGTCGACGCGGCGGCCGTCGAGCCGCTCGACGCGCAGGGTGCCGCCGCCGATGACGACCTCGTCGCCCACCTTCGGCAGCCGGCCGAGCTCGTTCATGACGAAGCCGGCGACGGTCTCGTACGGACCCTCCTCCGGCACGGTCACACCGGCCCGTTCCTCCAGCTCGTCGGGGCGCAGGATGCCCGGGAACGTGATCGAGTCCCGTCCGCGGATCACCCCGGCGCGCGTGCGGTCGTGCTCGTCCGCGACCTCGCCGACGATCTCCTCGACCAGGTCCTCGAGCGTCGCGATGCCGGAGGTGCCGCCGTACTCGTCGACGACGATCGCCAGCTGGTACCCGCGGCCGCGCAGCTCGCCCAGCAGCGTGTCCAGATTCATGGTCTCAGGCACGCGCAGCGGATCCGTCATGAGCGCGGAGACCGGGACGCGCGAGCGGCGCTGCCGGGGCACCGCGATCGCCTGCTTCACGTGGACGACGCCGAGCACATCGTCGATGTCGTCCCCGATCACGGGGAAGCGCGAGTAGCCCGTCCTGCGGGCGAGATCGCTGACCGCCTGGGCGGGGTCGGTGCGCTGCACGGCCTCGATGCGGGGGCGCGGAGTCATCACGTCGGAGGCGTCGCGGCTCGAGAACGCGAGCGTGCGGCTGAGCAGCGTGGCCGTGTCCTCCTCCAGGACGCCGGCGCTCGCGGAGCGGCGCACCAGCGACGACAGCTCGTCCGCGGTGCGCGCGCCGGAGAGCTCCTCCTTCGGCTCGATCCCGAGCAGGCGCAGGAAGCCGTTCGCCGTGCCGTTCAGCAGCTTGACGAAGGGGCGGAAGACTGCGGTGAACACGGTCTGGAAGGGGATGACGAGCCTGGCCGTCGCGAGCGGGAGCGCGAGGGCGAAGTTCTTCGGGACGAGCTCGCCGAGGATCATCGAGAGCAGCGTGGCGACCGCGATAGCGATGACGGTCGCGATCGGCATGACGGCGCCCTCGGGCAGCCCGGTCGCCGTCAGGGGCCCGCGGAGCAGCGAGCTGATCGCGGGCTCCATCGTGTAACCGGTGAGCAGCGTGGTCAGCGTGATGCCCAACTGCGCGCTCGACAGGTGCGTCGAGGTGATCTTGAGGGCGGCGATCGTCATGGTGAGCCGGGACTCGCCGCGTTCGCGACGGGCCTCGAGGTCTCCGCGGTCGAGGTTGACCAGCGCGAACTCGCTGGCGACGAACAGGCCCGTCCCGACCGTGAGCAGCAGGCCGACGGCCAGCATGATCCACTCAGAGAGCACGGCGCTCACCTCGCACGCTCAGACACGGGCGCGCCGTCGGGAATGGGCTACTAGAGGGAGGGTCGTCCATTTGCTCGTCAGTATATCGAGCCGCGATGAGCCGCCTGCGGGAGTTCTCAGGCGGATTCACAGGCTGATGCCGGGGCCGCGCTAGACCACCCGTTCCAGGTAGCCCCTCCGCGCGTCGGCCGGCGTAACATCCCGCCCGGATGAAGGAGGAATCATCATGTTGGAGTCATGCGTCACATACTCCGTCCTTCCTGCCTCCGACCTGCGGCGGGCCACCGAGTGGTACCGCGACAAGCTGGAGCTCGAACCGGAGCGCACGACCGAGGGCGGTGTGCTGTACGGCACCGGCTCGGAGTCGAAGATCTTCGTGTACGAGACCGGGAACGCCGGCACCGCGCAGAACACCGCGATGTGCTGGCTGGTGCCCGACATCGAGGCCACGATGGCGCACCTGCGCGAGCGCGGGGTCGTCTTCGCGGACTACGACTTCCCGGGCCTGAAGACCGAGAACGGGATCGCCACCGACGATATGGGCCGGTCGGCCTGGTTCCAGGACAGCGAGGGCAACTACCTCTGCCTCACGGAGCAGGCCTGACCGGGGGTCAGCGCCGCCAGCGGGCGCGGTCGTACTGCGGCGGCCAGTAGCCGATCTCGACGCCGAGTTCATGCGCGGCCCGCAAAGGGAAGTGCGGGTCGCGCAGGAGTTCGCGCGCCAGCATGACGGCGTCGGCCCGGCCGCTCTCCACGATCTCGGCCGCCTGCTGAGGCGTCGTGATGAGCCCGACCGCGCTCACATCCACCTCGGACGTGCTGCGCACGTGGTGCGCGAACGGGACCTGGTAGCCCGGCTCGACGGGGATGCGGATGCCCGCCTGGATGCCGCCGCTCGAGATGTCGAAGAAGTCGGCGCCCGCCTCTTCCGCCCACGTGGCGACCGTCGCGGTCTGGTTCTCGTCCCAGCCGCCCTCCGTCCAGTCGCTGGCCGAGAACCGGACGAACAGCGGAGCGTCGCCCGCCTCCTCGCGCACGGCGGCGACGACGCGCAGCAGCAGCCGCGCGCGGTTCTCGAGCGAGCCTCCGTACTCGTCCGTGCGGTGGTTGCTGATCGGCGACAGGAACTGGTGCAGCAGGTAACCGTGCGCGGCGTGGATCTCAAGCACGCGGAATCCCGCCTCGAGCGACCGCCGCGTGGCCGAGCGGAAGTCGTCGACGACAGCGTCGATGCCGGCGGCGGCGAGTTCCTGCGGGGTGTCGAAGCCCTCGAAGGGGATGGCGGACGGCGCGACCGCCTTCCAGCCGCCCTCGCTCTCGGGGACGGTGCCGACGTGACCCTCGAAGCCCCAGGCCGGCCAGGTCGACGCCTTGCGGCCGGCGTGCGCGAGCTGGATGCCCGGGACGGCTCCCTGCTCCTCGATGAACGCCACGATCGGCCTCCACGCGTCGAGCTGCTCGTCCGTCCAGATCCCGGTGTCGCGCGGGCTGATCCGCCCCTCGGGGCTGACGGCGGTCGCCTCGGTGAAGACGATTCCGCTGCCGCCGGTGGCGAAGGCGCCCAGGTGCACCAGGTGCCACGTGTTGGGGATGCCGGACTCGTCCAGCACGGAGTACTGGCACATCGGCGAGGTCCAGATGCGGTTGCGGACGGTGACGCCGCGCAGGGTCAGGGGGTCGAAAAGGGAGGGCATACCTTCATCTAAGACCCGAGCGCTTCGAGATATGCCCGGAGGTTCTGCGGAGTCGTGAAGACGTGGCCCGTCACGATCCGCATCCCCGGGCGTCGGTATGGGTGACAGGTTCTCTGGCCTGTTGCGATCGCGAACGAAGTCGCTTCCGGACTGACCGGGTGAGCGGCAACGGTTCGCACGCTCGATGCCGAGCGAAAGGGCCTCCCCGATGCGGAAGTCTCGCGTTGTGAAGTTTGCATTGACATTGGTTGCTCTGAGCGGAGGAGGGGCCGTACTCACCGGCTTTGCTCCTGTGGATTCCGACATCATGAACGCCGCGGATGCGCTGGCGGCGATAGAGCGGGTCGCGCCCGAGGTGGTGGAAGAAGCCGCCGCTACCAGCGTGGGCGACCTAACGGCCGCCGCCGCCGCGACGGTGAACGGCGTCGAGGTGGTCCTCCCCGTCGACGCACGCGACGGGATCTCCATCGGGGGCGCCAAGGTGGGGCTCCCGTTCGCCGGACAGGCCGATGATGCCACGCCATCGCCAACGGCCGGTGTTGTGGCATACGACAACAACAATGGATCCACAACTGTCCCTGTGGTTCACAACGACGGACGTGTTCAGATCACCACGGTGATCCACGACGCGGATGCGCCGAAACGCTACGACTACCAAATGGCACTTGGTAGCGGTCAGAGACTGCTGGCGGACCGGGACGGTTCTGCCCGCGTCGTCGATGACTCTGCCGAGACGCTGTTGACGATAGCTGCGCCCTGGGCGAGGGATGCATCGGGCAACGACGTTCCGACGCACTACGAGATCACCGGTGACACGCTGACTCAAGTCGTCGACTTCGACGGATCGACCGCGTTCCCTGTGGTCGCGGACCCCAGCTATCGGTTGTACACGATCCACTATTCCCGGTCCGACGTGGAGCAGATGTGGAGAATGATGAACAACATCAACAACGTCTGTCATTACATTCCTCTGCCGTACTTGGGAGCGCTGTCGTGCGGCGCGCCGGCAAACCTCGCCACAGCGATAACGCGTGCTCACTACCAGGCTAAGAAGATCGACGCCGTTTACCATGCTTGCGGCTACAACTACTGCTCGTACTACACCTATTCGGTGGTGAGCTGAGGTGCGCGTCCGTGTCGTCTCACCTGTCAGCAAGGCGGCCTACGTCGTCGTAGTCTTCGCGCTCGTCATCCTCGTCACGGTGCCCCTCGGAGCATTCTGGCCAGCGCTGGGCGCGCTCTGCGGGACGGCGGTGGTCCTTACGGCGGTCATCGTCGCGGCCAGGTGCTTCCGTGGCGAGGATGAGCCGGTCGACCCGCCCCGCCCCTGGTGGAAGATGGCGGACGCCCCAGCTGCAGGGTTCGTCTGGGCTGTGCTGTTCGCCGTCGGAGGCGTGTCCAACATCGCCGCGCAGGGGGCCGGTCTGGTCACCGGGTGCGTCAGCCTGACGATCGCGGCCGCGTACGCGGCTTCGGCGGTGTGGCGGTCTTCGTGCGCCCGACGATGAAGCGAAGCCGATGATCGCCCGATGTCACGTCTGGGCGGCGAGCGCTTCGAGATATGCCCGGAGCTTCTGCGGAGTCGTGAAGACGTGGCCCGCGATGCCGAGGGATTCGGCGCCGCGCACGTTCTCCTCCTTGTTGTCGATGAACACCGTCTGCTCGGGGGTCACGCCGAGCTCGGACATCACGTGCTCGAAGATCTCGGCGCTCGGCTTGATGGTGCCCAGCTCGCCGCTGACGAACACCTTCTCGAAGAGGTCGCCGAGCGTGCCGTGGCGGAAGTAGGAGCCGAAGTCGCGCCCGGCGTTCGACAGCAGCGCCATGCGAGTGCCGCCGGCGCGCAGGTCGAGCAGCACGTCGAGCGTGTCGTGGTCGATGCTGAGCCAGCTGCGGAAGTCCGCCAGCCACAGGCGGTGGATGGTCGCATCGCCCCAGCTCTCGCCCAGCTCGCGCTCGATGCCGCGCCAGTACGACTGGATGCTCAGGGTGCCCTGGTCGAGGGCGTTGCGGTGCCGCCAGTAGGCCGGCCAGAACACCTGCGAGTCGCCGCCGGCGAGCTCGACCAGCGCCGCGCGGTCCTCCTCGGTCGGGGTCACGGAGATGACCTCGCCGTAGTCGAACACGATCACCTTTCCGGGGATGCTGATCGCCATGCTCTCAACCTATCGTGAGGTCGGAGGGGGTTCGATGGGGGCACCGATGTCAGGGCGAGCGAGTGGAGGCGGCGGATGACCGATTGGCAGGAGTGGGGCGAGCAGGATGCGGCGCGCTGGATCGCCGTGCCGCAGGATTCGAGCGACAAGTACTCGCGCGGCGTGCTCGGGGTGGTGACCGGGTCCGAGCGGTACCCGGGCGCGGCCGTGCTGAGCGTCGAGGGCGCCTCGCGCACCGGCGTCGGCATGATCCGGTACCTGGGGGCCGATCGGCCCGCGGATCTCGTGATGCGGCGCCGGCCGGAGATCGTCACCGCGCCCGGGCGGGTGCAGGGCTGGCTGATCGGGTCCGGCATGGATGCGTCCTCGCGTCCCGAGGACGACGCGCAGCGGCTGCGCACCGCTCTGCGCGACGGCACGCCCCTGGTGATCGACGCGGGAGCGCTCGACCTCGTGGGACGGGCGGCGGCGCCGGTGATCGTGACCCCGCACTACCGCGAGCTCGCGACCCTCCTCGCGTCGCGGGCCGACGACGACTCCGACGCGGTGACGGCCGACGACATCGCGGCGGATCCGGCGGACTGGGCGATGCGCGCCGCGGACAGCCTCGGCGTGACGGTGCTGCTCAAGGGACACACCACGTACGTCGCGGCGCCCGGCGGCCCGCGCTACGCCGTCACCGCCGGTCCGGCCTGGCTGGCGACGGCGGGGGCGGGGGACGTGCTGGGCGGGGTGCTCGGCGCCCTCGTGGCGACGCACGCCCGGGAGATCGACGAGGACGGCCACGCCGCGCTCGCCGCCCTGGGCGCGACCGCCGCCTGGGTGCACGGGCGGGCGGGGGAGCGCGTGTCGGACGGCGGCCCGATCGTCGCCCTCGACATCGTGGGTGGCATCCCCGGGGTCGTGCGCGACCTTGCCCGGGCGGCCGGCTGACCGCAAGCGTCCGCTGTTCAGGGGCCGGATCCACGCATCCCCTAGGATGTGGCGCTATGGGGATGGAAGCGGCACCGTTGCGTGCCCCGGCGACCCCGCATCCGGAGCCGGGCACACTGTCCCGCATCCTCCACAGCCCGCTGTCGCTGTGGATCGGCTTCCTCGCGGTCCACCTCTTCATCAGCGGGCTCGCGCTCATCGACGGCAAGGGCCTCGGCGACGTCTTCCTCGTCTACAAGCCGTGGGCGCAGCTGGCCGCGCAGGGCACGCAGATCGTCGGGGTGAACTCCGACTGGGTGTACCCGTTCGGCGCGATCGTGCCGATCATGCTCCCGCTGCTGTTCGGCGCGGACGGTTACGTCTGGGCGTGGCTCAACATGGTGATGCTGCTCAACGCCGCCGCCTTCGCCGTGCTCATCGTCGGGCGCGAGCCGCGCCGCCTGGTCGCGGCCTGGTGGTGGCTGGCGTTCCTGCTGCTCCTCGGGCCGATCGCCGTCGGCCGGCTCGACGCCGTCTCCGCTTCGCTCGCCATCGTCGGGCTCCTCTGGCTGACCCTGCACGAGCGGGCGGCCGTCGTGGTGCTCACCATCGCGACGTGGATCAAGGTGTGGCCGGCCGCCATCCTCCTCGCCGCGGTCGTGGCGCTGCGCTCGCGCTGGCACATCGTGCTCGTCGCCGTTGCGACGTCGGTCGTGATCGCGGCGGTGCCGCTCATCTTCGGCGCCGGGTGGCACATCCTGAGCTTCATCACCATGCAGACGGACCGGGGCCTGCAGATCGAGGCGCCGGTCAGCTCCATCTGGATGTGGCAGGCGGCGTTCCACGTTCCGGGGGCCGAGGTCTACTACGACCGCAACCTGCTGACGTTCCAGGTCAGCGGTCACGGGACGGGCGTGGCCGGCAGCCTCATGAACCCCCTCTTCGCCCTGACCGCCGTGGTCGTGACGCTGATCGGGGTGCGGGCGCTCCGGCGCGGCACGCCGTACACGCGCATCCTGCCGGAGCTGTCGCTCGCGTTGGTGACCGCCTTCATCGCGTTCAACAAGGTGGGGTCGCCGCAGTACGTCGTGTGGCTGGCCGCGCCCGTCGTCATCGGTCTCGCCTACCAGGGCCGCGGTTTCCGCACGCCGGCCATCCTGGTGCTCGCGACCGCCGGGCTGACGCAGGTGTTCTATCCGTTCCTCTACGACCTGCTGCTCGGCGTGCCGCAGCCGGTCATGGTCGCCGTGCTGACCCTGCGGAACCTCATGTACTTCGTCATCCTCGGGTGGACCACCGTGGCGCTCTGGCGCCGTCGGCACCGCCAGGAGGCGGCCGGCGATCTGGTGCCGGCCCACGCCTGGCCCTTCCGTTCGGAGCCCGGCGCGCACGCGGAACCGGTCGGCGGCGATCCGCGCTGACCCGGCCACGGGCACGGGATCGGTGACATGATCGAGGTGCACTGTCCGTCCTTCCGAAGGAGGAATCATGCTGGTGGCGTTCTCTGTGGCCCCGAGCGGCGGTGAGGGGCGGACGCGTCGGTGCACGACGCCGTCGCCGCGGCCGTGCGCGTCGTGCGCGAGTCGGGGCTCCCGAATCACACGGACGCGATGTTCACGACCATCGAGGGGGAGTGGGACGAGGTGTTCGACGTCGTCCGGCGCGCCACCGAGGCCGTCGGCCGGTTCGGCACGCGCGTGTCCCTGGTGCTGAAGGCGGACATCCGCCCCGGCTACACCGGCGAGCTCGACGGCAAGGTGCAGCGGCTCGAGGCGGCGCTGGAGCGGGGGACTGACGTGGACTACACCTCCTGGATCTGGGCTGCGTTCGGGCTGTTCGTCTACTTCGGGCCCCTCCTCGTCGTCGTCGCCGTTCTGGTCGGCGGAGTTCTGCTCGGCTGCGTGATCGTCGCCGTCGTCGGCGCCATCCGCACGGGTGTCACACCCCCGGAGGAGACGCGGGATGTGGATGTGGCGGAGTTCTTCGAGGAGCAGCGGACCGCGGCGGTGGCCGCGGGTCGAAACGATTCGATATAGGCTGGGCGGGTGACCCCGCTTCTTGACGGGCCGACGAAGCTGTCGTCGGCCCGTATTCGTCTTGCCCTGCTGGCGCTGGCCCTGGGCGGCTTCGGCATCGGCTCCACCGAGTTCGTCGCGATGGGCTTGCTGCCCAACATCGCGCACGACCTGCTGCCGCAGCTCTACGCCGTGTCGTCGACCGCCGCCAACGCACAGGCGGGGTGGGTCATCTCGGCCTACGCCCTGGGGGTGGTGGTCGGCGCTCCGACCATCGCCGCCCTCGCCGCGCGCTGGCCGCGCAAGAAGCTGCTGCTCTGGCTGCTCGTCGCATTCACGGTCGGCACGATCGCCTCGGCCCTGGCTCCGACCTTCCAGCTGGTGATGCTCGCGCGCTTCGTCTCGGCGCTGCCGCACGGCGCCTACTTCGGTATCGCCTCCCTGGTCGCAGCCTCCCTGATGGGACCGGGCAAGCGCGGGCGCGGGGTCGCATTCGTCCTCTCCGGGCTGACGATCGCGAACGTGATCGGTGTGCCGTCGATCACCTGGCTCGGGCAGCACAGCGGGTGGCGGGTGGCGTACCTCGTGGTCGCGGCCATCTTCGCGCTGACCTTCGTCGCGGTCGCTCTCCTCGTGCCGTGGCAGGCCGGCGACGCGAAGGCGACCATGCGCAACGAGCTGCGGGCGTTCACGCGGCTGCAGGTGTGGCTGGCGCTGCTCATCGGTGCGATCGGTTTCGGCGGCTTCTTCGCGGTCTACACGTACATCGCGCCGATCGTCACCACGGTGACCGGGATGCCGGAGGCGACCGTTCCTCTCGTGCTCATCGTCGCGGGTCTCGGCATGACGGTGGGCAACCTGCTCGGCGGCCGGGCGGCCGACCACAGCGTCAAGAACAGCATGCTGTTGTTCTTCGCCGTGCTCCTGGTGGGCCTTGCGGCGCTGTGGCTGACTGCATCCACCATCGTCGGGCTCGTGATGTCGGTGTTCGTGGTGTCGGGCGCGTGCGCGGCACTGTCGCCGACCATCCAGACCCGGCTGATGGATGTCGCGCACGACAGCCAGTCGATCGCCGCGGCGCTCAACCATTCGGCCCTGAACATCGCGAACGCCACCGGAGCGGCGCTGGGCGGCCTGACGATCGCCGCCGGGTTCGGGTACCTGTCGCCCATCGTCGTCGGCGCGGTTCTGGCCGTCGCCGGCGTCGCCCTCGCGCTGCTGTCGTTCTCGATCGACCGCTCGCGCGAGCGCCGCGGCGTCGACACCGGCGTGGTGCACGCCCAGCGCCCGGCGCCGGTCCCCATCGACTGATCCCACCTTCGGCTGGCCCCACCGCCGAGTACGCGAAGACTGCACGCTCCCGGCGGGGAAACGTGCAGTCTTCGCGTACTCGATGGCGGGCGGAGGCCCGGCGCGTCAGTCGTTCCGGCGCGTCAGTCGTTCTGGAGGAGGATGCCGTCCTGGATGGCGCGCTTGCGCAGAGCGACCTTCGTGCCGACGTCATAACCCGCGACCCGGTACTTCTCGCGGATGCGCTTGAGGTAGCTCTTCGCCGTCTCGTCGGAGATCCCCAGCTGGAAGGCGACCGCCTTGACCGGCTCGCCCGCTCCGTACAGCGCCATGACGCGGCGCTCCTGCGCGCTCAGCTTCGGGGCGCCGCCGATCTCGCCGGCGTTGAGCGCCAGGTCGAGTTCGGCCGAGATGAACGACTCGCCCTTGCGGGCGGCGCGGATCGCCTCGACGATCATCTCCGCATCCTCGCTCTTCACCAGGTAGCCCATGGCGCCGGCGGCGAGAGCCTCGCGCACGACGGCCGGCTCCGAGTACGTGCTCATGAGCACCGTCGCCACGCCGGTCGTCTTCAGCGTCGAGAGCTTGAGCGAGATCGGGATGTTGTCCTTCAGATCGAGGTCGAGCAGCACGACGTCGACCGGGAACTCGGGGTGCGTCAGCAGCTCGGGCCAGCTCGCGACGGCGGCCACCATCCGGATGTCGTCCGCGGCACTGCGGATCCATTCCGTCAGCGCCCCGAGGAGCATCTTGTGGTCGTCGACGATCGCGATGCGGATCGGCGGTTCCTCGCCCATGGCGTGCCTTTCTCTCTCCCGGAGCGGCTGGGTCAGCCCAGTTCCGCGGAAGTGTCGCGCACCGTCGTGATCTCGATGGTGAGCGCCGCTCCGGAGAACGACTCGACGTAGCGCCCCACTTTACGGATAGCTTGCCATGCCGCGGGGTCTACCCCGTTTCGCGGCACACCGCTCGTCGTGATCACGATCGACATCGTGGCCCCCGGATTGGCGGTGCGCGGATACGTCCCGACCGGGCGCGAGAGGTCCAGCGTGAGCGTGCGCGGCTGGCCGGCGCCCGTCCGCACGGGGTCGCTGATGAGCAGCCAGACGGCGGTCAGGAGGCCATCGCGCTGGTCGCGGTTGAGGCCCGCGGCGAGGCCATCCGGGTCGGTGAGCGTCACCGAGGGCCCGAGCAGCGCCGACTCGGTGACCGCGTGGTAGAGCCACGTCTCCTTGCGGCCCTGGATGAGGTGGAGCCGCAACTCGGTGGCGATACTGGCCGCCGCGTCCGCCGTGTCCTCGTCGAGGGGCAGCGACGTGCGCCCGGTGGCGACACCGTCGAGCAGCCGCTCGGCGGCCAGGTCGAGGCGTGCGAGCTCCTCGGAGGCCAGCATCCCGATGGCGTAGCCGGGGGAGACGACGGTGCTCTGCACCTGAACCAGGTCGAGCTCGAGCTGCACGAGGGTGCGCAGCGACCGGACGATCTGCACGCCGACCAGCGGCGGCGCGACGGCGATCGCGACCGTGACGAATCCCGGCCCGAGCAGCTGCAGGTCGGGCAGCGCGCGCCAGACCACGGTCACCGCGAGCACCGCGCCGAGGACGGTGGTTGCCAGGACGATGTCGCGCGCGGGACGGACCGGGGCGCAGAGCAGCAGGGCGGGGCCCACCGCGGCCGCGGCGGTCAGCGGGATGACGGACCCGCCGATCGGCCAGGTTCCGGCGATGTCCAGGGCGACGGCCCCGGACCAGATGGCGAGACCGCTCAGGAACAGCCAGAGTGGCAGCTCGTTCGGCAGGCGGAAGCGGAGCACCAGCGCCGCCACCAGGCTCAGCGCGATCAGGGCCCAGGCGGCGACCGTCAGCCCGATCAGGTGGTACTCGGGCACGTTGAGCGCGAAGAGCACGAGCAGGAAGGCGATGAGCGCGACGGAGGCCACGTTGAAGCCCAGGTCGAGGCGGGCGCGGCCGAGCGCATCCCGCTCGTCACCGGCGGCCCCCGGGCGATCGGGTTGCGCGGCACCGTGCGCTCGTCGAGGGTCGTCACTTCGGCACCTCCAGCACAACGGTCGTCCCGCTGCCGGGCGACGAGAACAGGCGGGCGTTCCCGCCGACATCGCGCAGCCGCGCCACGATCGACTCGGTGAACCCCAGGCGCCCGGTGTCGATCGTCTCCACGTCGAAGCCCTTCCCCGCGTCGGTGACCATCGCGCGGACGTTCGTCTCGTCGTCCGTGATGGTCACGTGGGCCTCGTTCACGCCGGAGTGACGGCGCACGTTCTCCAGGCATTCGCCGAGCGCGAGCAGGAAGGCGTCGAGCACATCCGAGGGGAGCAGCACCTGGCCGGCGCCGTGCCAGTTGACCTCCAGCCCCATGCGGCGGAAGCGCTGCTTGACCGACTCGAGCGTCTTGCCGAGGGTGGACTCCTCCACCGGTTTGAGCTTGTAGTCGCCCGACCGTGCCGGGTCGGGGGTGAAGCCGAGCCGTAGCTGCCGGAGCAGGGCCGCATCCTCGGCCGCCTGCTCGCGGAGGGCGCCGTGGCTGACGCCGACGCCGGAGTGCGCCAGGAGGGTGAGCGTCGCGAGCACCGTGTCGTGGAGCAGCCGCGCGCTCTGCCGGCGGCGCGCCTCCGTCTCGCTGGCCTGGCGCTCGACGCGGTAGGCCCGGCTCATCGTCGAGATGCGCTTCAGCGTGCGCGGGACGGTGCGCGAGAGCCAGATCCCGGTCGCCGTCAGGGCGACCCAGCCGGTCACGGTGAAGACGAGGGCCTCGGTCATGCGCGAGCCGGTCATCCCGAGCGTGCCGACGAGGGCCGCCAGCGTCGCCACGGCGGAGATGACGAGGAGCAGCACGCGGGAGCGGGAGGTGACGCAGAGCACGCAGATGCACGCCACGGCGGCCGCTCCGATGACGCCGACGGCGCTCACGGCCGACGGGCCGAGCGGGGTGCCCGGGAGCAGGTGGATGAGGATGAGCGCGACGCCCGCGACCGCGATGACGCACATCCACATCGTCAGTCGGAGCAGCGTCGTGAGCTGCCACTGCGCGTAGCCGAGGCAGGCCACGAGCACCAGGGAGGCGAGGTACAGCGGCAGCGGCAGCGAGCCCGGCACGCTGAGGCAGAGCAGCGCGGTCGCCGTGGCGGTGAGCCCGACGGTGCGGGCCGTCGAGGCGAGGAGACGATCACGCTCCTTCTGGATGCGCGACATGCCCTCCACCCTCCGTCACTCCGCGAACAACCGCCTCAGCTGTGCGCTGACCGCGTCGTCTTCGATCAGGAACCCGTCGTGGCCGAAGTCCGACCGGATCACCACTGGCACTCTACCGTCCAGCGTGTCCGGAACATGGTAGGCGATCTGCTCCTGTCCCTCGACGGGGAAGAGCCGGTCGCTGTCGATGCCGACCACCAGGGTCCGCGCGGTGACGCGCGAGAGCGCGGCGGCGAGCCCGCCCCGGCCGCGGCCGACGTCGTGGGAGTTCATCGCCTCCACCAGCGTGATGTAGCTGTTGGCGTCGAAGCGGCGCGTGAACTTGTTGCCGTGGAAGTCGAGGTACGACTCGACGGCGAACCGGCCGCCGCCTCCGAGCGGGCTGATGCCGCTCTGCCAGGCGCGCTCGAACCGCACGTTGAGTTCGGACGGGCTGCGGTAGTTGAGGAGCGCCATGCGCCGCGCGAGCGCCAGCCCCCGGTGCGGGCCGTCGCCGTCGTCCGCGTCGTAGTACTGGCCGCCGCGGAACAGCGGGTCGGTGCGGACGGCCTCGATCTGCACGGAGTTCAGCGCGATCTGGTCGGCGGTGGAGTGCGGCGGAGCGGCGATGACCGCGAGGCGCTCGACCCGATCCGGGAAGGACACGCCCCACTCCAGCGCCTGCATGCCGCCCATCGAGCCGCCGACGACGGCCGCCCAGCGGTGGATGCCGATCGTGTCGGCGAACGCGGCCTGGGCGTTCACCTGGTCGCGGATGCTCGTGAACGGGAAGCGGGCGCCCCACTCGGCGCCGTCCGGGGCGAGGGAGGCGGGACCCGTCGTGCCCTGGCATCCGCCGAGCATGTTCGGGACGACGACGAACCAGCGGTCGGTGTCGATCGCCTTGCCGGGGCCGATGATGGCCTGCCACCAGCCGGCGGTGCGGTGGCCGGGACCGGCCGGACCGACCGCGTGCGAGTCGCCGGTGAGGGCGTGCAGCACCAGGACGGCGTTGTCGCGCTCCGGAGACAGATCACCCCAGGTCTCGTAGGCCACGCGGACGAACGGGAGGCTCTCGCCGCTCTCGAAGGAGAATGCGCCGATGCCTGCGAACTCACGGTCGCCCGGGGCGTCGGACTCCTTCCAGGCGCCGCTCGCCGGCGGCTTGCCGAGCAGCGTCCGCGCCTGGGCCTCCGTGATGAAACTCGACGGCGCCGTGTCGGCGGATGTCTGCCACTCCATGCGCACCATTCTTCCCGAGCGCGTGCCTCAGCAGCGCTGTGTTACGCCGCGCTCATCCGGGCGCCCCGCCCCGAGTACGCGAAAACTGCACGCGGAAGCGGGTTCCGCGTGCAGTCTTCACGTACTCGATGGTGGCGGGTTACGCGCGAGCGGCCTCCGCGACCGAGCGGGCGGCGGCGAGGCCGGCGGTGAGGTCCGCCTTGAGGTCGTCGATGTTCTCCAGGCCGACCGAGAGGCGCACCAGACCCGGGGTCACGCCGGCGGTCAGCTGCTGCTCCGGCGTCAGCTGCGAGTGCGTGGTCGAGGCCGGGTGGATGACGAGGCTGCGGACGTCGCCGATGTTCGCCAGGTGGCTGAACAGCGACAGGTTGTCCACGAGCGCCGCGCCCGCATCCACACCGCCCTTGAGCTCGAACGAAAGCACCGCGCCGACGCCCTTGGGGGCGTACCGGTTGGCGGCCGCGTACCACGGGCTCGTCGGCAGGCCGGAGTAGTTCACCGAGGCGACGTCGGGGTGCGCCTCCAGGAACTCGGCGATCTCCTGCGCGTTCTGGGTGTGGCGCTCGACGCGGAGGGAGAGGGTCTCGATGCCCTGGATGAGCTGCCAGGCGCTCGCCGGCGCAATCGCCGCTCCGAGGTCGCGGAGCAGCTGCACGCGCGCCTTGATGATGTAGGCGAGGCCGTCGCCGACCGCCGTCGTGTAGCTGGCGCCGTGGTACGACGGGTCCGGCTCGGTGAGCCCCGGGAACTTCTCGACGTTCTTCGACCACTCGAACTTCCCGCCGTCGACGATGACGCCGCCGATCACGGTGCCGTGGCCGCCGAGGAACTTGGTGGCCGAGTGCACGACGATGTCGGCGCCGTGCTCGAACGGGCGGATGAGGTACGGCGTCGCGATCGTGTTGTCCACGATCAGCGGCACGCCGGCCTCGTGCGCGATGTCGGCCACGAGCGCGATGTCGAGGATGTTGATCTTCGGGTTGCCGATGGTCTCGGCGAAGAACAGCTTGGTGTTCGGGCGGACCGCGCGGCGCCACTCCTCGGCGTCGTCCTGGTTCTCGACGAACGTGGTCTCGATGCCGAGCTTCGCCAGCGTGTACTTGAACAGGTTGTACGTGCCGCCGTAGATCGAGCTGGACGACACGATGTGGTCGCCCGCCTGCGCGATGTTCAGCACGGCGAAGGTCTCGGCCGCCTGGCCGGACGCGACGAGGAGGGCGCCGGTGCCCCCTTCGAGAGCGGCGACCCGCTCCTCGACGACGGCCTGGGTGGGGTTCTGGATGCGCGTGTAGATGTTGCCGAACTCGGCCAGCGCGAACAGGTTCTTCGCGTGCTCGGCGTTGTTGAACACGTACGACGTGGTCTGGTAGATCGGCGTGGCGCGCGCGTTGGTCACCGGGTCGGGTGCGGCTCCGGCGTGGATCTGCTTGGTCTCGAACTGCCATTCGGCGGCGTCGGTCATGGCGTCTCTCCTTCGGGTGCTTCGGGCGCGGGAGCGCGAGGTCTGCTGGGCGGTCGGCTGCCGCCATCCCCTGCAGGCTAGACGCGCCGCCCCGCGCGGGCAACGTATCCGAAACACGCCGTAACCCTGGACAATGAGCATCATGAGCAGACGCGTGGTCGTGACGGGAGCGAGTTCGGGCATCGGGGCGGCGACGGTCCGCGCCTTCCGCGAGGAGGGCTGGGACGTGCTCGCGGTCGCCCGGCGCGAGCACCGCCTCCGCGCGCTCGCCGAGGAGACCGGCGCGGAGTACGTCGCGGCCGACCTGACCAAGCAGGACGACGTCGATGCGCTGCGCGACCACCTGGCGGCGACCGGCGGCATCCACGCGCTGGTGAACAACGCGGGCGGCGCTCACGGGCTGGACTCGGTGGAGTCGTCGAGCATCGACGACTGGGTGTGGATGTACGAGATCAACGTCATCGCGACCAAGCGCGTGATCTCGGCGCTGCTGCCGCTGCTGCGGGAGGGCGCCGCCGCGTCCGGCCACGCCGACATCGCCGTGGTGACCTCCATCGCCGGCCTCACCGCGTACGTCGGCGGCGGCGGGTACAACGCGGCGAAATTCGCCGAGCACGCGCTCACGGAGGTGCTCCGGCTCGAGCTGAACGGCGAGCCCATCCGCGTGGTCGAGGTGGCGCCGGGGATGGTGGCGACCGAAGAGTTCTCGCTGGTGCGGTTCGGCGGCGACCAGGCCCGCCGCGACGCGGTCTACGAGGATGTGCCCGAGCCGCTCTCCGCCGAGGATGTGGCCGGGACCATCGTCCACGCGCTGACCCTTCCGCGGCACGTCGACCTCGACCTGATCGTCGTCAAGCCGGTCGCGCAGGCCGCGCCCTACCGCCTCCACAAGGGCGAGCTGAGGGTGAAGAGCGGGGACTGACGCCGATGAGGATCGCGGACGACGTCAAGCGGGAGCGCTGGGAGCGGGCCACAGGCTGGCCCACGATGCTGGCGTCGTTCGCGTTCCTCATCGCGTACTCGTGGAACATCCTCGACGACCGGCCGACCGCGCAACTTCACACCACGCTGGTCGTGGTGCTCGTCTCGGTGTGGGCGTTCTTCCTGCTCGACTACGTGGTGCGGCTCGTCCTCGCCGAACACAAGCTGAACTTCGTCCGGCACTCGCTGATCGACCTGTTCTCGGTGTTCATCCCGCTGGTCCGGCCGTTCCGGCTGCTCACCGGGCTGCGCCGGGTGCCGGCGCTGCGCGGCAACACGGCGGCGCACCTCCGCCGCCGGGTGGTCATCATCGCCGGAGTGAGCATCATCATGTTCATCTACGTGATCGCGCTCGCCGAGTTCCGCGTGGAGCGCTACGCCGACGGGGCGAACATCAAGAGCTTCGGCGACTCCATCTGGTGGGCGTGCGTCACGATGGCGACGGTCGGGTACGGCGACTACTACCCGGTGACGGTTCCCGGGCGGGTGCTCGCGGTCATCCTGATGATGGGCGGGATCGCCATCGTCGGCACCGCGAGCGCGACCATCGTCAGCTACCTGAACGACCGCACTCAGCACCTCCGCCACCGCGAACAGCGCCCCGACGGCACGGACCAGCCTTCCAGCCGGAGCGACGACGCCGGCTGATCAGCCCTCCGCCGCCGCCACGCACTTGCGCAGCAGCGCCACGGCCTCGCGCCCGTCCTGCGCAGTGAACTCCTGCCGTTCGCCGGCGCGGTCGCGCACCACCCGGTCGAGCAGGTCGGCGTGCTCGGGCCAGCGCTCCGCGGCGAAGGACGCGGCGGCCGTCTTCGACAGCACCTCGCCGGTCTCGAGCGTGGCGGCCATGCGGATCGGGCCGAAGGCGACCCAGCGGACCGTCTCGGCGCGCACCGGTCCGTCGTCCGGCCGCTCCGACAGCTCCCGCTCGACGCCGTCGCCGACGTCCTGCCAGTAGCCGCGCAGGTTCTCGCGCGAGAACTCCACGACGCCCTCGGCCGCGCGCGGGTGGCGGTCGGAGACGGGCGTCCAGATGACGTCGCCGCCGTCCACGACGCCCTGCACGCCCGACTCCAGCTCACGCCAGGTGAGCCAGCTCAGCTGCGCACCGGCCAGCTGAGAGACGAGCACGCCCTCCACCACCTGCGGCGCGGTCTCGATCACGTCAGGGCCGCGAGCGATCTCCGACTCGGTCAGGTAGACGCCGTCGATGTGCGGGTCGGAAGCGGCGTGCAGCTCGGCCAGCGCGGGGAGGTCGTCCACCGGGTCGCGGGTGACCACGAAGACGACGTCGATGTCGCTGACGCCGGGATGCCAGTCGCCCGCGGCCGCGGAACCGGTGACCACCGCGCGGCTCACCAGCCCGGGGGCTCGGCGGCGCTGCTCGAGGAGGAAGCGGGTGAGGGCGTCGGCGACGGGGGAGGGAGCTGCTCGGACATGGTCACTCCAAGGCGGGTTCGGTGTCCGCGAACGCGAGTCGCGGGACGAAGAAGAGGAGCACCGCGGCGACGAGCGCGCCGAGGCCGCAGATGGTCCACACGATCATGTAGCCGAAGAGGCTGGCGGCCGTGGCGGTGACCGTCGCGGCGCCGGTGAGCAGCACGACGCCGAACACCGCAGAAGCGAAGGAGCCGCCCACCGTCTTGGTGGTGTTCGTCAGCGCCGTGGCGACGCCGGTCTGCCCGCGCGGGGCGGCGGCGGCCGCGGCAGCAGGGAGGGCGCCCACGAGCGCGCCCGAGCCGATGCCGGCCAGGGCCATGTTCATGAACACCTCCCACGTCTGCAGGTGGAACGGGAGGAACAGCAGGTACCCGATCGCGACGAGGAACGACGCCCCGATCAGGGTCACGCGCGGGCTCAGCCACGATGAGACGACCGGGAAGAGCAGCGCGCCGACGATCATCGAGATCAGATAGGCGCCGATCAGGATGCTGCGCTGGCCGGCCGACAGCCCCAGCCCGTAGCCGTTCGCCGGATCCGTGCCCGCGTACGTGCTGAGCGGCGCCTGCGCGCCCAGCAGGCTGATCCCGATGAGGCCTGCCGTCAGCTGCACCGGCCACATCGCCGGCCGCCGGAGCACCCGGAGGTCGATCGCCGGGTCCGCCTGACGCAGCTCCCACCGGGCGAACGGGATGAAGGCGAGCACGCCGAGCAGGATGAGCGCCCAGACCCACCACGTGCCGACGCCGTTCAGCCGCAGGAAGGTCAGCCCGGAGGTGATCAGCAGCAGGCCGAGCGCGAGGAGCGAGAACCCGATCCCGTCGAGGGTCCGCTCGCCCGGCGCCGGCTCGGACTCGGGCACCCCGAACAGGATGGCGAAGAACACGAGCGTCACGGCGACCGCCGGCACGATCAGGGTCAGCGCGACGTTCCCGCCCAGCGCCTCGAACAGCAGCCCCGCGCCGACGGCGCCGAGGATGGCTCCGGCCTCCAGTGCGACGACGAGCAGGCCGGCCGCCCGCCGGGTGCGCGACGCCGCCGTCCCGGTGCGGCGGCCGCGGTCGAAGATCAGCGCCACCTCCAGCGGAAGCCAGACCACATAGAAGCCCTGCAGGGCGAACGCCAGCAGGAAGCTGACGAAGTCGCCGGCGAAGGCGAGCGCCCAGGTCGACAGCGCCGTGAGCGCTGTCGCGACGAGGAGGATGCGCTTGTGTCCGAACATGTCGCCGAGCTTCGCGAGCACGGGGACGACGAGGGCGGAGACGAGCAGCTGGGCGGCCTCGAACCAGTTGTAGTCGGCGTCGTGGATGCCGAGGTGCTTCACGATGTCGGAGATCAGCGGCACGTAGTAGCCCTGCAGGATGCCGCTCGTCAGCTCCACCAGCGCCAGCCAGCCGATCAGGGCGGCGGTGGCCCCGATTGCGACGGTCGCCCGGCTCTGGGTCGACGTCCTCTCCGATGTCATGCGCGGATGCTAACACCCGGGCGGCCCCGGTACGGTAGATGGATGGCCAGCGAACTCGACGATTCCGGAGCAGACGTCCTTCAGGAGACGGAACGGGAGGTCCTCGGGTGGCTGGAGTTCGGCGAGGCGGCACGCCATCTCGCCGGCGAGGTGGTCGAGTCCGGATTCGAGCCGGACATGGTGGTCGCCATCGCCCGCGGCGGTCTGCTGCTCGCCGGCGCGATCTCCTACGCGCTGGGCATCAAGGCCTGCGGCGCGCTGAACGTCGAGTTCTACACGGGCGTCGACACGCGCCTGCCCGAGCCGGTCGTCCTGCCGCCGATGCTCGACTCCGCGGCCCTGGACGCGAAGCGGGTGCTGCTGGTGGACGACGTCTCCGACTCCGGACGCACGCTCGCGATGGTCGTCGATCTGATCGCCGCCTCCGGGGCCGACGTGCGCACGGTGTGCCTCTACTCCAAGCCGCGCACCGTCCTCGAGCCCGACTTCGTCTGGCGCCGCACCGACCGGTGGATCACCTTCCCGTGGTCCGCCCTCCCGCCGGTGACCGCCGCGACCCACTGACCGCCGTGGCGAAGACCCTGAGGGAGCTCGCCGCCGACGGCTCGATGGATCCGGGATGGGCGCAGGCGCTCGAACCCGTGGCCGACCGGATCGCCGACATGGGCGCCTTCCTCCGAGCCGAGGTGGCGGCCGGCCGGCCCTACCTGCCCGCGGGGAACGCGGTGCTGCGGGCCTTCCGCGCGCCGCTCGCGGACGTCCGTGTGCTCATCGTCGGCCAGGACCCGTACCCGACCCCCGGGCATCCCATCGGCCTGTCGTTCGCCGTCGAGCGCCACGTGCGCCCGCTGCCGCGGAGCCTCCAGAACATCTACCGCGAACTGCGCGACGATCTCGGCATCGTCCCGCCGCCGCACGGCGACCTGAGCGCCTGGGCCGCGAGCGGGGTCATGCTGCTGAACCGCGTCCTCACCGTGCGCCCCGGTGAGCCGGCCTCGCACCGCGGCAAAGGGTGGGAGCCCGTCACCGAGCACGCCATCCGCTCGCTCGTGGCCCGGGGGCGGCCGTTCGTCTCCATCCTGTGGGGCCGGGACGCGTCGACGTTGAAGCCTCTGCTCGACGGGAATCCGGTGATCGAGTCCGCACATCCGAGCCCCCTGTCGGCGTCGCGCGGCTTCTTCGGCTCGAAGCCGTTCTCGCGGACGAACACGCTGCTCGAGCAGCTGGGGGAGAAGCCCGTGGACTGGACCCTCAATCCGTAACGCGACGGCAATACGGGCGACGTAGGCTGGTCGCGTGCTGGAAGAGGAATACCAGGAGCGCCGCGTGCTGCCCCGCCACCTGCGCAAGGAGCAGCCGGCGGAGGCGCCGTTCGAGTACTCGCTGCGCGAGGCGCGGCCGGAGGACCTCCCGCACATCCGCGAGATCTACAACCACTACGTCGCGAACAGCACCGTCACCTTCGACGAGGATGCGATGACGCTCCGCGAGTGGAAGAGCAAGTACGCGTACCTCAAGAAGCTCGGGATGCCGTTCATCGTCGCCGAGTCGCCCAGCGGGCAGATCCTCGGCTACGCGCTGGTCTCGCCGTGGAAGCAGAAGCGGGCGTACCGGTTCACGGTCGAGAACTCCATATACCTGGGGGCCGCATCCACCGGCAAAGGGCTCGGACCGGTGCTGATGCAGGAGCTGATCGACCGGTCGAAGGCCGCCGGGCTCAAGGAGATGATCGCGGTCATCGCCGACAAGGGCGCAGAGGCGTCCATCAAGATGCACGAGAACTTCGGCTTCACCGAGATCGGCCGGATGGGCCGCGTCGGCTACAAGTTCGACCGCTGGCTCGGCACCGTGCTCATGCAGAAGTCGCTCAAGTAGCGTCGCCGGTCTCGGTCTCCGTCGCGGAGGGCCAGGTGTGCGTGTGCCTTCGGTGTGGCGATGCGAGCGCGGGCTGCGTGCACGTCGGAAGGAAGCGTCAGACCGCATGTCAGCAACCGGTCGAGTGGAGCATCGTGAACGAGTCCACCGGGTACTTGGTGCGGGTAATGCGCTCGCCGCCGTGGTGGTTCCGTAGGAGTGGGCGAGCACAGCCACGGGGCAGGTTCCCGGCGCGGGTGGCGTGGGTGCCGCCCAGCTCGCTCGTGAACCGCCAGGTTGGGTTTCGCGTGCTCGTCGGAGGGGGATCGACGGTCACCACATCCAGTTGTATTCGTTCGCGGGTCGGTCCGTCGTCGGGGGAGAGCTGTCGTTGTCCGCGTCGTCGTGGAACTCGCGGAACAGGTCTGTCGAGTCGTTGGCTGCCGCGGGTGCAGCGTGGTTTCCGGCGTCGTCGTGGAATTCGCGGAACGGGTCTGTCGGGTCGCTGGTCGCCGCAGGGGCAGCGTGGGTCGGTGCGTCGGCTGCGCCCTCTCCGAGGTTTGTCGACGGGGTGGGCGTGGGTGTGAGCAGGTGGTCCAGCCGCTTCTGTACTCCCTCCTCGGCCCAGTCGTCGATGGAGGGGTGGGCCGAGCATTCGGTGGAAACGTCGATGGCGACGAGGTCATGGGTGGCGGCGAGTCCGTAGTAGACGCCGTCGGGACGCGTGGCGCGGATGGAGATGTCCCTACGGCCCGACGGCGAAGTCCAGTCGACGGTTCTGGTGACGGTGAAGCCTTGGCTTTTCCAGTAGGCGGTGAGTTTGTCCGCGATCGGGTGCGGGTCGGGCTCGAACGCGGCGTGCTGGACCATGGCCCGTACCTGGTGAGCCGTTTTCGACCCCACGGTTCCGCATGGCCCGAGGTGCACATCTTCGGCGGCGGGGTCCCAGGGCTTCTGTTCGATGATCGCGCCGCGGTACCAGTTCTGGGTGTCGCCGGTGGCGGCGATGGCGGCGTTGGTGAGGTCGGCCCATTGGGTGAGCAGTTGGGTGATGGTCTTCTGGGGGTGCCCGGGGTCCGTGGGTGGGGGCCGCTCAGGGCGGGTACGGACATGCATCCTCCTATCAACGACACGGTCGCCACGGCGATCACCGTGACACCGCAGATTCTCGCGATTCGACTCACCGCGCCGGGTGTGTGGCTCATCGGGTGGGCTTCAATCCGCCGACGACTTCGCCGGGTTGGCCGGTGGTGGTGAGTGCGGCGTTGTAGAGCGCCTCGGTGCCCTGGTCGAGGTAGCCGTAGCCTTCGGGGGCGTACCCGTTGAGGGGTTGAACCCGTCGTGGTGCTCCCCGAGAGGGCTGTGGCCCTTGGTCTGCTTCAACGTGTCGCCGTTGGGGAGGGTTGTTCCTTCGGAGGAGAACGATTGGGCGCCGTCCATGGTTTTGGGCGGGTTCAGCCATCCCACCGTCGGTGCCGCCCACGCTCCGGGGACTGCGCCGCTTCCGGGTTGGGTTCTGCCCGGCCTCCCATGGCCGAGCCGAATGGAGCAAGGAAGTCGAGTTGCGCCGCCGTGGTGTAAATAGCTGCCGCCCCGTCGGTCGTCTTCACGTGAAGGTCGGTGAAGGCGTGGACGGTGGTGGTGTCGATCCCGGCAGAGCCTAGCATCGTGTACGAGTCCACCGGGTACTTCGTGTGGGTGAGGGCGTTCGCGGTCGTGGTGGTGCCGTAGGAGTGGGCGACCACCCCCACATACGGCAGCTTCCCGGCCCGGGTGGCGTGGGTGCCGTCGAGTTCGGCGGCGAACTGCCACGCGCCGTCCTGTGGGAGTGCCGGGGTGTACCGGATTGGGTTTCGCGTGTACGTCGGAGGGGATCGACGGTCACCACATCCAGTTGTATTCGTTCGCGGGTCGGTCCGTCGTCGGGGGAGAGCTGTCGTTGTCCGCGTCGTCGTGGAACTCGCGGAACAGGTCCGTCGAATCGTTGGCCGCCGCGGGAGTGTCGGGGTCCGCGGTGTCCTCGTGGAATTCGCGGAAGAGGTCCGTCGAGTCGTTGGCTGCCGCGGGTGCAGCGTGGTTTCCGGCGTCGTCGTGGAATTCGCGGAACGGGTCTGTCGGGTCGCTGGTCGCCGCTGGGGCGGCTTGGGTCGGTGCGTCGGCTGCGCCCTCGCCGAGGTTTGTCGACGGGGTGGGCGTCGGTGTCGGCGCGTTCAGGTCGCGCAACGACCCCTCGCGCGCCCAGGCCTGGATGGAGGGGTGGGCCGAGCATTCGGTGGAAACGTCGATGGCGACGAGGCCGGTGGAGGCGTCGAGCCCGTAGTAGACGCCGTCGGGACGCGTGGCGCGGAGGAGGACGGATTGCTCGCCGGTGGGGTCGGTCCAGTCGACGGTTCTGGTGACGGTGAAGCCTTGGCTTTTCCAGTAGGCGGTGAGTTTGTCCGCGATCGGGTGCGGGTCGGGCTCGAACGCGGCGTGCTGGACCATGGCCCGTACCTGGTGAGCCGTTTTCGACCCCACGGTTCCGCATGGCCCTAAGTGCACATCTTCGGCGGCGGGGTCCCAGGGCTTCTGTTCGATGATCGCGCCGCGGTACCAGTTCTGGGTGTCGCCGGTGGCGGCGATGGCGGCGTTGGTGAGGTCGGCCCATTGGGTGAGCAGTTGGGTGATGGTCTTCTGGGGGTGCCCGGGGTCCGTGGGTGGGGGCCGCTCACGGCGGGTACGGACATGCATCCTCCTATCAACGACACGGTCGCCACGGCGATCACCGCGGCACCGCATATCCTCGCGATTCGACTCACCGCGCCGGGTGTGTGGCTCATCGAGTGGGCTTCAATCCGCCGACGACTTTCCCGGGTTGGCCGGTGGTGGTGAGTGCGGCGTTGTAGAGCGCTTCGGTGCCCTGGTCGAGGTAGCCGTGGCCTTCGGGGGCGATCCCGTTGAGGAAGTTGGGTCCGACGTCATCGCCGATGGGGCTGTGGCCCTTGGTCTGCTTCAACGTGTCGCCGTTGGGGAGGGTTGCGCCTTCGGAGGAGAACGATTGGGCGCCGCGGATGATGGCGGGTCGCACGATGCCCCCGGCGGTGAAGGCGACATCCGGGTTGGGCTCTGCCCGGCCTCCGACGGTCGAGCCGAACGGGGCCAGTTGGTCCAGCTTTGCGGAGGTCGTGTAGATCGTAGGGGCTCCGGCGGTTTTCGTCACGTGCAGGTCGGTGAGGGCGTGGACGGTGCCGGTGTCGATCCCGGCAGAGCCGAGCATCGTGTACGAGTCCACCGGATACTTCGTGTGCGTCAGCGCGTTCGCGGTCGTGGTGGTGCCGTAGGAGTGGGCGACCACCCCCACATACGGCAGCTTCCCGGCGCGGGTGGCGTGGGTGCCGTCCAACTCGGTCGCGAACCGCCAGGCGCCGTCCTGCGCCAGCGCGGGATTGTTCACCGTCACAAGGTCCGGGGTGTCGTATCCCAGCCAGCCGACCACCCCATGCGTGCGACCTCGATCGAGGTCGTTCTGCTGCATATAGAGGTTCTTCGCCGCCCGTGACCAGTTCTTCGTGGCGTTGGTGGCGTCGGAGTTCATTCCGGGGGCGGCCCAGGTGACGGTGTCGGCGGTGTCGAGGTCGCCGTACCCGACAGCGACCATCGGCACCGACGCGTCGGGGTTGAAGCAGACCAGCGATGCCGACCCGTCTGCGAGCACGTTCTTGAGAGCGCTGAGCACCTTGCGTTGTTCCGGGGTCAGGTCCGCTTTGTGCTTCTGCGCGTTGTTGTAGCTGGCAAGGTTGCAGGTGTTCCGGACGCCGTAGGGCAGCCCGGCGAGGTTGCCGAGGACCTCGGGCGCGGCGGCGGCGAACGCGGTTTGCTGCTCGGACGGGAGGTTCTTCCACCAGGTCGCGACCTTGTCCGCGGACGGCGGGTGCTCCCAGTACCGTTGCACGATCTCCGGGTCCTGGCCGATCAGCGCCTGCAGTTCGTCGGGGGTCAGCGTGGTGACGGTGTCCATCAGCGACGCGTTCGCGCTCGCCGTGGCTGAGATGGCGGAGAGTTTGGTCACCGCTTTTCCGAACGTCGCCAACTGCGGTGCGGGGACGGCGGGCATCGCGCCGTGGAGCGCGCCGTCCAGAGCGGTCGCGAAGGTCTTCTCCGCCGCGTCGTACTCGTGCTTGGCCTGCTGGGCCCGGCGCCGGGCGTCGTCCAGCCGCTCCTCGGCCTCCTCGATCGCGGACCGGGCCCGGATCAGATTGTCCTCGGTGTCCTGCTCGCGGCGGCGGGCATTGAGCATCTTCGCGTGCGAGGGCTCCTCCCCGGACGCGTACGCTCTCTGCAGCGCATCCGCGACCAGCAGCAGCGCCGCATGCTCCGCGCTGAGCGCCGCGACCTGCGCCTGCGCCCGCTCCAGGTCGGCCTGGGCATCCTCCGCATCCTGCAACGCCCGGTCAGCGGTGTTCTGCGACGCCGTCATCGACCCCAGCCAGGTCGTCGTCGCCGCAGCGCCGGCCGTGTGCCGTGTCGCGGCGACCCGGGCCGCGTCAGCCAGCGTCCGCAACCGTTCCCGGAACACGTCGGCAGCGAGCCCCGACCACGCCGCGGCCTCCAACCCGGTGTTGACCAGGTCGTCTGCCGCTTTGGCCTGACCCTCCAGCCGCCCCGACCACTTCGTGAGGTGGGCGGCCAACGCGTCCACCAACCCGGGGTCGCCCGGGGTGGGATCGGTCTCGAACCCGGCCGGCGACCAGTCCGCCCACCTAGAACGCAACGAACCCACCCCCGGCGTGGTCGAACCGGTGAGCGTCTTGCGCATCCCGCCGCTGGTACGCGTCGGCCACCTGAGCGAGAGCACCGGCCAACCCCGCCATCAGCTCGTCGACCGCCGACTGACCGGCCACCCAGTACCCCTCGAACCGGTGCACGGCCCCCCGCGCCACCGGCGACCCGAACCCATCCGCCTCGTCCGCCGACGGGCGACCACCGGCACAGGTGCGCTTCAACGCCTTCGCGCCCTCCCGCAACCGGTCGGCATCGACCCTGAGCGTTCCTGACATCTGCACCCCAAACATGTCAACCGAAATGTCAGGCGAAACTACCATCCCGAGAGCAGGCGCAGCGGCGAGAGTGACCGCAATTGCTCGACGCGCCGGGTCCGTGGTGGCGGTCGCGAGCGGGATCATCCCGCCGCGAATTCGACCTCTGGCTCTGACGCCGCGCGGCCCAGCGGCGCTAGGCTCACGCACGTGAGCACCGTGAGCCCCGGGACGGGCGCAGTACCGGTCGCCGCCGCCGCGCCAGCGACTCCGGCGAACCTGCCGCTGCGCAAACGCCCGTTCGACATCTTCTTCGTGGTGATGTTCTCGCTGTTCATCGTCACGTGCATCATCAGCGACGCGATCCCGACGCTCGGCATCCCGCAGACCGCGACGACGACGAACATCCTGGCGCAGTGGAACTACACGTACTCGTCGCAGTACGACCCGCTGTACATGCAGGAACCGCTGTGGCTGCGGTTCATCACGGGCACGAGCGCGTTCATCTACCTGCCCTTCTACGTGCTGCTGATCGTGTGCCTGGTGAAGGGGTTCAACTGGATCCAGCTGTTCGCGGTGATCTACGCCACCATGATCATCAGCCTCACCGCCATCCCGATCTTCGGCGTCGAGTTCTTCGGCCCGGTCGGCCAGCGCACGCCGAACCCGGTCGTGTTCCTGCTCTACAACGGGCCGTACGTGCTCGTGCCGCTGCTGCTGCTGATCCGGATGCGGAAGCCGCTGCCCTTCACGAGGAGGTTCTGAGATGCCGCTGCTGGAAGACCTGACCGTCTACGAGGACGGCGACCGCTACGACGTGTACGACCACTCGTATCCCGACGAGGACGCGGAGCTCGGCCGCGGGCGGCTGCTCGGCGAGGTGACCGTCACGGCCGACGGCGAGTACGTCCCGGCCGGGGTCGGCGCCGTCTACGCGTACATCCCGCCCGCGCGGACGCTGGATGAGGCGCTCGCGGCGTTCGTCGGCTCCGCCTAGGCGGGGCGCGGCTCAGGCGGGATGGCGCGCGCCGAGCTCGAGCAGCCCGACGCCGCCGATCACGAGCACCAGGCCGGCGATCTGTAGCCACGTCAGCGATTCCTTGAAGAAGACCCACGAGATGATCGCGATCGCGGCCACGCCGACGGCCGACCAGATGGCGTAGGCGATCCCGAGCGGGACGCCGCGGCCGAGCGCGAGCGAGAGCGCGAAGAACGAGGCGACGTAGCCGACGACGACAATGACGAACGCCCACCATTTCGCATCGTCGCCTGCCGTGAACTTGAGGAACGTCGTCGCGACGACCTCGGTCGCGATGGCGACCGCGAGGAAGAGATAGCCCAGCACCCGACACACGCTAGCGCCCGGAGACGACGTCCTTGGGGACCGCGCGTCATGATCGGGCTGGACCGAGCGTCCTAGGGGTATGGGGTGGTTTCTCGTCGCCGGCATCGCCGGCCTGGCCGGTGCCGCGTCGCTCTGGGCGGTGCGGCGCATCGGCGACCGGCTCGCGCGGCGGATCGTGCAGGGGCGGCCGCGCCGGCAGACGCGCATCCACGGCAGCACCGCGACGACCGTGACCCTCACCGCCGACCGGCGCACCGTGCACCGCGGCACGTTCGGGCTGTGGTTCGGCGAGGCCGGGCACGCCGTCGTCGGACCGGTGCGAGCGCATCACCGTGCGGACGGCACGGTCACCCGCGAGCTGCTGGAGGTGACGGGGGACCTCGCTTCCGCGTCGACGGGGTATTGGACGGGGCACCTCCACCCGGGCCCGGAGTCGCTGCGCACGCCGTTCCGCGCAGTCTCCATCGCGGTGCCCGGCGGGACCGCGCCCGCCTGGCTCTTCGAGCCGCCGGACCGGACGGCGCAGGCGCCCTGGGCGATCCACATCCACGGCTGGAACAGCACGCGGGTGACGGCGCTTCGGTCGGTGCCGGCGACCGTCGCGCTCGGCATGACGTCGCTCATCGTCTCGTTCCGGGGCGATGGCGAGGGGCCGGAGATGCCGGGAGGAGCATCCACCCTCGGCCTGACCGAATGGGAGGACGTGGATGCCGCCGTCGCCTACGCCCGGGAGCACGGTGCCCAGCGGGTCGTCCTGGTCGGCTGGTCGCTGGGCGGGGCGATCGCGCTGCAGGTGGCCGAGCGCAGCGCCCATCGGGAGTGCCTCGACCGCATCGTGCTCATCTCCCCGGTGACGGACTGGGGGGCGGTGATCCGCAACGGCGTCAGCGAGCGCGGGCTGCCGGCCTGGACGGCAGCGCTGGCGGTCCGCACGCTGGCGGACCGGGTCGCGAGCGCCCGGGTCGGGCTGCCCGAGCCGATCGACTTCGCCCGGCTGGACTGGACGCGGCCAGGACGGCTCACCCTGCCGGCGCTCGTCATCCACTCGGACGGCGACCGCGAGGTGCCGCTGTCGTCGTCGGTGCTGTTCGCGATGGCGAACCCCACCATGGTGCGGCTCGTGGAGCTGTCCCCGGCGGAGCACTCCTGGGAGTACAACGTCGATCCGGCCGCCTTCAACGGGGCGATCATCGAGTTCCTCGAAGCGCAGCACGACCTCGGCTAGCCTGGCGTGATGGCCGACCTCCACGACCTCACGGCGCTCGAACTCTGGCAGGAGCTGCAGACGGCACGGGTGTCGCCGCGCGAGCTCGCCGCCCACTACCTCGACCGCATCGAGCGCCTGAACCCGCAGCTGGGCGCCTTCGTCACGGTCACGCGCGAGGAAGCCGTGCGTCGCGCCGACGAGCTGGCCCAGCGGGTGCCGCGGACCGCTCCGCTCTGGGGCCTGCCGTCGGGCGACAAGGACCTGTGGCTGCGCGCCGGCGTGCCGACCGGGTTCGGTTCGCGGTCGATGGCCGGCTTCCTGCCCGACACCAGCGACGAGATCGTCGAGACGCTGGATGCGGCCGGTGCCGTCAGCCTCGGCAAGACGAACGCGCCCGAGTTCGGCCTCCCGGCCTACACCGAGTCGCTCGCCGCACCGCCCGCGCGCAACCCGTGGAACCCCGAGCTGGGAGCCGGCGGCTCGAGCGGGGAGCAGCCGTCGCGGTCGCCAGCGGAATGCTGCCCTTCGCCCCCGGCTCCGACGGCGGCGGCTCCGTCCGCATCCCCGCCGCCGCGTGCGGTCTGGTCGGGCTGAAGCCGTCACGCGGGCTCGTGCCCGCGGGCAGCGGCATCGCTTCGCTGGCCGGCCTCGTCGTCGCCGGTCCGCTCGCGCGGACCGTCGCCGACGCCGCGCTGCTGCTCGACGGGATGATCGCCAAGCGCTCCGACGGCAGCATCGACCACCACTACACGTTGCGGGCCCCGTACGACGACGACGGCCCCTTCCTCGGAACGGCGGTCCGCGGCGAGGGCCGGTTCCAGCTGGGCGTCATGACGACCTCCGCGTGGGACGGCGCCTATGACATCGCGCTCGCGACCGAGGCGACGGACGCGCTCGCCGCCGCGGTGGACGCCTTCGCCGCGATGGGTCACGGGCTGGAGGAGACCGCACTCGAGCCCGACGACACGTACGCGCCCGCGTTCCGGACGATCTGGCAGGCCGGCGCCGCGCGCATCCCGGCGGAAGGGGAGGCGCTCGCCCTGCTCGAGCCGCTGACCGCGTGGCTGGTCGAGCGCGGGCGGGCGCTGAGCGCGCGCGAGCTCAGCGAGGCGCTGGCGGCGCTGACGGACTACGAGCGGTCGTTCATCCGGCAGCTGTCGTCCTTCGACGCGGTGCTCACGCCCGCGATGGCGATGACGCCGCGACCGCTCGGCTGGTACGACCAGGAGGACGGCGAACGCAACTTCGCCCAGCAGGTGCAGTACACGCCGTTCACGTCGATGCTGAACGTGACCGGCCTGCCCGCGATCGTGCTGCCGATCTCGCAGACGGAAGAGGGCCTGCCGATGGGTGTGCAGCTGATCGGGCGGCCCGGCGGCGAGCGGACGCTGCTATCGCTGGCGACCCAGCTGGAGCGGCGGATCCGGTGGCAGGAGCGGCGCCCGCCCGTCTGGTGAATTCCGCATGCGCCGTCCCGGCGTCGGCGGCTAGCATGCCCGTGTGAGCGATCCGGTGGCGTTCGGTCCCGCGCTCGACGAGGCCGTCGCGCTCGCCGGGCGCTGGCTCGACGGCACGCGGGATGGACCCATCCCGCCCACGGCGGACATCGAGGCCGTGAAGGATGCACTCGGTCGCGAGCTGCCCGACCGCGGGGCCTCGGCGCCCGAGGTGCTGCGGCAGCTGGCCGAGGCGATCGAGCCCGGCCTGATGCGAATCGGCTCGCCGCGCTTCCACGGCTGGGTCATGGGCGGCGTGCAACCGGTGTCGCTCGGCGCGGACTGGCTGGTCTCCGCGTGGGACCAGAACACCGGCCTCCGCACGGTGACGCCGGGCGTCGTCGCGGCGGAGGAACTGGCCGCCGCCTGGCTGACCGGACTGCTGGGGCTCGCACCTTCTGCCGAGATCGGCTTCGTGACCGGCGCGACCGTCGCCAGCCTGGTCGGCCTCGTCGCGGCGAGGGATGAGGTGCTCCGGCGGGCGGGCTGGGATCCGGCCGCAGAGGGGCTCGCCGGCGGGCCGCGCATCCGCTTCCTCGTCGGGGCGGAGCGGCACGGGTCCGTCGACAGCGCCGGCCAGGTCGCGGGCCTCGGCCGCGGACGGGTCGTCGAGGCGGACGGCCAGGGCCGGATGCGGCCGGACGCGCTGCGGGCGGCGCTCGCCGAGGGGAGCGGACCGGCGATCGTCTGCCTGCAGGCGGGCAACATCCACTCGGGCGCGTTCGACCCGCTGGGCGAGCTGACCGACATCGCTCACGAGGCCGGAGCGTGGGTGCACGTCGATGGTGCGTTCGGGCTGTGGGCGGCCGCCGCCCTGGGCCTGCGCCACCTCACGGCGGGGCTGGAGCGGGCCGACTCGTGGGCGACGGATGCGCACAAGACGCTGAACGTGCCCTACGACTGCGGGATCGCCGCCGTGGCCGACCCGGAGGCGCTGCATCGCGCCGTCGCGCAGCATGCGGCGTACCTGGCCTCGTCGGCGGACGTCGCCGATCCCGCCGACCGCGTGCTGGAGCTCTCGCGACGCGCCCGTGGAGTACCCGTGTACGCGACGCTCGCGCAGCTGGGGCGGGACGGCGTCGCCGACCTGGTGCAGCGGCTGGCCGACTCGGCCCAGGTGATCGCCGGCGGCATCCGCGCGATCCCCGGCGGCGAGGTGCTCAACGACGTCGTCTACACCCAGGTGTGCGCGGCGTTCGGGACGGACGAGCGCACGCGCGCGGTCGGAGCAGCGCTGTTGGCCGGCGGACAGGCGCTGGCGTCGCCGTCACTCTGGCACGGGCGGGCTGTGCTTCGCTTCTCGGTGAGCAACTGGCTGACCGACGCCGCGGAGGCGGAGCGCACGGTCGCGGCGGTCCGCCGCGCCGTCGGCGTCGCCTGACCCGTGGCAGCCGCGACTGCTGTGTCCTGACTCGAGTGCGGCGGCTCGCGCAGCCGCATCCGGTACGAACCGCCGCAGTCACCGCCCGGCCGCGTATCCCTGCATCCCGCGCGGGTTGGCCGCCGCGGTCAGCACGCCGGTCGCCGGGTCGCGACCCACCGACGACAGCCGCCCCAGCGTCCACTCGCCCGCCCTGGTGACGCGGTGGCCGCGTGCCTCGAGACCGGCGATGACCGCCTCGCCCAGCCGCGTCTCCACCACGGCGCCCGCGGGCTCCCACGTGCGCGGCCAGAACGACTCCGCGATCGAGGTCGTGTGCAGCGCTGGGGCGTCGATCGCCTGCTGCGGCGTGTAGCCGCCGACGAGCGTGCGGAGCAGGTAGAGCAGCTGCCACTGGTCCTGCTGGTCGCCGCCGGGGAGCCCAGCGCGGTGACCGGCGCCCCGTCGCGCAGCACGAGCGTCGGGGTCAGCGTGGTGCGCGGGCGCTTCCCGGGGGTCAGGGTTGCGGCCGATCCCTCCTCCAGCCAGGTCATCTGCAGGCGGGTGCCGAGGCAGAATCCCAGCTCCGGGATGGTCGGCGACGACTGCAGCCAGCCGCCGGACGGCGTCGCCGAGACGATGTTGCCCCAGCGGTCCACGACGTCGATGTGGCAGGTGTCGCCGCGGGTCTCGCCGGAGCGCGCGACGGTAGGCTCGCCGACGCCCTCGCTCGCGACGCCCGACGGCGGAGTGTACGCGGTGCGCAGCGGCGGGCGGAACGGCGTGCGGCCGGGGAGGCTGCCCGGGCGGAACTCTGCCGAGGCGCGGTCGCCGACGAGCGCCCGGCGCTCGGCGGCGTACCCGGGGGAGAGCAGGGTCGCCAACGGCAGGTCGTCGTCGCCGAAGTAGGCGTCGCGGTCGGCGTAGGCGAGCTTCTGCGCCTCCAGGATCGTGTGGGCACCCAGCTCAGTGGACGGGTCCAGGCGCCCGTCGTCGAAGCCGTCGAGGATGGCCAGGGTCTCGAGCAGCGCTGGGCCCTGTCCCCAGGCGCCGGTCTTGGCGATCGCGTGCCCGCGGAACTCCAGGGTGACCGCATCCTCGTACCCCGCCCGGTAGGCGGCGAAGTCCGCCTCAGCGATAACGCCGGCGTGGTCCGCCCCGTCGGAGTGGCGGTGCGGCGTGCGCACGAACGCAGCCGCCGCCTGGGCGACCAGGCCCGTGGCCCACTCCGTCCGCGCCGCCTCGATGCGCTCCTCGCGGGTGGCGGCGGCGTCGCCCGCGGACACCAGCCCGCGCAGCACCCGCGCGTACGCCGGATCGGTGATCAGCTCGCCGGGTTCCGGGATGCGCCCGCCCGGCATCCACCGCTCGGCCGACGTCGGCCAGTGCTCGGCGAAGAGGGGCGCGACGGTGCGGATCGTCGTGCACACCCGCTCCAGCACCGGATGGCCGCCCTCCGCGTACTCGATGGCGAACGACAGCACGTCCGCGAGCTCCCACGTCCCGTGGTCCTTCAGCAGCAGCAGCCACGCATCCACTGCGCCCGGGACGGCCGCGGCCAGCGCACCCGAGCCCGGCACGAGTTCCAGCCCTTCGCCGAGGTAGTGCTCCCGCGTCGCGCCCGCCGGGGCGGGGCCCTGGCCGGAGAGGACGACCGGCGTCGGATCCTCCGCGGTCGCGAACAGCGCGACCAGGTCTCCGCCGGGTCCGTTCAGGTGCGGCTCGACGACATGCAGCACGAACGCGCCGGCCACCGCCGCGTCGAAGGCGTTCCCGCCGCGCTCCAGCACCGCCTGCGCCGCGGCCGTCGCCAGCCAGTGCGTCGAGGCGGACATCCCGAACCGGCCCCGCAGGGTCGGCCGCGTGGTGAAGGCCGGGGGCGGGGTGAACGCCATCGTCAGCTGACCGGGCCGGTGTACTTCTCGCCCGGGCCCTTGCCGATCTCGTCCGGGATGACGGACGCCTCGCGGAACGCCAGCTGCAGCGAGCGGAGCCCGTCGCGCAGGCTGCGCGCGTGCTGGTCGCCGATGTGCTGGGCGCTCGCCGTGACGAGGCCGGCGAGGGCGTCGATCAGCTTGCGCGCCTCATCCAGATCCGTCTGGTGCTCCGGGTCGTCGGCCAGGCCGCACTTGACCGCTGCCGCGCTCATCAGGTGCACCGCGGTGGTGGTGATCACCTCGACGGCGGGGACCTCCGCGATGTCGCGGGTGGCCTCCGACAGGGCGTCCTGGTCGCCGGCTGCGTCGTCGAAGGTGAAGGATGTGTCGCTCACTGCTTTCCTCTGCTAGAATTCTTCAGGCTCCGGGGCATGAAGTCCCGGTACGAAAGTGGAGATTCCTCCCACCCGCGCTTGACCGTTTTACAGGTTACCGGGTCGTTGCACTCCGCCAACGCGTGTGAACGCGGGGGTAGACAGGGTGTTGTACCAGGCCTGCGATGGATTCTCGGATCCGCATCGCAGGCCGTGCTGGTGCGTGGAACCTCCTCTTTCGCCGGATCGTCACCGATGATCCGTGGCAGAAGCAATCGCTTGATCAGAGGAGACAGACATCAGCGATCCCCGTACGAATGACCGTATCCGCGTCCCCGAAGTTCGACTCGTCGGCCCCAGCGGAGAGCAGGTCGGTGTCGTCAAGATCGAGGTCGCACTGCGACTCGCGCAGGAGGCCGACCTCGACCTGGTCGAAGTCGCGCCCAACTCCAAGCCGCCGGTCGCCAAGATCATGGACTACGGCAAGTTCAAGTACGAGGCTGCGCAGAAGGCCAAGGAGGCTCGGCGCAACCAGGCGAACACGATCCTCAAAGAGGTCCGTTTCCGCCTCAAGATCGACAAGCACGACTACGAGACCAAGCGCAAGCGCGCCGAGGGCTTCCTGAAGTCCGGCGACAAGGTGAAGGCCATGATCCTGTTCCGCGGCCGCGAGCAGTCGCGTCCCGAGCAGGGTGTCCGCCTCCTGCAGCGCTTCGCGGAGGACGTCGCCGAGCTCGGCACGGTGGAGTCCAACCCCACGATCGACGGGCGCAACATGGTGATGATCATCAGCCCGCTCAAGAACAAGTCCGAGGCCAAGGCCGAGGCGAATGCAGTACGTGCCGCATCCAAGGCCCGCGCCCAGGGGCGCGACCAGGATGAGGTTGCTGAGACAGCCGACGCTGCTCAGTCCGATGAGAGTTCGCCCGCCCAGGCGACGAACGAGGAGAAGTAATGCCCAAGCAGAAGACCCACTCCGGCGCCAAGAAGCGCTTCAAGATCACCGGCAGCGGCAAGGTCATGAAGCAGCAGTCCGGTATGCGACACAACCTCGAGGTCAAGTCCACCAGCCGCAAGCGTCGTCTGAACGCCGAGCAGGTCGTGCCCGAGGTGGATGCCAAGGTCATCCGCCGGATGCTCGGCAAGTAACCCCCCGACACGCAGTTCTGAGAAGGAAATCGACTAATGGCAAGAGTGAAGAGGGCTGTCAACGCCCACAAGAAGCGTCGGGTCATCCTCGAGCGCGCCGAGGGCTACCGCGGACAGCGGTCGCGTCTCTACCGCAAGGCCAAGGAGCAGGTCACCCACTCCCTGGTCTACGCGTACCGTGACCGCCGCCAGAAGAAGGGCGAGTTCCGCCGCCTCTGGATCCAGCGGATCAACGCCGCGTCCCGCGCCAACGGCCTCACCTACAACCGCTTCATCCAGGGCCTGGGCCTGGCGGGCGTCGAGGTCGACCGTCGCATCCTCGCCGACCTGGCGATCACCGAGCCCGCGACCTTCGCGGCGCTCGTCGAGACCGCCAAGAAGGCTCTGCCGGCCGACACCTCGGCTCCCAAGGCGGACGCCGCGGCGTAAGGCACGCACACACGGAACGGCCCGGTCGACTCACGTCGGCCGGGCCGTTCGGCGTCTTCGCGCACCCGCGTCTCCTGCCGCCCGCGTCTCCTGCCGCCCGCTCGATCGCGGAGGACATCACCGCCCGATCGAGCGACATCTCCTCCCCAACACGGCGCGCCGCGGCGTGTCGGACCAGACCTCCTCCGTTCCGCACCTGGCCATCCAGCGCAGCGATGCCGGCCGGCAGTGAGGCATCCGGCGCGACGGGCAGCGGACCGCCGTCGGCGTCGTTCGTCGCGCTTCAGCCGGCGATCGCGTCCAGTCGGGCGCGCTGGTCGTCGGTCAGGACCACCTCGGCGGCGGCGGCGTTCTCCTCGAGGTGCGGGATGCTCCCGGTCCCCGGGATGAGCAGGATGTTCGGCGCGTGCGCGAGGAGCCACGCGAGCCCGATCTGCGCGGGCGTCGCGCCCGTCTCGTCGGCGATGCTCTGGACCACCGGATGGTCGGTGACCTTGGGAAGTTGCGGGAAGCCGCTGCCGAGAGGGAAGTACGGGACCCACGCGATGCCCTCGGCGGCGCAGAGGGCGAGCATGTCCTCGTACCCCCGGGAGAGCACCGAGTACGCGTTCTGCACGCACACGATCCCGGCCGGCAGGGCGCGCCGAAGCGTGTCGCTGCGGACGGCGCTCAGTCCGATGCCGCCGATGACGCCCTCGGCGCGGAGGGCGATCAGCGCGGCCAGCTGGTCGTCGAGGTCGACGAGTTCGTCATCGGGCACGGTGATCCCCGGGCCGACCTCGGGCCTGCGCAGGTTGACGACGTCGAGGCGGTCGCGGCCGAGCGTGCGGAGGTTGGCGTGCACCTGCTCGCGTAGCTGTTCCGGTCGCTGCGCCAGCGTCAGCGGCAGGGGCGCATCCACGCGCACGGCCCCGACCTTGGTGACGACGGTGACCTGCGGTTCGTCGGCGAGGGCCCGACGGATGATCCCGTTCGAAACGCTGTCGCCGTAGAAGTCGGCGGTGTCGACGTGGTCGATGCCGAGCTCGACCGCCCGCCGGAGGAGCGCGACTCCCGCATCCGGATCGTCCTCGAAGCGTTCGAGTGCCATCGCACCGTACCCGATCCTGGCGACCGTCCGGCCGCCGAGATCGGAGGAACCGCCGGGCCGGGTGCCGTTCGTGGTCATGGGGCCTCCTATACTGGTTGTGAAGCGGAGGAGCCTCCGCTAGAGCGACCGTAGCACTTAACCGGAGGTACCTCCACTTTGTCGGATCCCTCGACACGTCGGCCCCGTGCGGACGCGGCACGCAACCGCGCCGCGATCCTCGACGCCGCGCGCCCGGCACTGGCCGGCGGCGGCGACCCCTCGCTCGAGGCGATCGCGCGCTCGGCGGGCGTCGGCATCGGGACGCTCTACCGGCACTTCCCGACGCGGGAGGACCTGGTGGCGGCGGTGTACGCGACCGAGCTGGACACCGTGCTCGCCACGATGGATGCCCTGCTCGACGCGCACCCGGCGGATGTGGCCCTGCGTGCGTTCCTGCGCAACTACAGCGGCTTCATCGCGACCAAGCGCGGGATGGCGGAGACCGTCCGGGCCGGAGCGCTCCGCTCAGCGGCGGCGTCGGCGGACACGCGGCGGCGCGTGAACGAGACGATCGCGCAGTGCCTCGCCGCCGGCGCCCAGCAGGGCGTGCTGCGGCCGGATGTCGCCGCCGACGACGTCACCGCGGCGATGGTGGGGGTGTACCTCTCCACCGAGCAGAGCGTCGACGCGCAGCAGGCCGAGCGATTGCTCGACCTGCTGGTGCGCGGCGTGCGCGCGGGGGAATAGCGCGGGTCAGTCGTCGGCGCCGTGGCCGCCGGAGCCGTGGTCGTCGCCGGAGCCGTGGTCGTCGCCGGAGCCCTGGTCGTCGCCGGCGCCGTGGTCGTCGCCGGCGCCGTGGTCGTCGCCGGCGCCGTGGTCGTCGCCGACGTCGTGGGCGGCCGGGTCGTCAGCGCCGTGGTCGTCGGCCGTGGGCGGTGCGACGGGGACCGCCGGGGGCAGGTCGCCCGGGGTGGGGCGCGGAGTGCGATCCTCGACCACCTGCGACGGCGTGCTGCTCGGCTGCACGATGCGCGGTGGGTCGTCCAGTCCGCCGTCGCCGGTCGCCGCCACCGCCGCAGCCGTCCCCAGTACGAGCGCGACCGCAGCGCCGCCGGCGATCAACGTCGCCCTCACCAGTGTCCTCATCGTTCAGCCTCCATCCGCTTTCCTGTAACACGAGACCCGGGGCGGCAGGGTTCAGCGCACCCATATGCTGGTGCCATGCTGGACAACCCGCGCTCGCCGCGCGTCAGGGCCGTCGCCAAGCTCGCCAAGCGCCACGCGCGTGCGGAGACCGGGCTGTTCCTGCTCGAAGGACCGCAGGCCGTCGCCGAGGCGCTCACCTTCCGCCCCGAGCTCGTCATCGACCTCTTCGCGACGCCCACCGCGCTGGAGCGCTACCCGGAGATCGCGCGCGCCTCGGCGGACGCGGACGTCGAGGTGGAGTTCGTCAGCGAGCATGTGCTGGATGCGATGGCCGACACCGTGACGCCGCAGGGCTTCGTCGCGGTGGCCCGGCAGTTCCCGACGTCGATCCGCGAGATCTTCACCGGCTCGCCGAAGCTGGTGGCCATTCTCGAGGAGGTGCGCGACCCGGGCAACGCGGGCACGATCATCCGGGCGGCCGACTCGGCGGGGGCGGATGCCGTCGTGCTCACCGGCCGCACGGTCGATCTGTTCAACCCGAAGGTCGTGCGCTCGACCACGGGTTCGCTGTTCCACGTCCCGGTGGCGGTCGGCGCGGACCTCGAGGACACGATCGGCCGCGCCCACTCCGCCGGCCTCCAAGTGCTCGCCGCGGACATCAAGGGGAGGACCTCCTGGCCGCCCGCCGCGACGGCGAGCTCGCGCGCCCGACCGCCTGGGTGTTCGGAAACGAGGCGCGGGGTCTGGCCGACGACCTGCTGGCCCTGGTGGATCGCGTGGTCACCGTCCCCATCTACGGCCGGGCCGAGTCGATGAACCTCGCGACGGCCGCGTCGGTCTGCCTCTACGAGTCGGCGTTCGCGCAGCGCGCCTGACCCACGCCGCTCATCCACATCCCGGGACGCTCTCCACAGATCGGCGCCCGGCCGGGACGCGGCGTGCGCGCCGACTAGACTTGGTGACCGTGTCAGATACCACGGAGATCACCGAATCCGCGGTCGAGGCGGCGGTCGGCGCGGCTCTCGCCGCGATCGATGCGGCGCGCGACTCGGCGGCGCTGAAGACGGTCCGCCATGACCACGCGGCGGAGGGTTCGCCGCTCGCCCGGCTCAACGCGAGCATCCGTTCGCTGCCCGGCGACCAGAAGGCCGCGGCCGGCAAGCTGGTCGGTGGTGCGCGTGCGCGCGTGACCCAGGCGTTCGCGGCCAAGGAGGCCGAGATCGCGGCGGCGGAGGAGGCGGCGCAGCTCGCCGCCGAGACGGTCGACGTCACCGCGCTGCCGTCGCGCTGGACGCCCGGCGCCCGTCACCCGCTCAGCCTGCTGCAGGAGCGCATCGCCGACATCTTCGTCGGCATGGGCTGGGAGGTTGCAGAGGGCCCAGAGCTCGAGAGCGAGTGGTACAACTTCGACGCCCTCAACTTCGACGCCGACCACCCGGCACGTGCGATGCAGGACACCTTCTTCGTCGAGCCGACCGACTCCCACCTGGTGCTGCGTACGCACACTTCGCCGGTGCAGCTGCGCGCCCTGCTGGGCGACGAGCTGCCGGTGTACCGCATCGCGCCCGGCCGCGTGTTCCGCACCGACGAGTTCGACGCAACGCACCTCCCCGTCTTCACGCAGACCGAGGGCATCGCCGTCGACAAGGGCCTCACCATGGCCCACCTCCGCGGCACCCTCGATCACTTCGTGAAGACGCTGTTCGGCGACGAGGCACGGGTGCGCCTGCGCCCCAACTACTTCCCGTTCACCGAGCCGAGCGCCGAGCTCGACCTCTGGCACCCCACCTTCTCGGGCGGCGCCCGCTGGATCGAGTGGGGCGGCTGCGGAATGGTGAACCCCAACGTCCTGCGTTCCGCCGGGATCGACCCCGACGTCTACTCGGGCTTCGCCTTCGGGATGGGCGTGGAGCGCGCCCTCATGTTCCGCAACGACGTCAAGGACATGCGCGACATGGCCGAGGGCGATGTCCGGTTCTCCCAGCAGTTCGGAATGGTGGTCTGATGCGCGTCCCCCTGAGTTGGCTCGGCGAGTTCGTCGACCTGGAACCCGGCACGACGCCCGAGGAGGTGCACGCCGCCCTCGTGTCCGTCGGTCTCGAGGAGGAGGACATCCACACCTTCGACCTCGCCGGTCCGATCGTCGTCGGTCAGGTGCTCGAGTTCGTCGAGGAGCCGCAGAGCAACGGCAAGACCATCCGCTGGTGCCAGGTGCGCGTCGCGCCCGAAGGTGCGACGGCGGCCGACGGCGGAGCGGATGTGCGCGGCATCGTCTGCGGCGCCCGCAACTTCTTCGAGGGCGACAAGGTCGTGGTGACCCTTCCGGGCGCCGTGCTGCCCGGGCCGTTCCCGATCGCAGCCCGCAAGACGTACGGGCACATCTCCGACGGCATGATCGCGTCGGCGCGCGAGCTCGGTCTCGGCGAGGATCACGACGGCATCCTGCGGTTGACGACGCTCGGGCTCGACCCCGAGGTCGGCACCGACGCGGTCGCGCTGCTCGGGCTCGACGATGCGGCCGTCGAGGTCAACGTCACGCCCGACCGGGGCTACGCCTTCTCGATCCGCGGCATCGCCCGCGAGTACTCGCACGCGACCGGCGCTGCCTTCCGCGATCCCGCCGACGCCGTGCCGGTGACCGCCGAGCACGCGAGCGGGTTCAGCGTCGCCGTCGACGACCAGGCGCCCATCCGCGGCCGCGTCGGCGCGAGCGTGTTCGTCACGCGCGTCGTCCGCGACGTCGACGGCAGCCGCCCGACGCCCGCGTGGATGATCGCACGCCTCAAGCTCGCCGGCATCCGCTCGATCTCGCTCATCGTCGACATCACGAACTACGTGATGCTCGAACTCGGCCAGCCCATCCACGGCTACGACCTCGACAAGCTCTCGGGCGGCATCGTCGTCCGGCGCGCGACGCCGGGCGAGAAGCTGGTCACCCTCGACGACCAGACCCGAGCGCTCGACCCCGAAGACCTCGTCATCTCCGACGATTCCGGAGCGATCGGCCTCGCCGGCGTCATGGGCGGCGCGTCCACCGAGATCGGCTCGGGCACCCGCAACGTGCTCATCGAGGCGGCGAACTTCGACCCCGTGTCGATCGCACGCACCGCGCGCCGGCACAAGCTGCCGAGCGAGGCCTCCAAGCGCTTCGAGCGCGGCGTCGACCCCCAGGTCGCCGTGGCCGCCGCTGCGCGGGTGGTCCAGCTGCTGGAGCAGCTCGCGGGCGGGCACGCCGACGGGCTCGGTTCGCTGCTCGACGCGTCGGAGACCGCCGAGGCGATCCACCTGCCCGACGGCTACATCGCCTCCCTGGTCGGGGTCGACTTCACCGAGGACGAGGTCCGCGGCGCCCTCGCCGAGATCGGCGGCGCGGTGACGGAGACCCAGGGCGGCCTGCTCGTCGCTCCGCCGACCTGGCGTCCCGACCTCCGCGACAAGTCCGACCTGGCAGAGGAAGTGGCCCGCATCGTCGGCTACGACCGCATCCCGTCCGTCCTCCCTGTGGCTCCCCCGGACGCGGTCTCACCCGGGAGCAGCGGCTGCGCCGCGCGGCGGCCCAGATCCTCGCCGACAACGGCGCCACCGAGGTGCTCTCGTTCCCGTTCGTGAACGAGGCGCAGAACGACCTCTTCGGTCAGGCCGAGGCCGCCGCCCACGTGCCCGCCGTGCGCCTGGCGAACCCGCTCGACGCGACGGCGCCGTACCTGCGTGCCTCCCTGCTCCCCGGCCTGGTGGACGCGGCCAAGCGCAACCTCGCGCGCGGCCTCGTCGACCTCCGTCTCTACGAGGTCGGCACGGTGTTCCGTCCGGCGGAGGGGTCGATCGGCAGCGAGACGCTCCCGCCCGGCGCGGCCCTTCCCGGCGCCGAGGTGCTCGCGGGGCTGAACGCCGGCATCCCGGCCCAGCCGAGGCACCTCGCGGGCCTCGTGGTCGGTGACACCGTCGGCAAGCAGCCCGGGCTGGCCGCCGCTGCGGCAGGCCTGGTGGACGCGCTCGACATGGTGCGCCAGACGGCCGCCGCGGTGGGCGTCACCGTCGACCTGGAGCAGTCCGCCCACCAGGCGATGCACCCGGGCCGCACCGCCCGCCTGCTCGCGCGCACGGCCGACGGATCCGGCGTGCCGGTCGGCTACGCGGGCGAACTGCTCCCCGCGCTCGCGCACGACCTCGACCTCCCGCGGATCGTCGCGGTGTTCGAGCTCGACCTCGACGCACTCATCGGCATCGCGCCCGCCGAGATCGTCGCGGGCGTGATCGCCGGCTTCCCGGCCGCGACGCAGGACCTCTCGCTCGTCGTGGGCGCCGACGTCCCCGCGGGGGAGGTGCTCCGCGCGGTCCGCGAGGGCGCCGGCCCCCTGCTCGAAGAGATCCGTCTCGTCGACGATTACCGGGGCTCGGGCCTTCCCGAGGGCCACAAGAGCCTGACGTTCGCGCTCCGCTTCCGGGCCGACGACCGCACCCTCACCGCGGCCGAGGCGAGCGAGGCCAAGCTGGCCGGCTCCGCGCGCGCTGGCGAGCTGTTCGGCGCGACGATCCGCGAGTAGCCCGGGCCGCCCCTCCGCTTGTCGTCCGTCCGCCGTCGTTCGTATCATGCGCCGCTGCTCGCCCGCAGCGCACGTTACGAACGGCGGCGGACGCACGTGGGCCCGGATTTGGCGGCGGCCGGGGCGGGCGCGCTAGGGTTGTCCCATGCTTTCCGTCCGGTGCACCGACCAGTCGCGTGCGGCGTTCGCCGCCCGCGCCCTGCGCCGACGCCTGCGCGACCGCCGAAGCTAGGCGGCGTTCCGGGCGGTCCTCGCAGTGTGGATCGACGTGGGCGCCGCCGTCGCCGAGACTCCCGTCGTCCACACGAATAAGGAACAAGCATGACTTTCTCGGTCGCCGTCGCAGGCGCATCCGGATACGCGGGCGGTGAACTGCTGCGGATCCTCGCCGGGCACCCCGACTTCGAGATCCGCACCGTCACCGCGCACCAGAACGCGGGTCACCCGCTGATCGCGCACCAGCCGCACCTGCGCTCGCTCGCGCATCTCACTCTGCAGGAGACGTCGGCGGCGAACCTCGCCGGGCACGACGTCGTCTTCCTCGCCCTGCCGCACGGCGCCTCGGGCGAGATCGCGGCGCAGTTGCCGGACGAGACGGTCGTCGTCGACTGCGGCGCCGACCACCGGCTGGAGGACGCCGCCGACTGGGCCGCGTTCTACGGCGGCGAGCACCACGGCGCCTGGGCGTACGGCGTGCCGGAGCTGCCGCTCGCCGGCGGCGACGTCAAGCAGCGCAGCGAACTCATCGGGGCCCGCCGCATCGCGGCCCCTGGCTGCAACGCGAGCGCCGTCTCCCTGGCGCTCGCCCCGGGCATCCACGCGGGGCTCATCGACGCCGACGACATCGTCGCCGTCCTCGCCGTCGGCCCGTCGGGCGCCGGCAAGTCGCTCAAGACGATGTACCTGGCGAGCGAGATCCTCGGTTCGGCCAACCCGTACGGGGTCGGCGGGACGCACCGCCACATCCCCGAGATCCAGCAGAACCTGCGCAAGACGGGCGCGACGGCGCCCACCGTCTCGTTCACGCCGGTGCTCGTGCCGATGGCTCGAGGCATCCTGGCCACCTCCACCGCCAAGGTGAGGCCCGGGGTGACCGCCGAGCAGGTGCAGGCCGCCTGGGAGGCCGCCTACGCCGACGAGCCCTTCGTGCACGTGCTGCCCGCGGGAACGCTGCCGCGCACGGCCGACGTGCTCGGCGCCAACACCGTGCTGATCGGCGTCGCGCTCGACGCGGCGGCCGGCCGCGTCGTGACGGTGCTCGCGCTCGACAACCTCTACAAGGGGACGGCCGGGGCGGCGATCCAGTCGGTCAACATCGCCCTCGGCCTGGATGAGACGGCCGGCCTGGCCGTGAACGGAGTCGCCCCATGAGTGTCACCTCTGCAGCCGGGTTCGCCGCCGCGGGCGTCGTCGCCGGGCTCAAGTCCAGCGGCAACCGCGACCTGGCCCTCGTGCAGAACCGCGGCCCGCTCAACGCCGCGGCCGCCGTGTTCACCACCAACCGCTGCAAGGCGAACCCGGTGCTGTGGAGCGAGCAGGTCATCCACGACGGTGTCGTCTCCGCCATCGTGCTCAACTCCGGCGGGGCCAACTGCTACACCGGCGCGCAGGGTTTCCAGACGACGCACGCCACCGCCGAGGCCGTCGCCGAGCAGCTGGGCGTGTCCGCGGGGATGTGCTCGTGTGCTCGACCGGTCTGATCGGCGAGCAGCTGCCCGTCGACAAGCTCGTGAGCGGGGTCGCCTCCGCCGCCGCGGCGCTCGCGACCGACGCCGGTCGGGGCGCCGCCGAGGCGATCATGACGACCGACACGCGCCCGAAGCAGTCCGAGTACCGGTCGCCTGACGGCTGGACGGTCGGCGGCATGGCCAAGGGCGCCGGGATGCTCGCGCCGGGCCTCGCCACCATGCTGGTCGTCATCACGACGGATGCGCAGCTCACCTCCGAGCAGCTCGACCGGGCTCTGCGCTCGGCGACGCGGGTCACGTTCGACCGCCTCGACTCCGACGGCTGCATGTCCACCAACGACACCGTGGCCCTGCTCGGGTCCGGCGCGAGCGGCGTCGAGCCGGACGAGGCCGACTTCGCCCGTGCGCTCACCGGCGTGTGCCGCGATCTGGCGGAGCAGCTGCAGGCCGACGCCGAGGGGGCCTCGCACGATGTGGCGATCGAGGTCGTCAACGCCGCGACCGAGGGCGACGCCGTGGAGGTGGGCCGCGCCGTCTCACGCAGCAACCTCTTCAAGGCCGCGATCTTCGGCAACGACCCCAACTGGGGCCGGGTGCTGGCGGCGGTCGGCACGACGGACGCCGCGTTCGACCCGTACGGCATCGATGTCGCCATCAACGGGGTGCAGGTGTGCACGGCGGGCGAGCCGGACCAGCCGCGCGACCTCGTCGACCTCACGCCGCGCAACGTCCACGTGCTGATCGACCTGCACGCGGGCGACGAGACCGCGACCATCCTGACCAACGACCTCACCCACGACTACGTGCACGAGAACAGCGCGTACGCCAGCTGATGACGGCAGACATGAGGGAACAGCTGACCGAACAGGCCGCCGACGAGGCCGCCGAACAGGCCGCCGATCACCGGGCGGCCGCGGCGAAGGCCGCGACGCTCATCGAGTCGCTGCCCTGGCTGAAGACGTTCCACGACCGGATCATCGTGGTGAAGTTCGGCGGCAACGCCATGGTCAGCGAAGAACTGCAGCGCACCTTCGCCGAGGACATGGTGTACCTCCGGTACGCCGGCATCCGCCCGGTGGTGGTGCACGGCGGCGGCCCGCAGATCTCTGCGATGCTCGACCGACTGGGCATCGCGTCGGAGTTCCGCGGCGGCTACCGGGTGACCACCCCCGAGGCGATGGATGTGGTGCGCATGGTGCTCACCGGGCAGATCAACCGCGACATCGTCGGCAATATCAACAAGCACGGTCCGCTCGCGGCGGGCATCTCCGGCGAGGACGCCGGGCTCTTCCAGGGCCGTCGGCGCGCGGCCGTGATCGACGGCGAGGAGGTCGACCTCGGCCTCGTCGGCGACGTGGTGGCCGTGGACCCGGAGGCGGTGCTCGCGCAGCTTGCGGCGGGCCGCATCCCCGTCGTGTCGTCGATCGCACCCGACATCGACGACGCCGGTCAGGCGCTCAACGTGAACGCGGATGCCGCCGCGGCTGCCCTCGCCGTCGCGTTGGGCGCGTCCAAGCTGGTCATCCTCACGGACGTGGCCGGGCTGTACAGCGACTGGCCGAACCGCGACTCGCTGCTGTCGGAGATCGGCGCAGACGACCTGCGCGCGCTGCTGCCGTCGCTCGAGTCGGGCATGATCCCCAAGATGTCGGCCTGCCTGGATGCGGTCGACGGGGGAGTGGCGAAGGCGGCGATCATCGACGGACGGGTGCCGCACTCGATTCTGCTCGAGGTGTTCACGCAGTCCGGGATCGGGACGGAGGTGGTGCCCGCGTGAACGAGGCGCTGGAGAACACGCAGACCGGGACGGATCCGGAACGCTGGCGGGAGGGCGCCTGGCGTGCGCCGTTCACCGAGGCCATCATGCGGACCCTCGCGACGCCCAAGCTGATGCTGGTCCGTGGGGAGGGCGCCCGCGTGTGGGACGTCGACGGCAACGAGTACCTCGACTTCCTGGCGGGCATCGCCGTGAACGCCCTCGGGCACGCGCATCCTGCCCTCGTCGCGGCGGTGAGCAGGCAGGTCGCGACGCTCGCCCACGTCTCGAACTACTTCTCGACCCCGCCGCAGCTGGAGCTCGCCGAGCGTCTGCGCACCATCACCGGGGCGGGGGAGCGCGGCCGTGTCCTGTTCGGCAATTCGGGCGCAGAGGCGAACGAGGCGGCGTTCAAGCTCGCGCGGCTCAACCGCGGCCCGCACGGGCGCCGCACCCGCGTGCTCGCGCTGCACAACGCGTTCCACGGCCGCACCATGGGATCCCTCGCGCTCACCGGGAAGCCGCCGATGCGCGAGGCGTTCGAACCGCTGCCCGGCGGCGTCGTGCACATCGACTCCACCATCGAGGCGCTCGAGGCGGCCATCGACGACCGGGTCGCGGCGCTGTTCCTGGAGCCGATCAAGGGCGAGGCGGGCGTGCTCGACCTTCCCTCGGGATTCATGAAGCGGGCCCGGGAGCTGACGGAGCAGCACGGCGCGCTGCTGATCGTGGACGAGATCCAGACCGGAGTCGGACGCACGGGCGAGTGGTTCGCGTACCAGCACGACGGCATCCTCCCGGACGCCGTGACGGTCGCCAAGGGCATGGCCGGCGGCGTGCCGATCGGCGCGCTGGTCACCTTCGGCTGGGCGTCCGACCTGTTCACCCAGGGGCAGCACGGCTCGACGTTCGGCGGCAACCCGCTCGCCACGGCGGCGGGCAACGCGGTGCTGGCCGAGATCGAGCGCTCCGATCTGGTCGGCAACGCCGCCCGCCGGGGCGAGGAGCTCAAGCGGATCATCCGCTCGTACGACTCCCCGCTGATCGGCGAGGTGCGTGGCCACGGCCTGCTGATCGGCATCGGGCTGACCGAGGGCGAGGCGCACCGCCTCTCCGACGCGGCCCTGAAGCAGGGGCTGATCATCAATGCGCCCAACGAGTCCAGCATCCGCCTGGCGCCCCCGCTGATCATCGGCGACGCCGAGCTCGCCGACTTCCGCGAGCGCTTCGGCCGCGCCCTCGACACCGTCTGACCTCCGACCGCATCCCGAGCACCATGAAAGGGCGGGCAGCATGACCCGGCACTTCCTCCGCGACGACGACCTCTCGCCCGCCGAACAGGCCGAGGTGCTGCAGCTCGCCGCCGACCTCAAGGCCGACCGGTTCTCGGCGAAGCCCTCGCGGGCCCGCAGACCGTCGCGGTCATCTTCGACAAGACGTCCACCCGCACGCGCGTCTCGTTCGCCGTCGGGATCGCCGACCTGGGCGGCTCGCCGCTGATCATCCAGAGCGGCGAGAGCCAGCTCGGCGGCAAGGAGTCGCTGGCCGACACCGCCCGCGTGCTGGAGCGGATGGTCGCGGCGATCGTCTGGCGCACCTACGCCCAGAAGGGGCTGGAGGAGATGGCCGAGGGCACCCGGGTGCCGGTGGTGAATGCGCTGTCGGACGACTTCCACCCCTGCCAGATCCTCGCCGACCTGCTCACCGTGCGCGAGCACAAGGGCCGCACCGAGGGCCTGACCATGAGCTACTTCGGCGACGGCGCCAACAACATGGCGCACTCGTACCTGCTGGGCGGCGCGACCGCCGGCATGCACGTGCGCATCGCGGCCCCCGCCGCGTACGCCCCCGACGAGCGGTTCGTCGCCGACGCCCGCGCCATCGCGGAGCGGACCGGCGGCTCGGTCACGGTCACCACCGACCCGGCGGAGGCCGCGGCCGGCGCCGACGTGATGGTCACCGACACCTGGGTGTCGATGGGCAAGGAGGACGAGAAGGCGGAGCGGGTCGCCGTCTTCGGCGACTACACCGTCGACACGCGCCTGATGGGCCTCGCCGCCGCGGACGCGATCTTCCTGCACTGCCTGCCTGCCTATCGCGGCTACGAGGTCAGCGCGGACGTTCTGGACGGCCCGCAGTCGGTCATCTGGGACGAGGCCGAGAACCGCCTGCACGCGCAGAAGGCGCTGCTCGCCTGGTTGCTCGCGAAGAACGAGGAGGCGGGCGCATGACCGCGAACACCGGCGGAAAGACGGGCGAGGGCTCGCTCTGGGGCGGCCGGTTCGCCGGAGGACCGTCGCCCGCGCTGGCGGCGCTCAGCAAGTCCACGCACTTCGACTGGGAACTCGCCGCCTACGACATCGCCGGCTCCCGCGCCCACGCCCGGGCGCTCGCCGCGGCCGGCTACCTGACCGCGGACGAGCTCGACGGGATGCTGTCGGCGCTCGACGCGCTCGACGCGGATGTCGCCTCCGGCGCGTTCGTCGCGGCCGAGACGGACGAGGACGTGCACGGCGCCCTGGAGCGCGGACTGATCGAGCGGGCGGGCGCGGAGCTCGGCGGCAAGCTGCGCGCCGGCCGCAGCCGCAACGACCAGATCGCCACGCTCATCCGGCTGTACCTCCGCGACCACGCCGGGGTGATCGCCGAGCAGCTCATCGCCCTCGTCGACGCCATCGCGTCGCAGGCGGGCGCGCATCCCACCGCCGTGATGCCGGGACGCACGCACCTGCAGCACGCCCAGCCGGTGCTGCTCGCGCACCACCTGCTCGCGCACTGCTGGCCCCTGGTCCGCGACCTGGAACGCCTGGCCGACTGGGACAAGCGCGCCAACGTGTCGCCCTACGGTTCGGGAGCGCTCGCCGGGTCGACGCTCGGCCTCGATCCGCTCCTGGTCGCCCGCGAGCTCGGCTTCGCGCGCAGCTCCGAGAACTCGATCGACGGGACGGCGGCCCGGGATGTGGTGGCCGAGTTCGCCTTCGTCGCCGCCCAGATCGGGGTCGACCTCTCCCGCTTCGCCGAGGAGATCATCCTCTGGAACACGCGGGAGTTCGGCTTCGTCACGCTGGACGACGGCTACTCGACCGGATCGTCGATCATGCCGCAGAAGAAGAACCCCGACATCGCCGAGCTCGCGCGCGGTAAGGCGGGGCGGCTGATCGGCAACGCCACGGGCCTCCTCACCACGCTGAAGGGCCTGCCGCTCGCGTACAACCGCGACCTGCAGGAGGACAAGGAGCCGGTGTTCGATTCGGTGCGCACGCTCGAACTGGTGCTGCCGGCGTTCACCGGGATGGTCGCGACGCTCCGCTTCCACACCGAGCGGATGGCGGAGCTCGCCCCGCAGGGCTTCTCGCTGGCGACGGATGTGGCGGAGTGGCTGGTCAAGCAGCACGTCCCGTTCCGCACGGCGCACGAACTCAGCGGCGCCCTGGTGCGTGTGGCGGAGGAGAACGGCGTGGAACTGCACGAGGTCTCCGACGAGCAGCTCGCCGCCATCTCCCCCTCCTCACGCCGGAGGTGCGCTCGGTGCTGTCCGTCGAGGGGTCGGTCGCCAGCCGCGACGGTGTCGGCGGGACGGCCCCGGACCGCGTCGCGGAGCAGCTCGCGGCCCTCACCGATCACGTGCGCAAGGCCGCCCTCGGCCTGCACGCATCGCGACGGGACCTCGTCTGATGGCGCGCTTCGAGCCGGAGCGGAAACGGCCCTGGATCATCCCGGTCGTCGTCGCCGTGGCCGTCGCCGTGGTCGTAATCGGCCTCATCGTGACCGTGGCTCTGGGCGGCCGGATCTTCTGACGTGAGCCTGTACCGACCCGCGCGCGACGAGTTCCTGGCGTCCTCGCTGGAGGTCGCACCGCGGCTGCTCGGGGCCGTGCTGCGGCACGACTCCCCGGAGGGTCTGGTCGCGCTGCGGATCACCGAGGTGGAGGCGTACATCGGAGACGGCCTCGACCCCGGGTCGCACGCCTTCCGCGGCCGCACCAAGCGCAATGCGGTCATGTACGGGCCACCCGGGCACGTCTACACGTACTTCACGTACGGGATGCACGTCTGTGCCAACATCGTCTGCTCGCCGGAGGGGAGGCGTCCGCCGTGCTGCTGCGCGGAGCCGAGGTCGTCGAGGGCGAGGAGCTCGCCGAGCAGCGGCGCGTCGGAACGAGCGGCCGCCGCATCCCGCACCGCGACCTCGCCCGCGGCCCGGCCCGGCTCGTGGTCGCCGCGGGGATGAGCCTCGCCGACGACGGGTCGGACCTGTTCGCGCCGCCGTTCGACCTCGAGCTGCCGGCTCAGCAGGCCGAGTACGTGACCGGCCCGCGCACGGGCGTCTCGGGCGCCGGCGGCGGCCTGGCGTTCCCGTGGCGCTACTGGCTGCCGGGCGATCCGACGGTCTCGCCGTACAAGCGGCACCCGAAGTCCGGCGACTGACGCGAACGCACCGACGTACCGGTGCGCGACGCCGGTGCGCGACCCGACGAGCGGCTCAGCCCGCGACGATGCGGTAGACGCCCGCGCAGGCGCACGCCCAGATGATGCTGGTGAGCGTGCCGATGATGAACCGCTCGCGCGCCTCCGCCTCCTCCAGCTCGGTGAAGCGCCCGACGCCCTTGATCGCGATGAGCACGGCGAGGCCTTCGGGGAATCCGGCCATGATCGTGCCGGCAGCGGCGAGGCGCTCCAGGATGCCGATGGCGGTCCCACCGCGCAGCACTTCGCGGGTGGTGGGCTCGCCCGACGGGGTGACGGCGGCCACGAAGATGCCGCCGTGCGGGCTCGGCACGGTCGTGCTGCGCGTCGCCAGGGTGAGGGCGAGCTGTGATGCCGGCCAGCCGCCGAGCACGGCGAGTGCCAGCGCGACGATGCCGATGAGCACGCGATAGGGGAGCGGGGCGTGGTGCGCCGGCACGAGCACGACGATGACCGCCAGGGCGAGCAGCCCGACCGCGCAGTACACGAGCGGGCGCCGCGGCGTGCGCAGCGTCGCGACGATGCAGCCGAGGGAGGCCAGCAGCAGGAGCAGCGCCGAGGCCCAGAGGGCGTGCGGGACGAGCTGACTCAGCAGTACCGGCGCCGGCGGCCAGGTGATCATGCGTCCTCCTCCGAGCCGGCGGCTCCGGTCTGGGCGGCGTCGGCGCGTTCCAACAGCCTAGCGAGGGCCGGGATCGCGGCGAGCTCGGCCCGCAGGTCCGCGGCGCGGGCCCGGTCGCTGACCGACTGCGGGGTGATGCCCAATCGTGCGCCCGCCTCCGCCTGGGTCAGCCCCGAGGCGAGGAGGTCGTAGAGCTCCCACCCGGCCGCGGTGCGCCGCTCCCTCAGGGTGAGCAGGAGGGCGAGCAGCGCCTCCGCATCCGTCGCGGGCTCGGGCTCCAGCAGCGCTTCGACGGCGAGCCGCGACGGGTTGCGCTTGGCGCGGGTGACCGCGGCGCGGGCGGCCACGAAGGCGTCGCCCGTCGCCTCCCGGGTCTGGTCGGGCAGCGGCCGCCGCACGCTGCCGATCCCGACGCCGACGCTCCAGGCGGCCTCCCGGGTGAGGGAGAGGACGAGGTCGAGGGCGGTCGCCGCGTCCGCCGTCAGCACCTGGAGCTCGTCGCCGGCGTTGCGGTCGGGAGGGAGGGCGAGCCGGGAGCCGTAGCGGTCGTGGATGGAGGCGAGCGCGGGTGTGACGATGTCGTCACGGTGCCGGCTGTCGACCTGATCCGCGGTGATGACGAACATCCCTTTCCTCCCATCAGGGCCCTGGGCCTGATTCCTACAATATCAGGTCTGCCGCCCTGATACGAGCCAAATCAGGCCTAGAGCCCTGATCGCCACCGGGGCGCCTCCCCTCGCCGCTGCTACTCTGAACGGGTGTCCGAAACCGCCACCGCACGCGCGCAGAGCCTGACCGCGCAGACCAACGACGCGTCCTTCGACGACGTCTGGGACGAGCTGAAATGGCGCGGCCTCATCCACGTCTCGACGGATGAAACCGCCCTCAAGGAGCTCCTGGCCGGCGAGCCGATCACGTATTACTGCGGGTTCGACCCCACCGCGGCCAGCCTCCACCTCGGCCATCTCGTACAGCTGCTGACCCTGCGCCGACTGCAGCTCGCCGGACACAAGCCGCTCGGCCTGGTCGGGGGTCGACTGGTCTCATCGGCGACCCGCGCCCAACCGCGGAGCGGACGCTGAACACGCGCGAGACCGTCGCCGGGTGGGTCCGATCGCTCCAGGAGCAGGTCTCGAAGTACCTGTCCTTCGAGGGGAGAACGCCGCGCGCCTTGTCAACAACCTCGACTGGACCGCACCGCTCTCGGCCATCGACTTTCTCCGCGAGATCGGCAAGCACTTCCGCGTCGGCACCATGCTGAAGAAGGATGCGGTCGCCGCGCGACTCAACTCGGACGAGGGCATCTCGTACACCGAGTTCAGCTATCAGATCCTGCAGGGGCTCGACTTCCTCGAGCTCTACCGGCAGTACGGCTGCGTGCTGCAGACCGGCGGCAGCGACCAGTGGGGCAACCTGACCAGCGGCACCGAGCTCATCCGCAAGGTCGAGGGCGCGCACGTCCACGCGATCGGGACGCCGCTGATCACCAACAGCGACGGCACCAAGTTCGGCAAGAGCGAGGGCAACGCCATCTGGATCGATGCGGCGATGACCAGCCCGTACGCGTTCTACCAGTTCTGGCTCAACACCGATGACGCCGATGTGATCGAGCGCCTGAAGATCTTCACGTTCCTCACCCGGGACCAGATCGCCGAGTACGCCCAGAAGGTGGCCGACGAGCCGTTCCGGCGCGAGGCGCAGCGCAGGCTCGCCTATGACGTGACGGCTCTGGTGCACGGCGAGGCGGCGACGGAGGCGGTGATCGCCGCATCCCAGGCCCTGTTCGGCCAGGGCGAGCTGGCGGAGCTCGACGCGGCGACCCTCGAGGCCGCGCTGCGGGAGCTGCCGAACACCACGACCACGGAGCCGTCGGCCACCGTCGCCCAGGTGCTCGTCGACACCGGGCTGACGTCGAGCCTGGGGGAGGCGCGCCGCGCCGTCGCCCAGGGCGGTGTCTACGTCAACAACGCGAAGGTCGAGGACGCCGAGCAGCTCATCGGCGCCGAAGTGCTCCCCGGCGACATGGTGGTGCTGCGACGCGGCAAGAAGACGCTCGCGGGTGTCTTCGTCGCCTGACGCGCTGACGTACGGTGGGACCATGTCGGATGAATCGCAGGGCCCAGGCGAGGAGGCACTCGTCGCCCGCCTCGACGTGATCGAGGAGCAGCCGCTCGCCGCGCGCGCGGACGCGTACGCCCAGCTGCACGAGCAGCTCCGCCGCACCCTGGAGGGCGACGACGAGCATGGCCGGGGCTGAGCGCCGCCTCGACGTGGCGCTGGCCGAGCTGGGGCTTGCCCGCTCGCGGTCGCACGCGGCGGCCCTGATCGCGGAGGGCCTCGTCACGGTGGATGGGCGCCCCGCGGTGCGTGCATCCCTCAAGGTGTCCGAGTCGCAGGACGTCCGGGTCGCCGGCGCCGACCACTACGTGAGCCGCGGCGCGCACAAGCTGATCGCCGCGCTGGATGAGTTCGGGGTCGACCCGGCGGGCCGCGTCGCTCTGGACGCGGGAGCATCCACCGGCGGTTTCAGCCAGGTGCTGCTGGAGCGCGGCGCGGCGCGGGTGATCGCGGTCGACGTCGGCCACGGGCAGCTGTCGCCTGCGCTCGCCGGGGAGCAGCGGCTGGAGTCGTACGAGGGCGTCAACGTCCGCTCGCTGTCGGCCGAGGCGCTCGCCGGGCTGACGGGCGACCAGGTCCGGCCGGATCTCGTCGTCGGCGACCTGTCGTTCATCTCGCTCACGCAGGTGCTTCCCGCGCTGGTGGCGACGGCGTCGCGCGGCGCGGACTTCGTGCTTCTGATCAAACCGCAGTTCGAGGTGGGCCGGCAGGGCATCCGCGAGGGCGTGGTGCGGGACGCGGGGCTGCGCGCCGGCGCCATCTCGGACGTGCTCTGGGCAGCCCACGACGCGGGACTGGGGACGGCCGGGCTGATCGCGTCGCCCATCGCCGGCGGCCACGGCAACCGCGAGTTCCTCGCCTGGTGCCGGTCGGGTGCTCCGGACCCGTCGGGCCTGCGGGATGAGGTCGTCCGACTTTCGCGCTAGGTGAACGTTCTCCACAAACCCGGCCCCTGGCCTCGTGAAAGTCGAGAAACCAGACAGAATGGGAGGACGGCTTTCGAGAGGAGACGACGTGACACCGATGGGTGCAGCGACGCGGTACATCCTCGTCGTCGCGCACACCGGTCGTGAAGACTCCCTCGAGGCGGGTGTCCGGGCCGCCCGGCAGCTGCTCGACGCGGGTGTCGTCCCGGTGCTCAGCGCCGACGAGCGGAGGGACCTGCTCCAGGCCGATCCCTCCCTCGACGCGGTGGCGGTGCTCGGCGACGACGTCGCCCCGAGCGAGCTGGAGCTGGTGATCGTGCTCGGCGGCGACGGCACCATCCTGCGTGCGGCAGAGCTGGTGCGCGGATGCTCGGCGCCGCTGCTGGGCGTCAACCTCGGCCACGTGGGCTTCCTCGCCGAGAGCGAGCGCGACGACCTCGAGACCGCGATCGCGCGCGGCCTGGCGAAGGACTACGAGGTGGAGGAGCGCATGACGCTCTCCGCCCGGGTGAAGGTGGGCCGGGAGGTCGTCTACGAGAGCTGGGCGCTCAACGAGGCGACGGTCGAGAAGGCCAGCCGCGAGCGGATGCTCGAGGTCGTCATCGAGGTCGACGGCCGCCCGATGTCGAGCTTCGGCTGCGACGGCGTGGTCATGTCGACGCCGACCGGGTCCACGGCGTACTCGTTCTCCGCGGGCGGGCCGGTGGTCTGGCCGGGCGTCGCCGCGCTGCTGCTCGTGCCGCTGAGCGCGCACGCGCTGTTCTCGCGTCCGCTCGTCGTGGACGCCGACTCGTCGCTCGCCGTCGAACTGCTCGACCGGGCGGGCGGGGCGGGCATCCTGTGGTGCGACGGCCGGCGTCCGTTCGATCTGCCGCGCGGCGCCCGCGTCGTGGTGCGGCGGTCGCCCATCCCGGTGCGGCTCGCCCGTCTGCACCCGGGGCCGTTCACCGACCGGCTGGTGCACAAGTTCAACCTTCCCGTCACGGGATGGAGGGGGCCGGCCGGTCGTGACTGACGTGCGCGGAGGCATCGAGGAGATCTCGATCAAAGACCTGGGCGTCATCGCCGACGCCTCCCTCCCGCTCGGGACGGGCTTCACGGCGATCACCGGCGAGACCGGTGCGGGCAAGACCATGGTCGTGTCGGCGCTGGGGCTGCTGCTCGGCGAGCGCGCCGACACGGGTGCCGTGCGCCTCGGCAGCCCGCAGGCGTGGGTCGAGGGACGCTGGCGCGTGCCGTCGTCCGGCGACGTGGTCGAGCGCGTCCGCGACGCCGGGGGAGACGTCGATCCCATCGACAAGCGCGAGGCGGAGCTCGTGCTCAGCCGTTCCGTGTCGGCGGAGGGCCGCTCGCGGGCGGTCGTCGGCGGCCGCAGCGCGCCCATCGCGGTGCTGACCGAGCTGGGGGAGCAGCTGGTCGTGGTGCACGGGCAGTCCGACCAGATCCGCCTCCGTTCCGCCGTCGCTCAGCGCGCGGCGCTCGACCGGTTCGCCGGGCCCGCTTTCGGCGAGGCGCTCGCGACGTACGAGCAGGTGTACCACCGCTGGCGCGACAACCGGGCCGAGCTCGACGAGCTGGTCGCCGACCAGGAGCGACGCGCCCGCGAAGCCGACGACCTCCGCGTCGCGATGGCCGAGATCGAGTCCGTGGCGCCCCAGCCCGGCGAAGACGACCAGCTCGCCGAACGGGCCGAACGCCTCACCAATCTCGAAGACCTGCGCCTGGCGGCCGCCGCCGCCCGCGAACTGCTGAGCGCCGAGGAGTCGGAGGGCGCGGATGCGCTCGGGCTGCTCGACGGCGCCCGCCGCCAGCTCGAGCGGGTCGCGCCGCACGACAGCGCCCTGCAGCCGCTGGCGGAGTCCGTCGCCGAGGCCAACTACCTGATCTCCGACATCGCGGCGCAGCTCTCAACGTATCTCGCCGCCCTCGACGCCGACGGCGCGCTCGAACTGGAGGTCGTGCAGGAGCGCCGCGCCGAGCTGGCGGGGCTCCTCCGCAAGTACGGGCCGACGCTCGACGACGTCATCCGCACGCTCGAGACGGGAAGCCTGCGGCTCCTCGAACTCGACGGCGACGCCGACCGCATCGGCGAGCTGACCCGCGAGGTCGAGGAGGACGCGGCCCTGGTCCGCGAGCTGGCCGCCGGCCTCAGCGCCGAGCGCACCGCGGCCGCCGCGCGGCTCTCCGAGGCCGTGAGCGACGAGCTCTCCGCCCTGGCCATGCCGGACGCCCGCATCGTCGTCGAGGTCACCCAGCGAGCCGTCGACGACCTCAGCTCCTACACCCTGAGTGGATGCGACCAGGTCGCCATCCTGCTGCAGTCGCATCCCGGCGCCGAGCCGCGACCGCTCGGAAAGGGCGCCTCCGGCGGCGAACTCTCGCGCGTGATGCTCGCGATCGAGGTCGTCATCGCGGGCAGCGACCCCGTGCCGACGTTCATCTTCGACGAGGTCGACGCCGGCGTCGGCGGAGCCTCCGCCATCGAGATCGGCCGCCGCCTGGCCCGGCTCGCCGAGTCCGCGCAGGTCATCGTGGTGACGCACCTCGCGCAGGTCGCGGCCTTCGCCACCAACCACCTCACCGTGGTGAAGGGCAGCGACGGCGCGGTCACCGCCTCCAGCGTCCGCCGCCTCGACGGTGACGAGCGGATCGCCGAGATGGCGCGCCTGCTCTCGGGCCTGCCCGACTCCGAGTCGGGCCTCGCGCACGCCCGCGAGCTGGTCGACATGGCGTCCGCGGCGCGCCAGTGAGCGTCCGACACGACGGCGGGCGTCAGAGCGGGCCTCAGCCGGTGATAAGCTACAAGCCCGTGGTGGATTATTCAGACGCGGGCCTTGAAAACGTCAAAAACACAGCCAACGGCACTACCAAGCACATCTTCGTGACAGGTGGTGTCGTTTCTTCGTTGGGCAAGGGCCTGACGGCGGCCTCTCTCGGCAACCTTCTGACGGCGCGCGGACTCCGCGTGGTCATGCAGAAGCTCGACCCTTACCTCAACGTGGACCCGGGCACGATGAACCCGTTCCAGCACGGCGAGGTCTTCGTCACCGACGACGGCGCGGAGACCGACCTCGACATCGGGCACTACGAGCGCTTCCTCGACATCAACCTCGGGCAGTCGGCGAACGTCACCACCGGGCAGATCTACTCCAACGTGATCGCCAAGGAGCGCCGCGGCGAGTACCTCGGCGACACGGTGCAGGTGATCCCGCACATCACCGACGAGATCAAGCGCCGGATGCGGCTACAGGCGCAGCCCGGACCGGACGGCGAGCCCGCGCCCGACGTCATCATCACCGAGATCGGCGGGACGGTCGGCGACATCGAATCGCAGCCGTTCATCGAGTCCGCCCGCCAGGTGCGGCACGAGCTCGGCCGCAAGAACTGCTTCTTCGTGCACGTCTCGCTGGTGCCGTTCATGAACGCCTCCGGCGAGCAGAAGACCAAGCCGACCCAGCACTCCGTCGCCGCCCTCCGCTCCATCGGCATCCAGCCGGACGCGCTCGTGCTCCGCAGCGACCGCCCCGTCTCCGAGAGCAACAAGCGCAAGATCGCGCTGATGTGCGACGTGGACGAGCAGGCCGTCGTGAACGCGGTCGACGTGCCGAGCATCTACGACATCCCCACCATGCTGCACGAGCAGGGGCTCGACGCGTACATCATCGACCAGCTCGGCCTCGACAAGGCAGGCGACGTCGACTGGAACGGCTGGGCCCGGCTGCTGGAGGCGGTGCACGAGCCCAAGCACGAGGTCACCATCGGCCTCGTCGGCAAGTACATCGACCTGCCCGACGCCTACCTCTCGGTCACCGAGGCCCTCCGTGCGGGCGGGTTCGCCCACCGCACCAAGGTGAAGCTGAAGTGGATCGCCTCCGACGAGGCCCAGACGCCGGAGGGCGCCGCGCACCAGCTGAGCGATGTCGACGCGATCTGCGTGCCCGGCGGGTTCGGCGTGCGCGGCATCGAGGGCAAGGTCGGGGCGCTGCGCTTCGCCCGCGAAAACGGCATCCCGGCGCTCGGCCTGTGCCTCGGCCTGCAGTGCATGGTCATCGAGTACGCGCGGCACGGGGCCGGCCTCGAGGGCGCCTCGTCGTCGGAGTTCGACCCGGAGACCGAGTTCCCCGTGATCGCGACCATGGCGGAGCAGGTGGACATCATCGCCGGCGGTGACCTGGGCGGCACCATGCGCCTCGGCCTCTACCCGGCGGCACTCGCCGAGGGGTCGATCGTGTCGGAGCTGTACGGCGCGAGCGAGGCGTCCGAGCGGCACCGCCACCGCTACGAGGTCAACAACAACTACCGCGAGCAGATCGCCGACGCGGGCCTGTGGTTCTCGGGCACGTCGCCGGACGGGCACCTGGTGGAGTACGTCGAGCTCCCGCGCGACGTGCACCCGTTCTACGTGGGCACCCAGGCGCATCCCGAGCTCCGCTCGCGTCCGAACCGCGCTCACCCGCTGTTCGCCGGGCTCGTCGGCGCCGCCCTCGACCGCCAGAAGGCCGCCCTCCTGTTCGAGGTCGCCGAGGCGGACGCCGAGATGGTCGCCGAAGTCTGATGGCCCAGGACGCGATGCGGCAGACCACCGCTACCGAGCTGAACGACCAGCCCTTCCGGCCGGAGATCGTCTCGTCCGAGACGGTGTTCGAGGGCAAGATCTGGAACGTCCGCCGCGACGTCTTCCGCTACAACGGCGACGAGATCACCCGCGAGTACGTCGACCACACGGGCGCCGTCGGCATCCTGGTGATGGATGACGAGGGTCGCGTGCTGCTCATCCGGCAGTACCGCCACCCCGTGCGTCACCGCGACTGGGAGATCCCGGCCGGGCTGCTCGACCAGGACGGCGAGGACCCGTTGACGGCGGCCCAGCGCGAACTCGGCGAGGAGGTCGACCTCGAGGCCGACGAGTGGAACGTGCTGACGGACGTGTTCACCAGCCCCGGCGGCAACGACGAGTCGATCCGCATCTACCTCGCGCGCGGCATCCGCTCCACCGGCTCCGAGTTCGCCCGCGAGGCGGAGGAGGCCGACATCGAGGTGCGCTGGGTGCCCCTCGACGAGGCCGTGGACGCGGTCCTGGAGCACCGGGTGCACAACGCACCGCTGATCATCGCCCTGCTCGCCGCTCGTACCGCGCGGGAGCGGGGCTGGAGCACGCTCGGCGGCCCGAACGAGCCCTGGCCGAGTCACCCCAAGCTGTCGAGATGACCGTCGCGGCCGAGACGCAAGCCTTCCTCAGGCACGTCGCCATCGAGCGCGGCCTCTCGGCCAACACTGTCGCCGCCTACCGCCGCGACCTGAGCGTCTACAGCGACTGGCTGGAGGGCGAGGGCATCGCGGACGTGCGCGCCGTCGCCCCGCAGACGCTGTCGGCGTTCGCCCTGCATCTCGGGACGCGCGCGGAGTCGCCGCTCACCGCATCCTCTCTCGCCCGGATGCTGTCGACGGTGCGCGGCTTCCACCGGTTCCTGCTCGAGGAGGGCCGGGTCGAGGTGGATGCGGCGCGCGACCTGCGGCCGCCCAAGCTCCCGAGCCGGCTGCCGAAGGCGATCTCGGTGGAGCAGGTGTCGGCGCTGCTGGCGGCGACCGACGGCGACGACGTCGCGGCGCTGCGCGACAAGGCGCTGCTCGAGCTCATGTACGCGACCGGCGCGCGCGTGAGCGAGGCCGTCGGCCTCAACGTGGACGACGTGATCGACACCGACGTCGTGCGGCTGACCGGCAAGGGCAGCAAGCAGCGCATCGTGCCGCTCGGGAGCTACGCGCAGGAGGCCGTGTCGGCGTACCTCGTGCGGGCGCGCCCGGTGCTGTCGGCAAAGGGACGGGCGACCCCGGCCCTGTTCCTCGGGGTGCGCGGCGCGCGGCTGTCGCGCCAGAACGTGTGGCTCATCATCCGCGCGGCGGCCGAGAGAGCGAAGCTCGACGTGGAGCTCTCGCCGCACACCCTCCGCCACTCCTTCGCCACGCACCTGCTGGCCGGGGGAGCGGACGTGCGGGTCGTGCAGGAGCTGCTCGGCCATTCGTCCGTCGCGACGACGCAGATCTACACGCTGGTCACGGCGGACACCCTCCGCGACGTGTACGCGACCTCCCACCCGCGCGCCCGCTGACGTCTCCTCCCGTCACAGCGTGCCCCGGCCCGGCCGGCATTCGTAACGAATGGTCGGAATACGCGGCGAATAACCGCCATTCGTGACGAATCTTCGCGTGCTGATGGGCGGCAGGTCAGCGGGCGAGCGTCAGGAGGCGTCCCGGTGACGGCGACGCGGGGCGCGGCGGCGCAGCCAGACGAAGACCGAGCGGCCGTCGCCGCCCGCGCGCCGCGTCGGCGCGAAGCCGAGCTTGGCGAGCACCCCGAACGACGGCGCGTTCCACGTCGCGACGGTCGCCCAGACCGTCGGGAAACCCGAGTCGAACGCCGCGTCCGCCACCGCGGCGGCCGCCTCCGTCGCGTACCCGTGCCCGACGTGGCCGCGCAGCAGCTCGTAGGCGAGCTCCGGCTGGGAGGCGCTGGCCCGGCCGACGACGAGCCCGCAGTAGCCCACGGCCTCGCCGGTCTCCGCGATTTCCACCGTGTAGAGCCCGAACCCGGTCTCGTCGAAGGCGGCGCGCTGCGCATCCAGCCGCTCCCGCTCCTCCTCGAGCGTCCCGGGCTCGCGGCCGAGGGGATGCTCGGCGAGCAGGGCGAGGTTCCACTCGGCGTCGCGTCCGTCGCGCGGGCGCAGACGGAGGCGCGGGGTCTCGAGGGCGGACGGCATCGGCTGCACGCGGCCAGCGTACCGAACCGCCGGGCGTCCGCCCCGCAACCGGGGCACGTCGTGCATAGACTGGTGCCTTGTAAGACCGCCCACGAGAGGGACGAGGAACACCCAGGTGACGCGCAACGACCAGGTCGAGACCCAGCTTCCGGGCATGGATGCCGCATCCGTCGCCACGAAGCCCGGGCCCACCGGACGTCCGCTGCGCGCGTTCCCGGTGCCCGCCCCGCTCGCGCAGCACGGACCGGCCAAGATCGTCGCCCTCTGCAACCAGAAGGGCGGCGTCGGCAAGACGACGACCAGCATCAACCTCGGCGCGGCCCTCGCCGACTACGGCCGCCGCGTACTCGCGGTCGACTTCGACCCGCAGGGCGCCCTCTCCGCCGGTCTCGGAGCGCGCACGCACGACGCGACGACGATCTACGACCTGCTGCTCAACCGCAACGCCGACGTGCGTGAGTCCATCCAGTCGACCTCGGTGCCCGGGCTCGACATCATCCCGGCGAACATCGACCTGTCGGCGGCGGAGGTGCACCTCGTCAACGAGGTCGCGCGCGAGCAGATCCTCGCGGGCGTCCTCCGCAAGGTCGCGAACGACTACGACGTGATCCTGGTCGACTGCCAGCCGTCGCTCGGCATCCTCACCGTCAACGCGCTGACCGCGAGCCACGGCGTCCTCATCCCGCTGGAGTGCGAGTACTTCGCGCTGCGCGGTGTCGCCCTGCTCATCGAGACGATCGACAAGGTGCGCGAGCGGCTCAACCCGGCGATCGAGCTGGACGGCATCCTCGCCACCATGTACGACTCGCGCACCCTGCACTCGCGCGAGGTGCTCGAGCGCGTCGTTGACGCCTTCGGCGACCGCGTGCTCGAGACGGTCATCTCGCGCACGGTGAAGTTCCCGGACGCCTCGGTCGCGGCCACCCCGATCACGCAGTTCGCGCCCGAGCACCAGGCGGCGGAGGCGTACCGCCAGCTGGCGCGGGAACTGGTGTTCCGTGGCGCCGTCGCCTGAGCTGCCCGACGTCGTAGAGCCCGCGGAGCCCGTCGAGCCCGTCGGCTTCCGCGTCTCCCTCGGCGACTTCGAGGGACCGTTCGACCTCCTCCTGTCCCTCATCACCAAGCACGAGCTCGACATCACCGAGATCTCGCTCAGCAAGGTGACCGACGAGTTCATCGCCTACCTGCGCGCCCTCGACACCGACGAGAGCCTCGATGAGGCGAGCGAGTTCCTGCTGGTCGCGGCGACCCTCCTCGACCTGAAGGTGGCCGGACTGCTGCCGCAGGGCGAGCTGGTGGATGCGGAGGATGTGGCCCTGCTGGAGGCGCGCGACCTGCTGTTCGCCCGGCTGCTGCAGTACCGCGCGTTCAAGGAGGCCTCGGCCTGGTTCGCCGCGCAGCTGGATGCGGAGAGCGGCCGTCACGCGCGGCAGGTCCGGCTGGAGGACAAGTTCCGCCAGCGCACCCCCGAGCTCGTCTGGACCCTGAGCCTCGACGACTTCGCGGCCCTGGCCACGCTCGCCATGACGCCGCGCGAGATCCCCGTCGTCGGTCTGGACCACTTGCACGCGCCGCTGGTCAGCATCCGCGAGCAGGCGGCGATCGTCGTCGGGATGCTGCGGCACGGGGAGCCGATGAACTTCCGGCAGCTCGTGGCCGGCGCCGAGCAGAAGGGCGTGGTGGTTGCGCGGTTCCTCGCGGTGCTCGAGCTGTATCGCCGCGCCGCGCTGGCGTTCGAGCAGTTGGAACCGCTCGGCGAGCTGACGCTGCGCTGGACCGCGGAGCACTGGTCCGAAGAGAATCTGTCGAATCTGGGAGCCGACTATGACGGTTGAGAACGTGGCCGCCGATCCGGTGGCTGAGGATGCGGTGATCGGGGGAGAGGCGGTGACGGACACCGCGGAGGTGCCGGCACCGGTCGAGGACGCGCAGATCGAGCGTGCCCTGGAGGCCATCCTGATGGTGGCGGACGAGCCGATGAGCCTGGTGACGCTGGCGACCGCGGTCGGTGCGCCGGTGAAGCGCGTGCGCGCCGCGATCGCCGCCCTGGTGGCGGACTACGACGGCGAGGGCGGCGGCATCCGCCGTGGGTTCGAGTTGCGCGAGGTCGGCGGCGGATGGCGCATCTACGTCCGCGCGGAGTTCGACCAGGTCGTCTCCGGCTACGTGCTGCAGCAGAATCCGACGAAGCTGTCGCAGGCGGCACTGGAGACCCTCGCGGTGATCGCCTACAAGCAGCCGATCAGCCGCGGCGCCATCGCGTCCATCCGGGCCGTCAACGTGGATTCGGTGGTGCGCACGCTGCTCGGCCGCGGACTCATCACCGAGCTCTTCACCGACAGCGAGACCGGCGCGATCAACTACGGGACCACCGACCTCCTGCTCAGCCAGCTGGGCATCAACTCGGTCGACGAGCTGCCGAAGATCTCGCCTCTGCTGAGCGATGGCGCGGACGGGTTCGAGGGCGATGTCCGCTGAGAACGGTGCGCAGGGCGAGCGCCTGCAGAAGGTGATGGCGGCCGCCGGCGTCGCGTCGCGGCGCGTGTCGGAGGACATGATCGTGGCCGGCCGCGTGACGGTGAACGGGACGGTCGTGACCGAGCTCGGCCGCCGCGTCGACCCGGCCGTCGACCGCGTGGCCGTCGACGGTACGGCCGTGCAGCTGGACACGTCCCGCCGCTACGTCATGCTCAACAAACCGGGCGGCGTGGTCAGCTCCATGCGCGACGAGCAGGGGCGGCCGGACCTGTCGCGGTTCACCGCCGGCTACCCAGAGCGCCTGTTCAACGTGGGGCGGCTGGATGCGGAGACCTCGGGCCTCCTCATCCTCACCAACGACGGCGAACTCGCGCACGTGCTCGCGCATCCGTCGTTCGGCGTCACGAAGACGTACATCGCGCGCGTGCGCGGGCTGGTCACCCCGCAGACGATCGCACGGCTGACGAAGGGCGTGGAGCTGGAGGACGGCCCCATCGCCGCGGACAGGGCCAAGCTGCTGCAGTCGAACCAGCGCGAGGGCGAGTCGCTCGTCGAGATCACGCTGCACTCCGGCCGCAACCGCATCGTGCGGCGGATGCTCGCCGAGGTCGGCCACCCGGTCGTGGAGCTGGTGCGGCGTCAGTTCGGGCCGCTGCACCTCGGCACGCTCAAGGTCGGGCAGCTGCGCGACCTGACGAAGGCGGAGCTCGGGCAGCTGCTGACGATCTCGCGCGAGAACGGCTGAGCGCGCCCTTCCCGTCGGAAACGGAGGGGCTTCGGGCCGCTCCCCGCGCCATCCACCTCCGTTTCCTGCGCGCGTCGGCGGGTCGTCGCCGGATGTCCTCCGTTTCCGACAGTGCGCCGGGGGTCGACCGGGCACGGAGGAGACCGCGGCCGCCACGCGGGGATCGACCGGGAAGGGAGGCGATGGATGCGGGTTCTGGCGCAGCGTCCTCCCTTTCCCTCGGACGGACGAAACGCGTCGGCGGCGCTGGCTAAGGTGGACGGGTGACTGACACTTCCGCCCGCCTCGCCGGCCCCGTCCGCGTCGTCGGCGCGGGGCTGCTCGGCGCCTCCGTCGGACTCGGGCTGCGCGCCCGCGGCGTCGACGTGCTGCTCGCCGACGCCTCGCCCGCGCACCTGCGGCTGGCGGCCGACTACGGCGCGGGCCGGATCGACGACGGAGGCTCCGAGCCGGCGCTGATCGTGGTGGCGGTCCCGCCCGATCTGACCGGGCGGGTCGTCGCCGACGAGCTCGCGGCGCATCCGGATGCCGTGGTCACGGATGTGGCCAGCGTGAAGGTCGCGCCGCTGTCCGAACTCCAGGCGTCGGGCGTCGACCTCGCCCGCTACGTCGGCGGTCACCCGCTGGCCGGGCGTGAGCGCGGCGGTCCGTCCTCGGCGCGCGCTGACCTCTTCATCGGGCGTCCGTGGGTGGTCGCCGCCCGACCTGAGAACCCGCGCGGGGCCGTCAGCCTGGTCGAGGCACTCATCCTCGACCTGGGCGCGACACCCGTCGAGATGGATGCGGACGAGCACGACGCCGCCGTCGCTCTCGTGTCACACGCGCCGCAGATCGTCTCGTCGCTGATGGCGAAGCGGCTGATGGACTCACCCGATGCGGCCCTCGCACTGGCCGGTCAGGGCGTGCGCGACGTGACGCGCATCGCCGCGAGCGAGCCGGAGCTGTGGGTGCAGATCCTGGGCGCGAACGCTCCCGCGATCGTCGAAATCCTCCGGGCCTACCGCGACGATCTCGACCGCGTGCTCCTCGCGCTCGGCGACGTCGACGCCTCGGGCGCCCGGCGGACCATCGCCGAGGAGATCGCGGGCGGCAACACCGGCGTCTCGCGCCTGCCGGGCAAGCACGGCCAGGACCGCAGGTATTCGCGGTTCGTGGTGATGGTCGAAGACCGCCCGGGCGAACTGGCACGGCTGCTGCACGAGCTCGGCGAGCTGGGCGTGAACATGGAGGACCTGCGCCTGGAGCACTCGCCCGGCGCGGCGTTCGGCCTCGCCGACATCGCGGTGCTGCCCGAGGTGGAGCACCGCACAGTGAAGGACCTGACCGAACGTGGATGGAGGATCACCGGATGACGGAGACGATCGTGGTGGCGGTCGACGGACCGGCCGGGAGCGGCAAGTCGAGCGTCAGCAAGGCGACCGCCCGTCGCCTGGGCTGGGCGTACCTGGACACCGGTGCGGCGTACCGCGCGCTCGGCTGGTACATCGTCGCACGGCACCTCGACCCGACGGACTCGGCGGCGGTCATCGACGCCCTGCCGGACTTCGACTACCGCATCGGCACGGACCCGGACACCTACCACGTGTTCGTCGGCGACGAGGATGTGACGGAGACCATCCGAACCCCGGAGGTCACCGCCGTGGTCGCTCCCATCGCCCGCGTTCCGGAGGTGCGGGCGTTCCTGACGCAGCTGTTCCGCGACATCATCCGGAGCACCGACCGCGACGGCATCGTGGTGGAGGGGCGCGACATCACGACGGTGGTCTGCCCCGATGCGCCGGTGCGCATCCTGCTCACGGCCGACGAAGCCGTTAGAATGGCGAGGCGTTCCGCGGAGCTGATCGGCCATTCGGCCGCCCATGTCGGTGAGGCTCTGCGAAGACGGGATGAGGCGGATGCCCGCGTCGTCGACTTCATGAACGCCGCAGACGGTGTGACCACCGTCGACTCCACCGATCTCGACTTCGACCAGACCGTCGACGCGGTTATCCAGGTCGTACAGAAAGCAGCCCATGTCTGACATCGAAAACGAGCCCAGCGGCGAGGACGACCTCGTCGCGCGGCTCTCCGAGCTCGACGAGGACCTCGCGGTCCAGCGGGCGAACGCGCTCCGCAGCGGACTGGAGGAGTACGAGCTCGACGAGAGCGACCTCGACATCCTCGACATCGCCGGTGAGGACGTCGAGGGCATCACGTACCTGCCCGCGCTCCCGGTGCTCGCCATCGTCGGTCGGCCGAACGTCGGCAAGTCGGCGCTCGTCAACCGCATCCTGGGCCGCCGCGAGGCGGTGGTGGAGGACACCCCGGGCGTCACGCGCGACCGCGTCTCGTACCAGGCGGAATGGAACGGCCGCCGGTTCACCCTCGTCGACACCGGCGGATGGGAGCCCGACGCCCGCGGGATCGACGCGTCCGTCGCCGCCCAGGCGGAGGTCGCGATCGACCTCGCCGACGCGGTGCTCTTCGTCGTGGATGCGACGGTCGGGGCCACATCCACCGATGAGCGCGTCGTCCGGCTGCTGCGCAAGAGCGACAAGCCGGTCTTCCTCGCCGCGAACAAGGTCGACGACGCCCGCCAGGAGCCCTACGCGACCGAGCTGTGGTCGCTCGGCCTCGGTGAGCCGCATCCGGTCTCCGCGCTGCACGGCCGCGGTGTCGCCGACCTGCTGGACGAGATCCTGAAGGTGCTGCCCGAGGAGTCCGCCTTCGCCAAGCGCGAGGTGGGAGGCCCGCGCCGCGTGGCCATCATCGGCCGGCCGAACGTCGGCAAGTCCTCGCTGCTGAACAAGACCGCGGGGGAGGAGCGCGTGGTCGTCAACGACCTCGCCGGCACCACCCGCGACCCGGTCGACGAGCAGGTCGAGCTGGGCGGCAAGGTCTGGCGTTTCGTCGACACGGCCGGCATCCGGCGCCGCGTGCACCTGCAGCAGGGCGCCGACTTCTACGCGTCGCTGCGCACCTCCACCGCGCTGGAGAAGGCGGAGGTCGCCGTCGTCGTCCTCGACGTGAGCGAGCCGATCAGCGAGCAGGATGTGCGCATCATCGACCTCGTGCTCGAGTCGGGCCGCGCGCTGGTGCTCGCCTTCAACAAGTGGGACCTCCTCGACGACGATCGCCGCCGCTACCTGGAGCGCGAGATCGAGCAGGACCTCGCGCATGTGTCCTGGGCGCCGCGCGTCAACATCTCCGCCCGCACCGGCCGCCACCTCGAGAAGCTCGTGCCCGCGCTGGAGCTGGCCCTCGAGTCGTGGGACACGCGCATCCCGACGGGCAAGTTCAACGCGTTCCTCGCCGAGCTCACCGCCGCGCACCCGCACCCTGTGCGGGGCGGCAAGCAGCCGCGCATCCTGTTCGGCACGCAGGCGTCGAGCCGTCCGCCGACATTCGTGGTGTTCACCACCGGGTTCCTCGACCCGGGCTACCGGCGGTACATCATCCGCCGGCTGCGCGAGGTGTACGGCTTCGAGGGAACGCCCATCGTGCTCAACATGCGCGTGCGGGAGAAGCGCAAGCGCTGACCGTCAGCGCTGGCGGGCGACGTCGAGCACCGGCTCGAACGCATCCGGAGCGTGGATCACCACGACCTGCGCCGTCCCGCCCGGAAACAGCCGCGCGACATCGGCAGGGTCGGCCCGATCGTCGACGGTCACGTCGATCGATTCGCGCCACCGGCCGTCCGACAGCCGCTGCACCGTCGACTCCCACGTGATGCCCGGCGTCTCGCGCGCCTGGATGCGCAGGTGGATGCCCACTGCGCGTCGTCGCGCGAGCAGCGACAGCAGCCCGCGATACACCGCCGTGCGGCCCGCGTCGATCAGCCACGGCTCCAGCGCGCGCACCAGCAGGTCCGCGTTCCACAGGATCGTCGTGGCGAAGCCGCTGCGCGACTGGTAGACGTCCACCGCGATCACGCCCGCGAGGCGCCGGACTGTCTGCCGCAGCGTGCCGCGGGTGATCCCCTCGTCGACCGTGCTGTGCAGGTACAAGGGCACCGAGGGCCGCGGCGGAAGCCCTCCGGCCCGCATGGCCGCATGGTCGTGGATGCGCTGCACCGGTCTGAAGAACGGCGACAGCGTCTCGAGCAGGGAGGCGACCCGCGCGTCCGGCGGGTCCGCCTCGACCTGAGCCGCCGTGTCCGCGTACGCCGTCGACTGGTGGAGCGCGCCGATCCGGAACCCGTGCGCCAAGGGCGGCCGCGCCTTCACCGTGAGGAACGGCGTCCCGCCGTCCAGCCGCACCGGGTTCTCGCGGCCCTCGACCCGCGGAACCGGATCGAGCACGTGCTCCAGCGCCAGCACCGTCACGGAGTCGGGCACGCCGATCCGCCCGAGCGGAGACCCGGCCACCATCAGGTGCGTCACCTCCAGGCCGGCGTCGACCGCCGCCATCGCGACCTGCGCCGCGACCATCCCACCGAGGCTGAAGCCGGCGAGCAGCACCGGCTCGCCGGGCCGGATCCCGGCCGCCTGCATCGTCTCGAGCGCGGCCCGGGTGACGGTCGGCACGATTCCGCCGCCGATCAGCAGGTCGGCCGCCAGATCGTTCGGCGCCGATCCTGCGCGCGGGTGCCAGGACTTCGTGCTCGCGAACTGCACCATCCACCGCCGGTGGCCCGCCGATCCGACCTCCACGATGCGCACCAGGGCCACGTCCGCACGGTCGTCGAGGTCCGGGTCGCACAGGTCGTCGATCTCGCGCTGGCTGAGCAGCAGTTCGCGCAGCGTCCGGATCGACCGGCGCCGCATCGCCCCGGCCGCGATCCCGGGCTGGCCGAGGGGGTCGGGGAGGGCCCGAGCGGCAGCCCCAGCAACCCGGCCGGCACATCCGGCAGCCCGGGCGTCGGCACGTAGTCGTCGCCCGAGTCCGGGTCGTTCCACCAGTCGAGCACGTCGCGGATCAGCGGGAACGCCCGGGCGATGAAGTCGTCGTAGCCGAGCAGCACAGCATCCTGGCCGTCGCGTAGCAGCCCCCGCCGGTGGCCGAGCCCGACGACCTTGCGCAGGATGCCCGGCAGCGTGAAGACCGCCAGGTATGGACGCGCACGCCAGCGCGGGAGCAGCGCACCGACCAGCGACACCAGCAGGGCCAGCGGGCCGAGGAGCAGCCCGGCGAGGCGAGCCGTCCCTCCGATCGCCCGCGGGACGAGCGACAGGTACAGCCCGCTCAGCGCGATCCGGCGGCCGCGGCGGGTCGACGGCGGCGGGGATCCGAACGGATACGGGATGCGCCGCCGGCGCTGGATCGCGTACCAGACCCAGGAGGCGGCGACGCCGATCAGCCACGCGAGCGTCCAGAGCAGTGCGGCGGCGGCGCCGACCGCGAGGACGACGAGACCGAGTAGCACGGCGAGCGGGATGCCGACCACGAGCCCGACGACGAACAGCGCCCGCCCCGTCGCGCTCCGCCCGCGCCACAGCTGCGGTGACGGCTGCGACGGCATGCGGCCAGCCTAGCCCGCGCCCTCCGACATCCTTCCGACATCCAGGGGGGATAGATGCATACGCATGCAACCGGCCGCAGGCAAGCGCGACACACCGACCCATCGTGTGAAACTTCGCATGGGCTCGCCCCCAAAGAAGGGGCGACCATAAAGGGGGTATTTGTACCCCTGTTTGTCCTCACTAGTGTGGACAACCGGAAGCCACCCGACCGTGCCCACCCGAGGGCCGGGCTTCCGAACCCGAACAAGGACGCATACCCGATCATGAGTTCTACAGCCCAATACACCCCTGCCCGGAAGCGCCAGCTCGGCTCCGAGAAGCGCACCGAACCCCTCCCGACGGTCCACCCGAAGCCGTCGGACCGCAAGATCACCTGGAGCCGCGTCGCCATCGTGCTGACCGTGCTGTTCTGGGCGATCTACGTGGTCACCACGATCATCCGCCAGTTCATCGACAGCGGCAGCCAGAACTTCCGCTTCACGATGGAGGCGATCGGCTACACGGTCGTGGTGACCTTCCTCACCTTCTCCGCCCTCATGTACCTGGTGGCCCGGCAGGGAGCGCTCCAGCGCTTCCAGAAGCACGTCCGTGTGCCCCGCGCCGAGCTGGACCGGCACTTCGCCGAGAACCAGCCCAGCATCACCGTGCTGGTGCCCTCGTACGCCGAGGAGCCCGAGGTCGTGCGGATGACGCTGCTCTCCGCCGCCCTGCAGGAGTTCCCGTCGAAGCGCGTCGTGCTCCTGCTCGACGACAACCCGAACCCGACCGATCCCGCCGTCCGCGAGCGGCTCGACGCGACCCGCGACCTCGCGCACGACATCAGCGCGATGCTCGCCGAGCCGCGGTTCCGCTTCTCCGACGCCCTCATGCGCTATGAACTGGCCGACTCGGGCGTCTACGCCACCGACGGCGCCGCGCTCGAGCTCGCCGGCCAGTACCGCTGGGCCGCCGAGTGGCTCTACGCCCAGGCCGAGGCGCACGGCATCGACGACCACGTCGACGTCTTCTTCGCCGACCAGGTGCTCCGCGCCCTCGCAGACGACCTGGCCCTGACGGGCGAGGCGGTCTCCGCCGCCATCGCCGAGGGCGCGTCCCTCACCACCAAGCGCGTCGCACAGCTGTACCGCCGCCTCGCCTGGACGTTCGACGCCGACCTCGCCGTCTTCGAGCGCAAGAAGTGGGCCTCGCTGTCCCACGAGGCCAACAAGGCCATGAACCTGAATGCCTACATCGGCCTGATGGGCGGGACCTACCGCGTCGAGGAGACGCCGGACGGACCCATCCTGAACCCGGTCCCCGCCGGCCAGCGCCGCCCGGGCGACGTCGAGATCCCCGACAGCGACTTCCTGCTGACGCTGGATGCCGACTCCATCCTGCTGCGCGAGTACTGCCTCCGGCTGACCTACTTCCTGCAGCAGCCCGACAACGCGCGGGTGGCCGTCACGCAGACGCCGTACTCCTCGTTCCGCGGCGCCGGCACCCGCATCGAGCGCCTCGCCGGCGCGACGACCGACATCCAGCACATCCTGCACCAGGGCAAGTCGTACTACGGCGCCACCTTCTGGGTGGGCGCGAACGCGGTCATCCGCAAGCGCGCGCTGGACGACATCGTCGAGACCGAGTTCGTGGGCGGCTTCGAGGTGCGCCGCTACATCCAGGACCGCACGGTCATCGAGGACACCGAGTCGAGCATCGACCTGGGCACCCACGGCTGGACGCTGTCGAACTACCCGGAGCGCCTGAGCTACTCCGCCACCCCGCCCGACTTCGGCTCGCTGATCGTGCAGCGCCGCCGCTGGGCGAACGGCGGACTCCTCATCCTGCCGAAGCTCTGGCGTCAGGTGAAGGAGCGGAAGCGCCGCGGCGAGACCGTCTCGAAGATCGAGCTGCTGCTCCGCGTCAACTACATGGCGTCGATCAGCTGGGCGAGCTTCGGCCTGATCTTCCTGCTGGCGTACCCGTACGACGGCCGGCTGCTGAGCCCGATGGTGCTCCTCGCCGCGCTGCCGTACTTCATCAGCCAGGCGGCGGACCTCCGCTACAGCGGCTACAAGGCCACGGACATCTTCCGGATCTACGGCTTCAACCTCATCCTGCTGCCGGTGAACCTGGCCGGCGTCCTCAAGTCGATCCAGCAGTCGCTGACCGGCAAGAAGATCCCGTTCGCCCGTACGCCGAAGGTGAAGAACCGCACCGCGTCGCCGCTGCTGTACGTCATCGCGCCGCTCGCGATCGTCGCGTTCTCGCTGTTCACCCTGTGGCGCGACGTCAACGCGCACAACTGGGGCAACGCCGCGTTCGCCGCCTTCAACGCCACGCTCGCGATCTGGGCGATCGTCGCCTACATCGGCATCTGGAACACCGTCGTCGACATCTGGCTCGGCATGACCAAGCCGCTGTACGTGTCCACATCGCGGAAGCGCCCGGCGGATGTCGTGACGCCCGAGACCGCCTCGATCGACTGGCGCTCCGTGCTCTACCACGGGCACGCGGGCGGCGAGGTGCCGCTCAAGGCCCGCGTCGGCGCCATGGTGGTGGAGCAGCAGGAGGCCCCGGCCGCTGCTCCGGCCGCCGCCGAGTCCGAGTCCGAGTCCGTCTCCGGCGAGAAGCAGGCCGCCTGATGTCCGCGAAGAAGAACACCGCGGCGCCGGACGCCGTCGAGCGCGCCCAGGCCCCCGAGGCCGACAGCGGACGCCGTCTCTCGCCCTGGCGGGTCATCGGCGCCGGCCTCGTCGCCGTCATCGTCATCACCGCCGGAGCCGTCGGCTTCCAGTGGTGGAGCGCCCGCGCGTCCGTCGACGTGCAGCCCTGGTTCGCGTCCTACGTGGATGTGACCGCCACGCCGCGGTTCGCGTTCGAGAACCTCGGCACCACCTCCACCAAGGATGCCGTGCTCTCGTTCGTCGTGTCGTCGAAGGACGACGCGTGCGAGCCCAGCTGGGGCGCCGCGTACACGCTCGACCAGGCCCGCGGATCCCTCGACCTGGACCGCCGCATCGCCCGGCTGCAGCAGCAGGGCGGCACGGTCTCCGTGTCGTTCGGCGGCCAGCTGAACGATGAGCTCGCCGTGGGCTGCACCGACGAGTCGGCGTTGAAGAAGGCCTACGCCACCGTCGTGGACCGCTACAAGATCGGCACCATCGACCTCGACCTCGAGGGCAACGGGCTGACCGACCGCGACGCGTCCGCGCGCCGCGCCGCCGCCATCGCCGCCCTGCAGAAGGAGCGTCGCGCCGAGGGCAAGGGCCTCGCCGTCTGGCTGACGCTGCCGGTCGCGCCCTCGGGCATGACCTCGGACGCCACGGACGCGATCGCGGCCATGCTCGCGGCCAAGGTCGACATCGCCGGGGTCAACGTCATGACCATGGACTTCGGCACCGCGAAGAAGGCCACCACGTCGATGGCGCGGGCCGCCGAGTCCGCCGTGACCGCCGCTCAGCGCCAGCTCGGCGTGCTGTACGACCGGGCCAAGCTGCACCAGAGCGACCCGAGCCTCTGGGCCAAGCTCGGCGCCACGCCCATGATCGGGCAGAACGACGTGGAGGACGAGGTCTTCTCGCTGGCCGACGCCGCCTCCTTCAACAGCTGGGCCGTGTCCAACGGCCTGGGTCGCATGTCGATGTGGTCCGCGAACCGGGATAAGACCTGCGGCTCCAACTACGTCGACGTGAAGGTCGTGTCGGATGCCTGCAGCGGCGTCTCGCAGGGCAAGAAGTCGTTCGGCGCGGTGCTGTCGAAGGGCTTCGCCGGCCACATCTCGCTGGGGGAGCGCGCCGTCACCACGCCCGAGCCGACCTCCACCGCCGCCGCCGACGATCCCGCGACCTCGCCGTACCCGATCTGGGCGACCAAGAACTCGTACCTCAAGGGCACCAAGGTCGTCTGGCACCACAACGTCTACCAGGCCAAGTGGTGGACCAAGGGCGACGTCCCGGACAACCCCGTGCTGAACGCGTGGGAGACGCCGTGGGAGCTGGTGGGCCCGGTGCTGCCGGGCGAGACGCCCATCCCGCAGCCGACCCTGCCCGCCGGGACCTACCCGACGTGGGCCGGCCAGACCGCCTACGACAAGGGCCAGCGCGTGCTCTTCGACGGCGTGCCCTACGAGGCGAAGTGGTGGACGCAGGGCGACAGCCCCGAGGCCGCCAGCGCCAACCCCGACTCGTCGCCGTGGGCCCCGCTCACGCAGGACGAGATCGACCAGATCATCGGCGGCTCCGCCCGCTGAACCCGAATCGGCGGCGGGATGCTGACTCCCCCATCGCATCCCGTCGCCGACCTGACCTGGACCTCCCGCTGCGGGGCGGGCTCGTCCGGGCGCCCGCGCGCGCCGGTCGTCGGCCGGTGCGCGAGCGCAGTGCCGGTGGGGATGTGCGTGCCTTCGGGTGGTGCGCGACGTCCCTGCCGGCACGATAGAACGTCTGTGATGCAACCGTGATCGGCGGGCTCTACGCCGGGCAGGCGCCACCCCATATGCTTGCGCTGCTGCAGATTGCAGCACTGCATGATTCGGGGGAATCATATGAATCGAATGACACGGATGACGCTGGCGGCGGGGGCTGCCGCAGCGTCGCTGATCGCACTCTCCGGCTGCGCCGGGGAGGAACCGGCGCGAACTCGCCCGCGCCGACCGTGACCGTCACGACGACGGCCACGCCCGCTCCCGCGACCGCATCACCGGACGACCCGATCGACGCGCTCACCGCGTGGACCGCCTGCGCCGTCTTCGCGCAGGACAAGTACGGCGCCGAGAACCCCACCCAGAAGATGAAGCCGTACGACCCGGCGCACCCGCCCACCAAGACGGCCGCCGGCAACTGGCAGGTCGAGGTCGCCTACCCCATCGACCCGCCCGTCACCGGCGCGGGCAGCGTGGTCGTCATCTGCGAGATCGGCGGAACGAACGCCGACCCGAAGCTCGTCCACTGGGCCACCAAGGACATCTGACCGAGCGTGCGCGAGGCACCCCGCCGACACGGTAGGATGGACGGGTTGCCTCGCGCGGCGCCTCGAGCCCGCGCGTGACGACATCGGGCTGTGGCGCAGTTTGGTAGCGCACTTGACTGGGGGTCAAGGGGTCGCAGGTTCAAATCCTGTCAGCCCGACTTTGAGGGGTCCTTCTGAGGCTTACTGCAACATCAGAGGGACCCAATCGCATTCGCAAAACGATCTATTTCTACCGGTTTCACAATTACCGGTTCTTTCAGAACGTCGGGCTGTCTCCGGGGGTCACCGGAGCTCGGCGGTCCCCGAGCGAAGCGGGGCGTGGAGTTCAGGGGAGCGTGGGGGCGCAGCCCGACCAACTGCGTCTTACTGCAGAGGCGACCCATTGCTCGATCGCGGTGGGGCCGTAAGGCTTAGGGAAGGGACTCGCTCGAGAGAGCGGTACTTTCCGCTTGCGAGTGAGCGAGGAGCGGCGGCGGTCGGGGGCTTTGCGTTCGTTCTGATTTTGACGCTGTTCGAGAGCGTGGAACGCCAGTTCCGCACGCAAGTAGTCGCCGAGGGTGCTTGCCGGCGTCATCGCGGACTCGAGCGCCTAGTTCGTCCGATCGTTGTCCATGGTGCCGCTGCCGAACAAGCGTTGCCAGAAGCTCTTCCGGCGAGCTGTGGTTGACTCGTTAGCGGCTTGTGGACTGGCTTCCCGTTGTTCGTAGAAGTCGTCGAGATCGCGCGCGTCGCTGCTGCGACGTGCTTCGATGCGCTTGTTGTCCCACCGGGCTGCCCAATGGATCTTGTTCCTGCGGATCCAGTAGTGAGCCTGGCACGGCAAGTCCCAGTTCCCGATGGACGGCGAGAGGGACACGGCTTCACCGTCAAAGTAGAGCTGCCACTGCGCGGGGCTGAGCGGCAGGACGACCTTCCTTCCGCAGCCGCTGGCGCAGAGGTGCGCCGTCGTGGTGTACTCCATCGAAATGTAGAGCTTGCCCGACTGGAGTTCGCGGGGGATCAATTCCACGAAGACTGGCTCCAGGCGTTCGATTCGGCTCATGCAGTGGCTCCTCGGTTGAGCATGTGGTTGCCGTCAATCGTGTAGTTGCTGGTGTACTCCGTCTCGAGGTCGAAGTAGAAGCCGAAGTACTGCTTCCACTTGATGACGGCCAATGCCGCGTTAAGCATGTTGAGTTCGGCGATCTGAATGTTCTGCGCGTAGCCATCGTCACCATCGTCGACGAAAGAGATCTCGCCGTCGGCAATGATCCAGTTCGGGTCGACTTGCGTGGGAAGACTGGTGCTGGTGCGGACGACACCTCCAATCGATGACCCGCGCTGGTAGATGCCCATACCGGTGTCAACGAAGGGGATATTCGCGCTGCGCAGCGTTTTGAAGATGTCGCGCTTGTCGGGACCGGCGTCAACCGAGATGAAGACAAAGTCGAAGTTGGTCAGCTCCTGGATGTTGTCGGCAGTGACGCGCACCGGGTGTGGAATCACATGCCGGTGCATTCCCGTGTACGTCGCAGCGTGATGCGCGACTTTTTTCGGGCGACCGTTGAGCTCGTCGAGGGTTGCCGCTCCCGGCGAACGGAAAGCATTGTGGATAAGGAGAAGATCGTCATCGAAAAGGTGAATCGCACCAACGGGCGTTTTGGCCACGGCATCGAGGACATACGAACCTGAGCCACCGAGCCCGACAATAGCGATGCGTTGTCCACGAATCTTGTCCACTACAGCCCCAATGCGTGCGTGTGTCGTGGCCGCGTCCTCGTATTGGAATACCGACTCTTCGGGCGTTGCGACGATCGGCGGGTACTGGCGGTACGAGATTGTGCCGTCGATGGCCTGTGCGTGGGCTTGCAGCATGCCGACGTAAGTCGACATCTTGTCGTAGTAGTTTTCGTAGTCGCTGCGAGGAGTTGCAGGCCGCTGCGAGAAGCCACACGTCACGACCAGCCCCTGGCCCAGGTCGATCGGGCCAGGTTGGTGGATCAGATTGTCGAGCCGGGCTCCGTCACTGTTGCAGGGGTAGTCGTCGACTGTCTCGCCCAGGAAATACGCGACGTGGATGTCAGGCCGGCTCGGGAGGTCGATCACTTCGATGGTCGAGATGAGGTATCCCCACTTGACCTCGCGTTGCGCGTTGACGTAGGGAGTGCTCACCAATAGGTGCCCAGCTCGAAGCTGCGCACCATAGCCCTCGTCCTGCAGGCGTTGCACGTCGGGGTTAGGACTTGGTGGTTGAGGTGACATTGAAGATCGCCCCATCCTTCTTGACGTCGACAGTGCCACCCGGCTTGAGGCTCCCCTCCTTGGGCTTCTGTGCTCCGCGGTATGTCACGGTGATGACCGCATCCGTGCTCGGCGGCGTCGGGTAGGCGAAGGCGACGACCTGTTCGTAACTGACGGTCTTGTCGTTGACGACCTCCTGCTGACCGTTGACCACGATCTCGTAGTTCTTCTCGTGCGCGTTGTTCTCGGACTGGGACATGTGAATCTCCTGCTCTGTACTGAGGACGAGGGAAGCCGGCGCTGTGGGAGCGCCGCTCATCATTTCTCGTTGCGGACGCCCTTGTGCTGGTTGGCGCTGCCGTTCATGATGCGACCGGTCGAGGTGTTGCGCTTGAACCAGGTCTTGCCGATCTGAAATTCGCTGCGCCCCTTGACCGCTCCGACGCGGTGGCCGCGTCCCGTGTTCTTCGCCACGTCGGGCTCCTTCTCCGGAGCTGACCGTCAGCTCCTCACTATGTAGTCGGAGCAGGGGGCGAGAGAGTTAGCGGCAGTTCTCACAGAGGCCACCGACGAGCAGATGGCGCTGCAGCACCATGTAGCATCCAGAGCAGGTCTCTTCGGTCGTAGCAGCGTGATCGCATCGACACTTCTTGCAGACCGGGCAGAACCCCTGTCCGCAGGTCTCGCAGGGGTAGCCGTGGAACGAACGATCCTGTCCGCAGCAGTAGATGTGGAGCAGCGGGCGCTTGTCGAAGTCTCGCGGCTGAATGACGTAGCCGGGCTCCACCTTCCAGATGTCATGGCCCGCCAACACGGCGATGATCCGCCGATCATCAGAGATGGCGTCGGCGTAAAACTCTGCGCTCCGGCCCCACGAGTCGCGCCAGGTGATCCTCCGGGTGAATGTCGCTCCGGGGTGAGTTCGCGCAGCCCGTGCGCTTCTGGAAGGGTTTGTCCTCGCCACGGGTAGATCTGCGGCCATCCGTCATCCGGGTCTGGCTGGATGCTGGCGTGATGCACTTGGCCGTCGAACCGATCGATGAGCACGACGGCACCGAGTCCGCGGATCTGCCGCGCGATTGCGATGGCGCATGCCTGGTAGCTCGCTTGGCTCGAGTCGAAGAGCTCCTGGACATGGTGAGCACGCACGCGCTCGTCGCCAACCACTGCGCGGGTGAGCGCGTCCGGGAGCAGTAGCCGCTGCGCGATCTGGTCGCAGACGCTCTCCAGTAGGGCTGAAGGATCGGACTGATCGGCGATCCAGTCGAAGAGCCCCGTGTCGCGCTCCACAATCCAGTGACCCAACTCGTGCGCCAGTGTGAAGTTCTGTCGGCGGCTGTTCGGGGTCGGTGCGTAGAGAATCACGCCGTCGTCAAGGAATGACATCCCATCGCAGAATCCGCCATCGGCTCGGCTCGTCGAGAGCGACTCGACGGGCTGCACGGTGAGTCCGAGTGGACCTGTCAGCGCAGTCAGGGGATCAAGCGCGAATTGCTCCTGAGTGGGCGCGTCGAGAACTCGTATCGCCCGTTCTACCCAGCGGTCCAAATTCACTTCTGGTCCGCGCTTTCCACCGCGCTGACCATAGCCTCCAGCGAAGCCAGCAGCACCGTCTCCTCGGGCGCACCCCCACGGTGAACCGCGATGAGCATCCGCGATTCTAGCGCCGAAGATGCCAAGGCAAGTGTCGTGCCTTGAAGACGCGCCCAACGTTCGGCAAGACCCTTGAACGCGGCAGAAGACACGATCGCCGCCAACTTGGCGCGCTCAGGGTCCTCCGCGACACGACGGCGCAACCGATCCGCATCGGCACCAGTCTCTTCCGCGACCGCGTTGATCAACGCTGGGGTCTGCGGGCTGCTACGGTCGCTCTCCCACGCAAAGACGTCTTTGCTCGAAACCGCCCACCCTCTGCCCGAGAGCTTCTGCGCGAGTGCGCTCACCGTCAGCCTTGCGCGCTTGCGCGCTGCAGTAAGCGCCCTACCGTCGAGCGCGATGTCCGGATCGGGCACAAGGCCAAGCATGGCTGCGACAGGGTCTTCCGCTAGGGGTGGGGCGCCCTGCTGGCTCACCCAGACAAGGTCGGCGGCTTCGAGGAGCCCATGAAGCTCGAGGCCCTGCTCTGCGAGATCGGCACCCGAGTCGAGGGCAGATCGGCCTTTGCGCGCATCGAGGATCGCCGCAACCTGGTCGTCCTCGTTATCTGAATCCATCATCACCCTCCTTCCGCGACAGCGTTCTGAATCTGTGTCAACAACTGGGCAGCAATCTGGCTCACACGAGACGGCGTCACGCCCAGCCCTGCCGCGACCTCGGCCCGGGGTCGATCGAGCACGACATACTGCGCGAGCACGTACTGAGCCTGCTGATCGAGCTGAGCAATCGCCGTCCGTGCCAACGCCATCTTCGCAAGACGCTCGAAGGCGTCATCCACGTCCGCCAACGCGATTTGTAAGGGACGCTCCTCTTCGAAGACAGCGCCCTTGGCCATCGCCGCCGAGCGGATCATGTCGAGAGCACGTCGCTTAGCCGTAGCAACAAGCAACGCTTCCCAGCTCCGCGGTATCTCCGTGGGCGGCGACTTCATGAGCGACACCATCGCATCCTGAACTGCGTCATCGGCGAGGTCAACCCGCCCGCTGCTGCGCAGCACGCCATAGGCGACCCTGAACATCGCGTCGCGATGCTTCTGATACAGAGCCGCCCAATCTATGGAAGCATCGGCCATCAGCCTGCCTCCGCATTAACTGCAAACATCTTCGCACTCCTCAAGCTGCGTCCATAGCGACGCTTGCAAAGTAGTCGGATGAGACGCCTCGAAAGTTAGCAACGCGCCAGTATGCCGGCTCCTCCTGGCGTGGGGCAGTTGCTCGCGAAGCGCTTTGACGTGTTCGTGCCTTGGCGTCCAGACGTCGCTTCGCAGCGTCCGCCGCACTTACCTGGGAGAATCAGCGCCTTCCGCGACGTCACGGACGGCTGGCGAATTCGCGCACAGCCTGCGCAACTGAGTGAGGTCAGAGGAGGCTGCGTGGCTCAGCCTAGCCCGTGGATCCAAGCGTATCTCCGGCGTTCGGCCGGCTCACTGCGATTGAAGTCCAAGTCAATCTCGTTGGCGAGCACGTACGTTGAAGCTCCGTCTTGATAGCCTTCAACGATTTGATCGGCGACGCTTCGTTCGAGGTAAGCCCTGTGCGGGACCACTGGCCTCGTCGGGTCGGGAACGGATTGTCGGGCGTCCACGCTCAAACGGGCGACAGCCGCGACAGCGTCCGCTGGTTGTAAGTAGTTTACGAGCACCCCGACGTTCTTGCACCTCGCTCTGCGAGGCGCCGCGTCTGGGGTAGCGCGTGGGGCGCAGCCCGCAACCTCCGTGGAGAACTCACCGGCGTCCCCTCCGTCCCATCCCGTCCGCCCCGCCTCGCCCCGCCCGCGACACCTTGTCTCCGCAATCCCGCCACCCTACGTTTGGTGCCGTCCTGATCTATTCGATGGGGGTCTCGGCCGATGGCTTCATCGCCGACGACGCTGGTGGTTTCGATTTCGCCGCGCCGTTGGATGAGCAGTTCCGGTTTCAGCTGAGGCAGTTGCGCAAGCTGGGCTGCTACATGGTGGGACGCCGGCTGTACGAGGCGATGCGAGCGTGGGGAACCGATGCGGCCGGAGGCCTGCCGGCGGTCGACCCTGCCTTCGTCGAGGCATGGGAGGCGCTGCCGAAGGTGGTCTTCAGCCGGACCCTGAAGAGTGTGGAGGGCAACGCACGGCTCGCGCACGGAAGTGTCGGGGAGGAGGTATCGGCAGCGCTGCGAGACGCTCGGGGCGACGTTGCCATCGGCGGGGCGAACCTGGCAGCGGAGGCGATCCGACTCGACCTCGTCGATGAGTTCCGGCTATTGCGGTATCCCGTAGCGGTAGGAAACGGCATCCGCTTCTGGCCGCCGTTCGAGAACAGGCTGCCATTGACGCTGGTCGCCACACGAGCCTTCGGCGGGCGCGTGGTCTACGAAGGGTACCGACGGCTGCGATACGAAGAGCCTTTGCGGCGTTGACGGACGCTGACCGGAGGATGCTCCTATTGCACCTTGTCGCTGAGCCCGTGGCGGCGCTGCAATGGAATGCATGAAGAACAGTGCAACCCACTTCCGGATGGCCGACATCCCGCCGTCCCGTCGCGCCATGTTCGTGGGCGTGATCGCATGGAGCCTCGCGTGGAAGGGGGCGTCGCTCTGGCGTGCCGCCCGCAACGGCAGCGCGCCGTGGTTCGTCGTCCTGCTGCTGAGCAACACGATGGGCGCCCTCGACGCCGTCTACCTCTTCGCGGTGGACAGGCGCCGCCCGAGTCTCCGGCGCGACGAGGAGGCCATCCTGGCCGCCACCGGGGAACCGGAACAGGGCGGGCACGGTGACGAGCCCCGAGGACCGCTCGGTCCCTGACCGTTTTCACTAGGATGTGAAACCGGGCCCCTCACCGCCGCACCGGTCTAGACATGGACACCGCTCATCCGGACACTCACCCTCGACCCGACGCAGAACACCTGGTCGCGGTCCTGGTCTACGACGGCGTGAAGCTGCTGGATGTGTCGGGGCCCGTCGACATGTTCGCCGAAGCCAACCGGCTGGGGGCGAACTACCGCGTCGTGCTGGTGTCTCCCGACGGCGGGCCCGTCACGACGTCGGCCGGCGTTCGTCTCGAGGCGGACTATGACGTCGGCTCGGCGCCCGCGCCGGCGACGTTCCTGGTCGCCGGCTCGGACACCCACCCGAAGACGGCTGTTCCCGATGACCTGGCCGACGCCGCGGTCGCGATCAGCTCACGCGCACAACGGACCGCTTCGATCTGCACCGGTGCATTCATCCTGGCCGCCGGCGGGATGCTCGACGGTCGGCACGCGACCACGCATTGGAAAGCAGCGCCCGTGCTCGCGGCTCGCTATCCGGCGATCGCAGTCGATGCGGACTCGATCTTCGTGACAGATGGCTCCATCACCACATCCGCCGGCGTCACGGCGGGCATCGACCTCGCCCTGGCCTTCGTGGAGGAGGATCTGGGCGCGGACCTCGCTCGGCAGACTGCACGCATGCTCGTGGTCTACCTGCAGCGCCCGGGCGGTCAATCCCAGTTCTCGGCGGCCCTGGCCGGTCCTGCTGCGCCCGGATCGACGCTCCGGACGATCGTTCAGGCGGTCACGGAGCACCCCGAGAGAGATCACTCGCTCGGCAGGCTCGCGCACCAACTGCACATGTCCGAACGACATGTGACCCGCCTCTTCCGCGACGAGCTCGGTACGACACCGGCGCGGTTCGTGCTCTCGATCCGGCTCGATCTCGCTCGGGCGCTTCTCGAGGAAGGACATCCCGCCGGCGAAGCAGCCGAGCGGGCCGGATTCCCGAGTTACGAGGGTCTTCGTCGCGCGTTCGCACGCGAGTTCGGCATCGCCCCCGGCGCTTACCAGCGCCGCTTCCGTTCGTCACGACGGACCTCCGGCCCGGAGACGGAGAGTACGCCCGGCGACGTCCGGAAGTGAGGGCCCGATGTCCGAGGGCGGTGTAGTCGCCGGCGAGCTTTCGAGTCATCCTCTAGTCAGGCCTCGTTGCGCGGGCAGCGGGAGTGGGTCAGTGAGGAAAGGTGATCGAAATGGGCATCGACGGCGACACGACGCAGATGACAGCGCTCCGTGCACACGAGCGCGGGGGTCCCGAGAAGCTGACGGTCGAGAAGGCTCCGCGCCCCCGACCCGGGCGAGGAGAAGTGCTTGTCCGTGTCGAAGCCGCAGCTATCACAGCGCCCGAGCTGACCTGGCCCGACACGTGGGAGTCCAACGGTGTGGACCGGACACCCATCATCCCGTCCCATGAATTCGCCGGCGCCGTCGCCGAGGTGGGCGACGCTGTAGAGGACTTCACGGCAGGGGACCTCGTGTTCGGGTTGGTTCCCTTCAACCGCAACGGCGCCGCGGCGGAGTTCGTCGCGGTCCCGACCGCGTCCATCGGGCACCGTTCCTCGTCCGTCGACCCCACCGTCGCAGCGGCCGCAGTCCTACCCGCGCTCACCGCGTGGGAGGCGCTGCACGATCAGGTGCGCCTCACGGCCGGGCAGCGGCTCCTGGTTCGCGGCGGCGCTGGCGCAGTCGGGTCCATGCTCACGCAGATCGGTCACGTGGCGGGTGCCCACGTCACCGCCACGGTGTCGTCGGCCGACGACGTCGAGCGGGTGACGTCGTTGGGCGCCGACGCGGTGATCGTCGTGCCCCGTGACGGACATCCCGAGGATCTGCGCGGGTTCGACGTCGTCGTGGATGCGGTCGGCGATCAGATTCCGCGATGGATGTACGCGGCGGCCTCGCCGCACGGGACGCTCATCTCGCTGCAGTTCCCACCGGACGAGCAGCTGGCATCCGAGTACGGGGTCGACACGGTGTTCTTCGTCGTGTCGGCCAACGCAGAACGACTCGCCGAGCTGGACGGTCTTCTGTCTCAGCAGAGGCTGACGGCCGACGTCGCCATGCTGTTCCCGCTGGAACGCGGCCGCGAGGCATTCGAGGTGGCCGGCAGCCCGGGACGGCGGCATGGGAAGGTGCTTCTGGCCCCTGGCGGTCGTTCGTCCGACTGAGACGGGCACTTGCCCCGACCGGGCCTTTCCTAGGAGAAAGGCGCGGTCGTGATGGCGGCAGCCCCGCTGTCACCCGGTAGCCTGCCGCCATGACCATCCAGGTGCTGCCCGCGTCGGGGCGGTGGGACGATTTCGCGACGTTCATGGTGCCCCGCAAGCCGGGCGGCGGCGGATGCGTGTGCATGGCGTACCGCGATTCGAGCCTCGGGATGCCGGAGCGCATCGAGTACATGCGGTCGGAGTGCTCCCGCGAGCCGGGGCCGGGCGTGCTCGCGTACGTGGACGACCAGCCGGCAGGGTGGTGCTCCGTCGCGCCCAAGTCGACGTACCGGCGGCTGATGAACTCGCGCACCATCCCGCATGCCGACGAGGAGCTCGACCCCTGGTCGATCGTCTGCTTCGTCGTGCGCGGCGGGTACCGCAAGCGCGGACTGATGCACGAGCTGCTGGATGGCGCCGTGGCGCATGCGAAGGCGTCGGGGGCGCGCATCGTCGAGGGGTACCCCGTCGACACCGACGGGGAGCGGCTGGATGTGATCAGCGGCTACGTCGGAACCGTGCAGGTGTTCGAGAAGCACGGGTTCGAGCGCGTGACGGCGACGAAGGCGCACTCCGGCGGCGCCGTGCGCTGGCTGATGCGACGGCGCTTCGACTAACGAGGCGGCCGCGGCCCGCCGCTCTCACGCGACAGGCCGCGGCCGCCCAGGCCGGTTCAGGTTCAGCGACCCGAGGTCAGCCCCTGCTCGGCCTGCTGGGCCAGCTGCTGGATCCCGGCGCCGTAGCCGCCCGAAAGAGCGGTCGCCGCGATCTTCTGCACGTCGCCGGTGCGCTCGGCGGTCGGCGCGGTGGCGAGCTCGGACAGGTCCGACCGCAGCGAGGCGGGCAGCTTCGCCGCCAGCTGCGCGTCCCCCGTCACCTCGACCGCGACCGTCGCGCCGGCGTCGCCCAGCTTCGGGGACGAGAAGTCGCCCGAGCGGAGGTCGTCCACCAGGCCCTTCAGTCCGGACAGCTCCGAGCGCTCGCCGCGCGCATCCTTCAGGTGGGTGGCCAGGTCCTTGATCGCGGTGCCGTAGCCGCCGTCGAGGGCGGTGCGCACGATCTTCTTGGCGTCGGCCGTGCGCTCCTGGGGCGTGGCCTTCGCGAGCGTGGTCACATCCTGCTGGAGCGCGTCCGGCAGCAGGTCGAAGAGCGGCTTGTCGGCGACGACGCGCTTGGCGAGGGCCTGGGCCCTCGCTCCGCTCAGGTGGCCGGCGAGGAGCTGGTGGCCGACGTTCGCGGAGACGTGGGCCTGCGCAGTCGCCTGGCCCGACGAGCCGGAGCCGGAGGCGCCGCCGTCGACCGTGGTCGCGAACGCTCCCTGGGCGCCGACGCCGACGAGGGCCGTGGCGGCGAGGAGCGATGCCGCGCCGACCGCCGCGCGCTTGGCGGTGTAGGCGCTGTTCTTCCGAACGGAGGGGTTCTTCGTGTAATCCATGGGATCCTTTCCGTGCCCGCGCTGCGGCCGGCCGTGTGCCGGCCGCTTCGGATCGCGGGCGTCGGCGACGTTACGGAACCCGTCTGGACCGTTCGTGCGGACACTCTGCGAGGTCCCGAAGAGTGGTTGACCCGCTTCGGCGGCCCGGCTATCGACACCGGGCGGCGGGATGCGATCCTGCGTCAGGAGGCCTGAGCGCGCATCGCCTGCCACAGCGCCAGACGGAGCTGCGCCTCGATGCGGCGCGCCTGCTCGCTGCTGACGGCCTCGTTGCCGAGGCGCCGGTCGGAGCCTCCGCAGCGGTCGCCGTCACCGGTGAAGTGGATGGCGATCCGCCCGTCGGCGAGCACCGGCTGCTGCTCGCCGCAGTGTGCGCATTCCGAGAAGGTGAACGATCCCATGACATGACGCTACGGGCCGCGTGTTTCCGCCCCATTGCGGCTGCGCGAATTCCGGATGACGTTCCGCGTCACCCGCCGGCGAGCACGGACGCTTCCACCGCCTGCGACGGGCATCCCGCGAGGATGCGCGCCATCGCGGCGCTCTCGGCCCGCGTCACCCACAGCCCGTAGGCTGCCTTGACCGAGATCTGGCGCGCCACGTACTCGCACCGGAACCCCGTGTTCGCCGGCAGCCAGGTCGCGGCATCTCCGGCCGACTTCTGCTGGTTGGAGCGCCCATCCACGGCGATCAGGTTCAGCGGGTCGTTGGCGAGCCTCACCCGCTGGGCCTGCGTCAGCTTCTGCGCCCCGGTGATCCACGCGTTCTGCAGTGGCACGATGTGATCGATCTGCACGAGCGCCGACGTCTTCTCGCCGCGCACGAAATGGATGAGCTCGCCGGTGTACGCGTCGTCCAGCGTCCCGGAGAGCACGCGGCAGCGGCCCTGACGGACGACGTCGGTCAGGTCGCGGGACAGGATGTCGTCGCGGGTGTCGCAGCCGTTGCGGTCCACATCCAGCCACGCGGCGCCGAAGTCGGCGGTGCGCTGGTATCCGGTCGCGGGCGCCTTGCCCTTCACGGGCAGCGTTCCGAGCACCGCGAGCGCCGTCTTCCCGGTGGAGCCGTCATCGGGCAGGGGTGGAGGCGCGGCGTTCGGCGCCGCGCTCGTGGCGTTGGACGGTTCGGACGCGTCGGTCGACTCGGGCGTCGAGGCCGCGCCGCCCCGGGTGGCCGCCGCGCCGGCCGCGCATCCGCTGAGCAGGGCGACCGCCGTCGCCAGAGCCGCCAGCACGGCGAGGCGAGTGGGTCGACGATTCCGTGCGCCGTCGGCGGGCAGCGGGGGTGCAGGATGGGTCACGTGCGTCTTTCTCGCGAGTCGGGCCCGAGCAGGTTAGCTGGCGACCGTCCGTGCGGCGCGGAGGCGCCCCCGGGATGGGCGTGTCCGTGTGTTCGCTGAACGAAGGGCGCGACCCCTTCTCATCCGTCGCTGAACGACATATCGTGAACTATCGCTGACGACAGGAGGCACATCATGTCCAGTTCATTCCCCAGCGGCGGTTTCGGAGCCCGGATGGACCCCGACGCCATGTGGCAGGCGTTCGAGCAGCTGCGCTCGACGTTCGAGAAGAAGGTCGGCTCGCGCATGGGCCGCGGCGACGTCCGCGCCGCCGTCCTCAGCCTGCTGGCCGAGAAGCCGATGCACGGCTACCAGATCATCCGCGAGATCGAGGAGCGCAGCGGCGGCAGCTGGAAGCCGAGCGCCGGCTCCGTCTACCCGACGCTGCAGCTGCTCGCCGACGAGGGCCTGATCACGGCCGAGGAGTCGAACGGCCGCAAGACCTACGCGCTCACCGAGGCGGGACGCGCCGTCGCGGAGAGCGAAGGCACCACCCCATGGCAGACCGGCGGCGGCAGCGGCGGCGGCAGCAGCACCGGCGCGGGCGGTACCGGAACGAGCGGCACCACCGGCGCGGGAAGCCGTCGCCCCTCCGGCGCCCTGCCGAAGGCCGGAGTCGAACTCGCCCAGGCGGCCGCGCAGGTGCACCGCACCGGCACGCCCGAGCAGGTGCAGGAAGCGGTGACCGTGCTCGAGGAGGCGCGGCGCAAGCTGTACTCGATCCTCGCCCAGGGCTGACGGGGGTGACGTCGGAGCAGGCGCCCGCCGCGGTCCCCACGATCGCGGCGACGCCGGCCACCCGAGCGCGCTACCGCCGCATCCTCCGCTTCGCCGGCTGGAATCTCGCCGTCACCTGGTGGTACGAGCTGTTCCTGCCGCGCATCGGACTCGCGGGCCTCGCCGCCCGCAGCCGGAGCAGACGGATGCGCCGCTTCGCCCAGCGCTTCCACGCGCTCGCCGTCGACCTCGGCGGACTGATGATCAAGGTCGGGCAGTTCATGTCGTCGCGCCTCGACGTGCTGCCGCCGGAGATCACCATGGAGCTGGAGGGCCTGCAGGACGAGGTCCCCGCCGTGCCGTTCCCGGCGATCCGCGCGCTCGCCGAGGCCGAGCTGGGTGTCCCGCTCGACGCGGCGTTCGCATCCCTCGACGAGGTGCCCGTCGCCGCGGCCTCTCTCGGGCAGGCGCACCGCGGCGTCCTCACCGCACAGGCGGCCGAGCACGCCGGGCTCACGTCGGTGGTCGTCAAGGTGCAGCGACCGGGCATCGACGCCATCGTGGATGTGGACCTCGCCGCCCTGCGCCGGGTCGGCCGGTGGCTGAGCCACGTGCGGCTCGTGTCCGACCGGGTGGATGCGCCGGCACTCGTCGAGGAGTTCGCCACGACGAGTCTGGAGGAGATCGATTACCTGCACGAGGCCGCCAACTCGGAGCGGTTCGGAGAGGAGTTCGCGGGCGATGAGCGGGTGACCGTCCCGGCGGCGGTCTGGGAGCGGACCACCCGCCGCGTCCTCACCCTGCAGGACGTCACGGCGATCAAGATCACCGACGCCGACGCCTTGCGCGCGGCGGGGATCGACCCGGCGGAGGTCGCTCCGGTGTTCGCCGAGGTCATGTTCGACCAGCTCTTCACCAACGGCTTCTTCCATGCGGACCCGCACCCGGGCAACATCTTCGTCACCCCGCACCCGGCGGGGGAGGGCGCCCGGCCGTGGCACCTGACGTTCGTCGACTTCGGGATGATGGGCCAGGTCCCGCCCGGAACGCGCAGCGGCCTCCGCAAACTGCTGATCGCCGCTGCATCCCGCGACGGCAAGGGGCTCGTGGATGCGATCCGCGACGTGGGCGTGCTGCTCCCGACCGCGGACACGGCCGAGCTGGAGCGCGCGATGACGCACCTGTTCGCCCGGTTCGGCGGGATGGGGTTCGCCGAACTGCGCGAGGTCGACCCGCGGGAGTTCCGCGAGTTCGCGGTGGAGTTCGGCGACGTGGTGCGGTCCCTGCCTTTCCAGCTGCCCGAGAACTTCCTGCTCATCATCCGGGCGATGTCCCTCACCTCGGGCGTCTGCAGCGCCCTCGACCCTGCCTTCAACCTGTGGGATTCGGTGGAGCCGTACGCGGCCCAGCTGATCCGGGACGAACAGGGCAACGTCGTCCAGGATGTCGCACAGCAGGCCCTGGAACTCGCCGGGATCGCGTGGCGGCTCCCGAAACGGCTGGATGCGCTGGTCACCCGGGTGGACGAGGGCGGGGTGAACGTCAACACCCCGCGGCTCGAGCAGCGGGTGGCGTGGCTCGACCGGGCGGTGCGACGGCTCGTGGCGGCGGTCGTGTTCGGCGGCGTCGTGATCGCCGGCGCGATCGTGCACACCACCGACCAGGTGCTCGGGAACGTGCTGCTCATCGCATCCATCGTGCCGCTCGCATTCACCGTCTTCACAGGGCGGCGTGGAGGCTGAGCGGAATACCGCCTGATGAACGGACGTTTCACCTGACATGGCAACCACCGAGATCACCTCGACCAACCACGACCAGACCGTCAGCGACGGCATCGTGCTGCTCGACTTCTGGGCCGACTGGTGCGGCCCGTGTCACATGTTCGCCCCCGTCTTCGAGAAGGCGTCCGAGAAGCACTCCGACATCACGTTCGGCAAGATCGACACGGAGGCGCAGCAGGCGCTCGCCGCGTCGTACGGCATCCAGTCCATCCCGACGCTCGTCGCCTACCGCGACGGCATCCCGCTGTTCTCGCAGGCCGGCGCCCTCCCGGGCGAGGCCGTGGAGGACCTCATCGCGCAGATCCGCGACCTCGACATGACCGAGGTGCGCAAGCAGTACGAGGAGTTGAAGGCGGCGCAGCAGCAGAGCTGAGCGCGCGTCTCACGCGAGCCGGAGGCGTGGGCCCGTCACTCGACGGGTGCCGCGCCTTTGTCGTGCTCCGGGGCCGCGACGCCCAGCAGGCGAGCGAGGTAGGTCATCACGAGACCGGCGCCGATCAGCGCGGCCCCGACCGGGACGACGCCCTGCGCGAGGACGCGCGTAAGCACGTCCACCGACAGCAGCAGACCCTGATCGATCGGCCTCGGGCCTCCAGCGGGCAGCGCCAGGTTGTAGAAGAGCTGCGGCAGCAGCACCGCGAGGAGCAGCCCTCCGGCCGTCAGCCCGATGCCCCACCACAGCACGACCTTCGGTCGCAGCCTCGTCTCGCTCGCGAACATCCACGTCCCCCTTCGTCGCGGTTCTGAGCCGATGCTATCGGGCGGGGTGGATGGGGTGCAGAGGCGCCGCGCGGTGGTGAATGTCGGAAGGGCGGGGTGGTGAACGAAGGAGATCGGGTGCCGAAACTCCTTCGAATGGCAGTCGTGCGGGAGATTCGAACGCGGCGGCGCCGAATCTCCGACGCACGCGGGGCGGCTCAGGCGCGCGGCGCCGAGCTGGCGCGCGCGACGAGGGAGGGCTGGAACTCGACGTGCACCGGGGGAGCGTCGGGGTGCTCCGTGAGCTGCAGCAGGAGGTCCATGGCGGTCGACCCGATCTCGTGGCTCGGCTGCCGGATCGACGAGAGCGGCACGACGGCGGCGGAGGCGAACGCGATGTCGTCGTAGCCGACGAGCGCCACATCCTCGGGCACGCGGATGCCCTGCTGCAGCAGCGCCTGCAGCAGCCCGATCGCGACGAGGTCGTTGGCGGCGAACACCGCGTCCGGGCGGTCCGCAGGCCGTCGCTCGGCCAGGGCGGCGCCGACCCGCCGGCCGCTCTCGATGGTGAGGCTGTCGGTCTCGAGCTTCTCGATGGTGCTGCCGGGCCGGGATGCGGTCAGCTCCTCGGCCGCGCCGCGGTAGCGGTCGGCGACCTGCTCGATGGCGAAAGGTCCGCCGGCGTAGGCGATGCGCTGCGAGCCGCGCTCGACGAGGTGCGCGGCGGCAAGCCGGCCGCCTGCCACGTCGTCCACCGCGACCGAGCTGAACGAGCGGTCGATGCTGGTGCGGTCGACCAGCACCGAGGGGATGCCGCGCTCGCGCAGCCGGTGCAGGCGGGGGATCGCGTCGCCCACGGGCGAGATGAGCACACCCCGGATGCGCTCCTGCTCGAACATGGTCAGGTAGCTCGCCTCGCGCTGCTCGTTCTCGTCGGAGTTGCCGACCAGCACGGAGAGCCCGTCGCGCGCGGCGCGGTCCTCCGCGCCGCGGATCAGGGACGCGAAGAACGGGTTGCCCACGTCGAGCACGACCATGCCGATGCCGCTGCTCTGACCCATCCGGAGCTGGCGCGCCGCGTTGTTGCGCACGAAGCCGAGCTCGGTGATGGCGGACTGCACGCGCTGCAGCACCGCGTCGGACACGCGCTCGGGGCGGTTGAGGACGTTCGAGACCGTCCCGACCGAGACACCGGCGAGCGCGGCGACGTCTTTGACGCTGGCGGACGGCATGAGGCTCCTCACATTCGTGCGTGACTGCATATTATCCACGTTTCAACGCGCGAGACAGCGGATTCGCGCGAAGACTTGACGGAACGCCCGCCGTCTGGCAAGGTCATTTCAACGTTTCAGTTTGAAACGGTTCACAGCCTCGATGGAGAAGCGCTCCGACAATGACGTCCCCTCACACCCCCGCAGCCGGCGGTCCGCCGGTCCTCGAACTCCGCGGCGTGGCCAAGGCCTTCGGCCAGGTGATCGCGCTCAGCCGGGCCGACCTCGTCGTCGAGCAGGCGTCCATCCACGCGCTGGTCGGAGAGAACGGCGCCGGCAAGTCCACGCTCGTCAAGATCGTCGCCGGGCTCTACCAGCGCGACAGCGGCGAGCTGCGGTTCCGCGGCGAGACGGTCGACTTCACGACCACCGCCGAGGCGAAGAACGCCGGCATCGCGGTCATCTACCAGGAGCCGACGCTCTTCCCCGACCTGTCGGTCACCGAGAACATCTTCATGGGCCGCCAGCCGACGGACCGCCTCGGCCGCATCGACCGCAAGGCGATGCGCACGGAGGCGACCGGCATCTTTCGCCGCCTCGGAGTCCACATCGACCCGGACCGTCTCGCCGAGGGCCTCAGCATCGCCGACCAGCAGCTGATCGAGATCGCGAAGGCCATCTCGCTGGATGCGCGCCTCCTCATCATGGACGAGCCCACCGCCGCCCTCTCCGGCGTCGAGGTCGAGCGGCTGTTCGCCGTCGCCCGCAGCCTGCGCGACGAGGGCCGCGGCATCGTCTTCATCTCGCACCGCTTCGACGAGGTCTTCTCGCTGTGCGACCGGATCACCGTCATGCGCGACGGCGCCTATGTCTCAAGCGACGCCACCGCGGACGTCACGGAGGACGAGATCGTGCGCCGCATGGTCGGCCGGGATGTGACCGAGCTGTTCCCCAAGCAGGAGGCCGCGATCGGCGAGCCGCTGCTGGTGGTCGAGCACCTGACCTCGGCCGGCGTGTTCCACGACGTCAGCTTCACCGTGCGCTCGGGCGAGATCGTCGCCCTCGCCGGCCTGGTCGGCGCCGGACGCAGCGAGATCGCCCGCGCGGTCTTCGGCGTCGACGGCTACGAGAGCGGAAGCGTCCGGGTCGCCGGGCGCGCCGTGCCGAAGCGCCGGCCGACCGCCGCGATGGCCGCGGGCCTCGCGCTCGTGCCCGAGGACCGCCGCAAGCAGGGTCTGGTGCTGGAGGAGTCGGTCGCGCGCAACAGCACGCTCGCCATCCGCAGCAAGCTGTCCAAGCTCGGCTTCATCCGCAGCGCCGCCGAGAACGAGGCGGCGCGGGTGTGGGCGAGCCGGCTCCAGCTCAAGACCAACGCGCTCGACACTCTGACCGGCACGCTCTCCGGCGGCAACCAGCAGAAGGTCGTGCTCGGCAAGTGGCTCGCCACCGACCCGCGCGTGCTCATCATCGACGAGCCGACGCGCGGCATCGACGTCGGGACGAAGGCCGAGGTGCACCGCCTGCTCTCCGAGCTCGCCGGGCGGGGGATGGGCGTGCTCATGATCTCGTCCGAGCTGCCGGAGGTGCTCGGGATGGCCGACCGCGTGCTCGTCGTGCGCGAGGGCCGCATCACGGCCGAGCTCGACCGCTCCGTCGCCGACGCCGAGAACGTCATGTTCGCGGCCACCCACGCCCTCGAGGAGTCCGCCCGATGACGACACCCGCCCTCACCCCCGAGAAGGTCCCCAGCCGGGCGACCCGCCTCGCCCGCTCGTTCGTCCGGGCGCGCGAGACCGGCATCCTGCTCGCGATCCTCGTCGTGATCGCCGTCACCACGGCGATCAACCCGTCCTTCCTGTTCAGCGCGGACGGCTGGCGCGACCTGCTGCTCACCCCGGCCATCCTGGCGCTCGTCGCCATCGGCCAGGCGATCGTCATCATCACCCGCAACGTCGACCTCTCCGTCGGCTCGGTGGTGGGCCTCACCGCGTACCTGACCGGCCGGCTCTTCGCCGACATCCCGGGCATCCCGATCATCGCCGTGTTCGTGATCGGCGCTCTGGCCGGCGCCGTCCTCGGCCTGATCAACGGCGCGCTGGTCGCCTTCGGCAAGGTGCCCGCCTTGGTCATCACCCTCGGCACGCTCTACGCCTACCGCGGCATCGACGTGCTCTGGGCGGGCAGCAACCGCATCAACGCGAGCGACATGCCGCCCGCGTTCCTGGGCCTCGGGACGGGGTCGTTCCTCACCATTCCCTACCTCACCATCCTCGCCGTGATCGTGATGCTGATCGCCGGCTGGTTCCTGCGCAACCGCCGCGGCGGCCGCGAGCTCTACGCGATCGGGTCCGACCCGGCCGCGGCAGAGCTGTACGGCCTCAAGGTGACCCGCCGCATCCTCACCGCCTTCGTGCTCTCGGGAGCGACCGCCGGCCTCGCGGGCGTGCTGTTCGTCGCCCGCTACGGCACGGTCAGCTCGCAGACCGGAAGCGGCCTCGAACTGCAGGCCGTCGGGGCGGCCGTCATCGGCGGCGTGGCCATCTTCGGCGGCAGCGGCTCGGTGTACGGGGCCGTGCTCGGCGCGGTGCTGCTGCTCACCATCAACCGGGCGCTGCCCATCCTCGGAATCCAGGACTTCTGGCAGCAGGCCGTCGTCGGCGTGCTGATCATCGGCGCCATCGTCCTCGACCGTGTGCTCGCCCTGCGGCTCTCCCGCCGCCTCGTCGCCGAAAGAGAGGTCGCCGCGTGACCGACATCCAGGCACCCGCCACCGCCGCGACCGCGCGGACCTACCCGGACTACAGCCGCCCGCTGTGGCAGCGCTGGCTGCTCACCCGCGAGTCCGCCGTCATCGTCGCCCTGATCGTGGTCGCGATCGTGGCCTCCGCGACCGTTCAGAACTTCGGCACGCCGGTCACGCTCGGCTTCCTGCTGCTGGATGTTACGCCCATCCTGATGATCGCCCTGCCGATGACCTTCGTCATCGTCACCGGCGAGATCGACCTCTCGGTGGCCAGCACCCTCGGCCTCAGCAGCGTGCTCCTCGGCGTGCTGACGAAGGCGGGCTGGCCGATCGAGGCGGCGTTCGTCGTCTGTCTCGTGGTCGGGCTGGTCTGCGGCGCGGTCAACGGCTTCCTCGTGACGGTCGTCGGCCTCCCGTCGCTCGCGGTGACCATCGGGACGCTCGCGCTGTTCCGCGGGATCGCGGTCGGACTGCTCGGCACGACGGCGATCACCGAGTTCCCGTTCTTCTGGCAGAACCTGGCGCAGCAGCGGTTCGGCACGTCCGGCATCCCTGTCGTGATGGTGCTCGTCGTGATTCTGATCGTCGTGTTCGCGCTGCTGCTGCACGCCACCCCGTACGGTCGCGGGCTGTTCGCCCTCGGGCTCAGCTCCGAGACGGCCGCGTTCTCGGGCGTGCACGTGGCCCGCACCAAGTTCATCGCGTTCCTGCTGACCGGGCTGATCTCCGCGCTCGCGGGCATCTACTGGACGCTGCGCTACGGCAGCGCCCGCGGCGACAACGCGGTCGGGCTCGAGCTGTCCGTCATCGCGGCGGTGCTCCTCGGCGGCGTCTCGATCTTCGGCGGCAAGGGCGCGATGCACGGCGTCGTCGCCGGCGTGCTGCTGATCGGCGTGCTGCAGAGCGCGCTCCGCCTCGCCAACGTCAGCTCGGACGCCATCAACATCATCACCGGCGTCCTGCTCATCCTCTCCGTGCTGTCGCCCCGCATCCTCGCCTGGGTACGCGGCTCGCGAGCCCGCCGACGACGACAACAGTCGTAGGCACGTCCCACCCGCACCACCTGCATCCACCCACCCCGAAAGGAACAACGATGTTGCCCTCCACCTCGCGCCGCACCAAGCGCCTGATCGCCCTCGGCGCCGGCGTCGTCGCCGTCGCCCTCGCCGTCACCGGCTGCTCAAGCGGCTCCGGCGGCTCCGGCTCCGGCTCCGGCTCCGGCGACAAGAACTACAAGATCACCTTCCTGCCGAAGAACCTGGGCAACCCGTACTTCGACACCTCCGACAAGGGCGGCGAGACGGCCGTCACGTCGTTCAAGGGCACCTACAACCAGGTCGGCCCGTCGACCGCGACCGCGGACGCACAGGTCAGCTACATCAACACGCTGACCCAGCAGCAGGTCGGCGCGATCGTGCTCTCGGCCAACGACCCGACCGCGCTCGGCAGCGCGCTGACCCAGGCGAAGTCGGCCGGCGTCAAGATCGTCACCTTCGACTCCGACACCGACGCCAAGTTCCGCGACGTGTTCGTGAACCAGGCCACCGCCGAGGGCATCGCCAAGGTGCAGGTCGACACGATCTCGAAGGAGATCGGGGACAGCGGCGAGGTCGCCATCCTCTCGGCCGCCGCCAACGCCACCAACCAGAACGCCTGGATCGAGCTCATGAAGAAGGACCTCGCGAAGGACCACCCGAACGTGAAGCTCGTCGACACCGTCTACGGCAACGACGACGACCAGACCTCGTTCGACAAGACCGCCGCGCTGCTGCAGACGCACCCGAACCTGAAGGGCATCATCTCGCCCACCACGGTCGGCATCGCGGCCGCAGCACGCTACCTGAGCACCTCGGACGCCAAGGGCAAGGTCAAGCTGACCGGGCTCGGCACGCCGAACCAGATGCGCGAGTACGTCAAGGACGGCACGGTCGACGAGTTCGCTCTCTGGAACCCCGAGGACCTCGGCTACCTGGCCGCCTTCACCGCGAAGGCGCTGATCGACGGCAAGATCACCGGCAAGAAGGGCGAGTCCTTCGAGGCGGGCAAGCTCGGCAAGTTCACCATCGGCGACAACGCCACCGTGCTGCTGGGCGACCCGTTCGTCTTCAACAAGGACAACATCGACAAGTTCAACTTCTGATCTCGTCCTGAACCCCTCGCCCGGCCGGCGCACCCCGGCCGGCCGGGCGACCCTCTCCTGCCTCCTCACGAAAGCGCCGCCATGCAACGAGCCTGCTTCCGCCTCCGCGTCGACCCGGTCCACCTGGACGAGTACCGCGCCCGGCATGCGGCCGTCTGGCCCGAGATGCTCGCGGCGCTCAAGGAGACCGGATGGGACAACTACTCGCTCTTCCTCGCCGACGACGGCTGGCTGATCGGCTACGTCGAGGCGCGGGACGACTACGCATCCATCCAGCGGCGCATGGACCTCACGGAGGTCAACGCGCGCTGGCAGGCCGAGATGAGCCGGCTGTTCGACGGACTGGACGGGGCCGCTCCCGACCGATCCTTCGAGCTCATCCCCGAGATCTTCCACCTGGAGGACCAGCTCGCCGCTGCGTCCGTCCCGGGCTATACTGAAACGATTCATTCACGAAAGGCGCAGGACATTGACTGACTTCCCGTCCATCCGCGATCAGCTCGCGCTGCAGGCGATCGAGCTGCCGAGCTGGGCGTTCGGCAACTCCGGCACCCGCTTCAAGGTGTTCGGCACCCCGGGCACCGCCCGCGACCCGTACGAGAAGATCTCGGACGCGGCGCAGGTGCACAAGCACACCGGGCTCGCGCCGACCGTCGCCCTGCACATCCCGTGGGATCGCGTCGACTCCTACGCCGATCTGGCGAAGCACGCCGAGGACAACGGCGTGGCTCTGGGCACGATCAACTCGAACACGTTCCAGGACGACGACTACAAGTTCGGCTCGGTCACCCACCACGACGACCGCATCCGCCAGAAGGCGATCGACCACCACTTCGAGTGCATCGACGTGATGAACGAGACCGGCTCGCGCGACCTGAAGATCTGGCTGGCCGACGGCACCAACTACCCGGGTCAGGATTCGCTCCGCGCCCGGCAGGACCGCCTCGCGGACTCTCTGCAGAAGATCTACGAGCGGATCGGCGAGGGCCAGCGGCTGGTGCTGGAGTACAAGTTCTTCGAGCCGGCGTTCTATCACACGGATGTTCCGGACTGGGGGACCAGCTACGTGCAGACCGCGGCGCTCGGCGAGCGCGCGTTCGTCTGCCTCGACACGGGCCACCACGCTCCGGGCACCAACATCGAGTTCATCGTGATGCAGCTGTTGCGCCTCGGGAAGCTCGGGAGCTTCGACTTCAACAGCCGCTTCTACGCCGACGACGACCTGATCGTGGGCGCGGCCGACCCGTTCCAGCTCTTCCGCATCGTCTTCGAGGTGATCCGCGGAGGCGGCTACGGCAATCCCGAGGTCGCGTTCATGCTCGACCAGTGCCACAACCTCGAGGCGAAGATCCCGGGCCAGATCCGCTCGGTGCTCAACGTCCAGGAGGCCACCGCCAAGGCGCTGCTCGTGGACACCGAGGCGCTGGATGCGGCGCAGCGCGCGAACGACGTGCTCGCCGCCAACACCGTGTTCATGGATGCGTTCAACACCGACGTGCGCGCCGATCTGGCCGCCTGGCGCGAGTCGCGCGGGCTGCCGGCCGACCCGATGGCCGCGTACAAGGCTGGCGGATACCAGCAGAAGATCGAGACCGAGCGCGTGGGCGGCACCCAGGCCGGATGGGGGGCATGATGACCAACGAGACCGTCGCGGCGCTGATCGCCCGCTCGAACCGCCTCGGGTCGGACCCGAAGAACACCAACTACGCCGGCGGCAACACGTCCGCCAAGGGCACCGAGACCGACCCGGTGACCGGTGAGCCGGTCGAGCTGCTCTGGGTGAAGGGCTCCGGGGAGACCTCGGCACGCTGACGGAGTCCGGCCTCGCCGTGCTCCGCCTCGACCGCCTGCGCGCGCTGCAGAACGTCTATCCGGGCGTCGAGCGCGAGGACGAGATGGTCGCCGCCTTCGACTACACGCTGCACGGCAAGGGCGGCGCGGCGCCGTCGATCGACACGGCCATGCACGGCCTGGTGGATGCGGCCCACGTCGACCACCTGCACCCCGACTCCGGCATCGCGATCGCGACGGCGGCCGACGGCGAGCGGCTGACGGCCGAGGTCTTCGGCGGTCGCGTCGTGTGGGTGCCGTGGCGGCGTCCCGGTTTCCAGCTGGGCCTCGACATCGCTGCGATCAAGCGGGCGAACCCGGAGGCGATCGGCTGCATCCTCGGCGGTCACGGCATCACGGCCTGGGGTGAGACGAGCGACGAGGCGGAGGCCAACTCGCTGTGGATCATCCAGACCGCGAGCGACTACATCGGCGAGCACGGCCGCCCCGAGCCGTTCGGCGCCCGGATCGCGGCGAACGAGCCGCTGGACCCGGCCGAGCGGCGGGCGAAGGCGGCGGCGCTCGCGCCGACGATCCGCGGGCTCGCCTCGACCGACAAGCCGCAGGTCGGCTCCTTCACCGATGCGGAGGTCGTGCTCGACTTCCTGGCGTCGGAGGAGCACCCGCGCCTGGGCGCGCTGGGCACCTCCTGCCCGGACCACTTCCTGCGCACGAAGGTCAAGCCGCTCATCCTGGACCTGCCGGCCGACGCCTCCATCGAGGACTCGATCGTCCGGCTGAAGGAGCTGCACGAGCAGTACCGGGCCGAGTACACGGCGTACTACGAGAGGTACGCGACCGCCGACTCGCCCGCGATGCGCGGCGCGGACCCGGCGATCGTGCTCATCCCGGGCGTCGGGATGTTCTCCTACGGCAAGGACAAGCAGACCGCGCGGGTGGCGGGTGAGTTTTACATCAACGCCATCAACGTGATGCGCGGCGCCGAGGCGCTGTCGTCCTATGCGCCGATCGACGAGGCCGAGAAGTTCCGGATCGAGTACTGGTCGCTGGAGGAGGCCAAGCTGCAGCGGCTCCCGAAGCCGAAGTCCCACGCCGGGCGCATCGCGCTCGTGACCGGCGCTGCGTCCGGGATCGGCAAGGCCATCGCGACCCGTCTCGCGGCCGAGGGCGCGTGCGTCGTCATCGCCGACCTCGACCTCTCGAAGGCGCAGCAGGCGGCGGCGGAGCTCGGCGGCACGGATGTGGCGATCGGGGTGGCGGCGAACGTCACGAGCGAGTCCGACATCCAGAAGGGCATCCAGGAGGCGCTGCTGCAGTTCGGCGGCCTCGACCTGATCGTCAACAACGCCGGCCTGTCGATCTCGAAGCCGCTGCTGGAGACCACCGAGGCCGACTGGGACCTGCAGCACGACGTGATGGCCAAGGGCTCGTTCCTGGTCTCGAAGGCGGCCGCCAAGGTCCTCATCGAGCAGGGCCTCGGCGGCGACATCGTCTACATCTCGTCCAAGAACTCCGTCTTCGCCGGCCCGAACAACATCGCCTACTCGGCGACCAAGGCCGACCAGGCGCACCAGGTGCGGCTGCTCGCGGCGGAGCTCGGTGACCACGGCGTGAAGGTCAACGGCATCAACCCCGACGGCGTCGTGCGCGGGTCGGGCATCTTCGCCGGCGGCTGGGGCGCCAAGCGTGCCGCGGTCTACGGCGTGCCCGAGGAGGAGCTCGGCACGTACTACGCGCAGCGCACCCTGCTCAAGCGCGAGGTGCTGCCGGAGAACGTGGCCAACGCGGTCGCCGTGCTGACCTCGGCGGACCTGGACCACACCACCGGCCTGCACATCCCGGTCGACGCCGGGGTCGCGGCCGCCTTCCTGCGATGAGCGGGGCCCTCTGATGAGCGGAGTGGTCGGCACCGTCGCGGCGGTCGACCTGGGCGCGACCAGCGGCCGGGTCATGCACGCGCGCGTCGGCGCGGACACGCTGGAGCTGACGGAGGCCGCGCGCTTCCTCAACACGCCCGTGCGGGTGTGGGAGGGGAGCGCGCGGCCCTGCACTGGGACGTGACCGGGCTGTACGCGAGCGTGCTCGACGGCCTGGCGTCCGTGTCCCGGTCGGACCCGGGGCTCGCATCCATCGGGGTGGACTCGTGGGCGGTCGACTACGGCCTTCTGCGCGCCGGCCGGCTGCTCGGAGAGCCGTACCACTACCGCGACGAGCGGACGTCGGCCGGCGTCTCGGCGGTGCATGCGGCGGTCCCTCCGGAGGAGCTGTACCGCGAGGGCGGCCTGCAGTTCCTGCCGTTCAACTCGCTGTACCAGCTGGCCGTGGATGCAGCCGACGGGTCCTTCGACAGCGCCGACCGCTTCCTCCTCGTCCCGGACCTCATCGCCTACTGGCTGACCGGCGCCCAGCATGCCGAACGCACCAACGCCTCCACCACGGGGCTGCTGACCGCTGACGGGGCCTGGAACGACACACTCATCGACCGGCTGGGGCTGCCGCGCGCGGCCTTCGCCCCGCTCGTGGATGCGGGCACGCGGGTCGGCGGTCTGCTGCCGGCGCTGGCGCGCGACCTGCCGTTCGCGGGCCCCGGCCCGGCGGTGACCGCCGTCGGCTCGCACGATACGGCCTCGGCGGTCGTCGCCGTGCCGATGGATGCGTCCCGCGCCGCCTACATCTCGTGCGGCACCTGGGGCCTCGTCGGCGTGGAGCTGTCCGAGCGCGTCGTCTCCGAGGAGGGCCGCGCCGCGAACTTCACCAACGAGGGCGGGGTGGATGGGCGCATCCGGTACCTGCACAACGTCATGGGGCTGTGGCTGCTCAGCGAGTCCATCCGCGAGTGGCAGCGGCGCGGCCTCCACGTCGACCTTGCCGGGCTGCTGGCGGAGGCGGCCGAGCTGCCGCGTCCCACCGAGGTGTTCGACGCCGACGACCCGCGCTTCTTGGCGCCGGGCGACCTGCCATCGCGCATCGCGGAGTGGTTCGAGGAGCGCGGACTACGCGCTCCGGCGTCTCCCGCCGGCCTCGTGCGCGTCATCGTCGAGAGCCTCGCCGCCGCGTTCGCGGCGACCGTGCGCACCGCCGCCGGGCTGACCGGAGTGCCGGTGGAGGCCATCCACATCGTCGGCGGGGAGCGCGCAACGCGCTGCTCTGCCAGGCGACCGCCGACCGCAGCGGACTGCCCGTGCTCGCCGGCCCCGTCGAGGCCACGGCGATCGGCAACGTCCTCGTGCAGGCGCGAGCCGCCGGCCTCCTCACCGGCGACCTGGAGACGCTCCGCGCCCTGGTCGCCCGCACCACCCAGATCGTCCGTTACGACCCCCGTTAGGATCCTCATCCATGGTTGACCGTCAGTTTCCCCGTCCGGCTGAGTTGCTGGAGTTGATGCAGTTCAAGAAGCCGGAGCTGGATCTGAAGAAGCGCAGGTTGGAGTCGGCGCTGACGATCGAGGATCTGGCGCGGATCGCTCGCCGTCGGACGCCTCGGGCGGCGTTCGATTACACGGAGGGTGCCGCGGAGGGGAGTTGTCGTTGGCCAGGGCTCGGCAGGCGTTCCAGGATGTGGAGTTCCATCCGTCGATCCTGCGGGATGTGTCGACGGTGGATACGTCGTGTGAGATCTGGGGTGGCCCGTCGGCGTTGCCGTTCGGGATCGCCCCGACCGGGTTCACCCGGTTGATGCAGACCGAGGGGAGACCGCGGGGGCTGGGGCGGCGGGGGCGGCGGGCATCCCGTTCACCCTGTCCACGTTGGGGACGACGTCGATCGAGGGGGTGAAGGCGGCGAACCCGCACGGGCGGAACTGGTTCCAGTTGTATGTGATGCGGCAGAAGGAGATCAGCTACGCCCTGGTGGAACGGGCGGCCGCTGCGGGGTTCGACACCCTGTTCTTCACGGTGGACACCCCGGTGGCGGGGGCGCGGTTGCGGGACAAGAGGAACGGGTTCTCCATCCCACCGCAGCTGACCCTGGGGACGATTCTGAACGCGATCCCCAGGCCGTGGTGGTGGTATGACTTCCTGACCACCCCGAAGCTGGAGTTCGCGTCGCTGTCCGCGACCGGCGGCACCGTCGGCGACCTGCTGAACGCGGCGATGGACCCCTCGATCGACTACGACGACCTCGCGGAGATCCGGGCGCTGTGGCCGGGGAAGCTGGTGATCAAGGGGGTGCAGAACGTTGAGGACGCGCGCCGCCTGGTCGACCACGGGGTGGATGGAATCGTGCTCTCCAACCACGGCGGCCGGCAGTTGGACCGGGCGCCGATCCCGTTCCACCTCCTCCCCTCCGTGGCCCGCGAGGTCGGCCACCACACCGAGGTCGCGATCGACACCGGCATCATGAACGGCGCCGACATCATCGCCGCGTACGCGTTGGGGGCCAAGTTCACCCTGATCGGGCGGGCGTACCTGTACGGGCTGATGGCCGGCGGGCGGGAAGGGGTGGACCGCACCATTCACATCCTCACCGACCAGCTCGTCCGCACCATGAAACTCCTCCAGGTCCGCTCCCTCGCCGAACTCACCCCCGCCCACGTCACCCAGCTCACCCGCCTCCAACCCCTGCGCCGCACCTACACCGTCCCCACCGACACCTGACACGCCCGCGTGACGCGCGCCCGCGTGACGTGCGCTCGCGGGAAGATTTGCGCCAAATCGCGGTAATCGCCCCGGCATAACCACGATTTGGCACAAAACACCGCGACCCCGACGGATCCGGAACCGTCCCTGTCGGTGAGACATTCGTGACGAATGGTCGTTATGGGCGCCGAATGGCGACCATTCGTCACGAATCCTTCGGCAGCGGAGTGCGCTCGGGACGGGAAGGCACCGACAGGCGACAGATTCGTGACGAATGGTCGCCGTTGGCCCCGCAGAACGTACATTCGTGACGAATCCGCCGATGCGACGTCGGAGAGGGCGGCCGATTGCTCCGGCGGGACGCGGCCGGGAGGGCGAAACGGCGGAGGCCGGGCGGAGATCCGACCGAAGCACGGCGGCCTCCGACCCGGCGGATCGAAGGAGATCGGGCGCCGGAACTCCTTCGAATGGCAGTCCGGCAGGAGAATCGAACGGCAGGCGGCCGAAACTCCGACGCCGGCCGGAGGCGCAGGCGGCCGAAACTCCGACGCTAGCGCGGGGTGTACTCGTAGACGACGGCCGACCAGTGGCCCTCGAGCTCATCCCACGACTCGGGGCCGTGGAAGGCCAGCGCGTACTGCACGTTGAGGAGCGGGCCGAGGACGGCGAGCACGTCCGGCTGGAACGGCGTACCGGGCGGGAAGCCGAGACCGAAGCTGTGGATGATGCTGTCGTCCGCCGCGCGCAGCCACACGCCCCAGCCCTGAGCGACCGGCATGGCGACGACACGGAACACGTGCGCGGGGTCGTAGTCGGCGGGCAGGGCGTCCGGCAGCTCGGTCATGGGGCAACGCTACAAGCCACGGCAGCCGGGAACAATCGGAGCCCCGCCGCAGTTGATTGACATGTCAGCTACTTCAGCCGACGTCGATCGAACGAGGTCCGTATGCCCCAGCCCGAAGCGCCCGAACGCCTCACCGACCGCGAGCTCGCGGTGTGGCGCTCGCTGCTCGACACCACCGCCGAGCTGCGCCGTCTGCTCTCGGCGGAACTGCAGCAGGTGGAACTGTCGCCCGGCGACTACGCCGTGCTGCTCGCCCTCACGGAGGCGCCCGACCGTACCCTTCGCTCCTCCGAGGTCGCGGACGCGATCGACTGGGAGCGCAGCCGGGTCTCGCACCACCTCGGGCGGATGGAGAAGCGCGGGCTGATCGAGCGCACCGACTGTCCGACCGACAACCGCGGCGCCCTCGTGGTCCTCACCGACGACGGCTTCGATGCGATCCGCCGTGCGTCAGGGCCCCACCTGCGCGCCGTCAAGCGTCTTTTCGCCGACGCCCTCCGGCCCCAGCAGATCGACGCCCTCGCCGATGTGCTGGGCAGTATCCGCGAACACCTCGACTCCACGGAAGGACCCCGCCCATGACCACCGGCATCACGTGACCCCGCGTCGCCATCCTCGGCGTCGGTCACGTCGGCTCGGCGCTCGCGCGCATCCTGCTCGACGCCGGATACGACGTGACCGTGGCCGCCTCGGGCGACCCGCAGCGCATCCAGCTGATCGCGTCCGTCGTCATGCCCGGCGCGCGCCCGGCGTGGGCGGCGGATGCTGTGGCCCGCGCGGACGTCGTGATCCTCGCCATCCCGCTGCACCGGTTCTCCGGCCTCGACCGGGGGATGCTCGACGGCAAGCTCGTCATCGACTCGATGAACTACTGGGCGCCGACCGACGGCGTGCAGCCCCTGTTCGAGGATGCGTCGCTCACCAGCAGCGAGATCGTGCAGCGCGAGCTCCCCGGCGCCACCGTCGTGAAGACGTTCAACCACATCGGCTACCACGAGATGGAGGAGGACCGCCGTCCTGCGGGCGACCCGGACCGCCGCGCCCTCGGCGTGGCCTCGGACGACGCAGGCGCCGCCACCCGCGTCGCCGAGCTCATCGACGACATCGGCTACGACGTCGTGCTCCTCCACGGTCTGCGCGACGGCGTCGCGTTCGAGCCCGGCGGCCCGGTCTTCGGCGCGCGCCTCGACGCCGCCGCCTTCCGCGCGGCGGTCGCCGGCGAGCTCGAGCCTGCCGCCGCCTGAACGCCCGACCCCCACATCCACTCGACACACCCGGAAGAACCCCACAAAAATGAACACCGCACCCCACACCTTCCCGCTCACCTTCGGCGTCGACACGTTCGGCGACGTCACCAGCGACCCCGCGGGCGACCCGATCACGCATGCGCAGACCATCCGCGACCTCGTCGGGCACGGCGTCGCCGCGGAGGCCGCCGGCCTCGACTTCTTCGGCATCGGCGAGCACCACACCGACGACATGCCGCTCTCCGCCGCCGACGTGGTGCTGAGCGCGATCGCGGCGCGAACCGAGCGCATCCACCTCGGCTCCGCCGTCACCGTGCTGAGCTCCGACGACCCGGTGCGCGTCTTCCAGCGCTACTCCACCCTCCAGGCGATCTCCGGCGGTCGCGCGGAGGTCATCCTCGGCCGCGGGTCGAGCATCGACTCGTTCCCGCTGTTCGGGTTCGACCTGAACGACTACGAGGAGCTCTTCGAGGAGAAGACCAACCTCTTCGCGCAGCTGCGCGAGGGCGGTCCGGTCACCTGGAACGGCCGCACGCGTGCCGGCCTCCGCGACCAGGATGTGGTCCCGCACCTGGAGGCGCCGCTGCCGACCTGGATCGGCGTGGGCGGCAGCCCCGAGTCGGTCATCCGCACCGCCCACTACGGCTTCTCGCTCATGCTGGCCGTCATCGGCGGCCCGGTCGCGAGGTTCGCCCCGTACGCGGAGCTGTTCCACAAGGCCCTGGAGCAGTTCGGGCGGGAGCCGCAGCCGATCGGACTGCACTCGCCCGGACACGTCGCCGCGACCGACGAGCAGGCGATCGCGGAGTTCTGGCCGCACTACCGGGCGATGATCACCAAGGTGAGCGCCACCCGCGGCTTCGCGATCCCGACCGAGGCGTCGTTCCGCCGCGAGCTCGGCCCCGACGGCAGCCTCTACGTCGGCTCGCCCGAGACCGTCGCCGCGAAGATCGCCGCGAACCTGCCGGTGGTCGGCGCCAACCGGTTCGACCTGAAGTACGGCATCCCCGGCATGACGGACGAGTCGCTGCTCACGGCCATCCGGCTCTACGGCGAGGAGGTCGTGCCGCGCGTGCGCGAACTCCTCGCCTGATGCGCGAGAGCGCCGCGCCCGCCGCTCACTGCTCGGCGGGCGTGCGCTCCAGCACCAGGAAGCGGGCGCCGTACGCGGGAACGCTGACCGGGAAGCTGGCCAGGTCGTCCACGGTCCCCACCTCGCTGCCGTCGGCGGCGTCCGTCACGGTGGCGCGGTGCGGCAGCGCTTCCGAGCGGACCGTCCCGTCCACGGCGGTGTCCGTCATGTTGAGCACGGTGAGCTGCACGATCGGAAGCCCCTGCGCGTCGAGCGTCTCGAGCTCGTGCACCATGACGAGCATCCCGGGATGCGCGACGTCCGGAACGTCCACCTGCCGGGCGGTCGCGATGCCCCAGCGGTTCCGGATGCGCAGCAGCTGACGCAGGCGGCTCGCGAACGAGTCCCGCCGCCGCAGCTGGTCGGGAAGCGTTCCGTAGAGCGACCGTGCGCGGGGCATCCCCGAGGCGGACCGCTCCGCGTCGGGGGCGACGCCCAGCAGGTCGTGCGCTCCGCGCTCCACCCAGCGCGTGTCGCCCTCCGCGATCAGGTCGGCCACCTCGGAGCGCGGGATGGTGAGGGAGCCCAGGAGGTCCCAGCCGGAGAGCGCGAAGACGCCCGGCTGCCAGGCGTTGAACGCCGCGAGCAGCAGGTGCGCATCCCGGATGGCGGGCATGTCGTCGTCCGTGATCGAGTCGAGGGTCGCATGGCCCTGCGTCGCCGCGATCAGCGAGGCCGAGGTGCAGGCGATGCCGTTCGTGGTGAAGACGAGGTTGTAGTCGGCCGCCGGCCGGGTGATCGCCTCCACCAGATCCTGCCGGATGCGCTGGGCCAGCTCACCGCCCGTGATCTCCTCGCCGCGGAACGTGTAGACGTCGTTCTGGTGCAGCGTCGCCCAGTGCACGAGCTCGTAGGTGAGCTCGTCGTGGTTCTGCATGCCGTGCACCAGGCTGACCGGCTCGACGCCCAGCTCCAGCGAGGTGCGCAGGGTGAGGCGCAGGAACTCGGTGTCGCCGGTCGCCAGCGCGTGGTGGTACGCGGGCCGGTTGATGAAGTCGTACGACAGGTCGGCGCCGACGGCGCCGGTGTCGCGGATGTCCTCGACCGTCAGGTTCAGCTCCTGGAAGGTGAACCCGCCGACCTTGCGCACCATGCCCGCGATGATGTGGTTCGCCGCGTGCGACAGGGGTGGCCCTCCGACCAGGCCGGCATCCCCTCGGCGCTCTTCTCGACGCCGAGGAAGCCATTGGCATCCAGCCGCAGTGCGCTCGTGCCGAGGTCGCCGAGCGAGTGCAGGGCGTCGCCGATCACCAGGCGCATGCCCGAGAACGTCGGGTCCAGCCAGTTGACCGAGGGCTGGCCCTCCTTGAAGTAGTGGAGGTAGACCCAGCGCCGCGTGATGCCGTCCACGCCGATCACGGGCGCGGTGACGCTCCAGTTCGTCTCCTTGACGCCCGGCGCGAAGAAGATGACCCGCTGCAGCTCGCCGATGATGTACCCCCGGTCGGCGAGGGATGCCTCGGTCGCCTCGTCGAGGTTCACCGAGTCGCGGCCCTCCGGCACCTCGGGCAGCAGGTGCCACTCGTCGGGCGGGATCTCGACCATGTGGTAGATCCCGGGGTAGTCCTTGTACGCCATCTCGGCGAGCCGGAAGTCGGCGCCCTTGCCGGTGTGACCCGGCACGATGTCGTCGATGACGCTGCCGCCGTGCTCCTCGGCCACATCCGTCACGCGGCGGAAGGTGTCCTCGTCGCCGAAGGCGGGGTCGATCTGCGTGCCGATGCGGTCGAAGTGGCCGTCGACGCTCGGGGTCTCCTGCCAGCCGCGGATGCCGCCCGCGCGCTTCACCGGCCCGGTGTGGACGCCGTTGATGCCGATCCGCTCGAAGGCCGTCCACAGCTCGGGGTCGGCCAGCGCGGAGAGGAACGACTCTCCCGGCCGCGTGATCAGCGAGATCGGGTACGCGGTGAACCAGACGTCGGAGGTGGAGACCGCACGGCGGGCGTCCGGCCGGGCGTACGGGTTGCGCCACATGCTCGGCGAGCCGGAGAGCTGCCGGCTGAGCACGTCCGCATCCTTCAGCATGGATTGGCGCACCAGCCACTCCACGTACGCCGGGTTCTGGCCGTTGGCGGCGCGCGGATCGGAGAAGGAGCGGCGGATGCTGCCCCCGCGCAGGTTCGCCCGCGGCCGCAGCCGCCGGGGACGCGCGGGGTAGAGCTGCTCGTCGTAGGTGATCTCCTCCGGCGGTTGCTCCTCCGTCGTCTCCGGTCCGCCCTCCGTCGGGCTGTCGACCTGCTCGGTCACCTCGCGCGCCTCGTCGTCCACTCGGTCTCCTTCCGTGCCTGTAACCGTAGACCCGTGCGGGTCACTCGCTCAGACGCTCGATCAACTGGCCCTTGCTGAGCCGGGAGGTGTTGCGGAGGCCGCGGCTCCTGGCGACGTCGCGCAGCGCCTGCAACGTCAGGCCGTCGAGCTCGGGGTCGTGCGGCACCGGGGTGGTGACCGAGCCGGCGAACTCCCCGGTCTGCTCCACCTGGTCGTCGCGCACCGACGGGAGGGGAGGGGTGAGGTCCACGGAGGGATCCTCCGTGTCGCCGCCCGGCGCGCGTGCGGCCGCCGTGTCGCGGCCGAGCTCCGCGAGCTCGCGCTCGAGCGCATCCGCCCGCTTCTTGGCCTTCTTCGTGTCGAGCCTCCCGACGGCGGCGCGCGCCTCGGCGACCGCCTCCTCGGCGCGGTTGAGGGCCTTCGCAGCCGCCTTCTCCAGCTTCTTCTGCTTCGCCATGCTCACTCCGTTCCGGTTCGTGGTCCGTCGTGGTCGCGGGCCGCTCGCGGGCGCCGCGCATCCACCCGTTGTGCACGGTGCCACGGGTGGATGGCGGCGGCAAGCGACTCTCGGCGTGTCAGTAGGCGAAGTGGATCTGCGCCCGCCGACGCGACGGCGTCTCGATCTCGTCGACGACGGCCTTCGCGAAGTCCTCTCCGCCGATGAACGACGAGCCGTCCGCGTCGAACAGTGCGACGTCGTCGCCCACGCGGTACTCGCCGCGCGGGTCCTGTGCCGGGGCGTACGAGCCGTAGGCCGCCGCCGGGCTGACGAACACCCAGTCGAGGCCCTCCGGGGCGTTCTGGATGAGGTCCTCCAGCACCGCGTTCAGCTCGCGCGCCTCGTCGGCGAACTCCGGCGGCAGGTCGTCGCCCTCGGCGAACCGCGGGGCGCCCGGCTCCGGGCGCAGCGAGCTGAACCCGCCGATCACGACGAGCCGCGCGCCGGACGCTGCGGCGAGCTCGGCGAGGCGGCTGTAGCGGCGGCCAAGCGTTCCGGCGCTGTCGCCGCGAGGCGAGACCGTGGCGACGATGACGTCCGCGCCGTCCACCGCCTGCTCGGGCTCGTCGGCGGAGCCGGTGACGTAGCGCACGCCGTCGAGGGGCTCGGCCGGCTCGGAGCGGCTGAGCGAGGTGACCCGGTGTCCCCGCGAGGCGGCCTCCGCCGCGATGTGGGAACCGGTGAATCCGGTGCCTCCGATGATCGTGATGTCCGCCATGTGCGTGCCTTCCGCGGGGCGACCGTCGCCCCTCCAGCATCGGCAACCGGCGGTCGGCGCGGATTCTTCCCCTGCCGCGGAGGTGGAGTGTTCGCGGCGGCCGTCGTCGATCGGGACGCGACCGTATGACGGCGGCAGCGACACTCGCTAGAGTTGCGGCCGTGACCACCCCGCTCACCCTCATCCAGCGATCGCCCGACCCGGAGGACGCCGGTCAGTCGCGGGACCGCCGCCCGAGCCTCACCGAGCGGTTCCGTTCGATGGGCCGCAGCCGCATCGGCGCGCTGCTGTTGGTGGCGGCGACCCTCGTGGCGATCGTGTGGGCGAACATCTCGTTCGCGGGGTACCAGCAGTTCTGGGACACCCACCTCACCCTCGGAGTGGGCGACCTCCACCTGGACTTCACCCTCCACGCCCTGGTCAACGACGCGCTGATGGCGATCTTCTTCTTCACCGTCGGCCTGGAGGTGCGGCGGGAGTTCGCCATCGGGGAGCTGACCAGCTGGTCGCGTGCCGTGGTCCCGGTCGTGGCGGCCGTGTTCGGTCTCGCCGTGCCCGCGGTCATCTTCGTGCTGTTCACCCTGGGCACCGGGATGGAGCACGCCTGGGGCGTCGTCATCTCGACCGACACGGCGTTCCTGGTGGGCGCGCTCGCGCTCATCGGCCCGCGAGCGACGGGCCGCCTGCGCGTGTTCCTCCTGGCTCTGGCCGTCGTGGACGACATCGGTGCGCTGACCATCATCGCCCTCGTCTACACCGACCACTTCTCCCCGCTTCCGCTCATCGTGGCGGCCGTCGGCCTCGCCGGTGTCTACTTCACCCGCTACCTGCGGGGCGGTCGTGGGCCGGTCTACGCGACCCTCGCGATCATCGTCTGGCTGGCGTTCCTCGCCTCCGGTGTGCACCCCACGCTCGCGGGTGTGGCGATCGCGCTGCTCGTCCCCGTCTACCGGCCGAACCGCCGGGATGTGGAGCACGCCCTCGACCTCGCGCGGACGTTCCGGCAATCGCCGAACACCGACTACGCCCGCGCCGCCGCGAACAGCCTCCGCGAGTCGATCTCGATCAACGAGCGGCTGCAGTCCGCCTGGGGACCGTACGTCGCCTACGTCGTGCTGCCGCTGTTCGCCCTCGCCAACGCCGGCGTGCGGCTGACCGGCGACATCCTCGTCGGCGCGCTGGTGTCACCGGTCGCCTGGGGTGTGCTGGTCGGCCTGGTGGCGGGCAAGTTCATCGGCATCTTCGGCTCCACGGCGCTGCTGCGGGTGCTGCGGATCGGGGAGTTCGGCCCGGGCCTGACGATCGACCGGCTGGCGGGCGGCGCGGCGCTCTGCGGCATCGGATTCACCATCTCGCTGTTCATCGTCGACCTGGCCATCCCGGGCGAGGAGGCGCAGAACGCGGCCCGGGTCGGCGTGCTCGCCGCGACCGTGGTCGCCTTCCTGCTGGCGACCGTCGTGTTCCGCATCTCCGACGCGCGCCGGCCGAAGGAGGAGGCGGGGCTCACGCTGGTGCGGCCCGTCGACCCCGCGCGCGACCACATCTTCGGCTCGCTGGATGCTCCGTTCGAGATCGTCGAGTACGGCGACTTCCAGTGCGGATTCTGCCTGAAGGCGACCGGCTCGGTCTTCGAGGTGCAGCGCGAACTCGGCGACCGGCTCCGCTACGTCTGGCGGCACGCTCCGCTCACCCGCTTCCACCCGAACGCGCTGGCGGCGGCGGAGGCGTCGGAGGCCGCTGCCCGGCAGGGAGGTTCTTCGAGTTCGAGCGCAGCCTGTTCGCCGACCAGGAGCACCAGCTGCCCTCCGACATCCTGCGCCGGGCGGAGGAGCTCGGGCTCGACCTCGACCGGTTCGAGGCCGACCTGAGCGCCCCAGAGGTCGCCGCACGCGTGCGTGACGACATGCTGGATGCGGAGGCCATGGACATCACCGCCGTCCCGACCTTCTTCATCAACGGCCGCCGCCACGTCGGACCGTACGACGCGCAGTCCCTGATCCGCGCGATGCAGGCCGCCGAGGGGCTCCCGGCCGACCCGTCGGGCCCCGCGAACCCGTAGGTCCCATCCGTTCGTCGGTGGTCGGCCCTAGGCTCGCGGCATGGCAGATGTCGCAGCACCTTCCGATGAGCTCCTCGTGGTCGCCGACCAGGCGGCCTGGCGTGCCTGGCTCGACGAGAACGAGACCACGTCAGACGGCGTCTGGCTGATGCTGGCGAAGAAGGGCACGACCGAGCCGACCAGCCTGACGTATCAGGAGGCGATGATCGAGGCGCTGTGCAGCGGGTGGATCGACGGCCAGCGCCGGTCGCGCGATGACGCGACGTTCGTGCAGCGCTACACGCCGAGGCGCAAGACGTCGCTCTGGTCCGAGCGCAACATCGGCATCGTGGCGACGCTGATCGCCGAGGGCCGGATGCGCCCGGCCGGGTACGCCGAGATCGAGCGCGCCAAGGCGGACGGCCGGTGGGACCGCGCCTACGCCAGCCCGGCGAACGCCGAGGTGCCTGACGACCTCGCGGCCGCGCTCGCCGCATCCCCTCGGGCGAACGAGACGTTCCAGACGCTGAGCGGCCAGAACCGCTACTCCGTCCTCCACCGCATCATCACCGCTCCGAGCGCCACGAGCCGCGCCAACCGGCTCGAGAAGCTCGTCGGCATGCTGGAGCGCGGCGAGACGCCGCACCCTCAGTGAGGGCCTATCTCGTGGTGAGGCCGCGCAGGCCGGCGGTCGTCGAGCCGAAGTCGACGTGGATGTGCGTGCAATAGTCGGCGAAGCGCGTGATGTTGCTCAGCGGGGGCATCCAGTACGCCCCGCAGCCGTCGCTGTTCGCGGCCTGGCCGGCCCGTGATCCGGGCGGCATGAAGGAGTCGAGGAACGGCAGCAGGATGTTCGTCGTCGACTCGTTGCCCCGGGTGCGGCGGGTGCCGATGTAGGTGATGTCCATCGCGTTGGGGGCGCCGGGCGGTGTGCAGTGGCGCGAGGTCGGGTTGCTCGCGCAGGTCGCGACGCCGTCGTTGGCGCAGTGCCGGTTGAGGTCGCTGACCTGGACCGAGCCGAAGTTGCGGATGATGATGACCAGCGTCTGCAGTGTCCGCAGATCGATGTTGCACTGCGGCGTCTGCGAGATCGTGCCGTTGGCGATCGGCTGGATCTCGGCCGGGATGATGTCGCGCTCCGCCCACTCGATGATGAGGGCGCCGTTGTTGTAGTACTCCATCAGCTTCTGCGCGGCGGCCTGTGGCGTGCTCGGAACGTTGACGCAGGTCTCGACGCAGGTGCTCTCGGCGGGCTGCGAGAGCGCGGCCTGAGCGGCGGGCGGTGCACCCGCGGCCGAGAAGGCGCCAGCGACGAGCGTCACGACGAGGACCAGGGCGACGCGCAGTGCGGTTCGGCGGGGCGAGCGCATGTCAGTCCTGGCTCACCGTGACGCCGGCGAGGGTGAAGCAGTCCTGGGCGACCGCGCTCGAGTACTCGACCGTGGTCTGCGAACCCGCACCCGTGTTCGGATCGATCGGGTGCGTACGGATGAACTCCAGCTTGGTCGCGAGCGGCTGCCACACCGCATCGCCTGCCGCGGCCTGTGCGGCGAGGGAGCGGCCGCCGAGACGCTGGTGGCGGCGAATCCGTCGGCGATCGCCTCGCAGGCCTGCACGGCGAGAGCTTTCGCGGCGGCCGGGTCTGACGGAGGTGCGGGCGAGGCCGGCGTCGCGGTCGGGCTGGGCGTCGGCGTCGCCATCGGGGTGGCGGTCGGTGTGGACGTCGCGGCCGGGACATCGGTGGCGGCGCCGGCATCCATCCCCGTCGCCTTATGGGCGCAGCCGGTGAGTGCGGCGGCGAGCACCGCCGCACCGGCGATGAAGCGGAGAGCGATCGGCGCGCGAGCGCGCGGCAGCTGCGAGACCATCGGAAACCCCATCCCCGAACGGGCGTGAATACATGCATAGGGTACGGTCCGGCTGCGGGGCGACCCGGGAGGACGCGCCCGCGGGGGTGAACCGGTCGTCACACCCCGCGCTTGCCCTCCCGGTGCCGTACCCGCAGATCGACCAGCCCGACCACGAGGGCGACGCCGAGCAGTGCCAGGGTGACGAGGTAGCCGCTGCGCACGGCGTCGTGATACTGCGCGACCGGATGCGTCCCTCCTCCCGGGACCGTCGCGAAGAACACCGCGGTGACGAGCGCGACGCCCACGGCCGTTCCGACCCGCTGTCCGAGCTGGGCGACCGAGCCCGCCGCGCTGCCCTCCTCGGGCGGGACCTCCGACAGCGTCAGCGTCTGGTTCGGCGAGATCACCAGGCCGCCGCCGATGCCTCCGACGAGAGTGGATCCGGCCATCAGCCACTCCGCGGCGGAGGGCGGGGCGAGCGTCGCGGAGGCGAGCAGTGCGCCGATCCCGACGATGACGATCACCAGCCCGAGCACCACGAGTCCGCGGCCGAAGCGCTGCACCAGCCGGCCGCCGACGAAGGCCGAGACCGCCGCACCGAGCGCGAACGGGACGCTCACCAGACCGGCCGCGAGGGGCTGGGCGTGCAACCCCTCCTGCAGGAACAGCGTGGTCACCAGGAAGCTGGCCGGCAGGCCGGCGAAGTAGACGGCGGCGATCAGGATGCCGTTGCGGTACGAGGCGAGCCGGAACAGCTCCAGGTGCACGATCGGCGACAGTCCGCGCCGGCGGTAGGCCCGCTCCCAGAGCAGGAAGGCGGCGCCGGCCGCCACGAAAGCGATCAGCCACAGCCAGCGCAGCGGGTCGTCGGTGGAGGACCCGGTGGTGAGCAGGAAGGGCAGCATGAGCCCGAGCACGGCCACGGCGAGCAGCCCGAGCCCGACCGGGTCCAGCTCCGTGCCCCCGGGGCCGGGGTCCTGTGTCTTCTGCAGGGAGCGCAGCGCGAAGAAGAGGGCGATCGCGCCGCACGGCACGTTGAACCAGAACAGCAGCCGCCAGCCTTCTTCGGCTCCGCCCAGCGCGATCAGGGTGCCGGCGAGGCTCGGGCCGATCGCCGTGGCGATGCCGACCATCGCCCCGAAGACGCCGAAGGCGCGGCCCCGCTCCTCGCCCCGGTACAGCTGCTGGATCATCCCGAGCACCTGCGGCATCTGGACTCCCGCGGCCGCACCCTGGAGGAAGCGGGTCGCGGTCAGCCAGACGATGCCCGGTGCCAGAGCGCAGAGGGCGCTCGCGAGGCTGAAGCCGAGGAGCCCGATCACGAACATCGCCTTCCTCGACCGGGTGTCGCCCAGCCGCCCGGAGGGGATCAGCGTGAGCCCGAAGGCGAGCGCGTACCCGGCGACGATGAGCTGCAGCTGGGTGGAGTCGGCATGCAGGGAGCGCTGGATGGACGGAAGCGCGACGTTCACCCCGGAGAGGTCGAGGATGGTCAGCGCCCCGACCGCGATGCAGACCGCGAACGCGGGCGTGCGCCCGGGATGCGCGGCGCGAGGGGCGGTCGTCGCGGAGGCGGGGGAGGCGTCGGACACGCCGTCACCGTACGCCGCAATTACCGCAACACGGTTGCGTTATTTAGCGAAACGGTGTTTCATTAACGCATGCAACAGACATGGTTCATCACAGGGTCCTCGCGCGGCTTCGGTCGCGCCCTCGTCGTCGCCGCGCTCCGGGCGGGCGATCGCGTGGCCGCCACGGCGCGCCGCCCCGAGCAGCTGGACGATCTCGTCGCCGAGTACGGCGACCGCATCCTGCCCCTCGCCCTCGACGTCACCGACTCCGCCCGCGCCGGGGCGGCACTCCGCGAGGCGCAGCAGCGGTTCGGCCGGATCGACGTCATCGTCAACAATGCGGGCTACGCCAACGTCTCGCCGATCGAGACGACCGACGACGCGGACTTCCGCACGCAGTTCGAGACCAACTTCTGGGGCGTGTACAACGTCAGCAAGGCCGCGATCCCGTTGCTGCGGGCGCAGGGCGGCGGCCTGGTCATCCAGTTCTCCTCGGTGGGGGACGTGTCGGCGGCTCGCCCGGCATCGCGTCGTACCAGGCCGCGAAGTTCGCGATCGACGGGTTCAGCCGCGTGCTGCGGTCCGAGACGGCGCCGTTCGGTGTGAAGGTGCTGCTGGTCGAGCCGAGCGGGTTCCGCACCGACTGGGCCGGCTCGTCGATGGAGGTCCGCGAGATCCCCGAGGGCTACGAGGAGACGGTCGGCGCCATGAACAGGCGGGTGCGGCAGAGCGGCGAGGGACCCGCCGGCGATCCGGTGCGCGCGGCCGAGATCCTCGTCGCGGTCGCCAAGCGCCGCGACATCCCGGCCAACCTGCCGCTCGGCGTGAATGCCACCGAGATGAGTGTCGCGCAGGACCGCCGGCTGCTCGCCTCCGACCTCGCGTGGGCGCCCGTCAGCCGCTCGGCGGACGCCGGCCAGCCCTACCCGGCCGAGTTCCCGCCCGACGCGGCCTGACATCCGGCGGAACGCCCCGCCGGGCGCCCGCCGGGCACCGGATGGTGACGATTCGGTTAACACGGCGCGCAGCGTCTGCCGCTGAGCCTGTGCGGTGGCTATGCTCCGGCTACGGGAGGTCATCGGAGTGCCGAGGGTCTCCGGAGGGGGAGCAAGGGATGCAGGGACTGTCATCGGCGGGCGCCTTCGCCGCGGCGATCGCGCTTGCGGCGATCGTGCTGGGGGTCGCGCCGCTCGGAAGCGCCATCGAGCCCGCCGTGCAGGCGGTGGATCTGGTGGTCGCCGGGGTCGCGGGGGCGGCCGCGGCGACCTTCCTCGGAATCGCGGGAGGGGTCCGGCACCGGCGCCGGAGGGCGCGCTAGCGGCAGAAGGGCACTTTCCGCAAGGGGTCGGTCGAAAATTGACAACTGCCGCCCGCCTGGGGACCATCGAAAAGTGACGTTGGTGGACGGGACCCTCGAGGACTTCGCCCGCGATCTGGAGATCGCGCTGGCGCAGCGCCAGGTCATCGCCGCCTATCAGCCCCAGGTGGATGTCGCCGACGGCACCGTCGTCGGCGTGGAGGCCCTCGCGCGCTGGACGCATCCCGCGCGCGGGCCGGTGTCGCCCGAGGTCTTCGTCGACATCGCGCAGCAGACGGGCCTGCTTCCGCTGCTGACGGCGCGCATCATCTCGGACGTGACCGCGGAGTACATCCCGGGCTGCACCATCGATGTGGCCGTGAACGTCTCGGCGACCCAGCTCGAGGATCCTCTCTCTACGACATGTTCGAGGGCGCGTTCGCGACGGGCCGTTGCGACCCGAAGACCCTCACCGTCGAGGTCACCGAGAGCCACAGCATCCTGCACCCGGAGCGGGTCGCGGCGCCGCTCGAGGCGCTCGCCGCCGCGGGGGTCACCATCTCGGTCGACGACTTCGGCACCGGTCACTCCTCCTTCGCCCGGGTCGAGGCCCTGCACGCGCGGGAGCTGAAGCTCGACAAGAGCCTGGTGCAGGCGGACGATCGCGTCCGGGAGGTCGCGCAGATCATCACAGAGGCCCACCGCCGCGGCATCCGCGTCGTGGGCGAGGGAGTGGAGCGGCGCTCACAGCTCGACCGTCTCGCGGCCGCCGGATGCGACCGCGCGCAGGGCTACTGGATCGCGAAGCCCCAGGGCGCTAGGGCCCTGTTCTCCTGGTACCGCAAGCGGCCCTCCGGCTTCTGACCCGGAGTCGAAGCCAGAGGGCGTCGAACTCCTAGAGGGCGTCGAAGGAGTCGATGTCGACGCGGGGCTCCTCGGCACGTGCCGCGGGCGGGTCGACCTCGATCTGCGCCCAGGTGACGGGCATGCCGGGGGAGAAGAGCACATCCACGCCGGGGCCTCCGCGCAGCGGCGGAATGGTGACGTACCCACCGCCCGCGCGCACGGCCTCGAGGATCTTGCCGCGCAGGTCGTCCACCGGATCGGGAAGGAAGTAGTCCTTTCCATCGACCGTGAGGCGGTGAACGATCATGCGAGGTCCTTTCCTTCGGGTGGGATGCGAAAACCTTATCGCGGCGCCACGGTACACCCGTATTCCGGGCGGGTAAGCTCGCAGGGCGGCGACCGAAGCGCCTCCCGAACCGAAAGGCATCCGTGGGTACCCTCCGCTACGACGGCGAGAGCTACGAGCTCGACGACCGCCTCCTCTTCCACATGCAGATCGCGATCAGCACCAAGCTGCGTCGTGGTGAGAACTTCTTCCTCACCTGGCCGGTCCCCGCCGAGCTCGGCAGCGGCCGGCACACCATCTGGGTCGACAACGGCGTCCCCCTGCACATCTTCTTCTCCGGCTCGAAGATCCCGACGCTGAACAAGGACTGGATCGAGGCCATGATCCAGACCGGCAGCCGCGCCTCGGGGATGCTCGTGATCGAGGAGTCCGAGACGCGCACCCCCAGCGATGACGCTGGGCCAGCGGGTGTAGCGGAAAGAATTCCCAAAAGCAAGGCCCCCCGGTTTTCTTGCTTCGGCGCGCGGGTCGTTCGATCATCGGAGAGGATCTTCGAATCGCATCCCATGACGGAAGAGAAGTAAGGAACGAACCATGGCCGAGCAGCTCGCCGACATCATCGACCTCCCCACTGAGTACGTCTCGTGGCACTCGCCGGCGGCGTCGCTCTGGGTGGCATCCACGCCGACCGCCTACGTCGGAATGGTCGACCGGAACCACGACGGTTTCGTCGCCACCGACTGCACCGGGCGCGAGCTCGGTGTCTACGGCTCGCTCGAGTCGGCCCGTGTCGCGGTCTACGGCGCGTGGGTCGCACCGGCTCCGGCCGATGAGCCGGCCGAGCAGGCGCTCATCGCCTGACCTGCAGACCATCCCGGCCGGCGTTTCGGGTGCGCCCTCCGGGATCTGGCGGAACCCCGGCACCGTTCTGGTGCCGGGGTTCCAACGTTAACCGGTGCGTTCAGTTGATGGCGGGCTCCGTCAGCGCCTCGGCGACGGCCTGCTCGACCGTCAGCTCACGGCCCTCAGCGACGGCGGCGGCGAGCCGTCCGGGCGGCGCGGCCGCCGCCAGACGGTCGAGATACCGCTGGTGGAAGGTGAACGTCGGACCGTTGTGCGTTCCCGACCGCTCGCGCAGGGCGTGCGCCGCTCCGGCCAGCCGACCGGCCCGGTCCACGTCCCCGGCCAGCGCGGCGACGGCCGCCAGGCCCTCCAGCCCGTACGCGATCCCCTCGATGTGTCCGAGCGACGTGGAGAGGGTGACGCTGAGGGCGAAGTCCGTGCGGGCGTCCTCGGGCGAGCCGAGCAGCAGGTGCGCCCAGCCCAGGTGGTACGCCGCGATGCGCCCGCCGACCGCATCCCCGCTGCGCTGCGTCAGAGCGAGGGACTCGTCGAAGCGCTCGAAGGCGGCGCGCAGCTGCTGCTGCAGCAGCGCCACCCGGCCGAGCAGCACGAGCGCCATGGCCTCGCCCCAGAGGTCGCCCGTGTCCCGGAACAGTCGCAGGCTGCGCTGCATGACCTCGTCGGCACGCGCGGTGTCCGGCTTCTCACCGGCGAGCAGGGCCAGCGCGAGCGAGATCATCGCCATCGCCTCTCCCGAGCGGTCGTCGCAGCGCCGGAAGATGTCGGCGCTCTCCGCCAGGTCGGCGGCCACGCGACCGTCGGGGTCCTTCCAGAAGCGGATGGTGCGGGTGAAGTAGAGCGCGATCGCCCGGGTGCGGTCCTGGAGCGTCTCGCCGGACTCGAGGGGCTCGTCCATCCAGGTGCGCACCTCGCCGAGCAGGCCGGTGACCCAGAAGTAGAGGAACAGGTTGAAGGCGAGCTGCGCCGCGCGGTCCCAGTCGCGCGCATCCAGCAAGTACCGCTCGGCGGCGCGGAGGTTGTCGCGCTCGTCGCCCAGCCGCTGCATCCACTCGCGCTGGCCGCCTGCCTTGAGCGGCAGCCGGGCCCGCGCGCCGAGGTCGATGAAGTAGCGCGCGTGCGCGTCGCGGGCGCTGTCGAGTTCGCCGTCCGTCGTCAGCTGCTCGCGGGCGTACTCGCGGACGATGGCCTGCATGGTGAACCGGGGCCGGTCGTCGCTGTCGTGCTGCGAGACCAGGCTGGAGTCGACCAGGACGGCGAGGTCGGTGAGCACGTCGGCGCCGTCGCCGTCCGCGCCGAGCGACTCCGCCGCTTCGAGGGTGAAGCCGCCCTCGAAGACGCCCAGGCGCGACAGCAGCCGGCGCTGCTCGGGAGCGAGCAGCTGCGTGCTCCACTCGATCGTCCGGCGGATGGTCTGCTGCCGTTCCGGCAGGTCGCGCGAGCCGCCGACGAGCACCGAGAGGCGGCGGTCGAGCCGGTCGAGCAGCTCGGCGGGGAGAGCACCCGGATTCGCGCGGCCGCGAGCTCGATGGCCAGCGGGGCGCCGTCGAGCGCCGCGCAGACCCGGGACACCGCGCCGGCGTTCTCCGGCGTGATCTCGAAGTCGGGTTTGACCGCGTGCGCCCGCTCCACGAACAGGCTGACCGACGAGTCCTCCGCGAGCGGTCCGACCTCGTAGCTCTGCTCGGCGCTCACCCGCAGCAGGGAGCGGCTGGTCACCAGCATCGACACGCCGGGGGCGGCGGCGAGCAGGTCGGTCAGCAGCAGGGCCGCATCCAGCACCTGCTCGAAGTTGTCGAGCACGAGCAGGATGCGGCGGTCGCGGAGCGCCGTGACCAGGTTGTCCAGGATGGGCGCGTCGCCCGTGTCGCGCACGCCGAGCGCCTGAGCGATCCGGTTGGGCACCCGCTGCGGGTCGTGCACGGCGGAGAGGTCGACGAAGACGGCCCCGTCGTCGAACTCCTGCGCTGCGGCCCGGGCGGCCGCGATCGCCAGGCGGCTCTTGCCGATGCCGCCCGGCCCGGCCAGCGTGACCAGGCGCCTGCCGCTCTCGAGCCGCTGCACGATGGCGGCGATGTCGTCGTCTCGGCCGACCAGCCCGGTCAACGGCACGGGCAGGCGGACCGGCTCGACGACGCGGTCGGCGTCGCTCGCCACGTCCGCCGTGATGAGCGCACGGCTCTGGTCGAATCGCTCAGCCAGCAGCGTCGCGAGGTCGTTCTCGATGAGCCGGGCCAGCTCCTTCGGCGTCTCGAAGTACTTGTAGGCGGCGCGGTCGTCGTCGCGGATGCGCGCGAGCAGGGTGGCGAGCCGGGGCTCGCGCGCGTGGGCCGGGCTCTTCACGTAGAGCAGGCGCGGGAGGTCGGGCGGGCAGAGGTTGTACTCGTCCTCGAGTCCGGAGACCTCCTCGTCCGGTGCGACCCAGCCGTAGCGCTCCCAGTAGAGCCCGAGGAACACGTCGCTCTGGTCGAGGTAGGCGCGGTACAGCTCGCGCGGCGGATGCGGTCGTGCGCCGAGTTCGAACATCACCGGGGCGAGATGGAGGCGCTCGATGGCGGTCCGTGCGGCGCGGCGCTCGGCGGCGAGCTCCTGCAGCGTGGATGACACGAAGATGCGGAGCCGCTGGTCCGGCGTCCGGATCACGTGAGGGCTGCTCATGTTACGTCATTGTGTTGGGTCGCTGAGCAAATGTACAGAGGGCGATCTCTGCGCCGCCCTTAGCACCTTCAGCCGCGGATGCGCAAGGCTCTTCATCCGCTTCCCGGGCCGAGGTTAGCTAGGCATGTGAAAGAAGTTGCGTGGTACGTCCTGGGATTCTCCATCGCCGTGTGCGCGCTGGCGGGTGGACTCCTCCTGGCACCCGACGCGGGAGACTCCGCCGAGGGCACGGGCGGGCTGCTCCAGCACCTGACCCCGACCGAATGGGCCGACCTCGTCGTGGCGCTCGTCTTCGCAGCGATCGCCTTCGTCAGCGGCAGCTACCTGTCGGCACGTGCGGCCGCCGAGGCGGACGATGCGAGCGTGACGGTGGAGCTCCTCACCGCGGAGACCGCGCGCTGAGCCCCACCGTCCCGGATCACATGTCGCGGTAGCGCTTCGCCGCCGCGAGGGCGTCGCGCAGACCGGCGGCGTCGTAGCGCCGCACGTAGGCCGGGGTGTCGCGCTGGGCGCGCCACCCTTCCGACAGCGGGCCGATGTCGACCGGGTCGAAGCCGAACTGGTCGATGAGCGCGGAGACGCGCTCGCGGGCCTCGGCGTCGTCGCCCGCGACGATGAGCGCCCGGCGGTCCGCCGTTCCCGCCGGCTGGCTCTGACTCGTCAGCTCGCGGGCGCCGATGTGGTTGAAGGCCTTCACGACCTTGGACGTGGGAAGCACCTTCTGCAGCCGCTCCGCGACCGTCGTCGTCTCGTCGTCGAGCTCGGGGATCTGCCCGTCGCGCTGCGGGTAGTAGTTGTTCGTGTCGATCACGATCTTGCCGGCGAGCTCGTCGACCGGCAGGGTCGCCTCGGCGGCGAGCGGAGTGGTGACCACGACGATGTCGCCCGCGGCCGCCGCCTCCGCCGGTGTGGCGGCGCGTGCGTGCTCGCCGAGCTCGTCCACGAGGTGCCGCAGGGTCTCCGGGCCGCGCGAGTTGCTGAGCACCACGTCGTAGCCGTTGGCGACGGCGAGGCGCGCGAGCTGGGATCCGATGTGTCCTGAACCGATGAGTCCGATAGTCGTCATGACTGTGTCAACGAGGCGGGCGCAGCGGAATTCCCGTCAGCCGCAGAGCCCGACGCCCGCGGAGGTGAGGATGACCGTGCGGTTCTGCTCCGCGAGGGCGTCCGAGTACGCGCCCGTCGCATCCGTCTCGCTCTTCCAGCCGCACCACTCGTACCCGACGCCGGCCGTCTGCAGCAGAGCCGCCGGAACGCCGAGCCCGACCAGGGCCGTCTTCACCGCCTGCGCCCGGCGCTGCGACAGCGCGGTGTCCGCCGCATTGTCCTTCGCCTGATCCTTGGAGGCCGTGCCCGTGATCGTCACGGCCTTGCCGTTCTGCTCGATGGCCGGCACCAGCGTCGCAAGCACCTTCTGCGCCGCGGCGGGGTCGGAGAATTCCGCCGTGTCCTTGCGGAAGAGCAGGTCGCTGTTGCGGATGACGACCGGATGCGTCCAGTCGGTCTTCGTCGCGACCGCCTCCACGGTGACCGGGGTGACGGCGGGGAGGGAGGCGGCCGGGCTCCCCGAGGCGGGCTCGGGCAGCAGCGAGAGGGTTCCGCCCGCGGCCTTCACCACCGCCGACCAGATCGCCTCGAGGTTGCTGCGCGCCGGAACGGTCAGCGGCTGCTGCGCCCCCGCGACGTCGCCCATCCCGGACCAGTAGACGGTCACGCCCTTCAGGTCGGTGGGCAGCAGGTTGCGCGCGGTCAGGTCGGCCACCACCTGCGCCGGGTCGGCGTAGAGCAGCCCGGTGCCCGCGAAGTTCAGCGGGTCGGTGGTCTGCAGGCCGCTGCCGACGACGATGACGCCCATCGGGTCGCTTCCCAGGTCACGGGCCGCCTGGTCGATCGCGCCCAGGAAGTCGACCTCGGGCGCGGACGCCTTCAGCCCGTCGATGTACGCGGTGATCTGCGTGAGCTTGGTGCGCTGGTCGTTCTGGCAGACGATCGCGTCCTGCGCCGACGACCCCAGCGCTGTCGTGCCCATCACCTGCGGGGTGCCGGACGGCACGACGACGGTCACCGACCCGTTCGTCTTGCCCGCGGCCTCCAGCTGCGCGGAGGCGGAGGCGGGAAGCGCGACCACGGGCGCGTTGGCGGTGCTGCCCGCGACCACCCCGAGGTTGCGCTTGTGGGACTGGTCGCACGCCTGCCCGGAGGCGGTCGCCGGCGCGCAGGCGGTCAGCCCGGCCGCGACGGCCAGGAGCGCGGCCGCGGCGGCGAGCAGGCGGGGCATGCGGGAGACGCGGGTCACTGGGCGCCGCCCGTGGCGGTCCCCGGCGCGATGGTCCCCGGCGCGATGGTGCCCGGCGCGGCGGGACCCCCAGGCGCGAGCGGGGGCACCACGTCCTGCGCCTCCACGCTGCGTCGCGCCCGCAGCTCGCGGATGATCTGGCTGGTGCTCTCGGGGTCGCGCTCGCGCTGGGCGAGGCGCGTGGCCAGCTGCGCGCGCACCACGTCCATCCGCGAGTGGAACGTCACCCGCGCGCCGGTGTACCGCACGGCGTCGTGGGCGTCGAGCAGCATCGCCGACCGCGTGCGCTCCTGCGCGGCGACCGCCTCGCCGAGCAGACGGTCGCGGTGCAGGCGCAGCCGGGCGGCGTGGGCGTGCGCCTTCTCGGCGGCGGTCAGCAGCGGCCGCGTGGTGAGCCACGCGACGACGAAGCTGACGGCGCCGGAGGTCATCAGCACCCCCAGCATGAGGAACGCCATGATCGTGTCCGGGGCCGTCCACGAGAAGCCGGCCGGCGCCGCGGTCTGAGAGCCGCCGACCAGGCCGGTGAGGCCGCCGGCGCTCTGGGCGTCGATGCCGGCCTTGATCCGCGCGACGGTGATAGCGGCGAGGATGGCCGCCCAGATCAGTCCGAGCACGATGGAGGTCGCGATCCAGCGGCGCGACATCACGCCGGCCTGCACACGCCTCAGGAGGATGGCGATGACGTGCGGGAGGGTGACGACGGCCAGCGAGATGCCCAGCGTGATCACGTACATCTGCAGGCCGATCGAGCCGTACTGGCTGTCGTTGCGCAGGAGCAGCGTGAGCGCCTGGGCGAGCAGGATGTAGTCCACCGCGATCATGGCGGCGAGCAGCACGTAGACCATCGCGTGGGCGAAGGGCGAGACGTGCCCGACGCGGGGTCGGAAATGGGGAGGGCGGGTGACGATATCGCGTGCCATGGCGTCCTCTCAGGCGTAGGTGTGGAAGTCGGGGTCGTGGCCGGCCAGCTTGGCGTCGAGGCGCTCGACGTCCTGGTCCGCGCGGCGGATGTCCGCCTCGGTGCGCTCCAGGGCCCGGCGGATGAGCTCCTCCCGCGCCTGCGCCTCGGCGACCCGCGAGGACGCGACGGCGACGTTGCGCGTGCGCTGCCGCTCCAGGTCGGCCACGCCGGCGCGCTCGAAGGCGGAGAGCTCGTGCTCGAACACCTCCAGCGTCTCCACGTCGACCGCGTGGCGCATGCGGCGCAGGCGCCATAGCAGCCGGCGGCGCAGGCCCCCGGTCGCGGGCACCCGGTAGTCCTTCAGTCGTTCACGCCGGGGCATCGGTCCTCCTGAGGTCCTCGTGGGGTGCGATCGGGTGCAGGGCGTCGACCGTCGTGCCGCGTGAGCTGAGCCAGCCTGCGCGCCGCATGACGGGCGGATGCGGGGCCACGCGCCCGGAGGTCGCCCGGCGCAGCGCGCCCCAGTACACGGCGGTGCGCTCGTCGGTTCGGTCGAACATCCGGGCCGCCCGCAGCTGCGCGGCGGTGAAGCGGGCGTTGATGAGCGCGCTCAGCTGGTCGGAGCGGCGATGCGCGCGGCGGATGCGGCGCTCCAGCCTCCGGAGCTCCTCGAATGCGGGCCCCTGGCCGTCCGCGATCCGGAGGCGGTCGGCGTCGGGCAGCCGGTCGAGCCGTTCCTCGTAGACGTCGAGGTCGGCGCGGAGGGCGGCGCTCAGGACGCGGTGCTCGGTGAGCTCGCGGCGCATCCCGCGGAAGAATCGCTGTTCCTCGCGGCGGGCGTACGCGTCGGCCCTGGCCTGCAGCGAGGCGACGGTCGGCGTGGTGCTCTCCGGCCCCGCGGCCCCGGCGGCGGCCTCCGTGTCGTGCACGGCGGCGGCATCGGCCCGGGCCGACCGGACCAGGCGGCGTCGGGCCAGCGGCCCCGGCCTCACTGGTTCCCCCGTCTCAGCGGCTGCGTCGTCATAACGCGGCAGCGTAGGGAGCGGGGCTGTGCGTCCGCTAGGTAGACGTCGAAGGAAGCCCGAACGTGACCGAACCGTGACCGTGGATAGGGTGGATCGGTGACCCCAGACGCCTCCTCCGGAATCGTGCTCGAGCTCCGCGACGTCACCTTCCGCCGGAGCGGCACGCACATCCTCGACGGCATCGACCTCACCGTGCGGGCGGGCGAGCACTGGGCGCTGCTCGGCCCGAACGGCGCGGGCAAGTCGACCCTGCTCAGGTTCTGCGGCGCGCTCAGCTTCCCGACGTCCGGCACGGTCGACGTGCTGGGCGGCCGCCTCGGCCGCGTGGAGTTGCAGGAGCTGCGCCGCCACATCGGCCACGTCGATCCCCGGCACCCGGTCCGTTCGCCGCTGACCGTGACGGAGGTGGTGCTCACCGGTGTCACCGGCACGCTGGAGCCGCCGATGCGGTGGGAGGCCACCGAGGCCGAGCGCGGTCGCGCGCGCGACCTCATCCACTCGGTCGGGCTGGACGAGCGCAGGGACGCCCGCTGGCCCACGCTGTCGCAGGGGAGCGCGGACGGGCGCTGATCGCCCGCGCCCTCATCGCCGACCCGCGGCTGCTGCTGCTCGACGAGCCGACCACGGGACTGGATGTGGCGGCGCGCGAGCAGCTGCTGGAGACGGTGGACGGGCTCTCCCACAGCTCGCCGGAGCTGGCTTCCGTGCTCGTCACGCACCACCTGGAGGAGCTGCCCGAGACCACGACGCACGCCCTGCTGATCGCGCACGGCCGAACGGTCGCGGTCGGCGACATCGACGAGGTGATCACGACGGAGACGGTCTCGCACGCGTTCGAGCACCGCATCCGCGTCGAGAAGGCCGACGGGCGGTGGAGCGCCCGGGCCGTGCGGGAGCGCGCCCGCGCATGACCGCGTTCGCGACGGCCGACGACGGCACGCCCATCGCCTTCGAGGAGCGCGGGGTGGGCGTCCCCGTCCTCCTCATCGCCGGGCAGGCGACCGGGATGCACGGCTGGGGGCCGTTCGCCGACGCGCTGGCCCGTGACTTCCGGGTGATCGTGTACGACCACCGCGGCATCGGCGAGAGCGGCCTCGGCGACCCGGCCGCGTACTCCACGCGGGGATTCGCCGACGACGCCGTCGCGGTGCTGGACGCGGCCGGCGTGGCTGCGGCCCACGTGGTCGGCCACTCCATGGGCGGACGTGTCGCGCAGTGGCTGGCCGCCGACCACCCGGAGCGCGTGCGACGGCTGGTGCTCATCGCCACGACCTCCGGCGACCGCAGCGCCGGGCGCCGTGATCCCTCGGCGATCGCCGACCTGCTCAGCGGCGACCGCGAACGGATGCTGCCGCTGTTCTTCGACGCGGGGTGGTCGCGCGCGCATCCCGCCGACGTCGACCGCTTCTTCACGCGTGTGGCGACGCGACCCGCCCTGCGTGGGCACTTCGCGGCGAGCCGCGACCACGACGGCGCCTCCGTGCTCGAACGCATCCGCGCCGACACCCTCGTGGTGCACGGCTCGCATGACGCGCTCACGCCGCTGTCGCATGCGGAGGCGCTGGCGGAGCGCATCCCGAACGCCACGCTGGCGGAGTTCGACGCGCACCACGGCCTCCACCTCGACACACCCGCCGTGGCGGACACCGTGCGCGCCTTCCTGCTGCCGCCCGGGCAGCGCCCCGCCGCCTGACGGACCGGCATTCGTCACGAATGGTCGCTCTGGGCCGGCGGAAGGGACCATTCGTGACGAATGTGCGCGCAGCCCCGGGCGTCAGCCCACCGCGAACGCCCCGTCGCGCGCCGCCACGACGAACTCGGAGTAGTCCGCCTCGGCCTGGTCGGCGTAGCGCTCCGCCCAGCGCGCGGAGGCCTGCACGAAGGACGGTCCGGAGCCGAGGTAGCCGGAGATGAACGACGCCTTGGGCGAGCGCGCGTGCGCGCGGGCCAGCACCGCGCAGCAGCTGCGGGCGTAGTCCGAGAACTGGATGGGGTTCATCGAGGGGATGTCGAACGACGCGTTCCGGTTGCGGAACTGGCGCATGTAGAACGCGAAGCCCTCGACGCGGAGGAAGCCCAGGAACGGGTCCGAGACCGCCTGCACGATGCGCTGGCACGCCACCACGCGGTACCCCTGCTCGTCGGGGAGCAGCGAGAGGTCGAGGTAGCCGGGCAGCGGCACCACACCGCCGAACCGTTCCACGACGGACACATCCGCCTCCTTGAGCTGCAGCAGGATCACCTCACCGGTCGGCCCGCGCAGCGCGATCAGGAAGCACCGCGTCCCGACGCTCCCGACACCGACCACCCGCCGCGCGACGTCGTCGAGGCGCAGCTGCGACGTGAGCAGTGCGATGTTCGGCGGCAGCGTGGCGCGATAGCGCGCGTACGCGTCCTCGGCGAGCGCCTGCACCTCCGGCTCGGCACGTCGCAGGATGGGCGGGTCGTCCACGAAGCGCAGCGCGCCGGTCTCATCCGCCTGGAGGGTCTTCCGGGCGACGCGCTCGCTGGTCCGTTTGCGTGACTGGCGCATCACCTCTTCGATGAGCCGGAGGGTGTCGACGCTGAGGAAGCGCCGGCCCCGCTTCGAGCGCACCGACGTCGGCGTGAAATATCGCGCCAGCAACGGTAGTTCGAGCGTGCGGCGCAGCCAGTCGCGGTAGGTGGCGGCCGCGGCCTCGACGGTCTCGCGCAGGCTGTCGTCGGACAGCCCGAGCGACCGGCCGGCGAGCACCACGCTGGCGAGCAGCCGCTTCACGTCCCACTCCCACGGCCCTATGGTCGCCTCGTCGAAGTCGTTGATGTCGAACACCATCGCGTTCTCGGGGGACCGGTACACCCCGAAGTTGCTCAGGTGGGCGTCCCCGCAGATCACGACCTCGGTGCCGGTGGTGGGGGCGGCCGCGAGATCGGCGGCCTGGATCGCGGCGGTGCCCCGGTAGAAGGCGAACGCATCCGCACTCATCCGCTCCACCCGCAGGTCGATCAGGTTCTGCAGGCGGTTCTCGTGCTGCGCCCGGAGGATTCCGATCGGGTCGCGGCCGGGCGGGGGAGAGTAGTCGCCCTGCGCCGACCGGGGGAGCGACGCACGCGCCTCCCTGCCCGCCTCGAACAGTTCCGTGGCCGTGAGCGGGCTCTGGGCACGCTCCCCGGCCTCCGCGATGTCCAGACTCATGTCGCGCCTTCTTCCCGCAAGCGGTGGACGCGCTCATCATAGGTCCGCCCGGGGCCGCTAGGGTATGCGGAATGCGGGAATGGATCGAGCACCGTCGGGGAGACGGCGAACGCGTCGGCTGGCTGCGGCCGGAGGGCGACGGCTTCGTCCCGGTGGACCTCCTGGGACGCGACCTCGGCGGCCCGGTGGACTGGCTGACCGGCGAGGAATTGCTGGAGCGCACGGGCATCGGCTACCTGGCCGACCGCTACGAGCTGCTGCTCGACGACGGCCGCTGGCTCCGCGTCCGGCTCACCGAGGTGTCGACCGAGCGGATCGTCGTGAAGAAGGACGACTTCGGGGCGATCGACGCGCCGCAGCTGATCTACACGCTCCCGTTCCCCCTCCCGGCGACGCTGCGCCCGGTGTAGCGGCCTCCGGATACGGGCTGCCCGAGCGGCCTCCCTCGGCGCTAGCATCGGCCGCACGCGGCCCGGTGGGCCGGACGGAGGGAGCCCCCATGATTCCGCTGACCGTCGGCACCACGGTGGACGCGCCCGCGCGGCCGGCCGTCCTCGACGGCTCCCGCTTCAACCGGCACACCTTCTGGTGCGGCCAGAGCGGGTCGGGCAAGACCTACGCTCTCGGGGTGGTGCTGGAGCAGCTCCTGCTGCACACGGAGCTGCCCATGGCCGTCCTCGACCCGAACGCCGACTTCGTGAAGCTGGGCCGCACCCGGGACGACGTGGATGCGGCGGTCGCCGCCCGCTGGCCGGACTTCGGCATCCGCGTCTTCCACTCCAGCACACCGCAGGAGCCGCAGCTGCACATCCGGTTCGTCGACCTGAGCGTCGCGGCGAAGGCGGCCGTCGCCCGGCTCGACCCGATCGGTGACGAGGAGGAGTACAACGCGCTGCTGCACCTGCGGGTGGCGCCGAGTGCGTTCGACCGCGACACGTTCCTCCCGTCCCTAGCCGTCGACCCCGACCCGGCGAGGCGGAGGCTGGGCATGCGCATCGACAACCTGGAGGTGCTCGAATGGCCCGTCTGGGCGTTCGGCGGCGACTCCGCGGTGGCGGCTGTCGACGAGCGCCCGCGCGCTGTGGTGCTCGACGTCGGCGGGTTCTCGCACCCCGGGGAGCCGCAGTCGGCCGCCCTCGGCATCCTGGAGCACCTCTGGCAGCGGCGCATGGAGCGCCGCCCCGTGCTCATCGTGATCGACGAGGCGCACAACTTCTGCCCGCCCTCGCCGCGGTCGAACGTGGAGGCGCAGCTCACGGAGCAGCTCATCCAGATCGCCGCCGAGGGCCGCAAGTTCGGGCTGTGGCTGTTCCTGTCGACCCAGCGGCCGACGAAGATCCACCCGAACGTGCTCTCGCAGTGCGACAACCTGGGCCTGATGCGGATGAACTCCCCGCGAGACCTCGCCGAGCTGGCCGACGTGTTCGGCTTCGTCCCGCCGCACCTGCTCGAGCAGTCGCCGTCGTTCCGCAAGGGCGAGGCGCTGTTCGCGGGCGCGTTCACCGACGAGCCGCAGCTGGTCAGGATGGGGCGGCGGCTCACCGTGGAGGGTGGCGGCGACCTGGCGGTCGCGGCCAGCGCGACCGACGCCTGAGCGGGCGCCCGCTCAGCCGTGCCGCGGCGCCTGCTCAGCCGTGCCGCGGCGCCTGCTCAGCCCTGCCGCGGCGCCTGGTGGCGCTGCGCGCGCCGGGCGTCCGACTCGGCCTTCATCAGCTCCCGCGTGTGCGTGAGGTCGCCGATGATCGGCCGCCACAGCCGGGCGCGCGGGTCGGAGTCGATGAGCACCGCCCGCACCAGCAGGGTGAGCGGCACGGCGAGGATCGCGCCGATCGGGCCGAGCACGACCGCCCAGAACAGCACGGAGAAGAAGGTCAGCGTCTGGCTCAGGGCCACCGCGTTGCCGACGACCTTCGGCTGGACCACCGACTGGATCACCGCGTTGATGATGCCGTAGATGACGATGACCCAGACCACCGTGGCCCAGCCGCCGGTCAGGTAGCCGAACACCAGCGGGGGCACGATGGCGATGAAGTAGCCCACGTTCGGGATGAAGCTGCAGAGGAACGAGAGGATGGCCCACAGCAGCGCCGCGGGCACGCCGAGCAGCCACAGGGCGACGCCGTTGATGACGCCCTGTGCGATGCCCAGCAGCGTCGTGACGACCATGTAGCGGCGCACGGAGTGGGCGAACCCGCTGACCGCGAACACCAGATTGGGGCGGGTGGGCTTCAGCTGGCGGAGCAGCGTCGGGGTGTACGCCGCATCCGCCGGCATCAGGATGAGCATGGTGAGCACGATCACCAGCAGAGCGATCAGGCCGAAGGCGTTGCCGAGCAGCCCGGAGAAGAACGACAGCATGGTGCCGGGGTTGAAGCCGGCTTTGATCTGCTGCACCTGCTGCTCGCCGACGCCGATGCTCTGCAGCCACGAGGTGAAGCTGGCGCCCAGCTGCTGAAGCTGCGGCTTGTACTGGGGCAGCATCCCGACGAACTGGGCCGTCGCGATCCACAGCACGGCGATGAAGCCGGCGAGCAGCGCGAAGACGGTGAGGCCGACGGCGCCGGTGGCGACGCCCTGCGGCGTGCCGTGGCGTTCGAGCCAGACGCGCACAGGCTGGGCGCAGATGGTGAGCACCAGGGCCAGCAGGGTCGGTGCCAGGATGCCGCCGATGGCTGCCATCCCGAACGAGATCACCACGCCGGCGGCGAGCCCCAGCAGGATGCGGGTTCCGCGCCCCACCCCGCCGGCCGCTCCCAGCTCAGCATCCGGGTCCTCGGGCCCGATCGGCGCGTCGGGGCGCGTGCGGCGGCCGAACGGCCAGCGCCGGCCCCGCCGCGCTGGTGGCGGCGGGGCCGGCGCCGGTGCGCTCATGTCCTGTCCGGTCACGACGGATGCCGTGCCGGTCCGGTCACACCGTCGGCGCTGCGGGCGGCGGCGTGGCGGGGCCGGTCGCGGCGGCCGGAGCCGCCGGGGCGGCGGTCGTCGTCGCGCCGGCGCCTGCGGCGGGTGCCGTGCGACCGGCGAGCGCGTGCGCCTTCAGGTGCGCGAACTCGTCAGGGGTGATCGCGCCGCTGTCGAGCAGCGCCTTCGCCTTGGCGATCTCGTCGGCCGGGCTGCTCCCCGCGACCTGACGGATGTACTCGTCGGTGGCCGTCTGGTACTGCCGGGCCTCCCGCTGGTTGCGCTCGGCCATGCCCGGACCGCGCGCGATCAGGTAGACCAGCGCGGTGAGGAACGGCACGAAGATCAGGAAGATGATCCACACCGCTTTCCACCAGCCGTTGAGCTTGTGGTCCCGGAACAGGTCGCTGATGATCGCGAACAGCGCGAACAGGTACGCGACGAACGCGAAGCTCCAGAAGAACAGCCAGATGACACTCCAGAAGTTGCTCCAGTCCATGATGGGACTCCCCTCTCTTCTCCAGCTCATCCCGGCTGGATGTGCGGTGAGAGTATCGCCGGGTGCCCGCGCTCGGCTAGACGCCAATTTCGGGTGGCCCGGCGTCAGGAGAGGGCGTCGAGCTCCGCGGTCAGCCGCTCCACGATCTCCGAGGCGAGGAAGCCCAGGCGGCCGACGCTCGTGGTCAGGGAGCGGCCGGCCGCGACGTGCAGGTAGGTTCCCCACACCGCCGCCTGGAGCGGGTCGGCGCCGCGCGCGGCGAGGCCCGTGATCGCGCCCGCGAGGGCGTCGCCGCTGCCGGAGGTGCCGAGCCCGCTGTCGCCGTCGCCGACCGTGAGCAGCCGGCCCTCCGGTGAGGCGATGCGGCCGAAGCAGGAGACGACGGCCCGGTAGCGGCGGGCCAGTTCGCGCGCGTCCGCGTCGAGGTCGTCCGTCTCGCGGCCGAGCAGGCGGGCGGCCTCCTCGGTGTTGGGCGTCAGGATGCGCGGCCCCGCCCCCGTGAGGCGTGGTTTCCCGGGCAGGGCGCCGAGCGCGTAGGCGTCCAGCACGAGGACGGTGTCGCGGCCGGCGGCGCGGGCGGCGCGCGGCAGCATCCGGCCGGTCTCCTCCGCGTCGTCGAGCCCGGGACCGATCAGCACGGCGTCGGCGCCGGCGAGGTCCTTCGCCGCCTCGCGGATGCCGGTGCCGCGGATGCTGCCGCCCGAGGTCTCGGGCAGCGGGGCCACGCCAGACTCCGGCACCGCGACGGCGACCTGCGCGGCGACGGACGCGCCGACGGCGAGGGTCAGCCGGCCCGCGCCCACGCGCAGGGCGGCGCGGCCGGCCAGCATCGCGGCGCCCGGGGAGCGCAGGGCCCCGCCGACGACGAGCACCTGCCCGCGCGAGCGCTTCGAGCCGGAGGGCTCGGGCAGCGGCCAGGCGCGCAGCAGTCCGGGGGTCACGGTCTCGCCGGGGCCGCCCCGGCGGTCGCGCTCAGGCATCGGTCCGCGCCTGTCCCGGGTGCTCCGTCGCCGCGAGGCCCGCGGCGGCGAGGTGCTCGTCGTCGGCGAACGTCTGCAGTGTCCACCCGGTCCCGTCGAACGTCAGCTCGGTCACCGAGGCGTTGGCCACGGGATGGGTCAGCAGGTACTCGGCCAGTTGCGCCTCCGTCATCCGCAGCAGCACGTACAGGAACAGGCTGACCACGGCGTCGTGCGCGAACACCACGACGACGCCGTCGTCGGGCGCGCCGTCGCCGGGCGCGCTGTCGCCGGGCAGCGCATCCCGCAGGAACGAGCGGATGCGCAGCGCCACATCCGTCCACGCCTCGCCCCCCGGCGGCCGGTAGTAGAACTTGCCCGACCAGCGGCGGCGCTCCGCCTCCAGCGGCAGCCGGCGCTCCACGCCGATCGCCGTGAGGCGGTCCAGGATGCCGAGCTCACGGTCGCGCAGGCGCTCGTCGACCCGTATCGGCACCTCCTCGCCGAGCGCGAGGCGGGCCGTCTGGATCGCGCGGTGATACGGCGAGCTGAACAGCACGGCCTGCGGGGGAGGGCCTCGCGCAGGCGGGCGCCGAGCGCTCCGGCCTGCAGCTCGCCGAGCGGGGAGAGCGTGACGTCGGCATCGCGGGCCTCGACGGCGATGACATCGGCGCCGGCGGCCTCCGCAGCGGCGGCCGCGACGTTCGCCGTGCTCTCGCCGTGGCGGATCAGGAGCAGGGTGCGGGCGGTCATGCGAGGGACTGTACGCCCGCCGTCAGTCGGCGGACGCGGCGGGGGCGAACGACTGGGTGCCGAGCACCGACAGCAGCGCCAGCTTCTCCGCCGCCTCGGAGCGCGGGGATGCGGTCAGCACCAGCAGGCACTGCGACTGGTCCTCGGTGAACAGCGCCTGGCAGTCCAGCTCGATGGCCCCGAGCTCCGGATGCAGCAGCGTCTTGTGGTCCTCGAACCGGCGGGCGACCTCGTGCTTCTCCCACAGCTCGGCGAATTCGGCGCTCTCCGCGAGCAGTGCGCGCACCAGCTCGCCCGCGCGGGACTGCGGGCCCATCGCGCCGTACGCATCGCGCAGCGAGGCGACCTGCGCCCGGCTCTGCCGCGCCCGGTCCTCCTCCGGGTACTGCGCCCGGGCATGCTCCGGGTCGGTGAACCAGCGGTAGTACTCGCTGCCGGAGAGCCCCTGGTAGCCGGAGCGGTCGCCCAGCAGCGCCACGGCCATCCGGTTCTGCACCAGGGTCTCGCCCAGGTTGGAGAGCACGAGCGCGGGAGTGTCGTCCAGCCGGTCGAGCACCCGCTGCAATGCGGGGGACACGTGACCGGTGCCGGACAGCCGGTCCGGGGTGTTGGAGCCGGCGACCCGGTACAGGTAGTCGCGCTCGTCGGCGGTCAGCCGCAGGGCCCGGGCGAGCGACGACAGCATCTGCTCGCTGGGCCTCGGGCCCCGGCGCTGCTCGAGCCGCGTGTAGTAGTCGGCCGACATGGCCGCGAGCTGCGCGACCTCCTCGCGACGGAGCCCGGGCGCGCGGCGGCGGGCGCCCGCGGGCAGGCCGACGTCCTCCGGGCGGAGGGCCTCGCGGTGGCGCCGGAGGAAGTCGGCGAGTGCGGCACGGTCCATGACTCCATGATGGACGCCGCGGCCGGGCGCATCCAGGGACCCGCGATCCCTGGATGACCGCTCCACTTCCTCCGCTTCCCGCGGCCCCCGATGGTGGAGGCATGAACATCACAGGGAACACCGTCTTCATCCCCGGCGCGACCAGCGGGATCGGCCTCGCGCTCGCCGTCGCCCTCCACGACCGGGGCAACACCGTCATCGTCGGGGGCCGCCGCACCGAGCTGCTGGAGCGGATCGCCGTGGAGCACCCCGGCATCCACACTGTGCGCATCGACACCGCCGACGCCGACAGCATCCGCGACGCCTCCGCCGAGGTGCTCGCCGCCCACCCCGACCTGAACGTGCTCATCGCCATGGCCGGCATCATGCGCGTCGAGGACTGGCACACGCCCTCCGGGTTCCTCGACTCGGCGGAATCGATCGTCACGACCAACGTCCTCGGCCCGATCCGGCTGATCGCCGCCTTCGTCGAGCACCTGCAGACGCGGCCCGACGCGACCATCGTGACCGTCTCCTCCGGCCTGGCCTTCGCGCCGCTGGCGGTGACGCCCAGCTACAACGCGAGCAAGGCGGCCGTCCACATGCTCAGCGAGAGCATCCGGCTGCAGCTCGCGGACACCTCGGTGAAGATCGTGGAGCTGGTGCCGCCGGCGGTGCGCACCGGGCTGCTCCCCGGCCAGGAGGAGAGCGAGTTCGCCATGCCCCTCGAGGACTTCGTGGCCGAGGTCATGCACCTCATCGAAACCCAGCCCGAGGCGAGGGAGCTGCTCGTCGAGCGCGTCGGGTTCCTGCGCTACGGCGAGGCGCGCGGCGACTACGACCAGGTGGTGCAGGTGCTGAACGCCTCCGACCCGCACGGCAAGGAAGCGGCATAAGGCGTGCGGCGCCGTCGTGCCCGGGTCAGCCGCGGGCGGCGGCGCCGCTCACGCGCAGGTACACGGTGAGCCAGGCGAATACCAGCACACCCGCGACGAGCTCGGTCGCCGTCAGCACGTAGTAGCCGGTGACGTAGAAGACCGCGGCGAGCACGATCACCCCGAAGCTCACGTAGCCGAACAGGAAGAACGCCCGCGGCGCCTCGGGAAGCGCGCGGCGCACCCAGAAGACCAGGAGGCTGAACGACAGCAGCATCCCGACCGCCGACACGTTGTGCAGCACGCGCGAGACGTCCAGCGGGAACAGCCCGACGCCCGCGAGCAGCACCCCGATCAGGATGAGGCACACGCGCACGCGGAGGGTCGCGGAGCGGGGCACTTCCGGGTTCGCGGTGCGGAGGTCGGTGGCGTAGCGGGCGATGGCGGCCATCATCAGGCCCGCGACGATCAGCGTCACGTTGAACGTCAGCGACGAGATGCTGTTCGACATCCCGAGCGCGCTCAGGTGCAGTGTCCACCACTGCGGGTCGGGTGCGCTCAGCATGGCGGCGAGGATGCCGAGGATCGCGAATGCGGCCAGCACCGTCGACAGCCGCATCAGATCCATCCGGGTCGCCGAGAGGAATGATGCGTACGCGGTGACGCCGACGGCCGCCCCGGCGAGGACCGCGGCCGACACGAAGTAGACGACGGCGCCGGTGAAGCCGTCCGCGAGAATCGCTCCGAGCTCCAGCCAGAGGAGCAGCCCGATGATGCCGTGCGCGAGGGCGATGACCACGGTGTCGAAGATCTCGGCACCGCCGATCGACCGGCGCTCCGCCGGGGCGCCCGGCTCCCGGTCGGGGCGGCCACCGAACGGGGTCAGCGCGGTCCGGTGCCACAGGCGTCCGACGACGTAGGCGGCCAGTCCCGCGAGGCCGCCGGCGATCGCCGCGAACTGCGACACCGACGAGGGCCCGGCGATCGGCAGGGACCGGCCCCAGAAGAACGGCAGCGCCAGGAGGATGCCCGCGGCCAGCGCCACCGCGCCGACCACCAGTGCGGCGCCCTCCAGATCGAGCGCGGCGGCCCTCGACGTCAACCGCGCGGACCCTGCACGCCTCGTGCTCGTCATCGGGCACCTCCGATCCATCCGACACGCGCGGATTCAGCCGAATGATGCATCCGGGCACCGCCTTCCGGCTAGTGCCGGTTCCCGACCGACCCGCCCTCTTCCCGAGCCGACGACCGCGGCGTTAGCATGCCCCCGCACGGGCACCGACCGCGTCGGAAGGGGAACTCATGCAACCGGCACCGGGCGGAAGCGACGGCTTCCCCGACATCGACCAGCACGGCATGATCGGCGACCTGCAGACGGTCGCGCTCGTCTCGACGGAGGGCAGCATCGACTGGTTCTGCGCGCCGCGCTTCGACTCGCCGTCGCTGTTCGCCGCCCTGCTCGACCCGGAGCGGGGCGGCTACTTCCGCATCCATGCCCTCGGGGAGCGGATGCGGCTGAAGCAGATGTACTTCCCGCAGACCGCCGTGCTCATCACGCGATTCATGTCGGAGGACGGCGTGGGCGAGGTGATCGACTTCATGCCGGTCGCCGACGAGCCGACCGTGGCCACCGCCGGCCGCACCATCGTGCGCGGCGTCCGGGTCGTTCGAGGGAAGCTGACGTTCCGGCTGGAGTGCCGGCCGCGCTTCGACTACGGGCGCCGGCCGCACACGGCCAGCGTCTCGCCGGGCGGCATCCGCTTCCACGACGGCGAGACCACTGCCGCGCTGCACGGCGTCGGGGGCGACGCCGTGTCGGGCGACGATGTGGACACCGAGATCACGCTCCAGGCCGGCGACCTGCGCCTGTTCGTGTTCGAGACCGAGCCGGAAGGCGAGCCCGGGGCCTTCGACCCGGAATGGGGCAATCGGCTGTTCCGCGAGACGGTCGGCTTCTGGCGGGAGTGGCTGTCCCGCAGCAACTACACCGGTCGGTGGCGCGAGGCGGTGGAGCGGTCCGCGATGGTCCTGAAGCTGCTGCAGTACGCGCCGAGCGGCGCCCTCGTCGCGGCGCCGACGGCGGCCCTGCCCGAGCAGCTGGGCGGCGTGCGGAACTGGGACTACCGCTACACCTGGATCCGCGACTCCTCCTTCTCGGTGTTCTCGCTGCTCGCCCTCGGCTACACCGAGGAGGCGACCGCGTTCATGCTCTGGGTCGGCGACCGCGTCGTCGAGCAGGTCGGCGAGGCGTCCGGGCCGCTGAAGATCATGTACCGCATCGACGGCTCGTCCGACCTGGAGGAGCTCACCCTCGACCACTTCGAGGGCTACGCCGGGTCGCGTCCCGTGCACGTCGGCAACGGCGCCGCCGATCAGCTGCAGCTCGACATCTACGGCGAGGCCCTGGAGGCGCTCGCCGTCGGGGAGCGCTTCCGGCCCATCGGCAACCCGGGATGGGTGAAGCTGCGCGGCATCCTGGACTGGCTCGCCGAGAACTGGGACCAGCCGGACGAGGGCGTGTGGGAGACGCGCGGCGGCCGGAAGGACTTCACGTACGGCCGCATCATGAGCTGGGTCGCGTTCGACCGCGGCATCCGGATCGCCCAGGACCGCGGCCTCCCCGCGCCGCTGGAGTCGTGGATCGCCGCGCGCGACGCGATCTACGAGCAGGTCTTCACGAAGTGCTGGAACGCCGAGCGCAAGGCGTTCGTGCAGTACCCCGGGACGGACGTGGTCGACGCGATCACGCTGCTGATGCCCCAGGTCGGCATGATCTCGCCGCAGGACCCGATGTGGCAGTCGACGCTGGACGCCATCGGCGAGGAGCTGGTGAGCGACAGCCTGGTGTACCGGTACAACCCGGCCGCGTCGCCCGACGGCCTGCCGGGGGAGGAGGGGACCTTCTCTCTCTGCTCCTTCTTCTACGTGATGGCGCTGACGGATGCCGGCCGGCTGGACGAGGCCGAGTACGCGTTCGAGAAGATGCTCACCTACGGCAACCACGTCGGGCTGTACGCGGAGGAGATCGACCCGAGCGGGCTGCAGCTGGGCAACTTCCCGCAGGCGTTCACCCACCTGGCGCTGATCCGCGCCGCCATCGATCTGGATGCCGCGCTCGCGTCCCGCTCGGCGCGCTGATGGACCTCAACGAGCCGGAGGAGGCGCCGGCTCCTCCGCTCGGGGCGATGCACCGCGGGCTGTGGAAGCACTGGGGGACGCCCGCCGCGATCTACGGCACGATCGTCTACGCCAGCGTGGTGGCGGCCGCGTCAGGGCAGAACGATGACCGAGCGTCCGCGGTGCGGCTGCTGATCTTCAGCGTGGTCAGCATCCTGGTGTTCTGGCTGGCGCACGTGTACTCGGCCGCGCTCGGCTACCAGGGTGACGCCGCACGCGTGCGCGACCGCATCCGCGACTCGTTCCGGCACGCCTTCGCGGAATCGGGAGGGATGCTGGAGGCGGCCATCGTGCCGAGCATCCCCCTGCTCCTCGCGGCGCTCGGCGTGCTGCCGGCGGACTTCGGAGTGGCCCTGTCGCTCTGGTTCTCCGTGCTGATGCTCGCGGTGCTCGGCTTCTCGGTGTTCCTGATCCGCGGCCGTCCGGTGCTCTTCTGCCTGGCCGGCGCGGTCATGACCGGCGCGTTCGGGGTCGCCGTGATCCTGCTGAAGAGCTCGCTGCAGCACTGACCCCGGGCAGCGTCGACGCCGGGCCGGGTCGACGCCGGGCCGTGAGGTCAGAGCAGGGCGAGCCGTCCGACGATGCGGTCGACGCGGTTGCGCGGGCCGACGACCTGACGGCGTAGCAGGCGAGGTCCGCGGATGCGGAGGCCGCGACAGACTGCAGGTACTCGTCGTAGACGCGCGTGAGCTGGGCTGCGGCGGGCATGTCGGCGACGAACACGTCGTCGGCCGCGTCCGCCTTCGCGCGGATCGCAGCGAGCTGGTCGCCGCTCGCCTTCAGGACCGAGCATCCGGCCCACGGCAGCCCGGGGTGCGTCGAGCCGTCCGCATCCACCGCGGCGGGACCCAGCAGCCCGGTGACGTCGGCAGCCGTCGCGGCGGCCGTGCAGATGGCGGCGTTCGCGGCCAGGCCGGCGGGCAGGGATCCGTCGACGACGACCACCCACTTCAGGCGCGCGGACCGCGTCGGCGCCCCGGTGTCCACCTCGTCGGGCAGGAAGCCGACCGTCTTCGTCATCGTGTGTCCTCTCGTTCGGTGGTATCGCGCTGAATCTAGTCAGGTCGTCGAGTCGTGCGCAGCGATTCCGAACTTCGTTCGGCGGAGGCGCTATCCTGCACGGCATGGACGAACTTGATCGGGCGATCCTGCGGGAACTCCAGTCGGATGCGCGGCGCAGCAATCGCGACATCGCCGCGGCGGTGCGCGTCTCGCCGAGCACCGCGCTCGAGCGCACGCGCGCCCTCCGCCGGCGCGGAATCATCCGCGGAGCCGTGCTCGACGTCGACCTGGCCGCAATCGGCCGGCCGGTGCAGGCGCTCATCGCCGTGCGCATCCGGCCGCCGTCGCGTCCGGTCATCGAAGGCTTCCGCGACTGGGTGGCGTCGCTGCCCGAGACGCTGGGCGTGTTCGTCACCAGCGGCAACGAGGACTTCATCATCCACGTCGCGGTCGCCGACAACGAGAGCCTCTATGCGTTCGTCATCGACCGCCTGACCCAGCGGCGCGAGATCGCGGACGTGCGCACCTCCGTCGTCTACGAGCACCTGCGCAACGGCAGCCCGGAGCCGGTGAACTGATCCGCGGGCGGGGCTACGATGTGGCGCACCGCATCCTTCTGAGAGGAAAAACGCATGCCCGCACTGACCGACACCTTCACGCTGTCGAACGGCGTCACCATCCCCAAGATCGGCTTCGGCACCTGGCAGATCCCGGACGGCTCCGAGACCTACGACTCGGTGCGCACCGCCCTGGACGCCGGCTACCGGCACATCGACACCGCCCGCGCCTACGGCAACGAGGCGAGCGTCGGACGCGCGGTGCGCGACAGCGGCATCAACCGCGAGGACATCTTCATCACCACCAAGTGCCCCGCCGAGGTGAAGGATGCGGCCGGCGCACGCCACGCGTTCGAGCGCTCCACCGAGCTGCTCGACCTCGGCCCGATCGACCTGTACCTAATCCACGCGCCGTGGCCGTGGAACGCGATCGGCACCGACCACCGCGCGGGGAACATCGAGGTGTGGAAGGTGTTCGAGGAGGTGTACGAGCAGGGCCTGACGCGCGCCATCGGCGTCAGCAACTTCGAGGTCGCCGACCTGGAGTCGCTGATCGACGCGACGGAGGTCGTGCCGCACGCGAACCAGATCCGCTGGTTCGTCGGCAACACGCAGCCTCAGACGACGGCGTACTGCCAGGAGCGCGACATCCTCGTCGAGGGCTACTCGCCGCTCGCCACCGGCCGTCTGCTCGACAATCAGGACATCGCGGAGATCGCCGAGAAGTACGGCAGGTCGGTGGCCCAGGTGAGCATCCGCTACCTGCTGCAGAAGGACATCCTGCCGCTCCCGAAGTCCACCACCCCGGAGCGCATCCGCCAGAACGCCGACGTCGACTTCGAGCTGTCGCCGGAGGACGTGGCGGCGCTCGACGCCCTCGACGCGGGGGAGTAGCGCTCCCGGCGGCTGCTCCGCTCCGCTAGCGAAGGAGATTCGGCCGTCTCGCGGCCGAATCTCCTTCGCTACTGCCGATCGAAGGAGATTTCCGACCGGTTCTCCTTCGATAGCGGCCACGATCCCGACCGCCGGGAATAACCACGTCCCTCCTGCGTTGGACTTGAGTGCACAAGGCTCAACTTTCAGAAACAGGAGAACACGTGCCTGAGAACTTCACTCCCGACGGTGACGGCGCCAACTCGTTCGACGAGTTCCTCGCGCGGTACCTCGCGGGCGAGCGTGCGCGCAACGGACGCTCGATCGACATCAGCCGGTTCCTCAGCCGGCGCACCCAGGAGATCCTCGCCGAGGCGGGACGCTTCGCCCTGGAGCACGGCCACAGCGAGCTCGACGCCCTCCACGTCCTCCGCGTGATGGCGGAGCAGGAGCCCGCCGCCGACGCCATGCGACGCATCGGCGTGGACCCGTCGCGGGTCGCGCAGGCGGCCGAGTCGCGGCTGCCCGCCGCCGGTGACGTCATCCGCGCCGACGGCGCCTCGATCACCGGTGCGCTGCAGCGCGCGCTGTTCCACGCGTACCAGGTGGCGCAGGCCTCCGGTTCCACCTATATCGACCCCGAGCACGTCTTCTTCGCGCTCGTCATCGGACGCGACGCCCCCGCCGGTCGCGTGCTGCAGGCCGCGGGCGTGACCCCGGAGGCCCTGACCGAGTCCATGCAGGAGAGCACGACCGTGGGCGCCGGGCAGCCGGGCGAGCCCGCAGAGGCGGACGCCGCATCCGACACCCCCATGCTCGACCAGTTCGGCACCGACCTGACCGCGCTCGCGCGCGACGGCAAGCTCGACCCGGTCATCGGCCGCCTCGACGAGATCGAACAGACGGTCGAGATCCTCTCCCGCCGCACCAAGAACAACCCGGTGCTGGTCGGCGAGGCGGGCGTCGGCAAGACCGCGATCGTGGAGGGCCTGGCCCGTGCGATCGTGGCCGGCGACGTGCCCGAGCAGCTGCAGGACAAGAAGGTCGTCTCGCTCGACCTCGCGGGGATGGTCGCAGGCACCCGGTACCGCGGCGACTTCGAAGAGCGGCTCACCAAGCTCATGGACGAGATCAGCGCCGGCAAGGACGAGCTGATCGTGTTCATCGACGAGCTGCACACCGTGGTCGGCGCCGGAGGGTCCGGCGAGTCCGGCGGCATGGACGCGGGCAACATCCTCAAGCCGCGTCTTGCCCGCGGCGACCTGCACCTGGTCGGAGCCACGACGCTCAAGGAGTACCGCCGCATCGAGAAGGACCCGGCGCTGGAGCGCCGCTTCCAGCCGGTGACCGTCGGCGAGCCGTCCATCGAGGATGCCGTGCTCATCCTGGACGGGCTGCGTCCCGCCTACGAGGAGCACCACGGCGTGCGCTACACCGAAGACGCGATCCGCGCCGCGGTGGAGCTCTCGGACCGCTACATCTCCGACCGCTTCCTCCCGGACAAGGCCATCGACCTGATCGACCAGGCCGGCGCCCGCCTACGCCTGTCGCTCGGCAAGCGCGTGGACACCTCCGCCCTGATGGAGCGCCTGGCCACGCTGGAGTCCGAGAAGAACTCCGCCGTCGCGGCCGAGCACTACGAGGAGGCGTCGCGCCTCCGTGACGAGATCGAGGATGTGCAGCGTCAGCTGGATGCTCTCGCCACGGCTCCCCGGGTGGATGCGGTGGTCGGCGAGCCCGAGATCGCGGGCATCGTGTCCCGCGCGACCGGCATCCCGGTGTCCCGTGTCGGCGAGGCCGACCGTGCGCGCCTGGCGCGGCTCGAGTCGGAGCTGCACGAGCGCGTCGTCGGTCAGGAGGACGCGGTGGTCGCGGTCGCCAAGGCCGTGCGCCGCAACCGCACCGGCCTCGGCGACGAGCGTCGCCCGGTCGGCAGCTTCCTCTTCCTCGGCCCGACGGGTGTCGGCAAGACCGAGCTGGCGAAGTCGCTCGCCGCATCCCTCTTCGGTTCGGAGAAGGCGATGCTGCGGTTCGACATGAGCGAGTTCGGCGAGCGCCACACGGTCGCCCGCCTGGTCGGCGCCCCTCCCGGGTACGTCGGCTACGACGAGGCCGGTCAGCTGACCGAGCGCGTGCGCCGCAACCCGTACTCGGTGGTGCTGTTCGACGAGATCGAGAAGGCGCACCCGGACGTGTTCAACCTGCTGCTGCAGGTGCTGGACGACGGACGGCTGACCGACGGCCAGGGCCGCACGGTCGACTTCCGCAACACGGTGGTCATCATGACCTCGAACCTCGGTTCGGAGTTCCTGGCCTCCCGCAGCGGTGCGCTCGGCTTCGTGCCGGCGGGGTCGGACGGCTTCGCGTCGGAGAAGGACATCCGCGACCGCGTCATGGGGAAGCTCCGTGAGGCCATGCGTCCGGAGTTCCTGAACCGCATCGACGAGATCGTGCTGTTCCGCAAGCTGGACGCCGAGCAGCTGCGTGACATCGTCCGCCTGCTGCTGAACGCGACCGCCTCCCGGTTGCTCGCCCGCGACATCGCCTTCGAGGCGACGGATGCGGCGGTCGCCTGGATCGCGGAGGCCGGCTACGAGCCCGAGTACGGCGCCCGCCCGCTCCGCCGCGTCATTCAGCGCGAGGTCGACGACCGCATCGCCGAGCTCATGGTGAGCGGCGAGCTCGACGAGGGCGGCCGCGTGACCGTGGACGCGGAGTCCGGGGAGCTGCGGGTCGCAGCAGCTCCCGCGGCACTGCGCCTCGCGGCGTAACCCGCCCGGCGCACCCTCACCGAAGGCGCCGGCCCCGACTCGGGGCCGGCGCCTTCGGCGCATCTAGTGGTCGCAACACGCCGTTAAGGCACGGTGGGAAACGGCGTGTTGCAACCACTCGATGTCCCGACCATCAGGCGTAGCGCCGGACGGCCTCCCGGATGTCATCGGCGAACATGTAGATCTCATCGAGCGACGCGATCTCGTGACGCGTTTCGTTCTTGTCGGCGTCGAAGAGTCCCAGGTACTTCTTGGACTTCCCATTGAAGTGGAGCCGGGCGACCGGCTTCCGATTGTTGTCATCGATCAGCACGGCGAAATACGACTTGGAGTCGCGCTGGGCGACGCGTTGCGGTTTGACCTCGCTGCAGGCGATCGCCTTGACGATCTGATAGCCCTCGAGCTCTTCCAGCGTCGTCTCGATCTCCGTGTCCCGGTTCAGGTCGTCCTCAGCGGCGGGCTGGCTGCTCACGGACTCATCCGGCGCCGCGTCGATGGTGGCATAGCTCGAGCCGCCGAGGGCGGACTTGAGCCTGTCGTTGGCCTGGTCGTTCAGGAACTGCTTGGTCGCCTTCGCAACCAGGGGGCCGAACTGGTCCCGGACCCGCTGGGTGATGGCGCCGTCATAGACCCGGCTGATGAAGAATCTCGTCCATTCGTCCTCAGGCTCACGGAACTGGGCGGCCAGGACCCGCTTGATCTGGCCGATGTACTTCAGCTCACCGGCGGCATTGATGACCGATTCCAGGTCGAAGGAGTCCTTCGTCAGCTTCCGGAGCTCTGGGATCAACATCTCGTCGATGTCCAGCAGGTCCAACACCAGGAAGGGCTTATCGTCCATTCGGTTAGGGGCATCCAGGTCCGTATAGAACTGGTATACCTGGCCGTTCGTGAGAACGGCCACGCGCGCGTTGGTGACAGCGAAGTACCGGAAGAGCTGCGACGCGTTCTCGATGGTCAGGGGCTCCGTGGACTTCTTCGTCTCGATGAGCATCTGGACCTCACCATCGCGAACGATGGCGTAGTCGATCTTCTCGCCCTTCTTGATCCCGACATCTGCGGTGAACTCGGGCACCACCTCCAGTGGGTCGAAGACGTCGTAGCCGAGCACGTTCGATATGAACGGCATGACGAACGCATTCTTCGTGGCTTCCTCTGTATGAATCGCTTCCCGCTGGTTGGCGACCTTCTGCGCCATCGCAGCGAGGACTTCTGCAAACTCCAATTGATGCTCCCCGATCGAGTGTCATTCAGACACTAGCGATCCGTCCCGTTCCTGCCTCCGCCCAATGGCGGGATTGCACCTCAATTGGGGACAAAATCAATAACGGATGTGCGGCACGCGAATGCGTCTCGCGGTGTGCGCATCCTGAACATCTCCGCACCCGCGCACATGCAACCCCCTGGAGTCACTCAGAAAAGGCTGGTTGGTTGGAAGGCGTGCCCGCATCAGATCGATCCCGCCTGCCCGAACGCCTGGCCGCATTGGACGATCGCCTGGAGCCCGTCAAGCGCTTCGAACTGAAGCCCGCCCGCACGCGCGGCGGCCAGATCGCGCAGTTCCTCGGGCTGACGCTGATCGCCGCCGTGCTCAGCTCGCTGCTGGTGCTGCCCGGGTTCCTCGGGGCCGGCGCCACGGCGGCGGCCGGAGCGAGCGACTTCAATGCACTGCCGGCCGACCTCGACATCCAGCAGTTCGCACAGAACTCGACCGTGTTCGCGAAGCAGGGCGGGCAGGATGTGCCGATCGCCACGTTCTTCGCGCAGAACCGGCAGGACGTGGCCTTCGACCAGATCGCTCAGACGATGAAGGATGCGACCGTCTCGGCCGAGGACCCGCGCTTCTACTCCGAGGGCGCCGTCGACATCTGGGGCACCCTGCGCGGCGCGGTGTCCACGGTCGCCGGCGGCGATGTGCAGGGCGGCTCCTCGATCACGCAGCAGTACGTGAAGAATGTCGAGGTCGAGAAGTGCGAGGCGCTGACCAGCCAGAAGAAGGTGCAGGCGTGCTACGCCGACGCCGCGGGCGTGACACTGCAGCGCAAGGTGCAGGAGATGCGCTACGCGGTGGAGGTGGAGAAGAGCCACAGCAAGAAGGACATCCTCACCGGCTACCTCAACGTGGTCGGCTTCGGCGGCCAGGTCTACGGCGTGCAGGCCGCCGCGCAGTACTACTTCCGCACGACCGCGGCGAAGCTCGACCTCGCGCAGGCAGCGACGCTCGCGGCCATCCTGAACAACCCGGCGAACCTGCGCATCGACCAGCCGGACAACAAGGAGAACGGCTCGGCGAACGGCTACAAGCTGACCAAGGAGCGCCGTGACTACGTGCTCGATCGCATGTACATCACGCACACGATCACGAAGCAGCAGCGGGACGCGGCGAAGGCGACACCCATCCAGCCCACCATCACCCCGACCACGCAGGGATGCGCGGGCGCGCAGCAGTTCAACGCCGCGTTCTTCTGCGACTATGTGCGCGACGTCATCCTGAACGACCCCGCCTACGGCTCGACGGCGGACGCCCGCTGGCAGACGCTCAACCGCGGCGGCCTGAAGATCTACACGACGCTGAACCTCGACCTGCAGCAGGTGGCGCAGGCGTCGCTGAACGCCTACATCCCCGCCTCGCGGCCCGGCATCGACCTGGGCGCCTCGAACGTCGCGCTGGAGCTGGGCACCGGACGCATCGTCACCATGGTGCAGAACCGCACCTTCAACAACACCGACACCCCGATCGACGGCACCACCGCCGTGAACTACAACACGGACGAGGACTACGGCGGGTCGCAGGGCTTCCAGACCGGCTCGACGTTCAAGGCGTTCGACCTGGCGGCGTGGCTGGAGTCGGGGCACAGCCTCTACGAGACGGTGAACGCGTCGCAGCACACCTTCCCGACCTCCGAGTTCACCAACACCTGCGCGAACATCGACGGGCCGGACTGGCACGTCACCAACGACGAGGGATCGGCCAGCCGGCTCTCGGTGATGTCGGCGACGGCGGAGTCGGTGAACACCGCGTTCGCACAGATGGGCACCAAGGTCGACCTGTGCTCGATCCTGGATGCGGCCAAGGCCCTCGGCGTGCACCCGGCGTCGAAGAGCAACCCGCTCTCGTCGGTGCCGTCGATGATCCTCGGCACGAACTACATCTCGCCGCTGACCATGGCCACGGCCTACGCGGGCATCGCCAACAACGGCACGGTGTGCACCCCGATCGCGATCGACCGCGTGGTCAACGCGGACGGCAGTGACCACAAGGTCAGCAAGACGACGTGCACGCAGGGGCTCAAGCCCGACATCGCGGCGGGCGTGGCCTACGCGCTGCAGGGCGTGATCAAGGGCGGCGGAACGGCCGCGAGCGCCAACCCGTGGGACGACGTGCCGATCATGGCCAAGACCGGGACGACGGACGACTCCCTCGAGAACTGGCTCATCACCTCCACCACCAAGGTGGCGACCGCGACCTGGGTCGGCAACGTGTCCGGCTCGACGCCGCTGCGCTCGCTGTACTTCAACGGCGTCGGGGGCGGCAACACGAAGTTCGCGATCGCGAAGCCGATCCTCAAGGCGCTGAACGCGTTGTACGGCGGGACGGACTTCACGGAGCCGACCGACGCCGTGCTCTACGGCAGCCAGATCACGATGCCGGATGTGACGGGCAAGGACCCGATGGTGGCCGAGAAGCTGCTCCACGGCCTGGGGCTGGACGTGACCGTCGACCCGACCCCGGTCGACAGCGACCAGCCGGCCGGCACGGTGGCGGCCAGCGACCCGGCCGGGGGCGCGTCGCTGAGCGACGGGGACTCGGTGACCCTCACCGTGAGCAACGGCACCAAGGCGAGCGGCGCTCCCGGCTCCACGGGGACACCGGCGCCCAGTCCGACGCCGACGCCCACCGGAGACGGGAAGGGCGGGGGCAAAGGCGGCGGCTCCGGCGGCTGAGCGGGCGGCCGACGTCAGGCGGTGACCGCCGCCGCGCCCAGCCAGGCGTGCAGGATGCGCTCGCGCAGCGCGTTCGACCGCTCGGCGAAGGCGCGCTGGCGGCGCACGTACTCGGCCTTGCCCTCGGCGGTCTCGATCGCGACCGGCTCGGCGCCCCACGGGCGCATGTCGTACGGCGAGGCCTGCATGTCGAGCAGCCGGATGTCGCGGGCGAGATCGAAGGCGTCGAGCAGCAGCTCGCCGGGCACCAGCGGCCCGAGCTTCATCGCCCACTTGTAGACGTCCATCCCCGCGTGCAGGCAGCCCGGCTGCTCCAACTCCGGCTGCGACTCGCGGGTGGGCGCGAAGCGGTTGAGCGGGACGGCATCGGGCGTGAAGAAACGGAACGCGTCGATATGGGTGCACCGCAGCTCGTGCGACTCGACCACCGCATCCGTCGCCTGCTGACCCAGCCGGAGCGGCACGGGATGCCGGTGCTCGCCCTGCCGGTACACCATCGCCCACTCGTGCAGCCCGAAGCAGCCGAAGCGGCCGGGACGTGCGGCGGTGCTGCGCAGGATGCGCTCGACCGTCCGCAGCAGCGGCGCCTTCTCGCGCTCCATCGCCCCCCGGTCGACGACCAGGGAACCGGGAGCAGCGCCCGGGGTGTACCAGCGCCAGGACGCGCGCGGGTCGCCGGCCGCATCCGCAAGTTCGACGCCGGGCCCGGGATGCCACCGCCGCAGCTGCGCGGGCGAGTACGCGTAGTAGGTGAAGAGGAAGTCCCACACCGGGTGCTTCTCGCCACGGGCGCTGCGCTCCCGGTGTGCCGCAGTCAGGGCGTCCGCCCGCTCGGTGTGCGTCTGCTCGCGCTCACGCCAGTCGCCGGCGGGCAGCGCGACGATCTCGGGAGCCGTGCGGGTCACCCTTCGAGGATACGTTCCAGCGGGTTGTCGCGGAGCTTCCGCTGCACGCCCCCGTCGACCAGCCGGCGCGCCGACGTCTCCGGCTTCCGCTCCGCCTGGTCGGCCACGCACGCGCCGAACTCGGCGGCCAGCTCCAGCCGCGGGTACTCCCGGAGGACCTCGCGCTGGAACTCCAGCGGCAGCTCGTCGGCCCGAGCCCCGGAAATGTCGAGGGCCGTCGCGATCTCGAGCAGGTGCCCCTCGGCATCCATCGCCGGGTCCACCTCCGGCCAGTTGTGCCGCACGATCACCTCGTGGGCGCGGATGCGGCGCTGCTCCGGCCAGCCCGCGCCGGCGGTCAGGGCGATCGCGACGTGCCCGGCCGCATCCTCGTACGCCAGCGTGGCGTTGTCGAACTCGGGCACGATGCCGAGGTCGTGGAGCAGCGCCGACACGTACAGCAGTTCGTGGTCGGCCTCGAGCCCGCGGAGCCGGGCGAAGCCCTCCGCCCACAGCCACGACCGCTGCACGTGGTTGAGCAACGAGGGGAGTGGTAGGTCGTCGCGATCTGCACGGCCGCGCGGGCGGCGGCCGTGTCCGGGCGTTCGAAGTCGGCGATGCGCATCCGTCCATTCTGCACGCGGTGCGCACGCCGGGCGAAACGCGTCAGCCGGCGGGATGCAGCACGGCGATCCCGGTAGGCGGGGCGGAGTCCGCCGACTCCAGCAGCCGGGCGGCCTCGCGGAAGCCGACAGCGCCGCCGACGAGGTCCTGCGGGCGGAGCCTGCCACCGGCGACCAGGTCGAGCATCGCCGGGTAGTCGGCCGCCGCCATGCCGTGGCTGCCGAGCACGTCGAGCTCCCAAGCGATCACCCGGTCGAGCGGCAGCTCCGGGACCGCCGTGGCCAGCAGCCCGACCTGCACGTGCCGGCCGCGGCGGCGCAGCGAGCGGATGCCCGCGGCCGCCGTCTCGGCCGAGCCGACCGCGTCGATGGCGGCGTGCGCGCCGCCGCCCGTCGCATCCTGGATCTCGTCCTCCGCCGTCGGCCCGGTCAGGACCGTCCGCTCGGCGCCCAGCCGCGCGGCGAGCTCCAGCGCCGCGGGGAGCGGTCGACCGCGACCACCCGGGCGCCGAGAGCGACCCCGATCATCACGGCGCTGAGGCCGACGCCGCCCGCGCCGTGAACCACGAGCCACTCGTCCGGCTGGATGCGCGCCCGCGCCGTCACCGCCCGGTACGCCGTCGCGAAGCGGCAGCCGAGAGCGGCGGCCGCATCCGAGTCAAGTGCGTCCGGCACGCGGACCAGGTTGGTGTCCGCCGCGCGCACGGCCACGAGTTCGGCGTGCGAACCCCAGTGCGTGAAGCCCGGCTGCGTCTGCCGCGGGCAGACCTGCGCCGCGCCCGCGCGGCACCATTCGCACTCGCCGCAGCCGTTCACGAACGGAGCCGTGACACGGTCGCCGGGCCGCCAGCGGGTGACGCCCGCGCCGACCTCCTCCACCACGCCGGCGAACTCGTGCCCGGGCACGTGCGGCAGCGCGACGGTGTCGTCGTGCCCGACCCAGGCGTGCCAGTCGCTGCGGCACAGCCCGGACGCCTCGACGCGGATGACCACGCCGCCTTCCGGCACCGCTGGGTCCGGAAGGTCGGCGACCTCGACGGGTCCGCCGAATCGTTCGTAGTACAGGGCTCTCACACGTCCTCCTCGATCGTCGGCACGCCGTCGCGCCCGGTCAGCCGGCGGACGGCGGGACGATCGGCCTCCGCCCAGTCCAGTTCCGTCAGCCGGTGCGGGGGCAGCCAGCGCAGCTCGTCGTGGTCGGTGCTCGCCAGCGGGGCGGGGCCGCTGAGGCGGCAGTCGTAGCAGGCCAGGTCGATGGGCCGGCCTTCGGCGCGGGCGGTCACCGTGCGATCGAGCAGCGGGCCGACGTCGATGCGCACGCCCAGCTCCTCGGCGATCTCGCGTGCCAGCGCGGCCTCGGGCGACTCGCCGGGCTCCACCTTGCCACCCGGGAACTCCCAGCGGCCGGCGGCGTCCTTGCCGGGCGCCCGGCGGCAGGCGAGGATGCAGGCGCCGTCGCGGATGACCGCGGCGACGACGAGAAGGGGCTGCACCACTCCATCCTGCCCTGCGGGCGCGCGGCGCGCGGCACCGCTAGCATCCAGGTATGTCGCAGAGCGCGCCGGTGCGGCGGCCGATGGCCGTCCTCGGCTTCGTCGCCAGCCTGCTGGCCCAGCTGGCGATGATCGTGGTGGGGGTCTGGCTCGTCGTCTTCTCCGAGGACGACGCGACGACCCTGGAGCTGCTCGCCGCCTGGTGCGGGATCGGCACGATCTACCTCATCGCGGTGCTGATCGTGCTCGGCCGCGTCGCCAAGCGCCCGCCCCCGGCCGGCGGACGCCCGGGGCGCTGGGAGACCGGCCGGATCGCGCGCCTCGTCTCGATGACGGCGACCATCCTGGCGAGCCTGATCGGCGTGACCGCCGCCGTGCAGGTGCTGGTGCTGCACAACGACCCGCAGGTCGGCTCCGTCACCGACGTGGTCGGAGTGTGGTCGATGCTGCTCGCCTGGGGGTTCCTGCACTGGGGTTTCGCGCAGATCTACTACCAGCGCTACTTCGCGGCTCCCGAGCCGATGCTGAGGTTCCCGCATCCGGCCGACGACCCTCCCTCAGCCCCGCGGTTCGCCGATTTCGTGTACTTCGCCTTCACCCTCGGCACCACCTTCGCGACGTCGGACGTGGAGGTGCTCAGCACCCGGATGCGCTGGACCGTCGTCTGGCACTCGGTGCTGAGCTTCTTCTTCAACGGCCTCATCATCGTGCTCGCGCTGAACACGATCATGTCGGCGGCGAAGTAGCTACAGCAGCGTCTCCACGCCGATCCGCACCCGGTCGCCGAGCTCGACGCCCTCCGCCTTCCGCACGGCGCTCTTGATCGGGACGACGTAGGTGCCGTCCGACTCCGGGAAGATGGAGGTCGACCAGCGCGAGCCGCCCAGCGTCACGGACACCTTCACCGAGTCGAAACCGGCCGGTGGATGCGGCTGCAGGCGGATCTCCTCCGACACCTCGAGCGGGAGCCTGGCGAACACCCAGAGCTCCCGCCGGGACGCCCAGCGGAACAGCTCCGTTTCGAACTCGTAGCGGTAACCGGCCATATCCGCCAAGCTACCGGTGAAGCGACCACGGCAGAAGCGACCACGGCAGAAGCGACCACGGCAGAAGCGAGGAGTCCCATGGCGGCACGTCCCGGATCGGTCACCCTCGTGGCCGTCCTGACCTACATCAACGGCGTCCTCGACATCATCGGCGGCGTGGTCATGCTCCTGACGCGCGACCAGCTGGCCGGAGGGAACAGCAGCGCGGCGGCCGGGGTCACCACCGCGGCCATCCTCTCGCTTCTCCTCGGCATCGTGACCGTGCTGGTGGCACGCGGCCTGCTGCGCGGCAACTCCGCCTCCCGGGCCATCGTCGCCGTCATCATGGTCTTCGACATCCTGAACGGCGTCCTCATGCTCTTCACGGGGCAGGTGGTGAGCGGCGTCGTCCAGATCCTCTGGTCGCTGGTGATCCTGGCGCTGCTGTTCACGCGCCGTGCGAACGCGTTCTTCGCCGGCCGCTGACCGGCGGGAGCCGATCGGACAGAATGGTGGGGAGGGCGTGACAGCTGCGCCCGGTCCGAGGAGTCCCATGCGCTGGCCGAAGTGGTTCCGCACGCGTGCCGAGAAGACGACGCGCACGCGTCCGTTCGACGAGCACGCCCTGCCGGAGCCCGTCGCGCCCACCCTCGAGCAGTCCGTCGAAGAGGGGATGCTGCTCGCCGACTACGCCACGCGCATGTCGGTGAAGAACCACATCGTGGTGGACACGATCCAGTACGGGAACTCGTACGACCCCGCCCTGCACGCCATGGAGGCGGCGGCGATGCTCCGCGAGCTGGCCTCCGAGCAGGGCATCGCGGCCGGCCGCATCGAGGAGGACCTCGAGTCCGCGGAGAACCTGGGCGGCGACGCCATGCACCCGCACGACTACCGCAAGGTGGATGTCGACAACCTCCGGCTGCGACGGGATGCCGCGATCGCGCTCGCGCAGGCGCTCCGGGCGAAGGCCGACTCGGAGGAGGAGCTTCTCGCCCTGGTCGAACGCGGGCGGGAGGACGCCTGGGATGAGGTCCGTCGGGCGATCGAGGCCGGTCTCGACGCGTTCTCGGGCGCGGAGGCGCTGAAGGCGGATTACGAGCGCGAGAAGCCGGCCCGTCTCAAGCTGCTGATCTGGCGCGATCTCGCCCGGCTCGAGGAGCAGCGCACCGGCTACTGACCGTCGCGCAGGCTCACCGGAGGCACGAGGTCGCCGACTTCCGACCGCACCCAGATGTCCCCGGTCTCGCGCTTCTCGGCGTGAGTGCTGAAGCGGTAGAGGAACATCCGGGCCCGGATCGCCCGCGGCGGCTCGCCGCCGAACGGGTCGTGGCGCAGCAGCTTCAGCGTCGGACGGTCCGCCTCGAGCAGCCGCAGCAGGAACACCTCGAACCAGGGGAGTCGCGCGAGCCGAGCGCGAGGAACCACATCAGCCAGTCGAGCCGCAGGTGGTACGGCGCGAACTGCCGTGGCAGGCGGCGCGGGTCGCCGGGCTTGCCCTTGAACCCGTACTCCTGCCAGCGGGCATTGCGGTCGTAGGGATCGTCGGCGGTGCCCTCCACCACCACCTCGTAGCGCTCCTTCGTCACGCTGCCGAACGCGCCGTACGCGTTCACCAGGTGCCAGCGGTTGAAGCTCGCGTTCATCAGCTGGCGGCGCGAGAACAGGTTCCTGAGCGGACGCCAGCTGAGGACGATGAGGAACACGGTCACGGCGACCGCGACGACGGCGTACCAGAGCGGCACATCGTCCGCCCCGACGCCGCCGACCGGCGCACCGCCGAGCAGCCAGGACCAGACGCCGTCGCTGATGCCCGCGAACGCCAGCACGATGGTGATCCAGTTCAGCCAGGCGAAGTTGCCGGTCAGCACCAGCCAGAGCTGGGTGAGGATCATGATGGCGGCCGCGACGCTCGCCACCGGCTGCGGTGCGAACAGGAACCAGGGCACGACCAGCTGCGCGAAGTGGTTGCCCAGCACCTCGACGCGGTGCCACCACTTCGGCAGGAGGTGCGCCGTCCTGCTGAACGGATTCGGCATCGGCTGCGTCTCGTGGTGGTAGTAGAGCGCGGTCAGGTCGCGCCACGACCGGTCGCCGCGCATCTTGATCATGCCCGCGCCGAACTCCAGCCGGAAGACCAGCCAACGGAGGAAGAAGACGATCGTGATGGGCGGGGCGGTGTCCCACGCGCCGAGGAAGGCGACGATGAACCCGGCCTCGCAGAGCAGGCTCTCCCAGCCGAACCCGTAGAACGTCTGCCCGATGGTGACGATCGAGAGGTACAGGAACCACACGATCAGGAAGACCGGGACGAAGACGTACGTGGGGGCGAGCTGGACCACACCGGCGAGGATGAGCGCCGACAGTACCGCGCCCGTCCACGCCACCGCCCGCAACAGCCCGTCGGAGTAGCGCCACCGGAAGAGCGTCGGCTGCGTGCGGGCGTAGGGATGCCGCAGGAAGCGGCGGGCGGGCAGCAGCCCGTTGTCGCCGAGCAGCGCGGGGAACTGGTTGACCGCCGAGACGAACGCGATGAGGTACAGCGCCGCGACGCCCCGCTCCAGGATCTCGCGGGCGATCGTGTAGTCGTCGCCGGCCAGCCACCCGGTCAGCCACGCGGGAAACTCCATGGACACACCACCTCGCCGGAATGCGGTTCACGGTACGCCGGAAAGCCGCCGCGGGAGAAGCTCCCACCATGGGACACCGCCGACCGTCGAGAGTGTGGGCGAGGGCCGGAACACCCCGAATCCGGGCCTCTCGGCCCGATGTCGGCGCGTGTGGACCCCGATTGCGGCCACATCGGATTTGGCCGGCCGGCGGAGTGGCTAGGGTCGCCGATCAACGCGGCTCGATGTTCACGGGTCGCCACCACGAGAGTTCGAGGAGAATCATGACCGAGACCGTTCCCGTCGATCGAACCGTTCGCCGGCGCAGGCTGAAGGCGCTGCTCGCCTCGGGCCTCGTGCTCGGGGCGGGCGCTGCCGTCACGCTCGCCGCCTGGAACGACTCCGAGTTCGTCACCGGCACGTTCAGCGCGGGGACGTTCAACCTCGTCGGCAGCACCGACGGCACGTCGTACGCCGACCATCCGACCGCCGGTGCGCGCGCTACGGCGGCGTTCACGGTGAACTCCGCGGCCCTGACACCGGGCGACGTGACCGCCGCACCCTTCGCCGTGCGGCTGGCGGCGGGGACGACCAACGACGCGATGGTCACCGTCAGCGCGGCGGGCACCAGCGGAACCGTGTCGGAGCTCTCGTACCAGCTGCTGCAGACCAGTTCGTTCGGCTGCACGGCCACGACGACCGGCACGACCCTGGTCCCGGCAGGCCAGGCGCTCGGCACAGCGCCCGGGGGGATCACCTTCGCGCTCACCAAAGGCGCGGGAGCGGCGGCCGGCGCACCGGTGTACCTGTGCTTCAAGGTCACGGCCGGCGCCAACCTGGTCCAGGGCCAGACCGGCGGCGCGACCTGGCAGTTCCAGGCGGCGAGCCAGTAGCCGATGCGGTCGACACGACCTGGCAGGTGGAAGCCGGGCGAGCGGCCCGGGCGTGAGCGGGGCGCGGCCACGCCCATTCGCGCGCTGCGGTTGCGCGCGGTCCTCGCGTCCGGCCTGGTGCTCGGCGCAGGGGCGACCGCGACTCTGGCTCGCTGGACCGATGTGGAGTTCGTCACGGGCGGATTCACGAGCTCCCGCTTCACGACCGAGTCGAGCGTGAACGGCGGGGCGTACGCGGACAATGCCACCGCGCCCGGCGGAACCCTGACGATCGCAGGCCCGTTCGCGCCCGGCGTCTCGGCCTACGTCCCGGTGCTGATCAGGACGAAACCCGGCTCGGTGGCTGGGACGGTGTCCCTCGGCGGCGCGACGCTGGGCGGCACCGATGCGGCCAGCCTCGGCGCCGCACTCGTCTACCGGGTGGTGCGCACGACGGGCGCATGCGCGGCCGCAGTGTTCGCCGGCGCCCCGGCCTTCGTCGTCGGAGCGGCCGCGACCTCGCGGCCGCTCACGACGGGCCAGGAGACGGGAGTGGTGTCGCCGCTCGCCCCGGCGACCGCCACGGTCGCCGGAGCACCGACCGGGTTCTGCTTCGAGGTGACGCTGCCCGCGGGCGCGCCGAACAGCCTCCAGGGCAGGACGGCGACAGCCACGTGGCCGTTCACCGCGGAATCCGGATGAGGACGAGGATGAGAAGGAGGCGGCGGTGAAGTCGACCACGGTGAGCACTCGGCCCGGTGGGCCGGGGCGGGCGCGCCCGCTTTCGCGTCGAGGCGTGGGACGGGCGGGCGACGTCGTGCTGACCCTCGCGGCGGTCGCGGGAGCCGTCTGCCTGGTCGCGACGGCATCCGCGTTCGTCCTGCACCTGGGCCTCATCCTGTTCCGCACCGGTTCCATGAGTCCGGGCATCCCGGCCGGATCGGTCGCGCTGGTGCGCGAACTCCCGGCGTCGGAGGTCCGTGTCGGGGAGGTCGTCACCGTCGACCGGCCGGGCGCCCTGCCCGTCACGCACCGCGTCGTGTCGGCCCGTCCGCTCCCCGACGGGCGGACGGAGCTGGTGCTGCGGGGCGACGCCAACAGGCAGAACGATCCCGAGCCCTACCGCGTGCGGACGGTCCGGGTCGTCCTCGGCAGCGTGCCAGGCGGAGCCCATGCGATCGGCTTCCTGTCGAGTCCGTTCTTCCTCGGGTCGGCGACGCTCGCGGCGACGGCGCTCGTCGGGTGGGCGTTCTGGCCGCGAGGGGGACGGGTGTCGCGCGCGGCGGGGGAATCGGCTCGCCCGGCTCGGCGCGGGGTGCAGGCGCTGGCCCTCATGGGCGCCATCGCGGGCCTGACCGCCGGCGGGCTCGCTTCAGGCGACGCCGCGCACGCGGACGAGACCACGACGTCTGGCCGGTACATCACGCTCACCTCGGCGGGCGATCGGGACGCGTTCACAGGGCTCACCCCCGGCGCCACCGTACGCTGGCTGGTCGGCGTCGCCGCATCCCCGCCCACACCCGGAACCATCCACCTGGGCATCGCCTCCGAAGGGGACGCGGAGGATGCGCTCATCCTCTCGGTGACCTCGTGCGACGCCCGCTGGGTCGGGACCCGGTGTCCGGGGAAGGCGACACCCGCCGTGACCGCCCGCCCGGTCTCCTCGTTCCGAACCGCGTCGGTCGGTTCCCGGCCGCCGGCAATCGACACCATGCCGTCCGGCGAGCAGCGCTGGCTGGCGCTCGACGTCACCCTCGACCCGGCGACGGCGGCCACGGCACCGGCCGGCGCAGGACCGGGCGGGGCCGCACGGCTCGCGGTGTGGGCCTGGGGCGCGGGCGACGAGGCGAGCACCAGCCAGGACCGGCTGCCGAGCACCGGCTCCTCCGCACCGCTCACGCCACTCCTCCTCGCGGCGGCGTCCGTCCTCGGTGGGACCTGCGTCGCCGCCCTCGCCCGTCGACGGAGGGCATCGTGAGCCGCCGCATCCGACGCCTCGCCTGGGCACTGGCGCTTCTTGTGAGCGGGGTGGGCGCTGTCGCTGCGCCCGCGAACGAGGCCCGCGCGGGATGGGGACGCACGTCCCTCGCGACGGCGACGGTCACGACCGGCACCCTCTCGCCGGTGCCGCAGGTCTCATGCGGAGCCAGGAGCGGCTTCCTCGCCGACAACATCCCGATCTCGTGGACCGCGTCCCCGGCCGGCGGCAACGCCCTGACTCCGCAGAGCTATACGCTGCGCTGGTCGGGAACCGCCGGGTCCGGCAGCAGTACGGTCACCGCGACGAACGGCTCCGTCTCCGCGGCGACACTCACGCTCCTCGGCACCTCGACCGTGACGGTCACCGCCAACTACGCCGGCTGGAGCTCACCCGTCTCGCTCGAGACGCGCACCATCGCGACGGCCGTCGCAGTGGGTGACATCTTCCTCCGCTGGACGTGCTCGTGACCTGAGGCGGCGAGAGGTCAGGCCGCGAGCTCCGCGTCCAGCCGGATCGGACGGTGGTCCGAGGCGCCGGCGGGCAGCACATCCACGCGCTCGATCTCGAACCCGGTGGAGGTGACGAAGTCGAAGTAGCCCGAGAAGAACTTGTAGCGCAGGTAGGTCGGCTCGGTGGTGCGCTTCAGCGTGTAGCCGGAGGTCGTCAGGTGCCGCTCGAGCCCGCGGATGAACCACGGGTAGTTGAAGTCGCCCACCATGACCGCAGGAGTGTCGGGAGAGAGGGAGCGCATCCCGTCGTGGGCGGCGGCGATCTGCTTGCGGCGCAGCGAGTTCAGCGCGGTCAGCGGCGCCGCGTGGAAGGAGCCGACGAGGATGTCCTCGCCGTTGTCGCGGTCGCGCAGGTGGACGGCCAGCAGACGCTCGTTCGCCGGCGCCAGCACGCGGTCGTGCAGCGACTTCTGCACGGCGAAGACCTGCGAGTGGAGGATCTCGAAGCGCTCGTCGCGCACGTAGACCGCCAGGCCGAGCCGGTTGGCGCGGGTGGTGTCCGCGAGCGCCAGGTGGTGGAGCCGCTGCGGCAGGGCGTCGCTGTCGCACTCCTGCAAGCAGAGGACGTCGACGTCGTAGGCCTCTGCGATGCCGTTCAGCTCACCGCTGGCGGCGTGCTTGCGGAGGTTGTAGCTCACGATCCTCAGGGTCATGCACCTCTTCTCGAGACCTCGGCGCCGACGGAGCGAGTGCTGCGCCTGCCTCTGCCATTCTGGCCCACTCGTGGGCGCACGGGGGCGCACCCACCGCATCCCACAAGGAATTCACATCGCCGTCACCCTCGGTTCGGCCTGTACGGTGGGTCGCATGGCGAGCGATGCGGTTGTCCTCACGGTGCCCGGGCCCCACGGAGACCGGGAGGTGCGCATCTCCAGCCCCGGCCGGGTCATCTTCCCCGAGGTGGGCATCACGAAGTTCGACCTGGCGACGTACCTGGTCGAGGTCGGAGAGGCGTTCGTGCGGGCGAACGGCGACCGTCCGGTGTCGCTGCAGCGGTTCCCGGAGGGCATCGACGGCGAGCAGTTCTTCTCGAAGAACCCGCCGCGCGGCACGCCCGACTACGTGCGCTCGGTGCCGGTCGTCTACCCGAGCGCCCGGTCGCATCCCCAGCTCGTCATCGACGAGCCGGCCGCCGCCGTGTGGGCGGCGCAGATGAACACGGTGGTGTTCCATCCGTGGCCCTCGCGCGCCGAGAACTCGGACAACCCGGACCAGCTGCGCATCGATCTCGACCCGCAGCCGGGGACCGGCTTCGCCGACGCCGTCCCGGCGGCGATCGAACTGCGGAAGGTGCTGCAGGAGGCGGGGCTCACGGCGTTCATCAAGACCTCCGGCAACCGGGGCCTCCACGTCTTCGCGCCGATCGTGCCGGAACGCGAGTTCCTCGACGTGCGCCACGCGGTCATCGCGGCCGCGCGCGAGCTCGAGCGCCGGATGCCCGAGCAGGTCACCACGGCGTGGTGGAAGGAGGAGCGCGGCGAGCACGTCTTCGTCGACTACAACCAGGCCAACCGCGACCGGACCATGGCCGGCGCCTACAGCCCGCGTGCGCTGCCGCACGCCTCGGTCTCGGCCCCGATCACGTGGGACGAGCTGGAGCACGTCTCGCCCGAGCAGTTCACCGTGCTGACCATGCCGGAGCGCCTGCGCACCGTGGGCGACCCGTGGGAGGACTTCGGCGCCTCGCCCGGGCGCATCGACGCACTGCTGGAGTGGTGGGAGCGCGACCTCGGCGACGGGCTCGGCGAGCTGCCGTTCCCGCCCGACTACCCGAAGATGCCGGGGGAGCCGCCGCGCGTGCAGCCGAGCCGGGCGAAGAAGGCGTAGCGCTCAGGCGGTCGCGTCCGGCGCGGCCGCCGCTCGTGCCGCCGCCTCGAGGTCGGCGACGAACGCGTCGAAGGCGGCGTCCCATCCCGGGTCGTCGCGCAGCCGCAACAGGGCGGAGGGGTGCGTCGTGATGAGCACCGCCCGGCCGTCCGGCGACTGCTGCACGCGGCCGCGCTCCTGCTGGATGCGTACGGTGCGACCCAGCACGCTCCGCCCGGCGGTCGCCCCGAGGCACACGACCACCCGGGGTCCGACGGCGGCCAGCTCCGCCTCCAGCCACGGGTGGCAGGCGACGATGTTGCCGACCGCCGGTTTCTCGTGGATGCGCCGCTTGCCCTGGCGGTGGAAGCGGAAGTGCTTCACGGCGTTCGTCAGGTACACGTCGGCGCGATCGATCCCCGCGTCGCCCAGCGCCTGGTCGAGGATGCGTCCCGCCGGGCCGACGAACGGCTCGCCCTCCTCGTCCTCCCGGTCGCCGGGCTGCTCGCCGACGAGCATCAGCGCCGTGCCCGTCCGCCCCGTCGAGAAGACCACCTGCGTGGCGTCCCGGTACAGTTCGCAGCCGCGGCAGCCCGGCGCGGCCGCGCGCAGCGCATCCAGCGTGCGGTCGTCAGGCAGGAAGCCCTCCGCACCTGGTCGCTCCTCATCCGCCATAGCGCCACGGAACCACCGCCGGGTCGACGCCGCAACGGGTGGGGCTTCCCGGCCGGGCTAGCCCCTCGTCCGGTTCCGTCGGCGGATGCGCCCCACCAGGAGGCCGGTACCGACCAGGCCCAGGGCGACCGTGCCGGCCAGCAGCGAGGTGGAGACGGTGCTTCCCGTCGGGGCTAGCGGCTCCTCCGCCCCCGCCGCAGCGGCCGGAGGCGTCGGGGTCGGGGTCGGGGTCGGCGTGGGCGTCGGGGTGGCGGTCGCGGGCGTCAGTACCGCAGTGGCTGTCGAGACGTTCGAGGTGATCGTCCCGCCATCGGGGGTCTCCGCGGACACCGTCGCCGTGTTGGACAGCTTCCCCATGAGCAGGTCAGCCTGCGTCACGGAGTAGTTCGCCGTGCACACCTCCGATTGTGCCGGCGCCAACGCGAGGGGCGCGCCCGGGCAGGTCACCGTCGACAACCGTCCGCTGCCGGAGAAGGCGCCCTCCTCGACAGTCACGCGCGACAGGGTGACGTTGCCGGTGTTGGTGACGTGGAAGCCGTACGCGATCACGTCGCCGACGGCCGACACCGGCCCGGTCGGCGAGGTCACGGACTTGACCAGGTCGATGCCGGTGATCTGGGCGACGGGCACGCTGGCGGAGCGTTGCGGCGACAGTGCGGCGCTGCCGTCGGAAGCGGTGGCGCTGGCGGTTGCCGTGTCGTCGACGGTCCCGGCGTCGAGGTCGGCCTGGGTGACGGTGTAGGTGGCGGTGCAGTCCGTCGACGCTCCGGGCGCGAGCTCCCCGGGCGGACAGGTCGGCCCGCTCGTCAGCGCCCCCGCGGGAGCCAGCTGCTGATCGGCGATCGCAACGCCGTCCAGGGTCAGGTTGCCGGTGTTGGTCACGTGGAAGTCGTAGGTGATCACATCGCCCACCGCGGAGACCGAACTCACCAGGCTGGTCTTCACCAGGTCGATGGCGGGCGCCGCGGCCGCCCCGACCGAAGCCGAGGACGAGCCGGACGTGATCGGCTCACCGCCCGGGTTCAGATCCGCGTTCCCCACCGCGCTGTCCGAGATGGACCCGTTGTCCACATCCGCCTGGGTGACCGTGTAGGTCGCGGTGAACTGGGCGCTCTGTCCCGCCGCGAGGAGGGGCACGACGGTCCCCGAGCAGCCTCCGGCCGGCGACATCAGGGCCTGGCAGGTGATCGGGCTGAGCGAGGCCGGGACGGATGGCGGCGCCGGGGTGTCGGCCACCGAGACGTTGCTCACGCTGACCCGGCCCTCGTTCGCGACCGTGAAGGTGTACGTGACCGTCTGACCCGCCTGTGTCACGGACGACGTCGAGGCCTGCTTCAGGACGGTGATCCCCGGGATCTGCGTGTACGGGTTGTTGGTGACGACCGGGTTCGCGGGCGCGCTCGAACTGTAGAGCTCCGCCTGGTTGACGTAGATGTCGCCGAGCTGGGTGCCGTTGTTCGCCCGCATCGGGATGCTCGCGGTGATGACGTCGCCGCTGTTCACGAAACCGGTGGACGAGAAGAAGACGCCGGTGACCTGGCTCCAATCGGCGATCGACGCCGCCGTCACCCAGATGCTGGCTCCGGTTCCGGGGTTCTGGTTCGACGGGTCGCCCGGGTTCTGCTCGATCGACGTCGGGCTCGCGGTGGTGTAGTACCAGGTGCCGGGCGCCGTACCGGTCGTCGTGCTGCCCGGGGCGTAGACCGGCTGGGCGAGCGCCCCGGTGAGGACGTTCGTCCCCGCGAAGTTCGACGATCCCGAGAGCCGCTCGGAGCTCGCCCCGCTGGACCCGTCGCCGTTGTACGGGAGCACGTCGATGATCTGCGGCGCCGCGAACGCGACCGGGCTGTTGTTGGTCCAGCGCAGCCCCCAGCTGTAGGTCTCGCCAGAGGAGATGACCGGCTTGCTCACCGACTTGCTGATGGCGAGCCTGCCGGCTCCGCCGACGGTGATCGCGGCGGTGTTGCTGCTCACCGAGGCCGGCGCTTCGTTCGACGTGACCTTGGCCGAGTTGCTGATCTGGATGCCCGGATTGACGGTCGAGAGGATGTCGGTGCACATCATCACCGTGGGAAGGTTCTGCGGCAACGTCGCATTCACGATGTAGGTATTGCTGTAGCTGAAGGTCACCGTGTTGGTCGTGAGGTTCAGCGAGGCGGTGACCCCCGGCGGAAGCCCCGCGTTGGTGCAGGCGGGGTCGTAGGTCGTATTCGGCGGAACCGTATCGGTGACGGTGACGCCGCTGATCTCGCGCTGGGCGACGCCCTGCGTGATCTTCGGCGTGATCATCCACTGCACCTGGCTGCCGGGCTGGTAGGAGACGCCGGTGTTCACGGTCTTGTCGAGGCCCAGCTGGTAGGCCAGGAAGGCGACGGTGGCCGTCTGCGTGCTGACCGGAGCCGCGGTGTTCTGCGGCGTGTCCCAGGAGCCGACGTTCGGGATGTACGTGCCCTGCGGGATCGGCGCCCCGGCGTTCGGGCCCCCGTTGTAGGAGGCGCGCACCGTGAGGTCCAGGTCCAGATACCCGAACCATCCGGCCTGGATCTGCGGGGTGGGGCTGAAGCCGGGGATGGGTGCGAGTCGGACGATGTTGACCACGTCCTGCCAGGACGGACCGAAGGTGGTCGCCGGTGTCGTCGACCAGCCGGCGTTCAGCGTGTTGCAGGCCAGGGCGCCGGCCTGCTGATCGGCATTGGTGTACTGGTAGATGGGAGTCTGATAACCGTTCGCGACGGTCGGGGTCCCGACCTGGGGGTTCACCGTGTTCGGGGAGACCCCGTATTCGATCCGGAAGCCGGGTGGCACCGCGAGACCGCGCGACCCGTTCCCGTTGTTGGTCGGTTTGATCAGGGAGGCCGCGTTCAAGCGCATGGTCGAGACGTCGAAGTAGTCGCAGATCGACGCGTCGTAGTCGGGAGCCGGGCCGATGTTGTCATAGCCGACGAGCGAGTAGATGGTGGCACTGGCATTGGTGAACACGCCGTTCCCGTTGAAGCCGGAATCCGGCACTCCGCCGACGCCGTAGCTGGGCAGGCCCTTCGCGTACGACTTGCTCCCCGTGACGTTCTTCGGGAGCACCTGCATGTAGTAGACCTTCGCCGTCTGGCTCGTGTAGGTCGGGTCGAGCGGGCCGCGATCCCAGGACCCGACGTTGGGGATGTACGCGCCGGTCGGGATGGTCTCGCCGGCGTGGGGGCCGCCGTTGTAGACGCTCTGGACGTCGAAGTTGAGGAAGAACTGCACGGTCGTCCCGGCGGGCGCGGCGGGCGTCGGCGTGAACCCCGGGATCGGCGCGATGCGGACGAGGTTCACCTGCTGCTGCCAGTCGGGTCCGAGAGTGGTGGGGTCGGTGGTCCACGCGCCGGTGTACCGGTTGCAGTTGGTGCCGATGGTGTTCTGGTCGGTGTTGCTGTATCCGTACACGGGGTTGTTCGGGTACGTGGTGTTGGTCGCCGGCGTCCCGACCTGGACGTTCACCGTGTTCGGGGCGACGCCGTACTCCACCCGGAATCCGGCGGGGAGGTTCTGGGTCGTGACCGGGTTCGTGGCCGTCAGCTCCATGGTGGAGACGTCGAAGTAGTCGCAGAGCGAGAAGTTCGGGTCGGCGATCGTCGACGTGTTGACGTACTGGATGTGCGACTGCACGTTCGGTTCGCCCGGACCCACGAAGTAGCCGTCCGTGGTCTCCGAGCCGTTGATGTTGTAGTGCTTGAACGCCTGGATCGGGGAGGGGAAGCTCGCCGCGACCGCGAAGCTCGACGACACGCAGCGCTGGCCGCCCATCACGCCGTTGCCGTTGTTGAGCTGGCCGGTGTTGTCGACCTTGCCGTCGACGCCGTTGCCGAGGCAGTTCTGGAAGCTGACGGTGCCGGTGGGCGGCGGGTCGCCGGGGTTCCAGGCCGGGTCGGCCGCCTTGTTCACGTCCGCCGCCGGTACGAAGACGGTGATCTGCGTCGCGTAGTTGTTGGTCCCGGTGTCGTAGCAGACGATCCCGCCGAGGTTCACGCACTGCGTGCCGTTCGGCGCATAGTTCGTGAAGGTCAGGTTCCACGGCGTCGCTGCGGTGGCCGTCTGGTTGACGGGGCAGTTCTGCACGGGGGTGTGGTTCTGTCCGAACCAGACGGACGGGCCGGTGCACGCGGTGATGACCGCATTGGGGAACTGAGGGATGCCGGCGTCGGGGATCGTGAGGGGCAGGGCGAGCGTCGACGAGCCGATCGCCGTCTGCGGGGCTCCGCGGATCAGGTAGACGATCTGGTAGCCCAGCCGGGGCTGTCCGTTCACGGTGTAGGTGCCGGCTCCCGCGTTGGAGACGACCGTCTTGTTGGTGTTGTAGTTCGGCGCCCCGTTGATGGTGATCACGGGGTTCGTCACGGTGTTCGAGGTGACCGCGGTCCCGTCTCCTGCCCTCGCCTGCAGCGAGGTGGTGAACGACGAGCCGTTGGGCGAGGAGGCGGTCGGGATGACCACCGGCTTGACGGCGATGATCTGGGCGGAGTTCACCGCGCCGAGGTTGCACACGAGCACGAGGTTCCCGGAGACGCTGGATACGGGGGTGACCCCGGTCGTCTGACAGCCCTGAGGAAGGGAGGGCATCGTCAGCACGGCGCCGTTCTGCGGGATGAAGGTGAAGGTGCCGATCACGTTGTTGACCGTCTGGCCGGTGCCGAGATTCGAGATCGAGATCGCGAACGCCTGGGAGACGTTGCTCAGCGTGCTCGTGACGCAGTTGCCCTTGTCGGTCTGCGCGACCTGCTCGCCGGCGCCGTTGGCGCAGTTGTACCCGGGCTGGGCGATGGGCTGGACGTTGAGCGTCGCGATCGGCTGCAGCCCGGCATCCAGGTTCGTGGCCTGCGTCGCGCCCGCGATCGCGATCGTCCCCGAGATGCCCTGGTACGGGTCCGTGTTCGACGCCGGTGTGCCCGTGGAGACGAATTGGTTCGAGCTCCCGGTCAGCGCCGTGGGGAACTTCATGTTCGCCGGCGCCGTCACCAGCACGTTGTAGGAGCCGTCCGGCACGTTGGCGAAGGAGTACCGCCCGTTGGCGTCGGTGGTCGTGCTCGCGACGACGATGTTCCTCGCCGAGGTGATGAGCTGGACCGTGACCCCGGATTTCAGGATGGCGCCGGTCGCCGGCCTGGTCTGGTCGAGCGACGCGTCCGCCCAGGCGACTCCGGTGACGAGGCTTCCCTGCCCGGCGATCGCCGGAGCGGGGGCGATCAGTGCGAGGACGGTGACCGCGACGACGGCGATCGCAGCGGAGACCCGCCGCATCGCTCCGGGGATGCGGCCGGTTCGAGGGGGCGCGTCGTATCCGGCGCGCTCATCCGCGGCGTTGCCGTTCACCGGGAGCTCCCTGTGCCGCGATCACTTTCCGACGCCTCTCAGCACGCAGCGCATCCCGTGGGCGGGCGTCAGATCGGCTCGCACCTCCCACTTCGCGCTCTTCCCCGCGGGGACCTTCACCGCGGTGTCGCCGGTCCCCAGCACCGTCGCCCTGTCGGAGGTGAAGAAGATGGTGATCGTGTACGACCGGTCCGCGTCTCCGGGGTTCTTGGCGGTGCCGGAGGCCATCCAACCGTTTCCGGCCGCTTTGCACGCGGTCACCTGCACGTCGGCGCGAAGTGCCGGGGTGTTGGGCACGTCGGTCGGGACGTTCGCGTCCGGGCGGATGCTGGCGGTGGCGCCATGCGAGGGCGAGGCCGGTGACGAGCTCGTCGGCAGGGAGGCGGTGCACCCCGCCAGCAGGAGGGTCGTCAGCGCGACGGCGACGGTGGCGGCCGCCAGGCGGACCGGTTTGATGTCCATGGCCGGATGCTATGCACGCCCTCCGCCGCTCGAAAGACAGTAGTGGAGGGCGCCGGCCTGCGCGGGCGTCAGGTCAGCACGTCGCCCAGGTCGTAGGCGATCGGGCGGTCCAGCTGCTCGAACGTGCACGACCGCGCCTCCCGGTCGGGCCGCCAGCGCTCGAACTGCGCGGTGTGGCGGAACCGCATCCCCTCCATCTGGTCGTACCGCACCTCGAGCACGCGTTCGGGGCGCAGCCGCACGAACGAGACGTCCTTGCTGCCGGAGAAGCGGCTGCGGTCGGTCTCGCCGGTGACGGCCGCGCCGCTGTCGTCGCGTTCGACCAGCGGCTCCAGCTCGTCGATCAGCGCGAGGCGCTTGGCGTCGGTGAACGCGGAGACGCCGCCGACGTTGCGCAGCCGGCCTTCGTCGTCGTACAGCCCGACGAGCAGCGAGCCGACGCCGCGCCCGCTCGTGTGGATGCGGTAGCCGAGGGCGACCACGTCGGCCGTGCGGTGGTGCTTGATCTTGAGCATGGTCCGCTTGTTCGGGGCGTAGGCGCCGGCGAACGGCTTCGCGACCACACCGTCGAGCCCCGCGCCCTCGAACTCGACCAGCCAGCGGCGGGCGAGATCCACGTCCGTCGTCGTCCGCGTCAGCTGGACGGGCGCCGGAAGCTCTCCGGCGAACTCCTCGAGGGCCGACCGGCGCTCGGCGAACGGCCGGTCGACGTACGACTCGTCGCCGATCGCGAGCAGGTCGAACGCGACGAAGGTGGCCGGCGTCTGCTCGGCGAGCAGGTTCACGCGGCTGGCCGCCGGGTGGATGCGCTGCGACAGCGCCTCCCAGTCGAGCCGCTGCCGGCCCGGCTCGCCGGTCGGCACGACGATTTCGCCGTCGAGCACGCACGGGCCGGGCAGGATGCGCTGGAAGGCCTCCACGAGTTCTGGGAAGTACCGCGTCAGCATCTTCGAGCCGCGACTCCCGATCTGCACGTCGCCCACCGTCCCGTCGCCGGCGTCGGCGGCGTAGACGATGGCGCGGAAGCCGTCCCACTTGGGCTCGTAGCTGAGGCCGCCCTTCACGCTGTCGGGCTCGGGGACGGCCGGGACCGCCTTCGCGAGCATCGGGGCGATCGGGTCGGAGGCGGAGGGGCGCATGATCCGATCATGCCGCGAACCTCCGACAGGGTGAAGGGGGCGGGCGTCAGGCGGGGACGTCGAGGCCGACGAGCGGCTCGGTCGCCGCCCACAGGTCCCGGCCGAGCTGCGCGTTGCGCGCCTGCGCGGCGGTGCGCCCGTTCGCGGTGAAGCGGTCGAAGTAGGTGCCGCTGGGGGCGCCCACTTCCGCCGGTCCGGCGAGCAGCAGCAGCGGCGCCGCGCCGGCGGCGACCGGGATGCCGTAGGCGCTGCGGGTCAGCAGGTGCCCGAGACGGATGAGCGGCGAGGAGGTGCCGAAGTTGGTGGCGATGACGCCGGGATGGAACGAGTACGCGGTCACGCCCGTGCCGGTGAGGCGCTCGGCCAGCTCGACGGCGAACAGGATGGTCGCCAGCTTCGCCGTTCCGTACGCACGCCATCCGCCCTGCCACGGCCGCTTCTCCCAGTCGAGGTCGTCGATCCGCAGGTTGCCCAGGCGGTTGGCGGAGCTCGCGGTCGAGATGACGCGCACGTCGCGGCCGGCCGCGGCCGTCTCCACCAGGCGGGGACGCAGCAGCGCGGTCAGCAGGAACGGCGCCAGGTGGTTGGCCTGGATGGTGCGCTCGTGCCCGTCCACCGTCCGTTCGCGCTCGTGGTAGAGCCCGCCCGCGTTGTTGGCCAGCACGTCGATCGTCTCGTACCGGTCGAGCAGCGCGGCCGCCAGGGCACGCACGTCGTCGAGCCGCTCGAAGTCGGCGAGGAACGGCGTCGCGCCGATCCGCTCGGCGACCGCCTTCGTGCGCTCGGGGTTGCGGCCGACGACCGCGACCTCGTCCCCGGCCGCCGCGAGCTGCTCGGCGGCGACGGCCCCGATGCCGGAACTCGCCCCCGTGATCACGATCGTGCGCGTCATACGTATCCGCCCTTCTGGAGTCCCGCCTCGATCTCGAACCGGTTGCGCAACGGGTCGCGGCCGGCCACCAGGTACAGGAACGGGAACAGCATCCCGTACCGCTGCCACTGCCGCTTGTGGATCGCCTCGTGCTCGAGCACGTCGTCGGTGACGTTGTGGTCGGTGAGGTAGACGCCGCCCACGCACGATCCGCCGCGGCCGAAGGTGCGCTTCGGCATGCCGCGGAACACGGTCAGGCCCTGGCGCCGCTCGATGCGGCCGGTGCTCCAGAGGAAGCCCCACACGTGCCCCACCGCCGTCGCGTACAGGTAGCCCAGCCGGCTGACTGGCGAATCGAGCAGGACGCGGCCCAGCGGCGTGCGGTCGAAGCCGCTCATTCCGCGGGTCGCCCGTAGGTCTCGAGCAGCCGCAGCCACACCTCGCTGACGGTGGGGTAGGAGGGGACGGCGTGCCACAGCCGGTTCAGCGGCACCTCGCCGACCACCGCGACGGTGGCGGAGTGCAGCAACTCGCCGACGTCCTGACCGACGAAGGTGACGCCGAGCACCACCTGTCGGTCCTCATCCACCACCATGCGCGCCGTGCCATCGTAGCCGTCCGCGACGACGTGGGCGCCGGAGACCTGGCCGATGGCGTAGTCGACGACACGGATGCGGTAGCCGGCCTTCTCGGCGCGCGCGGCCGTCAGCCCGACCGACGCGACCTCGGGGTCGGTGAAGGTGACCTGGGGCACCGCCTGGTGGTCGGCCGTGGCGACGAAGGCTCCCCACGGCGCCAGCGACACGTCGCGGCCGTGCGCGCGGGCGGCGATCGCGTCGCCGGCGGCGCGGGCCTGGTACTTGCCCTGATGGGTGAGCAGCGCGCGGTGGTTCACGTCGCCGACGCCGTACAGCCAGCCGCCGTCGACCGGCCGGCCGTCGGCGCCCAGCACGCGGAGGCTGTCGTCCACGTTCAGCCAGGCGCCCTCCTCGAGGCCGAACGCGCCCAGCCCGATGTCGAAGGTGCGCGGCACGCGGCCCGTCGCGACCAGGAACGCGTCCGTCTCGACGACCGCTCCGTCGTCGAGCTGCAGGCGGAACCCGTCGTCGTCCGTTCGCTCCACGCGCTCGGTGTTCGTGTCGAGGTGGAGGGTGACGCCGAGCTTCTTCAGGGACTCCGCCACCGCCTCCCCGGCGAACGGCTCCTCGCCGCCGAGCAGCCCGCTGCGGGCGATCAGGTGCACCTCGGTGCCGAAGCCGGCGTAGGCGGTCGCCATCTCGGTCGCGACCACGCCGCCGCCCAGGATGGCGAGCGAGACGGGGACCCGCTGCACGCTGGTCGCCTCGCGGCTCGACCACGGCTCGCTCTCGCGCAGTCCCGGGATGTCGGGCATCAGCGCCGCCGACCCGGTGGAGACCGCCACGGCGTGCTTCGCGCGGAGGACGGTGACCGTGCCGTCCTCCGCGGTGACCGTCACCTCCTTGGGCGCGGTGATGACGCCCCAGCCGCGCACCAGGTCGATGCCCGCGCCGTTCAGCCACTCGACCTGGCCGTCGTCGTTCCAGTTGCTCGTCATGTCGTCGCGGCGCTTCAGGACCGCGGCGACGTCGAGCGGGCCGGTCACGGCTTCGCGGGTGCCTCCCACCCGCTGCGCCGCGCGGAGCAGCGCCCCGCTGCGCAGCAGCGTCTTGGAGGGCATGCAGGCCCAATAGGAGCATTCGCCGCCGACGAGCTCCGACTCGACGATGACCGTCTTCAGGCCGCCCTGCACGGCGCGATCGGCGACGTTCTCGCCGACGGCGCCCGCCCCGATGACGATGACGTCGTAGTCCCTGGTCTCGCTCATGCTGTTCCCTTCGCCGCGGCCGCGCCGCTCGTTCTGTCTTCGTCGTACGGGATCGGACGGATGGGACTCAGCGCCCCACGAACCGGGCCTCGGTGCGCGTCAGGAAGGCCTCCATCCCGATCCGGGCGTCCTCGCTGCCGACCAGGCGGACGAGGGCAGGCTGCAGCTCCGCCTCGGCCGCCGCGTCCCCGTCGCGCACCGCGCGCTTCGCGTTGGCGAGAGCGGCCTGCACCGCCAACGGCGCCTGCGCGGCGACCCGCTCGGCGAGCTCGAGCGCACGGTCGAACTGCGCGCCGTCGTCGACGACCTCCTGCACGAGGCCGAGCCGATGCGCCTCGGCGGCGTCGAACAGGTCGCCGGTGAGGACGTAGCGCATCGCGTTGCCCCATCCCACCGCCCGCGGGAAGCGCAGCGTCGCACCGCCGAAGGGCAGGATGCCCCGGGTGACCTCGATCTGCCCGAACCGGGTGCCGCGCGCGGCGACCACGATGTCGGAGGCGAGCATGAGCTCGATGCCGAGGGTCAGGCAGGTGCCCTGGACCGCGATGACGACCGGCTTGGTCAGCTGCCGGCCGGAGACCTGCCACGGGTCGACGCCGTCCTCACCCACGAACGACAGACCGTCGCGGCCGATGCGGGGCCCCAGGTCGGCGAGGTCGAGGCCCGCCGTGAAGTGGTCGCCCACGGCATGCACCAGCCCGACCCGCAGCTCCGGGTCGCGCTCCAGCTCGCCGTAGGCGTCGGCGAGCTGCTGCAGCAGCTCGAAGTCGGCGGCGTTGCGCTTCTCGGGGCGGTTGAGGCCGATCAGCAGGATGTGCCCCCGCCGCTCGGTGAGGATCTTGGGCTCGCTCATGGCTCCCACGCTAGCGCCCCGCGTTCCCCGCCCCGGCCCCGCTCTGCGCCGCGGTCGGCCCGGTGAGCGAACCGAGGATGCGCAGGATGACCGCGAGATCCCGTCCGGCGGCGTCCGGAGACTCCGGCGCGAACTCCATCAGCCCGGCCCCGGCGAACTCGAACCGCCGGCGCAGCGCCCGGATGGCCTCGGTCAGCCGGTCCGGCTGGACTCCGAACGGCTCGGGGTAGCCGATCCCGTCGATCGCGGACGGGTCGAGCACGTCCAGATCGACGTGGATGTACACCGCCGTGGCGCCGGTCGCCGCGACCGCGTCCACGATCGCCTCCGGGTCGTCCAGCTCGCCGGGCGCCACCACGCGGATGCCGTGCTCGGCCACGAAGGCGGACTCGCCGTCGTCGAGGGCGCGCGTCCCGGCGAGCACCAGCTGCGCCGGGGCGAGCACGTTCTCGCCGCGGGAGGCCAGCCCGTCCGGCCCGTCGCCGAGCAGCGCGCGCAGCACCATCCCGTGGAAGGCGCCAGAGGGCGACGACTCCACATCGTTGATGTCGGCGTGCGCGTCGAACCACACCACGGCGACCTCGCCCGCGGGATGCGCGGCGACCGCGTGCTGGACGGCCGCCAGCTCGGCGCCGCAGTCGCCGCCCACGGTGACCACGGGCGCCTCGAGCAGCGCGAGCTCCGTCTCGGTGGCCTCACGGATGGCGACCAGCGACGAGAAGCGGTTGACGCCCGTCCCGAGCGACTCGCCGGCCGCAGCCGGCACCGGCACCTGGTGCGTGCGCGCGGCGGGGAGATCGCCGAGGATCGCCTCCGCCCCGTCGATCAGGCGCATCGCCCGCGACGAACCGGAGCCCTGCCACTGCGGGACGACCAGGAAGGAGGCGCCGCTCACCCCTCTGAACCCGACGTGACCGCCTGCTGCGAGCCGCCCGACTTGAGAGCCGCGAGCCGCGCCTCCACCTCGGTCATCTCGCCGAGGTCGTCCAGCTGCTCGAACTGCGCGTCGAGGCTGGAGGCGGCGAGCTCCTGCTGGCCGCGCACCTTGGCCTCCTCGCGGCGAATCTTCTCCTCGAAGCGGCTGACCTCGCTGGTCGGGTCCATGATGTCGACGCTCTTCACGGCGTCGATCACCTGGGCCTGCGCCTGCGCGCTCTTGGCGCGGGCGATGAGCTCGGCGCGCTTGCTCTTCAGCTGCTCCAGCTTCTCCTTCATCTGGTTCAGCCCGTTCTTGAGCTTGTCGACCACCTCGGTCTGCGCGGCGATCTGCGGCTCCGCGGCCTTCGCCTCGTTCTCGGACGAGATCTGCCGCTGCAGCGCGACCTTGGCGAGGTTGTCGAACTTGTCGGCGTTCGCCGTGTCGCCGGACGCGCGGTACTGGTCGGCCTGGCGGCTGGCGGCGAGCGCCTTGTCGCCCCACTCCGCCGCGGCCTCCACGTCTTCGCGGTGGTCGTCTTCGAGCAGCCGCAGGTTGCCGATGGTCTCCGCGATCGCGCTCTCCGCGTCCGCGATGCTGTTGGTGAAGTCGCGGACCATCTGGTCCAGCATCTTCTCCGGGTCCTCCGCCTGGTCGAGCAGGGCGTTGACGTTCGCCCGCAACAACTGTGAGATCCGCCCGAAGATGGACTGCTTCGCCATGTGATCTTCCTTTCGCTCCCGCCCCCGATGGGCTCTTGTGAGGTCTCTCGCGGCGGTCAGAAACGGCCGCCGCCGCGGCGGCTGCGAGTGCCGCCGCCGCCGAAACTGCCCGCGCTGAAGCCGCCGCCTCCGCCGCCTCCCCAGCCACCGCCGCCGAAGCCGCCGCCCCCGCTTCCCCCGCGGAGCACCGAGTCGATGAGGATGCCGCCCAGGATCGCGCCCATGGCGCCGCTCCCGCCGCCGCGGCCGGAGGTGCCGCCGCCGAAGACGTCGCCGAGGCCGCCGCCCATGCCGCCCATGCCGTTCTGGAATCCGCCGACGTCCTGCTGCGCCAGCTGCGTCGCCTCGTCGGCCAGCTGCGCGGCGCGCTGCGCCTGCGCCAGGGCCGCGACCGCGTCCGTCGCCGCCGTCTGCTCGGCCTGGACGACCAGCCGGCCCGCCTCGGCGAGGCGGGTGCGGGCCTCGGGCCCGACCGCTCCGCGGCGCGCGGTGATGAAGTCCTCGCAGGCCGAGACGCGGGCCTTCGCGGTCAGCAGCGTCTGCTGCAGGGCCGACTGCGCCCGCTGCGCCTGGGCGCGCGCATCCCGCACGCCCTGCAATACCCCGTCGATGGAGCGGTTGGCGGCGTCGAGCCGCTGCACCAGTTCGAGCGGGTTGACCTTCCCGTCGGCGAGCCGGGCCTGCACGTCGGCGACCGTCTGCTCGGTGCCCGCGACCGTCGCGGCGATGGTGCCGCCCGGGTCGCTCGACGCGGCGAGGGCCTTCGCCTCGGCGACGTCGCTGCGGAGCTCGGCGAGGGTCGAGTCGAGCGACTGCTGCGCCGCGGCGAGGTCGGTTCCGAGACGGTCGACGGCGTCGAGCAGCAGCCCCGCCTGGTCGGCCGACTCCTCGGCCGCCCGCACCCCGACGGCGGCGGCCCCGGTGTCGCCGGCCGCGGCCTTCTGCGCGGCGCCGGCGAGCGCGGTGTCCGTGAAGTCGAGCCGCTGCGTCGCCTGGTCGATGTTGTCGTGCACCGTCGCGATCGCGGCATCCGTGTTGCGCTGGGCGAGCCCGTCCAGCGTCGCGCGGGTGGTTGCGATCCGCTGTCGCAGCGCCGCAGCCTGCGTGGTGACCTCGGCGGATGCCTCCGGGATGCGCTTCTCGAGCGCGCGCAGCTCGTCGAAGGCATCGGCCTGCGCGTCGAGTGCCTGGTTGGCGGCGCCGCACAGCTGCACGATCCGGATGTTCCACTCCCGCCGTTGCTCGTCGGTGTCGGGCTCCGCGTCGTCGAGGCGCTGCTTCAGGCCGAACGCCTCGCGCAGCTGGCCCTTCGCCGAGTCGAGGGCCGCCTGGAAGGGCACGACGGACTCCGCGCCGTACTGCGCGGTGGCGAAGCCCAGCTCGTCCTCGCTGGTCCGGATCGCGTCGTCGGTCTGCACCAAGGCGGACCCGGCCCGGCGCTCCAGCTCGTTCAGCGGGATGGTCTGCAGCTCGCTCTGCGGCGTCGTGGGCCCGGCGGCGGCCTGCTTCTTGCGGGTCCTCCGCGAGCGCACGAGCACGAAGACGACCACGCCGACGACGATGACGCCGATCAGGAACACCCAGAAGAAGACGCCGCCGCCGCCTCCGCCGCCCACCGCGTCGGACAGGCCCGTGGCGGCTGCGACGCCCGCGCCCGTCCAGTCGTTCGCGTGGAGCTTCGGCTCGATGTCGTTCTGCTCGATGCTGTCGAGCTGGTCGGCGCTGACCGGGCCGTCGTCGTCGCCGGAGAGGTAGTAGGTGCGGCCGTCGGTCGCGACGGCCAGCAGGTAGTCGCGCTGCCCGAGTCCGTTGCGCGCCGCCGTCTCGTTGGCCCAGTCCGCCGCCTCGGTGGGATCCATGAAGTTCTTCACGTAGACGACGTACAGGTCGATGCGGTGCTGGTCGTAGAGCTTCTTGGCGGCCGCCGTGATGGCCGCCTCGTCGGCTCCGCTCAGCACCCCGGCCTCGTCGACCACATGGCTGGGACCCAGGTCGACGGGGCTCTCCGCGGCGGCGGGGGCGGCCACGACCACGAGCGGTCCGGCGATGAGCCCCAGCGCCAGGAGGGCCCCGGTCAGCAGAGGATGCCTCCACAAACGTCGCAAGACGACCCACTCTCTCGGGCTCGGCTGATACTCCGCCGAGTCTATTGGTGGTGTCCGGCACTGTCACTGTTTCCGCCTGTTACGGCCATCCGTGCGGTCGCGGACGAGTGCTGCTGGGATGGGGTCATGCCCGCGCAGCCCACCCTCGCCGTCGTCGAGGCGACGCGCGTCCGCGCGCACGACCCGGCGTATCACGACTACGTGCAGCTGCTGGTGGGCAACGTCATCGCGGAGGCCCGCTCCCAGGGCTGGCGGGTCGAGCGACTCGCGGCCGACCGGGGCGTGGACGCCCTGCTCGCGGCGGCGGAGCCCGCGGATGCCGTCGTGATCGTCGGCGGGGAGGACATCCACCCGGGCTTCTACGGCGCCGGGACCGGGTACCCGAACGAGTCGCGCCACCTGCCCGTGGCGGATGCGGCGCAGCTGGCGCTGGTGCGGGCGGCGATCGAGCGGCGCACCCCGCTGCTCGGCATCTGCCGCGGACTGCAGATCGTCAACGTCGCCCTCGGCGGCACCCTCGTGCAGGACCTCGGCGACGAGTGCGGGCACGTCAACCGCGGCGTGCCCATCCCGCAGGTGCTGACCACGCACGGCGTGCGCGCCGAGCCGGGGAGCCGTCTCGCCGAGCTGCTCGGGGAGGCGCCGATCGACGTGCGGAGCGCCCACCACCAGGCCGTCGCCGAGCTCGGCGCCGACCTCGTCGTGACGGCGCGGTCGCACGACGGCCACGTCGAGGCGATCGAGCACCGGGACGCGCCCGTGCTGGCGGTGCAGTGGCATCCGGAGGACGTCGCAGCGCCCGCAGGGCAGCTCTCCTCGCTGTTCGCCGCGCTGGACGCGCGCGTCGCGGTCGCGGCCTGACGCCCCGCCCGACCCCGCCCAGCCCGACCCCGCTCAGCCCGACGCCGGCCAGCCCTGCTCGCCGAGCAGCGGCACGAACGCGACGCCGCCCAGGTTCGTCTCGCGCAGCGGCCCGTTGTCGCCCCGGGTGAACAGGGCGAGGTGCTGCGCCCGGCCCGGCCGCCCCACCGGCATGACGATGCGCCCGCCGGGCGCGAGCTGCTCCACCCACGCCAGCGGCACCGACGGTCCCGTCGCGGCCGCGACGATCGCGTCGTACGGCGCCCCGGGGGCCAGCCGAGCGTCCCGTCGCCGGTCACCACCTCGACCCGGTAGCCGAGCGCATCCAGGGTCGCGGCCGCGCCCACCGCCAGGTCGGCATGCCGCTCGATGCTGACCACCCGGTGCGCGAGCAGCGCCGCGACGGCGGCCGCGTAGCCGGATCCCGTCCCCACGTCGAGCACCGCATCCTCCGGCCCGATCCGCGCGGCCTGCAGCATCAGGGCGACGATGTACGGCTGCGAGATGGTCTGGCCGCTGCCGATGGGCATCGGGTGGTCCTCGTAGGCGTACGGCGCCGCGGACGGCTCGACGAAGAGGTGCCGCGGCACACGTCGCATCGCATCGAGGACGCGCTGGTCCTCGATCCCGCGGGGGACGAGCTGCTCCTCGACCATCCGCGCGCGCTGGAACTCGTGGTCGTGGTCCGTAGGGCTATTGAACCACCGCGGCCGGGCGCTCCGCGAGGATGCGTCTGGCCGCCTCCAGCGACGACGCGTCCGCCCCGGCCGACTCCAGCGAAAGGAGCGCGGCGCCGAGGATGGGCGCGGCCGTCACCAGCTCCATCCGGGCCTCCGGCGCGCGTTCGCGGAGCAGCCGCTCGACCGTGCCGAGCAGCCGCTCGTCGCGTCCGCCGATCACCCCGCCGCCGAGCACGACCGGTACGGGCCGGTCGAGCAGATCGAGCCGGCGCAGTGTCGTCACCGCCAGCGTCGCGATCTCCTCGGCCTGCTCCTCGACCAGCGCGGCGGCGATCGCGTCGCCGTCGCGTGCGACGCCGAACACCGTCGGTGCGAGGAGCGCCAGGTCGCGGTTCGGCAGCCGGCCGAAGTGGAGCGCCTCGATCACGTCCTGCACGCTCCCGAGTCCGAAGGCCGCGGGCACCGCCTCCGCGAGCGCCGTGGGGGCGCCGCGCCCGTCGACGGCGCGCGCCGCGAACCACAGGGCGCGCTCGCCGAGGTGCCAGCCGCCGCCCCAGTCGCCCGAGATCGCGCCGAGCGACGCGTAGCGGACGGTCCGCCCGTCGGCGCGCACGCCGACGCCGTTGATGCCCGTGCCGCACACCACCGCCACGGCGTCCGGTTCGTCCGTCCCGGCGCGCAGCAGCGCGAAGATGTCGTTGTCGAGGGTGGCGCCGGCCCACGGTGTGCCGGCGAGCCCGGCGCGGAACGCATCCAGCTCGCTCGGCAGGTCGAGGCCGGAGAGATACAGGTTCGTCGCGGCGACCGGCCGCGGCCCGGTCTGCTCCAGCAGCCGCTCGATGAGCGCGGAGACGAGGGCGATCGACTCGCGCATCCCGATGACGTGCGGGCTGGATGTGGTCCCTCGCGCCTCGGCGACGACGGTGCCGTCGAGCTCCAGTGCGACCGCGTCCGTCTTGGAGCCGCCGCCGTCGAGCGCGATCACCAGGGGAGCGGCGGTCACTGCGCCCACTCCAGGTGCTGGCGGTTGTGCGCGATCAGCAGGTCCGTCAGCCGCTCGGCGCGGTCGTACTGGCCGACGAGGGGATGCGCGAGCATCGCCCGCAGCACGCGGTCGCGTCCGCCGTGGATCGCCGCGTCCAGCGCCAGCCGCTCGTACCCGGCGACATGGGCGATCAGCCCCGCGTGATCCGCGGGGAGGGGATCGATCGGCAGCGCCGTGACGCCGCTCGCATCCACCGTCGCCGGCACCTCGATGACGTGGTCGTCGGGCAGGAACGGCAGCGCGCCGTCGTTGCGGAGATTGACCACCTGCACGTCGCCGCGGTTCCCCGTGAGCGACGCGATCAGGTCGACCGCCGCCTCGGAGTAGAACGCGCCGCCGCGCTGCGCCAGCTGCTCCGGCTTCATGTCGACGGCGGGGTCGCCGTAGAGCTCCAGCAGTTCGCGCTCGACCCGCTGCACGGCCTCCGCCCGGGTGGGGGAGGCGAGCTGCTCGCGCAGCACCTCGTCGTGCGCGTAGTAGTAGCGCAGGTAGTAGCTGGGCACCTCGCCGAGCAGCCGCAGCAGCGTCGCGGGCAGCTCCACCTCGCCGGCCAGCTGGTCGAGGCGCGACTCCAGCAGCCCGGGCAGCGCATCCCGCGTGCCGTCCGCGTCCGTCACGAAGGCTGCGCGCTCCCAGGTCAGATGGTTGAGTCCGACGTGGCCGAGCCGCACCTGCGCCGGCTCGACGCCGAGCATCCCGGCGAACCGCCGCTGGAACCCGATCGCAACGTTGCACAGCCCGACCGCCCGGTGTCCCTCCTGCAGCAGCGCGCGCGTGACGATCCCGACGGGGTTCGTGAAGTCGACGATCCAGGCGTCCGGCTTGGCGTGCCGGCGCACCTCCTCGGCCACGCGCAGCACGACCGGCACCGTGCGCAGCGCCTTGGCGAACCCGCCGGGGCCGGTGGTCTCCTGCCCGATGCAGCCGCACTCGTGCGGCCACGTCTCGTCGCTGTGCCGGGCGGCCTGACCCCCGATGCGCAGCTGCAGCAGCACCACGTCGGCATCCGCCACGCCGGCGACCAGGTCGGACGTGGGCACGATCCGCCCGGGATGCCCGGCTGCGCGGAACATCCGCTCGCTCATCCCGCCGACCAGGCGCAGCCGCTCCGGGTCGGGGTCGACCAGCCAGAGCTCCTCGATCGGCAGCACGTCGCGCAGCCGGGCGAACCCGTCGATGAGCTCGGGGGTGTAGGTGGAGCCGCCTCCGACGACTGTGAGTTTCACGCGCTATCCCTTCACGCCGGTGAGTGTGATGCCCTCCACGAAGACGCGTTGGGCGAAGAAGAAGATCAGGACGACCGGTACGGTGACGAGCATCGTCATCGCCATGGTCAGCCCCCAGTCGGTGCCGTGCACGCCGCGGAAGGAGGCCAGGCCGTACGCGACGGGCCACGCCGCCGGGTTCTCCGACGTGTACAGCAGCGGCCCGTAGTAGTCGTTCCAGGAGGCGAAGAACAGGAAGATCGCGGTCGCCGCGATGCCCGGCTTCGCCATCGGGATGACGACCCGCCAGAGCACGCCGAACTCGCCGTTGCCGTCGATGCGGGCGGCGTCGGAGTACTCGCTCGGGATGGTCAGGAAGAACTGCCGCAGCAGGAAGATCGAGAACGCGTCCCCGAGCAGGTTCGGCAGGATGAGCGGCCACAGCGTGCCGGTCAGCCCCAGCTGCGACCACATCACGTAGATCGGGATGGCCGTGACCTGCGGCGGCAGCAGCATCGCGATGATGATCACCGTGAACAGCACGCCCGAGCCGCGGAAGCGGATCTTCGCCAGCGCGTAGGCCGCCGGGACGCTCGACACCAGCATGAACGCCGTGGCCAGCACCGCGTACAGCGCCGAGTTCGCGAACCACTGCGCCAGCGGGACGGTCGTGAACACCTTCACGTAGTTGTCCCACTGGAACGGCTGCGGCCACAGCGACGCCGTCAGGGTCTGCTCGCTCGACATCAGCGAGGTGAGGAACACGAAGACGACCGGCGCGATGAACAGCACCGCGAGCACGACGAGCACGGCGTGCTCCGCGATCCAGCCCAGGATGCGCCGAGCGCGGGTCGAACGCGGGGTCGGGATGCGACGCGTCACCGGAGGACGTGCGGGCGTCGCCGTGCCGGGAGTCAGGGTGGTGGATGTCATTGCACGCCTTCCGGGGTGAACGCTCTGAAGCGGCGGAGCAGCAGGACCAGGATGACGGCCGCCACCACGAACAGCAGCACCGCCAGGGCGGACGCGTAGCCCAGCTGGTACGTGCCGAATCCGCGCACGTAGAGCCACTGCGTGTAGGTGAGCAGCGAGCCGTCCGGGTAGCCGAGGTTGGTCGAGATGCCCTGGCCGACGACCGCCTTGCCCGACGCCACCGACGAGGCGACCGCCGCCTCCGTGAAGTACTGGATGGCCGCGATCACCCCCGTGACCGCGGCGAACAGCAGCACGGGCGCGATCGACGGCATGGTCACGTAGCGGACCTTCTGGGCGCCGCTCGCCCCGTCGAGTGAGGCCGCCTCGTACTGCTCGCGCGGCACATCCAGCAGGGCGGCCAGGAAGATGATCATGATGTCGCCCATCACCCAGATGCCGAGCAGCACCAGCGACGGCTTCGACCACGCCGGGTCGTTGAACCACAGCGGTCCCTTGATCCCGAACCAGCCGAGGATCTGGTTGACCGGCCCGGTGCCCGGGTTGAACAGGAACACGAACGCGACCACGCTCGCCACCGGCGGCACCAGAGCCGGCAGGTAGAACACCGTCCTCCAGAACCCGGATGCGCGGCGCGCGCGGGCGAGCAGGCCCGCGACGAGCAGTGCGAACGCCGTCTTCACCGGCACCCAGATCACCACGAACCACAGGGTGTTGAGCGTCGCCAGCCACACGTTCGGGTCCTGCGTGAACAGGTACTCGTAGTTGCGCAGGCCGATCCACTGCGGCGCCGACACGAGATCGAACCGCGTGAACGAGTAGTAGACGGAGGCGATGAGCGGGTAGACGAAGAAGATCAGCAGCCCCAGCAACGCCGGCGCGAGCAGCGCCAGCGTCACCAGGTTGCGGCGGCGCCGTGCGGTCACGGCCCCGTGCTCAGGCTGAGCGCGTCGTCGATCTGCTTGTCGACCGCCTTGAGCCCGGCGTCGAGGTCGCCGCCCTGGCTCTGGTACTTGTTCCACCAGTCCTCGAAGGACTGCTGGTACCCGGCGCCGAGCGGGCTGGCCGGCGTGGTCTGGACGCTCTTGTTCGAGGAGATGTCGAGGAACGTCTTGAACTGGTCGGAGACCTCCAGCTTCGGTGAGTTCAGCGCATCCTTCGTCGTCGGCACGTTCTTCAGCCCGTTGGCGAGCTTCACCACGGCATCCGTGTCGGTCGTGAGGTACTTCATCAGCGCCCAGGCCAGCTCGGGCTGCTTCGACCCTTTCGAGATGCCGATGATGTTGCCGGTGATGTAGCCGCCGCCGTACGCGTCGGTGTGGTCGTCGGCGATCGGGAACGGAGCGGTGCCGTAGTTCAGGCCCTTCGCCTGGTCGTCGATGAACGCGGTGCGGTACTCGCCGTCGAGGTTCATCGCCACCTGGCCGGTCTGGAAGGCGTTGTCGGCCGAGAACTCCTGGCCGAGACCGGAGGTGAAGGCGTTGAGCTTGTCCCAGCCGATCTTGTCGACGAAGCCCTTCTGCCAGGTCATCAGCTGCTTCCAGCCGTCGCTCGACCCGATGGCGCTGGTGCCGTCGGACTTCAGCCAGGTCGCGTCGGCGGCCGGGCCGTAGTGGGCGGCCGAGTTCTCGTACCAGCCCATGGTCGGGTTGAAGCCGAGGGTCTTGATGGAGCCGTCGGGGTTGAGCGTCGTCAGCTTCTCGGCCATCGACTCCAGCTCGCCCAGCGTCTTCGGGGGAGCGGTGTACCCGGCCGCCTGCAGCAGGTCCTTGTTGTAGTAGAGGCCGTACACGTCGGCGAGCATGGGCATCGCGCAGCGGGTGCCCTTGTACTCGGTGTACGACTTCACGGTGTCCGAGAACTGGCTCATGTCGACGTGGTCGCGCTCGATCACCGTGTTCAGGCTGCGGAAGGCGCCGTTGGAGCAGAAGTTGCCGACGATGTCCGTCGAATACGAGAGGCCGACATCCACCTTGCTGCCGGTGGCGATGGCCTTCTGCAGCTTCTCGTCGTCCTGGCCGGAGTGCACGTCGACGGTGATCTTCGGGTACTTCTTCTCGAAGTCGTCGACGACCGACTGGATGACCTTGGCCTCGCGGTCCGAGAAGAAGTGCCAGAACGACACGGTGCCGCTGAGGTCCTTCGGCGCGCTGTCGTCGAAGCCGGTGCCGCCCGAGCCTCCGGAGCATCCGGAGAGGGCGAGCGCTGCGGCGGCGGTGACCGCGGCCGCGGCGATGAGATGACGGTGTTTCACGGGGACTCCCTCACTGTTGGTGGTGCGGGTGGATGGTGCAGGGCAGGACGCGGGACGCTACGGTGCGATCCGCGACACTTCGGCGAAGAGCGCGTCGCGCACGTCGGCGATGAGGTGCTCCCGGGCTCCGCGGAGCACGGGGTGGGCGGCGACGCCGGTCGCGACGACGCTGCGGTCGCCCCAGGCGGGGCGGAGTTCTGCGGTGACCAGCTCGGCGAGACGCGGTCCTCCGGCCTGGCCGGTGGCGCCGCCGAGCACGACGAGTTCGGGGTCGAGGAGGGCGAGCACGGGGACGACACCCACGGCCACCCGGCGGGCGAGGTCGGCCAGGAACGCCTCGCGGGCCTCCTCGGCGCCGGCGAGTTCCGGGGTCAGCCCGTGGGCTTCGGCGAGCCGGGCGACGGCGGGCCCGCCGATGAGGTCCTGGAGGTCGCGTGCGTCGGCATCCAGCTCGGCGGCGGAGCGGGGGATGGGCAGGTAGCCGATCTCGCCGGCGCCTCCGGATGCTCCCCGATGCACGCTGCCGCCCTGGTCGACGGACAGGCCCAGGCCGTCGCCCATCCAGAGCAGCGCGAAGCCGCCGGTGTCGCGCCCGGCGCCGTCCGTGCGCTCCGCGAGGGCCGCGAGGTTCACGTCGTTGTCGATGTGCACCGCGATGCCGAGGGCGTCGCCCAGGCGCCGGCGGATGTTCTGCTTGGGCCACTCGGGAAGCGTCTCGATGTAGGTGAGCTCGTCGGTGCGCGGGTCGAGCGCGCCCTGGACGCCGATGCAGACGGCTCCGACGCGTTCGGGGTCGGCGCCGCCGGCGTCGCAGGCGGCGTCGATGGCGAGGCGCACGTCCTCCTCGGGGGAGCGGGCCGCGAGCGGGGTGACCGCGATCGGGCGCTCGGCCCCGGAGGCGTCGACGACGGTGGAGCGGATCGCCTCGGCGTCGATGTCGATCGCGACGCCCAGCATCCGGTCGGTGCGCACGGCATAGCTCGCCGCATTCGGTCCGCGGCCGCCGGAGACCTCGCCGACGACGTGGATGAGACCCGCCGTCTCCAGCCGCGACACCATCTGGGCGGCGGTCGGCTTCGAGAGCCCGGAGAGCTCGCCGATGCGCGTGCGGGTGAGGACGCCGTGCTCGAGCAGCAGCGAGAGCGCGGTGCGGTCGTTGGTCTGGCGCAGCCACCCGGGGGTGCCGCGGACGGGTCCGGCCATCCTCATCCCTTCGTTGGAACGATCGTCTCGGGAGAATGTATCAGGAAAGTTTCTTTATAGTAAAGCTCCTGTTTCGTCTTCTCGATTCGTTGAACCGACGGACCCCCTAATGCGTGCACCAGGTGGAAGGGAAACCACCATGAGACACACCACCGCATCCACCCGCGTCGCCGCGCTCGCCGCAGCCGCGGCCGCCGTCGTGCTCGCGCTCGCCGCCTGCTCCTCCGGGGGCTCGGGCTCGTCCGGGGAGGCCTGTACGGCGGCTCGTCGCCCTCGTCGCCCTCGTCGCCCCAGACCCCGTCGTCCGTGTCCGCCGCAGGCGGCGCCGTCCTGAAGACCGGATCGACCACCCTCGGGAAGGTCGTCGTCGACGGCACGGGGCGGACCGCCTACGTCTTCGACAAGGACACCGCCGGCTCCGGCAAGAGCGTGTGCTCCGGCGCGTGCGCGTCGCAGTGGCCGGCGATCGACACCACCAGCGACCATCCCACCGTCGACGGCGTGACCGGCACGGTCGGCACCATCACCGGCGTCAACGGCAAAAAGCAGGTCACCCTGAACGGCTGGCCGCTGTACACCTACGCGGGCGACTCGTCGGCGGGCGACGTCACCGGTCAGGGCTTCGCCAAGATCTGGTGGGTCGTCGGACCGGACGGCGCGAAGATCACGTCGGCCTCGTCCACGTCGGGGTCCTCCGGCTACTCGAAGTGACCGGCGCCCGCGCGGGCGCGGGCGCTCAGGCGAACGCGCGGGCGTGCTCCACCAGGCGGTCGAAGGCCGCATCCGTGTCCGGGTCCACCCGCTGGCGCTCGGCGTCGGCGAGATACCACTCCACGATCTCGCCGGCGCCGCGGGCGAACGGCACGCGGGCGCTGAACCCGGGGACCAGCGCCTTCACCTTGCTGTTGTCGAACAGCATCGAGTGCGCCTTGTCGCCCAGCAGCCCGGGGCCGGCCTCCGGCAGCACCGCGGCGATGGATTCGCTCGCGACGTGCACGAGCTCGGCCTCGACGCCGAGCGCCTCCGCCAGGTCGCAGTAGATGCGGTCCCAGGTCGGGGCTTCGTCGCCGGTGATGTGGAACGTGTCGCCCACCGCCTCCGGCCGGCCCAGCAGCCCCACGAAGGCGACCGCGAAGTCGGTGTTGTGCGTGATCGTCCACCGGCTGGTGCCGTCGCCGTGCACGACGACCGGCGCGCCGCGGCGCATCCGGGCGAGATCCGTCCACGCGCCCGTCGTCGGGATCATCGTGCGGTCGTAGGTGTGCGAGGGGCGCACGATCGTGACCGGGAAGCCGCGGTCGCGGTACGCCTCGACCAGCAGGTCCTCGCAGGCGATCTTGTCGCGCGAGTACTTCCAGAACGGGTTCCGCAGCGCGGTGGACTCGGTCACCGGGGTGCGCGCCGGCGGCTTCTGGTAGGCCGACGCCGAGCTGATGAAGACGAACTGGCCGACGCGGCCCTCGAACAGGTCGAAGTCGGTGCGGATGTGCTCCGGGGTGAACGACAGGAACTCCGCTGCCACATCGAAGCTGCGCTCGCCGAGCACCCGGTGCACGCTCTCCGGGTCGCGGACGTCCGCGTGCAGCACCTCCACACCCTCCGGCAGCGGTCGGGTCCCGCTGTTGCCCCGGTTCACCACCGTGACCTCGTGGCCCTGCTCCAGCGCCTCCGCCACGCACGCCGAGCTGATGACGCCCGTCCCGCCGATGAAGAGTGTCCGTGTCGCTGCCATCCCCGCTCCTTCACGCGTGATCCGTCCGGTACATCCGCCCGAATGCACAGGCTAGCCCTGAGCCGGGATGCTCGCGAGCCCGCGCCGGTCCCGGCGGACGCGCGTACAGTGCGTGGCGAATCCGACCAGAGGAGTCCGCCCCCACGTGTTCCCCCTGCGCAGCTGGCCCGGCCTGGCCGTCGCCTGTCTCCTGGCCGTCGTCGTCGCGATCGTCGTCACCGCGGTCCTCGCCCTGATCCTCCGCGCCATCGGGCGCCGGCGGCAGTGGCCCGCGCTGCTCATCCGGCGCACCCGCGTCCCGTTCCGGCTGTTCCTGCTGGTCATCGTGCTGTGGATCGCGGTGGCCATCACCCTGCCGCCGGAGGTGACGGCGGACTGGCGCAGCGGCATCCGGCACACCTTCCTCATCCTCGCCATCGCCACGGGCACGTGGTTCGCTGCGGCGCTGGTCGTGTTCGTCGAAGACCTGGGGCTCGCGCGCTATCGGCTCGACGTGCCCGACAACCGGTACGCGAGGCGGATGCGCACGCAGGTGCTCATCCTGCGCAGGCTCACCGTCGTGGCGGCCGTGGTCATCGGGCTGGGCGCCATCCTGCTCACCTTCCCTGCGCTGCAGGCGGCCGGCGCGAGCCTTCTCGCCTCCGCCGGGATCGTCGGCATCATCGCGGGTGTCGCCGCGCAGTCCAGCCTCGCCAACCTGTTCGCCGGCATCCAGCTCGCCTTCTCCGATGCCATCCGCATCGACGACGTCGTGGTGGTCGAGGAGCAGTGGGGCACGATCGAGGAGATCACGCTCACCTATGTCGTCCTGCACGTCTGGGACGACCGCCGGCTGGTGCTGCCCTCCACCTTCTTCACCACCAAGCCGTTCGAGAACTGGACCCGGCAGCACAGCGAACTGCTCGGCTCGGTCGAGTTCGACCTCGACTGGCGCGTCTCGACCGGAGGGATGCGCGCCGAGCTCAACCGCATCCTCGCGACCACCGACCTCTGGGACCACCGCACCGGCGTGCTGCAGGTGACGGACGCCGTCGGCGGCTGGGTGCGGGTGCGCGTGCTGGTGACGGCGAAGGATGCGCCGACGCTGTTCGACCTGCGCTGCCTGGTGCGCGAGCGCCTGATCGACTGGATGCAGCGGTACTCGCCCGCGTCCCTCCCGCGCCAGCGCATCGTGATCGCGGAGGAGCCGCGGCCGCAGGAGCGCCCGGCGCGCGCCCGCACCGAGGACGAGGGACGGCTGTTCAGCGGTTCGCCCGCGGGGGAGCAGCGCGCGCAGCAGTTCACCGACGCCATCCCGGTCGTCCGCGACCCCGGGGGCGAGCCGGTCCCGATCGACCAGGACGACATCCCGACCACACCCGCCGCACCGAAGGAGAACCGATGACCGACGGACCCGACGACGCCCACACCCGGCCCGAGGGGCTCGACGACGCCACCGTGGATGCGCTCGGCACCCTGTCCGAAGCGCTGGAGGTGGTGGAGCACGCCCGCGGGCTGCTGTACGGCTTCCACCGGCTGACCGGCAAGGCGGACTTCACGCTCGGGGACGCGGTGCAGAAGCTGCGGGACGCCGGGCACGGCGAGCTGGCCGACCGCATCCAGCGCGAATTGCTCGGCCGGAACGTCATCGCCGGGCGGTGGACCTTCCAGATCGTCGAGGACTTCGACGACGGCTACTACGCGCTGTTCCGCGAGCTCGAGCGGGAGGCGCGCGACCGGCTCGCCGGGGGCCGCCGCCACCTCTTCGAGGCGGAGCTCAAGGAGGAGCGGCGCACCCACGGCCAGCCCGGGCACGAGGCGCGCCCGTAGTTCGCCTCGGGCTTTGCGGCGGGAGATTCGGCTGTATTCCGGCCGAATCTCCCGCAGCACTGCCAATCGAAGGAGATTCGACACCCGATCTCCTTCATTGCACATTCGCGCCGAAGGCGCGGTTGTCCACAGATTTGGGATTCGTCGCCCGTGCATCCGTGCGCTGGACGACCCTTGACCCATGATCGACTTCGCCCTTTTCGACCGCCTCGGCGGCATCGCCTCCGCCCATCAGCTGCGCGCGGCCGGAGCATCGTCCGGGCAGCTGACGGCCGCGGTGCGAACAGGCGCGGTGCGGCGGCTCAGGAAGGGCGTCTATGCGACCCCCTCCGCCTCCGCCGCCGCGATCGCGGCGGTCACGGCCCGCGGGAGGCTCTGCTGCGTGTCGGCCGCTCGCAGCTATGGCCTGTGGTCCGGAGACGACCGGCGCCTGCACCTGCAGTTCGCTCCGAACGCCCGCGCAGGCCCGCGCGACGGTCACGTCTGCCACTGGTTCGGCGCACGGCGGAGCGAGTCCGTCTGGCGCGTCACCGTCGCGGACTGCCTGCGATCCGTCGCGCGCTGCGCAGATCAGGAGACGGCGGTGGCGGTGTTCGACACGGCCATCACCGTGGGACTGACGAGTCCGCCGGCGCTCGCTCGAGAACTCCAGAGCCTTCCCAGGAACGTCCGCGCGCGGGCCGCCCTCGCCCGACCGGGGTCCGACTCCGGCGTGGAGTCGATCGTGCGGCAGCGCCTCCAGGCGGCGGGCCATCTCGTGGAGCAGCAGGTCCACGTCCCCGGCGTCGGTCGCGTCGATATGCGGGTCGACGGGGTGCTGTTCCTCGAGATCGATGGGTTCGCGTTCCACGGCGATCGGCAGGCGTTCGAGCGCGATCGGGCCCGGGATGCGATGCTCGCCGCGGCGGGATGGGCGCGGCTGCGCGTCTCGGCCGCCCAGGTGCGGGACGAGTGGCCGGTCGTGCTGGGCCGCATCCACCGGGTCCTTGCGCACTCGGCGAACTCACAGGAACGGCGGGACCAACCGGGAGGGGTCGCGTGTTCCATCTACTGACGGCGTCGCAGCCAGCGCGCCGCACGAGGAGGAAACGTGACACAGGACTACCGCAAGAGCTCCGAGGCCGTCTCCCGGCTGACGCCGCAGCAGTATGCGGTGACGCAGGAGGCCGCGACGGAGCCGGCGTTCCGCAACCGGTACTGGGACAATCACGACGAGGGCCTCTACGTCGACATCGTGTCGGGGGAGCCGCTCTTCGCGTCCGTGAACAAGTACGACAGCAATTCGGGGTGGCCGAGCTTCACCGTTCCGGTCGAGCCCGCCAACATCGTCGAGAAGACGGACCGCACGTACGGCATGGTGCGTACCGAGGTCCGCTCCGCCCACGGCGACAGCCACCTCGGGCACCTGTTCGACGACGGGCCCGCCGAGGCCGGCGGTCTGCGCTACTGCATCAATTCGGCGGCGATGCGGTTCGTGCCGTTGAGCGAGCTCGATGAGGCGGGATACGGCCAGTACGCCCACCTCTTCCAGAAGTAGCGGCACCGCCGCAACGACATCCACCGACGAACATCCGAGCAACGACAACAAGGAGACGACAATGACGCAGAAGGCGATCCTCGCGGGAGGCTGTTTCTGGGGCATGCAGGACCTCATCCGCAAGCTCCCGGGCGTGACGAACACGCGCGTGGGCTATACGGGCGGAGACGTCCCCAACGCCACCTACCGCAACCACGGCTCGCACGCCGAGGCGATCGAGATCGAGTACGACCCGGAGCGCACCAGCTACCGCGACCTGCTCGAGTTCTTCTTCCAGATCCACGACCCGTCGACCAAGAACCGACAGGGCAACGACGTCGGCACCAGCTACCGTTCCGCGATCTTCTACGAGGACGACGAGCAGCGCCGGATCGCCGAGGACACCATCGCCGACGTGGACGCCTCCGGTCTCTGGCCGGGCAAGGTGGTCACCGAGGTGACGGCCGCCGGGCCGTTCTGGGAGGCCGAGCCGGAGCACCAGGACTACCTCGAGCGCATCCCGTGGGGGTACACCTGCCACTTCGTGCGCCCGGGCTGGAAGCTGCCGAAGCGCGAGTCGGCCGCCAGCTGACCGCTGGTCCCGCGTGCAGGGCGCCGGGAGGCGTCCTGCACGCGGGACCGGATCCCGGCCCGCGGATGTCGCACGCCCGGCCCGGCTGCGATACTGGCGCGGTGATCACAGATTCCGCCGTGGCGGTGCGCGGGCTCACGAAGGAGTACGGCTCCTTCCGGGCTCTTCGCGGCATCGACTTCGACATCGCGCGCGGCGAGACGTTCGCGCTTCTGGGGCCGAACGGCGCGGGCAAGAGCACCACGATCGAGATCCTCGAGGGGTACCGCGACCGCACCGCGGGGAGGTCTCCGTGCTCGGGATCGACCCCGCGCGCGGCGGGACGGCCTGGAAGGCGCGGCTCGGGATGGTGCTGCAGACGAGCGCCGAGGCGGCGAACGTGTCCGTCCGCGAGCAGCTCACGCACTTCGGCCGCTTCTACCCGTCGCCGCGCGACGTCGACGAGGTCATCGCGGCCGTCGGGCTCACCGAGAAGGCCAAGACGCGCGTCCGCAACCTGTCCGGCGGTCAGCGCCGACGGCTCGACGTCGCGCTCGGCGTGATCGGCCGCCCGGAACTGCTGTTCCTCGACGAGCCCACCACGGGCTTCGACCCGGAGGCGCGCCACCAGTTCTGGGACCTGATCCGGGGGCTGAAGCGCGAGGGCACCACGATCCTCCTCACCACCCACTACCTCGATGAGGCGGCGCAGCTGAGCGACCGTGCGGCCGTCATCGCGGCCGGACAGCTGGTGGCGATGGGAGCCATCGGCGAGCTCGGCGGCGAGGCGGCCCGTATCCCGATCGTGCGGTGGCGGGAACCGGACGGAAGCCTCCGGTCGGAGCGCAGCAGCCGGCCGGCGGCACTGGTCGCCCGGCTCTCGGCGGGGGCCGGGGGCGAACCGAGCGAGCTCGAGGTGATCCGGCCGAGCCTGGAGGACATCTACCTCGACCTGGTCCGCGAGGCCGAGGCGAAGAACGGCGAGGCGAAGAGCGGCGAAGCGAAGCCCGGCGAGGCGAAGACGGGCGTGACGTCATGACCGCGGCCGCGCTGGGGCTCGAGCGGGCGCGCTACGAGACCATGGTCTACTTCCGCCAGGCGGACACGATCTTCTTCACGTTCCTGTTCCCGGTGGTCATGCTGGGCATCTTCTCGGTCGCGTTCCAGGGCCTGGGCAATGTGGGCGCCGCGCCGGACGGGTCCGGCGGGATCAGCCGTGCGGCGTACTACCTCCCCGGCATGATCGCGGCGGGCATCCTGCTGTCCGGGGTTCAGAACCTGGCCGTCGACATCGCGGGCGAGAGGAGCGACGGCACCCTGAAACGGCTGGGCGGGACGCCCTTGCCCGTGTTCTCCTACTTCACCGGCAAGATGGGGCAGGTCCTCGCCACGAGCGTCCTGCAGATCGGCCTGCTCCTGGTGGTCGCGCGGTTCGCCTTCGGCGTCGACCTGCCGACCGACCCGGCCCTCTGGCTGCGCTTCGTCTGGATCTACCTCCTCGGCATCGTCACCTCGGCGGTCCTGGGCATCGCCCTCTCGTCCGTCCCGCGCACCGGCCGCAGCGCGACGGCCGTCATCATCCCGATCGTGCTGATCCTGCAGTTCATCTCCGGTGTCTACATCCCGTTCGACGTCCTGCCCTCGTGGCTGCAGAACGTCGCCAGCGTCTTCCCGCTGAAGTGGATCGCCCAGGGGATGCGCAGCGTCTTCCTTCCGCCCTCGTTCGCGTCGGCGGAGCCGAGCGGCGGCTGGCAGCTGGGGTGGATCGCGGTGGTGCTGTCCGTGTGGCTGGTCGTCGGCCTGATCGGGTGCCGCCTCACCTTCCGGTGGGTGCGCCGGAACAGCTAGGCCGGGAACCTCAGCGGCGCTCCAGCAGCACGGCGACCTCCATGTGTCCCGTCTGCGGGAACATGTCGAGCACCCGACCGGTGCGGATGCGGTACGACGGCATCCGCGCCAGGTCGAGCGCGAGACTCTTGGGGTTGCAGCTGGAGTACACGACGTGCCTCATCCCGGATTCCTCCATCCACTCCGACAGCTCGGCGCCGACGCCGCGCCGCGGCGGGTTGACGATGACGAGCTCCGGCGCCGTCGCGGCCCTGAGCGCGAAGGCCGTCGCGTCGCCCGCGCGGAGCGCCACCTGCGGCAGGCCGGCGGCGGACGCGCTGGCCCGGGCGCTGCGGACGGCCTCCGTGCTGGTCTCGACGCCCACCACCCGCCGGCCGGGCGCCGCCACGTGCAGCGCGAAGCCGCCCACGCCGCAGTAGAGGTCCCACACCGAGGCGGGGGAGACGTCGTCGACCCAGGAGGCGACCTGGTCGTACAGCGCGGTCGCGACGGCCGTGTTGGTCTGGAAGAAGCTCTGCGGGCGCAGGCGCAGCGACACCGCGCCGAGCCGCATCGGCAGCGCCGAGTCGGCCGTGAGCACCACATCCGTGTCGCCTTCGACCACCGCCTTGTGCTCGGGCTGGAGGTTGACGGTCACCACCCGCGCGACCGGCAGCTCGGCCAGCAGCCACGGCAGCCCGGCGCGCACCCGCGTCACCGTGTCCTGCGTGCGGGCGACGAACCGCACCATCAGCTCGCCGTCCGGCGACTCGGTCACCAGCACGAACTTGAGCTCGCCCCGCCGCGAAGGGACGTCGTACGGCACCAGCCGCTGGCGGCTGACGAACCGCGCGAGCACGGGCAGCGCCGCCCGGATGCCCGGGGCGCAGATGCCGCACTCGCGCAGGTCCACGCCGCGACCGGCCTCGTCCAGGATGCCGACCGTCGGCGCGTCGACGCTTCCGCCGATCACCATCTTCGCCTTGTTGCGGTACCCCGACTCGGCGCTCGCGACCGGCGGCAGCCACTCGGCGTCGCCGAACGGCGCGAGCAGCTCACGGGCGAGACGGTCCTTGCCCTCGAGCTGCTCCGCGTACGGCACACCCATCAGCGTGCACGACCGGCACACGCCGGCATCGAAATACGAACAGTCCATCCCGCGCCCGATTCTACGGCGCGACCACCTCGAATCCTGCTGAGAGCAGCGCCGCCTCGCGCGAGGACGGGCCGACCAGCAGCTCGAACGCGCCCGGCTCGACCACCCGCCGGCCGTCGGAGTCGACGATCGTGCACTCCGCGACGGGCAACCGCAGGCGCACCCGCGCGGACGCGCCGGGCGCCAGGTCGACCTGCCGGTACGCCTTGAGCTCCCGGTCCGTCCAGCTCACGCTGGTCACCGCGTCCCGCACATAGACCTGGACCGTCTCGCGCACCGGCCGCGCGCCCGTGTTGCGCACGGTGACCTCGGCGAGGACCTCATCCTCGATGCTGAGCCGCGTCCGGGCCAGCACCAGGTCCTCGTAGGACACCGTCGTGTACGACAGGCCGTCCCCGAACACCCACGCCGGCTGCTGCGTGAGATCGGCGTAGCGGTCGCCGTGCTGCCCGCGGAGCTGGTTGTAGTACGTCGGCTGCTGGCCCACGTGCCGGGCGAACGAGATCGGCAGGCGCCCAGAGGGTTCGATCCGGCCCGCGAGCAGCTCGGCGATCGCCTGGCCGCCGCGCATCCCGGGGTTCGCCGCCCACACCACGGCCGCGGCCCGCGCCACCGACGCCGGAAGCACGAGGGGTTTGGATGCGAGCAGCACGACGACGACGGGCTTCCCGGTCGCGATCACGGCGTCGAGCAGCGCGTTCTGCCCGCCGATCAGCTCCAGCGTCGCGGTCGAACGGCCCTCGCCCACGAGCTCGATGCGGTCGCCGACCACCGCCACCACCACGTCCGACTCCGAGGCGGCGGCCACGGCCTCGTCGATCAGCCGCTGATCGGGCGCACACGGGACGACCACCGGAGGCCGCGGCTGGCCGTCCGGGAAGGTCGAGCCCCGCGGGTCGTCCTCCAGCGTCAGGATGTCGGCCCCGCGGGCGTACGCGACCGACAAGCCGTCGATCGCGCGCAGACCGTCGAGCACCGTGGTGATCATCTCGCGCGGCTGGCCGTCGAGCCAGCCGGCCTGACCCGATCCGCCGGCCCAGTCGCCGAGCTGCGTCTGCGCATCGTCGGCGAGCGGCCCGACGAGAGCGACGCGGAGCCGAGCCTCAGACGCGGACCCGGACGGCAGCGGCAGCGTCCCGTCGTTCTCGAGCAGCACGAGCGACCGCCGGGCGATCTCCAGGTTGAGCTCCGCGTGCGCGGCGCTGCCGACGACCTCATCGAGCGAAGCGGCGGGGAGGCGCGGGTCCTCGAACAATCCCAGATCGAACTTCAGGGTCAGGATGCGGGCGACGGCGGCATCGAACGCGTCCGCTGCGAGCAGGCCCCGCTCCACCGCCTCCAGCGCCCCCTCGAAGAACAGCGGCGTGGTCATCACCATGTCGTTGCCCGCGCGCACCGCGGCCGCCGCTGCGTGCGCGTAGTCCGGCTGCACCTTCTGCTCCCAGACCATGCGCCCGACGTTGTCCCAGTCGGTGACGAGCGTGCCGGTGTACCCCCACTCGCCGCGGAGCACGTCGCTGAGCAGCCAGTCGTTCACGGTGATCGGCACGCCGTCCGTGCTCTGGTAGCCGAGCATGAACGTGCGGCAGCCCTCGCGGGCGACCCGCTCGAACAGGGGCAGGAACCAGCTGCGCAGCTTGCGGCGGGAGAGGTCCGCCTCGCTCGCGTCACGGCCGCCCTGCGTCTCGGAGTACCCGGCGAAGTGCTTCGCCGTCGCGAGGATGGCGGACCGGTCGTCGAGTCCGGCGCCCTGGTATCCCCGGACCATCGCGCTCGCCAGCTCACCGATGAGGAACGGGTCCTCGCCGAAGGTCTCGCCGACCCGGCCCCAGCGCAGGTCGCGGGCGATGCAGAGCACGGGGGAGAACGTCCAGTGGATGCCGGTCGCGGCGACCTCCTCGGCGCTCGCGCGCGCGACCCGCTCGATCAGGTCGGCGTCCCACGACGCGGCCATCCCGAGCTGGGTGGGGTAGATGGTCGCCCCCGGCCAGAACGAGTGCCCGTGGATGCAGTCCTCCGCGACCAGCAGCGGGATGCGCAGCCGGGTCCGCTCCGTCAGCCGGTCGGCCTCGAGGATGCGCTCGGGCGACGTGTGCAGGATCGAGCCGGCGTGGCGCCGCAGGACGTGATCGCGCAGGTCGTCGCGCGCGTCCAGCTGCAGCATCTGCCCGACCTTCTCCTCGAGGGTCATGCGGCCGAGCAGGTCGCGGACGCGCTCGTCCGTGGTGAGCGACGGGTCCTGGTAGGGCACGGTCTCCGCGCCGGGCGTCGCCCGTGCGGAGGGGAGGGTCGAGGTCATGGAGTGAGGCTTTCCGGTGCGTCGGTGCGCACCTGGGTGACGGCGGCGTTGAGGTTCATGCCCGAGCGCTTCAGGGCGCGGGCGCGCTCGCCGGCCGAGCGCAGGCGGGGATTGACGTACTCGTCGATCCCGAAGTTGATCAGCGCCAGGGCGACGCCGAGCAGCGCGATGCAGAGGCCGGCGGGGACGTACCACCACCAGTAGTCCGGGAACGCGTTGTTCTGCTGCGCCCAGAACAGGATGGTGCCCCAGTTGAGGTTCGACACCGGGATCACCCCGATGAACGCGAGCGTGGTCAGGCCCAGCACCGCGGCCGTCATCGTGCCGACGAAGCTCGACGCGATGATGGCGAGGAGGTTCGGCAGCATCTCCACCAGGATGATGCGGTGCAGCGGCTCGCCGTTGGCGCGGGCGGCCTGGATGAAGTCGCGGTTCCGCAGCGACATGGTCTGCGCGCGCAGCACACGAGCGCCCCACGCCCATCCCGTCAGCCCCAGCACGGCGGCGATCAGAGGCAGCGGCGGGTCGTCGAACTGCGAGGCCACGATGATCATCAGCGGCAGCCCCGGGATCACGAGGAACACGTTCGACAGCGCGGAGAGCGACTCGCTCTTCCAGCCGCGGAGGTAGCCCGCGGTCACGCCGACGACGATCGCCACGACGGTCGCCATGATCGTCGCCAGGAAGCCGACGACGAGGACGCCGCGTGTGCCGTAGACGAGCTGGCTGAACACGTCCTGGCCGATGTGGGTCGTCCCGAGCAGGTGCTTCAGCGACGGCGGCTGCAGCGTCTCGTCGAGGTGCTGCGCGTTCGGGTCGTACGGCGCGATGAGCGGCGCGAGGATCGCGACGAGCACGAACACGGCGAGGATGATGAGCCCGGCCGCCGACTTCGGGTTGCTGAACATGGCCAGCGAAGCGCGGAGCTGCGACCAGAACGTCGCGCGGACGGGCGTCCGCTCCGGCGCGACGGCCTTCAGGTGGAACGTGGAGGGGGTCGTCACGGTCAGGCCTCCGTCTGTCGGGTGCGCGGGTCGAGGATGGCGTAGGCGATGTCCGCGATGATGTTCGCGATCAGCACCGCCAGCACCAGGACCAGGAAGATGCCCTGCATCAGCGCATAGTCCTTGGCGTTGGTCGCGTTGAGCAGCAGCAGGCCGATGCCGGGGTAGGAGAACACCATCTCCATCACGATCGTGCCGCTCACGATGAAGCCGAGAGCCAGGGCGAAGCTCTGGATCTGCGGGAGCACCGCGTTGCGGGCCGCGTACCGCCAGAGCACCCGGCGGTCCGGCATCCCTTTCGCCTGGGCGACGGTGATGTAGTCCTCGTCGAGCACGGTCAGCATCATGTTGCGCATGCCCAGCACCCAGCCGCCGAGCGAGACCACGATGATCGTGAGCATCGGCAGCGCGCCGTGCGAGATCACCTGCCCGATGAACTCCCCGTTCCAGCCCGGCTCGACGCCGAGCTCGTAGGCGTGCCCGGCGGGGAACCAGCCGAGCGTGGTCGAGAAGATCGCGATGAAGATGAGCCCGAGCCAGAAGTAGGGCACGGTGCCGAGGAACGTCGTGGCCGGGATGAACAGGTCGAGCCGGCTGCCGCGCTTCCAGCCGATCACGGCGCCGAGGCCCGTGCCGATCAGGAACGAGATCACGGTCGCGAATCCGACCAGCCCGAGGGTCCAGGGGAGGGCGGAGGCGATGGCATCACCCACCGGCGCCATGCCGGTGGAGATGGAGACGCCGAGGTCGCCGTGCAGCAGCATGTTCCAGTAGTCCGCGTACTGCTGCCAGAGCGGGACGGACGTGTCGAGCCCGAACAGCAGGCGCAGCGCCTTCTCGGCCTCCGGCGTCAGCTGGCCCTGGCTGCGCGCCATGTACGAGTCGACGGCGTCGCCCTTCATCAGGCGCGGCAGGAAGAAGTTGATGGTGATCGCTGCCCACAGCGTGAACGCGTAGAACGCGACGCGCCCGCCGATGAAGCGCCACGGGATGCGGGCGCGGCCGCGCTCGGCGCGGGTGGCGGTCGTGCCGACGAGCGTCGGGTCGATGGGCGCGGTCTCGGCGCTCACAGCGCACCTCCTGCGGTCTGTGCGGTGAGCGTCCCGAAGTGCTGGTCCGGGTCGGGGGATGCGGCGCGGAGCTCGCGCGTGTAGGGGTCGCGTGGGCGCAGGATGACGTCGTCGGCGGCGCCGTGCTCCACGATCCGGCCCTGGTTGAGCACGATGATCTCGTCGCTGAAGTGCCGCGCGGTGGCGAGATCGTGGGTGATGTACAGCACCCCGAGCCCCTCCTCGCGCTGCAGGTCGGCGAGCAGGTTCAGCACGCCCAGGCGGAGCGACACGTCGAGCATCGACACCGGCTCGTCCGCGACCAGGAGGGCGGGGCGCGAGGCGAGGGCGCGGGCGATGGCGACGCGCTGGCGCTGGCCGCCGGACAGTTCGTGCGGTCGGCGGTCGATCACGGCGTCCGCATCCAGCTGCACCCGGTCCAGCAGGCGCCGCACCTCGTCGTCGATCCGGGCGCGCGGCACCACGTGGTCGAGCCGGAGCGGGCGCTCGATGTGGTGACGGATCGAGTGCGAGGGGTTGAGCGACGCGAAGGGGTCCTGGAAGACCATGCGCAGCTGCTGCCGGTAGCGGCGCAGCTTGGCGCCCGTGCGCGGGATGGGGGAGCCGTCGAGCAGCACCTCGCCCCGGGTGGGGGTCTCCAGCTGGGTGAGGATCTTCGCGATGGTGGACTTGCCGCTGCCGGACTGCCCGACGAGGCCGATCGTCTGCCGCGGGCCCAGCGTGAAGCTGACGTCGTCCAGTGCCTTCAGCTGGCCCGAACCCCGGACGTTGTAGATCTTGGTGACGTTCCTGAACTCGAGCGTCGTCATCGGACGACCACTCCTCTCTCTCCGGTGAGCCGCGGGAACGACCTCAGCAGCGTGCGGGTGTACTCGTGCTGCGGGTCGGTCCAGATCTGCTCGGCGGTGGCGAGTTCGACGATCTCGCCCTCGCGCATGATCGCGATCCGGTCGCTGATCTCGAGCAGCAGCGGGAGGTCGTGCGTGATGAAGACGACCGAGAAGCCGAAGTCGTGCCGGAGCTGCGAGATCTGCTTGAGGATCTCCCGCTGCACCAGAACGTCCAGGGCGGTGGTCGGCTCGTCCATCACCATGAGCTGGGGGCGGAGGGCGAGCGCCATGGCGATCATGACGCGCTGCCGCATCCCTCCGGAGAGTTCGTGCGGATAGGACTTCAGCCGCTGGCCGCCGACCTTCACGATCTCGAGGAGCTCGATGACGGCGGCCCGGCGCTCGTGACGGCTCATCCGCGGGCGGTGCACACGGAAAACGTCGTCCAGCTGGGAGCCGATGGTGGCGACCGGGTTCAGGGCGTTCATGGCGCCCTGGAAGACCATCGAGATCTTGTCCCAGCGGAACCGGCGCATCTGCTCCACGTCGAGCGCGTTGATGTCGATGTCCTGACCGCCCTCGTCGTGGAACACGACGCTGCCGCCGGTGATGACCGCGGGCGGCTTGAGGAGGCGCTGCACGCCGTAGGCGAGGGTCGTCTTGCCGCAGCCGCTCTCGCCGGCGAGGCCGACGATCTCGCCGCGCGCGATGTCGAGGGTGACGTTCTTCACCGCCGCGACCGGCGGATCCACGTCGTACACGACCGAGAAGTCGCGTACCGAGAGAAGGGGGTCTGTCATGGTGATGTCGCTTTCCTGCTGTCCGCGGTGGGTCCGTGACGGGCGCGGCCCGGGGGAGCCGCGCCCGTCACGGATGTCGGTGACTACTTGCCCGCGGGCTTCAGGTTCATCAGCACCTGCACGGCCGACGGCTGGGTCGGGTCGGCGGTCGCGTACTGGTCCTTCTCGCTGGGCCAGCCGGTGAACTTCCGGGTGTTGTACTGGGCCAGCTGGGGGTGGGTGCCGATCGCGATGGCCGGGACGTCGTCCACGAAGATCTTCTGCAGCTTCTCGAGGGCGGCGGTGCGGGCGCTGTCGTCGGACGCCTGCGCGTACTCCTTCAGCAGGGCGGTGGCCTCCGGGTTGCTGTAGCGCCCGAAGTTGTCCGAGACCTTGCCGTCGGCGGCCTGGTCGAGGTAGCTCGAGTTCATGACGTCGTCGTAGATGTGCCAGGGGTTCGAGCCGGAGCCGGTCCAGTGCAGCGCGGCGTCGAAGTTGCCGGAGGCCAGGTTGGCGAACCAGGTGTCGGCGTCGGGCGTCGCCACCTTGGCGTCGGCGCCGAGGGTGCTCTTGATCTGGGTCGCCGCCAGCTGGATGCCGGTGACGTAGTCGTTCCAGCCCTGCGGGTCCTGCAGGGTGAAGGAGACGGGGAGCCCTTCGGGTCGATCAGGGCGCCGTCCTTCCAGGTGTAGCCGGCGTCGGTCAGCACCTTCTTGGCGGCGTCGACATCGATCTGGAACGTCTTGTCCTTGTACGCGTCGGCGATGTACTGGTCGCCGGTCGGCTGCGGGATGCCCGTCACGTTGGTCAGCTCGGGGCCGGCGTTGCCGCGGGCCTTCTCGGCGTGCGCCTTGCGGTCCACGACCAGGTTGACGGCCTGGCGGAACGCGACGTCGTCGAACGGCGCCTTGGTCGTGTTGACCACGATCATGTCCGGGCTGAGCACGTTGGCGCCCCAGAACACGTTGTGCTTGGGGTCCTTGTCGACGTAGTTCTTCTGATAGTCGGTGATGAAGATCTGCGCCCAGTCCGTCTCGCCGCTCTGCAGCGCGCGGAGGAGGCCGGTGTTGTCGTTGTACTCGAGGTACTTGAGCTCGGCGACCGGGACGGTCCCCTTCCAGTAGTCGGTGCGCGCCTTCAGCACCACGCCCTGCGAGGAGAAGCTCTTGATCGTGTACGGGCCGGTGCCGATCGCGTTCTTGACCGCGTCCTTGGTCGGGTCCGCGATGCCCTTCCACTGGTGCTCGGGAACGATGGGGACCTGGAGCACGTCGCCCTGCTTGACGAACTTCGACTCCCCGAAGCTCAGCACCACGTTCTCGCCGTCCTTCGTGATGTCGGCCAGCTTGAGGCCGCCGAGGTCGAGCGCCGGGGTGTTCTTGATCAGGGTGTACGTGAACACGATGTCGTCGGCGGTGAACGGCTTGCCGTCGTTCCACTTCACGCCCGTGCGGGGGTGATGGTCACCTTCGTGTAATCGTCGTTCCACTGGACCTTCGATGCGAGCCACGGCGTGGTCTCGTTCTTACCGACCGGGTTCACGATCGCGAGGGGTTCGTAGATCATCCGGTCGTAGGCGAGGGACATGCCGGAACCGGTGCTGATGAACGGGTTGTTGATCTGGGTCGCCAGGATGGCCGCGCCATCGGGCTTCGCGATGGTGAGCGATCCGCCGGTCCCGCCTGCGGCCTTCGCCGACCCGTCGGACGAGCAGCCGGTGAGCGCCAGCACGCCGATGGCGGCGATCGCGGATGCCGTGACCAAGTACTTTCTAAGCCTCATTGCTTCTCCTTCGTACGGGCACATCCGTTGTGCCCTGGGTGCTGCGGAATGTCGTGCGACGTCAACTTGCTTACTGGTCAGAAAGCGACGTTGGAGCGAGGTTACTGGGTGGTAAGCTCGCACGCAAGCAGGACGAGCAGGAAGCGGTTTCGGGATGGCCACGAGCAGCAGCGGCGCCACTCCGCGCCCCGAGACGGAGCGCAAGCGCGAGAAGATCCTGCGGGCGGCGATCGAGACGTTCGGCACGAAGGGATCGACCAACGGGACGCTCGCCGACATCGCCGAACAGGTCGGGATCACGCACGCCGGCGTCCTGCACCACTTCGGCTCGAAGCAGAACCTGCTGCGCGAGGTGCTCGAGTTCCGCGACCAGGACGACGTCGCCCATCTGGAGGGCCGGCACATCCCGGACGGCCCCGCGCTCTTCGTGCACCTGGTGGACACCGCGCGGCGGAACGCCCTGCGCCCCGGCATCGTGCAGGTCTACACCGTGCTCTCGGCCGAGTCCGTGACCGACGAGCATCCGGCCACCGAGTACTTCCGGGAGCGCTACCGGACGCTGCGCCGCGAGATCGACGCCGCCTTCCGCGAGCTGTGCGCCAAGGAGGGCGTGGAGGACCCGGGCACGATCGACCGGGCCGCGGCGTCCATCCTCGCGGTCATGGACGGGCTGCAGCTGCAGTGGCTGCTCGACCCCACGGCGATCGACCTCGCCGAGGCCAGCGCCTTCGCCATCGAGGCGATCGTGAACGGCGTGCTGCGGCCGGCGCCGCCGGTGACGGCGTACCTGCGCGAGGAGTGAGGCGCGGGACCGGCGCCGGGATTCGGATGGTGCCCCCAGTAGGATTTGAACCTACGGCCTTCTGCTCCGGAGGCAGACGCTCTATCCCCTGAGCTATGGGGGCCAGGGTGCCCGTCCAGGCTAGCATCCCCGGCCGGTGCGCGTGACACGAGCACGGCCGGCCGGCCTCTGCAGGCGGTCGGCGGGCGGCCCAGCGGGCGTCAGGCCGCGGGCACGTTCCCCAGCACGCTCTGCATCAGCGGGGCGGCGTCGCCCGGCTCGAAGAACGCGGTCGACTCCGCCACGATCCAGTACGGACCGCGGAAGATCTGCACCTGCCCGGCCGAACCCGGCTTGAAGTACCCCTCGACCGACGGCGGCGTGCCGTAGGTCGGCACCGGCTTGGCCTCGGTGATGGCCCTGTTCTTCAGGCTCTCCATCACGTCCGCCGGCGGCTTCGCCACCGCGACCTGGACCACATCGCCGCTCGTCTGGTTGAGCCAGCCGCAGGCCACGCCCTGCCAGTCCGCGATCTTCTCCTCGAGCGAGCCGGCCTTCGGCGCATAGCCCGGGTCGGCGCCGAAGTTCGGGTTGAACGCGTACACCTGGTCTGCGGTCAGCACCTGGTCGCAGGTGAGGCCGACCGGCGTCGGGGGAGTGGTCGGGGTGACGACGGGCAGCGGCACCTTCGTCGGGGACGCGCTCGCGCCGGCGGTTCGGCTCGCGGTGGGCGACGGCGCGGGGGCGGCGCTCGGCGTGCACCCGGTGAGGGCGACGGCGGCCACGAGGCCTGCTGCAGCCGTCGCGGCGAGAAGGGCGAAGCGGCGGGTGGTGATCATCGGTCGACTCGTCTCTGCGTTCGGCGCGTCTGGGCTCGGCGCGCGCGGTGCGGGAGCGCGCGTCGCGAAGACCCTATCAAGTGCGGAGGAGTGGCCCCTGCGCGCCCGGTAGAATCGTTCCTCATGACTCCCGCTGACCTCTCCGCCGCCCTCCTCGACATCGTGACGACGACGGTCGAGCAGCGACGAGCGGCCGGCGCCGACATCCCGGAGCTCACCCTCACGGTCGACGACGTCCCCCTGGAGCGGCCGAAGAACCGCGACCACGGCGACTGGGCGTCGAACGTCGCGATGCGCCTCGCGAAGAAGGTCGGGGCGAACCCGCGCGAGCTCGCCGAGCAGATCGCGGACGCCGCAGCGGACATCGACGGCGTCGCCGAGGCGTCGGTCGCCGGCCCCGGCTTCATCAACTTCCGTCTCGAAGCCGCCGCCGCCGGCCAGCTCGCGAAGACCATCCTCGACGCAGGCGAGGCCTACGGCCGCGGCGACGTCTACGACGGTCTCAGCGTGAACCTCGAGTTCGTCTCCGCCAACCCGACCGGTCCCGTGCACATGGGCGGCGCCCGCTGGGCGGCCGTCGGCGACAGCCTGGCGCGCATCCTGCAGGCCGAGGGCGCGCACGTGACCCGCGAGTACTACTTCAACGACCACGGTTCGCAGATCGACCGGTTCGCCCGGAGCCTGCTCGCCGCCTACCTCGGTGAGCCGACCCCGGAGGACGGTTACGGCGGCGCCTACATCGGCGAGATCGCGGAGCGCGTCGTCGCCGAGTCGGCGCAGCAGGGCACCGACCTGTCGACGCTCCCGCGCGAGCAGCAGCAGGAGGTCTTCCGCTCCATCGGCACGCAGCTGATGTTCCAGGAGATCAAGGAGCGCCTGCACTCGTTCGGCGTCGACTTCGACGTGTACTTCCACGAGGACTCGCTGCACGAGTCCGGAGCGGTCGAGCGCGCCATCCAGCGCCTCCAGGAGCAGGGTCACATCTTCGAGGAGGACGGCGCGATCTGGCTGCGGACGACGACGTTCGGCGACGACCGCGACCGCGTGGTCATCCGCTCCAACGGCGAGCCCGCCTACATCTCGGGCGACCTCGGCTACTACCTCGACAAGCGCGAACGCGGCTTCGAGCAGAACATCATCATGCTGGGCGCCGACCACCACGGCTACATCGGCCGGATGATGGCGATGGTGGAGGCGTTCGGCGACGTCCCGAACGTGAACCTCCAGATCCTGATCGGGCAGATGGTGAACCTGGTCAAGGACGGCGAGCCCATGCGGATGTCGAAGCGTGCCGGCACCATCGTGACGCTCGACGACCTGGTGGATGCGGTGGGCGTCGACGCCGCCCGCTACTCCCTGGTGCGCTCGTCGACCGACTCGCAGCTCGACATCGACCTCGACCTGCTCGCCAAGCGCAGCAACGAGAACCCCGTCTACTACGTCCAGTACGCGCACGCCCGCACCCGCTCGGTGGCAGCCAATGCCGAGAAGGCCGGCGTCGACCACAGCGACTTCGCTCCCGAGCTGCTGACGCACGAGACCGAGTCGGCGCTGCTGGGCGGCCTCCAGGAGTTCCCGCGCATCGTGGCCCAGGCGGCCGAGCTGCGCGAGCCGCACCGCGTCGCCCGCTACATCGAGGAGCTCGCCGGGCTGTACCACGCCTGGTACGCGGTCCGAGACGGCTCCACCCGCGTGCTCCCGCACGGCGATGAGCCGGTGACCGACCTGCACCGCACCCGGCTGTGGCTGAACGACGCCACCGGCCAGGTCATCCGCAACGGCCTCGGCCTGCTGGGCGTCTCCGCGCCCGACCGTATGTGACCCGAGCCGCACCCCCACCGAACGGAGAAGGATGAGCGACAACACGACCCAGGTGCTGCCCGCGTCCGCGACCCCGGCGCCCGGCAAGCGCCGCCGCCCGGTCTGGCTGCGGCTGCTGCTGTGGATCGGCATCCCGCTCGTCGTCATCGTCGTGCTGCTGGTGGTGGCCGACCTCGCGGCGCGCGCCTACGCCGAGCAGCGCGTCTCCGCCGAAATCGAGAAGAAGCTGCCCGCCGACATCCACGGCCAGGTGCACACGCACATCGGCGGCTTCTCGGTGCTGCAGCAGTACCTCTCGGGCACGTTCGAGCGGGTCGAGCTCGATGCGCCGAAGGTGACCGTGAAGGGCGCTCCGCTCAGTGCCCGGCTGGTCGCGACGGGCGTCCCCGCGAACTTCTCGAAGCCCATCGCGGACGCCACCGGCACCGTGTCGATCAGCCAGGAGTCGCTGAACAAGCTGGTGCAGATCCCCGGTGCGACCGGTGACATCACCCTCGGGGCCGGGACGATCGGCTACGACGGGAAGATCGACCTGCTCGGGCTCCCCGTCGGCTACACCGTCACCGCGACGCCCCAGGCGGCCGGCAAGCAGGTGCTGCTGACCGCCGACAAGGCCACCCTGAAGACGGATGCGGGCAACGTCAACCTCAACCGTCTGCTGCAGGCGCTGACCTCGCAGGGACCGTTCCCGGTGTGCGCCGCCCAGTACCTTCCCGAGGGCGTGGAGGTCGCCGACATCGCGGTGACGCCGGGCCGGGCGACCGTCAAGCTGACCGCCTCCGACTTCGTGCTCGACTCGACGTTCCTGAACAGCAAGGGCAGCTGCTCGTAGACGGCAGCGCCTGGCAGGCGCGCACCGGCGTCGCGACCGCCGGGAAGGGAGGAGTCCGCGCGGCTGCCTCGCCGGATCGCCTCCGTTGCCCTACACCTCGCGGCGTGTCGGCCCTCAGCTCCTCCCTCTCCGACGGCACAGCGGCGGCGGCAGCGCCGCGCCCCCGTCCCAGCCGTTCGTAACACGCACCGAGAGCGCATCCGCCGCTCGCTAGACTTCTCCTGTTCTCTCCATCCGGCTTCAGGGGCCAATCCGGGTCCGCTCGCCTAGGAGGCCCCCACTCGTCGCCACCCGTGAGGATCCCTATGGCCTTGTCCGACGCCGCTGCCGCGAACCCGCTCGCGCCCTCCTGGCTGCACGTCCCGGAGGACGCGAACGCCCTCGCCCCGGGGCTGTGGTCGCGCACCGTCCGCCGCTCGGATGACGAGCTCACCGTGGGCGGCGTCGCAGCCGGAGTACTCGCCGAGCGCTTCGGGACCCCGCTCTACGTCATCGACGAGGAGGACGCCCGCTCGCGCGCGGCGGAAGTGCGCGAGGCGTTCGACCGCGCCTTCGGCGAGATCGGCACCGCCGCCAAGGTCTACTACGCGGGCAAGGCGTTCCTGAGCGTCGAGATCGCCCGGTGGATGGATGCGGCCGGCCTGTTCATCGACGTCTGCAGCGGCGGCGAGCTCGCCGTGGCGCTGGCCGCCGGCGTCGACCCCGCGCGCCTCGGCTTCCACGGCAACAACAAGTCGCCCGCCGAGATCGACCGTGCCGTCGAGGTGGGCATCGGGGCGATCGTGATCGACAGCGTCCAGGAGATCGACCGTGTCGCCGCGGCGGCCGAGCGCCACGGGGTGCGGCAGAGCGTCCGGCTGCGGGTCAACAGCGGGGTGCACGCTCATACGCACGCATTCCTGGCGACCGCGCACGAGGACCAGAAGTTCGGCATAGCGCTGCAGGATGCGGCGGACGCCGTTGCGCGCATCCGCTCGCACGCCTCGCTGGCCTTCCGCGGGCTGCACTGCCACATCGGTTCCCAGATCTTCGGCGCCGACGGCTTCGCCGAATCCGCGGCCCGCCTGCTGACCCTGCACAAGCAGCTGCTCGCCGGCGGCGACGTGCCCGAGCTGAACCTCGGCGGCGGCTTCGGCATCGCCTACACGGCAGCCGACGACCCGGCGCCGATCGACGAGCTCGCCCGACGCATCGCGGAGACGGTGGCCGCGGGATGCGAGGAGCTCGACATCCCTGCGCCCGTCGTCGCGTTCGAGCCGGGCCGCTCGATCATCGGCACCGCGGGTCTGACGCTGTACACGGTCGGCACCACGAAGGACGTGCCCGTCGCGTTCCAGGACGACGGCGAGACGGCCGTGCGTCGCTACGTCAGCGTCGACGGGGGATGAGCGACAACGCCCGTCCCGCGCTGTACGAGGCCGAGTACTCGGCCCGTATCGCGAACCGCACCTCGGCCGCCGCGCCGGCACTGGTCCGGGTCGCGGGCAAGCACTGCGAGAGCGGCGACATCGTGGTGAACGCCGAGTACCTTCCCGGCGACATCGCCCCCGGCGACCTGCTCGCCGTCCCCGCGACCGGCGCCTACTGCTTCGCGCTGTCGAGCAACTACAACTATCTGGGCCGCCCGCCGGTGGTGGCCGTCCGCGACGGCGACGCGCGGGTCATCGTCCGCGGCGAGACCATCGACGACCTGCTCGCGCGCGACGTCGCATACGACCCCGCGTCGCAGGCGACGGCCAAGCCGTCCATCACCCGCAGCACCGCGTCGAAGGAGCGCAGCCAGGCATGATCGAGTACCGCAACCTCCGCGTCGCCCTACTCGGGGCCGGCTCCGTCGGCTCCCAGGTCGCGCGACTCCTCCTGGAGCAGGGCGATGAGTTCGCCTCCCGCGTGGGAGCCCGCCTCGAGCTGGTCGGCATCGCCGTCCGGGATGTGGACGCCCCGCGCGACGTTGACCTGCCGCGCGAGCTGTTCACCACCGACGCGAGCTCGCTCATCCTCGGCGCGGACATCGTCGTCGAGCTGATGGGCGGTATCGAACCGGCCCGCGGCTACGTGCTGGAGGCCCTCAACTCCGGCGCCGACGTGATCACGGCCAACAAGGCGCTGCTCGCGACGCACGGCCCCGAGCTCTTCGAGGCGGCAGAGCAGGTCGGCGCGCAGCTCTACTACGAGGCCGCCGTCGCGGGAGCCATCCCGATCATCCGCCCGCTGCGCGACAGCCTCGCGGGCGACAGGATCAACCGCATCCTCGGCATCGTCAACGGCACGACCAACTTCATCCTCGACCGGATGGACGTGTACGGCGAGACCCTGCAGGACGCCCTGGCGACCGCGGGGGAGCGCGGCTACGCCGAGGCCGACCCGACCGCCGACATCGGCGGATACGATGCGGCGCAGAAGGCGGCCATCCTCGCCAGCCTCGCCTTCCACACGACGGTCCCGCTGGAGCTGGTCTACCGCGAGGGCATCACCGGCGTCACCAAGGACCAGGTGGATGCGGCCCGCGAGGCCAACGCGGTCATCAAGCTGCTGGCGATCTGCGAGCGCATGACCGACCCGGAGACCGGGGAGGAGGGCGTCTCGGCCCGCGTCTACCCGGCGCTGATCAGCCGCGATCACCCGCTCGCCGCCGTGCACGGCGCGCACAACGCCGTGTTCGTGCAGTCCGCCGCCGCGGGGGACCTCATGTTCTACGGCGCCGGCGCCGGCGGCGTCGAGACGGCCTCGGCGGTGCTCGGCGACGTGGTCTCCGCCGCTCGCCGTCACGTCGTCGGCGGCCCGGGCGTGGCCGAGTCGACGCACGCCGACATCCCCGTGCTCGACATCGGCCGGGTCGTCACCCGCTACCAGATCACCCTGGATGTGGCCGACCAGCCGGGCGTGCTCGCCGCGGTCGCGCGCATCCTGAGCGACGGCGGCGTCAGCGTCGAGACCGTGCAGCAGTCCGTGCCGAGCCACACCGGGCCGGTCGTCATCGCGGGTAACGCGAGCGTCGATGCCGACACCCCGATTCACGGCGGTGGGACGGCCACCGCTACCCTGGTGATCGGTACCCACGAAGCCGAGGAGGCCGCGCTCGCGGCCACCGTCGAGGCGCTCGCAGCGAGCGACGTCGTGATCGCCATCTCTTCCGTTCTCCGAGTCGAAGGATCGTAATGCCCCAGCCGAAGGCCTACAGTCGTCAGTGGCGAGGCGTCCTCCGCGAGTACGCGGACCGCCTGAACATCTCGGATGCCACTCCGATCGTCACGCTCGGCGAGGGCGGCACGCCGCTCATCCCCGCGCCCGCGCTCTCCGCGCGCACCGGCGCCGAGGTGTACGTCAAGTTCGAGGGCATGAACCCGACCGGGTCGTTCAAGGACCGCGGCATGACGATGGCCATCTCGAAGGCCGTCGAGCACGGTGCGAAGGCCGTCATCTGCGCCTCCACCGGAAACACCTCCGCGTCGGCGGCCGCGTACGCGACGCACGCGGGCATCCAGTCGGTCGTGCTGGTGCCCGAGGGCAAGATCGCCATGGGCAAGCTGAGCCAGGCGATCGCGCACAACGCGCAGCTGCTGCAGGTGCAGGGCAACTTCGACGACTGCCTCGACATCGCGCGGGAGCTCGCCACGAACTACCCGGTGCACCTCGTCAACTCGGTCAACCCGGACCGCATCGAGGGCCAGAAGACCGCCGCGTTCGAGGTCGTGGAGGCGCTCGGCGACGCTCCCGACTTCCACCTCGTCCCGGTCGGCAACGCCGGCAACTACACCGCCTACCACCGCGGCTACACCGAGGAGCTGCAGCGCGGCGAGTCGACCAGGCTGCCGCGGATGTTCGGCTTCCAGGCCGCAGGCAGCGCCCCCATCGTGCTCGGCCACGCCGTGAAGGACCCGGACACGATCGCCACCGCGATCCGCATCGGCAACCCCGCGTCGTGGGAGCTCGCGCTCAACGCCCGCGACGACAGCGAGGGCTACTTCGGCGCGATCGACGACGCCAAGATCCTCGAGGCGCACCGCATCCTGTCCGCCGAGGTCGGCATCTTCGTCGAGCCGGCCTCCGCGATCAGCGTCGCGGGACTGCTCGAGCGCTCCGAAGCCGGCATCATCCCGAAGGGCGCGACCGTCGTCCTCACGGTGACCGGCCACGGCCTCAAAGACCCGCAGTGGGCGCTCCGCACCGCCGACGGCTCCGACGTGCAGCCGACCGTCGTGCCGGTGGACACCACGGCGATCGCCGACGTGCTCGGCCTCCAGCCGGCCGGCAGCGCCTCGACCGCCGGGGCCACCGCGTGAGCTCGCCCGACCTGCGCGGCCGCACGGTCTCCGTCAAGGTCCCCGCGACGAGCGCCAACCTGGGCCCCGGCTTCGACACGCTCGGACTCGCGCTGGCGCTGTACGACGAGCTCGAGGTCTCGGTCCGCGACGAGCCCGGCGCAACGGTCGAGGTCATCGGCGTCGGCGAGGGCGAGGTGCCCACCGACGAGTCGAACCTCGTGGTGCGTGCCATCGCGCACACCTTCGAGGCCGTCGGCGTGCCGCTGCCGGGCCTGAACCTGCGTGCGCACAACAGCATCCCGCACGGCCGGGGGATGGGCTCCTCCGGCGCCGCGATCGTCTCCGGCATCATGGCCGCGAAGGGTCTGCTGGAGGGCGTCGTCGACCTGGATGCGCAGCAGCTGCTCGCGCTCGCCAACGACATGGAGGGGCACCCGGACAACGTCGCGCCCGCCCTGTTCGGCGGCCTGACGATCGCCTGGGTCACGCCGGACGGCCCGCGCTTCAAGAAGCTCATCGTGCACCGCGGGGTGTCGCCGCTGGTGCTCGTGCCCGAGCACGTCATGTCCACGGCCCTCGCGCGCAGCCTGCAGCCGCAGTCGGTGCCGCACGAGGACGCCGTGTTCAACGTCTCGCGCTCCGCGCTGCTCGTCGCGGCTCTCATCCAGAGCCCGGAGCTGCTGCATGCCGCCACCGAGGACAAGCTCCACCAGAGCTACCGCGCGTCGGCGATGCCGGAGACCGACCGGCTGATCACCCTGCTGCGCGAGAACGGCTTCGCCGCCGTCGTCTCGGGTGCCGGTCCGTCCATCCTCGTGCTCGGCAGCGACCCTAGCCAGCGCCTCGCCGCCGCCAAGCTGGTCGAGGAGGCCGCGCAGACGCGCTGGCAGCCGCTCATGCTGGCCGTCGACTTCAAGGGTGCGACGGTCGTGCGGCAGGAGCCCGCGCAGTCGGACACACCGGCCGCCTGAGGTCCGGAGCGCCGCCGCCGAGGTGGTAAACTGCACTCGCACCCGTGAAGAACCCGCGTCACGAGCGAATCCAGCTTCCGGGTGATCTCCTAGCAATCATGCCGTCACTCCTGCCTGCCGACCGGCGTCTCCCTGAACGGAGTCTCCGAGCGGCGACGTAGCGCGGATCCGAACGCAGCACGTATCGGCAGTTCATGTGACGAAGCTTCACAGACGGTGCGCAAGGGCGCGCCGGGGGAAAGGATCCTCTTCCGTGACTGATGTCGAACTCCACGCCGGGGGCGTGGACACCAGCGACCTGACCGGTCTCAAGGTGGCAGAGCTCCAGGCTCTCGCCGCCGGGCTCGGGCTCCAGGGCGCGACCCGGCTCCGCAAGGGCGAGCTGGTCGAGGCGATCGCCGCTGCACGCGCAGCAGCCGCCCCGTCCGACGCCGAGCCGGCCCAGAACGAGAGCGCCTCGGAGGCGGCACCCGCTGCCGCGTCGCAGGTGCTCACCGAGCCTCTGATCGCCGAGCCGGTGCTCACCGAGGCGCTGCTCGCCGAGCCGCTCATCGCAGAGCCGGCCGGCGCCGAGCGCGTCGAGCCCACCGTGGGCGACCCGGTGCTCCCGCAGGCGGACTCCGCGCAGTCGGACTCCGCCCCGCAGCAGGGCGAGCCCCGCCGGCGCGGTTCGCGCCGCGCCAGCAGCCCCGATGGCACGGGCATATCGTCGACCGCCGCGGGCTCGCACGTCAACTCCGGCGCCACCGGCGTCGACTCGCTCATTCCCGACGTGGATGCGCTGCTCGACTCCGCGCTCGCCTCCCGCGAGCAGGCCCGCGGCCAGAACGGCGGCCAGCAGAACGGCGCCGATCAGGGCAACGGCGGCGGACGCCGTCGCCGCGGGCGCGGTCAGGGCCAGAACGGCGACCAGGACGCGCAGCAGAACGGCCCGCAGGCCGCCGAGCAGGAGCAGCCCGAGGGCGCGCGCCAGGGCGACGGCCAGCAGGGCGAGCAGGGCGACGCCGCTGCGAACGAGCAGCAGGGCTCCGGCCGCAACCGCCGCAACCGCAACCGCAACAAGAACAACGCCCAGCAGGGCGAGCAGGGTCAGGGCCAGCAGGGCCAGGCCCAGCAGGGTCAGGCCCAGCAGGGCCAGCCGAAGGACCTGCAGCAGGGCGGCCAGCAGGGCCAGCAGAACCGCGGCCAGAACGCCCAGGGCAACCAGGCCGACCAGGCCGACGAGCGCGGCGGCCGCTACCGCGACCGCAACCGCAAGCGCCGCGGCGGTCCGGCGGGCGACGAGTTCGAGCCCGAGCTGACCGAGGACGACGTCCTCATCCCGGTCGCCGGCATCCTCGACGTGCTCGACAACTACGCGTTCGTGCGCACCACCGGCTACCTGCCGGGCGCGAGCGACGTCTACGTATCGCTGGGCCAGGTGAAGAAGTACAGCCTGCGCAAGGGCGACGCCGTCGTCGGCGCCATCCGCCAGCCGCGCGACAACGAGAACAACAGCCGCCAGAAGTACAACGCGCTGGTGAAGGTCGACTCCATCAACGGGCAGACCCCCGAGGAGGCGGCGGCCCGCGTCGAGTTCGGCAAGCTGACGCCGCTGTACCCGCAGGAGCGCCTGCGTCTCGAGACCGAGCCCAGCAAGGTGACCCAGCGGATCATCGACCTGGTCGCTCCCATCGGCAAGGGCCAGCGTGGCCTCATCGTCGCGCCGCCGAAAGCCGGCAAGACCATCGTGATGCAGCAGATCGCGAACGCGATCACCGCCAACAACCCCGAGGTGCACCTCATGGTCGTGCTGGTGGACGAGCGTCCGGAAGAGGTCACCGACATGCAGCGCACGGTGAAGGGCGAGGTCATCGCCTCGACCTTCGACCGTCCCGCCGAGGACCACACGACGGTCGCCGAGCTCGCCATCGAGCGTGCGAAGCGTCTCGTCGAGCTGGGCCACGACGTGGTCGTGCTGCTCGACTCCATCACCCGCCTGGGCCGCGCCTACAACCTGACCGCTCCGGCGTCGGGCCGCATCCTCTCCGGTGGTGTGGACGCGTCGGCGCTGTACCCGCCGAAGCGCTTCTTCGGAGCCGCGCGCAACATCGAGCACGGCGGCTCGCTCACCATCCTCGCCTCGGCGCTGGTGGAGACCGGCTCCAAGATGGACGAGGTCATCTTCGAGGAGTTCAAGGGCACGGGCAACATGGAGCTCCGCCTGTCGCGCCAGCTGGCCGACAAGCGCATCTTCCCGGCCGTCGACGTCAACGCCTCCGGCACGCGCCGCGAGGAGATGCTGATGGGCCAGGACGAGGTCAAGATCACCTGGAAGCTGCGTCGCGCCCTCGCCGGCCTCGACCAGCAGCAGGCCCTCGAGATCGTGCTCGGCCGCCTCAAGGAGACCTCGAGCAACGTCGAGTTCCTCATGCAGGTGCAGAAGTCGATGCCGGCCCCGACCAACGGCCACGGCAACGCCCACTCGCACGGTCACGAGAACGACCACCGCTAGCGGCGTCCAGCGCCCGTCCGTCCTGCCTCGCGCAGGGCGGGCGGGCGCTTCGTCGTTCCCCGGCAGCCGCAGCATCCCCCGCAGAAAGAAGACCCCATGTTCGAATCGGTGAACACGCTCATCGCCGAGCACGACGACCTGCAGCGGCAGCTGTCGGACCCCGACCTGCACAGCGACCCGGTCCGCTCCAAGAAGGTGAACCGCCGGTACGCGGAGCTCTCGCGCATCGTCGCGGCCTACAACGAGTGGAAGCAGCTCTCCGACGACCTCGACGCCGCCCGCGAGCTGGCGACGGAGGACGCCGTGTTCGCCGAGGAGATCCCGGGGCTGGAGGCATCCCTCGCCGAGTCGTCGGAGAAGCTGCGGCGCCTGCTCATCCCGCGCGACCCCAACGACAGCCGTGACGTGATCATGGAGATCAAGATGGGGGAGGGCGGCGCCGAGTCGGCCCTGTTCGCGGGCGACCTGCTGCGCATGTACCTGCACTACGCGGACTCGAAGCGCTGGAAGGCCGAGATCATCGAGCAGACCTCCAGCGACCTGGGCGGCATCAAGGATGTGCAGGTCGCGTTCAAGGGCAGCTCGAGCGACCCAGCCGAGGGCGTCTGGGCGCACCTCAAGTACGAGGGCGGCGTGCACCGCGTCCAGCGGGTGCCCGCGACCGAGTCGCAGGGCCGCATCCACACCTCCGCCGCGGGCGTGCTCGTGTTCCCCGAGGTGGACGAGCCGGAGGAGGTCGACATCAACCCGAACGACCTCAAGATCGACGTGTTCCGGTCGTCCGGTCCCGGCGGTCAGTCGGTCAACACGACGGACTCGGCGGTGCGCATCACGCATGTCCCGACCGGCATCGTGGTGTCGATGCAGAACGAGAAGAGCCAGCTGCAGAACCGCGAGGCCGCGATGCGCGTGCTGCGCGCGCGCCTGCTCGCGCGGCAGCAGGAGGAGGCGGACGCCGAGGCGGCCGAGTTCCGCAAGGGCCAGATCCGCACGATGGACCGGTCGGAGCGCATCCGCACCTACAACTTCCCCGAGAACCGGATCGCGGACCACCGCACCGGCTACAAGGCCTACAACCTCGACGCGGTCATGAACGGCGCGCTCGACCCGGTGATCGAGTCGAACATCCACGCCGACGAGGAGTCGCGCCTCGCCGACCTCGGCAACGACTGACCCCGGCCCGGCCCGGCCCGGCCCTTCCGTTCCGTTCCGTTCCGTTCCCTCTGCCGAGTGGCGACATCATGTCGCAATCGGCGGCGGATAGGGACATCGCCTCACGACTCGGCGGCCGTGCGTTGCTCCGCGCGTGCCCCTTCTCGCCGAGTGGCGACATCATGTCGCTATCGGCGGCGGATAGGGACATCGACTCACCATTCGGCGGCCGTGCGTCGCTCCGCGCGTGCCCCTTCTCGCCGAGTGGCGACATCATGTCGCAATCGGCGGCGGATAGGAGCATCCACTCACCACTCGACGAGAGCGCGAGAGAGCGCGAAGGGGCGGGCGCCAGGCGGCCGGCGTCAGCGAACGGCGGTCGTCGCCCGGTCGCGGGTGGTGAGGTCGCGGTGGGTGGCGGCGGCGCGCCAGCCGTCCGCCGTGAGGAGGTCGCGGATCGCCGCGCCCTGCAGCTCCCCGTGCTCCAGCACGAGCGTGCCGCCGGCGTGCAGGAGCCGCTGGGCCACGCGCGAGATGGTGCGCACCACGTCCAGTCCGTCCGGTCCGCCGTAGAGCGCGGCGTGCGGGTCGTGAAGGCGCACCTCGGGGTCGCGGGGGATGGCGTCGTCGGGCACGTACGGCGGGTTCGAGATGACGACATCCACCGTCCCGTCGAGGTCCGGCAGCGCGTCGCCCAAGTCGATGAACACCGGCGTCAGGTTCGTCGCACCGATCTCGTCGATGTTGCGCCGCGCCCAGATGAACGCCTCGGGGGAGTTCTCGACCGCGTAGACGCGGGCGTGCGGCACCTCGGTGGCCAGCGCGAGCGCGATGGCCCCGCTGCCGGTCCCCAGGTCGACGGCGATCGGCTCGGGCGAGGGGACCGCGCGCAGCGCGTCGATCGCGAACTGCGCAACCTGCTCGGTCTCCGGGCGGGGCACGAAGACGCCGGGGCCGACGTCGAGCTCCAGCGAACGGAACGGCGCACGCCCGGTGATGTGCTGCAGCGGCTCCCTGGCCGCCCGGCGTTCGACAACGTCGCGCAGCCGCGCCGCGTCGTCCGGCGGGAGCGTCTCATCCATCACCATGAGCGCCTGGACGCGCCCCCGACTCACACCGAGCACATATCCGATCAGCAGCTCCGCATCCACCTCCGGGTCCGGCACGCCGGCGCGGGACAGCCGGGCGACTGCGTCCTCGCGGAGAGAGCGGACGGTCGAGGCGGCGTCGGAGGCGTCGGAGGCGTCGGATTCGGGGGTCATCGCCCGACGAGCCTACCGTCCGGCGGGTCCGCGCCCGTCACAGAGAGCAACCGTTCCGGCCCGGCGTCTAGAGTGGTGACGCGATCCCATCCGCCACCATCCCCCGAGGAAGAGGACCATGTCCGGACAGATCTACGCCAATGTCACCGAAGCCGTCGGGCGCACTCCGTTGGTGCGGTTGAACCGCCTGACGGAGGGTGTGGATGCGACGGTGCTTGCGAAGTTGGAGTTCTACAATCCGGCGGGCAGTGTGAAGGACCGGATCGGCGTGGCGATCATCGACGCGGCGGAGAAGGCGGGGGCGTTGCGTCCGGGTGGCACGATCGTGGAGGCGACCAGTGGTAACACCGGTATCGCGTTGGCGATGGTGGGCGCGGCGCGCGGCTACCAGGTGATTCTGGCGATGCCGGAGACGGCGAGCAAGGAGCGGCGGGTGCTGCTGCGGGCGTTCGGTGCGCGGGTGGAGTTGACGCCGGGTCCGGACGGGATGCGCGGTGCGGTGGAGACGGCGCAGCGGATCGTGGAGAGCACGGAGAACGCGATCTGGGCGCGGCAGTTCGAGAACGAGGCCAACCCGGCGATCCACCGGGCGACGACGGCGGAGGAGATCTGGGAGGACACCGCGGGTGGGGTGGACATCTTCGTCGCGGGTGTCGGCACCGGTGGCACGATCACGGGTGTGGGGCAGGTGTTGAAGGAGCGCAAGCCCGGGGTGCAGGTGGTGGCGGTGGAGCCGCTGGACTCGCCGATCCTGAACGGGGGAAGCCTGGTCCGCACAAGATCCAGGGCATCGGTGCGAACTTCGTGCCCGAGATCCTGGACACCACGGTGTACGACGAGGTGGTGGATGTGTCGTTCGAGGATGCGCTGCAGGTGGCGAAGGAGCTGGCCAGCGAGGAGGGCATCCTGGCGGGCATCTCGTCGGGTGCGATCATCTGGGCGGCGCTGCAGGTGGCGAAGCGTCCGGAGAACGCGGGCAAGACCATCGTCGCGATCGTCTGCGACACCGGCGAGCGCTACATCTCCACCCCGCTGTGGGCGGACCTGCTGGACTGAGCGGAGTGCCGATCTTCCGGGCGCGCGAGGACGTCCGCAACGCCCGCCGCCACGACCCCGCGGCGCGCAACGGCTTCGAGGTCGCGGTGGCGTACTCGGGGCTGCACGCCGTGTGGTCGTACCGGGTGGCGCACCGGCTGTGGATGGCCGGCCTCCGCACGCCCGCACGTTTCCTCTCGCAGCTGACGCGCTTCCTCACCGGCATCGAGATCCATCCGGGGGCTCGCATCGGCCGCCGCTTCTTCATCGACCACGGGATGGGCGTGGTGATCGGCGAGACCACCTGGGTCGGCGATGACGTCATGCTCTACCACGGGGTCACGCTCGGCGGCCGGGGGAGCGGTCACGGCAAGCGGCATCCCACGATCGGGGACGGCGTCATCGTCGGCGCGGGCGCGAAGGTGCTCGGCGCGATCACGATCGGCGCGCACTCGGTGATCGGCGCGAACGCCGTCGTCACCCGCGACGCCCCGCCGGATTCGCTCCTCGTGGGCGTGCCCGCACATCCGCGCCCGCGCTCCGGCCACGAGCAGATCGCCGGCGACGACTGGATCGATCCCGCCATCTACATCTGATCTCCCGGCCCCCACGCCAACAATTCCTGAGTTCTTCGGGTCTGGAGCACGTTCCGAACCGAATTACTCAGGAATCGTTGGCGGGGGCGTCAGCGGGAGCGGGAGGCGAAGGCGCGGATCGCGGCGAGCATCCCCTCGGTGTCGAACGTGCCGTCGTCGTGCTTGACGAAGTGGAAGGCGTGCATCCCGCAGGCGCGGGCGCCCTCGACGTTCGCGAGGGAATCGTCGAACAGGATCGCGTCGGCGGGGTCCACGCCGAACCGCCCGAGCGCTCGCGTGTAGATGCGGCGCTCGGGCTTCCGCGCTCCCAGCACCGCCGAGACGAGGTCGTTGCCGCCGAGCACGCCGACGACTTCGGGCGTGAGCACCGGAAGCGAGTCCTTGAACGGGATGGGATTGTTCGACAGCAGCGACACCGTGCCGAGCGTCGCCGCCTCGTGCAGCGCGTCGATGGCCCCGGGGATCGGCGTCATGGCCGCCTTCCGCGCCTCCTGCCACTGCTCCAGGCTGAGCTGAGCCCCCGTCACGTCCGCGAACGCGGCCAGGTACTCCTCGCTGGTGGAGTACTCGCCGATCTCCGCCGCGCGCTCGAATCCGCCGGCCCACCAGGACGACGCGAGCCGGTACTGGCTCACACCTCCGAGCTCCGCGAGCTTCGGAAGCCGCTTGTGGAAGTCGTAGTCGTAGAGCGTCTTGTCGCAGTCGAAGAAGTAGACATCCATCGCCTCCAGTATCGTCCTCCCAGTCTGGGCGTCGACCGCCCGGCTATCATTGAGCCGTCATGGCTCCCATCTACGACTGCTCGATCGACTCCGAGCTGCTCACCGGCATGCGTCTCGCCCGGGCCGCGATCGGCCGCGGCGAACTCGTCGTCATCCCGACCGACACGGTGTACGGCGTCGCCGCCGACGCCTTCAACCCGGCGGCCGTCCAGCGTCTCCTCGACGCGAAGGGACGCGGCCGCCAGTCGCCGCCCCCGGTGCTGGTGCCCGGCGTGCCCACGCTCTCCGCGCTCGCCGAGCGCGTCCCGGAGGAGGTGGATGCGCTGGTCGAGGCGTTCTGGCCGGGCGGCCTGACCATCGTGCTGCCGGCGGCGCCGTCGCTGGTCTGGGACCTCGGCGAGACGAAGGGCACCGTCGCCCTCCGCATGCCGAAGGACACCATCGCGCTCGAACTGCTCTCCGAGACCGGCCCGCTCGCCGTGTCGTCCGCGAACCTCACCGGCCGTCCGGCCGCCCGCACCGCCGCCGAGGCGGAGGCCATGCTCGGCGAGTCGGTCTCCGTCTACCTCGACGGGGGAGAGGCGGGCTCCGGCTACGAGCGCGTCGACGGCAAGGACTCCTCGTCGACCATCGTGGATGCGACCGCTCTCGCCTCCGGGGCGGGCGGGCTGCGCATCCTGCGTCAGGGCGTCCTCTCGATCGAGCAGCTGCGGGAGGTCGTCGGCGACGCCCTCGCCGTCCCCTCGGACGCCTGAGCCGTGACCCTCCTCCTCGCGCTCGCCCTGATCTCGGCCGTCATCACGTTCGGGATGTCGTTCGTCGTCTACAAGCTGGCGATGCGGTACAAGCTGTACCCCACGATCCGGGCGCGCGACGTGCACACCCGGCCGACGCCCCGGCTGGGCGGCGTCGCGATGTTCCTCGGCATCCTGGTCGCGTTCGGCGTCTCGTGGCTGCTGTCGAGCCAGTTCGGCGTGCTGGGCCTGATCTTCTCCGATCAGGGGCCCATCCTGGCCATCCTCGGCGCGTCGCTGCTCATCGTGGTGCTCGGGGTCGCGGACGACCTGTGGGACCTCGACTGGATGACGAAGCTCGCCGGTCAGTTCGTGGCCGCGGGCCTCGTGGCCTGGCTGGGCGTGCAGATCTACTCGCTGCCCATCGGCGGCCTGACGGTCGGGTCGCCGGTGATGTCGATCATCATCACCCTGTTCGCGATCGTGCTGGTCATGAACGCGATCAACTTCATCGACGGGCTGGACGGCCTGGTCGCGGGCGTCGCGCTGATCGCGAACGGCACGTTCCTCGTCTACACGTACCTGCTGCAGCGCGAGATCAGCCCGCAGAACTACTTCAGCCTCGCCGGCGTCATCGCCGCGATCCTGGTCGGCGCGTGCGCCGGGTTCCTGCCGCTCAACTGGCACCCCGCGAAGATGTTCATGGGCGATGCCGGGGCGCTGCTGATCGGCCTGCTCATGGCGACCTCGGCCATCTCGGTCACGGGGACGATCAACCCGGAGACGCTGCAGACCCTCGGCCGGTCGTCGCTGGTGCCCGCGTTCATCCCGATCATCCTGCCGTTCGCCGTGCTCATCGTGCCGCTGCTCGACTTCGGGCTCGCCGTCATCCGCCGCCTGCGCGCCGGCAAGTCGCCGTTCAGCGCCGACCGCAAGCACCTGCACCACCGCCTGCTCGACATGGGGCACACGCACCTGCACGCCGTGCTCATCTTCTACGCGTGGACGGCCGTCCTCTCCATCGGCTGCCTGCTGTTCTTCTTCGACCCGTACTGGATGGCGATCGTCTTCGTCGCCATCGGCCTGGTCGTCTGCACGGCGTTCACCCTGGCGCCGCTGAGCCGGCGGAAGGCCAACGAGGCCGTCGCCGAGCTCGCCCCCGCCGGAAGCCGCGAGGCCGCGGAGACGGCCCGCTTCGACCAGCTCGACGTTGCCAGCGAGCGCGCCGCCTCCGCGGTGTCCACGACGGCGACCGCCCCGACCCTCACCGAGGAGCCCCGATGACCGACCACCCGGACGCCACACCGGCGAAGCCCGCCGCGCAGCCGACCTCCACGCCCGTCCTGCGCGACGTCCTGAAGTACGGCCTCATCCTCGCGGGCGTGATCGCCGTCGCCGGGATGCTGCTCGGCGGCCTCTTCGCCGGCTGGGTCGGTGTCACGAGCGCCCTCATCGGCACGCTCATGGCGGCGGTGTTCCTCTCGATCACCGCGCTCAGCATCCTCATCGCCAACCGGTTCATCGGCTCCGACCTCTTCGTCGGCCTGTTCTTCGGCATCGTGCTGGGCGGGTGGATCGTCAAGTTCGTGCTGTTCCTGGTGCTCGCGATCGTGCTGCGCGATCAGCCGTGGATCAACCCGGTCGTGCTGTTCCTGAGCCTCATCGCGGGGGTGATCGGATCGCTCGTGGTCGACATGATCGTGGTGTTCCGATCGCGCGTCCCCTACGCCAGCGACGTCACCCTGCCGGGCGAGAAGCGCTGACCCGTATCCAATTCGTTATGGGCTGAAAACTCTTGTAGAGTTGTCAGTGATCCCCCATCCGTTCGCGCTCAGAAACACGTGAAGCGCGAGTAGTGCCGGGTGCCCCACCGTTCGTCGTCGCGAGAGCCCTGAGCTCGACGCCCCGAAACAGGAGATAGCGCTGTTAGCTAACGCTGTGAACCTGCTGGTCCAGGCCGCAAGCTCCGAAGATGGAAGCTTCCAGGGTCCCTCGATCAACGAGTTCTTCCCCCCGACCCTGTTCACCATCGGTGGCCTCGAGTTCAACCGCATCATCGTCGTCCGCCTCATCGCGACGATCGCGCTGATCCTCATCTTCTGGCTCGGCACCCGCCGCATGAAGCTCATCCCCGGCCGCTTCCAGTCGGTCGTCGAGATGGGCCTCGACTTCGTCCGCGTGAACGTCGCGGAGGACCTGCTCGGCAAGAAGGACGGCCGCCGCTTCCTGCCGCTGCTGACCACGATCTTCTTCATGGTGCTGTTCTTCAACATCACCGGCATCATCCCCTTCCTCAACATCGCGGGAACCTCGGTCATCGCGGTGCCGCTGCTGCTCGCGGTCGTCGCCTATATCGCGTTCATCTACGCGGGCGTCAAGAAGAGCCCGAAGAACTTCTTCAAGAACGCGCTCTTCCCGCCCGGCGTGCCGTGGTTCCTCTACATCATCGTGACGCCGATCGAGTTCATCTCGACCTTCGTCCTGCGGCCCATCACGCTGACCCTGCGACTCCTGATGAACATGGTCGTCGGGCACCTGCTGCTCGTCCTGTTCTTCACGGCCACCTCCTTCTTCTTCTTCACCGCGGGCGGCTGGTGGTCGCTGTTCGGCATCGGCACCTTCGCCTTCGGCTTCGCATTCACCGTCTTCGAGATCCTGGTCGCAGTCCTGCAGGCCTACGTCTTCGCGCTGCTCACCGCTGTCTACATCCAGCTGGCAGTCGCCGAGGAACACTAAGAACGATCCGCGCACCCGCACGGATCGCCATCACGGAAGGAAACACACAACGTGGACATCGCTGCAATCAACGGCAACATCGCCACCGTCGGTTACGGCCTCGCCGCCATCGGCCCGGCCATCGGCGTGGGCATCGTCGTCGGCAAGACCATCGAGGGCGTGGCCCGTCAGCCTGAGCTGGCCGGCCGTCTCCAGGTCCTGATGTACATCGGTATCGCGTTCACCGAGGCGCTCGCCTTCATCGGTATCGCTACCTACTTCATCTTCGTCTGAGTCCTCTTTTCTCACTCAGTAAAGGAGGAACCATGCTCGACAGTGTGGTGATCACTGCCGCGGAGGAGCAGCAGCACAATCCGCTGATCCCGGAGCCCGCCGACCTCGTCGGCGCGCTGATCTGCTTCGTCATCATCCTGTTCTTCTTCTGGAAGCTCGTCCTTCCGCGCATGAAGAAGCTGCTCGATGAGCGTGCCGAGGCGATCGAGGGCAACATCGAGAAGGCCGACGAGGCACAGCGCAAGGCCGAGGCCCTGCTGGAGGAGTACACCGCCCAGCTCGCCGACGCCCGCGCCGAGGCCGCGAAGATCCGTGAGACGGCACGCACCGACGGTCAGAAGATCGTCGCCGAGGCCCGCGAGACCGCGACGGCCGAAGCCGCCCGCGTGACCGCGCAGGCCCAGGCGCAGCTCGAGGCCGAGCGCCAGACCGCGCTCGTGCAGCTGCGCGGCGAGGTCGGCTCGCTCGCGATCGACCTGGCGTCGACCGTCGTGCGCGAGTCGCTCGACGAGGACAAGCGCGCTCAGGCCATCGTGGACCGCTTCCTGGCGGACCTCGAGGCCGACGAGCAGAAGGCAGGATCGGGCAACTGATGGGAAGCGCCACCAGAGAAGCATTGGCCCGGTCCGTGTCGGCTCTCGCCGACCAGGGATCCAAGGCCGATCTGGCGACGGCTGAGGACCTGTTCGCCGCAGGACGAGTCGTCGCCGACTCGGCCCAGCTCCGAGCCGTCCTCGGCGACCCCACAGCCGATCCGCAGGGCAAGGCTGCGCTGGTCCAGCGCGTCTTCGCCTCGCTCTCGGCGCCGGCCGTCGAGCTGCTGGGCGTCATCGCCGCGCAGCGCTGGTCGACCCACGACGACCTGCTCGCCGCGATCGAAGAGGTCGGCATCCGTGCCATCGCCGCTTCGACCCCGCCCGACGTCGACATCGTGGCCCAGCTGTTCGCGTTCGGGGGCGCCGTGACCTCCGACGCTCAGCTGGAGCTCGCCCTGCGCAGCAAGCTGGCCACCAGCGAATCCAAGGTCGCACTGGTCGAGCGTCTGCTCGACGGACGGGCGTCGACGGAGACGGTCGCCATCGTGCGCCAGCTCGTCGAGCAGCCCCGCGGCCGCAGCATCCGCGAATCGCTCCGCGCCGCCGGCCGCATCGTGGCCTCCCAGCACGGGCAGACCATCGCGACGGTCTACGCCGCGACACCGCTCCCCGCGGCGCAGGCCGAGCGCCTGCGGTCCGTGCTCAGCGCCACCTACGGCGACCTCAGGATCAACCAGGTCGTCGACCCCTCGATCATCGGCGGATTGCGCGTACAGATCGGTGACGACGTCATCGATGGAAGCATCGCATCGCGTCTGGCCGAACTCCGGCTTCAGCTGGCGGGCTGACCGCCTCAAGATAGGAATCACAATGGCAGACATCCAGATCAGCCCCGACGAGATCCGCGACGCCCTCAAGGACTTCGTCAACGCCTACGAGCCCACCGGGGCCGGGGCGACCGAGATCGGCCACGTCCTGGACGCCTCCGACGGCATCGCGCACGTCGAGGGCCTCCCCAGCGTCATGGCCAACGAGCTCATCCGCTTCTCGAACGGCACCCTCGGCCTCGCCCAGAACCTCGACGAGAACGAGGTCGGCGTCGTCGTGCTCGGCGAGTACGACGAGATCGTCGAAGGCATGGAGGTGACCCGCACGGGCGAGGTCCTCTCCGTCCCCGTCGGCGACGGCTACCTCGGCCGCGTCGTCGACCCGCTCGGCAACCCGATCGACGGTCTCGGCGAGATCGCCAGCGAGGGCCGCCGCGAGCTCGAGCTCCAGGCGCCCGGCGTCATGCAGCGCAAGTCGGTGCACGAGCCGCTGCAGACCGGCATCAAGGCCATCGACGCGATGATCCCGGTCGGCCGCGGACAGCGCCAGCTGATCATCGGCGACCGCCAGACCGGCAAGACGGCCATCGCGATCGACACGATCATCAACCAGAAGGCCAACTGGGAGTCGGGCGACGTCAACAAGCAGGTCCGCTGCATCTACGTCGCCATCGGCCAGAAGGGCTCGACCATCGCCTCGGTGAAGGGCGCGCTCGAGGACGCCGGAGCGATGGAGTACACCACGATCGTCGCGGCCCCGGCCTCCGACCCCGCGGGCTTCAAGTACCTCGCGCCCTACACCGGCTCGGCCATCGGCCAGCACTGGATGTACGGCGGCAAGCACGTCCTCATCGTGTTCGACGACCTGTCCAAGCAGGCCGAGGCCTACCGTGCCGTGTCGCTCCTCCTCCGCCGTCCGCCGGGACGCGAGGCCTACCCGGGCGACGTCTTCTACCTGCACTCCCGCCTGCTGGAGCGTTGCGCCAAGCTCTCCGACGAGCTGGGCGCCGGCTCGATGACCGGTCTGCCGATCATCGAGACCAAGGCGAACGACGTCTCGGCGTACATCCCGACCAACGTGATCTCGATCACCGACGGCCAGATCTTCCTGCAGTCCGACCTCTTCAACGCCAACCAGCGCCCCGCGGTCGACGTCGGAATCTCGGTCTCCCGAGTCGGCGGCGACGCGCAGGTCAAGTCGATCAAGAAGGTCTCCGGCACGCTCAAGCTCGAGCTGGCGCAGTACCGCTCGCTCGAGGCGTTCGCGATGTTCGCGTCCGACCTCGACGCGGCGAGCCGTCGTCAGCTCGCCCGCGGCGCCCGCCTCACCGAGCTGCTCAAGCAGCCGCAGTACTCGCCGTTCCCGGTGGAGGAGCAGGTCGTCTCGATCTGGTCCGGCACCAACGGCAAGCTCGACGAGGTCGCCGTGGAGGATGTCCTGCGCTTCGAGGCCGAGCTGCTCGACCACCTGCGCCGCAACACCGACATCCTCGACACGCTGCGCGAGACCAACGTGCTCGACGACGACACCGTCGCCAAGCTCGACTCCGAGGTGGACAAGTTCAAGCTCGAGTTCCAGACCGGTGAGGGCAAGCCGCTCGCCTCGGTCGGACGCGAGGAGTTCCAGGCCATCGACGAGGACGAGGTCGACCAGGAGCGCATCGTCAAGGCCCGGCGCTGAGCCGGACCCCGACGGATAGGTAAAGAGGAGACACATGGGAGCACAGCTTCGGGTCTACCGGCAGAAGATCCGCTCTGCCCAGACGACCAAGAAGATCACCCGTGCGATGGAGCTGATCTCCGCCTCCCGCATCCAGAAGGCGCAGGCCCGGGTCGCCGCCAGCTCGCCGTACGCCCGCGCGATCACGCGCGCGGTGTCGGCTGTGGCGACGTACTCGAACGTCGAGCACGTGCTGACCACGGAACCCGAGAAGATCGAGCGCGCCGCGATCGTCATCTTCTCGTCGGACCGCGGACTCGCGGGCGCGTTCAACTCGAACGTGCTGAAGGAGTCCGAGAAGCTGGCCGAGCTGCTGCGCAGCCAGGGCAAGGAGGTCGTGTACTTCCTGATCGGGCGCAAGGCGCAGGGCTACTTCAGCTTCCGCCGCCGCTCGTTCGAGCGCGTCTGGACCGGCAACACGGATGCCCCGGAGTTCGAGCAGGCCAAGGAGGTCGCCGACGCGATCCTGGAGTCCTTCCTGCGCGACGCGTCCGACGGCGGCGTGGACGAGATCCACATCATCTACAACCGCTTCGTGAGCATGCTGACCCAGGAGCCGCAGGTCGTCCGCCTGCTTCCCCTGGAGGTCGTCGAGGGCGTGGAGGAGCCGGACCGCAACCAGGTCCTGCCGCTCTACGAGTTCGAGCCGGATGTCGGCACGGTGCTCGACTCGCTGCTGCCGGTCTACATCGAGAGCCGCATCTTCAACGCGATGCTGCAGTCCGCCGCCTCCAAGCACGCGGCGACGCAGAAGGCGATGAAGGCCGCGAGCGACAACGCAGACAAGCTCATCACCGACTACACGCGTCTTGCGAACAACGCCCGTCAGGCGGAGATCACCCAGCAGATCTCCGAGATCGTCGGCGGCGCGGACGCGCTGAGCTCGGCAAAGTAATCGTCCTACGAGAGAGATAGAAATCATGACTACCGCTACCGCCGAAGCCCAGGCTTCGACCGCGCAGCCGGGTGGCGTCGGGCGCATCGCGCGCGTCACCGGCCCGGTCGTCGACATCGAGTTCCCGCACGATGCGATCCCCGGTATCTACAACGCGCTGAAGACGACGATCACGATCGGCGAGACGTCGACCGAGATCACGCTCGAGGTCGCGCAGCACCTCGGCGACGACCTGGTGCGTGCGATCGCGCTGAAGCCGACCGACGGCCTGGTCCGCGGCGGCGAGGTGCGCGACACCGGCGCCCCGATCAGCGTCCCGGTCGGCGACGTCACCAAGGGCAAGGTGTTCAACGTCACCGGCGATGTGCTGAACGCCGAGCCGGGCGAGACCATCGAGATCACCGAGCGCTGGCCGATCCACCGTCAGCCGCCGTCGTTCGACCAGCTCGAGTCGAAGACCCAGCTGTTCGAGACCGGCATCAAGGTCATCGACCTGCTCACCCCCTACGTGCAGGGTGGAAAGATCGGCCTGTTCGGCGGCGCCGGCGTGGGCAAGACCGTCCTCATCCAGGAGATGATCCAGCGCGTGGCGCAGGACCACGGCGGTGTGTCGGTGTTCGCCGGTGTCGGCGAGCGTACCCGTGAGGGCAACGACCTCATCCACGAGATGGAGGAGGCGGGCGTCTTCGACAAGACCGCACTCGTCTTCGGCCAGATGGACGAGCCGCCGGGAACGCGCCTCCGCGTCGCCCTGTCGGCGCTGACGATGGCGGAGTACTTCCGCGATGTGCAGAAGCAGGATGTGCTCCTCTTCATCGACAACATCTTCCGCTTCACGCAGGCCGGTTCCGAGGTCTCCACGCTGCTGGGCCGCATGCCCTCCGCCGTGGGCTACCAGCCGAACCTCGCCGACGAGATGGGCCTCCTCCAGGAGCGCATCACCTCGACCCGCGGTCACTCGATCACCTCCCTGCAGGCGATCTACGTCCCCGCCGATGACTACACCGACCCGGCGCCGGCGACCACGTTCGCCCACCTCGACGCCACGACCGAGCTCTCCCGTGAGATCGCGTCGAAGGGTCTGTACCCGGCCGTCGACCCGCTGACCTCGACCTCGCGCATCCTCGACCCGCGTTACCTGGGCGAGGACCACTACCGCGTGGCCACCACGGTCAAGCAGATCCTCCAGAAGAACAAGGAGCTGCAGGAGATCATCGCGATCCTCGGTGTCGACGAGCTGTCGGAGGAGGACAAGATCACGGTGTCGCGTGCGCGCCGGATCCAGCAGTTCCTCTCGCAGAACACCTACATGGCGAAGAAGTTCACGGGTGTCGAGGGCTCCACGGTTCCGCTGAAGGAGACCATCGAGTCCTTCGACGCGATCGCCAAGGGCGAGTTCGACCACGTCGCCGAGCAGGCCTTCTTCAACGTCGGTGCGATCTCCGACGTCGAGGAGAAGTGGGCGCAGATCCAGAAGGAGAACGGCTGAGATGGCTGTCCTGACCGTCAGCGTCGTCGCCGCCGACCACGAAGTGTGGTCGGGCGAGGCGAGCATGGTCGTCGCCCGGACCGTGGAGGGGCAGATCGGTATCCTGCCCGGCCACGAGCCGCTGCTGGCCATCCTCGCCCAGGGCGAGGTGCGCGTGACCCTGAGCGGGGGCGAGTCGATCACGGCGAACGCCGATGACGGCTTCCTCTCGGTCGAGAACAACACGGTCACCGTGGTGGCCCGTCAGGCCGAGCTGGTCTGACATGCCGGAACAACAGGGAGCCCCGCTGGAGCGCCAGTTCGGAGACGTCCGCGTCCCGATGCTGATCGCGATGGCGGGGCTTCCCGGTTCCGGGAAGTCCACCATCGCGGAGATCATCGCCGGGCGCATCGGCGCCACGGTGATCTCGGTGGACCCGATCGAGGCGGCGATCCTGCATGCAGGCATCGACTCCGACCAGCCGACCGGGCTCGCGGCCTACCTCGTGGCGGAGACCATGGCCGAGCAGGTGCTGCTCTCCGGCCGCTCCGTCGTCGTCGACGCCGTCAACGCCGTGGAGCCGGCGCGCCTGCAGTGGCGCGACCTTGCGGAGCGGTGCGACGTGAAGCTGCGGGTGGTGGAGACGGTGTGCTCCGACCCGGCGCTGCACGAGGAGCGGCTCGCCAAGCGGACCGGCGTCGTCGCGACCTGGTCGGCGGATGCCGTCGCCGTCGAGCAGAGCACCGCGGAATACGACGAGTGGAAGGGCGTCTGCGGTTCGCTGCCGCGCGTCACCCTTGACACCGCCGCCGCGCTGGGCGAGAACGTCGACATCGCGCTGGACTTCGTGGCGGGCTAGCGTGCTCATCCTGCTCCCGCCCTCGGAGACGAAGAGGGACGGGGGAGCGGGGTCTCCGCTCGCCCTCGACTCTCTGAGTTTCCCGTCCCTGAACCCCGTCCGCCGGGAGGTCGTGGATGCGCTGGTCGCCCTCTCGGGCGACCGCGAGGCGGCCATCCGGGCCCTCAAGCTCGGGCCGAAGCAGGCCGGCGAAGTGGAGCGCAACCGCTTGCTCCCGGCCGCGCCGACGATGCGTGCGCTGGAGCGGTACACCGGTGTGCTCTACGACGCGTTGGATGCGCCGACCCTGAGCGCGACCGACTGGAGCGTCGCGTCCCGTTCGGTCGCCGTGCAGTCCGCCCTGCTGGGGCTGGTCGGCGCTGCGGATCCCGTGCCTGCCTATCGTCTGTCGTTCGATTCGCGGCTGTCGCCGGCCCGCGGTGCCGCATCGCTGAAGAAGCGGTGGGCGGCGCCGGGCGCTGCGGCGCTGGCGGAGCGCGACGAGCTGCTGCTCGACCTGCGGTCGGAGGGCTATGCAGCGCTCGCGCCGCTGCCCGATCGCGACGGCGCCCATTACGTGCGCGTGCTGGCGCGTGACGAGAGCGGGCACGTCCGCGCGCTCAACCACTTCAACAAGCAGGCGAAGGGCCTTCTCACCCGGGCCCTGATCGAGGCGGGCGCGTCGTTCGGCTCGGCGGGCGAGCTGTTCGCCTGGGCCGCGGACGAGGGCTACGAACTGCGGCCGGCCGACGACGGCACCCGCGACGTGGTGCTCGTCGTGCCCGAGGTCCGCGGCGCGCCCGGGCGGCTGATGGCGGCCCTCCGCGTCTGACCAGGATGCCGCTGGACCAGCCCGACTCACCGTGAATTCCCAGTGGTGCGCGACCCAAAAGTGAGATAAGCTCACGACCAAGAGAGAGGATCACTGATCCGAGGCCTGGGCGCGCACGAGTGGTGCTCCCGGAGACCTCAAATAGTCGGGCCGACGTGTGGTGGCCGGCGCGTCATCCCCATGCGCCGTTTCCACGCCGGAGTGTGAGGGCACCAGATCCGCCTGCGGTCGGGCACGTGCGGTATCGCCTTCACCAGCGAGAATCCGACGTCGGAGTCCATCCGCCGTCGGCCCGACTCTCTCGGTACCCGCCGCGCCGGCCCCGGCCGCTCATTCAGGCGCGGAAGCAGCCCTCGAAGTGGTCGTCGACCATCCCAGTGGCCTGCATCAGCGCGTACATCGTGGTCGGTCCGACGAACCGGAACCCGCGTCGACGGAGCTCTGTGCTCATCGCGGTCGATTCCGGCGTGACGGCCGGGATCTCGCCCCAGGCACGTGGTCGATGGGCCGCGCGTGGTTCGGGCGCGAAGCCCCACATGAGCTGCTCCAGCGGCACGTCCAGCGCCAGCACGGCCCGGGCGTTCGCGATGGTCGCCTGGATCTTGCCGCGGTGGCGGATGATCCGCGCATCCTGCAGCAGTCGCTCGACGTCGGCCTCGATCATCGCTGCGACCCGCTCGGGCTCGAACCCGAGGAAGACCTCGCGGAAGGCGGGCCTCCGCCGAAGGATGGTGATCCACGACAGGCCGGCCTGGAACCCCTCGAGGCACAGCTTCTCGTAGAGCGCGCGCGGGTCGTGCTGCGGCCGCCCCCACTCCTCGTCGTGATACCGGCGGTACTCGGGGTCGCTCGCAGACCATGAGCATCGGGCGAGGCCGTCGTCGCCGACGATGACGGCGGAGGAGGGGGACGTGAGCCCCGAGTCGGTCGTCGCGCTCATGCCGCCAGGAGGATCCCTTCGTGCTCGAGCAGCCACAGCTTCGTCGGGATGCCGTCGCCACCGCTGTAGCCGGTGACCCGCCCGCTCGACGAGAGCACGCGGTGGCACCCCACGATGATCGGAACCGGGTTGGCGCCCACCGCACCGCCGATCGCGCGGCCGTACCCGGCGTGGCCGAGCGACGCGCCCAGTTCGCCATAGGACACGAACGTGCCGAATTCCAGCGCGGCCAGGCGTTCCCATACCGCCTGACGGAACGGCGTGCCCTGCAGCCGCACCGGCACGTCGAACGAGCGGCGCGAGCCCGCGAAGTACTCCTCGAGCTGGCGTGCCGCATCGTCGAGCACCGGCGTGCTGCGTTCCGGATGGTCGTCGAGCGGCAGGCGGCCGGCGCGCTCGATGGAGAGCGACGTCACGGCCGTGCCGTCACTGGTGAGTTCGAGCCGCCCGATGGGGCTCGTGGTGCGGAGGAGATAGGCGAAGGAACTGCTCATGGGTCGACTCTAGGGCGGACCTCCGACGCGCACTCGCGATTATCGGACATCGGGGATAAGTCGCCCACGCAGCGATCTGTGGACGATTCCACCCGCTGCGGCCGTGTCCGACGTCGTGCCTAGACTCGGAGGCATGGCGAACATCGAATACCGCACCCTCGGCCGCTCCGGCCTCATCGTCTCGACGGTCGGCCTCGGCTGCAACAACTTCGGCCGCAAGGACACCGCGACCGAGACCCAGGAGGGTACGGACGCCGTCATCGACGCGGCGATCGACGCCGGCGTCACGCTGTTCGACACCGCCGACATCTACGGCAAGGAGCGCGGGCTGTCCGAGACCCTGATGGGCAAGGCGCTGGAGGGGAAGCGCGACCGCATCGTGCTCGCGACCAAGTTCGGCATGGACATGGCCGGTGTCAACGGTCCCGACTGGGGCGTCCGTGGCTCCCGCCGCTACATCCGTCTGGCCGTCGAGAGCTCGCTCCGCCGCCTCCGGACCGACTGGCTCGACCTCTACCAGCTGCACCAGCCCGACCCTGTGACGCCGATCGAGGAGACGCTCGAGACCCTCGACGACCTCATCGCCGAGGGCAAGATCCGCTACATCGGCCACTCCAACCTGACCGGCTGGCAGATCGCCGAGGCCGAGTTCACGGCGCAGCTTCACGCCCACCCGAAGTTCATCTCGGCGCAGAACGAGTACAGCCTGCTCGCCCGCGACGCCGAACGGGAGGTGCTGCCCGCAGTGAACCGCTACGGCCTCGGGTTCCTGCCCTACTTCCCGCTGTACAACGGCCTGTTCACCGGCAAGTTCACCCGTGAAGGCGGCCCCGCCGACAGCCGCATCATGAACCTGCGCAAGCACCTGCTCGACAACGCGCCGTGGGACAGGATGGACCGGTTCCAGGCCTTCTGCGACGAGCACGGTGTCAGCATGCTGGAGGCGACCTTCGGCTGGCTCCTCGCCCAGCCCGGCCTCTCGAGTGTGATCGCCGGCGCGACGAAGCCGGAGCAGATCGTGGCGAACGCGTACGCGGCGACCGCCTGGACGCCCACGCCCGAAGAGGTGGAGACGATCTCGCAGATCTTCCCCCGCGAGTGACGCGAGAGGGGGTTGTGAGTGAGCACTCACTCCATCTAGAGTGAGCGGGTGATCGAAGACGCCGCGACCGAGGCACCGCGCACCCGCGCCCAGCCGATGTCCGCCGAGGACCGCAAGGCGATGATCGTCGACGCGGTCATCCCCCTGCTGCTGGAGCACGGGCGCGGGATGACGTCACGCCAGATCGCCGAGGCCGCCGGTATCGCCGAGGGCACGATCTTCCGCGCGTTCGGCGACAAGGAGACGCTGGTGCAGGCGGCGATCGAGAAGTACCTCGACCCCGAGCCGCTCCGCGAGGCGCTGCGCAGCATCGACCCGGCGCTGCCCCTGGAGAACAAGGTGCGGGCCATCCTGTACCTGCTCCGCGAGCGGTTCCACAGCGTGATGCGGATCATGCCGGTCATCGGGCCGCAGCGTCCGCCCGTGCCGCAGGAACGCGGCGAGTTCGCGCGGATCATCGCCCACATCCTGGAGCCGGAGACGCGCGAGCTGAACTGGCCGCCGGAGCGTGTTGCACACATCCTGCGGCTGGTCAGCTTCTCGTCCGCGTTCCCCGCGCTCAACGAGGGCATCGAGTTCAGCATCGACGACCTCGCGCGGATGGTCCTGGTCGGCGTGGCGGGCACGTCGCCCCACGTGACCCCGCCGGACCGGGAACCAGCACCGAACACCGAACCGGCATCCAGCACCCAGCAGGCACCGAACACGGAGGCATCATGCTCCTGAGAATTCTCGGCCGCTTCCTCAGGCCGCACTGGCCGCTCCTGATCGGGGTGATCGTCTTCCAGCTCGGCTCGTCGCTGCTGTCGCTGTGGCTGCCGACGCTGAACGCCGACATCACCGACAACGGCATCGCGAAGGGCGACACCGGCTACATCCTCTCCGTCGGAGCCGAGATGCTCGGGGTCACGCTGCTGCAGATCGCGTGCGCCATCACGGCGGTGTACTTCGGCGCCAAGGTGGCGATGCTCGTCGGACGCGACCTGCGCGAGGCGATCTTCCACCGCGTGGGGGAGTTCTCAGAGCGCGAGGTCACGTCGTTCGGCGCGCCGTCGCTGATCACACGCAACACCAACGACGTTCAGCAGGTTCAGATGCTCGTCATGATGACGTGCACGCTGCTCGTCTCGGCCCCGATCCTCGCCGTCGGCGGGATCGTGCTGGCCATGCAGCAGGACATCGACCTGTCCTGGCTGATCGCGGTCAGCGTCCCGGCACTGCTCGTCGCGGTGAGCATCATCATCGCGCGCATGGTCCCGCAGTTCCGCCGGATGCAGGACCGGATCGACCGGGTGAACCGCGTGCTGCGGGAGCAGCTCAGCGGCATCCGCGTCGTGCGCGCCTTCGTGCGTGAGGACGTCGAGACCGGCCGGTTCCGCACCGCCAACGACGAGGTCACCGAGACGGCTCTCAAGGCCGGCCGCCTCTTCGCGCTGATGTTCCCGATCGTGATGCTCGTGCTGAACGTGTCGAGCGTCGCGGTGATCTGGTTCGGCGCCTTCCGCGTGCAGGACGGATCGCTGCAGGTCGGCACGCTGACGGCCTTCCTGCAGTACCTGATGCAGATCCTGATGGGCGTGATGATGTCGACGATGATGGCGGTGCTGGTGCCGCGCGCGTCGGTCTGCGCCGACCGGATCGGCGAGGTGCTCGGCACCGAGCCGTCCGTGCGCGCCTCGGACGACCCGGTCACCGAACTGCGCGCGCACGGAACGGTCGAGTTCGTCGACGTCGGCTTCTCGTATCCGGGCGCCGAGCATCCTGTGCTCACCGACGTCACGTTCCTCGCCGAGGCCGGCAGGACCACCGCCGTCATCGGCAGCACGGGCGCGGGCAAGACCACCCTGGTGAACCTCATCCCGCGGCTCTTCGACGCCACGAGCGGCATCGTGCTGGTCGACGGCGTGGATGTGGCCGACCTCGACCCCGAGGTGCTGTGGTCGCGGATCGGCATCGTGCCGCAGAAGCCCTACCTCTTCTCGGGCACGGTCGCCTCGAACCTCCGCTACGGCAACCCGGAGGCCACCGACGACGAGCTCTGGCATGCGCTCGAGGTGGCGCAGGCGCGGGACTTCGTCGAGGCGATGCCCGAGGGGCTGGATGCTCCCATCGCCCAGGGCGGCAGCAACGTGTCGGGGGGTCAGCGCCAGCGGCTGGCGATCGCGCGCGCGCTGGTTCGCAAGCCGGAGATCTACGTGTTCGACGACTCGTTCTCGGCTCTCGACACGGCGACGGACGCCCGGCTGCGGCAGGCGCTGGCCCGGGATGTCGCGGGCGCGACGATCGTCGTCGTCGCCCAGCGGGTGTCGACGATCGTCGACGCCGACCAGATCATCGTCCTCGAGGACGGCCGCGTGGTCGGCCGGGGGACGCACGACGAACTCGTCGCGAGCAACCCGACGTACGCGGAGATCGTGTCGTCGCAGCTCGCGGCCCAGGATGCGGCGTAGGAGAGTCCACGGATGAGCGAGAAGACGACTGCACCCGCCCGTCCCGCCGGCCCTCCCATGCGACGCGGTCCCGGCGGCGGGGGGCCGTTCGGCGCCATCGGCATGCCCGTCGAGAAGTCGATGAACTTCGGCCCCAGCGCCAGACGGCTGCTCGGCCGCCTGCGCCCCGAACGGCTTCCCCTCGTCGCGGTGACGGCGCTCGCCGTGGTCTCCGTGCTGTTCGCGGTGCTCGGCCCCAAGCTGCTCGGCAACGCGATCAACCTCGTATTCGCCGGCGCGCTGTCCCTGCAGTTCCCGTCCGGCACCACGCAGGCGCAGGTCATCGAGGGCCTCCGCGCGGCGGGCCAGAATCAGCTCGCCGACCTCGTCTCCGGAACCACGTTCACACCCGGCGCGGGCATCGACTTCACCGCTGTCGGCCAGACCCTGATGTGGGTGCTCGCGCTGTACGTGCTGTCGTCGCTCTTCAGCTACCTGCAGGCGTACGTGCTCAACGGTGTGACCCAGCGCACCGTGTACCGGCTGCGCGCGGACGTGGAGGACAAGCTCCACCGCCTGCCGCTGAAGTACTTCGACGGGATGCAGCGCGGTGAGCTGCTCAGCCGGGTCACCAACGACATCGACAACATCTCGCAGTCGCTGCAGCAGACCATGAGCCAGTTGCTCACCTCCCTGCTGACGGTCGTGGGTGTGGTCGTGCTCATGTTCGTGATCTCGCCGTTGCTGGCGATCATCGCGTTGATCACCATCCCGGTCACTCTCGTCATCACGACCCTGGTCGCGAAGCGCTCGCAGAAGCTCTTCGTCGCGCAGTGGCGGCATACCGGCGAGCTCAACGGGCAGATCGAGGAGGCGTTCACCGGGCACTCGCTGGTCAAGGTGTTCGGCCGGCACCGGGAGGTGGAGGCGCGCTTCCGCGAGAAGAACGAGGAGATGTACCGCGCCAGCTTCGGCGCCCAGTTCATCTCGGGCCTGATCATGCCGGCCATGATGTTCGTCGGCAATCTCATGTACGTCGCGATCGCGGTGGTCGGCGGCCTGCAGGTGGCGAACGGCGCGATGCAGCTCGGAGACGTGACGGCGTTCATCCAGTACTCGCGCCAGTTCACGCAGCCGCTCACGCAGCTCGGGTCGATGGCGAACCTCCTGCAGTCGGGGGTCGCGAGCGCGGAGCGGGTGTTCGAGCTGCTGGACGCGGACGAGCAGTCCGCCGACCCCCACCGGCCGGAGAGCCCGGACGGGACGAAGGGGCTGCTCGCCTTCGAGGACGTCTCGTTCCGGTACGTCGAGGAGAAGCCGCTGATCGAGCACCTCTCGCTCGCGGCGCAGCCCGGCCAGACCGTCGCCATCGTCGGGCCGACCGGCGCCGGCAAGACGACGCTGGTCAACCTGATGATGCGGTTCTACGAACTCGACGGGGGACGGATCACCCTCGACGGCGTCGACATCGCCAGCATGTCGCGGCACGACCTGCGCAGCAGGATGGGGATGGTGCTGCAGGACACGTGGCTGTTCAAGGGCACGATCCGCGACAACATCCTCTACGGCCGCCCGGATGCGACCGAGGACGAGATGCTGGATGCGGCCCGCGCCACGTACGTGGACCGTTTCGTGCACTCGCTGCCCGACGGCTACGACACGGTGCTCGACGACGAGGGAGCGAACATCTCGGCCGGCGAGAAGCAGCTTCTGACGATCGCCCGGGCGTTCCTCGCGCGGCCGAGCGTGCTCATCCTCGACGAGGCGACGTCATCCGTCGACACCCGCACCGAGCTCCTGGTGCAGAAGGCCATGAGCGCCCTGCGCGCCGACCGGACCTCGTTCGTGATCGCGCACCGGCTCTCCACCATCCGGGACGCGGACCTGATCCTGGTGATGGAGGCGGGCAGCATCGTCGAGCAGGGCACGCACGCAGAGCTCCTGGCGAAGGGCGGGGCGTACTACTCGCTGTACAACGCGCAGTTCGCCGGGGCGGCCGAGTAGAAGGGCCCGGTCACTGCTCCTTGAGGCGGGAGGCGTAGGCGCGCACCAGCCAGAAGATGCCGTAGAGGATCAGCCCGAGCGCGATGATCACCAGCAGCACCACGCCGAACGGCACCTGTTTGAGCGCCTTCAGGCTGCCGTCCAGCCCGCCGGCCTTCTTCGGATCGGACGTGATGGCGCCGAAGGTGACCAGGCCGCCGACGATGATGAGGGCGACCCCCTTCGCGACGTAGCCGATCCGGCCCAGCATCGCCGTGACCGTGGCCCACTGGTTGGGCGGCAGCCGGAGGTCGCGCTCGAAGCGGCGGGTCACGCCGTTGACGATGAAGACGACGCCGACCGCGACGATCACCAGACCGATGGCGGCGAGGAGGAACACGCCGCCCGGAGCGGCCAGCAGTTTGCCGCTCATCGACTGCTCGGACGAGGACGCGTTCTTGCGGCTGCCCGTGGCGATGGAGATCGCGATCACCGCGAGGGCCGCGTAGACCACGCACTTGACGACCTCGATGACCTTCTCACCGCGCTTGCGAGCGGTGAACGCCTGCAGGATCTGCCAGGCCGACAGGAAGATCAACCCGACGATGACCGCCCAGAGCACGAACAGCCCGCCGGGGACCGCGACAAGGGCCTCCAGGGCGCCCGACTGGTCGGCGTTCCCGCCCGAACCGAACGCGACCGCGAGGGCGATGATGCCGATCAGGATGTGGAGCACGCCGATCGCCGCGAGCCCGACGCGCGCGAGGATCCGCACGATGGGCTGGCGTTCGACCCGGGCGGCGGCGCGGCTGGGGGAGGTCATGGCCTGAACGGTACCCGGCGTTCACGCGTTCCGGAATCTCGGGTACCCTGGAGGACTGAGTCCGCCGCGCCATCGCGTGGCGGCGAGATCTGAATAGAGGAGGCCGGCATGGACATCGACCTCAGCGTCTTGCGTCTCATGGAGCGCGAGAAGGAGATCCCGTTCGACGAGCTGGTGCAGATCATCGAACAGGCCATCCTGACCGCTTACCTGAAGCACACCAACCAGCCTGACCACCGCCACGGTCACAGCGACCAGCCGCCGGCCGCGCGCGTGCACCTGGACCGCAAGACGGGTCACGTCACCGTCTACGTGCCCGAGCGCGACGACGAGGGCAACGTCGTCGGCGAGGCCGAGGACAGCCCCAGCGACTTCGGCCGCATCGCGGCCTTCGCGGCCAAGCAGGTGATCAACCAGCGGCTGCGCGACATCGCGGACGACGCGGTGCTCGGCGAGTTCCGCGGCCGCGAGGGCGACATCGTCGCCGGCGTCATCCAGCAGGGCCCGAACCCGCGCATGATCCACGTCGACCTGGGCACGGTGGAGGCCATCCTCCCACCCGAGGAGCAGGTGCCGGGCGAGGAGTACACGCACGGTTCGCGCATCCGCATCTACGTCACGAGCGTCTCGAAGGGGCCGAAGGGTCCGTCGATCACCGTGTCGCGGACGCACCCGGCGCTCGTCCGCAAGCTGTTCGCGCTCGAGGTCCCCGAGATCGCCAGCGGAGTCGTCGAGATCGTGTCGCTCGCCCGCGAGGCGGGGCACCGCACCAAGATCGCGGTCCGTGCGACCGAGCCGGGTGTGAACGCCAAGGGCGCGTGCATCGGCGAGCTGGGCCAGCGCGTGCGCGCGGTCACGGCCGAGCTGAACAACGAGAAGATCGACATCGTCGACTACTCGCCCGACCTCGCGACGTTCGTCTCGAGCGCACTGTCGCCCGCGAAGGTCACCAGCGCCTTCGTGATCGATGAGTCGCTCAAGGCCGTGCGCGCGCTGGTGCCCGACTACCAGCTGTCGCTCGCGATCGGCAAGGAGGGCCAGAACGCGCGCCTCGCCGCCAAGCTGACGGGCGCGAAAATCGACATCCAGCCCGATTCGATCCTCGACAGGGACTGATCCCCGGGCTGAACTGACTCGCGCTACTTCACGTAGCCGGCCAGTGCGGACTGGACCGCGTCGCTGACGCTGTCCGGTCCGCCGGTCAGCCATATGTGCCCGGGGCCCAGCCGGGTCAGCTGCGTGGCGATCGACGACGGGATGGACGTCGGCGCGGTGAGCAGCAGCGGCCGTCCGGCCTTGCCCGCCGCGGCCGACGCGGACAGCGCGTCGGGGAAGCCGGCGCCGGAGGCGACGAACACCGCGCCGGATCCCGCCGCGAACTTCGCCGCGATGGCCGCACTCGACTCGTACCGGTCCGATCCCGTCAGCCGGGTGACGTTCCCGCTCGTGTACGCCTTCAGTGCTGTGAGCACGCCGTCCGCGACGGCGGCCGGTCCGCCGACCACGACGATGCTGCCCGGCTTCAGCCGCTTCAGCTCGGTCGCGATCGACGGCGGCACGGAGGTGGACGTCGTGAGCAGCAGCGGCGCGCCTGCCGTCCGGGCGACGAGCGCGCCGGCGGAGAGTGCGTCCGGGAAGTTCTGCCCCGACGCCACGTAGGCCACGGAGACCCCGACGGTCGAGGTGGCGGCGCTGACGGCCGCGCTCGACTCGTAGCGGTCTGACCCGGCGATGCGCGTGACGCTGCCGGAGGTGAACGCCGCCAGCTGCGTCTGCACGCCGCTCGAGACGCTGGTGGTGCCGCCGAGCACCACGATCCGGCCGGGATGGAGTCGCTTCAGCTCGGTCTGGATCGACAGCGGGATCGCGGTCGGCTGGACGAGGAGCACCGGGCCTCCGGCGCGTGCGGCCGCCGGGGCGCCGGACAGCGCATCCGGGAATAGCAGCCCGGAGGCCACATACGCGACCGGGACGTTCGCGGGGAAGCTCGCGGCGGAGACGGCGGCACTCGTGCCGTAGCGGTCGCCGCCGGCCAGCCGGGCCACCTTCTGCGCGGTCGGCGGCACGGCGTAGGCGCGCAGCTTCCCGCCGCCGTCGGTGAAGTACAGCCGGCCGTTCGCCACGATCGGGCTCTGCCAATGCAGCCCGCTGCCGCCAGCCGTGTCGGTCCAGAGCTGGCCGCCGGTCGCCGGGTTCAGCGCCCGGATGCCCGCCCTCGACAGGTAGAAGAGCACGCCCCCGGCGACGATCGGGGTGGTGCCCGCGGCGGTCTGCTTCCAGACCGGCACCAGGGCCGGCTTGCCGCCGGTTCCGGCTTGCAGCTTCAGCGCTGAGATCCCGCTGTTGTTGGCGATGAACACCCACGACGTGCCGTTGCGGTCGACCCAGTTCGCCGGCTGGGTGAGCACCTGGCCGCCCTGCGGGACGGCGATGGACTGGAGCTCGCCGCCGGTCGCTCCCGTGCGTCCCTGACCGCTCAGATCGGCCGTGTTCAGAAGGCGGATCATCGCATCCTTGCCGCTCTGCACGGCGAGATGGGCGACCGACGAGCCCGCCGGAGGCGCGACGACCTGCGGGGCGGTGCTGCCGAGGTCGGCATCCGCCTGGTCGAGCTGGGCGTAGTTCGTCGGCGTGTAGCTGTCGACCGGTCCGCCCGCCGCGCCGCTGCCGTCGGGGTTGATCGCGAGCACCGAGTCGCCCCAGTTCCGGCTGCCGTCGAACAGACCGTTGCCGGTGGAGAACAGGATGCGCTGCGTGCCCGGGTCGTACACGACGCTGGGCCGTGCCCAGACGGCGGACTGCGTGTGCCCGCACGCGCTGACGCCGAGGTGCCCGGTCTTGTCGCTGCACAGGGTGTTGAAGACGCGCTGGGCCCCCGTGCTCAGGTCGACGGTCGTGACGTGACCCTGGTAGTCGCCGCGGTCGCCCGGGTAGCCGCCGTTCGATACATAGAGGTAGGTGTGGCCGCTCACCGTGGCGATCGTGAGCGCGGGCGAGCTCTTCTCGTCGTACGGCTTCAGCGTCGCGACCTGCGGCCAGCCGCCGCCGGTGGTCTCCGCGCCGGAGCCGGTGGCGTACTTGTGCACCCTGCCGTCGAGCCCATAGCTGTACACGAAGGCGCCGCTCGGGTCGACGGCGGGGGAGGACGTGGTGAAGCAGGGGTTCGTGCCCGTGTTGATCGTGCAGGAGCCGGGTCCGTTCTGGTGCTTCCACACCTCGGCGCCGGTGGCCGCATCCGTCGCGGTGATCCAGCCGTCCTTCGTGGTCGTGAACAGCAGGTCGCGGGTGCCGCCGGCCGTGGCGACGCCGGGCTGCTCGACAGGCGGCCCGTCGGAGACCCCGGGCAGGGTCGCCGTGAAGAGCGGCTTCAGCGCGCCGACCGTCGACGGAATGATCTGCGTCTCCGCGCTGTTGACACCGGAGTGCGATGGGCCGTTCCCGAACTGCCCCCACGCGACCGGCGCAGCGCTGGCCGGCGCGGCCGTCGGCTGGGCGACCGCGAAGGCGGCGGCCAGCAGGCCGGCGGCGAGGACGAGGTGCGGGGCACGGCGTCCGGTGGGCTTCGCGGCATCGCGAGAAATGGTCATGGTCCCTCCCCGGCGAAGTCTGCGCTCAACCTCCGGCGGGCGCCAGTCCTCCACACGGCGGACACGCCGGGGGACGGATAGCCTGGAGGAGACGGGCGGACCGGCCCGTTCGGCGCTGAGCGCCGGGAGGAGTAAGATGGAACCCGTCAGAACGTGCGTCGGATGCCGTTCTCGCGCTCCCCGGTCCTCTCTTCTGAGGATCGTCGCCCAGGAATCGGAACTCGTGGTGGACCCGTCCGCCACCCGTCCGGGGCGAGGCGCGTGGCTGCATCCGGTCGACGAGTGTCTCGACCTCGCGGTGAAACGCCGAGCCTTCGGGCGGGCGCTGCGCGTGGAGGGGACGCTCGACACCGCGGCCATCCGGTCGCAATTCATTAGAACAGGCTGAAGAAGTTGACTTCACATGAGTGACAACCGATGAGCGGCTCGAAATGAGATCCGTCCGCTATTAACGCCTGCCCCTGTCCGGGGGTGGGCCCCCAGACAGGAGAATTGTGGCTGCAAAACCACGCGTACATGAGGTCGCGAGCGAACTCGGCGTCGACAGCAAGGTCGCGCTCGCGAAGCTCAAGGAGATGGGCGAGTTCGTCAAGGGACCGTCCTCGAGCATCGAGCCTCCGGTAGCACGCAAGTTGCGTGCCGCCCTCGAGGCCGAAGGCGCCAAGCCGTCCGCCGAGAAGGCGACCGCGGCTGCGCCCAAGGCGCCGTCGCAGGCGCCCCGCCCGGCGGCCCCGCGCCCGCCGCAGGCGGCGCCCGCCGCGCCCGAGGCCGACGGCCCGAAGCCGGCTGCGCCGATGTCGGTCGCCGAGCGTCAGGCCGCTGCCGAGAAGGCCGCCGCTGAGAAGGCGGCCGAGAAGGCCGCTGCCGAGAAGGCCGCCGCGAGCACGACCGCCCCGGGCAAGCCCGCGACGCCGGACGCCGTCAAGCCGGCCGGGCCGCGCCCCGCCGGCGGCGCCGCCGGCATCCCGCGCCCGGGCGCCCCGCGCCCCGGCAACAACCCGTACTCGTCGAACCAGGGGATGGGCTCGCGCCCGACCACGCCGCGTCCCGGAAACAACCCCTTCTCGTCGTCGCAGGGCATGGGTCAGCGCCCGTCGCCCGGCAACATCCCGCGTCCCACCCCGCCGCGTCCCGGCTCGCCGCGCATCGGCGCGCCCGGCCAGGGCGGCGGCGGCAACCGTCCCGGTCGTCCGGGCGGTGGCGGCGGCGGTCGTCCCGGCTTCCAGCAGCGCCCCGGCAGCGGCGGCGGTGCGGGTGCCGGTGCAGGCGCCGGCGGCTTCCAGCGCCCCGGCGGCGGCTTCGGCGGCCCGCGTCCCGGTGGGGGCGGCGGCCGTGGCCGTGGCCCCGGCGGCGGCACGGCCGGTGCGTTCGGCCGCGGTGGCGGCAAGAGCAAGGCCCGCAAGTCGAAGCGCGCGAAGCGTCAGGAATTCGAGATGCGGGAGGCCCCGTCGCTGGGCGGCGTGAGCGTTCCCCGCGGCAACGGCGACACGGTCATCCGGCTGCGTCGCGGCTCCTCGATCTCCGACTTCGCCGACAAGATCGACGCGAACCCCGCGTCGCTGGTCACCGTCCTCTTCCACCTGGGCGAGATGGCGACCGCGACCGAGTCACTCGACGAGGCCACCTTCGAGGTGCTCGGCGAGGAGCTGGGCTACCGGATCCAGGTCGTCTCCCCGGAGGACGAGGACCGCGAGCTGCTCGAGGGCTTCGACATCGACCTCGATGCCGAGCTCGAGGGCGAGTCCGACGAGGATCTCGAGATCCGTCCGCCGGTCGTCACCGTCATGGGTCACGTCGACCACGGTAAGACGCGCCTGCTCGACGCCATCCGCAACGCGAACGTCGTGGCGGGCGAGGCCGGCGGCATCACCCAGCACATCGGTGCGTACCAGGTGTGGACGGAGCACGACGGCATCGAGCGTGCCATCACCTTCATCGACACCCCGGGCCACGAGGCGTTCACCGCCATGCGTGCCCGTGGTGCGCAGGTCACCGACATCGCGATCCTCGTGGTCGCGGCGGACGACGGCATCATGCCGCAGACCATCGAGGCGCTGAACCACGCCCAGGCGGCGAGCGTGCCGATCGTGGTCGCGGTCAACAAGATCGACAAGCCGGATGCCAACCCGGCGAAGGTGCGCCAGCAGCTCACCGAGTTCGGCCTGGTCGCGGAGGAGTACGGCGGCGACGTCATGTTCGTCGACGTCTCGGCTCGCAACAACGTCGGCATCGACGACCTGCTGGATGCGGTGCTCCTCACCGCCGACGCCGGTCTCGACCTCCGCGCGAACCCGAACAAGGACGCGCGCGGTGTGGCGATCGAGGCGAAGCTCGACAAGGGCCGCGGCGCCGTGGCGACCGTGCTCATCCAGTCCGGAACGCTCCGGGTCGGCGACGCGATCGTGGCGGGCACCGCCTACGGCCGTGTCCGTGCGATGGCCGACGAGAACGGCGAGGCCGTCTTCGAGGCGGCTCCGTCGCGTCCGGTCCAGGTGCAGGGTCTCTCCAGCGTCCCGCGCGCCGGCGACGTCTTCCTCGTCACCGAGGAGGACCGCACCGCCCGGCAGATCGCCGAGAAGCGCGAGGCCGCCGAGCGCAACGCGCAGCTGGCGAAGGCCCGCAAGCGCATCTCGCTCGAGGACTTCACCCGTGCTCTGGAAGAGGGCAAGGTCGAGGCGCTCAACCTCATCATCAAGGGCGACGTGTCCGGTGCCGTGGAGGCGCTGGAGGAGTCGCTCATGAAGATCGAGGTCGACGAGTCGGTGAGCCTGCGCATCCTGCACCGCGGTGTGGGTGCCATCACGGAGTCGGACATCGACCTGGCGACCATCGACAACGCGATCGTGATCGGCTTCAACGTCCGCCCGGACGTGAAGGCGCGCGAGCGTGCGGCCCGCGAGGGTGTGGACGTCCGCTTCTACTCGGTCATCTACAACGCCATCGAGGACATCGAGAACTCGCTCAAGGGCATGCTCAAGCCCGAGTTCGAAGAGGTCCAGTCGGGTGTCGCCGAGATCCGCGAGGTGTTCCGCTCCTCGAAGTTCGGCAACATCGCCGGTGTCATCGTCCGGTCCGGAACGATCACGCGCAACGCCAAGGCGCGCGTCATCCGCGACGGCGTCGTGGTGGGCGACAACCTCGCCATCGAGTCGCTGCGCCGGTTCAAGGACGACGTCACGGAGGTCCGTACGGACTTCGAGGCCGGTATCGGCCTCGGCAAGTACAACGACATCCAGATCGGCGACGAGATCGAGACGACCGAGCTTCGCGAGAAGCCTCGCGTCTAGTCGCGAACGATGGCCGGTGGCTGACGCCACCGGCCATCGTGCTTGAAGGGAGAAACACTCATGGCTGATCCGGCACGCGCGAGGAAGCTCGCGGACAGGATCAAGGAGATCGTCGCCAAGCGGCTCGACCGCGGCCTCCGCGATCCGCGCCTCGGCTTCGTGACCATCACGGACGTCCAGGTGACCGGCGACCTGCAGCACGCGACCGTCTTCTACACGGTGTACGGCAGCGAGCAGGAGCGCGAGGACTCGGCGGCGGCGCTCAAGGCCGCGACCGGGATGCTGCGCAGCGAGGTGGGCAAGAACATCACCGCCCGCCTGACGCCGACGCTGGAGTTCCAGCTCGACGCCATCCCGGAGAACGCGGCCCACATCGAGGACCTGCTGCGGGAGGCGCGCGAGCGCGACACCCAGGTGGCGGGCCTCGCCGCGGGCGCCGCGTACGCCGGCGACGAGGACCCGTACGTCAAGCCGCGCGAGTTCGACGAGGACGACGAGGAGGAGTGACCTCCCCGCCGGCCCGCGTCGGCCGTAGCATGAGCGGCATGTTCGCCGTGTCCTTCTACGATGCCGACCCGGACGCCGGTCCGGAGCACTTCCAGCGACTCGTCGAGGCGTACCCGCGTCACCGGGCCTACCTCGACGAGTTCGCGCAGGGCGGCGAGGTCCTCATGATCGGGACGTTCGGCGATCCTGCCACGCAGGGTTCCATGGCGATCTTCCGGTCGCGGGAGGCGGCCGAGCGGTTCCGCGCCGGCGATCCGTTCGTGACCGAGGGCCTCGTCCACCGCTCCCGCATCCAGGACTGGGACCCGATCGTCTTCCCCGATCAGGGGAGCGCGTAGCCGCCGTCCGCGGCGACCGCGAGCCCGTCGGCCAGCAGGCCGGCGAGGGCGCGGTCGCGCTGGGCGGCGTCCGGCCACACCGTCTCGAGCTCCGCGGCCGTGACCGGGATGTGCGCGGCGCGCAGCTCGGCGAGGATGCGGCCGCGCACCTGACGGTCGCTGCCCTCGTACCGTTTCTGCACGGCCTTCCTCGGTCCGTCGTAGGCCGGGTAGCCGGCCTGGCGCCAGGCGCAGTGCGCCGCGAGCGGGCACGCCTCGCAGCGCGGGGTGCGGGCGACGCAGACGATCGCGCCGAGCTCCATCATCCCGGCGTTGAAGGCGGCCGCCGCGGGGCGGTCGTCGGGAAGCAGCGCCTCCATCGCCGCCAGGTCGCGCTTCGCGCTCGGCGCTCCCGGTTCGGCCTGACCGTCGACGGCGCGGGCGATGACGCGGCGGATGTTCGTGTCCACGACGGGGTGCCGGTTGCCGTAGGCGAAGACCGCGACCGCCCGTGCGGTGTAGTCGCCGATCCCGGGGAGGGCGAGGAGCGCATCCACATCCTCCGGCACCACGCCGTCGTGCTGCTCGGCGATGGCGACGGCAGCCGCGTGCAGCCACAGGGCACGACGCGGGTAGCCGAGCGACTGCCAGGCGCGCACCGCCTCGCCGGGCGGCACGGCCGCGAGGGCGGCGGGCGTCGGCCAGCGGGTGAGCCATTCCTCGAGTCTCGGGATGACTCGGCTCACCGGCGTCTGCTGCAGCATGAACTCGCTGACGAGCGTGCCCCACGCGGTGAAGCCGTCGCGGCGCCACGGCAGGTCGCGCCGGTTCGCGTGGTACCAGTCCACCACCGTCGCGGCGAAGTCGTGCATGCATCGAGGCTAACCGGTGTCGCGGCCTATGCTCGTCGCATGATGCTGCCTCCCACGTCGCGCGTGCTGTTCCTGCGGCAGCTGGTGGCCGCCATCCGACGGGAGGCGCCGGCGGGGCGTGTCGTGGTCGCCGTGGACGGGGCACGCAAGGAGCACGGGTTCGCCGACGACCTGGCGCTGGTGTTCCGGGAGGCCGGGTCGGACGTGTTCCTGGCCTCGCTCGACGGCTTCCGTGCCTCGCGGGCCCACCGGACGAGGCTCGGGCCGGAGACGCCCGAGAGTTACTACCGCGACTCGTACGACTACGTCGCTCTGCGGCGGGTGCTGCTCGACCCGTTCCGGTTGGGCGGCAGCGCAGGGTTCCAGCTCGCGGCCTTCGACGAGGCGCGCGACCAGCCGGTGGAGGCCCGCTGGCTCACGGCCGGGCAGGATGCTGTGCTGGTGCTCGACGGCGAGTTCCTGCTGCGCCCCTCGCTCCGGAACGAGTGGAATGCGTCCGTGCGCCTGGTGAACGCTCCGCGGAACCAGCTCTACATCGACGACGCCCAGCCCGCGTCCCACGCCGACTTCCTGGCGGACGACACCGACCCCGACCGACCGCACTGGGCACGTCGGACCTGATCGCTCAGCGCTCGAGCAGGGGACGCATCCGCTCGGCGACCTGGTCGGGCGTCACGAAGGTGCCCGTCCGCTCCACGTCGTGCACGAGCGCGGTGATCGCGGCGTTGATGGGCGCCTCCCTGCCGGCCGCTCGCGCCTCCGCGACGACGGCGCCGTTCAGGTAGTCGATCTCGGTCAGCTGGCCGCGGCGGATGCTCTGCAGGGTCGAGCCGGGGTTCGGCGTCGCGCCCATCCGGCGCTTCATCAGCAGCGGGACGGCCTGCGCCGCCCACCGCGGTGAACGCGCGACCACCCGCAGCAGCCGGTCGTCGAGGCCCTGGATGCTGCCGAAGCTCACCCCGCGGGCGAGGCCGACTCGCGTGGCCTCCTGGAGGCTCGCGGTCATGATCGCGCGGAGGCGGCGGTCGCCGAGGGTCTGCTGGGCGCTGAGGCCGGTGATCGCGGGCAGGGCGTTGATCTGGTTGACCATGAGCTTCGTCCACTGCGCGCCGGTGAAGTTGTCGATGGCGTGGGCGGGCATCGCGGCGTCGAGGATGTGCGCGGCGTCCACCGCGGCGGGCGGCGGTGGGCCGTCGCCGGAGCCGAGATACGTGTTCGCCGTGGTGGTGACGGAGACGCGGCCGGGGGAGAGGTAGCTTGCGGCGTAGAGGGCGAGCGCGCCGACGCACGCGGAACCGGGCAGCAGCTGCTGCGCCTCGTGCAGACCGGCGAGGCCGTTCTGCACGATCACGACGGGGATGCCGTCGAGCAGCGCGGCGTTCGCGCGGATCGCGGCCGCCGCATCCTGCGCCTTGGTGCATACGAAGGCCAGCTCGGGTCGCGTCTGCAGCGTCTCGGCCGCCGTGACCTTCGCCGTGTGGACGCCCCAGCCCCCGTCGAGCCGGATGCCGTTCGCGCGGATCGCGGCGAGTTGCTCGCCCCGTGCCGTGACCTCGACGAGGTGTCCGACCCGTTCGAGCAGCGCCGCGATCGTTCCGCCGATGGCTCCCGTTCCGATCACGCCGATACGCACGCGCTCCAGCCTACAAGCCGACAATTCCTGAGTTCTTCGGGCTGTTCACGGCGAATCGCCCGAAAAACTCAGGAATCGTCTGCTGGGGCGGAGGGGTGCGCGGTCAGTCGGCGAGGACGGGGGCGGGTTCGGCGACGGCGAGCGCGTCGACAGCGGCCTCGACGGCGGCCTCGGCGGGGGACTCCGCGGGGGTCTCCGAGTCGCGGGCGTCGCGGGCGGAGAGGGCGGCGGCCGCAGCACGGGCGGCCCGGCGCGACGGCAGGGCCAGCGCGATGACCGCCGCGAGGCCCAGCACCGCGGCGCCGACCCACACGGCCGGGATGGCCGCGTCCACGTAGCCCGTCGGGGTCAGCGTCCCGCCGGCGCCGGTGAACACGGCGGTCAGCACCGCGACGCCGAGCGCCACGCCGACCTCCCGCAGGGTCGAGTTCGTGCCGGACGCCTTGGCGTGGTCGGCCGGACGCATGTTGGCGAGCACGGCGGTCGAGCTCGGCGCGAAGACCAGTCCCATGCCGATGCCCGCCAGCAGGAACGGCGGCCACATCTGCGAGTACGGGAGGGTGGCCGACAGCGTCAGCGCGATCCAGCCCATCGCGACGGCGAGAAGCACGAGCCCGGCGACGACCGGGAGGCGCGTGCCGGTGCGGCCGGACACCAGGCCGGTCAGCGGGGCGACGACCATCGGGGCGAGCGTCCACGGCATCGTCATGACGCCGGCCTCCAGCGGAGTGTGCCCCTGCACGACCTGGAGGAACTGGATGAGGATGAAGATCGCGCCGAAGATGCCGAAGCTGAAGGTGACGCCGACCAGGTTGGCGACCGTGAAGCTGCGGTCGCGGAAGAGGCGCAGAGGCAGCAGGGGAGCGGTCGCCCGCGACTCCCACAGGACGAACGCGACGAGCAGCGCCGCGCCCGCGACGAGCGGAACGAGCACCTCCGCGCTGCTCCAGCCCGCGTCATTGCCGCGGACGATCGCATACACGACGCCGAGCACACCGGGGGCGGCGAGCAGCAGGCCGACGACGTCGGCGCGGACACGCTCGCCGAAGCTGTTCGGCAGCGCCAGCAGCACGAGCGGGAGGGCGATCACGCCGAGCGGGACGTTCAGCCAGAAGATCGCCTGCCAGTTCCATCCCTCGACCACCGCGCCGCCGATGAGCGGGCCGAGCGCGACGCCGAGGCCCGAGATGCCGCCCCAGATGCCGATGGCGGCCGGGCGGAGGCGCGCGCTGACACTGCCCGCGAGGAGGGTCAGCGACAGTGGCAGCAGGGCGGCCGCGCCGGCCCCCTGCACGGCGCGGGCGGCGATGAGCATCCACGGCTCGGTGGCGAGGGCGCTCGCCGCGCTGGCCAGGGTGAACACGGTGATGCCGGCGAGGAACACCGAGCGCCGGCCGAGACGGTCGCCCAGGCCGACCGCCATGAGCATCAGCGTCGCGAAGCTGAGGGTGTAGGCGTTCACGACCCACTGCAGTTCCTCGATCGAGGCCGTCAGGTCTTTCGCGATGACGGGCAGAGCGCTCGTCACGACGAGGTTGTCGAGCGTCGCCATGAACATCGGCAGGGACGCCGCGACGATCGCCAGCCAGACGGGGATGGTGCGGGTGCGCGGTGCTGCGGGAGCGGACATGCGGCGCCTCCAGTTGTTGTTATCGGATGATTACAAGAGCCGAGATTAGTAATCGACTGATAACCTGTCAAGTGTGACGGACAAGAACAGCGAGCGGATCCCGTCGGCCGAGCGGCGCGTGCAGATCCTCGAGGCGGCCAGCCGGGTGTTCGGCGAACGCGGCTACTTCGGCGCGACCACCGACCAGATCGCCCGCGCGGCGGGGATCAGCCAGCCTTACGTGGTGCGCATGTTCGGCAGCAAGGAGAACCTGTTCGTCGGCGTCCTGACCCGCTCGCTGGAGCGCCTGCTCGTCGCGTTCACCGAGACGATCGCGCAGTGGAAGTCCGACGGCTCGCCGGCCGCCGCGCCCGGCGTCCCCGGCGACTTCATGCCCGGCGCGCATGGCGAGATCGGCCGCCGCCTGGGCCTCGCGTACGTCAACCTCCTCGAGGATCGCGGGCTGCTGCTGTCGCTGATGCAGGCGTTCAGCATGGGGCAGGACCCGACCATCGGCGGGAAGGCGCGCGACGGGTTCCTGACGATCTACCGGCTGCTGCGCGAGGAGGCGGGGTTCGATCCCGAGGAGGCGCGCTCCTTCCTCGCCGAGGGGATGCTGCTGAACACCCTGCTCGGGCTCCGGCTCCCCGACGAGTACGGCAAGGACGACGCGGCCACCGAGCTGGTCGAATGCACGTTCCGCACCAAGCTGCAGCTCGTCCTCGACGTCTCCGCCGCCGAGTCCGCGGGGGCGCGCGGATGACCGGCAGCGGCCTCATCCTCGTCGACAAGCCGGCCGGGATGACGAGCCACGACGTCGTCGCGCGTGTCCGCAAGGCGGCGGGCACGCGCAAGGTCGGCCACGCCGGAACGCTCGACCCGATGGCGACCGGCCTGCTCATCGTCGGCGTCAACTCGTCCACCCGGCTGCTCACCTACATCGTCGGCGCCGACAAGGAGTACCTGGCGACCATCCGCCTGGGTGCGTCGTCGACCACCGACGACGCGGAAGGCGACCTGCTCGCGCCCGCGACGCAGGAGGCTCTGGATGCGGTGGCCGACGACGCGATCGCCTCCGGCATCGCGGCGCTGACGGGCGAGATCGAGCAGATCCCGAGCTCCGTGAGCGCGATCAAGGTGGACGGCAAGCGCGCCTACGCCCGGGTCCGCGCCGGGGAGCAGGTCGAGCTGAAGCCGCGTGCGGTGACGGTCTCCGAGTTCGAGCTGACCCGCACCCGGCGCCTCGACGGCGCGATCGACCTGGAGGTGCGCGTCGTCTGCTCGTCGGGAACCTACATCCGCTCGCTGGCCCGCGATCTGGGCTCCGGCCTGGCCGTCGGCGGCCACCTGACCGCACTGCGACGCACCCGGGTCGGCGCCTTCCACGTGCGCGACGCGCACGACCTCGCTACGCTCGATGCGCAGGCGGCCCTCATCCCTGCAGTGGATGCGGCCGCCGCGCTGTTCGAGCGGCTCCCGCTCACCGAGCAGCAGGCCATCGACCTCACGCACGGGCGCCGCATCCACGTCGCCGACCGCGAGGGGGCCGGGGGCGAACCCGTCGCCGCCGTCGCGCCGAACGGAGCGCTTGTGGGACTGATCGAGTTCCGCGGAAAGGAAGCCAGGACGCTCGTGAACTTCCCCACGGACGAGGCCGTCGGCCGCGCATGATCGAATGGTTCACCACGGTGCAGGTCGTCGTGGCCTGCGCCGCGGGCATCCTCTGCCTGGTGCTCGGGCTGATCGGGCGGCTCCCGGGCGACGTCTCGATGGGCGCCGTCGCGGTGGTCGAGCTGCTGCTGCTGGTGCAGCTGGTGATGGCGATCGTCGCGCCGCTGGTCGGCAACCCGCCGACGGGCAGCCTCGCCGAGTTCTACATCTACCTGATCTCGGCGATCATCCTCCCGCTCGCCGGCGGGTTCTGGGCGCTGATCGAACGCAACCGCTGGAGCACGGTCATCCTCGGGGGCGTCTGTCTCGCGATCGCCGTGATGGTGTACCGGATGGGCCAGATCTGGTTCGTGCAGGGCGCCTGACCCCTCCCGGCGGCAAATAGAATCGAAGCGATGTCCCACCACACCACGCCCGCGCGCACGAACTCCGCTCCGCCGTCCCCCCGGCGCCGGATGTCCGGGGTGGGCCGGGTGCTCGTCTTCGTCTACGGCGTGCTGGCACTCGCCGCCACCGGGCGGAGCGTCTTCCAGATCATCGACCGCTACCACGAGGCGCCGGTCGCCTTCACGCTGTCGGCGCTCGCCGCGGTCGTCTACATCGTCGCGACCATCGCGCTGATCGCCCCGGGCCGGGTCTGGTACCGCGTCGCGTGGGTCACCATCAGCTTCGAGCTGGCGGGAGTGCTGCTGATCGGCACACTGAGCCTGTTCGCCCCCGCCGCGCTGGGCCTGCACGACATCGACCCGTTCGGCCGCGACGCGACGGTGTGGTCGGTGTACGGGATGGGGTACCTGTTCATCCCGCTGGTGCTGCCGGTGCTCGGGATGCTGTGGCTGCGCAGCCACCCGCCCGCGTCCGACAACGGCGCGGCTCTCCCGGAGGCGGACTCGTGAGGGTCTTCCACGCGGTCGAGGAGATCCCCGACGGGTGGGGGCCGAGCGCCGTCACCATCGGAAAGTTCGACGGCGTCCACACCGGGCACCGCGCGGTGATCGACCGGCTGCGCGCCGTCGCGGCCGAGCGCGGACTGGTCTCGACCGTCATCACGTTCGACCGGAACCCGCTGGAGGTGCTGGCGCCCGAGAAGTGCCCGGCCTCGCTCGTGAGCAACGCGCAGAAGCTCGATCTGCTCGCGTCGACCGGCATCGACGCCACGCTCATGGTGACGTTCGACCGCGCCCTCGCGTCGCTCGCGCCCGAGGCCTTCGTGCACCACATCCTCGTCGACCGGCTGCACGCCGCGGCCGTGCTGGTCGGCAGCGACTTCCGGTTCGGCGCCCGAGGCGCCGGGGACGTCGCGATGCTGCGCACCCTGGGCGAGACCTACGGCTTCTCGGTCGAGCTCATCGACGACGTGCGACCCGAGCACGGGCGGCGCGTCTCGTCCACCTGGATCCGCGAGCTGCTCGCCGACGGCGACGTCGGCCACGCCACCGAGCTGCTGGGCTCGCCGCCGACCGTCCGCGGGCTGGTCGTGCACGGGGCGGCGCGGGGCCGCGAGCTCGGCTTCCCGACCGCCAACCTGTCGCCCGAGTCGGAGGGCCTCATCCCCGCCGACGGCGTGTACGCGGGCTGGCTCACGGACGGCGGGGAGCGGTACCCGGCCGCGATCTCGGTCGGCAACAATCCGACATTCGAGGGCGTGCCGCACAAGCAGGTCGAGGCGTACGTGCTCGACCGGGAGCTCGACCTGTACGACCACACGGTCGAGGTGTCGTTCGTCGAGCGCATCCGCGGCATGGTCGCGTACACCGGCATCGAGCCGCTGATCGCGCAGATCGCGGACGACGTGCAGCAGGCGCGCCGCATCCTCGGAGACGTCCGGGCCGAGCGGTCCTGATGACGGACGCGAACCCGGCCGCCGGGCGGCGGCCGCTCTGGCACGGGCGCGCCATCGCGCTCGTCGGCATCCTGCTCGTCGCCGCGAACCTGCGGACCGCGGTCGCCGCGCTGTCGCCCATCTTCGGCGAGATCCGCACCGAGTTCGACGTATCGAGCATCGGCGTCGGCCTGCTCGGGATGCTGCCCCCGGTGTGCTTCGCGCTGTTCGGCCTCATCGCGCCATCGTTCACGCGGCGGCTCAGCCTCGAGGCGGTCGTGCTGCTCGCGCTGGGCGTCATGGTGGCCGGCCACCTCATCCGCGCCTCCGCCGGCTCCTTCGCCGTTCTCGCGATCGGGTCGGCCGTGACGTTCGCCGGCATGGGCGTGGGCAACGTGCTGCTGCCGCCGCTGGTCAAGCGCTACTTCCCGGACCGGATCGGCCTGGTCACCTCCCTGTACGCGACCGTCATGTCGGTCTCGACGCTGCTGCCGCCGCTCGTCGCCGTGCCGGTCGCCGACGCCGCAGGGTGGCACGTGTCCGTCGGGTTGTGGGGCGTCGTGAGCCTGCTGGCGGTGCTGCCGTGGCTGCGCATCCTCATCACCCACCGCCCGGCGCATCCCGACCGGGATGTGGAGGTGGAGGCGGCGCAGCCCGCGATGGCCGGACGGGTGTGGCACTCGCCCCTGGCGTGGGCCCTGGCCGTCGTATTCGCCGTCTCCAGCCTCAACGCGTACGCCATGTTCGCCTGGCTGCCGGAGATCCTGCACGACGTCGCCGGGGTCGCTCCCGCCGATGCGGGGGCGCTGCTGTCGGTGTATGCCGGAATGGGCATACCGGCCGGCCTGCTCGTGCCGCTGCTCGCCGCCCGGATGCGGAACGTCGCCCTGCTGGTCTACGCCGGGGTCGCGTTCTTCGTCGTCGGGTACGGCGGGCTCATCCTCGTGCCCAGCGTCGCGACCTGGCTCTGGGTGTCGTTCGCCGGGCTCGGTCCGCTGCTGTTCCCGCTGTGCCTCGTGCTCATCAACGTGCGCACGCGGACGCACGCCGGCTCCGTCGCCCTCAGCGGCTTCACGCAGGGCCTCGGCTACACCCTCGGCGCGCTCGGACCGCTCGCCGTCGGGGTGCTGCACCAGCTCACCGGGTCCTGGACGCTGCCCCTCGTCGTGCTCACCGCCACCGTTCTCGCCGCGGCCGTCGCCGGCGCGGTCGTGGCGCGCCCGCGCTACCTCGAGGACTGAGCCGCCGGCCCGGATCCGGGCAGTCCCGAACCGGGCGCACGGACGTAGCCTGGGTCCGTTCGAGATCGGAGCGGATCATGGGATGGAGCACCAAGAACCTCACCACGAGCACCGGGGGCGCCCGGCTCGCCGTCTACCAGCCGACGGCGTGGCTGTTCGCGCAGTTCACCCGTCACGTCGTGTTCCAGGGCTTCGACGCCACGAACGGGGACGACGGGCAGCTCTACGAGCTCTACTGCAGCGCCAGCGATGACTGGCACGTCAAGAACCTGGTCGACGAGGCGGGCGGAGCGGCGGCGGCGACGAACGCCAACGGCTACATCTGGGCGCACCAGGGCTCGCAGCACGTCGTCTACCAGGGCAGGCAGTTCGACGGGCACGTGCACGAGCTCTGGTACACGAGCGACGACGGCTGGAACGCCAACGACCTGACCGGCGCCGCGCACGCCCCGCTCGCCCTGGGCCAGCCGTCGGGCTACGAGACGTACTACGACGGGGCGCAGCGGGTGGTGTACCAGGGCCGGGACCTGCACGTGCACGAGCTGCGGAACGCGGGCAGCGGCTGGCACCACCTCGACCTGACCGCCGCGGCGGGCGCCCCGAACGCGGCCCCGACCTCCGCGCCCGCCGGGTACTCGTTCGAGAGCCAGCGCACGGCGCACGTCCTCGTGCACACCGAGGCGGACAGCGGGAAGGGCCACATCCTCGAGTACTGGGCGGACGCCTCCGGCTGGCACTGGGGCGACCTCACCGCCCAGACGGGCGCGCCGCCGGTGTCCCCGTGCGAGACGATCCACGGTTACGTGTTCCCCGGCGAGGGTACGCAGCACGTCGACTACGTGGGCACCGACGGACACGTGCACGAGCTGTGGTGGAACCCGTCGGGCTGGCATCACAACGACCTGTCCGCGGCCGCCGGGGCGACGACGCCCGCGCTGGCCGGGTCGAGCCCGGCCTGCTACGCGTTCGAGTCGGGGCTCTTCCAGCCCGTCGCCACGCAGCACGTCTGGTACGCGGGCACGGACTCGCTGCTGCACGAGCTCTGGTACGCCTCCGGTGCCTGGCACGTCAACGACGTCGCCGCGCGGGTCGGCGCTCCGCCGGTGGTCGGCGACGCGGCCGCGTTCGTCGAGGTGGACGACGGCACGCAGAACGTGTTCTACCTGAGCGACGCGCACCAGATCATCGAGCTCCGCTGGCGCCCCTGACCCGGCAGCCGACGCCAAGAGTTCCTGAGTTTTTCGGGGCTGAGCGCTTCACCGCCCCGAAAAACTCAGGAGCTCTTGGCGTCGTCGGCGCGGGCTACGGGAGCAGGTGCGCCCGGTGGATGAGCGCCGCGGCGCCGATGAGCGGCCCCTCGGAGGAGAGACCGGACGGGACGATGCGCACCTTGCGCACGAACGGGAAGTAGTGCTGCTCCACCACGGTGCGCATGTGGTCGAACAGGTCGGGCGTCGAGTGCGAGAACCCGCCGCCGATCGCGACCAGCTCCAGGTCGAGCAGCGCGGTTGCCGACGCGATCGCGTGGCCCACGGCGCGCCCGGTGCGGGCGATCGCCTCGTGCGCGACGGGGTCGCCGGCGGCGTACGCCGCGGCCAGCTCCTCACCGGTCGCGCCCGCGAAGCCCTGCCGGCGCGCCCAGGCGACGGTGTGCGGCCCGGAGGCGATCGCCTCCAGGGCGTACGGGCTGCCGAACGTGTCCTCGCCCTCGATGTCGCCGACCTCCACGTGGCCGATGTGGCCCGCGTTGCCGGTGGGGCCGGTGATCACGCGGCCGCCGACGATCAGGCCGCCGCCGATCCCGGTCGAGATGACCATGCCCATGACGTTGTCGACGCCCTGGGCCGCGCCCACCCAGTGCTCCGCCATCGTGATGGCGACACCGTCCATCTCCAGCGTGACGGGCACGTCGAGGCCCAGCTCCGCAGCAACTGCGGCGACGTAGTCGCGCATCGGGTAGTCGCGCCAGTGCGGCACGTTGAGGGGCGAGACGAGCCCGCGCTGCCGGTCGATCGGACCGGCGCTGCCGATGCCCACGCCGACGACCACACCGCCGGCGGGCAGCGCGGCGAACGCGGCGCGCACGACGCCGCCGACGGACTCCTCGAGCTCCGGAACGGTCGCGTTCCGGCCGGTGGGCCGGCGGTGACGGGAGCCCTCCACCAGGCGGCCGTCGGCATCCACGAGGGCGGCCTCGACCTTGGTGCCGCCGAAGTCGACGGCGATGGCGAACGGGAGGGATGCGGCGCGGGCGTCAGAGGGCACGACCCAACGATAATCGACGGACCGCGCCGCATCCTCTGAACGGCGACCGTTCAGCTCACGCGGGGCAGATGCTCTGGGTGAACGGGACTGCGGCGACCACCCTGATGTCCTCGTTCCGGCTTCCGTTCGCGTCGACGATGCTCGGCGCGGTGCTCGTCGCCGTCACCCTGCCGTCCGCCTGGGCCGTGAGGTAGCGCCCGTTGGACACCGCCCGCAGGCGTCCGTAGCCGTCCTGGACGAACTTCTCCCACGTGCTCGCATAGTCGCGGTCGGCCGTCACGGTGTTCCCGTCCGGCGGCGCCGCCAGGTACTTGCCGCTGCCCTGCGAGCGCAGGGTGACCGTGTTATCGGCGTTGGTGATGAGGTCGTAGGCCTCCCAGCTCAGGATCTGCTTGTACGCGCCGGCGATGAGCGGGCTGCCGGGACGGTCGAGCCGGGCGGACACGGACCAGGTGTCGTAGCAGCCCGGGAGGGTGCTCAGGTGGTTGCCGCCGGTGAGGTAGACCGTCTTCGCGGTCTCGGCGTGCGCGGGTGCGGCGGCGATCGCGCCGCCCGCGAGGAGCGCCGCAGAGGCGAGTGCTGCTGCGGCTGTCCGCTTCAGGCTGATCCGGGGGAGCGAGCGCATGATGTTCCTTCTCGGTCGAGTGCTCCTGCGCGAGCCGCAGGAGGCGTAGCCTCATGGCGGCGCAGACCAGAATCTAACGTTGAGGCATTTCCCATACCAATGCGAACAAGGACGCAATTGACCTCAATGATGCTCATTTGAGCACCGAGCACGCACATGTTGCTCGGCTGAGCGCCGCTTCCTAAGCTGGACGGGTGGCCCTGAACGATTCCGACGAGATCCTCGCCGTCAAAGCCGCAGAGCTCTACTACGAGGCCGGCAAGACGCAGGATGAGATCGGCGTCGCCCTCAACGTCTCGCGCTGGAAGGTCGGCCGACTGCTGGTCGCCGCCCGGGAGCACGGCTTCGTGCGCATCGAGATCGTGCACCCGAGCGCCCGGCGCTTCTCACTCGAGCGCGAACTGTGCGGTTTCTACGGCCTCGACGACGCCGTCGTCGTACCGGCCGCCGAGTCCGACGCCGAGGTGCAGGGCCGCGTCGCCCAGGCGGCGGCCGACTACCTGACCACCCTGCGGCCCGTCCCGCGCACGCTCGGGGTCAGCTGGGGCCGCACGCTGCACGCGGTGGCCGCCCGCCTCCGTCCCGGCTGGGCCGTGGGCGTCAACCCGGTGCAGATCAATGGGAGCGTCTCATCCACCCGCCAGGCGACCGCCGCCGCCGACACCGCCGTCGTCATCGCGCGCAAGGCGCAGGGGACAGCGACCCTGCTGCCGAGCCCCGCGATCTTCGAGCACGCCGCGACGCGCCGCGCCATCGAGGCCGACCGGTCGGTGCAGAGCGTGCTCGAACTCGCCCGCAGCGCCAACGCGTACCTGTTCAGCGCCGGCGTGGTCGACACCAGCTCGGTGCACGTCGACTCCGGCTACCTCTCGGTGGAGGATGTGGCGGCGCTGGCCGAGAAGGGCGCGGTCGGCGACGTGGTCGGCCGCTTCATCACCGACGACGGACAGGTCGCCGATCCCGAGCTCAACTCGCGCACGCTGGGGCTCAGCCTCGACGAGCTGCGCGCGGCCCGCACATCCATCGCCGTCATCGCCGGCGAGGCGAAGCACCGCGTCGCGCACGCCGTCGTCGCCAGCGGGCTCTGCACCACGCTCATCACCGACGAGGGCACCGCCAACGACCTGCTCGGGCGCACCCGCCCGGGCGCAGCCGGCTCCGCGCCGGCCCGCGAGAACGCTCAGCACGCCCAGTAATGGAGGACCGAATGACCATCGAGACAACGCCGCCGGTGCGCACGCTCGCACCCGCGGCCCGCGCCGTGGAGGTGCTCGGCGGCGACCTCACGGAGACGTCGCTGCGCCGCTACCTGGGCGGCATCCCCGGTGTGGATGCGGTCGGCCTGGAGCAGCGCGCCGCCGGCCTCGGCACCCGCTCCATCAAGACGACGAGCAAGAAGCGGGCGCTCGACACCATCATCGAGCTCATCGACCTGACGACGCTGGAAGGCGCGGACACGCCCGGCAAGGTGCGCTCGCTGGCCGCCAAGGCCCTGACGCCCGACGCGTCCGACCCGTCGACGCCGCGCCCCGCCGCGGTCTGCGTCTACGGCGACATGGTGCCCTACGCGGTGGAGGCGCTCGGTGCGTCCCACGCCGGCGCCGTGCGCCGCGCGGGCGGCCAGGGCGGCATCAACGTCGCCGCCGTCGCCACGGCGCTCCCGAGCGGACGCGCATCCCTCCCGGTCAAGCTGGCGGACACGGCGGATGCGGTGGCCGCGGGCGCCGACGAGATCGACATGGTCATCGACCGCGGAGCGTTCCTCTCCGGCCGCTACGGCCAGGTGTTCGACGAGATCGTCGCCGTCAAGGAGGCCTGCCGCCGCGAGGACGGCACGTACGCCCACCTGAAGGTGATCCTCGAGACCGGCGAGCTGAACACGTACGACAACGTGCGGCGCGCCTCCTGGCTGAGCATCCTGGCCGGCGGCGACTTCATCAAGACCTCCACCGGCAAGGTGTCGCCCGCGGCCACCCTGCCGGTGACGCTGCTCATGCTGGAGGTCGTGCGCGATTGGCACCAGCTCACCGGCGAGGAGATCGGCGTGAAGCCGGCGGGCGGCATCCGCTCGTCGAAGGACGCGATCAAGTACCTGGTGACCGTCGCCGAGACCGTGGGCGAGCGCTGGCTGCAGCCGCACCTGTTCCGCTTCGGCGCCTCCAGCCTCCTCAACGACGTGCTGCTGCAGCGGCAGAAGCTGGCCACCGGGCACTACTCCGGCGCCGACTACGTGACGATCGACTGAAAGCAGACCCGACATGAGTTTCCTCGAATACGCCCCGGCACCCGAGTCGCGGTCGATCCTGAACCTGCGCGACGAGTACGGCCTGTTCATCGACGGCGAGTTCGTCGCCGGGCACGGCACGCCGTTCCAGACGATCTCGCCCGCGACAGAGGAGCGCCTCGCGACGATCGCGACCGCCGACGCCTCCGACGTCGACACCGCCGTCGCGGCCGCCCGCCGCGCCTACGACCGCGTCTGGTCGCGGATGAGCGGCAGCGACCGCGGCAAGTACCTGTTCCGCATCGCGCGCCTCGTCCAGGAGCGCTCGCGCGAGCTGGCCGTCGCCGAGAGCCTCGACAACGGCAAGCCGATCAAGGAGAGCCGGGATGTGGACGTCCCGCTCGTCGCCGCCTGGTTCTTCTACTACGCGGGGTGGGCGGACAAGCTCGAGCACGCCGGCCTCGGCCCCGCGCCCCGCGCGCTCGGCGTCGCGGCGCAGGTGATCCCCTGGAACTTCCCACTGCTCATGCTGGCGTGGAAGATCGCGCCGGCGCTCGCCGCGGGCAACACCGTCGTGCTGAAGCCGGCCGAGACCACCCCGCTGACCGCGCTGCTGTTCGCGGAGATCCTGCAGCAGGCCGACCTCCCCGCCGGTGTGGTCAACATCGTGACCGGCGCCGGTGAGACCGGCCGCGAGCTGGTCGCGCACCCCGACGTGAACAAGGTCGCCTTCACCGGCTCGACCGCGGTGGGCCGTGAGATCGCGCGCGCGACCGCCGGCACCTCCAAGAAGCTCACCCTCGAGCTCGGTGGCAAGGCGGCGAACATCGTCTTCGACGACGCGCCCATCGATCAGGCGGTCGAAGGCATCGTCAACGGCATCTTCTTCAACCAGGGCCACGTCTGCTGTGCGGGCAGCCGCCTGCTGGTGCAGGAGAGCATCCACGACGAGGTCGTCGACCGGCTGAAGCGCCGCCTCTCGACCCTGCGCCTCGGCGATCCGCTCGACAAGAACACCGACATCGGGGCGATCAACAGCGCGGAGCAGCTGCAGCGCATCCGAGAGCTCTCCGACATCGGCGAGGCGGAGGGCGCGGAGCGCTGGACGGCGGACTGCGAGATCCCCGAGAACGGGTTCTGGTTCGCACCGACGATCTTCGACAACGTCTCGACGAGCCACCGGATCGCGCGCGAGGAGGTCTTCGGCCCAGTGCTCTCGGTGCTGACGTTCCGCACCCCGGCGGAGGCGATCGCCAAGGCGAACAACACGCCGTACGGGCTGTCGGCCGGCATCTGGTCGGACAAGGGCAGCCGCATCCTCGCCGTCGCCGACAAGCTGCGCGCGGGCGTCGTGTGGGCCAACACGTTCAACCGCTTCGACCCCGCCAGCCCGTTCGGCGGCTACAAGGAGTCGGGCTACGGCCGCGAAGGCGGACGCCACGGCCTCGGCGCGTACCTGGTGCCCGGCCGCTCGCTGCCCGCCGCATCCACTCTCCCCGCTCGACCGACCCGCAAGGGAGCATCCAAGTGACCCGGCTCGCCGTTCCCAAGACCTACAAGCTGTACATCGGCGGGAAGTTCCCTCGCAGCGAGTCCGGCCGCACCTACGACGTGGTGTCGGCGAAGGGCGCGCTCCTCGCGAACGCCGCCAAGGCCTCCCGAAAGGACGCCCGGGACGCGGTCGTCGCGGCCCGCGCCGCCGTCTCCGGATGGTCGGGCGCCACCGCCTACAACCGCGGCCAGGTGCTCTACCGCATCGCCGAGCTCATGGAGGGGCGTCGCGCGCAGTTCGTCGACGAGGTCCAGAAGGCCGAGGGCGTCTCGGCGGGCGCCGCGACGGCGCAGGTCGACGAGGCGATCGACCGCTGGGTCTGGTACGCGGGATGGGCGGACAAGTTCGCGCAGGTCGCGGGCAACGCCAACCCGGTCGCCGGCCCGTACTTCAACATCTCGGTGCCCGAGCCGACCGGCGTGGTGGCGATCGTCGCCCCCCAGGACTCCAGCCTGCTCGGCTTCGTCAGCGCCGTGGCGCCGGCGCTGGTCGCCGGCAACACGGTCGTCGTGATCGCGAGCGAGCGGTTCCCGCTCTCGGCGATCAGCCTGAGCGAGGTGCTCGCGACGAGCGACGTGCCGGGCGGCGTGGTGAACATCCTCACCGGCTCGCCGGCCGAGATCGCGCCGTGGCTGGCCTCCCACGCCGACGTCAACGCGCTCGACCTGGTCGGAGCGGGCGACCTGGAGTGGATCGATCTGCAGATCGCCGCGGCCGACACCCTGAAGCGCGTGCTGACGCCGGAGAACGGCCCCGATGCCGCCGCTCCGTCGCTCGACCGCATCGCGTTCTTCACCGAGACGAAGACCGTCTGGCACACCAAGTCGCTCCTGTAGTTCCACGACCCCTCGCAGATTCGTCACGAATGGTCGTTCTGGCGCTGCCAGAGCGACCATTCGTGACGAATGCACGGGCACGCAGGGCGGGGGCGCGTTCCTTCCGCTCTCACGGGTTGTGAGGGAGGATGGAGGGACGAGACGGGGAGGTGCCATGCCAGGCGACGGGGGATCGACGGAGTGGAGACCGGAGCGCGGCGAGCTGGCCCTGGTCGGCGACAGTCTGACGCAGGGCGGTGACTGGGAGGCGCTGCTGCCCGGTGAGGCCGTGCGCAATCTCGGGATGGCCGGCGACACCACCGACGACGTGATCGCCCGCCTCGACGACGTGATCGAGACGCGGCCGGCGACCGTCGCCCTGCTGATCGGCACGAACGACCTCGCCTGGCGCCGCTCGGTGGAGCACGTGGTGCGCAACATCGAGACCATGCTGGTCACCCTCCGCCGCGAGCTGCCGGACTCGCGCATCCTGGCGCAGTCCGTGATGCCGCGCGGGCACGAGTTCGCGGACCAGATCCGCGACATCAACCGGCACCTCTGGCAGTTCGCGCCGAGCGCCCACGCGGGCTGGCTCGACCTGTGGCCGGCGCTGGCGCTCGAGGACGGCGAGCTGAACCCCGCCTACACGGAGGACCGCCTGCACCTCAACGCCGAGGGCTACCGCGTCTGGGCGGGCGAACTCGCACCGGCGCTGGAACGCATCCGCGAGCTCCCGCCGAACTCGCGCGCGATCACGCTGCCCGACCTCGGCGGCGCCGCCTAGCCCGATCCGGCCGCGCGCCGGGGCCCGGCCCGGTCAGCTCGCCCGGAGCAGCCGCGTGTACACCTCGATGCCCCGCAGCCAGGTGGCGACGTGGATGCGCTCGTCACGCGCGTGCAGCGCGCCGCGTTCCTCGGCGCTCAGCTCGAACGGCGTGAACCGGTAGACCGCGTCGCAGATGCCGGTGAAGTGCCGGCTGTCGCTGGCGCCGAGCATGATGTACGGCGTCACGATCGCGCGCGGATGCACGGCCGAGATCGCCGCCGCCAGCCGCTCCCACTCGGGGCCTTCGGACGGCGAGACGGGCGACGGCTCGCTCGCATCCACCGCCTCCACCCGCACGGCGTCGTCGTGGATGGCGCGCCGCAGGTGGTCGAGCGTCTCGGCGACCGACGAGCCGACGGCGATGCGGGTGTTGACGATCGCCTCCGCCGTCTCCGGCAATGCGTTCGCGGCAAGGCTGCCGCGCAGCTGCGTCACGGCCGTGGTGGTCCGCACGATCGCACGGGTCTCGTCGCTGAGCCGCCCGAGCACGGCGCGCAGCACGGGCTGCAGCCGCCGGGCGCGGGTGAACACCGCGCGGAGGGGCCCGGTCGCGTGCCCGCCCAGCGTCTCCACCATCCGCAGGTTCGTCTCGCTGAGCCGCGCCGGGAAGGGCCGGGCGTTGACGCGGGTGATCGCCCGCGCCAGCCGCACGGTCGCCGTCATCCGCGGGGAGTGGAGGCGTGCCCTCCGTGCTGCTCGACGCTGAGCCGCACGCTGGTGATGCCCTTCTCGCTGACCCCGATGACGGCGATCGGCGTGCTGACGCCCGGGAAGATGCGCTCCACCACGGCGCCGCCCTCGTCGAGGACCAGTGCCGGGCGGATGCCGCGACCGGCGAGCGAGGCCGCGATCGCCTGCGCACCCGATCCCACCGTCTCCTCGTCGTGCCCGAAGCTCAGGTACACGTCGGCGGCCGGCCGGAACCCCTCGCGCACGAGCGCGTCGACCGCCTCGAGGATGGCCACGACCGCGCCCTTGTCGTCGATCGCGCCGCGACCCCACAGCACGCGGTGCTCGCCCTGGCCGGTGAGCTCGGCGGCGAAGGGCGGATGCGTCCATCCCTCCTCGGTCGCCGGAACCACGTCGTAGTGCGCCAGGAGCACCGTCGGGGCGCCCGGCCCGCTGCCGCGCCAGCGGTACAGCAGCGTGTGCCCGTGCCGCTCCACCTCCAGCGCCTCGTGCACGGCCGGATAGAGCTCGGGCAGCGTGCCGAGGAACCGGTCGAACGCCGGCCAGTCCGTCTCGTCGACGGCGTTCCGCGACATCGTCGGGATGCGCAGCAGCGTCCGGAAGCGCTCCAGCGCGTCCTCGGCCGCGACGGTCACTCGCCGGCCGCCGCGCGGAAGGCGTCGAACGCCGCGTCGGAGAACAGCACGAAGCGGACGTGCTCGACGGAGCCGACGCCCGAGGACAGCACCGCGCGCACCGTGCTGACGGCGACGCGCGCCGCATCGTCCATCGGCCAGCCGTAGATGCCGGCCGAGATCGCCGGGAACGCGACGGTGCGTGCTCGGAGCTCGCGCGCGACTCGGAGGGAGCTGCGGTAGGCGTTCTGCAGCAACGGCGTGCGGTCCTCGCTCGCGGACCACACCGGCCCGACCGCGTGGATGACCCACTTCGCGCCCAGGTCGCCCGCGATCGTGGCGACGGCCTGGCCCGTCGGCAGTCCGTCCGGCAGCGTGGTGGCGCGCAGCTCGCGGGTGGCGTCGAGGATGGCCGGGCCGCCCCGGCGGTGGATGGCTCCGTCGACGCCTCCTCCGCCCAGCAGGGAGCTGTTGGCGGCGTTGACGATGGCATCCACCGTCTCGTCGGTGATGTCGCCGCGGACGATGCGGATGAGCGGCTCGCTGTCGGTCATCGTCGCGTCAGCCGCGGTTGTTGGAGAGCTCGTAGATCTTCAGCAGCTCGACGATCGCGTCGTCGGCGGCGCTGCCGCCCTCCTCGAACGCCTCGGCGACGTGGGTGCGGAGGTGGTTCTCGACCAGCAGCCGGTTCAGCGACCCGAGCGACTTCTGGATGGCGAGCGACTGCGTGATGATGTCGATGCAGTAGTCCTCGTTCTCGATCATCTTCTCGAGCCCGCGGAGCTGCCCTTCGAGGATGCGCGTCCGGTGCAGCGCGCGCTTCTTGATGTCTGCGATCACCCCCTCAGGATATGCCCGGGCGCCTGATACCCGCCCGGGGTAGCGGGAGGTTCGTTTTACGCAGCGAACTCCGGGCTTCACCCCCCAACGGGGGGTGTAGGTGGACATACCGAGAGGTCTATCCTCCAGGGAGGGGTTGAGAAATATTCGTTTAACAGGAAAGGCCCGACTTTGCTGAAGAACCTCAGCCCGCTGCTGTCCGGTGCGCTCTTAACCGCACTCGATGCCATGGAAGACGGCGAGACGCTTACCCTCGTCGGCAGCGGCTATCCGGAAGATCAGATCACCACGCCCGTCGTCCACCTCGAGGACGACGTCACCACCGAGGCCGCCGCCGAAGCGATCCTCTCGGTGTTCCCGCTCGATCCGGGGGATGCCTCGCCGATCGTGTTCCTCGACCTCGCCGACGAGCCCTACGACGTACCCGACGTCGCGTTCGCGGTGAACGGGATCGCATCGGACGCGGAACTCCGCCGAGTACCCATGACCCGTCTCGAACTGGAACCGTTCCTGGCGCTCGCCCGGAACTCCACCGTCACGGTGCGCGTCGGCTCCGGCGCGCCTCCGTGCGCATTCCTGCTCCGCCGCGGATCGCTGTAACTCGCAGCAGCGTCCCGCACACAGCACGCACCACGTCGCCCGCCCGGCCGGAGAGCAAGGTCTCCCTCAACCGGGCGGGCGCACCACGTCCCGGCCCCGTAGAGTGGGATGCCGTGTCCCGTCCCCGCACCCCGCAGCAGCCGACCTTCAACCGCGCGGCCCTCGCGCCCGGCATGCTCGGCGCCCTGATCCTGCTGTTCGGGCTCGCGCTGGGCGGCGACTGGTACCTGTACGTGCGGTACGCGGTCAGCATCCTCGCGCTCATCCTCTGCGTCTTCGCCGGGCAGGCCAAGAGCTGGTGGTGGTTCGCCGGGCTGATCCCGATCGCCGTGCTCTGGAACCCGGTGTGGCCGGTCGCGTGGCTGACCGCCGCGCTGCCGCTTCTCAGCCTCGCCGCGGCGGCCGTGTTCGTGGTCGCCGGGCTCACGATCAAGATCCCTGTCGATTCGCGTCGCTGAACGGCGTCGCAGCCGGTAGAATAGGCGCTGCGCGACCATCCTGTGTCGCGCTCCCGGCGTCATCAGCGTCGAGCCCGATCCACTCGGCATCGGTCCTCGCGCATCCGCCGGCCTCACGCCCACACGGCGTCGCGTCCTCCGACAGCGCGCGGCGCCTTTTACGGAGGACCATGTCTCGTTCCGGTCAGCGCACCAGCCCGACCAGGCCGCAGCAGCGGAAGAACCGGCACGCCAACAACGACGGACTCATCCCCGTCCTCGCCCGCAAGGTGCGCGAGGTCGAGGCGAAGGCCGCCGACGGCAAGAAGCTCGGACCCACGAACCGCACCAAGTTCCAGGTGATCGCCTTCCTGATGCGCGAGGAGCGCGCCCGCGCGAAGGCCGACACGGAGCTGAGCGACGCCGCCCGCGCCGAGCAGTTGAAGCGGCTCGACGGCATCGCCACCATCCTGGCGAAGACCGCCGCGCGCGACACGTCGCTGATCTCGCTGCTCGAGAGCGAGAGCGCGTCGAGCGCCACCGCGCAGAAGATGCGCCGGGATTGGCTGCTCGAGTCGGGCACGGAGCTCTCGCCCGACGACCTCATCATCACCATCGAACGCCCGACGCCCAAGCAGGACAGCGTCATCCCGCCGGAGCTGGCGGAGAAGCAGGTCGTTCCGCAGTCCGTGAAGGCGCGGCAGCTGTCCAACCCGTTCCTGGCCCCCGACCTGTCACGGCTCACGCCCCCGGCCCCGACACCGCGCCGGCGCCTGGACTCGTGGGAGCTGCTCGGCCCGCTGTTCAAGTCGTTCGAGTACGGGGCCGGCGGCCAGGCGGCCAGCATGGAGCTGCCGCCGGCACCGCTGATCGACCGCTATTCGCCGAACGGACTGGAGCTGATGCACCACCAGTCCCGGTTCATCGAGAGCGTCCGGCTCGGCCACCGCAGCTTCCTGCTGGCTGACGAGCCCGGTCTCGGCAAGACCGCCCAGTCCGTCCTCGGGGCCTCCGTCGCGGGCGCCTATCCGCTGCTCGCCGTGGTCCCGAACGTGGTCAAGATGAACTGGGCGCGCGAGGTGGAGCGCTGGACGCCGCACCGCCGCGCCACCGTCATCCACGGCGACGGCGAGGGCCTCGACGCGTTCGCCGACGTCGTCATCGTCAACTACGAGGTGCTGGATCGGCACCTCTCCTGGCTGAGCACGCTCGGCTTCAAGGGCATGGTCGTCGACGAGGCGCACTTCATCAAGAATCTGCACTCGCAGCGGTCGCGCCTGGTGCTGGGACTGGCGGATGCCATCCGCTCGAACACGCCGGACCCGCTCATGATCGCGCTGACGGGTACACCGCTCATCAACGACATCGACGACTTCAAGGCGATCTGGCAGTTCCTCGGCTGGATCGACGGCAGCAAGCCGACCGCGCAGCTGATGGAGCACCTGGAGGAGAGCGGGCTGACCCCTGCCGACTTCGGCTTCTACGCGGCCGCCCGCGAGGCGGTCATCGACATGGGCATCGTCCGCCGCCGCAAGCTCGACGTGGCCGCCGACCTGCCGAGCCGCCGCGTCGTCGACCTGCCGGTCGAGCTGGACGACGAGCTCGGCCGGTCCATCCGCCAGGCCGAGAAGGAGCTCGCCGCCCGCCTCGTCGCCAAGTACCACCGTGCCGCGGCCGCCGGCCGCCCCGACTCGTTCGAAGGTGACGACGAGGCGCACCGCCGCCACCTCATCCGCCTCGTCGCGCAGTCGGAGCTCGAGGAGTCGAAGTCGGCGAAGACCGGCGACAACGTGTTCACCATGGTCCGCAAGATCGGCCAGGCGAAGGCCGGGCTCGCCTCGGACTACACGGCGCAGCTCGCGCGCTCCGTCGGCAAGGTCGTGTTCTTCGCCAAGCACATCGACGTGATGGATGCGGCGGAGGAGGCGTTCGCGGCCCGCGACCTGAAGACGATCTCGATCCGCGGCGACCAGTCCGCGCTCGCGCGCCAGAAGGAGATCGACGCGTTCAACAACGACCCCGAGGTTGCGGTGGCGGTGTGCTCGCTCACGGCGGCGGGCGTCGGCCTCAACCTGCAGGCCGCATCCAACGTCGTCCTGGCCGAGCTGTCGTGGACGGCGGCGGAGCAGACGCAGGCGATCGACCGCGTGCACCGCATCGGTCAGGAGGAGCCGGTCACGGCGTGGCGGATCATCGCGGCGCAGACCATCGACTCGAAGATCGCGGAGCTGATCGACGCGAAGCAGGGGCTCGCGGCGCGTGCCCTCGACGGCAGCGACGTGGAGGTCGGCTCGGCCGACTCGGTGCAGCTGGATGCGCTCATCCACCTGCTGGAGGACGCGCTGGCGTAAGGGGGCGGGTCAGGCGATCTCGGCGTCGTCGGGGTCGAGGGGCACCGGGCGGTCGTCGTCGGGGAGGAGTTCGTCGTCCTCGTCGTCGACCACGGGGAGGTCCTCCGGGTCGTGCACCACCGGCTCCGGCTCGTAGTCGGTCTCCTGCGCCTCGCGGAAGTCGTCGAGGTCCTCGTCGTCTCCGGACTCACGTCCTCTGGGGTCGCTCATGCCCCGACAGTACCGCCGGTGACGGGCGCAGTGAAGAGCCGAGTCGGTGTGCGGTGCGTCACTCCAGTTCGAACACGAAGAACGCGCCGCGGTCGTCATGCTCGATGCGCGCCCGGCCGCGGAATCCCGCGAAGTCGCCGGTGCCCGTCCCCGGGACGATGTACCCGAAGGCGGACGCGTCGCCCGGGTCCTGCAGCGCCCCGTGGTGCACCGTGACGGAGCCCTCACGGCCGTCGTCGAGGCGCCCGCTGATGCGCTCGGCGGCGAGGTAGCCGCGGCCCGCCTCTTCGGTGCCGGAGGACACGAAGTGCGCGACCGACTCGCCCACGAGCCCCTCCGTGTACGTCTTCCGCATGACGATGGCGCCCAGCCAGTCGCCGTCGATGCCGGGCAGCGCGGCCGGGTCCCATCCGGTCACGTCGAAGCGGGCGGTGATCGTCTCAGCAGTCATGCGTTCACCGTAGACGGCGGGCTCCGGCCGCCGCTTGTAATTTCGCGACAGAGGAAATGTGGGCTAGACAGGGCATATGCCCCACCACTCGCAGACCGAGATCGAGCGCAAGTACGACGTGGACGCCGAGGCGCGCCATCCGCAGCTCGTCGGCGTCGGCCCGGTCGCCGTGCAGGGCGAGCCCGAGCGGCACGAGCTGGTGGCGACCTACTTCGACACCGCCGACCTGGCGCTGGCGCAGCACAAGACGGCGGTGCGCATCCGCCGCGGCGGCCACGATGCCGGCTGGCACGTCAAGGAGCCGGCCGACGAGGGCCGCACCGAGCTGCACTGGCCGCTCACCGAGGCCGACGAGCCGCCCGCCGAGTTGGTCGACCACCTGCGCGAGCTGACCGGCGGCGCACCCCTGGTACCGATCGCCCGGGTCACCAACCAGCGCGACAGCGTTCTGCTGCAGGATGCGGCCGGCTTCGAGCTGGCCGAGCTCACCGACGACCACGTGCGCAGCGAGAACCTGCGCTCCGGCGGCACGCAGGAGTGGCGCGAGTGGGAGGTCGAGCTGCTCGGCGGCGCCGCGGGAAGCCGCGAGGGCCGGACCGCCCTGCTCGACCGGATCGAGGAGCGGCTGCTCGCCGCCGGGGCGCGGCCCTCAGCCAGTTCGTCGAAGCTGCAGCGGGCCCTCGGGCTCTGATCCGCCTACCACCGGAGCGCGCTCTGCGTCCAGTGCGATTTTGTGCAGCCCCGCGCGGGCGGGCATGATTCACGTACGCACGAGAAACGGAGCAGCATGAAGATCGGCATCCTCACCAGCGGCGGCGACTGCCCGGGCCTGAACGCGGTCATCCGCGGAGCGGTCCTGAAGGGCGACCGCGTCCACCGCTCCGAGTTCGCCGGCTTCCGCTACGGCTGGCGCGGTGTGGTCGAGGGCGACATCATGCCGCTCGACCGGCACAGCGTCCGCGGCCTCTCCCGCCAGGGCGGCACCATCCTCGGCTCCAGCCGCACCAACCCCTTCGAGAGCGAGAAGGGCGGACCCGAGAACATCCAGCGGATGATGGATGAGAACGGCATCGACGCCATCATCGCCATCGGCGGCGAGGGCACGCTGACCGCGGCCCGCCGCCTCACCGACGCGGGCCTGCGCATCGTGGGCGTGCCGAAGACCATCGACAACGACCTCGCCGCGACCGACTACTCGTTCGGCTTCGACACCGCGGTCGAGATCGCCACCGAGGCGATCGACCGCCTCCGCACCACCGCCGAGTCGCACCAGCGCTGCATGGTCGTCGAGGTCATGGGCCGCCACGTCGGCTGGATCGCGCTGCACTCGGGCATGGCGGGCGGCGCGCACGCCATCCTCATCCCGGAGCAGCCGCAGTCGATCGAGCAGATCTGCGAGTGGGTCGAGTCGGTCCGCGACCGCGGCCGCGCGCCCGTCATCGTGGTCTCGGAGGGCTTCCACCTCGACACGATGGAGGAGGCGCACTCCCACAAGGGCCTGGATGCGTTCAACCGTCCGCGCCTCGGCGGCATCGGCGAGATGCTGGCCCCGATGATCGAGGAGCGCACCGGCATCGAGTCGCGCGCCACCGTGCTCGGCCACATGCAGCGCGGCGGCGTCCCCAGCGCCTACGACCGCGTGCTGGCCACGCGTCTCGGCATGGCCGCGATCGATGCGGTCTACGAGGGCCGCTGGGGCTCCATGGTGTCACTGCGCGGCACGGACGTGGTGAACGTCTCGATCGCCGACGCCACCGGCGGGCTCAAGACCGTGCCCGAGGCGCGCTACGAGGAGGCGGCGCTGCTCTTCGGCTGAGCGCTGCCTGGCACTGTCTGCTCTTCCCCGGCTGCCGGGGATAGGCTCCCTCCTACCAGAGGGAAGGAGCCCGTCCAGTGCCGCGTTTCGTCCAGTTCGAAGAGTTCGGTTCCCGCGACTACCTCCACATCGTGGAGCGGGAGAGACCGTGGCCGGGCCCCGGCCAGCTGCTGGTCCGCGTCATGGCGGCCGGGCTCAACCCGATGGACTACAAGGCGTACCGCGACGAGCGGGCGGCGGCGCGGATGGGCGTGACCCTGCCCAGCGGCATCGGGCAGGACTTCGCCGGTTTCGTGGAGGACATCGGCGAGGGCGTCACTCGCTTCGAGCGGGGCCAGGCCGTGTTCGGAACGGCCCCCTTCGCGTCGGTCGCCGACTTCGTCGTCGTACCGGAGGACGGCCAGGTGGTCGCCAAGCCCGACGCGCTGACCTTCGAGGCGGCCGGATCGCTCGGCGTGGTCGGACGGACGGCCATGGCGACGGTCCGCGCCCTCGACGTGCACGAGCGTGACACGGTGCTCGTCAGCGCGGCCGCGGGCGGCGTCGGTGTGCTCGCCGCCCAGCTGGTGGTGCGCTCCGGCGCGACCGCGATCGGCACCGCGGGCGAGGAGAACCACGAGTTCCTGGAGTCGCTGGGCATCATCCCGGTGGCGTACGGCGACGGGCTCGCCGACCGGGTGCGCGACCTCATCGACGACGACCACGTGACCGCGGTGCTCGACAACCACGGCGCGGACACCATCGAGGCGGCCCTCGAGCTCGGGGTGCCGATCGAGCGCGTCAACAGCATCGCCGTCTTCGGCCCCGACGCGCACGGCGCCACGAACGTGGGCGGATACGCGGGCACCAACGACGACCTCGCCGAACTGGCCGGCCTGCTCGCCGAGAACGAGCTCGTGCTGCCCATCGACTCCATCTACCCGATCGAGCGGACCGTGGAGGCCTTCGGGAGGCTCGAGGCCGGCCACGTCCGCGGCAAGGTCGTCATCGTCACCGACTGAGTCCGGCCACGCCGGCCGGCGAGAGGAGCACCATGATCGCAGAGGACATCGCCCGGCAGCTGCGCGCTGCGGGGCTGCGCTGGCAGCCGGGCTCGGGAGACACCTTCGCCATCGACCGGCCCGGGATGGAGGGGGAGCGGTTCACGGTGAGCGAGATGACCATCGAGCCGCACCACTTCGACACCGGCACGATCCTCGGCTTCAACGGCACCACCGAGTGGGCGCTCGACTCGCTCGCCGTCGAGGACGCCCTGTGGATCCCGCGCGAGGACCAGCTGCGGGAACTGCTCGGGGCGAGTTTCCGCCACCTGGCGCGCACGCCGGACGGCTACCGGGTCACCGCCTACTTCGGCGGCGAGGAGCGGATGTTCGAGCACGACGACGCCGCGACGGCGTACGCGCAGGCGCTGCTGTCGCTCATCGGGGCGTCGGTGTCGTAGGCGTCCGCACGGTCGGCACGGCGGTATCCAGCACCGCGGAGTCCAGCACGGCGGCGTCCAGCACGGCGGCGTCCAGCTCGGCGACGCTGCGGACGCCCGCCAGGCCGAGGGTGATGTCGAGCTCGGCGATCATGTTCCGGAGCAGCTCGCGCACGCCCTCCTCGCCGGCCAGCGCCAGGGCGTAGGCGTACGGCCGCCCGATCGCGACCGCTCGCGCGCCGAGCGCCAGCGCGACGACCGCATCCGACCCGCCGCGGATGCCGCTGTCGAAGAGCACGGGGATGCGGCCGGCGACCGCATCCACGACCCCGGGCAGCGCGTCGAGGGCCGCAACCTCGCCGTCGAGCTGGCGGCCGCCGTGGTTCGAGACCTGCACAGCATCCATCCCCGCGTCGAGGGCGCGTCGCGCGTCGTCGGGGTGCAGCACGCCCTTCAGCACGACCGGCAGGCGCGTGCGCTCGCGCAGGAAGCCCAGGTCGTCCCAGGTGAGGGACGGGTCGGCGAACACGTCGAGGAAGGTCTCGACCGCCGCGATCGGCTCGCCCGACCGCAGCTTCTCGCGCAGGGGTCCCGGGTGGTGGCGCAGGATGCTCGCGAAGGAGGCGAGGGCGGCCGGCGTCGGCGTCGCTGCGGCGCGTCCGCCCCGAGCCGCGCGCTCGCGCACGAGCTCGCGGAACACCGGGTCGCTGGTGTACTGCGTGATGCCCAGCCCGCGGCTGAACGGCAGGTAGCCGAGGGCGAGGTCGCGCGGCCGCCAGCCGAGCACATGGGTGTCGAGGGTGACGACGATGGCCTCGCAGCCGGAGCGCTCCGCGCGGGCGACGAGGCTCGCGACCAGCTCGCGCGACGAGCTCCAGTAGAGCTGGAACCAGCGCGGAGCGCCGGGGAGACCGCATCCATCGCCGACGCGACGTCCTCCATCGGCTGCGACGCCTGGTTGGAGAGCACGGCGGGCACGCCGAGAGCCGCCGCCGCGCGTGCCGCCGCCGCATCCCCGCCGCGCCGAGCCAGCTCCAGCACCCCGATCGGAGCGAGCAGCAGCGGGGTCGGCCGGCGAACGCCGAAGAGGTCGATCGACAGGTCGCGGCGGGATACGTCACGCAGCACGCGCGGCACGATCCGTTGCCGCGCGAAGGCGTCGAGGTTGGCCTGCGCCGTGCGCTCCAGCCCCGCGGAGCCCGCGATGTACGCGAACGCGGGCCGGCCCATCCGCTTCTCCGCCGCGCGTTCCAGCTGCGCGAATCCGACCGGGATGCGCGGCCGGCGCCCGGCGACCCCGTCGCGGTAGATCTCGGACTGGGCGTCACGGCCGGCGCTGCTCATGCGCCCATCATCCGCCAGCCCACCCCGTGTCGGCGCGCAACCAATGGTCCCGACACGCCGTCATGGGCGCCGCCGTGACGGCATGTCGGGACCACTCGATCGTCGATTCGAACGGTCGAGCGTGCGAGAGCAGGCGCGTCAGCGGCGGCGCGGGCGCTTGCGGGCGCCGCCGGACCGCGGGGCGGCGGTCTTGCGCGAGGTCGCGGGTGTGCGCGGGGTGCCGGCCTTGCGCCCGTCCGCCGCCTCCTTGGCGGCCACCTCCGGGTTGCGCGAGCTGTGGGCCGTGCGGCCCCGCACGATGCCGATGAAGTCGTCGACGAGGGGATGCTGCGCCTCGCGCGGCCAGGTCAGCCCGATGCGGCTCTGCGGGGCATCCGCGACGCGCAGCGCGACCACGTCCTTCCTCCGGAGCGCTTTCGCCACCGAGGCGGGCAGCAGCGCGACACCGGCGCCCTCGGCGACGCTCCGCATGAAGGCCTCCGACGGTTCGCCCGTCACACGCGGCTCGCCGTCGAGATCGGCGAGGTGCAGCTCCTCCTGCTCGTCCTCGTCCGCCCGGAGCGTCAGCAGGTGCTCGTGGTGCATGACCACGACGACGTCCTCGGCGTACAGCGGGATGAGGTGCCGGCCGTCGTCCGCCTCCGCGTCGCGCGCGAACACCATGTCGGCCTCGCCCACCGCGAGGTCGGCCAGCGGGTCCACGCTCGGCCGTGCCACCAGCTCCACCTCGGGGAAGCGCTGCTCGAACGTGCGCGTCCACTTGCCGACGGTGACGCCGAGCGGGAAGGAGAGGCGGAAGGGGGAGGACACGAGACGAGGGTAGCGAACGGTAGCCTGGGGAGCATGAAGGCGCAGACCATGAAAGCGGCCACCGCGGCCAAGAAGCTCGGCATCTACTTGCCGGCGGCGCCCGACGACTTCCGCGACCGCGAGATCAGCCGCACCGAGCTCGACGAGCTGACGGCGAACCCGCCGGAGTGGCTGCAGACCCTGCGCGCCGAGGGCCCGCACCCGCGCGACGTGGTGTCGCGCAAGCTGGGTGTCTCCAACTCCGGCCTCGCACGCGGCGGGATCACCGAGGCGCTGACCACGGCCGAGATCAAGGCGCTGCTGGCCGACCCGCCGCCGTGGCTGGTCGACGAGCGGGCACGACAGGCCGCCGTGCGCGCCGAGAACGCGCGCGTCAAGCAGCGCGACGCAGAGCGGGCGGCGCGCCGCGCCGACGAGGGGCGCTAGAGCCGGACGCTAGACCCCTGGCGGCTGCTGGCCGCCGTCGGGCGTGCGGGTCGCCGAGCGGGCCGCACGGGCGAGCACCTCCGGACCGGTGACCAGGGCCCGTCGCCACGGCGCGACGCCGTCGATCTCGACCTGCAGCGAGAAGCTGAGGATCGTGCGGATCAGCACGATGATGCCCAGCACGACGGCATCGGTCAGGGACGGCGTCGAGGTCACCGTCTTCACCAGGTCCGCCGCGACCAGGATCTCCAGCCCGAGCAGGATGACGCCGCCGAAGCTCTCGCGCAGCGTCCGGAACGCCGCCGCACCGCTCCGCTGCCGGGCCCACGCCCGCGCCGCGAGCCCGAGCGCGACGATCAAGCCGACGGCCATCGCCGCCACCCCGGCGAACTCGAACACCGTGCCGGTCGTCTCGAAGAACGCGTGCGCATCCATGCGCTCATCGTGCCACGTAGAATTCTCCGGTGCCTCCCGAAACACCGGCCCCCACAGGCCTCGATCCCGACGATCTCGCGGCGACCCTCCGCGTGCTCGCGCAGCTCCACCAACTCGACAACGAGCACCCCGACTTCGTCGCCGTCCGTCAGGCCACCGGCCACATGTTCAAGGCGGTCAAGCAGGAGCGGCGGCGCACCCTCCGTGAGCAGGTCGCCGCGGCCGACCGCGCCGTGATCGCCGCGACGGCGACCGGCGCCCCCGACCGCATCGACGACGAGACGCGCGGCCGCGAGCTGACCTCCAGCACGACCGGGTCCCGTACCGCGGGCACGCTCATCACCGCACGCGCCTGCTACATCTGCAAGCAGCAGTACACCGAGGTCGACTGGTTCTACCACCAGCTGTGCCCGTCGTGCGCCGCCTTCAGCCACCTCAAGCGCAACGCCCGCACCGACCTCACCGGAAAGCGCGCCCTGCTGACCGGCGGACGCGCGAAGATCGGGATGCACATCGCGCTGCGCCTGCTGCGCGACGGCGCCCACCTGACCATCACGACCCGGTTCCCGCGGGATGCGGTGCGCCGCTTCTCGCAGCTGCCCGACGCCGGGCAGTGGATCCACCGCCTCCGCGTCGTCGGCATCGACCTGCGCGACCCGGCGCAGGTGATCGCGCTCGCCGATTCGGTCGCCGAGCGCGGCTCGCTCGACATCCTCATCAACAACGCGGCGCAGACGGTGCGCCGCTCGCCCGGCGCGTACTCGCTGCTCGCCGAGGCCGAGACGCAGCCGCTGCCCGACGGGCCGCTGCCGGAGCTCGAGACGTTCGGCCACACCGCCGACCCCCATCCGCTCGCGCTGGAGCGGTCGGTCGCCGCGCATCCGCTGCTCTCGGCCGCCGATGTCCGCGGCACCATCGCCGAGCTCGCCGGTCCGGGCGCGCTCACGGCCGACGACCTGGCGAGCGCCGCCATGGCCGCGGGCTCGTCGTCGCTGGCCAGGCACGCCGACGGAACGGCGATCGACGCGGGCGGTCTCGTGCCCGACGTCGCCCACGTGAACAGCTGGACGCAGGCCATCGGCAGCATCGACGCCCTCGAACTGCTCGAGGTGCAGCTGTGCAACCAGACCGCTCCGTTCATCCTCATCGACCGGCTTCGTCCGTCGCTCGCGGCCGCCGGGCGCTCGTATGTCGTCAACGTGTCCGCAATGGAGGGGTGTTCGGCCGCCGCTACAAGGGCGCCGGACATCCGCACACCAACATGTCGAAGGCCGCGCTCAACATGATGACGCGGACCAGCGCCGGGGAGCTGTTCGAGACCGACGGCATCCTGATGACCGCCGTCGACACCGGCTGGATCACCGACGAGCGCCCGCATCACACCAAGGTGCGGCTGGCGGAGGAGGGCTTCCACGCCCCGCTCGACCTCGTCGACGGCGCCGCCCGCGTCTACGACCCCATCGTCCGCGGCGAGGCGGGCGAGGATCTCCACGGCGTCTTCCTCAAGGACTACCGTGCCTCCGCGTGGTGAGCGCTACGCTGACCACGACAGCGTGAGCGAAGGGACGGGGATGGCGAGCAGCACGGGCCAGGTCCCGGTCCCCCTCCCCGGGCAGGCACGGCCGGCCCCCGCCGCGGTGAAGGGCGGGCGGCTGCGCCACTGGCTGCTCACCGGCATGGTGGATGAGCGCGGCACGCAGCAGGGCCCGCACGGCCGCAACCCCGAGCGCACGCACTCGTGGTGGCAGGTCATGTGCCTCACCGGTGTGGACTACTTCTCCACCCTGGGCTACCAGCCCGCCATCGCGGCGCTGGCCGCCGGACTGGTCTCGCCGTTCGCCACGCTGGTGCTCGTGGCGCTCACGCTGCTGGGCGCCCTCCCCGTGTACCGCCGGGTCGCGCGCGAGAGTTTCAAGGGCTCCGGCTCCATCGCCATGCTGGAGCGGCTGCTGCCCTGGTGGGCGGGCAAGCTGCTCGTCCTCGTGCTGCTGGGCTTCGCGGCGACGGACTTCATGATCACCATCACGCTGTCGGCGGCGGACGCCTCCGCGCACGCGATCGAGAATCCGTATGCGCCCGACTGGTTCCACGGCAACAACGTGCTGATCACCCTGTTCCTGCTCGCGTTGCTGGGTGCCGTGTTCCTCAAGGGGTTCAAGGAGGCGATCGGCATCGCGGTGGTGCTGGTCGGCGTGTACCTGGCGCTCAACGTCGTGGTGGTCGGAACCTCCATCGTCGAGGTGTTCCAGCATCCGACCGCGGTCGACGACTGGTGGGCGGCGCTGTTCCGCCAGAACGGCAGCCCGCTGGTGGTCGTCGGTGTCGCCCTCATCGTGTTCCCGCGCCTCGCCCTCGGCCTCTCCGGCTTCGAGACCGGCGTCGCCGTGATGCCGCAGATCAAGGGCCGGCCGGACGACGATCCGGAGCACCCGACCGGACGCATCCGCGGCGCCGGGCGGCTGCTGACCACGGCGGCGATCATCATGAGCGTGTTCCTGATCACGTCGAGCTTCACCACGACGCTGCTCATCCCGCAGAAGGACTTCCAGCCGGGCGGACCGGCGAACGGCCGCGCGCTGGCGTACCTCGCCCACGAGTACCTGGGCAACGGCTTCGGCACGGTCTACGACATCAGCACCATCCTCATCCTCTGGTTCGCGGGCGCGTCGGCGATGGCGGGCCTGCTCAACCTGGTCCCGCGCTACCTGCCCCGCTACGGCATGGCCCCGCAGTGGGCGCGCGCGGTGCGTCCGCTCGTCCTGGTCTTCACCGCGATCGCCTTCCTCATCACGCTGATCTTCCAGGCGAGCGTGGATGCGCAGGGCGGCGCGTACGCGACCGGCGTGCTGGTGCTCATCACGTCGGCATCCCTCGCGGTGACCCTCTCGGCCCGCCGGAAGCGGCAACGCAAGCGCACCGTCGCCTTCGGCGTCATCACGGCGATCTTCGTCTACACGACCATCGACAACATCATCGAGCGGCCCGACGGCCTGCGCATCGCGACCCTCTTCATCCTCGCGATCCTGATCGTCTCGATCGTGTCGCGCATCGGCCGATCGTTCCAGCTGCGCGCCACCTCGGTGACCTTCGACGTGACGGCGCTCGACTTCATCCTCGAGGACGCGGAGGAGGGCGAGATCCGCATCATCTCGCACGAGCCCGACGTCGACACGACGAAGGAGTACGAGCAGAAGAACAAGGACGAGCGCAAGTTCAGCCACATCCCGCAGCGGTCGCGGACGATCTTCCTCGAGGTGCTGCCCTCCGACTCCTCCGACTTCGAGGAGGACCTGGTGGTGCACGGCGTGATCAAGCACGGCTACCGGGTGCTGCAGGTGCGGAGCGGCAACGTGCCGAACACGATCGCGGCGGTTCTGATCGAGATGCGCGACGTGACCGGCGTGGTGCCGACGATCTACTTCGAGTGGACCGAGGGCAACCCGATCTCGAACATGTTCCGGTACCTGATCACGGGCGTCGGGGAGGTCGCCCCCGTCACCCGCGAGGTGCTGCGCGAGGCGGAGCGCGACGTGAAGCGCCGGCCGGCGGTGCACGTCTCCTGACGCGCCGCCGTCCCCCCGACCCACCCACCCACCCTCGAGTCCGGACGGGCGGGGCGCAACGAAGGAGATCAGGTGCCGAATCTCCTTCGAATGGCAGTACTGAAGGAGAATCGGCGACTATTCGGGCGAAGCTCCTTCGCAGGACGCCGCGCTCGGGCGGAGCACGCGGCGGAGCACGCCTCGGCGGCTAGTCATCGACCGCGAACTCCAGCCAGGCGAGGCCGCGCAGGTCGAGGCAGAGCCGGCCGGCGCGCTCGGCCGCCACGGCGAGCACATCGCCGCAGACGGAGCAGCGCATGACGAGGCCGTGCTGGTCGACGTAGACGCGGCCACGCGCGACGACCGACTCGTCGCCGCAGTTGGCGCAGCATCCGACCGCGGTGGTGACGTCGGCGGCGAAGACCTCCGACAGCAACCCGGCGGCCGCATTGCCGTCGAGGTAGGACTGATCCGTCATGGCGTGCCTCCTACGCCGCCGTAGCGCTCGGTGCGGACCCGCGCCGGGTCGTGGCCGGCATCGACCAGCCAGCCGGAGACCGCCTCGACGAACGGGGTCGAACCGCAGATGAAGAACGTGGGGGAGTCGGAGGCCGGCAGCACGCGCTGCATGAGGCCCTCGGCGGTGAGGCGTCCGGGCTTCGCGTCCGAGCCGGTCGGCGCCTGCCGCGTGTAGACGTAGTCGACGGTGAGCGGCGCCCCGGCGTCGGATGCCAGCGTCGCCAGTTCGTCGGTGTAGTAGCCGGAGAACGGCGCCCGCAGCGAGTACAGCATCCGGAACCGAGCGCTGCTGGCTGCGGCGGCGTGCGCCCGTGCCATGGACATGAGCGGCACCACGCCGGATCCTCCGGCGATCAGCTGCACCGGAGTGGTGTCACCGGGCCGCCAGACGAACCAGCCGCCGACGGGGCCGCGCACCTCGAGCTGGTCGCCGTTCTGCAGGCCGCGCACCAGGTAGGGGAGACCTCGCCGTCGGCGAGCTCCTCCACCGTCAGTTCGAGCTCGTCGTCGGGCAGCTCGTGCGGTTCGAGCGCGCCGCGTCCGCCGCCCGACGCGATCGAGTACGACCGCACCGCCTGGTACCCGTCGGGCGCCGTCAGGCGGATGTCGACGTGCTGACCGGCCAGGTGGCCGTGCAGGCCCGGGATGCGCAACCGGATGGTGCGGGCCGTCGGGGTCTCCATCCTGGTGTCGACCACGTCGGCCACCCGCCATACGGTGCTCACCAGTAGCGCTGTTCCTTCCAGGGGTCGCCGTACATGTTGTAGCCGTTCTGCTCCCAGAAGCCCGGCTGGTCCTGTGGCAGCATCTGCAGCCCGTTGACCCACTTCGCGCTCTTCCAGAAGTAGAGGTGCGGCACGAGCAGCCGGGCGGGACCGCCGTGCTCCGGCTCCAGGTCCTTCCCGTCGAAGCTGTGCGCCACCCAGGCCTTGCCGCCGAGCAGGTCGGCGAGCGGGACGTTCGTGGTGTAGCCGCCGTAGCTGTGCGCCATCGTGTACTGGAAGCTGGTGTCGACATCTTGGAACAGGGTGTCGAGCGCCACCCCGCGCCACGACGTCCCGAGCTTCGACCAGCTGGTCACGCAGTGGATGTCGGTGCTCACGTCCTCCTGCGGGAGCGCCAGGAACTCGTCCCAGCTCCAGCGGTGCACGTCGCCCTTCTCGGTGGTGATCGTGAACGCCCAGTCGTCCTTCGCGATGCGGGGCGTCGGCCCGGCGGAGAGCACCGGGAAGCCCTCGGTCAGATACTGACCGGGTGGGAGGCGGGGGTCGTCGGTCCTCCGACGGCCGGAGAAACCGTTCGAGATGATGCCCATGGGGGAAGCTTATTGTCTGTCGTCCCGGCCGGTCTATGGTGAAGAGATGACCGCCGTCAATCTGGGCCTGCCGCTTCGGGCGACGCTGCCGTCGCCGTCGGCGCCGGCCGGTCCGCCGAGCGTCGACGGGCGTCCGGAGCACTCCGGGCTCATCGACCGGTTCGGCCGCGTCGCGCGCGACCTGCGGGTGTCGGTCACCGAGAAGTGCTCGCTGCGCTGCACGTACTGCATGCCCGCGGAGGGCCTGCCGGCGATCCCCGGGAGGACCTCCTGTCGGCGGCCGAGATCGCGCGCCTGGTCGGCATCGGCGTGCGCGACCTGGGCGTGCGCGAGGTGCGGTTCACCGGCGGCGAGCCGCTCATGCGCGCGGACCTGGCGGACATCATCGGACTCTCGGCGGCGGCCGCGCCCGGAGTCGACCTGTCGATCACGACCAACGGCATCGGGCTGGACCACCGCATCCACTCGCTCGTGGATGCCGGGCTCACCCGCGTGAACGTCTCCCTCGACACGGTCGACCGGGAGCACTTCGCTCGACTGACCCGCCGAGACCGGCTGCCCGCGGTGCTCGCCGGCATCCGGGCCGCGCACGAGGCCGGGATGACGCCGCTCAAGCTCAACGCCGTCATGATGCGCGACACGCTGAACGACGCCGCCGACCTGCTGGCCTGGGCGCTGGAGAACGGTTGCCGCCTGCGGTTCATCGAGCAGATGCCCCTCGACGCCGACCGCTCCTGGCTGCGCGAGAACATGGTCTCCGCCGAGGAACTGCTCGCGGTGCTGGGCGAGCGGTTCACCCTGCTCGAGGCCGGACGCGACGACCCGCACGCGCCCGCCGAGGAGTGGCGCGTCGAGGGCTGGACGCTGGATGGCGCGCCCGCCACGGTGGGCATCATCGCCTCCGTGACGCGCTCGTTCTGCGCCGCCTGCGACCGGACCCGGGTCACCGCGGAGGGAACCGTCCGCTCCTGCCTGTTCGGCGACGACGAGACCGACCTGCGCGGGCTGCTGCGCGGCGGGGCCGACGACGCGGAGATCGCCCGCTGGTGGCGCGCCGCCATGTGGGGCAAGCAGGCCGGGCACGGGATGGACGCGGCAGGGTTCGCCCCGCCGGTGCGGAGCATGGGGGCGATCGGTGGCTGAGGTGCTGGTGCGCTACTTCGCGGCGGCGGAGGAGGCGGCGGGGCGTCCGGAGGAGCGCGTCGAGGTGGCGGACGCGACCGTCGGCGGCCTGCAGGCGGAGCTCGTCGCCCGGTACGGGGAGCCGATGGAGCGCGTGGTGCGATCGGGGTCGTTCCTGGTCGCGGGGGTGGTGTCGCGGGATCCGTCGCGCGAGCTGTCCGGCACCGTGGACGTGCTGCCGCCCTTCGCGGGCGGCTGACGCGGGCCCGCGCCGCCGCTCGCGCGCCCTCGGGCTGCGTCGAGTGGTGAGTGGATGCGCGAATTCCGGGCGAGTGGTGAGTAGATGTCGCGACTCGGCGGGATGGGCGGTCACGCGGGGTAGACGGAGACGGCCGAGGGCGGCACCTCGAGGGTGACGGGGTCGCCGATGCGCAGGCGGAGGTCCGCCACGACGGCGGGCGGCACGAGCGCGTCGAGCCGGGCGGTGCGGATGCGGACGAGGTCGGCCTGCGGCTCGAGCGCGGTGACGGCGGCGCGGACGGATACGGCGGGAACAGACACACCCGGCACGGACGCACCGGCCGCACCGACCCCGAGCACCCGCACAGCGGAGGGGCGCACCGCCGCGAGTGCCGGCGAGCCGACCGCGACGGGCGCGACCGCGTCGCCGCGCACGCGCATCCCGTCGGGCGTCTCCAACCCGTCGGGGGTTCGTTCGCCGCGCAGGAGGGTGAGGCCGGAGAGCTCGGCCGTGAACGGATGCTGCGGCCGTTCCAGCACCTGGCGCGTCGGTCCCTCCTCCACCACGCGGCCGTCGTGCATCACGGCGACGCGGTCGGCGAGGAGGTACGCGTCCAGGGCGTCGTGGGTCACGAGCACGGTGGTGCGTCCGGCGAGCACGTCTGCGAGCATCCCGCGCACGTCCGCCGCGACGAAGATGTCGAGGGCGGAGAGCGGCTCGTCGAGGAGCAGGAGGCTGGGCTCGGCCGCCAGTGCGCGCGCGATCGCGACGCGTTGCGCCTGACCGCCCGACAGCTCGGACGGCCGGCGGTCGGCGAAGGCGGTCGTGCCGGTGCGACGCATCCACTCGTCCGCCCGCTCCGCCGCCTCCGCGCGGCCGGCGCCGGTCGACCGCGGGCCGAAGGCCACGTTGCCGCGGACCGTGAGGTGCGGGAAGAGGAGGGCATCCTGCGCCAGCAGCGCGACCCCGCGGAGGTGCGGCAGCCGCCAGGCGCGGGGGAGGTCGAAGAGCACGTCGTCGCCGAGCGCGGCGCGGCCGATGTCGGGGCGGACCAGTCCGGCGAGCATTCCGAGAACCGTCGACTTGCCCGCGCCGTTCGGCCCGAGCAGCGCCAGCGTCTCGCCGTCGGCGACACGCAGCGAGACGGCGACGTCCCGGGCCACGTGCGAGGCGGTGAGACTCAGGCTCACGACGCCGACCCGACGGTGGAGCGGCGACGGGCGCGCCAGGGCTGCACGCGCTCGCCGGCTCCGTGCGCGACGGCGACCACGACGATCGCGACGGCCACGAGCACGAGCGAGAGGGCGACCGCCGCATCCGGATCCGTCTCGCGCTGCAGGTAGATCTCGAGCGGCAGCGTGCGGGTGACGCCCTGCAGGCTGCCGGCGAACGTGAGCGTCGCGCCGAACTCGCCGAGCGCCCGTGCGAACGACAGGACGGCGCCGGACACGACCGCGGGAAGCACCAGCGGCAGCGTCACCCGGAACAGGACGGCGGACGGACGCGCGCCGAGTGTGGCGGCCACGGCCTCGTAGCGTTCGCCGGCGGATCGCAGCGCGCCTTCCAGGCTCAGCACGAGGAACGGCAGGGCGACGAACGTCTGGGCGAGCACCACGGCGGGCGTCGAGAATGCGACGTCGAGCGCCCCGCCGAGCAGGCCGCGGCGGCCGTACAGCGCCAGGAGGGCGAGGCCGCCGACGACCGGCGGCAGCACCAGCGGGAGCAGCACCACTGCGCGCACCACGCGTTGACCGGAGAACGGGACGCGCGCGAGGACGACCGCCATCGGGATGCCGAGCACCAGGCAACCCGCCGTGGCCAGCAGGGAGGTGCGCAGGCTGAGGAGCAGCGCATCCACCGACGACGGGGAGGTGATCAGCGGGAGGAAGTGCGCCCAGTCGACCCGGAGTGCCATGGCGAGCAGCGGCAGGAGGACGAAGAGCGCGCCGGCGACGGCCAGCGCGACGATCCAGCGGGGGACGGCGAGGCCCTGGCCGGGTCCCGCCGGTGCCGCCGGACGCGCAGATGTCGCCGCACTCACGCCGCGCACGCCGCGCACGCCGCTCACGGCGCGCCGAAGCCGGCCGCCGCCAGCGCCGCGCGCCCCTGCGGCCCGGTGACGAAGGCGACGAAGGCGGCGGCGCCGTCCGCGTTCGGAGCGTGCGCGACCCTCGCGATCGGGTACACGTTGACCGTGTCGGCGGCCTCGGGGAACGGGACGGACCCGACCGTGGCGCCTGCGCCCTTCACATCCGTCCGGTAGACGATCCCGGCGTCCGCCTCGCCGGAGATCACCTTGCCGAGCACGTCGGTGACCGACGACTCCTGGCTCACTGGGTGCAGCGTCACGCCCGCGGACTGCTCCACCTTCGCCGTCGCCGCCCCGCACGGCACCTGCGGGGCGCAGACCACGGTCTTCACCGAGGGGGAGGCGAGGTCGGCGAAGCCCGTCAGGTGGGCCGGGTTGCCCGGCGGCACCGCGATCGCGAGCACGTTGGTGGCGAAGTCGGCGGGGGAGCCGTCGATCACCCGGGCGTCCACGGCCTTCGTCATGTTCTTCTCGTCGGCGGAGGCGAACACGTCCGCGGGTGCTCCCGCCGTCAGCTGCGAGACGAGGTCGGACGAGCCGGCGAACGAGAAGACGACCTTCGCCCCGGGATGCGCCGCCTCGAATTGCGCGCCGAGCGCCGTGAACGTCTTCGTCAGCGACGCCGCCGCGAAGACGGTCACGGTCCCGGCGACCGCGGGCGACGACGGCGACGACGCCGGTGATGAGGGGACGCGGCGAGCCCCGCGGACGCGGCACTGCAGCCGGTCAGCGCGGACACCGTCGCGGCGAGGACGAGGGCGGTGGCGGCTGCGAACCGCGCGCGCCGGTTCACCGGCCCACCGCCGGCGCCTCGACCATCACGTTGGTCGCCTTGACGACCGCGACGGCGACCGAGCCCAGCTCGAGGCCGAGCTCGCGCACCGCCTCGCTGCTGATCAGCGACACCACGCGGTGGGGGCCGCACTGCAGCTCCACCTGGGCCATCACGCGGTCGGCGACGATGTCGGTCACGAGGCCGACGAACCGGTTGCGTGCGGAACCCGCACCCGTCGACGGATCGACGGGGAGCACGGCCTGCTCCTTGGCCAGCCGGGCGAGCTCCAGCCCGTCGACCACGGTGCGCCCGGCGCCGTCGCGGCCGCTCGTCAGCACGCCGGCGTCCACCCAGCGGCGGACGGTGTCGTCACTCACCCCGAGGTACAGCGCGGCGTCCTTGATCCGTATCTGCGGCATGATCCACATCCTAGAGCCGCGGATGCGGATGTTCCAGGCCCACGGACCAGGTGCGCAGCAGGCTAGAGACCGACCCACTCCGACGCGCCGTCGGTGAAGTGCTGCCGCTTCCAGATCGGCACCCGCGCCTTGATGATCTCGACCAGCTCCTCGCAGGCGGCGAACGCCTCGGCGCGGTGGGGCGCCGCGACCGCCGCGATGAGCGCGAGATCGCCGATGGTGAGCGAGCCGACCCGGTGCTGCGCCGCGACGCGCAGTCCCGTGGTCCGGGCCACCTCCTCGCAGCACTCGCGCAGGAACGTCTCCGCCTCGGGATGCGCGCGGTAGTCGAGCGAGACGACGCCCTTGCCGCCGTCGTGGTCGCGGACGATCCCCTGGAACGACACCACCGCACCGGCCTCGGCCCGCCAGACGAACTCGTCGACGGTGGAGGAGTCCAGCGGGTCGCCGGTCACAGTCGCCAGGATGTCGCTCATCGGTGATCCCCTCCGCGCAGCTGGTCGAGGAGGTGGGGCAGCAGCCCGTCGAGCACCTCCAGGCCGTCGACCACCCCGCCGCGCGAGCCGGGCAGGTTGACGACGAGTGTGCCGCCCGCGACGCCGACGAGGCCGCGACTCAGCGCCGCGAGCGGGGTCGCCTGCGCGCCGCGCGCCCGCAGCGCCTCGGCGACGCCGGGCAGTTGCCGGTCCAGCACGGCCGCGGTGGCCTCGGGCGTGCGGTCGGTCGGCGAGACGCCCGTCCCGCCCGTCGTGATGAGCACGAGAGGATGCGCGGCGACGGCCTCGCGCAAGGCCGCATCCACGTCGGCATCGGCGACGACCCTGACGTCGGCGGGCAGGCGGCGCTCGGCGAGCCAGTCCGCGATGACGGGACCGGTCGTGTCCTCGTAGACCCCGGTGGCGGCGCGAGTGGATGCGACGAGCACGATCGCGCCGGACGGAGTTGCGGACGGAGCGGCGGGCGCCGGCTCGTCTGCCGCGGCCGGAGCCTCCGGACCCGGCGACGCCGCCTCGACCGCAGCCGCCGCATCCCGCCGCCACTCACCGCGCTTGCCGCCGCTCTTCGCGAGGAGCCGCACATCCGTCAGGCTCGCGGCCGGGTCGACCGCCTTCACCATGTCATGCAGCGTCAGCCCGGCCACCGCGACTGCCGTGAGCGCCTCCATCTCGACGCCGGTGCGGCCATGGGTGCGGGCGACGACCTCGATCTCGATGGCGCCGGCGTCCGCATCGAGCTCGAAGTCGACGCGCACCGAGTTCAGGGGGAGCGGATGGCACAGCGGGATGAGTTCGCTGGTCCGCTTCGCCCCGCCGATGCCGGCGATGCGGGCCGTCGCCAGCACATCCGCCTTCGGCAGGTCGTCCGCGGCCACGAGCCGCACGACCTCCGGGGTCGTCACGAAGCGTCCGCGGGCGACGGCCTCGCGGTCGGTCTCGGGCTTGCCGCCGACGTCGACCATGCGGGCCCGCCCGTCGGCGTCGAGGTGCGTGAGCTGCGTCATAGCGTCCAGACTGTCACGGCGGCCCCCGCCTCCAGGGCGTCCGCCTGCACGGGAACATCGATCAGCACGTCCGCCCGTGCCATGCCGGCCACGAGGTGCGACGACGGGCCGGAGACGGGGACGACCCGGCCGGAGCCCTCGAGCCGCCCGCGCAGGAACTGCCTGCGGCCGGCCACGGAGCGCACCGACTCGGCGAGCACCGCCTCCCTCGGCGGCAGGTCGGGCAGCCCGGCGGCCGCGCGCAGCGGCCCGCGGAGGAACACGGCGAACGACACCTGCGTGCTGACCGGGTTGCCGGGGAACGCGAACACCGGCACGCCTTCCACGACCGCGGTCGCCTGCGGTCCGCCCGGCTGCATCGCGACGGTCGTGACGTCCGCGCCGCGGGGGAGCAGCACCTCCCGCACCACCTCGTAGGCGCCGCGCGAGATGCCGCCGGAGGTGATGACGAGGTCGCTGCGGTGCAGGGCGTCGTCGAGGATGCGGGCGAACGCCTCGGGGTCGTCGGAGCTGCTGGCGCGCACGGAGACCGTCGCGCCCGCCTCCTCGACCAGGGCCGCGAGGGCGATGCCGTTCGCGTCGTAGACCTGCCCGTACCGGGGCGCGCCGCCCGAGATGAGCTCGCTTCCGCTGGTCAGGATGCCGACCCGCAGCCGCGCGCGCACGGCCACGTGCTCGACGCCGGCCGCCGCGAGAGCCGCCAGGTGGCGCGGCGCGAGCCGGGTTCCCGCCGCGACCAGCACCTCGCCCCGGCGGACGTCGCTGCCGCGCTCGCGTACGAACTCGCCGCGCTCGCGCGCGCGCCGGATCTCGACCACGGCTCCCAGGAGATCGTCGTCGCGGCCGAGCACCAGCTCGGTGTCCTCCACCGGCACGATGGCGTCCGCCCCGGCCGGCACCGGCGCCCCGGTCATGATGCGGATGGCGGTGCCGGCGATCAGCGTCACCGGGCTCGCGTGACCGGCCGGCACGTCCCCGCTGACCTCCAGGGCGACCGGCGCGGCGCGCACATCCTCGGCGCGCACGGCGTAGCCGTCCATCTGCGCGTTGCGGAACAGGGGCAGGTCGACCTCCGACCGCACCTCGCCGGCGGTCACCCGCCCGAGCGCCCCCGTGAGCGGGACCGACTCCTCGGCGGGCTCCTCGGTGAGCGGTTCGAGCATCCGCGCGATCACGGCGGCGTGCTCCTCGACGCTGCGCGGCTCCGGGCCGGGCGGCGCGGCGTCGGGCACGGGGATGGCGTCGGCTGTCATGGGTTCAGTATCCCGCGAAGGCGCCCGCGCGTTCAGTACCGGGCGAGGTCGGGGTCGACATCGCGGGCCCACGCGTCGATGCCACCGGCGAGCACCACACCGGGCATGCCGGCGTCGGCGAGCAGCCGGCGCGCGGTCTCGGCCCGGATGCCGTGGTGGCAGACGATCACGAGCGGATCCTCCGGGAGCCGCGCGGCGACTCCCGCCGGGTCGCGTTCCACCACCCCGAGCGGCACCAGCAGCGAGCCCGGGAGCTCGACGATGTCCGCCTCCCACGGCTCCCGCACGTCGAGCAGGGTGTGCGGCTCGCCGGCGATCAGCCGGGCGTGGAGCTCGGCCGCGGACATCGTGTCGCTGACGCCGCAGAACAGGTCGTAGTCGATCAGCCCGGTGACGGGCTCCGCCTGCGGGTCGCGCTCGTACGCGAGCTCGCGGAACGTGCCGCGCAGGGCGTCGTGGATGGTCACCCGGCCGAGCAGCGGATCCCCGGTGCCGGTGACGAGCTTCAGCGCCTCGCCGACCATGAGGCCGCCGATCACGCCGCACACGGACGGCAGGGCGCCCGCCTCGGCGCAGTTCGCGACGCTCCCCGGCGCGGGCGGCACGGGGAACAGGTCGCGATAGGTCGGCCCGTGCTGCGCCCAGCCGACCCCGACCTGGCCACCCGTCTGGTGCACCGCGCCCCACACCACCGGGATGCCGGCGAGCGTCGCGGCATCGTCGACGAGGTAGCGCGTCGGGAAGTTGTCGCTGCCGTCGAGCACGAGGTCGAAGCCGGCGAGGATGCGCTCCGCGTTCTGCGCGGTCAGCCGCTCGGCGAACAGCCGGAGTTCGGTCTCGTCGTCGAGCGCCCGCACCGCGTCGGCGGCCGACTCGACCTTGGGGCGGCCCACGGCCGCAGGGGTGTGGATGCTCTGGCGCGGCAGGTTGCTCGCCTCCACCCGGTCGTCGTCGACGATCCCGATGGTTCCGAAGCCCGCCGAGGTGAGCAGCGGCAGCACGGCGGAGCCGAGACCGCCGGCGCCGACGACGAGCACCCTCGCGGCCCGCAGCCGCCGCTGGGCGACCGGTCCGTAGCCGGGCAGCTGCGTGGTGCGGGCGTAGCGCGCTGCGCGCTCCGCGGAGAGCTCGGGACCGGGTTCGACCAGCGGCGGGAGTGCCATGCTCTCAGCCAATCACAACCGGCGGACGGCTCATACCACCGTGACCTGGACGGTGTGGAGGCCGGTCGCTCCGTCAGGGACGACGTCGCGCTCGGTGGCGGTCTGCACCAGACCCGTGGCGTCGGTCGCGCGGACACGCAGGGTGTGGGCGCCGGGCGTCGCCTCCCACGCGAACCGCCACTGCCGCCAGGTGTCGGCCGAGATCGCCTCGGCGAGGGTCGCCTGCTGCCACGGGCCGTCGTCGACCCGGACGTGCACCGCGCTGACGCCGACGTGCTGCGACCAGGCGACCCCGGCGACCGCGACGGTCCCCGCCTTGACATGGCGTCCGGCGGCGGGCACGTCGATGCGCGACGACAGCTTGACCGGGCCGCGCTCCGACCAGCCGCGGTCGGTCCAGTAGGCGGTGTGCCGGTCGAACCGGGTGACCTCGAGCGACACGACCCACTTGGTGGCCGAGACGTAGCCGTAGAGGCCCGGCACGACCATCCGCACCGGGTAGCCGTGCTCCAGCGGCAGCGGCTGCCCGTTCATCCCGACCGCGAGGATGGCGTTGCGCTCGTCCGTCAGGGCCGTGAGCGGGGTGCTCGCCGTCCACCCGTCCTGGCTGGTCGACAGCACCATGTCGGCGTCCGCCGACGGCTTCGCCCGGGCGAGCAGGTGGCGGATGGGGTAGCCGAGCCAGGTCGCGTTGCCGATCAGGTCGCCGCCGACCTCGTTCGAGACGCAGGTCAGCGTGGTCGTCGACTCCTCGAGCGGCAGCTTCAGGAGCTCGGCGAAGGTCAGCTCGACCTCGTGCTCGACCATCCCGGTGATGCGCAGCCTCCAGGCGTTCGGGTCGATGCCGGGCACCTGCAGCGCGGTGTCGATGCGGTAGAAGTCGGCGTTCGGGGTGACGATCGGCGAGAGGCCCGGGATGTCGAAGGAGGCGCCCGCGGGGATGGGCGGAGCCGTGCGCGCGGGGAGGGCAGCCGGATCGCCGCGCGCGCCGCCGACGCCGCCCGGAAGCCGCCCGCCGCGGCCTGGGCCACCACGAGGGCCAGCGCCCCGCCCGCCGTGGTCGCGGCCGCCGCGCCCACGAAGCGCCGCCGGCTCACCCGGCCGCGGGGCGCAGCGCGGGTCGGCTCCGTGTCGCGCAGCATGCCGATCAGCCAGCCGAGCAGCAGGATCGCGAGGCCGGCCGCGAGCACGGAGGGCAGCGCATCCACCACGCCGTTGCCGGCCCGGGTGACCGCCGCCAGCACGCCGAGCGCACCGCCGAGACCGATCAGGATGCGGCCCAGCGGCGGTCGCCGCCGCTCCAGCCAGCCGGCGAGACCGGCCCCGGCCAGGACGACGAGCCCCAGCAGGGTGATGAGGAACGCCTTGTCGCCGGTGCCGAACAGGCCGATGACGGCCTCCTTCAGCCACGGGGGCGCCAGGTCGATCAGCAGCGCGCCGACCGTCAGGAGCGGGCTGCCGTTCTGCACCACGATCGCGCTCACCAACTCCGCCGCGCCGATGCCCGCGACCACGCTCGCGACGCCGGCTGCGGCCGGCCGCCAGAAGTCCGCCATGACGCCAACCTATGTCGGTCGGCTGTGAAAGGGTGGAGGCATCATGTCAGACTCCACCGCGTCCGCCGCCCGCCGACTGCGCGTGGAGGACATCCCCGGCTGGGCGGGCCCCGGCTCGGTGTCGGAGGACGCGGTCTACGACACGTTCGTCGCGTGGGTCGAGCAGGGCGGCATCCGGCTCTACCCGGCGCAGGACGAGTCGGTCATCGAGGTCGTCGGAGGGGCAAACCTCATCCTGAGCACCCCCACGGGCACCGGCAAGTCGCTGGTCGCCGTCGGCGCCCACTTCGCGGCGCTCGCCCGCGGGGAGCGCACGTACTACACGGCGCCGATCAAGGCGCTGGTCTCCGAGAAGTTCTTCTCGCTCGTCGACATCTTCGGGGCCGAGAACGTGGGCATGACGACCGGCGACTCGGCCGTCAACGCCGACGCGCCCATCGTCTGCGCGACGGCGGAGATCCTCGCCAACCTGGCGCTGCGCCACGGCGACGAGACGCCGGTCGGTCACGTCGTGATGGACGAGTTCCACTTCTACTCCGACCCCGATCGCGGATGGGCGTGGCAGGTGCCGCTGCTCACCCTGCCCCACACGCAGTTCGTGCTCATGTCGGCGACCCTGGGCGACGTGACGGCGCTCGCCGACGACCTCGAGCGCCGCACCGGCCGTGCGACGGCGACGGTCACCGGCGTCGAGCGTCCCGTGCCGCTGCACTACTACTACGAGGTCACGCCGGTCCACGAGACGATCGAAGACCTGCTCCACACCGGCCAGGCGCCGATCTACGTCGTGCACTTCTCGCAGCTGGCCGCGCTGGAGCGGGCGCAGTCGCTCTCGAGCGCCAAGATCGCCAGCCGGGAGCAGCGGGAGGCGATCGCCGACCTGATCGGCGACTTCCGCTTCACGACGAGCTTCGGCAAGACGCTCGCCCGCCTGCTGCGGCAGGGCATCGGGGTGCACCACGCGGGCATGCTGCCCAAGTACCGGCGGCTCGTCGAGCAGCTCGCCCAGCGCGGGATGCTGCGCGTCATCTGCGGCACGGACACGCTCGGCGTCGGCATCAACGTGCCGATCCGCACGGTGCTGCTCACCGCGCTGACCAAGTTCGACGGCACCCGGATGCGGCAGCTCAACGCGCGCGAGTTCCACCAGATCGCCGGGCGCGCGGGTCGGGCCGGCTACGACACGGCGGGAACGGTCGTGGCGCAGGCGCCCGAGCACGAGTCGGAGAACCTCAAGGCGCTCGAGAAGGCCGGCGACGACCCCAAGAAGCGCCGCAAGATCGTGCGCAAGAAGGCGCCGGAGGGCTTCGTGTCGTGGGGCGACCCCTCGTTCCGCCGCCTGATCGAGGCCGAGCCCGAGACCCTCACCTCGTCGATGCAGATCACCAGCGCCATGCTCATCAATGTGATCGGACGCGGCGGCGACGTCTACGGGCACGTGCGCGCACTCGTCTTCGACAACCACGAGCCGTGGAAGCGCCAGCTGGCCCTCGCCCGCCGTGCCATCGAGCTGTACCGCTCGCTCCTCACGGCCGGTGTCGTGGAGGCGGTGCGCACAGGCGGTCGGGTCGAGATCCGCCTCACGGTCGACCTGCAGCCCAACTTCGCGCTGAACCAGCCCCTGTCGCCCTTCGCGCTGGCCGCCTTCGAGCTCTTCGACGCCGGGTCTCCGGTCTTCGCGCTCGACATCGTCTCGGTCGTCGAGGCGACCCTCGACGACCCGCGGCCCGTGCTCTCGGCGCAGCAGTACCACGCGCGCGGCGAGGCGGTCGCGGCGATGAAGGCCGACGGCATCGAGTACGAGGAGCGGATGGAGGCGCTGGAGGAGGTCACGCATCCCAAGCCCCAGGACATCCTGCTGCACGAAGCCTTCGCGACGTACGCCTCCAGCCAGCCGTGGGTGGCCGACTTCGAGCTCAGCCCCAAGTCGGTGGTGCGCGACCTGTACGAGCGGGCGATGACGTTCGGCGAGTTCATCGCGTTCTACAAGCTGGCCCGCTCGGAGGGCGTCGTGCTGCGCTACCTCTCCGACGCGTACCGTGCCCTCAACCAGACCGTTCCGCTCGATCTGCGCACGGAGGACCTGCGCGACATCATCGAGTGGCTGGGCGAGCTCGTGCGGCAGGTCGACTCGAGCCTGCTCGACGAGTGGGAGGAGCTCATCCACCCGGATGCGGCCAGACATGCGGCCGAGACGACCGAGCTGGCGCCCCCGGCGCCGCGCAACGTCACCACCAACCGGCGCGCGTTCTTCGTGCTGGTCCGCAACGAGCTGTTCCGCCGCATCCAGCTCGCCGCCCTCGACCGCGTCGAGGAACTCGGGACGCTGGAGGCCGAGGCCGCGGTGCTCGCCGGGGAGAGCCTCCGTTCAGCCAGGCGCAGTGGGACGAGGCGCTGGAGGCGTACTACGGGGAGCACGACGAGATCCTCACCGACGCCTCGGCACGCTCGGCGTCGATGATCCTCGTCGATGAGAAACCGGAGGGCGCCGAGGGCATCTGGCGGGTACGTCAGATCATCGCCGACCCGGCCGGGGACAACGACTGGGGCATCGCGGCGGACGTGCTGCTCGAGGACTCGGCCCGCGAAGGGGTCGCCGTCGTGCGGGTGACGTCGGTCGGCCGGCTCTGACCAGTTTGACCCGGCGCGGGCGCCGTGTGAGTATCGTCACGGTGTCGAACTGCGCCAGGTCCCTTGCATGAACTCCCGATGACGTCTTAGGTCGGGAGGGACGCATCCGACAACGAGAAAGAGAACGGTGGACCTCACCCTCATCGTCGTGCTGGTCATTCTGCTGGCGCTCTTCTTCGACTTCACGAACGGCTTCCACGACACGGCCAACGCGATGGCCACCCCCATCGCGACCGGCGCCATGCGACCCAAGGTCGCGGTGGCGCTCGCCGCCGTGCTGAACCTCATCGGCGCCTTCCTCTCGACCGAGGTGGCCAAGACGATCTCCGGCGGCATCATCAAAGAGGGGGACGGCGGCGTGCAGATCACGCCGGTGCTCATCTTCGCCGGGCTGGTCGGCGCCATCGTCTGGAACATGGTGACGTGGCTGTTCGGGCTGCCGTCCTCGTCCAGCCACGCGCTGTTCGGCGGCCTGATCGGCGCGGCCATCGTCGGCGCGGGCATCCAATCGGTCGACTTCGTGGTCGTGCTCGACAAGGTGATCCTGCCGGCGGTCATCGCGCCCTTCACCGCGGGCGTCGTGGCCTGGAGCGCGACCAAGCTCGCCTACTGGATCACCCGCCGCTACGACGGACGACCGGATGGGCGCGGCGGCTTCCGCTACGGCCAGATCTTCTCGTCGTCGCTCGTCGCGCTCTCGCACGGCACCAACGACGCGCAGAAGACGATGGGCGTCATCACCCTGACCCTGATCTCGGCCGGATTGCAGCCGCTCGGCTCGGGACCCGAGATCTGGGTCGTCATCGCCTGTGCCCTCGCGATCGCGCTCGGAACCTACTCGGGCGGCTGGCGCATCATCCGCACCCTGGGCCGCGGCCTCACCGAGGTGAAGCCCGCGCAGGGCTTCGCGGCCGAGACGAGCACCGCGGCCACCATCCTCGCCTCCAGCCACCTCGGCTTCGCGCTCTCGACCACGCAGGTGGCCTCCGGATCGGTCATCGGCTCCGGGCTCGGCCGTCGCGGGTCGTCCGTGCGCTGGGGCACCGCCGGACGCATCGCCGTCGGCTGGCTGCTGACCCTGCCCTCCGCCGCGATCGTCGGCGGCCTCGCGGGCCTGCTGGCCGAGCTCGGCCCCATCGGCGTCGTCATCGACACCGTGCTCGGGGCCGCGGTCGTCACCTACATCTTCTGGCGTGCCCGACGCAACCGCGTCACCAGCGAGAACGCCGTCAAGCCGGTTCCGCTGCAGGGCAAGAGCGAGGTCGCCGCATCCGGCAAGGCCGTGAGGATCGAGAAGGTCAAGCCGCTGCGGCGCGACCGGCCGAAGAAGGAGTCCGCATGATCGACTGGGCATCCTTCGTCCTCGTCTTCGCCGCCGCCCTCGTCAGCTCCTGCGTCGTCGTCGCGTCGTACTCGCTCGGCACGCGGCTGCTGGCCGCCGCCGGCCGGGCCCTCTTCGTCGAGCCGGTCGAGTTCACGGACGCCATCACCGTCCTCACCCCGGAGCGGGCGGCCAAGCTGCAGCGCAAGGCCGAGAAGGCGCAGCGCAAGAACCCGCTGACGCCCGGCCAGAAGCGCCTGGCCCTGACCGGTGCGTACGCCTGCTTCACCGTGTGCGCCCTCGCGGTGATCTACGGGCTGTACCTGATCATCCCGTACTTCCACCACTAGGCGGCACCGCGCACCGAGGGTGACCGGACGCACGCGAAAAGGGCTCCGTGCCGCCGCAGAGGCGGCCCGGAGCCCGTGTGTCAGCGCCCGTCAGCCGGCGTTGCGCTTCGCCAGACCGGGCGGAGTGGCGGGAGAGCCGCCCTTCTTCCCGTTGGGATAGACGAAGGTGACGTCGAGGCGAGCGTTCGCCACCCACGTCCCGGTCGCCGGGGCGCCGTTCGAGCTGACACCGGGTGTTCCCAGGCCGTCCAGAGCGGGCGCCGTGAGGGCGTAGGCGTCGCCTGCGGTTCCATAGGCGTTCACGTCCGGAGCCACGGTGTGGCCCTTGGCATCGACGTAGTGCACGGTCAGCATGGCGGGAGCGTGCAGGAACCGCTGGCTGATGGGCCACATCTTGGGGAACGCGCCCTGCGGCCGTCCGTTGACCATGACCTTGCCGGTGAGGTAGTCGAGGTAGAAGGGCGTCCATCCGATGGACGGGTCCTGGGTGTACCCGTACGACGACGCAGCGTGCAGGTTCGGGTAGGGGAATCCGAGCCCTGTGAAGGACATCTGGTGGCCGAACTCGTGCAGTGCGATCTCCGTGCTGTACTCCACCGCGCCCGTGGCGCCGGGGTAGCCGGGCAGGTTCGCGCGGGGCGCGAGCCCCGACCAGGAGTACCCCGCCCCACGGGTGTCCGAGTCGCTGTAGTACTTGCCCAGAGTGACGCCGCCGCCGCTGGGCTGCTTCGAGAACACCATGATGGAGTCGAACTCGGCCGGGCCGGAGAACTTCGCCAGGCGGTCCTGGATCTGCCACTCGTGGACGGCGACATCTGCGAACGGGGTGGTGAAGGGTTCGTCGTCGTAGACCAGGGTGGGGTCGACCTGCACCCCGAACTTCGTCGCGAAGATCGACACGAACTGGTCGATCACGGTCTTGGAGTAGGTGCGTTCGTTCGGGTCCATCTTCTGCACCCGGTTCCATGCGGTGTACGTCACGTCCGTCATGACGAGGAAGAGCATCTTGCGATGCGGTGTCACGATGGGTGCCGTGTAGTCGGCGAGGGCCGCCTGGCCCTTCGCCTCGGCGACGGCCCCGTCGATGATGGCGGACGCCGCCACGGGAGTCGGGGTCGGCGCCGGTGCGGGCGGAGCGGCGGAGGCCGGTGCCACCTGCGCGAGGACGATCGCGGAGGCCGCGAGCGCGGTGGCGATGGTCACGCGCAGGCGAGCGCTGAGGTGAGTCATGTTTCCCTTTCGGAGGTCACGACGCAGGCATTTTCCTGGTCCACTGATGAAGACGAGCAGGATCGTGCGTCGTGACGCGGACGGAGGGGGTGATGCTGGTGGCTTCGACGGATCGGGTCCGGCGCGCCCGGCCCCGTCAGTCCGTCCCGCGCACGCGCGAGATCGCGTTCATCACGTGGTACACGACGATGGCCGCGATCGCGCCCAGGGCGATGCCGTTGAACGTCAGCTGCCCGAGGTTCAGGGTGAAGTCGCCGATGCCGATGATGAGGGCGGTCGCTGCGGTGAACTGGTTCTTCGGCTTGGCGAAGTCGACCTTGTTGTCGAGCCAGATCTTCACGCCGATGATGCCGATCAGGCCGTAGAGCGCCGTCGTGACGCCGCCGAGCACGCCCGCCGGGATGGTGTTGATCACGGCGCCGACCTTGGGGGAGAGGCCGAGCAGGATGGCGACGGTACCGGCCACCCAGTACGCCGCGGTCGAGTAGACGCGCGTCGCCGCCATGACGCCGATGTTCTCGCCGTAGGTCGTCGTGCCAGAGCCGCCGAAGAATCCGGCGAGCGTGGTGGCGACACCGTCCGCGAGGAGCGCACGTCCGGTGACACGGTTCACCGACGGGTCGGTCAGCTGCGCGACACCGCGGATGTGGCCGACGTTCTCGGCGATCAGCACGAGCACGACCGGCAGGAACGCGGGCAGGATGCCCCAGGTCGACGCGGGGGCGGTGAACGGGTTCGCGGGGAGGGTGAACTGCGGGAGCCCGATCCACGCGGCCTTCGCCACACCGCTGAAGTCCACCTGTCCGACGATGACGGCGAACACGTAGCCGACCGCGACGCCCAGGAAGATGGACAGCCGCCCCAGCATCCCGCGGAACAGCACGGTGCACAGGATGACTGCCGCCAGCGTCACGAGCGCGGTCACCGGCGCCTTCGCGAAGTTGGCGCCGGCGGCCGGCGCCAGGTTGAAGCCGATCAGCGCGACGATGGCGCCGGCGACGACCGGCGGCATCAGGCCGTCGATCCACCGCGTCCCGGTGCCGATGACGATCATGCCGACGATGGCGAGCAGGATGCCGGTGACGAGGATGCCGAAGAGCGCCGACGGCATCCCGTGCGCCTTCGTCGCCGCGACGATCGGCACGATGAACGCGAACGACGAGCCCAGGTAGCTGGGCAGGCGGTTGCCCGTGATGACGAGGAACAGCAGGGTTCCGACGCCCGAGAACAGCAGCGTGGTCGCCGGCGGGAAACCGGTCAGCAGCGGCACCAGGAACGTCGCGCCGAACATGGCGACCACGTGCTGGGCGCCGAGACCGATCGTGCGCGGCCAGGTGAGCCGCTCGCCGGGCAGCACGATCTCGTGCGCGCCGACCTTCTTGCCGTCGCCGTGCAGCGTCCAGGGCAGTGCCATAGGTGTCCTTCGGAGGTCTGGAGTCGGAATAGGCTTGGTGCTGCGCATTCGCGCACTACTCGACGAACCTGAATCTCCGCCGGGCACCGCCCACCGATCTTACGGGAGTCCACCATTTCCGCTTCGACCACCGCGCCCCCTACGGCCAAGGGGCGCCTCGACCGCTTCTTCGAGATCAGCGCACGCGGCACCACCTGGGGAACCGAGGTGCGCGGCGGCGTCCTGACCTTCGTCACCATGGCGTACATCGTCATCCTGAACCCGCTCATCCTGGGCGGGACGAAGGATGTGGTGGGCCACACCCTGGGCACCAGTCAGGTGGCCGCCGTGACGGCTCTCAGCGCCGGCGTGATGACCGTGCTCTTCGGCCTCGTCGCCCGCCTCCCGTTCGCGTTCGCGGCCGGCCTGGGCATCAACTCCTTCCTCGCGGTCAACGTGGTGAAGGTGCTGACCTGGCAGGAGGCCATGGGCCTCGTGGTGATCAACGGAATCATCATCGTGCTGCTGTCGGCCACCGGGCTCCGCAAGCTGATCTTCAACGCCGTCCCGGCGCCGCTCAAGACCGCCATCACGGTCGGCATCGGCCTCTTCATCGCCTTCATCGGCTTCGTCGACAGCGGCTTCGTGCGCACCACCACGCTGTCCTCCCCGCCGGTCCAGCTCGGCGAGGCGGGCTCGATCGCGACCCTCCCGACGCTGACCTTCCTCATCGCGCTCGTCATCATGGGCGTGCTCATGGCGCGCAAGGTCAAGGGCGCGCTGCTGATCGGCATCGTCGCCGCGACCGTCGTGGCGATCATCGCCGAGGCGATCTGGCATGTCGGCCCGTCGATGGGCAAGAACGCTGCCGGCTGGAACCTGACGGTCCCGCAGCTGCCGACCTCGCTGGTGTCGCTGCCCGACCTCAGCCTCGTGGGCCAGGTCGACCTGTTCGGCTCCTTCGGCCGCATCGGCGCGCTGGCCGCGACCATGCTGATCTTCACGCTCGTCTTCACCAATTTCTTCGACGCCATGGGCTCGATGACGGGCCTCGCGCGGAGCGCCGGCCTGGCGAACGAGGACGGCACCTTCCCGCGCCTGCAGTCCGCGCTGATCGTGGAGGGTGTCGGCGCGATCGTCGGCGGTGGCACGTCGTCGTCGTCGAACACCGTCTTCGTCGAGTCCGCCTCGGGCATCGGCGAGGGCGCCAAGACCGGCTTCGCCAGCGTGGTCACCGGCCTGCTGTTCCTGCTCGCGATGTTCTTCACGCCGCTCACCCAGGTCGTGCCGCTCGAGGTCGCGGCCGCCGCGCTGGTCGTGGTCGGTGCGCTGATGGTCGTGCAGATCCGCCACATCGACTTCAGCGAGTTCTCGGTCGTGCTGCCGGTGTTCCTGACGATCATCGTCATGCCGCTGACCTACTCGATCGCGAACGGCATCGGCGTCGGCTTCATCAGCTGGGTGCTCATCCGCTCGCTCGCCGGGAAGGCACGCGAGATCAGCCCTCTGCTCTGGATCGTCGCGGCCGGCTTCCTGATCTACTTCGCGCGCGGCCCGATCGAGGGCCTGCTCGGCCAGGTCTGACCCCGGGGGCGCGCCTCAGGGTGGAATCGGGGGTTATCCGGATGGCCCCCGGTTCCGCCGCCCGCTTGACTGGACGCATGACCACCACCAGCACCCCGTACCAGTCCGTCGCACCCGTCCGCACGCTCAGCATCACCAGCCTGGCCCTGGGCGGCGCGTCCATCCTGTTCGGCTGGACGCTGATCGCGCCGATCGCCGGGCTCGTCCTCGGCATCATGGCGCTGAAGCGCGAGCCGCTGGGTCGCACATTCGCCATCTGGGGCATCGTGCTCAACGCGGTGATGCTCGCCGGTGTCGTCATCGGCCTGCTCTTCGCCCTCGTCGGGGTCGGCATCGGGCTGGCGGCGATCCCGTTCGCCTGGCTCTGACAGGCCCGCAGCGCTGAGACAATGGGGGATGGAACCATCCCCCTCGTCCGGCCGCGCAGCTTCGTCGTCCGGGGACGCAAGACCGAGGCGCAGTCCCGCGCCATCGACGAGCTCTGGCCGACGTTCGGCCTCGAGTTCGACGGCACGCCGCTCGACCTCGACCTCGCCTTCGGGCGCACCGCGCCGCGGGTCGTGGAGATTGGCTTCGGCAACGGCGAGAACCTGCTCACCCTCGCCGAGCGGCACCCCGACCGCGACTTCCTCGGCATCGAGGTGCACGGCGCCGGCATCGGCCGCGTGCTCGGCGCGATGCGGGACCGGGGGCTCACGAACATCCGGATCGTGCGGCACGATGCCGTCGAGGTCTTCGACCGGGGCATCGCGCCGGGCAGTATCGACGAGATCCTCGTGTTCTTCCCGGACCCGTGGCCGAAGGCGCGGCACCACCGCCGGCGCCTCATCCAGCCCGACGTCGCCCGCCTGCTGACGCGCGCCCTGCGCCCCGACGGCGTGCTGCGGCTCGCCACCGACTGGGAGCCCTACGCCGAGCACATGATCGAGGTGCTGGATGCGGAAGCCGGCCTCGTCAACGTGGCCGGCGACGAGCGGTTCGTGCCGCGCCCCGACGACCGCCCGGTCACCAAGTTCGAGCGCCGTGGCGAGCGACTCGGCCACGCGATCTTCGACCTCGAGTACCGGCCCGAGCGCTGACGCCCCGCCTCCTGACGGAACGGGAGGAATGCGCCGACCGCGGCACGGCGTGTCGCAGGGAACGCAGGATGCGGCGGCCGCGAGCCGCGCGATCGTCCTCCGTTTCCGCCCGCGCGCTGCGGATCGCCCGACCTCCGTCTCTAGGATGGGCGCATGACGCACGCGCGCACGGTCGAGGAGCTCCGGTCCGCCTTCGAGCGAGGGGTCACCAAGCCGCTCGCCTGGCGGCTAGCCCAACTGCGGGCGCTCCGCCGCATGCTCACCGAGCGCGCCGCCGAGTTCGAGGACGCCCTGCTGGCCGACCTCGCGAAGAACCCGACCGAGTCGCAGATCGCCGAGCTCGGCTTCGTGGTGGGCGAGATCGATCACACCCTGAAGCAACTGCGCCGCTGGCTGCGTCCGCGCCGCGTCCGCGTCCCGGGCGCCCTGCTGCCCGCTCGCGCGGCCACCATCCTGGAACCGGTCGGCGTGGTGCTCGTCATCGCGCCCTGGAACTATCCGGTGCAGCTGTTGCTCGCCCCGCTGGTCGGCGCCCTGGCCGCCGGGAACGCCGTCGTGCTGAAGCCGAGCGAGCTGGCGCCCGCGACCTCCGCGGCGATGGCCCGGCTCGTCCCGCAGTACCTGGACACCCGCGCGGTCGCGGTCGTCGAGGGCGGGGTGGAGGACACCACCGACCTGCTCGCGCAACGCTGGGACCACATCTTCTACACGGGCAATGGCCGCGTCGGCCGCATCGTCTCGGCCGCCGCGGTCGAGCACCTCACGCCGGTCACGCTGGAACTCGGCGGCAAGTCACCGGTCTACGTCGACGGCACCGTGGATGTCGCTGCCGCGGCCCGGCGCATCGCCTGGGGCAAGTTCATGAACGCCGGGCAGACCTGCGTCGCCCCCGACTATGTGCTCGCCGACCGCGACGTGGCGCCCCGGCTGGCGACGGCCCTCCGCGACGCCGTCCGTGAGCTCTACGGGGACGACCCCGCCCAGAGCCCCGACTACGGCCGCATCGTGAACGACCGGCAGTTCGCGCGGCTGACCGGGATGCTCGGCTCGGGCACCGCGGCAGTGGGCGGCGAGCACGACGCGGAGACACGCTACCTTGCGCCGACGGTGCTCACGGACGTGGCGCCCGACGCCCCGGCGATGGCCGAGGAGATCTTCGGGCCGATCCTGCCCATCCTGCCGGTGGACGGGCTGGATGACGCCATCCGCTTCATCCGGGCCGGCGACAAGCCTTTGGCGCTCTACGTCTTCACATCGCGCGCCGACGTGCGCCGCCGCATCCTGACCGAGACCAGCTCCGGCGCGGTCGGCTTCGGGGTGCCCGCCGCGCACCTGGCCGTCGCGGGGCTGCCCTTCGGCGGAGTCGGGGAGAGCGGCTCGGGGGCCTATCACGGGGAGCGGTCGCTGCGCACGTTCAGCCACGAGAAGGCGGTGCTCAGCAAGTCGCTCAGCCCGGACACGCTGCAGTTGATCTACCCGCCGTACAGCGAGGCCAAGGACCGGTTCGCGCGGGGTCTGCTGCGCAAGCTCGGATGATCGACACGGTGTCGAGAGTGGCGCTGGATGCCGTACAACTCGTCCACCGGGGCCGAAGTGCCCAGGGGTAGGCTCGGCACTGCCGGAGGCCACGAACGTCCGGTCAGATCGCATGCCAACGCACAACGAGAGGCAACGGTGCCAACCGTGAACCCGACAGCAACCATGGACGAATCCCTCATCGACGCATCCGAGAACGTGTCCGACGTCCCGACCCCGAGCGCCGAGGGCCGTCCCACCCGAACCGAGACCGACTCGCTCGGCAGCCGCGAGATCCCCGCGGACGCCTACTGGGGCGTCCACACCTCGCGGGCGCTCGAGAACTTCCCGATCGCCAAGCGGCCCATCTCGGTCTACCCCGACCTCGTCGTCGCGCTCGCCAGCGTGAAGCAGGCCGCGGCCCGCGCGAACCTGGAGATCGGCGTGCTCGAGCCGCACAAGGCCGAGTTGATCGACCGGGCCTGCCAGCTCATCATCGACGGCCGGTTCCACGACCAGTTCGTGGTCGGCGTCATGCAGGGCGGCGCGGGTACGTCGACGAACATGAACGCCAACGAGGTCATCGCCAACATCGCGCTCGAGCTCGACGGCCACCCGAAGGGCGACTACGCCCACCTGCACCCGATCGACGACGTCAACCGCAGCCAGAGCACCAACGACACGTACCCGACCGCGATCAAGATCGGACTGACGTTCGCGCTGGCGCACCTGCTCGACGAACTGGCGCTGCTGCGCGACTCGTTCCTGCGCAAGGGCGAGGAGTTCCGCAACATCCTGAAGGTCGGCCGGACCCAGCTGCAGGATGCGGTGCCCATGACCCTGGGGCAGGAGTTCCACGGCTTCGCCACGACGCTGACCGAGGACCACGCCCGTCTCACCGAGACCAAGTGGCTGCTCGCCGAGATCAACCTCGGAGCCACCGCCATCGGCACCGGCATCACGGCGGACCCGGGCTACGCCTCCGCAGCCGTCCGCCACCTCAACGAGATCACCGGCCTCAACCTCGAGACCGCACCCGACCTGATCGAGTCGACCAGCGACGCCGGCGCCTTCATGTCGTTCTCGGGGTCGCTGAAGCGCAGCGCGATCAAGCTGTCGAAGATCTGCAACGATCTGCGCCTGCTCTCCTCCGGCCCGCAGGCCGGTCTCGGCGAGATCAACCTCCCGGCGCGCCAGGCGGGCTCGAGCATCATGCCCGGCAAGGTCAACCCGGTCATCCCCGAGGTCGTCAACCAGGTGGCCTTCTCGGTCGCCGGCGCGGATGTGACGGTCACCATGGCGGCGGAGGGCGGCCAGCTGCAGCTCAACGCCTTCGAGCCGGTCATCGCGCACTCGCTGATGCAGAGCATCACCTGGATGACGCAAGGGTTCCGCACGCTCCGCATCAACTGCGTCGACGGCATCACCGCCAACGAGGAGCGCCTGGGCGCCATGGTCGGCTCGTCGGTCGGCGTCATCACGGCGCTCACCCCGCACATCGGCTACGCCGCCGCGGCCGCGCTGGCGAAGTCGGCCCTCCTCACGGGGCACAACGTGGCCGACCTGGTCGTCGACGCCAAGCTGATGAGCCGCGAGGAGGTCACCCGACTCCTGTCCCCGGCGCGCCTCAGCGGGCTCGAGGTGATCACCACGGCCATCCCGGTCGTCGAGGCGGACGCGATCGCCGAGGCGCGCCAGGAAGGCGAGTAGCCGCTGGCGGCCCACTGCTCAGAGTCGCTGTCTTTCCGGCAGCGGGCGCCGTGCAGGAGGCTGGGTGCGTCCGGGTGGTGAACGATTCTCGCTGCCTCGCACCCGGGCTGGGCGGTGCGGCCGGGTGAAGAGCCTATTCGGGGGCTCCCCGGCCGCACGCCGTCATCCGGGCAGCGAGGGACCGACCTCGCCCGGACCGCCGGACAGGTCGTCGGTGGTCCGCGGTTCGGTCGTGAGGTAGGTGTAGACGGCTTCCGGCGGGGAGCCGCGCAGGTGCGAGAAGCCGTAGACGTCGAGCGCGGCCGCGCCCTCCCACGGCGCGGGCACGCGCACCCGGACGGGCGGCGCGTCCACCAGGGCGGGGACGTCGATCACCGTCTCGGTGCCGTCCGCGGCGACGAGGACGCATCGGAGCATCCACGAGTCGTCTCCCGGCTGCGCCATGCTCGAACACTAGAGGCGTGCATGCCCCTTGCACGAGCCCCCGTGCAAGGGGCAGTCAGCGGCTCACTGGAACGGCGCCCAGGTGTCCAGGTCGTACTCCAGCTCGATCCCCGAATAGAGGCGCACGCGCCAGACGTGGCTGTCCCCGCCGACGTACTGCCCGCGCGCCGTCTCCATCGACCATTCGCCGTCTCCGGTGCGCTGCCAGCGGATCATCCCGACATGTTCGCGCAGCCGCGGCGCGTGGGGCGGGTGGAGGAAATCATCCTCGGACATCTCTTCATCCCATCCTCCTCGCTGCACCGCAATGGTGCCTCCCGGAGGCGGCGGTCGACGAACCCCCAGAACGAGGGGTCCGCTGGCGGCCGTCAGCCCCGGGACTCCGCCTCGCGGAACAGCGCGATCATGTCGCGGCCCAGCTGGTGGGGCGCGGTCTCGCACGGGCTGTGGCCGGTGCGGTAGACGGCCAGGCGGCCGTGCAGGGCCTTCGCGTTGGCGGCGTGCAGGTGCGTCGGCCACAGGTCGTGGTCGCCGGTCACCACCAGCACCGGGATGCCGCTCGCCGCGACGCGGGCACGCACATCCGGCACCCGCTTCATGAGACCGACCATGTCGTCGACGCTGGAGCGCCGCGTCAGCGCGAACCGCGATCGGACGAACGCCAGGCGGCTGTCGGAGACCCGGTTCTTGTTCGTCGTGATGCCCCAGATCATCAGCGACGCGCTCTGGTGGGCGGTGGTCAGCCAGCTGAGCCAGCCGATGATCCGCACGCCGCGGAACGCCTGACCCGGCTCCGGGGGAGCGGTCAGCAGGGTGAGCGACCGGAACAGCTCGGGATGCGTCACCAGCGCGAGCTGCGCGAGCACGCCCGCGAACGAGTAGCCGAGCACGTGGGCGGCCCCGCCGTCGCGCAGGAAGGCGACGAGGTCGCCGGTCAGCAGCGGGTAGGTGTAGCGCTCGCCGGGCGGAGGGCCGGCGTCGGCGGACTCGTACTGGCCGGCCAGGTCGTAGCTCTGCACGTAGTAGCCGGCGGCGACGAGGATGGGCGCGAGGAGGTAGAAGTCCTCCTTCGACCCGGTGACCCCGGGGACGAGCACCACCCGCGGATCGGCGGGGTCGCCGAGCGAGGCGACCGCCAGCTCGCCGCTCGGTGCGGGAAAGCGGGAGAACACCGTCCCGACCGGTGCGACCGACCAGTCGATATCGGGCAGCGCGGCATCCAGCCGGGCGGCATCGTCGTCACCGCCCGCCACGAACCGCCGTTCCCCGATCGACACGAGGCTACGGTAGCTCACCGTCGCGGTGCGCCGCGATCAGGTGACGCGGCAGTACGTGGTGAGGTAGCCGATCCCGCCGATCGAGACGGTGACGGTGGAGCGGTCGCGCAGGAACACGGGAGGGGTGCGCGAGTAGCCCGCGCCGCCCGGACTTCCGGTCGAGATGAGGGTCCCCGGCGGGATGGTCGCCGAGCGCGACAGGAACTCGATGAGCTCCGGGACGCTGCGCACCATGTCGGCGGTGGACGCATCCTGCAGGATGGCGCCGTCGACGTTCGTCGTCAGCCACAGGTCCTGCGGGTCGGGGATCTCGTCCGCCGTGACGACGACCGGGCCGGTGGGCGTGAAGCCGTCGAACGACTTGCAGCGCGACCACTGCGCCTCCGAGAACTGCAGGTCGCGGGCGGTGATGTCGTTGACGACCGTGTAGCCCCACACGTAGTCGAGCGCGTCCCGCACCGGCACGTTGCGCGCCGGCTTGCCGATGATGACCCCGAGCTCGGCCTCGTAGTCGACCTGCGTGGAGAGGTCGGCCGGCCAGGCGGTCGTGCCGCCGTGCCCGGCGAGGGAGTTGGGCCACAGGTTGAAGACGGTCGCGGCCTTCTCGCTGCGCAGCTTCAGCTCGGAGGCGTGCGCGGCGTAGTTCGCGCCGATGGCGATCACGTGCGGAGGCCGCAGCACAGCGGACGCGTGACGCAGACCGTGCACGGGCGGCAGCTCCAGATCGCGCTTCTCCGCCTCCGCGACCACCCGGCGCACCTCGGCCAGGCCGGCGTCGCCCCGCTCGATCAGCTCCTGCAGGTCCCGCGGCGCGTCCTCCATGACCTCGTCGAGGAAGAGGGCTCCGTCTCCGATGACGACGGCCAGTCGGGGGGCGGGATCGGCGTCGGTGCTGAGGTGCGAGAATCTCACCGATACAGGCTATCGGGCTTCCGAGGGCGGGGCCGAACCGAGCCCGTCCCGCTGCCGTCGCCGCGCGATCCGGCGCCGCCAGGGCGACTGCTCCGGCAGGTGAAGGCTGAGTGTCGTGTAGGCCCAGCGCAGGCGCCGGCCGAAACCGCCCCAGGTGGAGAACGGGCGCGCGGAGATGCCGACCGTGAGGTTCTCGTCGTAGCGGACCACCGCATCCAGGTCGAGGTGGAGGGAGAGGTCCAGATCGTCGTGGATGTCGCCGCGGTCGCGGTGCACGCGCGTGCGGACGTCGTGCCAGACCTCGGAGCGCATCGCGAAGTTGGAGCCGAAGATCGGGGAGTTGCCGAGCCACAGTCCCATCGACCAGAAGTAGCCGCCGATGTACATCACCTGGCCGAGGGCCGCGACGACGGGGTTCCCGTCGTAGAAGATCCCGCGACCGGTCAGCACGTCGACCTCGGGGGAGTCGACGAGCTCCGCCTCCAGGTGCAGCAGCCAGTCCGCCGGGGGCCGGGAGTCGGCGTCGAGACGCGCGATGATGTCGCCGGTCGCGGCGTCGTAGCCCGCCGCCGCTGCCGGCCAGATTCCGCGCAGCCGCTGCTCGATGACGCGGACGCCGGCGGCGCGCGCGACCGCGACGGTGTCGTCGGCGCTGCCGTTGTCGACCACCACGATCTCGTCGGCCGGCCGCAGCTGGGCGGCCAGGTCGGCGAGGCAGCGGGCGAGCATCGCGGAGTCGTCCAGCACGGGGATGACGACGGAGACGGTGGGCACGCTCCGACCTTACGCTGCGTGCGGGGCCGGGCCGGGCGCCGCGGCGTTCTTCCACAGATGGAGCCCGGCGTAGCTGCGCCACGGCGCCCACCGCGTCCCGTAGGCGGCGAGCTCCCGCGGCTCGGAGGGCAGGCCGAGCCGGGCGGCGCCCTGGCGGAGCGCGAGGTCGCCGGTGAGCAGGACATCCGGGCTGCCGAGCACGCGCATCGCGACGTACCCGGCGGTCCACGGCCCGATGCCGGGGAGCGCCAGCAGGCGCCGCTCCAGCTCCTCGCGCGACTCGCCCACGTCGATGGTCAGGCTGCCGTCGGCCAGCGCGGTCGCGACGCCGACGATCGCGTCGATCCGCCGGCCGGGACCGCGGAGCACCTCGCGGCCGTGCTCGGCGATGGCGACGGCGGTCGGGAAGAGGCGGGTGAAGGAGGTGGGATGCGCGGCATCCGTGCCGCGTGCGTCCCCGCCCGGCGCGGCCAGCGCGATCGGTTCGCCCAGCGCCTCGGTCAGGCGGGCGAGGGCGGTGCGGGCGGCCGCCACCGACACCTGCTGGCCGACGAGCGCGCGGAACACGATCTCGTCCGCATCCACCGCGCCCGGCAGCCGCAGGCCCGGGGTCGCCGCGACGCTCGGCGCAAGCGCCGGGTCGGCGGCGAGGGCGGCGTCGATCGCCTCGGCGTCGGCGTCGAGATCGAGCAGCCGCCGCACGCGCGCGACCAGCGGCGCGAGATCCGCCACATCGGAGAGGGTGGCGTCGCACTGCACCGCGGGAGCATGGGCGGTGCCGGTGAGCGTCAGGCGCACGGCCGCGGGGCCATGGGGCAGCCGCAGGGCGCGGGCGTACCCGGGGCCGGCCGCGTCGCCGCCCGTCGTGGCCGCCTCGACGCCCTCGATCGAGCGGGCGGCGAGGAAGGCGATCACCGCCTCCCCGTCGAACGGGGCGCGTGCGGGCAGTCGCACGCTCAGCGTCACGGCTTCGGGTGCGTGCTGGGCGAAGGCCCCGGAGGCGTGGCGTGCGGTGGAGCGCAGCGCTCCCGGTGTGAGGCGGTAGACCTCGGAGATCGTCTCGTTGAACTGCCGGACGCTGTTGAAGCCGGCCGCGAAGGCGACGTCGGTGATCGGGAGGTCCGTGCCGGTCAGCAGCAGCCGCGCGGTCTGAGCGCGGTGCGCCCGGGCCAGCGCGAGCGGACCGGCACCGAGCTCGGCGGTGAGCACCCGGTTCAGGTGGCGCGCCGTGTAGCCCAGGCGGCGCGCCAGCCCGGGCACGCCCTCCCGCTCGACCGTGCCGTCGGCGATGAGGCGCATGGCGCGCGCGGCGAGGTCGTCGCGCACGTTCCACTCGGGCGATCCGGGGACCGCGTCGGGCAGGCAGCGCTTGCAGGCGCGCAATCCGGCTTCGTGGGCGGCGGCGGCCGTGAGGTAGAAGGAGACGTTGCCGGGCTTCGGCGTGACCGCCGGGCAACTCGGGCGGCAGTAGATGCCGGTGGAATGCACACCGGTGATGAACTGCCCGTCGAAGCGCGCATCGCGGGCGCTCATCGCGCGGTACCGCTCCGCGAAGACGGGGTCGGCCAGCGGGCCGTCGCCCCGGCTCGCGGCGGGGTGCGGGATGGTGTGGTCGACCGTGCTCATGCCTCCAGCCTGACACCCGCCACCGACACGCGATAGCGGGAATCGGACATGACCCGCGCGTCGTCCCGCTGCCGCCCCTCGGTAGCCTGAGGGCATGGATGTTCTGGACTGGCTCTCCGCTGCGCTCGGCGAGGAGGCGCTCGCCGAGGGCGTGCTCACCACCGACCCGGCCCTGCTGGATGCGGCGCGCACCGATCGCTCCGGCTGGGTCGCACCCGGCACGCCGCGCGCCATCGTCAACGCCCGCTCGGTGGAGCACGTGCAGGCGGCCCTGCGGGCGGCCAGCGAGTTCCGCATCCCCGTCGTGCCGCGCGGTGCGGGCACCGGTCTCGCCGGCGGCGCCAACGGTACCGAGGGATCCCTCGTGCTCGACGTCTCGGGCATGAACCGCATCCTCGAGATCTCGGCGGAGGACCAGCTCGCGGTCGTCGAGCCCGGCGTCGTCAACAGCGACCTCAACGCGGCGCTCGAACCCTACGGACTCTTCTTCGCGCCGGATCCGGCCAGCAGGGCCATCTCGACGGTCGGCGGCAACATCGCCACCAACGCCGGCGGCCTGCTCTGCGCCAAGTACGGCGTGACCCGGGAGGCGGTGCTCGGGCTGACCGTCGTGCTGGCCGACGGGCGCGTCCTCCGCACCGGGCATCGCACCGTCAAGGGCGTGACCGGGTACGACCTCACCGCGCTGTTCGTCGGTTCGGAGGGCACCCTCGGAGTGATCGTCGAGGCGACCGTGCGCGTCCAGCCGATCCCGCCCGGAGAGCCGGTGACCCTCGGCGGGCTGTTCGCAGACGTGCGCGCGGCCGCCGGCGCGTCCGCCCGCATCACGGCGGCGCAGCTCCGGCCCGCCGTGATGGAGCTGCTCGATGCCCCGGCGCTGGAGCGGATCTCGGCGTACCTCGGGCGTGAGCGCATCGAGGAGGCGTTCGGTGCGAGCAGCGGCGCGTCGTACCTGCTGGTGCGGTTCGACGGACCGTCCGCCGCAGCGGATGCGGAGCACGCCGGCCGTCTGCTGGCCGAGACCGGCGGGACGGTGCGCGTCGCGGCCGACCCGGAGGAGGGGAGCGGCTGCTCGCGCTGCGCCGCGCGTTCCACCCGGCGCTCGCCGCCGGCGGCGAGGTGCTGATCGAGGACGTCGCCGTGCCGCGCTCGCGCATGCCCGAGATGTTCGCGGCGATCGAGCGGATCTCCGAGCGGTACGGCATCCCCATCCCCACCGTCGCGCACGCGGGCGACGGCAACCTGCATCCCAACTTCGTCTACACCGGCGACACCGTGCCGGCGGAGGTGTGGGACGCGGCGAACGACCTGTTCCGCACCGCGATCGAGCTGGGCGGGACGTTGACCGGTGAGCACGGCGTCGGTGTGCTGAAGCGGCGGTGGCTGGCCGACGAGGTCGGACCGGACTCGTACGAGCTGCAGGTGAAGCTGAAGTCCGTCTTCGACCCGCTCGGCATCCTGAACCCCGGCAAGGTCTTCGGCGCCTGACGCCCGTCCTCCCGCCGAGTGGTGAGTAGACGCGCGAATCCGCGCCCGGTGGTGACATCTGCTCACCACTCGCGCATGGTCGCGCGAGCGCCCTCCCGCCGACCGGTGAGTAGACGCGCGAATCCGCGCCGAGTGGTGACATCTGCTCGCCACTCGACGGGGAGGCGGGAGGCGGAGGCGCGGCGGCCCGCGCCACCGCCCTTAACGGACTCGACCCCCGGTGGTGCGGCGATGCCTGCAGCTCTCCCGGGGGTTCGAGTTATGGCCTTAAGGATGCTCCTGCCGCCCGGCGAGCGCAACCCCCGATCGGCGGTGCGCGGTCAGCGAACGCGCTTTGACGCGGTCGCGCCGCACCGGTTGGATGGTCGTATGGCAGAGAACACCAACCAGAAGCCCGAAGTCGACGCGCCCGAGGGCCCGGCTCCCGCGACGCTCGAGATCGTCGACATCGTCGAGGGCACCGGCGCCGAGGCCACCCCCGGCTCCAAGGTCGACGTGCACTACCTCGGCGTCGAGTACGAGACCGGCGAGGAGTTCGACTCGTCGTGGAGCCGCGGTCAGTCCATCAACTTCCCGCTGAACAACCTCATCAAGGGCTGGCAGGACGGCATCCCCGGCATGAAGGTCGGCGGACGCCGCAAGCTCACCGTCCCGCCGGCGCTCGCGTACGGCCCGGCCGGCGGCGGTCACCCGCTGTCGGGCAAGACCCTCATCTTCGTGATCGACCTGCTCGGCGTCAGCTGAGCCGGCCCCCGCACGACGAAGCGCTCCTCCGGCCACCGGGGGAGCGCTTCGTCGTCCTGCTGCGGGTTCAGAGCGCCGCCGGCTGCATCAGCGTCGGGATGGCGATGCGGTTCCAGACGTTGATGGTCGCGATCGCCAGGATGAGGTCGGCCAGCCCGTCCTCCCCGAACTCGGCCAGCGCGCGCTGGTAGAGGTCGTCCGGTACGCCGTCCTGGTGGATGAGCGTGATGGCCTCCGTGAGTTCGAGAGCGACCCTCTCGCGGTCGGTGAACCACGGCGACTCGCGCCACGTCACCACGGCGAACACCTTGCGCAGCGGGACGCCGCGGCCCTGCAGGTCGACGGAGTGCATGTCGACGCAGTAGGTGCAGCCGTTGATCTGCGAGGCGCGGAGCTTGACGAGGTCGCCGAGCGGCTCCTCGACCTTCGTGCCGACGTACCCGTCGAGGTTGATGACCTTGCGGTACCCCTCGGGGGCCACGGAGGGGATCTGGATTCGTTCTGTCATGCCTGCAACGCTACGGACGGGATTGGCTCGCTGTAAGATCCATTCGGACCGGTTCTGATCAGACCACTCGGGAGGGCCGTGGACCTGCACGTCGCCATCGGCGCTCGCGGTGACCGCGCGGAGCGCATCTACCGCCAGCTGCGGGAGGCGGTACTGGATGGGCGCCTCCGCCACGGCGAGCGGCTCCCGGCGACGCGCGAACTCGCGAAGCGGCTCGATGTCTCGCGCTCGACCGTCTCCACCGCGTACGAACGTCTCACCGCGGAGGGATACCTGGCGACGCGCGTGGGCGCGGGCACCTTCGTCGCCTATGACGGCGGTCGGGGCGGGCGCGGGCACGGAGGCGAACGCGAGCGCGACGGCCGGTCGCCTCGCCGCCGTGGCGCAGCACGGCCGGCACCGGCCTGGCGCGACATCCACGACCCGCTGTGGGTGGAGCCGCGCCCGATCGCCTACGACTTCAGCATCGGCTCTCCCGACCCCGCGCTCTTCCCGCTCGAGACGTGGCGCTCGTATGTCGCGGCCGAGCTGCGCGGGGGCTTCGTCCGCACCGCCTCCTACGACGACCCGGCCGGCGTGGAGCGGCTGCGTGAGGGTGTCGCGCGCCACCTCGCCGTCTCGCGCTCGGTGGAGGCCGGCCCTGGCGACGTGCTGGTGACCAACGGCGCTCAGCAGGCTTTCGATCTCCTCGCGCGGGTGCTGCTGCGGCCCGGTGACACGGTCGCCGTCGAGGACCCGGGCTATCCGCCCGTGCGCCAGCTCTTCGAGATGAGCGGAGCCCGGGTGGTGCCGGTCCCGGTCGACGAGCAGGGCCTCCGCGTCGACCTGCTGCCGCCCGCGCGTCTCGTGTACGTGACGCCGTCGCACCAGTTCCCGCTGGGCGGCATCCTGCCGCTGGAACGCCGGGTGGCCCTGCTGGAGTGGGCGGCCCGGCACGACGCCGTGGTCATCGAGGACGACTACGACAGCGAGTACCGCTTCGGCTCGCGCCCGCTGGACCCGCTGCAGCGGCTGGATGCGGAGGGCCGCGTCGCCTACGTCGGCACGTTCTCGAAGACGATGCTGCCCGCGCTCCGGCTGGGGTTCGTGATCGCACCGCCCGCCGTGCTCGCCGCCCTGCGCCACGCCAAGCGGCTGACGGACTGGCACAACGAGACGGTGACGCAGCGTGCTATGGCGCGGCTGCTCGACGCGGGAGCCTTCGCCCGGCACGTCCGCTCGGCGACCCGCGTGTACGAGGAGCGGCACCGGGCGGTGGAGCGGTCGGCACGCGAGCTCCTGCCCGGCCTCGACCTGGTTCCCTCCGCCGCCGGGCTCCACCTCGCGCTCCTCGCGCGGGACGGCGCGCCCTTCGACGGCCGCCGCATCGCCGAGCGCGCGGCCGTCGCCGGGGTGGCCGTGCAGCCGGTGTCGCGGTTCCGCGTCGGCGACGGGCCGGACGGCATGCTGCTCGGCTTCGGCGGCATCCCCGCCGCGCAGATCCCGGACGGGCTGCGCACGCTCGCCGAGGCGATCGAGCGCGAACGCGTCGCATCCACTCTCCCCGCTCATCCCTCGGGCGAGTAGCGTGTGGCCATGCCGATCGAAGCCGCCTTCCCGCACGGAACGCCGATCTGGGTGGACCTGCAGAGCCGCGACCAGCCCGCCGCCGCCACCTACTACCGCGAGTTGTTCGGGTGGGATGTCGGGCCGGCGCTCGCCGAGACCGGCCACTTCTCGCTGGCCACCGAGCGCGGCGTGGCCGTCGCCGCCGTCGGCCCGCTCCCGTCCGCCGACGCACCCACGACGTGGACGGCCTACTTCGCCGTCGACGACCTGCAGGCGGCGGCGGATGCGGCGCGCGCGGCGGGAGGCTCGGTGCTGCTGGAGCCGGGGGAGCCGGTGCCCGGCATCCGCCTGGCCATCGTCGCCGACCCGGCCGGTGCCGTGTTCGGCCTGTGGCAGCGGACCGACCGCAACGAGCCGTGGCTGCGGGACGAGCCCGGAGCGGTCGACTGGCTGGAGCTGGTGGCGCGCGACCCGGCGTCGACGTTCCCCTTCTACGAGTCGGTGCTCGGCGTGGGGATCAGCGAGATGCGCGTCGGCGACGAGCCATACGGGCTGTTCGACGTGGGGGAGACCAGTGTCGCGGGCGCCTACACGTCCGACGGGTCCGATCCGGCGCACTGGCTGATCTACTTCAACGTCTCCGACCTCGACGCGGCGGTGGTGCGGGCCACCGACCTCGGCGGAACCCTGCGCACCGAGCCGCTGTCCGCGCCCGGCGTGGGCCGCTGGGCGGAGATCGTCGACCCGCAGGGCGCCGTGTTCGCGCTGCTCGAGCCGGAGCCCGAGCCGCTCTGAGCGCTGCGATGCTCTGGTAGACTCTTCCAGTTGCCGTCAGAACGGCCGCGGATCAAGAGAGCCCAGGCATTCGGCCCCGGGCACCGCGCAACGAGCAGAAAGGGGATCCCTCTATGGCGCTGGATGCAGACACCAAGAAGGCGATCATCGAAGAGTACGCAACCCACCCCGGTGACACCGGATCCCCCGAGGTCCAGGTCGCGATCCTGACCAAGCGGATCAAGGATCTCACCGAGCACCTCAAGGAGCACAAGCACGACCACCACTCGCGTCGTGGCCTGCTTCTGCTGGTCGGTCAGCGTCGCCGTCTGCTGGGCTACCTGGCGGACATCGACATCAGCCGTTACCGCTCGCTCATCGAGCGTCTCGGCCTCCGCCGATAACGGCGGGTCGACAACTTCGGTCGATACCGCGAACTTCTTCGCAAGCGGGCCGTCACCTTCGGGTGGCGGCCCGCTTTTCGTGTATTCCCCTGGGGCGTGCCGCGGGGTCACTATGTCCGCGAGGGCCCGCCGGGGGTGGGTCCACGGGACAGAGAGGGGAACACCATGGCAGCGGACAAGAATCTGGTGCTGGTCGTCGGCGCGTACACGGATGCTGCGGCGGCGTCGTCGGACTATGCGGCGCTCAAGGCCGGCCAGGACGACGGGGACTACAAGGTCGACGGGGCGGTCGTGATGAGCCGCGACGCCGAGGGCAAGGTGTCGGTCACCGAGCACGACACCGGCAAGGTCGGCCGCGGCGCCGGGATCGGGGCGGGCGCCGGCATCGTCGTCGGGTTGTTCGCGCCTCCGCTGCTGCTCGCCACGGCTCTCGGTGCGGGCATCGGCGCCGGCATCGGTGCGCTGCAGAAGCGGCACGACGAGAAGAAGCTGGGCGTCGACCTGGACGAGTACCTCCCGCCGGGGTCGTCCGCCGTCGTCGCGGTCGTGGACGACACGTGGGCCGACAAGGTCGAGGAGGCCCTGGTGAAGGCGGACAAGCGCATCGCCAAGGCCATCGACCAGGACGACTACGAGAAGTTGCAGGAGGCCATCGCGAAGTCGGAGGAGGAGGTCTCCAAAGCGGCGAACTCGTGACCGCGCCTGCGCGAACGGGCCGCCGCCTCCGGGCGACGGCCCGTTTTCACGCGTTCGAGCCCTTGGCACCCGGTTTACAGCGCTGTAGCGTGTGACGGACACCCCGACTCGAAGGAGAGCGACCAGCATGCGTCATCTGTCCAGACCGGTCTTCGCGGCCGTTACAGCGCTGGCGCTCGGCGTCGGCGTCACCGCCTTCGTCGCGCCTGCCGCGACCGCGGCGCCTGCGCGCGCGGCGACCGCCACCTACAGCAACCCTCTGCCGCTCGATCTCGGCAACGGCAAGCGCGCCGAGCAGTGCGCCGACCCGGATGTGATCCGCTCGCAGAGCCCGTCCGACCCGGCCTGGTACCTGTACTGCACGCGCGACGTCGTCGACTCGTCGCTGCGCAACCCGGACGGCTCCCTGGTCTTCTCCAGCATCCCGACCTACCGCTCCACCGATCTCGTGCACTGGTCCTTCGTGCGGGAGGCGCTCCCCACCCGGCCGGCGTGGATCGGCGACGGCGACATGTGGGCGCCGGATGTCGCCTACGTCGGCGGCCGCTACCTGCTCTACTACACGGCGACGAACACCGTCGCGCCCGGCGGCGGTTCGGCGATCGGCGTCGCGACGAGCGACAGCCCGGCCGGCCCGTGGACCGACTCCGGCGGCCCGGTGGTCGAGCCCATGCCGGCTCCGGGCAACACCGACCCGAACGACCGGCGCTGGGTGTTCGACCCGGAACTGCTCACGGTCGGCGGCCAGAACTACCTCTACTTCGGCAGTTACTACGGCGGCCTCTCGGTCCGGAAGGTGAGCGCCGACGGCCTCCACTCCGACCGGGCCAGCCAGGTGCAGGTCGCCATCCCGAACCGCTATGAGGGCACGCACGTCATCCAGCACGACGGGTACTTCTACCTGCTCGGCTCCGCGACCAACTGCTGCAACGGGCCGCTCACCGGGTACGGCGTGTTCGCCGGCCGCTCGACCTCGCCGACCGGCCCCTTCGTCGACCGCACCGGCGCCTCCCTGCTCGACTCGCGGGTCGGCGGCACCCCGGTGCTGCACCAGAACGGCAACCGCTGGGTCGGCCCGGGACACGTGACGAGCGCCGTCGACGCCGCGGGGCAGGAGTGGATGCTCTACCACGCCGTTGACCGCACCGACCCGTACGTAGCCGGCGCCGGCACCTACACCAAGCGCCCGGTGCTGATGGACCCGATCGACTGGAAGGACGGCTGGCCCGTGGTCCGCGGGGGAGCGGGACCGTCGGACAGCCCCCAGCCGGCGCCGACCGTCGTGGCCGGTCAGCAGCCCGCGTACACGCCGTCGTTCGCGGGCCCGCTGCCGCGCGGCCCGAAGCTGCCTGCGTACTCCGACGAGTTCGGCGGTCACGCGATGGATGCTGCCTGGAGCTGGCTGCGCGACCCGGGCGCCTCGACCCGGTCGGTGTCGAACGGCGTGCTCCGCTGGCAGATGCAGCAGGCCGACCTCGGCCCCGACCCCGGGGCCGCCGGGCTTCCGCTGCGCGCCCTGCCGAGCGGCGACTACACCGTGGAGACGCGCGTCTCGACGACCGTCCCGCGCAGCGGCTGCTGCCAGAACTACGCGCAGGGCGGCCTGGTGATCTACCAGGACGACGCGAACTTCGTGAAGCTCGCGGTCACGTCGATCTGGGAGACCCGGCAGACCGAGTTCGGCAAGCGCGAGACGCCGGAGGGCCCGGGCTACCCGGCGTACGGCAACTCCGTCGGCGGTCCGGTCGGCGAGTGGACGACGCTGCGCCTGGTGAGGACGCACACGGCCACCGAGAACCTGTACACGGCGTACACCAGCCGCGACGACGGTGCGACGTGGGACACCGCGGGCACGTGGACCACGCCGCTCTCGGCGACGCCGCCGCGACTGGGGCTCGTCTCCATGGCCGCAGCCGGGTTCACGACGACGTTCGACTACGTCCGCGTGTACGGCGCGCCGCGGGGCGGCAGCGGGTCCTGAGGGCCGGCGGCCCCGCGGGAGCGGGCCGCGACGGCGCGGTCGACCATGGTGACGGCCACGAGCGCCGATGCGACCAGTGCGATGCCGATCGTCACGCCGACGAGTCCGATCGCGGGGGAGGCGAGCGGCAGCAGCAGCACCAGCGCGATCGCGGCGCCGGTCTTGAGCGGCCGGATGACCACCTCCGCCACCAGCGGGGCGTGCAGCACGTAGAGCAGGGCGAGGAACACGGCGACCGGGACCGCGATGGCGTACTCCACCGCGGTCTCGGAGGCCGCGCCGTGGGCCGCTCCGACCTGGACGGCCACCTCGAGCCCGGCCCCGAGGGCCGCCAGCGAGGCGAAGACGAAGTAGTGCCCGTAGCCCCAGTAGAACGATCGCCCGCGCTTGCTGCTGAGTCCCTCGGCGGCGGGCTCGAGGAAGTACAGCCACCACAGGGCGAACAGCAGCGTCAGGCCGGCGGAGGCGATCCACACCAGGCTCGCCGAGAAGCCGCTCTGGGCGAGCGCGCTCTGCACGCCGACGGCGGAGGCCGACACGGATTCGCCCAGCACGATGATGGTGAACAGGCCGTACCGTTCGGCGATGTGATGCGGGTGCCACGACGTCATCCCGGTGCGCTCGGCCCAGAGCGGCACCGCGAGCTCGAGCGCCGCCCCGAGGGGGAAGAACCAGACGGCGACGTGCGGCGGCACGAAGCCCCACGCGATCCAGAGCACCTGGACGACGGCGATCCCGCTCGCGTAGCGGAACGCCGTGGTGCGGTGCACCGGATCCTCGACGCCCGCGCGGATCCACTGCCCGATCAGCGCCAGCCGCATGATCAGGTAGCCGATGATGATCGCCGTGAAGTCCTCCTCGGCGAAGGCGGCGGGCACGCCGGCGGCGAGCACGAGCACGCCGCCCATCTGCACCAGGATCATGATGCGGTAGGGCACGTCGTCGGTGTCGTAGGCCGAAGCGAACCAGGTGAAGTTCATCCAGGCCCACCAGATGGCGAAGAACACCATGAAGTAGAAGGGCAACCGCTCGAGCAGGTGTCCGTCTTCGCCGGCGTGGGCGAGCTGGCCGGCCACCTGGGCGATCGCGACCACGAACGTCAGGTCGAACAGCAGCTCGAGCGGACTGGACACGCGGTGCTGCTCGTCGAGGGAGCGCCCGGTCATCGGGATGCGGAACGCACTGGTCATGTGCGCCAGCATAGGAGGATGCGACGCGGTGCCGTGCTCCCCTCCTGATCGCGGTGTACCTCGCCGCGGTGGCGTGGATCACCCTCGACCCTGCTCCGGCCGATCCCGCCGGCAATCCCGCTCTGCGGGCCCTGCTGCGGGCCGTGTCGTCCGTACCCGGGTTCGCCTGGGTGGACTACTCCGTCGCCGAGTTCACCGCGAACGTGCTGCTGTTCGTGCCGATGGGGCTGCTGTTCGTCCTCCTTCTCGGCCGTTGGCGGTGGTGGCTGGCGCTCGCCATCGGCGTCGCCGCCACCCTGACGATCGAGCTGGTGCAGACGTTCCTGCCCGCGCGGTTCAGCGATCCACGTGACCTGCTGGCCAACACCCTCGGCACCCTCGTCGGGATCGGCGTCGCCGCCGTGGCGGCACGGCGCGCTCCGTAAGGTGGCGGCATGGAGACGGTGACCAAGGAGCGGGCGGATGCGCCCGACGGGTTCTTCGAGGCGGAGGCGGCCGGGCTGGCCTGGCTGGGGGAGGCGGAGCGCGACGGCGGAGCACGGGTCGTCCGGGTGGCGTCCGTGGAGCCGGGACGGATCGCGCTGGAGCGCATCCACACGTCCCGTCCGACCGCGGCGGCCGCTCGCGCGTTCGGCGCGGCACTCGCCGTCACGCACGCGGCGGGCGCCGCCGCATTCGGCGCGCCGCCGGAGGGCTGGGACGGGCCGCTCTTCATAGGGCGGAGGCCCCTGCCGATCGCCCACGAAGCGACGTGGGGGCGCTTCTACGCGCGCGACCGGGTGCGGCCGTACCTCGAGATCGCGTCCGGCGTGGGCGGCGTGACGCCCGCGCAGGCGGCGGTCGTCCGGGAGGCGCTCGACCGGGTGGAGGCGGGCGACTTCGACGACGGCGAGCCCCCGGCGCGGATCCACGGCGACCTGTGGACGGGTAACGTGCTCTGGGATGCGCGTGGCGCCGTGCTCATCGACCCGGCCGCGCACGGCGGCCACCGCGAGACCGACCTCGCGATGCTCGCGCTGTTCGGAGCTCCCTTCCTGGACGAGATCGTCGCCGGCTATCGAGGGGCCCGGCCGCTGCGAGACGGCTGGCGCGAGCGCATCCCACTGCACCAGCTGCATCCGCTCGCCGTGCATGCGGCCGGTCACGGACCCGCGTACGGAGCGGCGCTCGCCGAGGCGGCCCGCGCCACCCTCGCCCTCTGACCGGCCGAATCCGTGCGGCCGCACCCTTCCTTCCGTGCACGCAGGGGAGGATAATTGCGACATCGCAAGCAAGGAGGCGATGATCATGGTCGAGACCGAACAGCGCGACCTCGTCGAAGGGCGGTACACCCAGGCCGACCCGGAGATCCCCGAGGTGCGGCAGGTGCACGGCCGCTACACCGGCACGCGGCCGGAGGAACCGGCCGAGTCGGAGGTGCTCGGCGCCTACGTCGGCGCGCAGCACGACGACGAACCGCCCGAGGTGCGCAGCACGCGCCAGCGGATCGGGAACTACCCGCGCGCGGAGCACGAGGGGGAGCACCAGGCGGACCACTGATGCCCGCCTGGGCAGCAGGGGGAAACGGGGGGCGCCGGTCGCGCCTGATGCGACGCCCTCCCGGGCTTTCCCCCGACCTCAGACCAGGCCCAGCGCGGCCAGCTCCGCGTCGGACAGCATCCGGGATCGGGTCAGGAACCGCTTGCCCTCCGGCGCCTCCGCCGAGAAACCGCTTCCGCGTCCGTCGACCAGGTCGATCGTGAGATGCGTGTACTTCCAGTACTCGAACTGCGCAGCCGACATATAGACCGGAACGGGGTCGACGCCGTCGAGCTCCAGCCGGCCGAGCAGCACGTCCGCGGCTCCCGTGCGGAACATCCCCACGGGGTAGCACATCGGCGCCGAGCCGTCGCAGCATCCGCCGGACTGGTGCAGGAGCAGGGGGCCGTGGATGCCCGCCAGCCGCCGCAGCATCGCTGCGGCGGCCGGCGTGACGTCCACGCGCGCCGGAAGCGCGTCGGTCATGGCGTCTCCTAGAAGAAGCCCATGGGGCCGTCGGCGTACGACACCAGCAGGTTCTTCGTCTGCTGGTAGTGGTCGAGCATCATCTTGTGGTTCTCGCGCCCGATGCCGGACTGCTTGTAGCCGCCGAACGCCGCGTGCGCCGGGTACTGGTGGTAGGTGTTGCACCACACCCGCCCGGCCTCGATGGCGCGGCCCGCACGGTACAGCTGGGAGCCGTCCCGGCTCCATACGCCCGCGCCCAGCCCGTAGAGGGTGTCGTTCGCGATCCCGATCGCGTCGTTGAAGTCACGGAACCGGGTGAGCGCCAGCACCGGCCCGAAGATCTCCTCCTGGAAGATGCGCATGGAGTTGTCGCCCTCGAACACGGTCGGCTGCACGTAGTACCCGCCCGACAGCTCGCCGCCGAGGTCCGCGCGCTCGCCGCCGGTGAGCAGCCGTGCGCCCTCCTTCCGGCCGATGTCCAGATACGACAGGATCTTTTCCAGCTGGTCGTTCGAGGCCTGCGCGCCGATCATGGTCGACACGTCGAGCGGGTCGCCCTGCTTGATCGCCCGTACGCGGTCCAGGCCGTCTCCCACGAAGCCGTCGTAGATCGACGACTGCACGAGCGCGCGCGACGGGCAGGTGCAGACCTCGCCCTGGTTGAGCGCGAAGAACGAGAAGCCCTCCAGCGCCTTGTCGTAGTAGGCGTCCTTCCCCGCAGCGACATCCTCGAAGAAGATGTTGGGGCTCTTGCCGCCGAGCTCCAGGGTCACCGGGATGAGGTTCTCGCTCGCGTACTGCATGATCAGCCGGCCGGTGGTGGTCTCGCCGGTGAAGGCGACCTTGCGGATCCGCGGGTGCGACGCCAGCGGAGCGCCGGCCTCGAAGCCGAAGCCGTTCACGATGTTCACGACGCCGTCCGGGAGCAGGTCGCGTACGAGGTCCAGCCAGATGTGGATGGACGCGGGCGTCTGCTCGGCGGGCTTCAGCACGACGCAGTTGCCGGCGGCGAGGGCCGGAGCGAGCTTCCAGGTCGCCATGAGCAGCGGGAAGTTCCACGGGATGATCTGCGCGACGACGCCGAGCGGCTCGTGGAAGTGGTAGGCGACGGTGTCGTGGTCGAGCTCGCTGATCCCGCCCTCCTGCGTCCGGATGGCGCCGGCGAAGTAGCGGAAGTGGTCGATGGCGAGCGGGATGTCGGCCGCCAGCGTCTCGCGGACGGGCTTGCCGTTCTCCCACGTCTCGGCGACGGCGAGGGCCTCGAGGTTGGCCTCCATCCGGTCGGCGATGCGGGTGAGCAGGAGGGCGCGCTCGGCGACCGAGGTGCGGCTCCACTCGGGGAACGCGGCCCAGGCGGCATCGACGGCGGCGTCCACGTCGGCGGCCGTGCCCCGCGCGATCTCGGTGAACGGGCGGCCGGTGACCGGCGTGATGTCCTCGAAGTACTGGCCGCCGCGCGGCGCGACGTACCGTCCGCCGATGAAGTGGTCGTAGCGGGGCGCGTAGCTCATCACGGCACCCTCGCGACCGGGATGGACGTACGCGCTCGGCTTCTCGGGGGCGGCGGCCGCGGCGGCGCCGGCGGTCTCGGCGGCGGTCTGTTCCGGGCTCAGAGTCATGGGTTGTCTCCTTCGACATCGCATGGATGCGCGTCGGTCACGCGCGCTCCGCACGCTAGCCGGGGGAGGGTTGCATTCCGTTGCATGCCGGCGCGGCGGCCGTCAGTCGCGCGCCTCCAGGGCCATCAGGTGCGCGACCACCATGGCCCGGCGGGGTGACTGGGGCGGGAGCGCCTGCAGGGCCGCGCGCCAGATCTCCGCGTCGTCCGCCCCGCGGTCGGTCTCCGCCCAGGCGAGCAGGAGCTCCGCCGACGCGGACTCCAGCAGGGCCTCCCGCAGCCGGGCGACGACCTCTTCGCGCAGCTCCTCCAGGCCCGGGGAGGCGGACCCGGGCAGCGGGCCTCCGCCGTACGCGGCGACGGCCGCGCGGTGGGCCCCGCGCCGCTGCAGGTCGACGACGGCGCCGAGGTCGGTCTCCAGCGGGGCCGCGAGCCGGTACGGGCGGGTCAGGGGCCCGAGTTCGGGCGCGATCGCCCCGAGCGCGCGGCGCAGCCGGACCATCTCCGCACGAAGCGTGACGGCGCTGCGCGCATCCCCGTAGACGAGCTCGGCCAGGCGCTCGGCCGACAGGCCCTCGCGGTGCCAGGCGAGCAGCGCGAGCAGCTCGCTGTGCCGCGCGCTCAGCGTGCCCTGCCGGCCGGCCGAGCCGGTCAGCTCGCCGGTGTCGCGCCCCAGGACGCGCAGTTGCGCCACCTCGCCGGCGCGCCGGGAGCGGTCTTTCCGGGGCGCCCGGCGGCCGGCGCCGGCGGCGGCGTCGCGCAGGCGGCCGATCAGCAGCTCGCGCTCCACCGCCGCGACGGTGGCCTCCACCAGGCGCAGCACGTGCGGCGCGGCGACCTGGTCCTCGCCCGTGACGTCGACGACGCCGATGATGTCCCCGCTCTCGGGGTCGCGCACGGGGACGGCGGTGCAGCTCCACGGCTTGACGTCGTACGCGAAGTGCTCGGACCCGCGGATCTGCACGCCGTCGCCGATCGCGAGCGCGGTGCCGGGGGCCGACGTGCCGACATCGCCCTCCGCCCACGCGGCGCCAGGCACGAACAGCATCCGCTCGGCGCGCCGCCGCAGCACCGGGTCGCCCTCGACCCACAGCAGCCGGCCGTGGGCGTCCCCGACGGCCACCACGACGCGGGAGTCCGGCTCGGCGTCCTGCACGAGCAGCCGGCGGATGACCGGCAGGGCGGCCGCGATCGGATGCGCGCGCCGCGCATCCTCCAGGCTCGGGCCCTCGAGCACCACCGGCGCGGAGACATGCTCCGGATCCAGGTGCGCCTGTTCGGCGCGCCGCCACGACGCGTCGACCACGGGGCGCATCGCCCGGGAGACTCCCTCGTCCATGCGCAGCATCGTAACTCCCGCCGGTGTGCCGCGTCCCCCGCGCAGGGCTACCGGCTGGTAAGCTACCGGTGGTCGGCCGTGCGCCGATCGACCGGAGCAGGCTGGCAGGAGCTGGTCCTCGGTGGTGGTATCCGGATGCGCCGCGCCAGGTGGCGGCGAGCGCAACCGTGTATTTCTACTGATGGCCAGACGGGCTCAGCCCACGCACCCGCATGGGATGCCGCGTACACGACAGACGTGTCGAACTGCCTGCTCGCTCCTTGAATGAAGTCGCCGTCCACACGGGACCGCGACGTTAAACAAAGGAGACAGACCTCTTGGAAGGTCCTGAGATCAAATTCGCCGAAGCCGTCCTCGACAACGGCCGCTTCGGCACCCGCACCGTCCGGTTCGAGACCGGACGCCTCGCCCAGCAGGCGCAGGGCGCCGTCGCCGCCTACCTCGACGAGGAGACCATGCTGCTGAGCGCCACCAGCGCCAGCAAGCACCCGAAGGACAACTTCGACTTCTTCCCGCTGACCGTCGACGTCGAAGAGCGCTCGTACGCCGCCGGCAAGATCCCCGGCTCGTTCTTCCGCCGTGAGGGCCGCCCGTCCACCGAGGCGATCCTGGTGTGCCGCCTGATCGACCGGCCGCTGCGCCCGTCGTTCGTCGACGGCCTCCGCAACGAGGTGCAGATCGTCATCACCGTCCTGAGCATCGCTCCGGACGAGTTCTACGACGCTCTCGCCATCAACGCGGCCAGCGCCTCCACGCAGATCTCCGGTCTGCCGTTCTCCGGCCCGATCGCCGGTGTGCGCCTCGCGCTCATCCCCGGCAACGGCGCGCACGAGGACCAGTGGATCGCGTTCCCGAAGGCCTCGCAGCTCGAGGAGGCCGTGTTCGACCTCATCGTCGCCGGTCGCGTCCTCACCAACGAGGACGGCTCCGAGGGCGACGTCGCGATCATGATGGTCGAGGCCGAGGCCACCGAGAACAGCTGGAACCTCATCCAGGGCGGCGCCGTCAAGCCCAACGAGGAGATCGTGGCCCAGGGCCTCGAGGCGGCCAAGCCGTTCATCCGCCAGCTCGTCGGTGCGCAGAACGTCATCGCGGAGCAGTCCGCGAAGGCCATCGCCGACTACCCGGTGTTCCTGCCCTACTCGCAGGCCACCTACGACAACGTCGCCGGCCTCGCCTACGACGAGCTCGTGAACGTCTACCAGATCGCCGACAAGATCGAGCGCCAGAACGCCGACGACGCGCTCAAGGAGCGCGTCAAGGCGTCCCTCACCGAGAAGGTGGAGGCGGGGGTCCTCGACCCCGAGGTCCTCACCCAGTTCTCGGCGGCCTACAAGTCGGTGTCGAAGGTCGTCATGCGCGGCCGCGTGCTGCGCGAGGGCATCCGCATCGACGGTCGCGGCCTGACCGACATCCGTCCGCTCGACGCCGAGGTGCAGGTCATCCCGCGCGTCCACGGTTCGGCGATCTTCCAGCGCGGCGAGACCCAGATCCTGGGCGTCACCACGCTGAACATGCTCAAGATGGAGCAGCAGATCGACTCGCTGTCGCCGGTCACCAAGAAGCGCTACCTGCACCACTACAACTTCCCGCCCTACTCGACCGGTGAGACCGGCCGCGTGGGTTCGCCGAAGCGTCGCGAGATCGGGCACGGCTTCCTCGCCGAGCGCGCCCTCGTGCCGGTGCTGCCGAGCCGCGACGAGTTCCCGTACGCGATCCGTCAGGTGTCCGAGGCCCTCGGGTCCAACGGCTCCACCTCGATGGGCTCCGTCTGCGCCTCCACCCTGTCGCTGCTGAACGCCGGTGTGCCGCTGCGCGCCCCGGTCGCCGGCATCGCCATGGGCCTGATCTCCGACGTCGTCGACGGTGAGACCCGCTACGCGGCGCTCACCGACATCCTGGGCGCCGAGGACGCGCTGGGCGACATGGACTTCAAGGTCGCCGGCACCAGCGAGTTCGTCACCGCGATCCAGCTCGACACGAAGCTCGACGGCATCCCGTCGTCGGTGCTCGCCGGCGCGCTGAAGCAGGCGAAGGACGCGCGCACCACCATCCTGAGCGTGCTCAACGCCGCGATCGACCGCCCGGACGAGATGGCCCCGACCGCGCCCCGCGTGATCTCGGTCCAGATCCCGGTCGACAAGATCGGCGAGCTGATCGGCCCGAAGGGCAAGACGATCAACGCGATTCAGGACGAGACCGGTGCCGAGATCTCCATCGAGGAGGACGGCACCGTCTACATCGGCGCCACCGACGGCCCGTCGGCCGAGGCGGCCCGCGCCCAGGTGAACGCGATCGCGAACCCCACCAACCCGGAGGTCGGCGAGCAGTTCCTCGGAACCGTCGTCAAGATCGCCGCGTTCGGTGCCTTCGTCTCGCTGCTCCCGGGCAAGGACGGCCTGCTGCACATCTCCGAGGTCCGCAAGCTCGCCGGTGGCAAGCGCGTGGAGAACGTGGAGGACGTGCTCGGCGTCGGCCAGAAGATCCTGGTCGAGATCACCAAGATCGACGACCGCGGAAAGCTGTCGCTCGCCCCGGTGATCGCCGAGGAGGGCGTCGAGGCTCCGGCCGAGGCCGCCCCCGCGGAGGCTCCCGCCGAGGCGTAACCCGTCTCGTGCCGAAGGCCGCGTCGACTTCCGTCGGCGCGGCCTTCGTGCGTCCCCGGCTCAACCCCCCAACATCGAGTCCGCGAAGATTGCACGGAGAGAGCGATCCCAGCGTCCAATCTTCGCGGACTCGACGGTTGGGGGAAGGCTCAGGCGTCGCGGGTGAGGAGGGGGCGGAGGCGGTAGGGGATGAGCTCGCCCATGTCGAGGGACGTCTCGGCGCGATCGACCCCTCCGTCGACTGGATGATGCCGGTGATGCGGAACAGGTCCTCCGCGTCGACGCACACCACGCGCAGCAGCAGGTCGGACGGCCCGGAGAGGCCGTGCGCCTGCACGATCTCCGGGATCGCCGCGAGGCTCTCGACGACGGCGGCCAGCCGCTGCTGCTGTACGTGCACGTTCACGAACGCCGCGAGCGGGTAGCCGGCGACACGGGCGGAGATGCGCCGCTCGAACGAGAGGAAGGCACCGCTGCGCTCCAGCTCCGCCACCCGCGCCTGCACGGTGTTCCGGCTCAGCCCGAGGCGGTCCGCGAGCGAGACGTTGGTCGATCGCGGGTCGTCCGCGAGCGCCAGGAGGATGCGGCGATCGGTGCTGTCGAAGCTGCGCATAGTGTGAAAGCTAGCATCCCCCGGTCGCGCCGGATAGTGCATCCTGCACGGTCGACACGCCGATGGTTGTGCGCGCTGACCTCGCGGCGTAACCTTCCCCTAATTCCGGCGACGAGGCCGGAAGCCGGTCGTGCACGCCACAAGCATGCCGTCCGGGCGCGAGAGTGAAGGTTGCGTGAACCGTGACGATCGACAATCAGCCCGCCACCCGTCGGGGCGGCTCCCACAGCGAGCTCGGTGCCCTCGGTGAGCTCCATCTCGGCGCCATCGACGTCGTCAGCCTGCTCGATGCCGACGGCATCCGTCACGCGGACGACCGCTACGACGCCTGGGTCTCCGACATCGGAACCGACCAGCTGCTCGCCCTCTACGAGGACATGCGCGTCATCCGCCGGATCGACTCCGAGGCGACCGCCCTGCAGCGCCAGGGCGAACTCGGACTCTGGCCGCCGCTGCTCGGCCAGGAGGCCGCCCAGATCGGCTCCGGCCGCGCCCTCCGCGCCGACGACTTCGTCTTCTCCAGCTACCGCGAGCACGGCGTGGCGTACTGCCGCGGCGCCGGCCTGGTCGACCTGCTGCGCGTCTGGCGCGGCACGACGCAGAGCGGCTGGAACCCCTACGACATCAACATGGCGACGCCGCAGGTGATCATCGGCGCGCAGACCCTGCATGCGACGGGATACGCGCTCGGCATCCAGGCAGACGGCACGGATGCGGTCGCGGTCGCCTACTTCGGCGACGGCGCGACCAGTGAGGGGGATGTCAACGAGGCGCTGATCTTCGCCGCGACGTACGCCGCGCCGGTGATCTTCTTCTGCCAGAACAACCAGTACGCGATCTCCGAGCCGGTGTCCCTGCAGGCGCAGCGCCCGATCGCCGATCGCGCGCCCGGGTTCGGCGTCCCGAGCGTCCGCGTGGACGGCAACGACGTCCTCGCCGTGCTCGCCGTCACCCGCGCTGCCCTGGACCGCGCCCGCAGCGGCGGCGGCCCCACCTTCATCGAGGCGGTGACCTACCGGATGGGTCCGCACACCACCGCCGACGACCCCACCCGCTACCGGGACACCGCGGAGCTGGACCAGTGGCGCGCCAAGGACCCGGTGACCCGCGTCGAGGCGTACCTCGACGCCCAGGGCGCTCTGACCCAGGAGCGGATGGCCGCCATCGTCGCGAAGGCCGACGCCGTCGCCGCCGAGATGCGCTCCGGGATCACCGCGCTCGCCGACCCCGACCCGCTGTCCGTCTTCGACAACGTGTACGCCGAGCCGCACACCGGCATCGCCCGGCAGCGCGACCACTACTCGCGGTACCTCCGCACGTTCGTGGGGAGCGACGGCCGATGACCTCCCTCAGCATGGCGAAGGCAATCAACGCCGGGCTCCGCCGCGCCCTGGCGGCCGACGACCGGGTGGTCCTCATGGGCGAGGACATCGGCACGCTCGGCGGCGTCTTCCGCGTCACCGACGGCCTCCAGACCGAGTTCGGGCCGCGCCGGGTCATGGATTCGCCGCTCGCCGAGTCCGGCATCCTGGGCACCGCGGTCGGGATGGCGTACCGCGGTTACCGTCCGGTGGTCGAGATTCAGTTCGACGGGTTCATCTACCCGGCCTTCGACCAGATCGTGAACCAGGTCGCCCGGATGCACTACCGCACCGCCGGCAACGTGCGCATGCCGGTCGTCATCCGCGTCCCGTTCGCCGGAGGCATCGGCTCGGCCGAGCATCACTCCGACTCGCCGGAGGCGTACTTCGCCCACACGGCCGGCCTGCGCGTCGTGAGCCCGTCGGATCCGCAGGACGCCTTCACGCTCATCCAGCAGGCGATCGCCTCCGACGACCCCGTGCTGTTCTTCGAGCCGAAGCGCCGCTACCACGCCAAGGGAGAGGTGGATGAGGATGCGCCGCTCGCCGACGCTCGCCCGATGGGCACCGCCCGGGTGGTGACGCAGGGCACCGACGTGACGCTCGTCACGTACGGCGGTCTGGTGTCGCTGGCACGGGATGCGGCGCTGGCCGCCGGCGACGACGGCGTCTCGGTGGAGGTCATCGACCTGCGTTCGCTCTCGCCGCTCGACCTCGACACCGTCGCCGCGTCGGTGAAGCGCACCGGCCGACTGGTCGTGACGCACGAGGCGGCGCTGTCCGGCGGCCTGGCGGCGGAGATCTCCGCCTCGATCACCGAGCGCTGCTTCTACCACCTGGAGCACGCGCCGGTGCGCGTCACCGGGCACGACATCCCGTACCCGCCGGCGCGCCTCGAGTCGGCGCACCTGCCCGACCTCGACCGCATCCTCGACGGCATCGACCGCGCGATGGATCGGCCGAACTCGTTGAGCGGGGTGGAGGACTGATGGCGGTCCGGGAGTTCGCGCTGCCCGACCTCGGTGAGGGGCTGACCGAGTCGGAGCTGGTCGCGTGGAAGGTCGCCGTCGGCGACACCGTGCAGCTCAACCAGATCATCGCCGAGGTCGAGACGGCCAAGGCGCTGGTCGAACTGCCCGCGCCGTACGACGGACGCGTGTCGCGGCTGTTCGTGGAGCCCGGGGTGACCGTGGCGGTGGGGGAGCCGCTTGTCGCGTTCGAGGTGGATGCGGGGGAGCCGGCGCCGGCGGAGGGGCCGACGACGGCGGAGGATGCGGTCGCGGACGCGCCCACGGAGGTCCGCGAGCCGACGCTGGTCGGGTACGGGGCGCGGCCCGAGTCGGGCGCGCGCCCGGCGCGGCGGCCGCGGCCGGGACTGGTGGGCGTCGGGGCCGTTTCCGCCGCGTCCGGGGCGGCTCCCGTCGCGCTCGCGGAGCGCCCGCGGGCCACCCCGCCGGTCCGCAAGTTCGCGCGCGAGCTCGGGGTCGATCTGGCATCCGTCGTCGGATCGGGAGACCGCGGGCTGATCACACGCGGCGACGTGCAGGCGTTCGCCTCACAGCACGACGCGGAGGCGACCGCCCCTGCGGCGCGCGCCGACGGGTCGCGCGAGAAGCGCATCCCGATCCGCGGCGTGCGCAAGGCGACCGCCGACGCGATGGTCCGCAGCGCGTTCGGCGCCCCGCAGGCGACCGTGTTCCTCACCGTCGACGTGACACCGACGATGGAGCTCTCCACCCGTCTGCGCGCGCGGCCGGAGTTCGCCGACGCCCGTCCGGGCCTTCTGGCGATCGTGGCGAAGGCGCTGCTCCTGGCGGTCCGCCGCACACCCGAGGTCAACGCGCGGTGGGACGACGCGGCGAACGAGATCGTCCAGGCGGAGTACGTGCACCTCGGCATCGCGGCGGCGACCCCGCGCGGGCTGATGGTCCCGGTGATCCGCGACGCCGACGGCATGTCGCTCGCGGAGGTCGCCGGGGCGATCCGTCAGCTGGCGGAGACGGCCCGCGCGGGGCGCACCGCGCCCGCCGACCTGAGCGGCGGCACGATCACGATCACGAACGTCGGCGTGTTCGGGGTGGACGCCGGCACGCCCATCCTCACGCCCGGCGAGGCCGCGATCCTCGCGGTCGGTGCCGTCCGGAAGCAGCCGTGGGAGCACGAGGGCGGCATCGCGCTGCGCGACGTGCTCACCCTCGCGGTGACGTTCGACCACCGGATCGTGGACGGGGAGCAGGCGTCCCGTTTCCTCGCCGACATCGGCCGCATCCTGGCCGACCCCGCCTCCGTGCTCGCGATGCTCTGACGCCGGCGCATCCAGGGGCGCAACACGCCGTCATCGCGCACGGATAACGGCGTGTTGCGTCCCACAGAGCAGCGCGCCGGCGCCCGGCTACGCGTGCAGCGCCGCGTTCAGCTCCACGCCGACGCCCGCGCGACGCAGCACCTCGACCGCGCCGGTGAGCGAGTTGCGGCGGAACAGCAGCCCCGGCATCCCCGAGAGCTCCGCCGCCTTGACGGTGCGCGGGCGGCCGTCCGCCGTGGGCGCCTCGCCGACCAGCACGACCTTCGTGCCCGCGGTCACGTAGAGTCCCGCCTCGACCACCGAGTCGTCGCCGATCGAGATGCCGATGCCCGAGTTCGCGCCGAGCAGGGCCCGCTCGCCGATCGAGACCCGGTGCGTGCCGCCGCCGGAGAGCGTGCCCATGATGGATGCGCCGCCGCCGATGTCGGAGCCGTCGCCGACCACCACGCCCTGCGAGATGCGGCCCTCCACCATCGACGACCCGAGCGTGCCGGCGTTGAAGTTCACGAATCCCTCGTGCATCACGGTCGTGCCCGGCGCGAGGTGCGCGCCGAGGCGCACGCGCGAGGCGTCGGCGATGCGCACGCGGTCCGGCGTGACGTAGTCGAGCAGGCGCGGGAACTTGTCGACGCCCGAGACCTGGATGCCCGCCCGCTGCAGCCGCGGACGCAGGCGATCGAGGTCGGCCGGGTGCACCGGGCCCGCGTTCGTCCAGGCCACGTTCGGCAGGTGCGCGAAGATTCCGTCCAGATTGAGGCCGTTGGGCTGCACGAGCAGGTGCGAGAGGAGGTGGAGGCGCAGGTAGGCGTCCGGGGTGGAGGCGGGAGGCGCATCCAGCTCGATCTCGACGGTGACGATGTCGATGCGGACGGCGCGGCGCGCATCCTCTCCCGCCAGCTCCTCCAGCTCGGCCGGGGCGATCCAGCGGTCGCGGCCGGCCGGGAGGGCTCCCAGGCGCGGCTCCGGGAACCACGTGTCGAGCACCGTGCCGTCGGCGGCCACCGTGGCGAGGCCGTAGCCCCAGGCGGAGCGGGATACGGCGGGCGCGACAGAACTTTCAGACACGTCGGAAGGCATGCCCCTAGGTTAGTAGGGTGCAGATCAGCAGCGTTCCCCTCGACCTCGGCGCCACCTCCATCGACCTGACCCGCCAGCTGTGCGACATCGAGTCCGTCTCCGGGGACGAGGGCACCTTGGCCGACGCGATCGAGTCCGCCCTCGGCGCCTACCCGCACCTCGAGGTGATCCGGGACGGCGACACGATCGTCGCCCGCACCAACGGCGGCCGCGACCGCCGCGCGCTGATCGCCGGCCACATCGACACCGTGCCGCTGAACGACAACCTGCCGACGCGGTTCGAGGAGCACGACGGCGTCCGCTACCTCTGGGGCCGCGGCACCGTCGACATGAAGGCGGGCGTCGCCGTGCAGCTGAAGCTGGCCGCCGAGCTCACCGACCCCGCCGTCGAGGTGACATGGATGTGGTACGACCACGAAGAGGTCAACGCCGAGCTGAACGGCCTCGGCCGCCTGGCGCGCAACCGTCCGGACCTCTTCGTCGGCGACTTCGGCATCCTCGGCGAGCCCAGCAACGGGGTCGTCGAGGGCGGCTGCAACGGGAACCTGCGCGTCGAGGTGCGCACGTACGGGCTGCGCGCGCACTCGGCCCGCGGCTGGGTGGGCGACAACGCCATCCACAAGGCGGCGCCGATCCTCGACATCCTGGCCGCGTACCGGGCGCGTGAGGTGGAGGTCGACGGGCTCGTCTACAAAGAGGGGCTGAATGCGGTCGGCATCTCGGGCGGCGTCGCGGGCAACATCATCCCGGACGAGTGCATGGTGCACATCAACTACCGGTTCGCGCCGTCGCGCAGTTCGCAGGAGGCCATCGACCACATGCACGAGCTGTTCGGCGACTACGAGATCACCGTGGTCGACCGCGCGGACGGCGCCCGGCCCGGGCTGGATGCGCCGCTCGCGCAGGAGTTCGTCGCCGCGGTCGGCGGCGTGGCCAAGCCCAAGTACGGATGGACGGACGTGGCCCGGTTCAGCGCGATGGGCATCCCTGCGGTGAACTACGGCCCGGGCGACCCGCTGAAGGCGCACGCCGACGACGAGCGCGTCGACGTGGAGCAGATCGTGGCCGTGGAGGAGGGGCTGCGTGCGTGGCTCACCGGCGCCGGCGGCCGCTGACTCCGGGGACCTGCGTGACGGCGGGGTCGACGTCGACCTCGCCGCGGGGGAGGCGCGCGCCCTAGCGCCCCGCGGTCCGTGGTGGACCCTGTGGTGGGTGCGTGTGCTCGCGGTCTACCTGGGCGCGCGCGTCATCACCACGGCGATCCTGCTCGCTTTCGCAGCGGGAGAGACGAAGAACGCCTGGACGTCCGCCGGCCCCGACTACTTCACCTTCGCCAACATCTGGGACGGACGCTGGTACGAGATCGTCGCGGGCTTCGGCTACCCGAAGATCCTGCCGACGAGCGACGGCATCCACGTCAGCGAGAACGCGTGGGCGTTCATGCCCGGATTCCCGGGGGTGGTGGATGCGGTCATGTTCGTCACCCGGCTGCCGTGGCCCGTCGCCGCCGTGCTCGTGTCGTTCGCGGCCGGGGCGGGTGCCGCCCTGGTCTTCCACCTGCTCATGCGCCGCGTCGGGCTCAGCGCGTCGCAGAGCCTGTTCGCGGTCGTTCTGTTCTGCGTGGCGCCGGTGTCGCCGCTGTTCCAGGTCGCGTACGCGGAGTCGCTGCACATCCTCCTGCTCGTGGTCGCGCTGCTCCTGCTCGTCGAGCGGCGGTACGGCTGGCTGTTCGCCGCGGTGCTCGCCATGGCGTTCACGAGGCCGAGCGGGCTGGCGTTCGCCCTCGCGCTGGCCATGCACGTGGTGTACCGGTGGGTGCGGCGGCGCGAGGATCCGTTCCCGCGCCGGGAGCGCATCCTGAGCGTGTCACTGACGGTCTTCAGCGGCGTGGCCGGCCTGGCGTGGCCCGGGATCGCCGCGATCGCGACCGGCTCCCTGACCGCGTACACCGACACCGAGCTGGCGTGGCGCGCGCCGTACATCGGGTTCGTGCACCTGCTGCCGTTCGCGCCGTGGTTCCAGGGCGCGGACTGGTGGGCGAGCGAGATGCTCGGGCTGCCGGGATGGGTCGGCATGGTGACGCTCGTCGTCCTGATCGCGCTGTTCGCCGTCCTGCTGTTCTCGCCCGCAGTGCGCCGGCTCGGTGTCGACCTGCGGTTCTGGGTGGCGGCCTACTCGCTCTACCTGCTGGCCGTGTTCTTCCCGCAGTCGAGCACGTTCCGCCTCCTGATGCCGCTGTTCCCCCTCCTCGGCGCCCTCGCGCTGCCGCGCAGCCGCGTCTACCGGGTCGCGATGGTGCTGCTGTTCGTGGCGCTGCAGGTGGGATGGGTGGCGATCTGCTGGACGATCGACGGATACGACTGGTCACCGCCGTGACACCTCCGATTTCCGCAGGCCCGCGAGGATGTCGGATAATAGGAGGACATCCACGAAAGGGGAGCTGCATGGCGGCCATGAAGCCGAGGACCGGGGACGGGCCAATGGAGGCTGTGAAGGAGGGACGGCTCATCATCGTGCGTGTGCCGCTCGAAGGTGGGGGACGACTCGTGGTCTCCGTCAATGACGCGGAAGCAAAAGAGCTGCACGACGCGCTCGCGAGTGTGGTCGCCTCCGCCTGACCATCGCCTTACCGGAAGGGCCCCGATCGGAGCGATCGGGGCCCTTCCGGCATGTGTGGCGCGGTGCGCGCTGCGCAGGACGCGGTGCGGTGCCGCTACGGCGCGAGCTTGGTGATCTGGAGCAGACCCTCGCCGGCCGGAGACAGGGCCGCGATGACGGCGCCGGAGGCAGACGTCTCGGTGATGAGCGTGCGGAACCCGGTCGCGACGTCGTCGCGGGCCGCCGGGTCGGCCACCCGCCCCCGCCAGAGGGCACGGGCGACGAGCACGGTGCCGCCCGGGCGCACCAGGCGCAGGCCGTGCTCGACGTACTCGATCACCGACTGCGGGTCGGCGTCGATGAAGACGATGTCGTAGGAGTTCTCGTTCATCCGGGGCAGCACCTCGAGGGCGCGGCCGGGGATGAGGCGCACGCGGTTCGACGGAACACCGGCCTCGGTGAAGAACGCCCGCGCGTGCTGCTGGTGCTCCACCTCCACGTCGATGGACGTCAGCTGCGCCTCGGTGCCGCCCGTCAGCAGCCACAACCCGCTGACGCCTGTGCCGGTGCCGATCTCGACGATGTTCTCCGCACGCGTTGCGGCGACGACCACGGCCGCCTGTGCGCCGGTGGCGGGGAGATCGGGTCGATGCCGAGCTCCAGCGACTGCTGGCGTGCGCGGACGATCACGTCGCTCTCGACGACCACGTCGTCGGCGAACCTCCAGTTCGAGTCCTTCTCTGACACAGCGCTCCCGTCGATCAACCCTCAGGATACGGTCGGCTCACGCAGCATCCGTGGAGGCACCGCCGCGATACCCTGGAATGGTGTTCGGGCTGACCTTCGACAAGCTGCTGATCGTGGCGGTGATCGCGGCGTTCGTCATCGGCCCCGAGCGCCTTCCGACCTACGCGGCGAAGCTCGGTCAGCTGGTGCGTTCCCTGCGCGACTTCGCCAACGGTGCGAAAGACCGGATGCGCGACGAGATGGGCCCGGAGTTCGACGACGTCGACTGGAAGAAGCTCGACCCGCGTCAGTACGACCCGCGGCGGATCATCCGCGAGGCGCTGCTGGAGGAACCGGGGGAGCCTGCCGGCGCGATCAAGCCCGTGACGCAGTCCGCCTACGCCCAGCGCAGGATGCCGCTGACGGCGGGCGCGCTGCCGCCGTTCGACAGCGAGTCCACCTAGCCGCTGCGCGGTCGGCGGGCGCGCATCCACTACGCTGCCGACATGATCGCAACGGAGCAGTCGCTGACCCGGGCGACCGTCGCGCGGTACGCCGTCGGATCGCTGGGCACCGGAGGGTTCGCCACGCTCCCCGGGCTCGTGCTCGTCTACTACCTCACCGACTCGCTCGGCGTCGCCGCGATCGTCGCGGGTGCCGTCGTCACGGTCGCGAAGGTGTGGGATGTGATCATCGATCCGGTGATCGGAGCCCGCAGCGACCGGATGCTCGCCGTGCGCGGCTCCCGCCGCCCGATGATGCTGCTCGGCGCTGTCGCCCTCCCGGTGTTCTTCCTGCTCACCTTCGCGGTGCTCCCCGGCACGCCCGCCGGCGTCGCGGCCGTGTGGGTGCTGCTGGCGTTCGTGCTGACGGCGACGGCGTTCAGCCTGTTCCAGGTGCCGTACATCGCGCTGCCCGCGGAGCTCGCGGCCGGCTACGACCAGCGCACGCGGCTGCTGACCTGGCGGGTGGTCGTGCTGACGTTCGCCATCCTGCTGTTCGGTGCGGGCGGACCGGCGCTGCGCTCGCTCGGCGGCGGCCACACCTTCGGCGGCTACCTGCTCATGGCCCTCGTCGCCGGCGTGGTGATCGGCGCCGGGATGCTCGTCTCCGCCTTCGTCGCGCCGCGCGGCCTCCCGTCGGCCGACGTGCCGCCGCGCGACAGCATCCTCACCACCCTTCGCGCCAACTACGCGTCCGGCGTGCGCGTGCTGCGCGACAGCCAGCCGTTCCGCGCGCTGCTGCTCACGTTCCTCCTGCAGGGCCTCGCGACCGGGCTGATGCTCGCCGGGGCCAACTACGTCGCGACGTACCTGCTGCACTCGGAGGATGCGGTGACCTTCCTCTTCGTCGCGCTGATCGCTCCGGCCCTCGTCGTCACGCCCGTGTGGGGCGTCGTCGCGCGCCGCATCGGGAAGGAGCGGGGATTCGCCATCGCAAGCGTCCTCTTCGGCGTCGCCGCCCTGTCCATGGTCGCCCTGCTGTGGGCTCCCGGCGCGTGGGTCTATGCGCCCGTCGCCGTGGCGGGCGCGGCGTACGCGGGCATGCAGTCGCTGCCGATGGCGATGCTGCCGGACGTCATCTCGCATGACTCCCGCCGCAACGGCGCCGGCCGGGCCGGGACGTTCGGCGGCATGTGGACGGCGGGGAGACCACCGGTATGGCCCTCGGCGCGACGGTGCTGAGCATCGTGCTCGCGGTGAGCGGGTACGTGTCACGCAGCGCGGCGGTGGCCGGCGCGTCCTCGTCGGCCGTGGCGTCGCAGCCGGGGAGCGCGGTGGCGGGCATCGCGCTCAGCTTCAGCCTCATCCCGGCGCTCATCATCGCGGTCAGCCTCGTGCCGCTGGCGCGGTACCGGCTGCGGAAGGGAGACATCGATGGCGTCGTTTGACCAGCGGGCGATCCTCGGAAGGCTCGCGGCGCTGCGCCGGGCGGACGCGCCGACCCACGGCGGCCGCGTGCTCAGCTATGTGTACGACTCCGGGATGCCCGAGATCGACGAGCTGGCGGCGGAGGCCATGCGGCTGGTCCAGCCGGTGAACGGACTCGACCCGACCACGTTCACGTCGGTCGCGGTGATGGAGCGCGAAGTGATCGGCTTCGCGCGGGAGCTCCTGCACGGCGGGGACGACGTCGTGGGCTCGGTGACGTCCGGCGGCACCGAGTCGTGCCTCCTCGCGGTGAAGACCGCACGCGATGTCTGGCGGGCGGGCGGTGGCGCCGGGACCCCGCGGCTCCTCGCCCCGGTGACGGTGCACGCGGCGTTCCACAAGGCGGCGGCGCTGTTCGGGCTCGCGCTGGACCTCGTGCCGGTGGACCGCGCGACGGGCCGAGTGGATGCCGCGGCGCTCGTCTCGCGGATCGCGCCCGACGTCGCGCTCGTCGTCGTGTCGGCGCCGTCGTACCCGTATGCGACCCTCGACCCGGTGGAGGAGGTGGCGGCGGCGTGCGACGAGGCCGGGGTCGCGTGCCACGTGGACGCCTGCATCGGCGGCTGGATCCTGCCGTTCTGGCGCTCCGCCGACGGCTCGGCGCTGCCGGCGTGGGACTTCCGCGTCGCCGGGGTGACCAGCGTCTCCGCCGACCTGCACAAGTACGGCTACGCGCCGAAGGGTGCGAGCGTGCTGCTCCAGCGCGGGCGCGACCGGCAGCGGAGGCAGTATTTCGCGACGACCGGATGGCCGGGCTACCCGGTGGTCAACGCCACGCTGCTCGGCTCCAAGTCCGCGGGTGCGCTGGCGGCATCCTGGGCCATCGTGCAGGCGCTCGGAGCCCGCGGTTTCGCCGAGCTTGCGGAGTCGTGCCGGCGGTCGACCCGCGCGCTGCTGGACATCGTCGGCGACATCGACGGGCTCCGCATCGTCGGCGAGCCGACCGGGCCGCTGCTGGCGGTCGCCGCCGACGAGACCGTGCCCGCTGAGCGCCGCGTGGACCCGCACCACTGGGCGGACCGCGTGCGCCGCCGCGGCTGGGTGCTGCAACTGCAGCCCGGCCTGACGCAAGCGGACGGATCGCGCCTGCCGCACACCACGCACCTGACGATCACGCCCGTGACGGAGGCGCACCTCGACGAGCTCGAGGGCGCGCTGCGCGGCGCGGCGGACGAGGCTCGCGGGGTGGCGCCGGTCGACCGGGATGCCGTGCTCGGCGCGCTGCCGCCCGGCCTCGGAGACGCTCCGCTCGACTCGGCGACCGCCGCGCACATCCTCGCGGGTCTCGGACTCGGCGCCGACCTGTCCGGTGGCGGGACGCCCGGCCTGCCCGACGACCAGGCCCCGCTGCTCGCCCTCGTGGAGGCGCTGCCGCATCCCGTCGCCGAGCGCCTCCTCGTCGAGCTGCTCGCGCGCGCGGTCGAGCCCGCCGACGCCTGACGCCCGCGCCCGCCGCACGAGCGGTGAGTGGATGCGCCTATTTCCGTCGACTGGTGACCAGATGTCGCGACTCGGCCGGCGGAGGCGGGGCCCGGCGAGCCGCGGCTTTGCTGTGGTCGAGTGGTGAGTGGATGCGCGGATTTCCGTCGAGTGGCGAGTAAATGCGCCTATTTCCGTCGAGTGGTGAGCAGGTGTCGCGACTCGCCGGGGGAGGCGGGGCCCGGCGACTCGCGGCTCTGCTGTGGTCGAGTGGTGAGTGGATGTCGCGACTCGGCCGGGGGAGGCGGGGGTCCGGTGAACCGCGGGAAGCACCGCTGCGATCGAGTGGTGAGTGGTTGCGCCTATTTCCGTCGAGTGGTGACTTGATGTCGCGACTCGGCAGGAGCGGACGGAAGCGGAGAGGGTGCGGGCCGCCGGCGACACGCGGACCGCGCGACTCAGCGGACGGACAGCCCGAGCTTGCGGCCCGCCAGGCCGCGGCTGCGCGTCGCGAGGCGCTCCGCCACCGCGCGGATCGCCACAGCGGCCGGGTCGGCCGGGTCGGTCACCACGATCGGTGCGCCCGCGTCGCCGCCCGCCCGCAGCGGGATGCTGAGCGGCACGCTCGCCAGCAGCGGCACCGCGTCGTCCTGGCCGGCGGACAGCCGCCGCGCCACCTCGGCGCCGCCGCCCGAGCCGAAGAGCTCGAGCACGCTGCCGTCCGGCTGCACGAGTCCGGCCATGTTCTCGATCACGCCGATCACGCGCTGCCCGGTCTGCCGGGCGACGACGCCGCTGCGCTCCGCCACGTCGGCCGCGGCCGGTTGGGGCGTGGTGACGACGAGCACCTCGGCCGTCGGCAGCAGCTGCCCGACGGAGATGGCGACGTCGCCGGTGCCGGGCGGCAGGTCGAGGAGCAGCACATCCAGGTCGCCGAAGAAGACGTCGGTGAGGAACTGCTGGATGGTGCGGTGCAGCATGGGCCCGCGCCAGGCGACCGCCGCCGAGGCGGAGTCGACGAACATCCCGATCGAGACGACCTTCACGCCGTAGGCGACCGGCGGGAGGATCATGTCGTCGACCCGCGTCGGCCGCGGCGCCACGCCGTCCTCATCCGTGAGGCCGAGGATGCCGGGGATCGAGAAGCCGTGCACGTCCGCGTCCACGATCCCGACCCGCAGCCCGCGCTCCGCCAGGGCGACCGCAAGGTTCGCGGTGACCGTCGACTTGCCCACGCCGCCCTTCCCGCTGGTGACCGCGTACACGCGTGTGAGCGACTCCGGTCCGAACTGCTGTCCGCGCGCCGGACGGCCGGCTCGCAGCTTCTCGGTGAGGGCGCGGCGCTCCGCGGGGGTCATCACCGAGATGCCGACCGCGACGTCGGTCACGCCGGGCACGGACGCAGTGGCCGCCCGCACATCGCGCTCGATCGCGTCCGCCGCCGGGCAGCCGACGATCGTGAGCTTGATGCCGACCGACGCGCGGCCGTCCGCATCCACCGACACCGCATCCACCATGTCGAGCTCGGTGATGGGCTTGCGGATCTCCGGGTCGAGCACCGCGGCCAGGGCGCCGCGCACCGCATCCGCCAGCCCGGCGCCGCCCGTCCCGCCGCCGCCCGTCCCGGAACCGTCAGGCACGGGCCTGCTCGCCCTCGCCCGATTCGCTCTTCTCGAGATCCTCGAGCAGCGATCTCAGCTCGGCGCGGATGAAGTCCTTCGTCGCCATGTCGCGCACCGCCAGACGCAGCGCGACGACCTCGCGGGCGAGGTACTCCGTGTCGGCGAGGTTGCGCTCCGCCCGCTGCCGGTCCTGCTCGATCTGCACGCGGTCGCGGTCGTCCTGCCGGTTCTGCGCGAGCAGGATGAGCGGCGCCGCATACGAGGCCTGCAGGGACAGCACCAGGGTGAGGGCGATGAACCCGAGGGCGGCCGAGTCGAAGCGCCAGCTGTCCGGCGCCAGAGTGTTCCACGCCATCCACGCGACGACGAAGACGGTCAGCCCGAGCACGAACCACGGCGTGCCCATGGCGCGGGCGATCCATTCCGTGAAGCGGCCGAAACGGTCGCTCGATTCGACGCGGTCGCGCCGGAGCACCGGGGTGCGCAGGCCTTTCGGCGTGCCAAGGGCCCGCGGGGCGTCGAGCCCCGTCTCCTGCCTACCTCGTGCCACTTCCGCCCCTCCTCCCGTTCACGATGCGGATGCTGCCTGTCTGGTCGGACGGCGCCGTGCGTTTCACGGGCTCGTCCTCGTCTTGACTTCGCCAATCGTCGGGGAGCAGATAGTCGAGGATGTCGTCGATGGTCACCACCCCGACGAGCCGGTGCTTGTCGTCCACCACGGGGACGGAGACGAGGTTGTACGAGGCGAGGATGCGCGACACCTCGGCGGCGGAGGTGTCGGCGGTCACGGGCTCGAGACCCGGGTCGAGGAGGGTGCCGAGCCGCACGTGCGGCGGGTAGCGCAGCATCCGCTGGAAGTGCACGACGCCGAGGAAGCGCCCGGTCGGCGCCTCGTACGGCGGCAGGGTGACGCAGACGGCGGCGCCGAGCGCCGGCGCGAGTTCGTGGCGGCGGATGAGCGCGAGGCCCTCCGCGACCGTCGCGTCGGCGGACACGATGATCGGCTCCGTCGTCATCAGACCGCCCGCGGTGTCCGGGTTGTAGCTGAGGAGCATGCGGACGTCCTCCGCCTCCTCCGGCTCCATGAGCTCGAGGAGGTGCTCGCCGCGCTCGTCGGAGAGCTGGGCGATCAGGTCGGCGGCGTCGTCCGGCTGCATCTGGTCGAGCACGTCGGCGGCCCGGTCATCGTCGAGCTTCGCGAGGATCTGCACCTGCTCGCTCTCGGGCATCTCCTCCAGAACGTCGGCGAGGCGGTCGTCGGGGAGCTCCTCGGCGACCTCGAGCATCCGCTGCTGGGGGAGGTCGAGCAGGGTGTTCGCCAGGTCGGCGGGCTTCAGCTCGGAGTACGTGGCGATCAGCTGCTCGGCCGACTGCGCCTCGCCGCGGTTCTGGCGCTCGCGCACCTCGTTCCACGACACGAACGTCGTCGCGCCCTTGCCGAACGGGGAGGGCCCGGTCTTGGGCTTGCGGACGAAGAGCTGGCTGACCGCCCAGTCGCCGGTGTCGGTCTCCTCGATCGCGACATCCTCGATGGTCGCCTCGCCGGTGCCGTCGGCGAAGACGACGCGACGGCCGAGCAGCTCGGCGATCACCCGGACCTCGCCGCCGCGCTGCTCGAAGCGGCGCACGTTGATGATGCCGTTGGTGATGATCTGCCCGCTGCCGATGCTGGTGACGCGGCCGATGGAGAGGAAGACGCGGCGCTTGCCGGGGATCTCGACGATGAGACCCACGACGCGGGGCGGGTCGTTCTTGCGGTACACCACGAGGACGTCGCGGACCTTGCCGACCCGGTCGCCCACGGGGTCGAACACGGTCGTCCCGGCGAGGCGGGCGACGAACACTCTGGCGGCACTCACCCTATAAACCTAAGCCCTCACGGGTGAACGACAGCTGTTCGCCGTGCCTTCGTCGGTGCCGGATGGGACAATATGCGCATGAGCACATCCGGACCGATGAACGCGCGCAACCGCATCCTCTTCCCGACCCTGCCGCGCGGCGAGGTGGTCGCCACGTTCGACAGCTATCCCGGAGCCCAGGAGGCGGTGGATGTGCTGGCCCGCGCCGACTTCCCGGTCGACAAGGTCTCCATCGTCGGAAGCGACCTGAAGAGCGTCGAGCGGGTGACCGGCAAGCTGACCTGGGGACGCGTGGCGCTCGCCGGAGCGGCCTCCGGCGCCTGGCTCGGCATCTTCTTCGGCCTCCTGCTCATCATCTTCTCGCCGGCGGTCAGCCTGGCCTTCGTGCTCGCCGCCCTGCTGATCGGCGCCGGGTTCGGGATGCTGTGGGGCCTGGTCTCGTACGCGGTGAACCGGCGGCGTCGCGACTTCACGTCCATCCAGCAGGTCATCGCGACGAGCTACTCGGTGCTCGTCGACTCCGAGCTCGGCAACCGCGCCCGCAACCTGCTCGCCGGCGGGGGAGCGGGTGCCGGTGCGGAGGCGCCGGCTTCACCGGCCGCATCGGCTCCGGGATGGACGCCTCCCGCCCAGCCGCAGCATCCGTCCGACCCGCCGCCCGCACCGCCCGCGGCCGCGCCGCCGGTCGTGCCGCCCGCGGGCGACGAGCGGCCGCCCGCACCGCCGGCCTGAGCCGGAGCGCAGCCGCAGCCGCAGCGGCTCAGCGCGACAGTCGTCGCACCCACGCCTCGACGTCGTCCGCCGTGCGCGGGATCGCGACCGAGAGGTTCTCGGCTCCGTCGTCGGTGACCAGGATGTTGTCCTCGATGCGCACGCCGATGCCCCGGAAGCGCTCGGGCACGGTCAGGTCGTCCGGCTGGAAGTACAGCCCGGGCTCGATCGTGAACACCATCCCCGCCTCCAGCACGCCGTCGAGGTACAGGTCGCGGCGTGCCTGCGCGCAGTCGTGCACGTCGAGACCGAGGTGGTGGCTCGTGCCGTGCACCATGTAGCGGCGGTGCTGCTGGTTGTCGGCCTGCAGCGCCTCCTCGGCGCTCACCGGCAGCAGCCCCCACTCGGCCGTCTTCCGGGCGATCACGGCCATCGCGGTCGCGTGGATCTCGCGGAAGCGGATCCCCGGCCGGACGATCGCGAACGCCGCGTCCGCAGCCTCCAGCACCGCCTCGTAGATGAGCCGCTGCGTGTCGGTGAACGTGCCGTCGATCGGGAACGTGCGCGTGATGTCGGCGGTGTAGTAGCTGTCCAGCTCGACCCCCGCATCCATCAGGATGAGGTCGCCCGGCACCACGGGCCCGTCGTTGCGCGTCCAGTGCAGGATGCACGCGTGCGGCCCGCTCGCGGCGATCGTGTCGTAGCCGACGGTGTTGCCGTCGGCGCGGGCGCGCCCGTTGAAGACACCCTCCACCAGCCGCTCGCCGCGCGGGTGCGTGGTGATGCGCGGCAGGTCGGCGATCACGTCGTCGAAACCGCGGGCGGTCGCCGCGACCGCCGCGCGCAGCTCGCCGATCTCGAAGTCGTCCTTGACGAGGCGCAGCTCGGAGAGGTCGCGGGCAAGCCGGTCGTCCTCGGCGTGGTCCTCCGGGTCGCGGTCGCCGTCGGTGTCCTCCCAGAGCACCATCCGGGCCGCATCCACCTCGTCCGTGATGGCCTGGTCGGCGTCGCGCAGCACCACGGTGTCGCCGTCGACCGTGTCGAGCACGGCCCGCACGTCGGCGATGCCGCGGGTCGGCAGGTCGAGGTCGGCGGCGACCTGCGCGAGCGAGGGGCGCGGGCCGATCCAGAACTCGCCGATCTCGGGGTTCGCGTAGAACTCGTCGGAGTCGCGGCCGGCGCGCTCGCGGAAGTACAGCGTCGCCTCGTGACCGTCGGCCGTCGGCTCGAGGACGAGCACGCTGCCGGGCTCGGAGTCGGAGCCCCAGCCCGTCAGGTGCGCGAAGGCGGAGTGCGCGCGGAACGGATAGTCGGTGTCGTTGCTGCGCTGCTTCAGCCGGCCGGCCGGGATGATGAGCCGTTTGCCGGGGAACAGCTCGGAGATGCGGGCGCGGCGGGCGGCTGCGTATCCGGCCTGACGGCGCGCCGCGGGCAGGACCTCCGGGCGCTCGGCCCAGCCGCTCCCGATGTACTGGCGGAACGCATCCGACCCCGGGGTCGTGGAGCGGTTCTCGGTGGCGCGCGGCGCCGGGTCGGTCGAGGCTTGCGTGGACTGCGACATGCCGACCATTCTTCCACTCCTAGGATGGTCAGCATGGCTGATGAGCGACGGTTCCGTGGTCCCGTCGACCTCCACACGCACTCGAGCGTGTCGGACGGCACCGAGACGCCGGCCGAGCTGGTCCGTGCGGCCGCCGCAGCCGGCCTCGGCACGGTCGCCCTCACGGACCACGATTCGACCGCAGGCTGGCCGGATGCCGCCGCCGAAGCCGCGCGGGTGGGTGTGACGTTCATCCCGGGCATGGAGCTGTCGACGCGCATCGAGTTCGCCAGCGTCCACATGCTCGGCTACCTCTTCGACCCGGCGAACGAGGCGCTCGTCGCCGAGACGAAGCGGATCCGCGAGGGGCGGATGCGCCGGGCGGAGGACATGGTGCGGCGCATCTCCGAGGACTACGCCATCACATGGGACGACGTGCTCGCGCAGGCCACGGAGGGCGCAACGGTCGGCCGGCCCCACATCGCCGACGCGCTCGTCGCCCGCGGCCTCGCCTCCGACCGCAGCGCCGCCTTCGCGGGCATCCTGCACTGGCGCAGCGGCTACTTCCAGCCGCACTACGCGCCGGAGCCGCTGACCGGCGTCCGCCTCATCCGCGGCGCGGGCGGTCTGCCCGTGCTCGCGCATCCCGCGACCGGAGGACGCGGCCGCGTCATCCCCGAGGAGCGCCTCCGCCGCCTCGTCGACGCCGGCCTCTTCGGGCTGGAGCTGGACCACCGCGAGAACACGCCGGACGGTGTGGCCCGGCTCCGCGACCTGGCGGCGAAGTACGGCCTCCGCATCACCGGCTCCAGCGACTACCACGGCGCCGGCAAGCCGAACCGGCTCGGCGAGAACACGACCGACCCCGCCGTCGTCGACGCGATGATCGAAGAAGCGACAGGCGCGGCGCCTTTCTACGCTCCCTGACCCACACCCCGTAGCCTGGACCCCGGTACGGGGAGAGAGCGAGGTGCGCGGGTGAGACGGTTCTGGCGAGGATCGGCGGTCGCCGCCGCCCTGACGGCTGCCCTGGTGATCGCGGGAGGCGCGGCGCCGGCCACCGCCGACTCGTACCCGTCGTGGGACGACGTGCAGGCGGCCAAGAACAACGCCAGCGCCGCCCAGGCCGAGGTGGACCGCATCAACGGCCTGCTGCAGAGTCTGCAGACGGCGGCCAACGCGGCGGGCGATCTCGCGGTGAAGCGGCTGGGCGAGTACGGCGCAGCGGAGGCCGCCCTGACGTCGGCGACGGCGAAGGCGCAGGACCTCGCCCGGGATGCGCAGGACGCGGGCGCCAAGGCGGACGAGCTGAGGTCGCAGAGCGGCAAGCTCGCCGAGCAGCTGACCCGGGCGGGGACGTCATCCGTCTCGCTGCGGCTGTTCCTCAGCCCGAACGCGTCCTCGTCCGACTCCCTGCTGTACCAGCTCGGCGCGGTATCCAAGCTGGCCGACCGGTCCAGCGCCCTGTTCGAGCAGGCCAGCGCCCAGAAGAATCTCGCGTCGGCGCTGAGCGCGCAGGCGGCCAACGCGCGCACCATCCGCGATCAGCTCGCCGTCGCCGCGAAGAAGGCACTCGACGCCGCGACCGCGGCCAAGCAGGCGGCGGATGCGCAGCTCGCCGCCCAGAAGCAGCACGCCAACACGCTCTATGCGCAGCTCGCGACCCTCAAGAACACCGCCGCGTCGGTCGAGCAGCAGTACGCGGCCGGGCAGGCAGCGGCGGCGGCCGCGGCGGCCGCAGCGAACACCGGAGGTGGGTCGGACGGATTCGCGCCGCCGCCGGGCATGGTGGTCGACCCAGCCGGGGCGCAGGCATACGCCGCGAGCCGCCTGGGCGCGTTCGGCTGGGGCAGCGACCAGATGCCGTGCCTGATCAAGCTCTGGAACCACGAGTCGGGCTGGCGCGCGGACGCGTACAACACGTCGAGTGGCGCGTACGGCATCCCGCAGTCGCTGCCGGCCAGCAAGATGGCGTCCGCCGGCCCCGACTGGATGACGAACCAGAACACGCAGGTGAACTGGGGGCTCGACTACATCAACCGCGCCTACGGCTCGCCGTGCGCGGCCTGGACCTTCGAGATGAGCCACGACCCGAACTGGTACTGACCCGGCGCTCGGGCTCCGGTCTCGGGCCTCCGCCTTCCCGCCGAGTGGCGACATGATGTCGCAACCCGACGCGAATTCGCGCATCTCCTCACCACTCGGCGGCGGCAGTCCGTCGGGTGGTGCGTAGACGCCGCGGGCGCGGCTCGGCGCTCCCGGCACTGGGGCCGGCCTCTGGCCTCGGTCCTCCCGCCGAGTGGCGACATGATGTCGCAACCCGGCGCGAATTCGCGCTTCTACTCACCACTCGGGCACAGAAGGGGCACGTGGTTCGCTCCCGCCGCCGAGTGGCGACATCATGTCGCAACTCGGAGCGAATTCGCGCATCTACTCACCACTCGGCGGCGGCGGGGCGGCGCGCCGTGCGCGCCCGGCCCGGCCTCCGGTCAGCTGGCGGGCGTCGCGGGGGAGCCGCCGCGCGAGCGGCGACGCCGACGGCGCGGGGCGCTGTTCCCGTCGCGGTGCTGCGAGCCGCCTCCGTCGTGCGTGCCCGCCGCGGCCTTCGCCTCCCCACCCTCCGACGCGGCGGCGCCGGCATCCTGCGTCTCGGCGACGGGTGCGCCCTCGCCGCCCGCCCCGCGCGTGCGGCGGCGACGCCGGCTGCCCGAGCGCTCGGACCCATCCGGTCCCGTGGAGTCCGTGCGGCCGCTCCGCGCGGGCTGACCGGTCGGCGCGGCCTTCACGGCGGGCGTCGGCTTGAGGCGGCCCTTGGCGCCGGCGGGGATGTCGAGGTCGGCGAAGAGGTGCGGCGAGGACGAGTAGGTCTCCGTCGGCTCCGGCTGGCCGAACTCCAGCGCGCGGTTGATGAGGGCCCACTTGTGCAGGTCCTCCCAATCGACGAACGTCACGGCGATGCCGGTCTTGCCGGCGCGGCCGGTGCGTCCGGCGCGGTGCAGGTACGTCTTCTCGTCGTCCGGGATGGTGTGGTTGATCACGTGCGTGACGTCGTCCACGTCGATGCCGCGGGCCGCGACGTCGGTGGCGATCAGGATGTCCTTCTTGCCGGCCTTGAATGCGGCCATGGCGCGCTCGCGCTGCTCCTGGTTGAGGTCGCCGTGCACGGCCGCCGCGTTGAAGCCGCGGTCGTTGAGCTCTTCGACCAGCTTGGCGGCGGCGCGCTTCGTGCGCGTGAAGATCACGGTCTTGCCCCGGCCCTCGGCCTGCAGGATGCGGGCGATGACCTCATCCTTGTCGAGCGAGTGCGCGCGGTAGATCAGGTGCTTGATGTTCGCCTGGATCTGGCCCTCGTCGGGGTCGGAGGCGCGGATGTGCACCGGCCGGGTCATGAAGCGGCGCGCGAGCGCGACGATCGGGCCGGGCATGGTCGCCGAGAACAGCATGGTGTGGCGGGTCGGGGAGGTCTGGGCGAACAGCTTCTCGATGTCGGCGAGGAAGCCGAGGTCGAGCATCTTGTCGGCCTCGTCGAGCACCATCTCCTGCACGTTGGCGAGGCTGAGCAGGCGCTGACCGGCCAGGTCGAGCAGACGGCCGGGCGTGCCGACGACGATCTGCGCGCCGGCCTTGAGCTGAGCGACCTGCCCCTCGTAGGCCTTGCCGCCGTAGATCGCGGCGATGGAGGTGGGGCGGCCGGCGGCGGCCACCTCGAGGTCTTCGTAGACCTGGATGGCGAGCTCGCGCGTCGGGACGACGACGAGCGCCTTGACGCCCGGCTCGGGGTCGAGCCCGAGGCGCTGGATGAGCGGGAGGCCGAAGCCGAGGGTCTTGCCCGTACCGGTCTTCGCCTGGCCGATGATGTCTTGACCGGTGAGGGCGAGGGGGATCGTCTGCGTCTGGATCGGGAAGGGCTCGATGATGCCCTTGGCCGCGAGCGCGTCCACCATGTCCTGGTCGATGTTGAGTTCTGAGAAAGTCACGAGTTGGAGTGCCTGTCGAATCGATGGGTGTTCTACGCCCTGTTCTCTGTCGCAGGCGTAGGGCCGTCGATCCTGCGCCGACGGCGGTTCAAGCCTACTGGACGGCACCGATACACTGCTGAGCGTGTCAACTTGGTTCACCCGGCGACGGCCCTCCGTCGAGCTCCCGCGCCTGACGCAGCGGGCCCGTCCGGTCGCGACCGTGCGGGTGGACCTCCATGAGGTGATGCCCGACCTGCTGCCGTACCTGGGCCAGGCGGCGTACCTCCAGCTGGAGCAGTTCGAGACCCTCTCCCGGGTCGCCGCCGAGACGGACGACCTGCGCGCCAAGCAGCTGGTCTCGGCCGCGGCGGGGCACGCGCTGTCGAAGCACCAGGGGGTCGTGGCCGAGATCCGCCGGCGCGGCGACGAACCGGCCGCCGCGATGCAGCCGTTCGCCGTCGAGATCGAGGGCTTCAGCGCTCTCATCGTCGGCGCGGACTGGCGCGAGACGCTGCTCTCCGCGCTGGTGACGGGCGGCCTGCTGGACGACTTCTTCATCCGTCTCGCCGCAGGGCTCCCAGGTGATGTGGGGCCGCGCATCGCTCACCTGCTCGGCAGCGAGTCGGGCCAGGAGGGTGTCGTCGAGGTGCTGCGCGCCGAGATCGGGGCCGACCCGCAGCTGGCCTCCCGGCTGGCGATGTGGGGCCGCCGGCTCGTCGGCGACACGCTGCTCGTCGCGCGCTCGGCGCTGCACCTCTCGGGCAACCGCGCGACGGACGAGGAGCGCATCGAGCCGATCTTCACCGAGCTCATCGCGGCGCACACCCGGCGGATGGATGCGCTCGGGCTGACGGCCTAGCGCGAGCCCAGAAGCCGACCCGTCAGCGGGCGACGGCGCCCTTCGTGAGCGCGTGCAGCATCCGGTCGTCGCTCTGCGTGCGCAGGCGCCCGATCAGCACGTCCGACACCGCGACGACGAGGGCCGTGCCGAGCAGCGTGATCCACCAGATCCAGCCGCCGTCCCATTTCAGGCCGGCCCAGGTGAGGGCCACCCAGAGCACGGCGGCGGCGACCGCGCCCAGGGCCGGCATGAGCACGGCGCCGTGGGTGTGGCGGTTCGGCAGGAGGTAGCGCCCGGCGAGCCCGATGATGGCACCGCCGAGGACGACGAAGAGCAGTTCCACGAGTGGAGGCTAGCCGACGAAGCCGATCCGGCGCGATTCCTCGGTGCCGAACTCCACGTACGCGATGCCCGCGGTCGGGACGAGGTAGAGGCGGCCCTTGTCGTCGTGGAGCTTGAGGACCCCGCTGCCGTTCGTCACGGCGGTCTCCACCTGCGCGGTGAGCTCCTCGGCCGGCTGCGACGTCTCGAAGCTGAGCTCGCGGGGGGCGTTGACGATTCCGATGCGGATCTCCACGACGGTACCTTTCAGGTGTTATGGGCCATCTCGAGTCTGACCGGTGGCTGTGGGTTCAGACTACGGCACACGGCTCGCGGCCCCCGCTCGCGTTCTCTGTCGGCGGACGCCGTTAGCGTGATGGACATGACCACGCGAGGCTTCCGGATGCGCACCGACAGGGCGCTCGCTCCGGGCGCCGTCGCGACCCTCGATCCGGCGCTCGCCCCCGCACTCCATCCGCTGCTCGACAGCGCGCAGGCCGAGGTGCTCGGGCTGCCCGACGGCGCCTCCGCCGCGGTGCTCGGCGCGCCAGGCACGGGGAAGACGACCACGCTGGTGGAGGCCGTGGCCGAACGCGTGCTCGGCCGCGGTTACGGAACGGGCGAGGTGCTCGCCCTGAGCGCCTCACGAACGGCGGCGACGGCGCTGCGCGACCGCATCGCGCTGCGCCTCGAGGTGCCGACCAACGGTCCGCTCGCCCGCACCGCGACCTCCCTGGCCTTTCAGCTCGTGGGGAGCGCGCGCGCCGCACCGGCCTCGAGCCCCCGCGACTCCTCACCGGCGGCGAGCAGGACCAGATCATCGCCGAGCTGCTCAACGGCCACATCGAGGACGCCACCGGCCCCGTCTGGCCGGAGCCGCTGGTCGAGGAGGTGCGGATGCTGCGCGGCTTCCGCACCGAGCTCCGCGAGCTCATGGCCCGGTGCGCCGAACGCGGTGTGACGCCGTCGCGCCTCTCCGAGCTCGGCGCGATCACCGGCCACGACGAGTGGCGCGCCGCAGCCCGCTTCATCGGGGAGTACCAGCTCGTGGTCGACAGCTATCGCGGCGGTTTCGTCGACTCGGCCGAGCTGATCGCCTCTGCGGTGAACGTCGTGCGCGAGGGCAGTTCGCTCGACGGCCTGCGGGCGGTGTTCGTCGACGATCTGCAGGAGGCGACGGTCGCCACCCTGGCGCTGCTGCGCGCCTTCGCCGACCGCGGCGTCGCCGTTGTCGCCTTCGGCGATCCGGATGTGGCGTCCACCACTTTCCGTGGCGCCGAGGCGACCGCCCTGGGCCAGCTCGCGTCGCGCCTCGGCGTCCCGGTCACGCGGTTCGTGCTCACGACGGCGCATCGGCAGACGCCGGCCCTCCGCGAGCTGACGGCACGGGTGACCGAGCGGATCGGCGCGGCTGCGGCCGGCGTGCAGCGGATGGCGGCGGCCGGGCGACCCGAGCCGTCGCCGGCCGAGGCAGGCGCTGGTGCTGCCGCTGAGGCGGATGCCGCAGTCCCCGCCGCCCCACGGCCCGAGGTCGTCCGGCTGGTCGCCTCCTCCGCCCCGTCGGAGGCGTCACGGCTGGCGCGGAAGCTCCGCGAGCGGCACCTGCTCGACGGCGTGCCCTGGGGCGACATGGCCGTCATCGTCCGCTCCGGCGCGCACGTGCCGGCGCTGGCGCGTGCTCTCGCCGTGGCCGAGGTCCCCACGACGACGAGCATCGCGGGCCGCCCGCTCCGCGACGACTTCGCGGCGCGCCAGCTCGTCACCGTGGCGGGCGTCCAGCTGGGGGCGATCGAACTCACCCCGCTCGTCGCGACCGAGCTGCTGCTCGGCCCGTTCGGCGGCCTCGACAGCATCAGCCTGCGCCGGCTGCGGCTCGCCCTCCGGCAGGAGGAGCTCGCAGGCGACGGCAACCGCCCGGGCGACGAGCTCCTCGTGGAGGCCTTGCAGCATCCCGCGCACCTGGCGACCATCGACGCGTCGCCCGCCCGCCGCGCGGGACGGCTCGCCGAGACGCTGCGCTCCGGTCGCGAGAAGGCCGCGCAGGGCGCATCCATCGAGGAGCTGCTCTGGCACGTCTGGGAGCGCAGCGGGCTGGCGGCGCGCTGGCTCGAGCACTCCGAGCGCAGCGGCATCGTCGCGGATGAGGCGAACCGTCACCTCGACGGCGTCGTCGCCCTGTTCACCGCGGCCCGGCGCTTCGTCGAGCGCTCTCCCGAGCGGCCGGCCTCCGACTTCGTGGTCGAGCTGCTCGGCGCCGAGGTGCCGGAGGACACGCTGGCCGCGCGGACGTCCGCCGACGCCGTGCTCGTGTGCACGCCGAGCGCTGCGATCGGCCGCGAGTTCGAGGTGGTCGCGGTCGCGGGCCTCCAGGAGAGCGTCTGGCCGAACCTCCGCCTGCGCGGTTCGCTGCTGCATCCGCAGGAGCTGGCCGACGCGGTGGAGGGGCGGCCGACCGAGACCGAGGACGCCCGGGCCGAGGTGCTGGGCGACGAGCTGCGGATGTTCGCGCTGGCCGTCTCGCGCTCGCGCGGTCAGGTGATCCTCACGGCCACGGCCAACGACGACGAGCAGCCCTCGCCGTTCCTCCGGCTCGCCGAGGGGGTCGCGGTCGACGACGAGGACGAGGGCGCGCATCCGCTCTCGCTGCGAGGGATGGTCGGCCGGCTGCGCCGCCGGCTCGTGACGACCGGTTCGCCGGATGCGGCGGAGGCCCTCGCGCGCCTCGCGGGCGCCGAGGTCGACGGTGCCGACCCGGCCTCCTGGTACGGGCTGCTGGAGCCGTCGACGACGGAGCCGCTGGTCGACCTCGACGACCCGGAGGCGCTCGTCCGCGTCTCGCCGTCGCGGCTGGAGACCTTCGAGAAGTCGCCGCTGGCGTGGTTCGTGGACACGATGGCGGCCTCCCCGAGTGGGCTCGCCGCCGGCATCGGCACCGTCGTGCACGCCGTGATGGAGGAGGCGAGCACCAGCGAGGACCGCGACCTGAGCGTCGAGCGGCTGTGGCAGGGGATCGAGCGGCGCTGGGGCGAGCTCGCCTTCGAGTCGCCGTGGCTGGAGGAGAAGGAGCGGAGGCGCACGCGCACCCTCACGACCGGCGTCTCCGAGTATCTGCGCGACTTCGAACGCGCCGGCGGACGGCTGCTCGGTTCCGAGGGCTCCTTCGAGCTGAGGGTCGGCCGGGCGCTGGTGCGCGGCTCGATCGACCGCGTCGAGCGCACCCCCGACGGCACCGTGGTGATCGTGGACCTCAAGACCGGCAACCGAACGCCCTCGGCGGCCGAGGCGGCGGAGCACGCCCAGCTGGGGGCGTACCAGCTGGCGATGGCGCACGGCGCCGTGGAGCAGGCCGGTGACCTCCCCTCCGGGGGAGCGAAGCTGCTGTTCGTCGCCAAGGGCGTGCGCGGGAAGGGCTACCGCGAGGTGGCGCAGGACCGCGTCGACGACGACGGCCTCGAACGGCTCCGCGAGCGGGTGGCGCGGGCGGCCGACGGGATGGCGGCTGCGACGTTCGCCGGCGTCGTCGACCTCGGGGAACGCGACCCGCACGGGAAGTACGAGTACCGCATCCACCTGGTCCCGGCGGTCAGCGCAGGAGGAGGATCATGACGGACGAGGCGACGCGCATCGACGATGAGAGCCTTCTCGAGTGGGCGAGCGAGGAGGCGGCGCTCGACCTCGTCGAGCAGGCGTTCTCGCTGGCGGAGGACGAAACCGAGCAAGCGCCGCCGCGGCCCGTGCGCCGGCTCAGCGCCGCCGAGATCGCCGAGGCGCTCGGGCTGCCGATCCCGACGCGGCAGCAACAGGCCGTCATCGAGGCGCCGCTGCGCCCGGCGATCGTGGTCGCCGGGGCCGGCAGCGGCAAGACCGAGACGATGGCGAACCGCGTCGTCTGGCTGCTCGCGAACGGGCACGTGCGGGTCCCCGAGATCCTCGGCCTGACCTTCACCCGCAAGGCGGCGGGCGAGCTCGCGGGCCGCATCCGCGCGCGCATCGAGCAGCTGGTCGCATCCGGCGTCACCGACGTCGCGTTCGACCCGTTCGAAGCGCCCGAGGTGGCGACGTACAACGCCTTCGCGAACGCGATCTTCCGCGAGAACGCACTGCTGATCGGCCGGGAGCCCGAGTCGGCGGTGCTCAGCGAGGCGTCCGCGTGGCAGCTCGCCCGGCGGCTGGTCGTGGCGAGCACCGACGACCGCCTGGTCGAGCTGGACCGCGGCGTGGAGGCGGTGACGAGCGCCGTCGTCGGCCTCAGCCGGGCGCTCAGCGAGAACGTCGCCGACGCCGACGAGGTCGAGCGGATGGTGGAGGGGTTCGGACGCATCGCCGAGCTCCCCACGGGCAACGGCCGGGTGAAGGAGCTGTACGCCTCCGTGCGCTCGGCGGTTGATGCCGTCGGCTCGCTGCCGCCACTGCTCGACCTTGCCCGCGCGTTCGCCGACGAGAAGCGCCGCCGCGGTTTCGTCGAGTACTCCGATCAGGTCGCTCTCGCCCTCGCGGTGTGCGAACGCCTGCCGGAGGTGGTCGCCGACTACCGGCGCCGCTTCCGCGTCGTGCTGCTGGACGAGTACCAGGACACCTCGGTCGTTCAGACGCGCCTCTTATCCCGCCTCTTCGCCGGGCAGCCGGTGATGGCCGTCGGCGACCCCCACCAGTCGATCTACGGCTGGCGCGGCGCCAGCGCCGCCAACCTCGGCCGGTTCTCCGCCGACTTCACCGGCGAGCGGGCGGGCGACGCCGGCGCAGCGGACGAGTACGCGCTCAGCACGAGCTGGCGGAATCCGACGCGGGTGCTGGATGCCGCGAATATCCTCGTCGCGCCGCTGACGGCGGCCTCGCCCGTGCACGTGGAGCAGCTGCAGCCGCGACCGGGTGCCGTCGCCGGCGAACTGATGACCGTATTCGAGCAGACGGTCGCCGACGAGGCCGAGGGCGTCGCCCGCTGGATCGGCGAGCGGATGCGCGAGCGCGACTCCGACGGAGCACCGCCGAGCGCGGCCCTGCTCTGCCGGTCGCTCAAGAAGATCGACGTCTTCACCACCGCGCTCGCGCGCCACGGCATCCCGTATCACGTGCTTGGCCTGGGCGGCCTGCTGGAGCAGCCGGTGATCGCCGACCTGGTCAGCGCCCTCCGCGTGATGCACGACCCGACCGCTGGTTCCGAGCTGATCCGCCTGCTGACCGGCGCCAAGTGGCGTGTCGGCCCGAAGGACATCGCCGCCCTGCGCGACGTCGCCTCCTGGCTCGCCGAGCGCGACCACCGCCACCAGCGGCTCGATCCGGAGCTCCGCGACCGGTTGCGCCGCTCCGTCGCGGGGGAGGAGGGCGCGTCGCTCGTCGACGCCCTCGACTTCGTGCTCGAAGCGCCCGACGGCCACGGCCGGCTGGGGGTCTTCAGCGCGGCCGGACTCGAACGCATGCGCGACGCCGGCCGGCGCCTCGACCACCTGCGCTCCCGGGTCGGCCTCGACCTGCTCGACCTGGTCACCCTCGTTCAGCAGGAGCTGCTGCTCGACATCGAGGTCGCCGCGAACGAGACCGCCCAGCTCGGCCAGGCCAGCCTCGACGCCTTCGCCGAGCAGGTCGCTTCGTACCTCGCCGCCGACGACCAGGCGACCCTCGGGTCGTTCCTCTCCTGGCTGGCCGAAGCGGAACAGCGCGACAACCTGGCGCCGCGGAGCGAGGATGCCGAGCCCGGCACGGTGCAGATCCTCACCATCCACGGCGCCAAGGGCCTCGAATGGGACGTGGTGGCCGTGCCGCGCCTCGTCGACGGCGAGCTGCCCGGGCCGCCCCAGAGCCGAAAAGGCTGGCTGTCGTTCGGCCAGCTGCCGAACGAGTTCCGCGGAGACTCGGCCGAGCTTCCGGTGATCGCCTGGCGCACTGCGGAGACCCAGAAAGACGTGAACGACTCGATCGTCGCGTTCGAGGAGGAGAACGTCCGCCGCCACCTCGACGAACAGCGCCGGCTCATCTACGTGGCCGTGACGCGCGCCCGCCGACGGCTGCTGCTGAGCGGCTCGTACTGGTCGACGCAGACGAAGCCGCGCGGCCCCGGCTCCTACCTGCTCGAGCTGCAGGAGGCCGGGCTGCTGCCCGGCGACGCGTTCCCCGAGTGCGACGAGCCCGACGAGAACCCGCTCGCCCTCACCTCGACCGCCATCGCGTGGCCGCTCGAGCCCCTGGGAGCCCGCCGCAGCCGGGTGGAGGCGGCGGCCGAGGCGGTGCGCCGCGCCCGCGAGCGGGGAGCGGGCGACGGCGGCGTCTACGCGCGCGACCTCGACCTCCTGCTCGCCGAGCGCGCCCGGCGCGACGAGGAGGCCGGCCTCGTGGAACTGCCCACGCGCATCCCGGCGTCGCGGTTCAAGGACTACGTCAGCGATCCGGCCGCCGTGGCATCCGCCCTCCGGCGCCCCATGCCGGAGCGCCCGTACCGGCAGACCCGGCTCGGGACGCTGTTCCACGGCTGGGTGGAGGAGCGCTTCGGCACGCTCGCCGGCGCCGCGGACGAGCTGGATGCGTACAGCGCCGAACTCGACGACCCCGCCGGCGACATCCTCGAGGCGGAGCGCTTCGCGGAGCTGAAGGCGACCTTCGAGCGCAGCGAGTGGTCCGGGCGGCGGCCCGAAGAGGTCGAGCTGGAGATCCACATCACGCTGGCCGGTCAGGTGGTCGTCTGCAAGCTGGATGCGGTCTACCGGGCCGACGACGGGCGGCACGACTATCAGATCGTCGACTGGAAGACCGGCAAGGCCCCGCGCGACGCCGACGACCTGGAGCGCAAGCAGCTGCAGCTCGCGCTCTACCGGCTCGCCTTCGCCCGTTACGCCGAAGTCGACCCGGAGCGGATCGACGCGGTGTTCTACTTCGTGGCCGACGACCGCGTGGTGCGGCCGGAACGGCTCTACACGGAGGAGGAGCTGACGTCGCTCTGGTCGTCGGCCACCGGCTTCATCCCACCCGAGCGGCTGTAGCCCTCGGCGCGGTCGCCCGGGGTCCGGTCGAGCATCGCCTCGACGTCGGTGACGGCCATGATCGGACCGGTCGCGGTCGACAGCGGGTTCATCGAGTTGCTGTGCACCCGATCCACCAGTCCGTCGAGCATCTGCACCGCGTCGTCGACGATGGACTGGTCGCGCACCTCGCGGCCGTGCAGCAGCCAGCGGGCGACCTCCAGCTCGGCGTACAGCATGGCGCGCTGCGTGAACTGCCGGTCCGTGGCGACCTGCCGGGTGGAGGCGTACGCGCCGAGGGCGCCGTCGGTCGCCTCGGGGTTCATCGCCAGCAGCCAGTGCAGGTCGCGGGCCGGGTCGCCGACGCGCAGCGCCGACCAGCCGAGGACGCCGGAGACGACGTCGTTCTCGACCAGGAACGACTCCGCGGTGAGCGAGCCGTTGATCACGGTCGGCTGGAACTGCCAGATGGAGTGGTCGGCCGCGGCGTCACGCCAGCGGTCGCGCAGCGCGGTCGGCAGCAGACCGGTGGAGGCCGCGGCCTCGATCACCGAGCTCGCCGCCGTCAGGCATTCCGCGGCGGACATGACCGGCAGCCCGGCCTCGCCGACGAACGCGGTCGGGAGGGCATGGATGGCCGCGATGGCGTGACCGATCGAGCCGGCGAGGCCGTCGCCCGGGGGCACATCCTCGACCGCGATGTGGTGCCCCGGCAGGAAGTCGTAGACGACGGCGCGCGTGCCACCGACCGGCGCCTGCCCGAGGTAGCGGGGCACGTCGAACGGCAGGCGGCTGCGGATACCGGTGGTCAGCGCGCGCAGCGCCACCAGGTCGGCGCTCTGCTCCGACTCCGCCACCTGCGTGGTGGGGACGCGGATGATGACGGCGGAGCCGTCCCGGGAGCGGAGCAGCGCGGAGTCGAAGTCGCCCGCGCCGCCGCCGCTGTGACTGCGGGCGCCCGAGACGTCGAGGTCGGGGACGGCCGAGGTGGCCAGCGCGGCTAGAGTGAAGTGGGATCTGGCCATGCATCTAGGCTAAATGGACCTTCCTGCGTTCGGCCCCCGCCACGCCCCGAAAGGACCTCGATGTCGTCCGCCCCGACTCCCGCCCTCCCGCTCGCAGCGCTTCCGCTGTCGCGCCACGCGACCGACCGCGACCACGCGGCGCGTTCGCGCCCGGCGCTGTTCGACGAGCTGTGGCAGGAGCCGGAGACGCGGGTGCTCGCCCTCTGGAAGGGGCGCGCCCTCCTCACCGAGTCGAGCGTCGCGGCGGCCACTCCCGCCGCGGACGGCTGGTCGGCTCCGGATGCGGGCCCGGCCGAGCTGGAACTGCTCCCCGTCTCGCGCGTGACCTCCGCTCTCATCCGGGTCTACCTCGGCCGCACGACGGTCGATACCCCGTCGGAGCCGGCGGGTTCGGCCGTCGTGCTCGAGGTGCTCACCGACGCGGCCGCGCAGGAGCTGGAGCCCGACGAGGCTCGCTGGGGCAACCTCCGCACCGTCGCGACGGCGCTGGACGACCGGGACGCGGGGCTCTTCACCGAGGCGCTCGCCATGGCCAACTGGCACGCCTCGCACACGCACTGCCCGCGCTGCGGGTCCCCGACGGTCGTCGAGCAGGCCGGCTGGGTGCGCCGCTGCCTCGAGGACGGCTCGGAGGTCTTCCCGCGCACCGACCCTGCGGTCATCGTGACGGTGCTGGATGCGGACGACCGCCTGCTGCTCGGCTCGAACGCGATGTGGGAGAACTCCCGCTACTCGCTGCTCGCCGGCTTCGTAGAGCCGGGGGAGTCGTTCGAGGCGGCGGTGGAGCGCGAGATCTTCGAGGAGGCGGGAGTGCGCGTGGTGGATGCGCGATACAAGGGCTCGCAGCCGTGGCCGTTCCCGGCGTCGGTCATGGTCGGGATGACGGCGCGCCTCGCCGACGACCAGTCCGCCTCGGCGCTCGACCCGGACGGCGAGGAGATCCTCGACGTGCGGTGGTTCAGCCGCGACGAGCTATGGGCGGCGCGCGAGCAGATCATCCTCCCGGGGCGATCGTCGATCGCGCGCGCCCTCATCGAGGACTGGTACGGCGGCCCGCTCGACGAGCCGCCGGCGCCGTGAGCGCGGTCGCCTCCGGGCCGGACGCCCTGCTGGCCGGCCTGGATGCGCAGCAGCGCGTCGCGGCCGAAGCGCTGTTCGGGCCGGTGTGCATCCTCGCCGGCGCCGGCACGGGGAAGACCCGCGCGATCACGCACCGCATCGCGTACGGCGTGGCGTCGGGGGCCTACGCGCCGAACCGCGTCATGGCGCTCACCTTCACCAACCGCTCCGCGGCGGAACTGCGCGGGCGGCTGCGGCAGCTCGGCGCCGGAGGAGTGTCCGCACGCACGTTCCATTCCGCCGCCCTCGCCCAGCTGAACTACTTCTGGCCGCAGGTCGTCGGCGGTCAGCTGCCGTCGGTGCTCGACGGCAAGGGCCGCATCCTCGGTCATGCCGCCGAGACGCTCAAGCTGAAGGTGGACACGGCGACCTTGCGCGATGTCGCCGCCGAGATCGAGTGGCGCAAGGTCTCCGGACTGGCGATCGAGCAGTACACCGCGGCCGGCCGGCCGACGCCCGGAACCCTCTCGGCCGAGCAGGTGGCCGCCATGCTGCAGCGCTACGAGGACCTCAAGGACGAGCGCAAGCAGATCGACTTCGAGGATGTGCTGCTCGCCTGCGCGGGGATGATCGAGAGCGAGCCCGCCGTCGCGATGCAGGTGCGGGAGCAGTACCGCTTCTTCGTCGTGGACGAGTACCAGGACGTCTCGCCGCTGCAGCACGACCTCCTCTCCCTGTGGCTGGGCACGCGCAACGACCTCTGCGTGGTCGGAGACGCCAGCCAGACCATCTACTCGTTCGCGGGCGCCCGCAGCGACTACCTTCTCGGCTTCGAGCGCGAGCATCCCGGCGCGACCGTGGTGCGGCTGGAGCAGAACTACCGCTCGACGCCGCCGGTGATCGACACCGCCAACCGGTTGATGCGCGGACGCTCCGGCGCGCTCACCCTGCGGCCCGCGGAGGTCGTGCACGACGACGCCCGCGCCGCCGAGCCCGTGCCCGAGCCGGTCGCCTACGAGGACGACCGCGCCGAGGCGCGCGCGGTGGCCGAGCAGATCGCCGCAGAACTCGCGGCGGGGGCGAAGCCGGAGCACATCGCCGTCCTCTATCGCGTGAACGTGCAGGCGGCGGCGCTCGAGCAGGCCCTCGGCGACCGGGGGATCAGCTACCAGATCCGCGGCGCGAAGCGGTTCTTCGACCTGCCGGAGGTGCGGCAGGCGCTCATGTCGCTGCGCGCCGCGAGCCTCGTCGCGACCGACGACCCGCTGTTCAAGTCGGTGAGCGACGTCCTCCGCTCGCTCGGCTGGTCGGTGCAGCCTCCGGACGCGCGGGGCGCCGTGCGCGAGCGCTGGGAGTCGCTCAACGCCCTCGCCGGGCTGGTGGATGAGCAGCCCCCGGGCAGACGCTCCGCGGCTTCACCGACGAGCTGCTCGCCCGGCAGGCCGGCCAGCACGAGCCGACGATGTCGGCCGTCACCCTCGCCACCCTCCACGCGGCGAAGGGCCTGGAGTGGCCGTCCGTGTACCTGGTGGGACTGAGCGAGGGCCTGGTCCCGATCAGCTACGCCGGCACCTTCGAGCAGGTGGATGAGGAGCGCCGCTTGCTCTACGTCGGCATCACGCGTGCCCGCCGCCGCCTGCGCCTCAGCTGGTCGGCGCGCGGCAACCAGCCGGGGCGGCCATCCCTGCGGCAGCCGTCGCGGTTCCTCGCGGAGCTGCGTCCCGTCGCCGCCCGGCCGCCGGTCACGGCGGAAGCCCCAGGCAGCCGCACGCGGGGTGCGGCGCCCACTCGCGGCTGACCCAGTCCACGCCGCCGATCACCAGCCGCGCGGCCGTCCCGCCGCGCATCGCCGCCCCGGCGGTCGCCCCCGCCCTGGCGGCTGCCCCCACCCCAGCACCCGCCGGCGCCCCAGCACCCGCCCCCACCCCAGCGCCCGCCACCTCCCGCAGCAGCACCCCCGCGGCCCGAGCCGCCGCGGCCGCCGCCGCGACCGCCGTCTCGCCCGGCGCCCGACGCGTGTGCAGCTGCGTCGCCATCGCCGGCCACGCCGGGTCGGCGTCGGTGCGGTGCAGGTCGAGGCAGCGCAGGCAGGGCCCGCGGCCGGGCCGGACGTAGGGCCCGACCACGACGCCGCCGTCGCCGAAGACGATCGGGAGGTGCGGCACGTCACGGCGCAGCCAGCGCGCGTGCCGCTGCGGCTCGACGGCGTACGACGCGACGATCACGGCCGCATCCGCCCGCTCCACGGCCGGGTCGTCCCAGCGCAGGCCGCTCCGCACCTCCACACCCGCATCGGCGAGCAGGCCCTCGAGTGCCGCCGCCGTCGCTCCCGCGCCGTCGAGCACGACCAGCCGAGGCTGCGGCGGCTCGGCGCTCGCCGCGGCGAGCACGGGCGCGAGGCGGTCGAGCAGCGCCTCGGCGTCGCCCGGATCCGCTCGCGCCCGATCGGCGACCAGCTGCAGACCTTCTCTCGTCACTCCGGCACTGAGCGCGACCAGCATGCGCTCGTCGGCAGAGGTCACCTCGTCGAGCACGAGCGCCGGTTCGTCGACGCCGAACTGGAGGCAGCGCGGGGTGCGCCAGACGCTGGGGATGCGGGAGTCGAGTACGAGGACCATCCCCGAATCCTGCCCGAGCGGTCACCCCGATCCCGCGTTGTCCACAGGATGGATTTCCGGAAGGAGCCCATCCACAGGAGGCGTCAGTCCTCGGTGGGCCGGTCCCGGTCGTCGCGCAGCAGGTCTTCGATCGCCTGGTCGAGCTCGTCCTGCTCCGGCTCCTGCCCGGTCGCGGCGGCGGTCAGCCGGGCGACGAGCGCGGACGGGTCGTCGAGGTCCGACGACTGGGGGAGCAGGTCGGGGTGCGACCACAGGCCGTCGCGGGCGTCCATCCCGACCGCGTCGGTGACGGCCTGCCACATCGCGGCCGCATCGCGCAGGCGCCGCGGCCGCAGCTCGAGGCCGACGAGTGTCGCGAACGCCGACTCGGCGGGGCCCCCCGAGGCGCGCCGGCGGCGCACCGTCTCGGCGATCGCATCCGCACGCGGCAGCAGTCGCGTCGCGTTCGCGGTGACGACGTCGACCCAGCCCTCGACGAGTGCCAGCACCGTCTCGAGCCGCGCCAGCGCCTCCTGCTGTTCCTCGGTGCGCGGCGGGATGAGCCGCCCGCTCACCATGGCGTCGCGCAGCTCCTCCGGGTTCGACGGGTCGAAGTTCTCGGCGAGCGACTCCAGCGCGTCCGTGTCGATCGTGATGCCCTTGGCGAAGGCGGTGATCTGGGTGATCAGCTGCAGCCGCAGCCACTTGGCATGCCGGAACAGGCGCGCGTGCGCCAGCTCGCGCACGGCCAGGTACAGCTGGATCTGGTCGGCGGGGATGTCGAGTCCCTCGCCGAACCCCTCGACGTTCTGTGGGATGAGCGCCGCCTGGCCGTCCGGGAGCAGCGGGATGCCGATGTCGCCGCCCGAGACGACCTCCTTCGACAGCTGCCCGACGACCTGGCCGAGCTGCATGGCGAACAGGGCGCCGCCGATCGAGCGCATGACCTGGCCGGCGTTCTGCAGCATGGCCTGCATCTCCTCCGGCGCCTGCTCGGAGAGCACGCGGGTGAGGGCGTCGGAGATGCTCAGCGCGACCGGCTCGGCCAGCTGCGTCCAGAGCGGCATGGTCTGCCGGGCCCACTCGGCGCGGCCGATCAGCTCGGGTGTGCTGTTGAGCTCCGCCACGCCCGTCGCCTGGTCGAGCCAGAGGGCAGCCACGTGGAAGGCCTGATCGAGGGAGGCGCGCTCGGCCGGAGTGACGGCGTGGCCGCCGTCGGAGGCGAGTTGCCGCGCCTGCTGCTGGGCGATGTCCCAGTTGATCCCGCCGCCCGGGTTCATCAGCGCGTTCTGCAGCTGCCCGAGGAGCGCCTGGATGCTGGCCGGGTCGTTCGGCAGCCCCGCGGCGCCGGCCAGCCGGCTCGGGTCGATCGACGCCCCGTTCCCCGAGAGGAACTGGCTCAGCATGTCGCGCAGCTCGTCGTCGTCGCGGTGCGGGTCCCGGTCGTCGTCGCGATCGTCGGCCATGGTCAGCGTCCCTCTTCTCGAAGTGAGCCGGCCGTCGGAGGAAGAGCCGTCGGCTCGGCTTCAGGCTCGTGATCTACGCTAGCCGCTGGCGCCGGGGAGGCGGGTGGGAATTGGCCTATGCTCGCCTTCGGGCCGTGCGCCCGTGGCGAACATCGAACCGAGAGGACGGGCCGTGACCCTGTTCAGCGACGACCGGCCGACGCTGCAGGGCGAGGAGGAGCCGGTCCGCGTGGCGCCGCCTCGGCGCATCATCGTCGGCTGGGCCGCGATCGCCGTCGCCGTCGTCCTGGCGCTCGTGCTCGCGCTCGTTCCCGCCCCGTTCGTCATCGAGCAGCCGGGCCCGGTGTTCAACACCCTGGGCACCGACCAACAGGTCGGGGCCGAGCCGAGCAGCGACGCGAAGCAGCTGATCAGCATCCCGGACAAGAAGACGTACCCGACCTCGGGCTCGCTCGACCTGCTCACCGTCTCGGTCGTCGGGAACCCCGAGCAGCGGCCGAGCTGGTTCGAGATCGCCGGCGCGTGGTTCCAGCCGAGCAAGGCGGTCCTCCCTCTCGAGACGGTCTTCCCGCCCGGCACGACGACCGAGCAGTCCAACGCCGAGAACGCGGCCCTGATGGTCGACTCCCAGCAGGATGCGATCGCCGCGGCCCTCAGCCAGCTCGGCTACACCTTCCCCGAGAACGTCGCCGTCAAGCAGGTCATCACGGGCACACCCGCCGCCGACGCGCTGAAAGTCGGGGACGAGATCACGTCGGTGAACGGCGAGAAGGTCCAGAGCGTGCAGGAGCTGCGGGATGCGGTCAAGGCGAACGGCGCGGGGAAGCCCGCGAAACTCGGCATCACGCGCGACGGGGCGGCGTCGACCGTGTCGATCACCCCGATCGAGTCGCAGGGGCAGGTCGTGCTGGGCATCGGGGCCGGGATGGACTACACCTTCCCGTTCGACGTCAAGATCCAGCTGAACGACGTGGGCGGCCCCAGCGCCGGGCAGATGTTCGCGCTGGGGATCATGGACAAGCTGACTCCGGGCTCGCTCAACGGCGGCAAGCGCGTCGCCGGCACCGGCACCATCGACAACGCGGGCGAGATCGGCCCGATCGGCGGCATCCGGCAGAAGATGTACGCCGCGCGCGACACCGGCAAGGCGAGCTACTTCCTGGCTCCCGCGTCCAACTGCGACGAGGTCACCGGTCACATCCCGGCCGGCCTGCATGTGTTCGCGGTGAAGACGCTCGCCGACTCGCTCAAGGTGCTGGAGGCGGTGCGCGGCGGGAAGAGCACGGCCGGTCTTCCCAGCTGCCCCGCAGGCTGATCCCTGCCGGGCCGCAGCATTCTCCAAGCGTCCGTTGCCTAGGATGGTTCTCGCCCCCGCCACGCGAGACCAAGAAGGCCATACGTGAGTTCACCAGCTGCAGTTCGACCTCCCGGCCGCCGGCGCGCGGCCATCTGGATCACCCTGGGGGCGATCGTCGCGGTCGTCATCCTGTTCTTCGTCTTCGCAGGGCTGTACGCCGACATCCTCTGGTACAACCAGCTCGGCTACCTCAACGTGCTGACGACGCAGTGGTTCGCCGGCATCACGATGTTCTTCATCGGGTTCCTCGGCATGGCGCTGCCGCTGTGGCTGTCGATCCAGCTCGCGTACCGCCTGCGGCCGGTCTACGCGAAGCTCAACTCGCAGCTCGACCGCTACCAGCAGGTCATCGAGCCGCTCCGCCGTCTGGCGATGTACGGCATCCCGATCGTCTTCGGCATCTTCGCGGGCGTCAGCACGGCGAGCCGCTGGCAGGCCGCGGCGCTCTGGCTGAACGGCACCTCCTACGGCAAGACCGACCCGCTGTTCCACCTCGACATCGGTTTCTACCTGTTCGCGCTGCCGTTCTACCGCAGCGCCGTCGGCTTCGCCTCGGCGGTCGTGCTGATCTCGCTGCTGGCGACCCTCGCCACCTGCTACCTGTACGGCTCGATCCGCGTCAGCGGGCGTGAGGTTCGCATCTCGCGCGCCGCGCGCATCCAGATCTCCGTGATCTCGGCCCTCTACCTGCTCCTGCAGGGCATCAGCATCTGGCTCGACCGCTACGCGACGGTGACCGATTCCAACGTCAACGACATGATCAACGGCGCCGCGTACACCGACGTGAACGCGACCATCCCGGGCCGTGCCATCCTCGCCGGCGCGGCGATCTTCGTCGCCATCCTGTTCGTCCTGACCGCCTTCATCGGCCGGTGGCGCTTCCCGATCGTCGGCACAGCGCTGCTCATCGTCGCCGCGCTCGTCGTCGGTGCGATCGTGCCCTGGGTGGTGCAGCGCTTCCAGGTCGACCCGAGCCAGAAGACGCTCGAGTCGCCGTACGTGCAGAAGGGGATCGACTCGACGCGCGAGGCGTACGACCTCAGCGACATCGAGACCATCCCGTACAACGCCAAGACGACCGCCGAGCAGGGCGCCCTCCGGCAGGACGCGCAGACGACGGCGCAGATCCGCATCCTCGACCCCGCCGTGGTCAGCCCGTCGTTCCGGCAGCTGCAGCAGTTCCGCCAGTACTACGCGTTCCCCGAGAAGCTCAACGTCGACCGCTACCGCATCAACGGCACCGAGCAGGATGCGGTGGTCGCGGTCCGCGAGCTGCAGCAGTCCGGCCTGAGCGGCGCCCGCAACTGGTTCAACGACACCATCGTCTACACCCACGGCTACGGGATGGTCGCCGCTTACGGCAACCAGCGCTCGCCGGATGGGCAGCCGGTGTTCATGGAATCCGGCATCCCGACCACCGGGACGCTCGGCACCTACCAGCCGCGCATCTACTTCGGCGAGCAGTCGCCCACGTACTCGATCGTCGGCGCGCCGTCGGGTTCCAAGCCGGTCGAGCTCGACTACCCGGGCGGTGCGGACGGCGCTCAGCAGACGTACACGTCGTTCAGCGGCAACGGCGGCCCGAAGCTCGACAACATCTTCAAGCGGCTGGTCTACGCGCTGAAGTTCCAGGACGAGCAGATCGTCCTGTCCGACGCCGTCAACAGCAACTCGCAGATCCTCTACGACCGCGACCCGATCAAGCGCGTGCAGAAGGTGGCGCCCTACCTGACCCTCGACTCGCAGGCGTACCCGGCGGTCGTGGACGGGCAGGTCAAGTGGATCATCGACGGGTACACGACGAGCGATCAGTTCCCGTACTCGCACGTCGGCAGCCTCAGCGAGGCGACCGCGGACAAGGATACGCCCAAGCCCGCGTACGCCTTCGACGACATCAACTACATCCGCAACTCGGTGAAGGCCACGGTCGACGCGTACGACGGCTCCGTCACGCTGTACGCCTGGGACACCAAGGACCCGGTGCTGAAGACGTGGGAGAAGGTCTTCCCGACCACGGTGAAGCCGGTGACCGACATGAGCGCCGCGCTGATGAGCCACGTGCGCTACCCGTCCGACCTGTTCAAGGTGCAGCGGTCGGTGCTCGGCCAGTACCACGTGACCGACGCCGGGTCGTTCTACTCGCGCGAGGACGCCTGGACGACACCGAACGACCCGACCTCGCCCTCGAGCAACCCGGCGCTGCAGCCTCCGTACTACCTGACGATGAAGATGCCGGGTCAGAAGGCGCCCGCCTTCTCGCTCTACTCGACGTTCATCCCGCAGGGCACGAGCGAGTCGAGCCGATCGGTGCTGAAGGGCTACCTGGCGGTGGATGCGGACGCCGGCTCCGAGAAGGGCAAACCCGCCTCCGGCTACGGCAAGCTCCGGCTGCTGCAGCTGCCGTCGAGCGACACCATCCCGGGCCCCGGCCAGATGCAGAACCAGTTCGACTCCGACCCGACGGTCTCGCAGCAGCTGAACCTGCTGCGCCAGGGCAAGTCGGAGGTCATCAACGGCAACCTGCTGACGGTCCCGGTCGGCGGCGGCCTGCTGTACGTGCAGCCGGTCTACGTCCGGTCGTCCGGTGAGACCAGCTACCCGCTGCTGCAGAAGGTGCTCGTGGCCTTCGGCGACAAGATCGAGTTCGAGGACACGCTCGACCAGGCTCTGGATGCGCTGTTCGGCGGTGACTCGGGCGCCCAGGCGGGCGACAAGAACGTCCCGACGGGCGGCGGCACGACGGGCGGGCAGACCGGGGGAGGTCAGACGACGGGCGGCAGCTCCGGAAGCGGCTCGACCGCGGGCAACGCGGCGCTGCAGGAGGCACTGCAGCGTGCGAACCAGGCGCTCGCCGACAGCCAGGCGGCTCTGAAGGCCGGCGACTGGACCGCGTACGGCGAGGCGCAGAAGCGTCTGCAGCAGGCCATCTCCGACGCGGTCACCGCGGAGGGCCAGCCGGCCGCCACGTCGAAGTAACCAGCCCGCAGGAACGGCCCGCGACGTCTCGCGCGGGCCGTTCCGCGTATCGTCGGGCGGCGAGCGAAGTGCCGCCCCGAAATAGGGGAGGTGGAAAAAGACCGGCCGGACTCTTGCCTCGACTTTGATTGTCAGCTTTACTAACAAACATGGTGATCGACCAGGGAACGCGTTCCGCCGCCACCGACCGGGGCGCTCAGCCCGATCGCGGGCTCGTTCCCGGGCGCGCCCTCCGCCCGCGCACGAAGGTGCTGCCGGAGCACGCCCGCGGTCACAACCGCTCGCTCGTCCTCCAGTCGCTCTACCGCTCGGGCCGGGCCAGCCGCGCCGACCTCGCCCGCACGACCGGGCTGACCCGCGTCACCATCTCCGACCTCGTCAGCGAACTGATCTCCGAGGGCCTCGTCATCGAGCTCGGCCAGCGCGACGACGCCCGACCGGGCAAGCCCGCCGTCCTCCTCGACGTCGATCGAGGCGCCACGCAGATCATCGGCGTGGACCTCAGCGAGCACGCGGTCTTCCGCGGGGCGGTCCTCGACATGGATGGCCGCATCCTGACCGCGATCGAGGTCGAGCTCGCCGGCAGCCGCGGCGAGGAGGCGACCGGCAAGGTGCTCGCGCTCGTCGACCGGTTGGTCGCGGCGACCACCGCCCCGGTGCTCGGCATCGGCATCGGCTCGCCGGGCATCGTGGATGCCGAGGGAACGGTCGCCGCTGCGCCGAACCTCGGCTGGGTCGACGAGCCCCTGCAGCGCCGCGTCGCCCAGCGCACCGGCCTGCCGGTGTTCGTCGCCAACGACGCGAACGTCGCGGTCCTCGCCGAGCACGGCTTCGCGGACGCGCAGGGCGACATGATGCTCGTGAAGGTCGGCCACGGTGTGGGGTCCGGCCTGCTGGTCGCCGGCGCCCTCGTCTTCGGCAGCCGTTTCGCCGCGGGCGAGATCGGCCAGGTGATGGTCGGCACCGACGGCGGTCCCGAGGCGCCGTACGACCGCGAGCGCTGCCTGGAGGCCTGGCTCGCCGTTCCCCGGCTGGAGCGGCGCCTGGCGGCAGCAGAGGCGGCGGGCGAGCCCGCCGCGCCGGTGCTCCGCGAGGCGGGTCAGCGTCTCGGCGTCGCGCTCGCCCCGATCGTCGGCGCGCTCAACCTCTCCGAAGTGGTGCTGAGCGGCCCCGACGAGCTGATCGGCGGCGTCCTGCTGGAAGCGGTCGGCGAGACCCTGCGCAATCGCACCATGGCGGGCTTCCACTCGGGTGTGACGATCCGTCTGACGAGCCTCGGCCGCGACATCGTGCTGCGCGGTTGCGTGGTGATGGTGCTGTCCGCCCAGCTGGGGGTGTCCTGATGACGCTCGTGGCCGAGCCCGGAGTGCGCGCCGAGGCGTTCGCGCCTTTCGGCTTCGCGCCGGGCGTCCGTGAGGCGTTGAGCCGCTTTCAGGGCCGGTGCACGGTCGTCCGGCTGGCGACCGTCGACAACGACGTGCTCGGGGTGCCGCGCTGGTACACGTTGCAGGATGCGTGGGCCGAGCCGGGCAGTTCCGTCGCGTCCCGCTGGGCCGGCAATCCCGTGGTCTCCGTGGGACCGTCCGACGATCCGGAACTGGTGCTCGCGACCTCCACCCCGGTCGTGGTGGTCGGCGCCGACAATGCGGCCACCCGCTGGGCGCGCCAGGTGGTGGATGCGGTGCGCGCGACCTGCCGGTCGGTCCTCGTCGTCGACATGGGGACGCGTCCCGACCCGTCGTATGCCGACATCGCCACGTTCGGCTTCGACCGGCAGCACGGCGCGGCGCTTCTCGGGCTTCTCACCGAATCCTGAGGTCAGCCGCCCCAGGTGACGCCGAGCGTCGAGCGCAGCGCGTGCTGCGCGGCGCCGCGATAGGGCTGGTCCGCGGCGATCCGCGCGTACCGGAAGCTGAGCGGCATGGCCGCCTTCACGGGATGCCGTGCGGCCTCCGCGCGCAGGTGGCCGATGAACTCGGGCCCGAGCCGCGGCGCCGCGCCGCCGAGCACGATCGTGGGTACGTCGAGGGCCGCCCCGACGAGCAGCAGGGCGCGGGCGAGCACCCGGGCGCCCTCCGCGATCCGCCGGCGCGACTCGGGTGCCGCGGCGAGGGCCGCCAGGTCGAGCGACTCGAGGTCGGTGCCGTGGGGGAGCCCGAGGAGGCTCGTCACGGACACGACCTCCTCCAGGCAGCCGCGGTTGCCGCACGCGCACAGCAGGGCGTCCGGGCCGAACAGCACCGGCACGTGGCCGATCTCACCGGCGCGGTGCGACGCGCCGGTGACGACCTCGCCGTCGAGGATCACCGCGGCGCCGACGCCCGTGCTGAGCGAGACGAACAGCTGATTGGCCCCGAAGTCGTCCGCGCCGGAGTCGTCTGCGGCGATGGAGTCGGCGATCGCCTCGGCGTCGGCATCGTTGATGAGGTGGATGGGCGCATCCACGATCCCGGCGAGCTCGCGCGCGAGGTCCACGTCCGTCCAGCCCAGCTGCACCGATTCGCGGATGAGCGGACCGTCGGCGATGCCCGGCACCTGCACGCCGACGGCGACGATCCGCGCTGAGTTGGCGGCCACGAGCTTCCGGACCACCGCCCGGAGGTCTTCGAGCGAGCCGGGGGCTGTAGGACGTTGCGCCGCGGAGGCCACCTCGCGGCCGAGGAGGTCGACCAGCGCGCCGCGAACGAGCCCGGGCTGGACGATGAGCGACACCAGCACGTGGTCGTCGGCCGCGACGCGGAGGGTGGTCGCGCGCTTCCCGCCCGTGCTCTCGGCCCGCTGTCCTTCGATGACCAGGCCGTCGGCGATGAGGCCCGCGAGCAGCGACGAGACGGTGGCGCTGGTGAGGCCGGTGCGGCGGGCGATTCCGGCCCGGGTGGCGGTCCCGTTGCCCGAGAGGACCAGCTGCAAGGCGGTGGTGAGGTTGCGCTCGCGGACGGCGGCCTGCGTCGCCTTGCCGTGCTCCTCTGCCACTGCGCGCTCCCGATGTCTCGTTGCGACTCGACCCTAGCGAATCCCGTGCTGGACCGGCGGGGGATCGCGCGCTAGCTTAACCGTAAGCCTGCTGAACAGTTTCCAAGCGAGGGAGTTTCGATGGCATCCGGAAAGCGCTGGGCCGGTCTCGTCTTCATCAGCATCGCGGTCGCGCTGATCATCGTGGACTCGACGATCGTGAACGTGGCCATCCCGTCCATCGTCGACGAGCTGGGCATCGGCTCCACCGGCGTGCAGTGGGTGCAGGAGTCGTACACCCTGGTCTTCGCGGCCCTGCTGCTGGTCTTCGGCACGCTCGCCGACCGGTGGGGCCGCCGCCGCATGCTCGTCGTCGGCGTCGCGATCTTCACCCTCGCCTCCGTCGCTGCGGCGCTCGCCCCCACCGGTGCCTTCCTCATCGGCTCCCGGCTGGTGCAGGGCGTCGGCGGCGCGATGATCCTGCCCACAACGCTCTCCCTCATCAACGCGACGTTCCGCGGCCGCGAGCGCGCCCTGGCGTTCGCCGTGTGGGGCTCCACGATCGGCGGCATGACGGCGCTGGGTCCGCTGCTCGGCGGCTGGCTCACGACCGCGTTCTCGTGGCGGTGGGCGTTCGGCATCAACATCCCGCTCGGCATCCTGATCGTGACCGGCGTGCTCGCCACGGTGACCGAGTCGAAGGACTCACGGCATGCCGGGGAGTGGACTGGATCGGCGCCCTGCTCTCCGTCATCACGAGCGCGACGCTCGTGTTCGGCCTGATCGAGGGGCGGACCTACGGCTGGTGGCTGGTCGACGAGCGGCCGACGATCGGCGGCCGGACGTGGCCCTTCGCCCTCTCGCCGGTCCCGATCGCCTTCGCCGTGGCGGTGCTCGGCGGGGTGCTCTTCGTGCTGCGCGGGCGATCCCGGCTGCGGGCGGGCAAGAGCACCATGCTCGCGCTCGACCTGTTCCGCATCCCGTCGTTCCGCAACGGAAACATCGCGGCGACCATCGTCTCGCTGGGGGAGTTCGGCATCGTGCTCGCCCTGCCCATCTGGCTGCAGAACGTCCTCGGCTACAGCGCTCTCGACACCGGCCTGATCCTGCTCGCGCTGGCGATCGGGTCCTTCGTGGCGAGCGGCTTCGCGGGGGCGTTCGGCAACCGCATCCCGGCGGTCACCGTCGTCCGGGTCGGCCTCGTCGCCGAGATCGTCGGGGTCGCCGGCCTCGGGCTGGTCATCGGGCCGTCGACCCCGTGGGGCGCCCTGCTGCCGTTCCTCTTCGTCTACGGGTTCGGCGTCGGCCTGGCGACCGCCCAGTTGACCGGGGTCGTGCTGAGGGATGTGCCGGTCGACCAGAGCGGGCAGGGCTCCGGCACGCAGAGCACCGCCCGGCAGATCGGCTCGGCGCTCGGCATCGCGGTGCTGGGGACCGTGCTGTTCGCCTCGGCGGGGGCCGTGCTCGACGGGAGCCTCGAGGCGCGCGGCGTTCCGGCCGCCCAGCGCGACCGCATCGTGTCGGCGGTGGTCGACAGCTCCGGCGCGGCGATCGCCGGCCTCGAGAAGGATCCCCGGACCGCGCCGATCGCCGAGGATGCGAAGGTCGCCTTCAGCGACGGGACGCGCTGGGCGGCGTTCTCGGCGGCGGGCTTCCTCGTCGTCGGTCTGATCGCCACACTCTCCCTCGGCTCCGGCCGGAAGCCCGAGGAGGCACCGGCGCCCGAGGGGGTCGGCGCACGCGCATGAACAAAGGCCCCCTGATCAGAGAATCCCTGATCAGGGGGCCTTATCGGTTGCGGGGGCAGGATTTGAACCTACGACCTCTGGGTTATGAGCCCAGCGAGCTACCGAGCTGCTCCACCCCGCGGCACAAGATATGACTCTAGCACGGGATCCGGAGCGCGTGAAATCGCGAACACCCGCCGGGCGCGTCCCCCTTCGTGAACCGGTCGTCCTACTAGAGTCTTTTCCAGATAGGGGATGCGATGGCGAGTGCCGTGACGAAGTTCCGGGTTGTTGTGGTCGAGGACGACCCGGACGTGGCTTTCTTCATGAAGACCGTGCTGGAGAAGCGCGCCGACGCGGTGGCCCTCGCGGTCACGGACCCGTCGATCGCCCTCACGAGCATCGCCGAGTTCGAGCCCGACCTCGTCATCACCGACATCGAGATGCCCGGCATCTCGGGTCTCGACCTGCTCAAGGAGCTGCGCAGCCAGTATCCGGGGATGCCGGTCGTCGTGATGACGGCGCACGTCTCGGTCGACTACGCGGTCTCGGCGCTGCGCGCGCAGGCGGACGAGTTCCTCACCAAGCCGGTCGCCTCGGCCGAGCTGGTCGCGATCGTGAACCGGCTCGCGGCCGAGGGCCGCGTCAAGCGGGCGGCGCAGCGGCAGCAGGTCGTGCTCGCCATCGGCGCGCACCCGGACGACGTCGAGATCGGCGTCGGCGGCATCCTCGCCGCGCACCGCGACGCCGGCAACCAGGTCGTCATCCTCACCATGTCCCGCGGCGCGCGCGGCGGGGATGCGGAGAACCGCCAGCACGAGTCGCTGGCGTCGGCCGAGCTGCTCGGCGCGCGCCTGTTCCTGGAGGATCTGGAGGACACCCGGATCTCGACGGCCGACCCGACCGTCGGCATCATCGAGCGGGTGGTCGCCGAGGTGCGACCGGACATCGTCTACACGCACTCCTCGCACGACCGGCACCAGGACCACCGGGCGGTGCACTCCGCGACGATCGTGGCCACGCGCACCGTGCGCACGGTCTGCTGCTACCAGAGTCCGTCCGCGACCATCGACTTCCGTCCGACGCGCTTCGTCCCGATCGACGGCTTCACCGACACCAAGCTGCGCCTCATCGACTGCTTCCGGTCGCAGACCGAGCTGCGCGACTACCTCGAGCCCGACTTCGTGCTCGCCACCGCGCGCTACTGGTCGCGGTTCGGCGGAGGCAAGAACTGCGAACCGCTGGAGGTGATGCGCGACACCGCCGACATCTCACTGCCGGCCTCCTCGATCGCGGCCGAGCTCCGCCTCTCCGGGAATCCACTGAACAGGACCGCCGAATGACCGACTCCCCTCGCACCCGCGTCCTGATCACCGGGGCGGGCGGGCCCGCCGGCGTCGCCGTCATCCGCTCGCTGCTCGCCCGCGACGACGTGGACGTCTTCGCCGCCGACATGGACGGCTGGGCGAGCGGTCTGTACCTGGTGCCGGAGGACCGCCGCCGCATCGTCCCGCCGGGGCGATCCGACGGCTTCGCGGATGCGCTGATCGCGATGAGCCGCGACGACGGCATCGACGTTCTGTTCTCGACGGTGGATGTGGAGCTCCCGGGCCTCGCCGCGCGCCGGGACGAGCTCGAGGCGGTGGGCACCACGCTCGCCGCCCCCTCGCACGACACGCTGGTGACCTGTCTCGACAAGTTCGCGCTGGTGCAGCGTGTCGCCGGCCGGGCGCGCATCCCCGAGACGCGCCTGCTGAACCGAGAGGGCGTCGGCGCCGACTGGACCTTCCCCGTCATCGTCAAGCCGCGCTCGGGCGCGGGCTCCCGGGGCGTCCGCCTCATCCCGGACCGCGGCACGCTGGAGGCGCTCGGCACCGACGAGAGCATCATCATCCAGGAGAACCTGCCCGGCGAGGAGTTCTCGGTCGACGTGCTCGCCGGCCTGGACGGCGAGGTGATCGCCGCCGTTCCGCGCTCGCGCGAGCGGGTCGACTCCGGCGTCTCGATCGCCGGGCGCACCGTGCGCCGGCCGGAGCTCTCCGACACCGCGGCCGCGGTCGCCCGCGCGATCGGGCTCACCGGCGTCGCGAACGTGCAGCTGCGCTACAGCACGGACGGCGTCCCGGCGCTGCTCGAGGTCAACCCGCGCTTCCCGGGCGCGATGCCGCTGACCATCGCCTCCGGCGTCGACATGCCCTCGCTCCTGCTCGACCTGGTGCTGGGCCGCCCGGTGCCGTCGGCGGTCGACTTCGAGGAGCTCGCCAACGTGCGGTTCCTGGAGGATGTCTTCCTGCGCCCCGGCGACGTGCTGGTCTCCGAGAACGCGGCGCACACGGAGGGACCCGAGGAGTGAGCACCACGGAGGCCGGCCGGCTGCCCGCGCTGTTGCGGGGCGACTTCCACGTCCACTCGACGTTCTCGGAGGACGCGCGGAGCACGCTCGCGGAGAACATCGCCGCCGCGTCCGCCGCCGGGCTCGCCACCATCCGCCTCACCGACCACGTGCGAGCCTCCACCACCTGGGTGCCCGAGTTCCTCGCGGCGGTCGCGGCCGAGCGCATCCCCGAAGGACTGACCGTGCTGACCGGCGTCGAGGCGAAGCTGCTGGACGCCTCCGGCGCGGTCGACACGCCGCCGGGACTCGTGACCGGCCCCGGCGGGGTCGGGGCGGTGGTCATCGGCGATCACCAGTTCCCGGGCACGGACGGCCCGTGGTCGCCCTCCGCGACGCGGGAGCGGCTGGATGCCGGCCTGGCCGACGACGACGCGCTCGACCTGCTCGTGGAGGCGAGCATCCGGGCCATGGAGCGCACGCCGCACGCGCAGCTCGCCCACTGGTTCTCGATCCTGCCGAAGGTCGGGCTCGACGAGGCGCAGCTCGGGCCCGAGCGCCTGCTCGCCTGGGCACAGGCCGCCGCCGCGACCGGCACGATCGTCGAGGTCAACGAGAAGTGGCAGTGCCCGGGACCGGCCGCGATCGCCGCTCTGCTCGACGCGGGGGCGCGTATCGTCGCCTCCACCGACAGCCACGTGGCGAGCGACGTCGGCCGCTACGCGCGTGTCCCCGCGCTGCTGGACTTGGCCGCCGAGCTGGTCGGCGAGCGGATGACCACCGAGGAGGTGCGATGAGTCCCGTCGAACCGTCGTCCGAGCTGCGCGAGCGCATGCAGGACGAGCTGGAGCGCAACCGCCGCTGGGAGTACCGGCTGCCGGTCTTCGCCGGCATCGCGCTGCTCGTCTGCGCCGCCATCATCGTGGTCAGGACGGTGTTCCCGCATGTCTGAGACCGCCTCCTCCCTCGCCAAACGGGTCGTGATCGCCGACGACGACGACGACATCCGCGGGCTCATGACGATCGCCGCGAAGCGCGCAGGCGTCGAGATCGTCGCCGCGGTCGACAACGGTCGCGCCGCGCTCGAGGCCGTCCGCGCGGGCGACATCGACCTGGCGGTGCTCGACATCTCCATGCCCGGCCTCAACGGGGTGGAGGTCGCCGAGGCGATCCGCTCGGACGACCTCACCCGGTCCACGCTCATCCTGATGGTGTCGGCCTCCGTGCAGCTGCTGACGGACCACGGCATCGTCGCCGACCGGTCCGACAGCTTCATCGTCAAGCCGTTCAGCCCGCGCGTGCTGTCGACGCGCATCCGCGAGATGCTTCAGCTGGAGGAGCAGGCATGACCCTCGACCGGTGGCTCAGCCGCCTCCCGATCGACTCCCCGTCGGCGTTCATGAAGCAGATCCCGACGATCGTCGGATTCGCCATCGCCGTCGGCATCGCTCTCGTGCCCAACGGCGTGCCCGTCACGAACATGACCGTGTTCGTCGCCGGCATCCTCCTCGTCACGGTGGCGTCGGTGCTGTCGTTCGCCGTGCCGTGGCACCGCTTCGCCGCCGAGTGGGCGGTCATCGTGCCGACGCTCTCGCTGCTGGCCGTCGGCCTCCTTCGGCTGGGGACCGGCTCCGGCTCGTCGCCGTTCGTCGTCCTCACGCTGCTGCCCTTCGTCTGGATCGCCTCCGAAGAGGGGCGCATCAACATCCTCATCGCCTCGCTGTCGACGCTCGTCGTGCTCCTGGCGCCGCTCATGTTCGCCGGCGGTGCGCGCACGCCCGGTGACGTGGTCCGCGCCTTCTTCTCGCCCGTGATCTACTTCATCGTCGCGATCGTCATCAACGAGATCGCCCACCGGATGCGCACCCAGCTGAAGGCGGCGCGCGAGGCGATGCAGGCGCAGGAGGTGCTGCTCGCCCAGGCGGTCACCGCGCAGGACGAGCTGGTGCTGAACGAGGCGCGTCTGAAGACCGCGAACCGGCTCATCCAGAGCATCTGGAACGCCGTCACCGAGCAGTCCGTCATCGGCACCGACCTCGATGGGCTCATCGACGTCTGGAACCCCGGAGCGGAGAAGATGCTCGGCCTGACGGAGAAGCAGGTGCTCGACGGCAAGCACCACGTCATCGACTTCCACCTGCACGAGGAGATCGAGCAGCGGCTCCAGGACATGGATGCGCGCTTCACGACGGTCTCGAGCATCGACGACTTCTCGGCCCTGGTCGACACCGTCCGCGCGGGATCCGCCGATGTCCGCGACTGGACCTACGTGCGTCCCGACGGCAAGCGGGTGGCCGTGCAGGTCGCGGCGACGCCCCGGCTGGATGAGAACGGGCACCGCGTCGGCTTCATCTTCGTCGCGACGGACATGACCCAGGCCCGCGAGTTCGCCCGGCTGAAGGACGAGTTCGTCGGGCTGATCTCGCACGAGCTGCGCACGCCGCTCAGCTCGATCCTCGGCTATCTCGAGCTCATGCGCGACGACGAGGACGCGCCGCTCTCCGAGGAGCAGCTGCAGTACCTGAGCGTGGCCGAGCGCAACGCGCACCGCCTCCTGCGCCTCGTCGGCGACCTGCTGTTCACGGCGCAGGTGGAGTCGGGCCGCTTCCCGCTGGAGATCAAGGATGTGGAGCTCGGCGCGATCGTGTCGGCGTCGGTCGAATCGGCGCGGCCGGTGGCGGGCAACGCGGGCGTGAACCTGGTGGGCGACATCCCGGGCGAACCGCTGACAGTCCGCGGCGATCCGCTGCGGCTCGGGCAGGCGGTCGACAACCTCGTCTCCAACGCGCTCAAGTTCACGCCGTCCGGCGGCACGGTCACGGTGTCCCTCCGGCCGCAGGGCGAGCAGGCCGTCATCGCCGTCACGGACACCGGCATCGGCATCCCGGCCGTCGAGCTGAGCCAGCTGTCGCAGCGGTTCTTCCGCGCCTCGACGGCCACCCGCAATGCGGTTCCCGGCGTCGGGCTGGGGCTGACGATCACCAAAGCGATCGTCACCGCGCACGGCGGACGGCTCGACATCGCCAGCGAGGAGGGCGTCGGAACCTCGATCAGCATCGTGCTGCCCGTCGAGACGCCGCAGCCGGTGACCGAGGCCATCCCGCGGGCGGAGGTCGCACCGTGACCGACCGGCCGGCCGAGCTGACCGTCGACGACCGCAGGGCCACCGTCGCGGTGGCGCAGTTCGCTCCGGGGGAGGACCGCGTCCACAACCGGGACGTGGTGGCCGGCCTGATCGCCGTGGCCGCGTCGCGGGGTGCGCGGCTCGTCATCCTCCCCGAGTACGCGTCGTACTTCACGGACCCGCTGGACGCGTCCTTCGCCCGCAACGCGGAGACGGTCGACGGCGACTTCGTGCGCGGCCTCGCCGCCTCGGCCCGCGAGCACGGGGTCTTCGTGGTCGCCGGGCTGGTGGAGAAGACGGAGGCGGCACGCAAGTTCTCGAACACGCTCGTCGCCGTCGACCCCGCGGGGGAGGTCGTCGCCACCTACCGCAAGCAGCACCTCTACGACGCGTTCGGCGCGCAGGAGTCGGAGTGGGTGGTGGCCGGAGAGCTGGACGAGCCGCAGACCTTCGTGGTCGACGGCATCGTCGTCGGACTGCAGACCTGCTACGACCTCCGCTTCCCGGAGGTGACCCGGCGCCTGGCGGACGCGGGCGCCGACCTCGTGGCGGTTCCGGCCGAGTGGGTGCGCGGTCCGCTGAAGGAGCACCACTGGACGACCCTTCTCGCCGCGCGCGCGATCGAGAACACGCTGTACCTGGCGGCGGCCGACCATCCGCCCGCCCTCGGGATCGGGGCGAGCGCCGTGGTCGATCCGATGGGGGTCACGCTCGCCGGGCTCGGCGAGACGACCGGTGTCGCGGTCGCCGAGGTCAGCGCCGCCCGCCTGCGCGAGGTGCGCGAGCGCAACCCCGCCCTGGCGCTGCGCCGCTACCGTGTCGTTCCGCGCTGACGCGTGACGCCGGGCACGCGCGGCTCAGCGGCTCAGCGGGGCAGTGCCGCGAGCCGGCGGGCCGCCTCCTGCAGCACGTCGATCCGCTTGCAGAACGCGAACCGGACGAGGGATGCGGTGCGCGCCGCGTACTCGCCACGGCTGAACGCGCCCAGCGGCACGGCGACCACGCCGGCCAGCCCGGGCAGCGCGCGGCACAGCTCCGCGGCATCCGCGAACCCCAGCGGCGCCGCGTCCGCGACGATGAAGTAGGTGCCGTCGGAGGGGAACACGCCGAAGCCGGCGGCCCGCAGCCCGTCGGAGAGCAGGTCGCGCTTGTGCGCCAGCGTCTGCGCGATGCCGGTGAAGTAGGCGTCCGGCAGCCGCAGCCCGACGGCCGTCGCGGGCTGGAACGGCGCGCCGTTCACGTAGGTGAGGAACTGCTTGACCGCGAGCACCGCGGTCACCAGCTCGGCCGGCGCGGTCAGCCAGCCGACCTTCCAGCCCGTCGTGCTGAACGTCTTGCCGCCCGACGAGATCGCGACGGTCCGCTCCCGCGCCCCGGGCAGCGACTCGATCGGGATGTGCTCCGGCCCGAACGTCAGGTGCTCGTACACCGAGTCGGTGACGATGATCGCGTCGTGCCGCTCGGCCAGCTCCACGACGGCGGCCAGCGTCTCGCGGTCGAGCACGGAGCCGGTGGGATTGTGCGGGGTGTTGACCAGGATGACCCGCGTGCGATCGGTCACCGTCGCCCGCAGGCGATCGAGGTCCGGGCGGAAGGCGGGCGGCTCGAGCGGGACGGTGCGGTGCACGCCGCCCGCGAGCGCGATGACGGCGCCGTACTCGTCGTAGTACGGCTCGAACGTCACGACCTCGTCGCCCGGCTCCAGGAGGGCGAGCAGGGTGGCGGCGATCGCCTCCGTGGCCCCGGCGGTGATCAGCACCTCGCGCTCGGGGTCGACCTCCAGCCCGTAGAAGCGTCGCTGGTGCTCCGCGACCGCCAGGCGCAGGTCCGGGATGCCCATGCCGGGCGGGTACTGGTTCTGACCGTCGCGGATCGCCCGGACCGCGGCTTCGAGGACCTCGGCGGGGCCGTCCTCGTCGGGGAATCCCTGCCCGAGGTTGATCGCCCCGGTCCGCACGGCCAGACCGCTCATCTCGGCGAAGATCGTCGGCCGCACCGTGCCGTCCGCGCCCAGCAGTCCGGCGCCGCCCGCGGCCCGCCGCCACGCTCCAGGAATCGTCATGCGACCACGCTACGGCCTTACCCCCACCGGACCCATCGGATACGTTGTGGAGAGTCATCGACTTGCAGAAGGTCGTCCACAGCATCGGCAAATAAAACGCTCAGGTTGGCATCCCAAGCTGTTCGTGCTTGGAAGGAGCAACACCATGACCGACACCCCGAACACCCCGGAGCCCGCGAAGCCCCAGCACGACGCCGACACCGACGCGGTCGTGGATGGTACCGCCGGTTCCGAGCACGCCCCCGCCGCCGCGCAGCCCACCGCAGAGCAGCCCGCCGTGCACTACACGCAGCCCACCCAGCCGGTGCAGCCGCAGCCGTACGGTCAGCCCTACGGCCAGCCGTACGGTCAGCAGCAGCCGAACTACGGCAACGGCGGCTTCGGCCAGCCCGCCGGCTACGGCCAGCAGCCCTACGCCCCGAACGGCCAGCAGCACGCCTACGCCGCCGCCCCGGGAACCCCGGCCGCGACCGCGACGTCGACGAAGAAGCGCGGCAACACCGGCCTCATCATCGCGACGCTCGCCATCGGCGCGCTCGTCGGCGGAGTCGCCGGCGCCGGCGCAGGGGTCGGCATCTTCGCCGCCACCGACTCGGGCAACGCGACCATCAAGACGGTCTCCGGCCCGCAGAACATCACCGTGAACGACGCCAACAACGCGAGCACCGTCACGGCCGTCGCCGCCAAGGCGTCCCCGAGCGTCGTGACCATCTCGGTCAGCGCCTCCAGCTCCGGCGGCACCGGCTCCGGCATCGTCCTGACCTCCGACGGCTACGTGCTCACCAACACGCACGTGGTGACGCTCGACGGCCAGGCCTCGAACGTCAACGTGACGGTCACCGACAACGACGGCAAGATCTACACCGCCAAGGTCGTCGGCACCGACCCGACCACCGACCTCGCGGTCATCAAGCTGGACAACGCGTCCGGTCTCACCCCGATCAGCTGGGGCGACTCCAGCAAGCTGAACGTCGGCAGCACGACCGTCGCGATCGGCGCCCCGCTCGGACTCTCCGGCACCGTCACCGACGGCATCGTCAGCGCCCTCAACCGCAGCATCAGCATCGCCTCGTCGGCCGCTCCGAAGAGCGACTCGAACAGCGACGGCAACGGCAACGGCGGCAGCCAGAACCCGTTCAACTTCGACTTCCCCGACCAGGGCGGCTCCGGATCGCAGCAGCAGCCGCAGCAGTCGACCGGCACGATCTCGCTGCCGGTCATCCAGACCGACGCGTCCATCAACCCGGGCAACTCGGGCGGCGCGCTGCTCAACAGCAAGGGGAGCTGATCGGCGTGAACGTCGCGATCGCGAGCGCCGGCGGCTCCAGCTCGTCTGGCGCGCAGTCGGGCAGCATCGGCGTCGGCTTCGCCATCCCGTCCGACCTCGCCAAGCGCGTCTCCGACGAGATCATCAAGAAGGGATCGGCGACGCACGGCCTGCTCGGTGCATCGGTCGCGGACGCCAGCAGCGACGCCAAGGCGACGACGGTCGGCGCGCTCATCAAGAGCGTGACGGGCGGCGGCGCGGCGGCGGACGCCGGGCTGAAGGCCGGCGACATCGTGGTGAATCTCGGGGACACCCCGATCACGGACGCCACCGACCTCACCGCGCAGGTCCGCGCCCAGGCGGCCGGCGCCAAGGTCGACATCACGTACATCCGCGGTGGTCAGACCAAGACCGCCTCGGTCACCCTGGGGTCGCTCCCGGCCGAGTGATCGGCTCCGCCTGTCGGAAGGCCGTCCCGCACGCGCGGGGCGGCCTTCCGCCGTCCTGCGCCGCCGTCGCTCCCGGCGTCGTCGCAGGGCCCGGCTGGTAGGCTCGTCGCCGACCCGTTACCGTAAGGATCAGATGCCGGACGACACCGTGAACACCCTCCCGGGTGTCTCCTACGTGATGCCGGTGCTGAACGAGGCGACGCACGTGCGCGCCGCCGTCGACAGCCTGCTGTCGCAGGACTACGCCGGGCCGTTCGAGGTCGCCATCGCCCTCGGCCCGAGCATCGACGGCACCACCGAGCTCGTCGCGGAGCTCGCCGCGGTCGACCCGCGCATCCGTGTGCTCGACAACGCGATCGGCTCCACGCCCGCCGGCCTGAACCTCGCCATCCGCGAGTCGCGGTACCCCATCGTGATCCGGGTGGATGCGCACAGCGTCCTGCCGCCCGACTACGCGCGCATCGCGGTGGAGACGATCCTCGAGACCGGCGCGGACAACGTCGGCGGCCTGATGGATGCGCAGGGCACCACGGACTTCGAGCGCGCGGTGGCGCGCGCCTACGGCAGCCGCGTCGGACTCGGCGGCACGAAACTGCACGTGGGCGGCGAGGCCGGACCGGCCGAGACCGTGTACCTCGGTGTCTTCCGCCGCGACCGGCTGCTCGAGGTCGGGCTGTTCGACGAGGAGATCAAGCGCGGTCAGGACTGGGAGCTCAACCGTCGCCTGCGCACCTCCGGCGGCACCGTGTGGTTCACGCCCCGGCTGAAGGTCACCTACCGGCCCCGGCCCAACCTGTACCGGCTCGCCCGGCAGTTCTTCTCCACCGGCATCTGGCGCGGCGAGCTCGCCCGGCGCTTCCCGGCCTCCAACGGCCTCCGCTACTTCGCCCCGCCCGTCATGGTGATCGGGGTCGCGGCCGGCATCCTCCTGGGGCTCGGCGGCATCGTGCAGGCGGCCGTCGGCGCGACGCCGTGGCTGCTGTGGGGGTTCGCCATCCCGGCGCTCTACGCGGTCATCGTCGTGGTGTCGGCCGTGCTCTGGGGGCGCCGTGACGGTTTTCGCCCGTTCCTGTGGTTTCTCGTAGTCTTGCCGTGCATCCACTTCAGCTGGGGGATCGGCTTCATCCTCGGATACCTGTCGCTCACCCGCAACATCACAGCCCACACGGGAAGGTAGGCATGACCGCACCCGGTCCCGCGGCGCACGGCGCCCGTCCGTCCTCCATCGCCGAGCTGCGCGCGGTCGCGCAGCCCCCGGAGGTGCGCGGCCGCCGCAACGCCGAGCACTGGACGGCCTCCCTGTACCTGCGGAACCTGTCGCCGTACCTCACCTGGTTCCTGCTCAAGACCTCCATCTCGGCCAACGGCGTGACCGGCCTGATGATCCTGACGGGATGGGCGACCGCCGCATCCCTGCTGATCCCCGGCATCGGCGGCGCGGCCCTGGCCCTCGTGCTCGGGCAGCTCCAGATGCTCGTCGACTGCTGCGATGGCGAAGTGGCGCGCTGGCGCGGGACCTCGTCGCCCGCGGGGATATTCCTGGACAATGTCGGGCACTACTCGACCGAGACCCTCATCGCGATCGTGCTCGGCATCCGCGCCGCGGGGTACCCGTTCGAGGCGCCGCAGGACTTCCTCTGGACCAACCTCGGCACGCTGCTCGCCCTCGTGATCGTGCTCAACAAGGCGCTCAACGACATGGTGCGCGTCGCACGCGCCAACGCCGGGCTGCCCAAGCTCGCCGACACGCAGTCGGAGTACGCGCCGACGCACGGCCTCATCGCGACGCTGCGCCGTGCGGCCCGCTTCCTGCCGTTCCACCGGCTGTACCACTCCGTCGAGCTGACCATCCTCATCTTCGTCTTCTCGATCGTCGGGCTGTTCATCGGCGCCACCCTGGCCGACCGCATCCTGCTCTGCGCTCTCGTGCCGCTGTCGATCCTGGCGCTGATCGGGCACTTCGTGACGATCATGGCGTCGCGGCGGGTCCGTGGCTGACCCCGCCGTCGCGGTCGTCGTGCTCACGCAGGGCACGCGGCCGGTGGAGCTGCGCCGCGGCCTCGAGTCGGTGCTGGCCCAGGAGGGCGTGGTGACCGACATCGTCGTGGTCGGCAACGGGTGGGATCCCGCGACGGCCGATCCGGCGCTCCCGGAGGGTGTTCGCGCGCTCGCGCTGCCCGAGAACGTCGGCATCCCGGCCGGGCGCAACGCCGGCGTTCCGCTGGTGTCGGGGGAGTGGCTGTTCTTCCTCGACGACGACGCGGACATCCCGTCGCGCACCTTCCTGGCCGATGCCGTCGCGATGCTGCAGAACGATCCGGGCATCGGGATGCTGCAGCCGCGCCTCCGCGTGCCCGACGGCGCGCCCGCCCCGCGCCGCTGGATCCCGCGCATCCGAAAGGGCGACCCGGAGCGGTCGAGCAATGTCTTCGCCGTGCTCGAGGCCGTCATCGTGCTGCCGCGCGCGGTGTTCGAACGCGCCGGAGGCTGGGCGGCTCCGTTCTTCTATGCCCACGAGGGCATCGACCTCGCCTGGAAGGTGTGGGATCAGGGCAAGCGCGTCTGGTACGCCGGTAACCTCGTCGCGGAGCACCCGTCGGTGTCACCGACCCGTCACTCGTACTACTACCGTCTCAACGCCCGGAACCGGGTCTGGCTCGCGCGCCGCAACCTGCCCGCGGTGCTGATCCCGCTGTACGTCGGGTCGTGGACGGGCATCCAGCTGCTGCGCTGGTTCCGCAAACCCGCGGTACTGCGCGCCTGGTTCGGCGGCTGGGCGGAGGGCTGGCGCACCGACCCGGGGGAGCGGCGGCCGATCCGCTGGCGCACCGTCGCACGCATGACGGCGGCGGGACGCCCGCCGATCGTCTGAGCCGCGCGGCCGGCCTGATCAGCCGACGGCGCGCCGAGCGGTGCCGCCGTCGCCGTCTTCCCGACCCACGTCCGTCGCGGTCGGCTCCGGCAGGCCCTCCAGCGCGAGCGGTTCGTCGCCGGAGGTCTCGGCTGCCGGTCGCTTCCTGCGCGCCGGCAGGGCGCCGCGGAGGGCCTTGCCCATGCGCACCGCGCGCTCGCCGGTCGCCTGGCCGAACCGGGCAGCCGTCTCGCCGGTCGCCTTGCCGACGCGCGCGGCGCCGTTGCCGGTCGCCTTCCCGATGCGGACCGCCCCGTCGCCCGTCGCGGCGCCGATGCGGCGCACCGCTCCCGGCCCTTCGATCGGGGCCAGGGCCTCGGGGATGATCAACGGCACCGGCCCGAACGCCAGGCGCGCGTTCTGCACCACGCGGCGGCCGAGGATGTGGTTGCCCGTCCCGCCGATGACGGCCCCGACCCCGAACGGGATGGCCCGGGCGACGATGCTCGCGCCGCCGCGCACGGCGAACTGGCGGATGAAGGCGCTCTTCAGGCGGTCGACCACCGGCCCCATCACCATCGAGGGCAGGGTGGAGGTCACCAGTTCGCCCCAGTAGGCGGTCCGGGTCGCGCCGCCGCCGAACTGGCCGGCTAGCTGCCGCACCAGGTCGGAACCCTCGCGGCCCAGCATCATGGTGAGGACGAGGGCCCTGGCTCGCTCGGGGTCTTCGACCGCGATGCCGTGCAGCTCGCTCATCGACTGCGCGTAGAGCGCGGTCGCCTCGAGGAAGCCGGCCGTCTCGAGTCCGGAGAGGGCGAGGGTGATGCCCGTCCCGATCGCGGGGATGACGGCCGTCGCCCCCACCGCGGCTCCGCCGCTTGTCACGGCCGCGAGGTAGCGTCGCTCGAGGATGCGCGCCAGCTCCTCCGCGGTCGCGTCCGGGTGACGCCGGCGGAGGCTGCGCAGGTGGGCGACGACCACCGGACGCTGGATGCCGATCCAGCGATCGAGCGACGCGTCGAGCGCCCGCGGGGTGTCGCCGCCGCGCGCCGGGCCGCCGGTGACGGAGATGATCGGTTGCTGCTTCTTGGCCATCTCCGTAGAGTGTAGGCCGCTTCGCCGGGAGCGCCATCGATGCGGGGCATTCGCTCAGCGGGTCATCCGCTCAGCGGGTCTGGCGCAGCCGCTCGCGCTCGACGAGGTACTCGCGGGCGGAGAGCACGCGCACTCCCGTCGGCAGGTGCTCCATGGTGATGTCCTGCGTCAGCACCGCCACGTCGGTGCCGAGGGCCGCGGCGATCCGCACGATGGTGAGGAGGCTCGGGTTGGCATGGCCGCGTTCGATCTTGCCGAAGTTGGTGACGTGCATCGCGGCGAGCCCGGCGATCGCCTCCTGGCTGAGGCCCAGCTCGACACGGGCCCGCCGGATGCGTTCGCCGAGGAGTTTGGCGGCGGGGGCGACGGGATTCTTCATAGCCCTTCCAGTACAGGGCCATCGCGCGCGGGATGCCAGAGTGCGGGCACCCCGTTCGACGGACCTCACGCCTTCCTGACCTCATATGCGTGTGATGCAGGCATTCCGAGCGCCACCGCATCCCCCTCGGACCCGGGCGCGCCCGAGGGGGATGCGCTCACAGGCTGATCTGCCAGAGGTACTCGCGGCCGTCGGGCGGGAACCACCGGACGACGAGCAGCGTATCGCGCTCTGGATGCGGCCCGGTCACGCTGGCGCGTACGGCCTCGCCGGGCTGCACGGAGTGGGGCCCGCTCACCTGGAGCCGGGACGTTCCGGCGATGCTGACGGTTACGCCGCGCAGCGGCTCGCGACCGGCGTTCACCAGCCGGTAGTGCGGGGCGGCGCTGCGGTCCACGCGCCAGGGGACGGGGTAGGCGAGGCGCCGCGGACGAGGGGCCGGAGAGGACGTTCGAAGTAACCGGAGTCGATTCATGCGACGACGCTAACGACCCCCTCTGACGCTCGAGGGCGCGAAATCGGGCACGAACACCACTTCCGGGGATAACCCGTCGGAATTAATTCTGGGGACGATTTCTCGCCGGTACGATCTGCGCCCCGACCTGGGGTTCCGCTCAGCTGCCGTAGTCGGCGTTGTACAGCTCGAGCACGTCGCCGATGGGGCCGTCGAGCATCAGGGCACCCTTGTCGAGGTACAGCCCGCGCTCGCAGAACCGGCGCAGGTCCTTCTCGTTGTGCGAGACGAAGAACAGCGTGCGGCCGCCGGCGAGCAGCTCCTCGATGCGGCGGTAGCACTTCTCCCGGAACCCGCGGTCGCCCACGGCGAGCACCTCGTCCACCAGCAGCACCGGCTCCTCGAGCTGTGAGATCACGGAGAACGCTATGCGGACTTTCATGCCGCTGGAGAGGTGCTTGTAGGGGGTGTCGACGAAGTCCCCGATCTCGGCGAAGCCGATGATCGCATCGAACCGCTCGTCGATCTGCGCGCGTGACATCCCGTGCAGGCCGGCCGTCAGGTAGACGTTGTCGCGCACCGTCAGGTCGTCGACGAAGCCGCCCGTGATCTCGATCAGCGGGGCGACGCCCTCCGTCACCTTCACCGTCCCCTCGTCGGGCAGCAGGACGCCCGCGACGAGCTTCAGCAGCGTCGACTTGCCCTGTCCGTTGCGCCCGACCACGCCGATCGCCTCGCCGGGCTGCACGTGGAACGTGACGTCGCGCAACGGCCAGAAGTCGTCCGGCCGGGTGCGGCGCTGGCGGGAGGAGAAGAGATCCTTGAACGAGCGGCGTGCACCGCGATTGCGGCGGAAGCGCACGCCGAGGCCGTCGACGGCGATGACCGGGTCCACTCAGATCTCCTTCAGCACGTCGCGCTCGAAGCGCTTGAACACGGCCCAGCCGATCGCGAGCAGCGCCAGCGACATCGCCGCGCTGACGCCCACCAGGAACCAGTCCAGCTCCTCGGCGAAGAACGCGGACCGATACAGGCTGAAGATCCCGGTCAGCGGGTTGAACGCCGACCAGAAGTGCAGCGAGAACAGCACGTCGGTCTGGGCCCCGGGATGCGTCGTCAGGTACGCGGCGCAGTGCCGGGCCGCGACGCCGTCACCGCAGCCGCCGGGGAGGTCGCGCGCGCTGTAGATGATGGGCGACGCGTAGAACAGGAAGCGCAGCGCCAGCTTGACCGCACGCTCGAGGTCGCGGAAGAACACGACCAACGGCGCGACGATGAGGCCGACGCCGACCGTGAGGACCGTCTGGATGAGGATGGCCACCGGGAAGAGCAGCACATCGACGTTGAGCTTCGCACCGGTCAGGATGGCGAAGAAGGCGAGCACCGGCAGCGAGAGCAGGAACTCGATGCCCTTCGACGCGACGATCCGGTTCACCCAGATGGTGCGCGGGATCATCGTCGAGCGGATCAGCTTCGCCTCGCGGATGTACGCCCGCGTCGCGTCGGACACGGCGCCGTTGAACCACATCCAGGGCAGCAGCGCCGCCAGCAGGAACACGATGTACGGGTTCTCGCCGACGTCGCGCTTGAAGATGACCGTGAAGACGAACCAGTAGATCGCGCTCATCACGAGCGGATCGAGGATCGACCACAGGTAGCCGAGGACGCTCGTGGAGTAGCGGACGCGCAGGTCGCGCTTGGTCAGCAGCCAGAGGGAGTGCCGGTAGCGCGTGAAGCGCGAACGCTGCGCAGGGCGCACCTCAGTCGGGATACTGGTCACGAGAACCCATCGTATTGATCGAAGCTGCGTGGGGACTCACGCGGCGGCTTCGACTATACGAAAAGATTCGCGCGCTCCAGGTCCTCCTGGAAGTCGACCTCGACGGCGTACAGGTCGGAGATGTCGACCGGCTCGGCGAGCAGGCGGTCCTGCTCGATCGCGAGCTCGATGCCGCGCTCGAAGTAGTCCTGGTCGCCCACGCGCTGCAGTTGGCGCAGCAGCGTCGCCTTGTCGGCGGAGGAGATGTAGTTGATGCCGACCGCCTCGCCGAGACCGTTCTTGACGGTCTTGGACAGTTCCTGGATGTAGCCCTCCGGGCCGGTCGTGTACTTGACCTCCTCGTCGGCGACCGACGAGGTGTTGACGGTGACGAAGGTCTGGTCCCGCGCCACCATCGCGGCGCCGCGGACGAGGACGGCCGGGTCGAAGACGACGTCGCCGTTCATCCACAGCACGCCGCCGGGGCCCGAGGCCTGCAGGGCGCGCATGAGGCTCTTGGAGGTGTTGGTCTGGTCGTACTGCTCGTTGTAGACGAACTGCGCGTCCGGGAAGGCCTCGATGATGTGCTCGAGCTTGTAGCCGACGACGATGGTCACCTGGGCGTCCTTGCCGAAGGCGGCGTGGATGTTGTCGAACTGCTGCTGCATGATCGTGCGGCCGTCGCTGAGCTCGGTCAGCGGCTTCGGGAGGCTGCGGCCGAGCCGGCTGCCCATGCCGGCCGCGAGAATCACTACCTGGGTCGTCACAATCGTCTCCTTGGTCTGTCCGTTGCAGGCGTCGCAGGCGTTTCGCGAGTCCTCCACAATGCCTGGTCCAGACTACCCGGGGCCCCAGTCGGGGGTCAGGGGTTGACGCAGGTCGTTGTTGGGTCGTTATGTTCCTCACAGGACTTTCGGAGGCGTCCGAGCCGCAGCAGTCCATGCCGGGGGTTCGAACGAATGCAGGTGTTGGTACGTTAGCGGGGTGAGTTCCGAGCACGACCATCCCCGTACCACCGAGCCCGTCGAGGATCGGGAACCGGGAGCGAAGCCGGAGCCGCAGAGGGGGACACCATGGGGGAGGCAGCCGACAAGCCGGCGGCGCCTGCGGAGGCCGAGACGGCCCCGCCGCCGCGCACAGCGCCGAAGCGCGCACCGGCCAAGACCGCCGCCGCGGCGGCGAGCAGCAGCACCCGCGCGCCGCGCAAGCGGACCACGACGGCGAAGCCGCGGCAGACCAGCCGCGCCGCCTCCACGAGTCCGGCCTCGGCCGTGGCCGCCCCGGCGAAGCCGGTGGACACGCGGCCCACCGTGCTCACCCTCGGCGGACTGCACAAGCGCTACGGCGACACCGTCGCCGTCGACGGCGTCAGCCTCGAGATCAAAGAGGGCTCGTTCTACGGCATCGTCGGTCCCAACGGCGCGGGCAAGACGACCACCCTGTCCATCATCACGGGGCTGCTCCGACCGGATTCCGGCCGCGTCGTGGTCCACGGGGTGGATGTCTGGGCGGAGCCCGTCCGCGCCAAGCACATCATCGGCGTGCTGCCCGACAAGCTGCGGCTGTTCGACCGGCTGACCGGTGCGCAGTTCCTGCGCTACGCGGGAGCGCTGCGCGGGCTGAGCGCCAAGACCGTGCGCGCCCGCACCGCCGACCTCGCGGCCGCGTTCGGCGTCGAGGACGCGCTCGACCGCCTGGTCGCCGACTACTCGGCGGGTATGACGAAGAAGATCGCGCTCGCGGCGGCCATGATCCACTCGCCCCGTCTCCTCGTGCTCGACGAGCCGTTCGAGTCGGTCGACCCGGTCTCCGCGGCGAACATCATCGAGATCCTGCAGCGCTACACCTCCGCCGGGGGACGGTCGTGGTGTCCAGCCACGGCATGGACCTCATCCAACGGGTCTGCGACAGCGTCGCGATCGTCGTGCGCGGCCAGGTGCTGGCCGCCGGCACCATCGACGAGGTACGCGGCGAGCAGACGCTGGAGGAGCGCTTCGTCGACCTGGCCGGCGGTCGCAAGGCAGCGGAGGGCATGGAGTGGTTGCACAGTTTCTCGGACTGAAGCTCCGGATCATGGGCAACGCCTTCCGGCGGAGCCCGTGGCAGGTCTTCGGTCTGGTGATCGGCCTGCTCTACGGAGCGTTCATCACGGTGCTCGTGGTGGGCTCGCTCGTCGCCGCCCGCGTGGTCGACGACGTCGCCGCCACGCACAGCGTGGTGGTGGTGATCGGCTCGGTGGTGGTCGCCGGCTTCGCCCTGCTGCCGCTGCTGTTCGGCGTGGACGACACGCTCGATCCGCGGGAGTTCTCGCTGTTCGGCATCCCGAACCGCGCCCTCGCCACCGGGCTGCTGCTGGCGGGCCTGATCGGCATCCCGTCGCTCGTGCTCATCGTCTGCAGCGCGGCCACGGTCGTCACCTGGTCGCAGAACGCGGGCACCGTGCTGGTGGCGCTCGTCTCCGCGGCCGTCGTGGTGCTCACCTGCGTGCTGGCCTCCCGGGTGACGACCGCCGTCGCCCACTCGATGCTCTCCACCCGGCGCTCGCGCGAGGCGGGCGGTGTCGTCGGCATCCTGCTGCTGGTGCTCGTCGCGCCGGTGCTGCTGCTGCTCGTCACGGTCGACTGGGGCCGTGACGGTCTCGGCGCGCTGACCGGCCTCGCCCGCTGGCTCTCCTGGACGCCGCTCGGCGCAGCGTGGTCCGCGCCGGGAGCGGCGGCGCAGGGCGACTGGGGCGGCGCGATCGCCCAGCTGCTGATCGCCCTCGCGACGCTCGGGCTGCTGTGGCTGGGATGGACGGCGCTGGTCGCCCACGTGATCTCCTCGCCCGAGCGCGAGGCCCGGTCGAAGGCCTACCACGGTCTCGGCTGGTTCGACCGGCTGCCCGGCGGACCGACCGCGGCGATCGCCGCCCGGTCGATGACGTACTGGGGGCGGGACGCGCGCTACTGGGTGTCCATCGTGCTCATCCCGGTCATCCCGGTCTTCGTCATCGTCGCGCTGGCGCTGGCCGGCCTGCCCTCGCACTTCATCGCCCTGGTGCCGCTCCCGCTGGTCTGCCTGTTCCTCGGCTGGAGCATCCACAACGACCTCGCCTACGACAGCACCGCCATCTGGCTGCACCTCGTCTCGGGCACCCGCGGTCTGGCCGATCGGGCCGGGCGCATGTTCCCGCCCGTCGTCGTCGGCATCCCCGTGCTGGTCGTCGGCTCGATCGCGACCACGATCGTCTTCGGCGACTGGGCCGTGCTGCCGTCGGTCGCCGCGCTGAGCGGGGCGGTGCTCGTGATCGGGCTGGGCCTGTCCAGCATCTCGTCGGCGCTGTTCCCGTATCCGGCGACGAAGCCCGGCGACAGCGCGTTCACGCAGCCGCAGACCTCGGGCGCCTCCGCCGCGCTGGTGCAGTCGCTGAGCTTCTTCGCCATCCTGATCCTCGCGTCGCCCGTTCTGGTGTTCCTCGTGCTCGGCCTGACGGTCAACGCGTTCTGGCTGGCGATCGCCCCGGTCGTCGCCGTGCTCATCGGCTTCGGCACGCTGTTCGCCGGGCTGTGGCTGGGCGGCCGGGTCTACGACCGGCGCGGGCCCGAGCTGATGGCGTTCGCCAACCGCAACGACTGACTCCCGCAGCAGGCGCCTAGACTGGAGGGATGAACGAAGCGAGCATCTCCGAGCCCGGCGGCATGCCTACCGGCGGCGGTGCGACCACGCTCGACCGCGAGCTCGAGGAGCTCCTGCAGAGCCAGGAGCCGGGCGACCACGAGCGCTTCTCGCACTACGTGAAGAAGGAGCAGATCCTCGAGTCGGCGCTCACCGGCAAGCCGGTGAAGGCGCTCTGCGGCAAGATGTGGACGCCGAACCGCGACCCCGAGAAGTTCCCGGTCTGCCCGACCTGCCGCGAGATCTACGAGGGCCTGCAGGGCGAGTAACGCCGCCCGCCGTCACTCGAAGATCGTCGGCAGCACCGGGTCCCCGCGGCCGAGGCGGAAGGCCTCGTCCGGCAGCTCGCTCATGGCGAGCGCGCGGTGGTCGCGCGCCCGGCGCGTCCCCTCGACGCCCAGGTGCTCGCGGTGCACCTCTCCGTCCGTGATGAGCGGAGCGAGCAGGTCGCGCCCGCTGTCGTCCGGGGTGTCGCCCTTCTCGACGATGTGCACGACCTCCGCGATCGCCGTGCCCGACGCGTCCAGCCGCCGGACGGGGTGCTTGCGGCCGCCGACGCTCGCCTTGTGCTCCGACTTCTTGGCGACCGGGATCCAGTCGCCCTCGCTGCCGCTGCTGCGGTGCGCGACGAGCTTGTAGACCATGCCCGAGGCGGGATAACCGGAGCCGGTGACGACGGAGGTGCCGACGCCGTAGGAGTCGACGGGGAGGCGGCGAGGGCCGCGATGGTGAACTCGTCGAGGTCGTTGGTGACCGTGATGCGCGTCTTCGTCGCGCCGAGGGAGTCGAGCTGCTCGCGCACCTGTTTCACGAGCTTCGGGAGGTCGCCCGAGTCGAGACGGACGGCCCCGAGCTCGGGACCGGCGACCTTCACCGCGGTGTCGATCGCCTTCTCGACGTCGAACGTGTCGACCAGCAGGGTGGTGCCCGGGCCGAGCGCATCCACCTGCGCCCGGAAGGCCGCCTCCTCGGTGTCGTGCAGCAGGGTGAACGCGTGCGCGGCGGTGCCCATCGTCGGCACGCCCCACGTGCGGCCGGCCTCGAGGTTGGAGGTGGCCGAGAACCCGGCGATGAACGCCGCCCGGGCCGCGGCGACGGCGGACCGCTCGTTGGCGCGGCGCGAGCCCATCTCGGCCAGCGGCCGGCCCACGGAGGCGGCGACCATGCGCGCGGCGGCGGAGGCGACCGCGGAGTCGTAGTTGAAGACGCTGAGCAGCAGGGTCTCCAGGATGACGCCCTCGGCGAAGGGCGCATCCACGATGAAGAAGGGCGAGCCCGGGAAGAACAGCTCGCCCTCGCGGTAGCCGCGGATGGTGCCGGAGAAGCGGTAGTCCGCCAGCCAGTCGATCGTCTCGTCGCGCACCACGTGGTTCTCGCGGAGGAACTGCAGCTCCGCATCCCCGAACCGGAACTGCTCGATCAGTTCGAGCAGCCGGCCGGTGCCGGCGAGCACCCCGTAGCGGCGGCCGGCGGGCAGCCGGCGGGTGAACGCCTCGAAGACGCACTCGCGGTCGTGCGTGCCGGCGAGCAGCGCGGCGTCGAGCATCGTGAGCTCGTAGCGATCGGTCAGGAAGGCGGAGGACGCGGCACTCTCGGTCACGCGCTCCAGCCTACTCACGCCTCCCGAGCGGGCGGCCGGGTAGGCTGGTCTGCTGTGACGGATGCGCCGATTGGGATCTTCGACTCGGGTGTGGGCGGACTGACCGTCGCCCGGGCGATCCGCGATCAGCTGCCCAACGAGTCGCTGCTCTACGTGGGCGACACCGCGCACTCGCCGTACGGGCCGAAGTCGATCGCCGACGTGCGGCGGTACTCGCTCGAGGTGCTCGACTTCCTGGTCGAGCAGGGCGTGAAGATGCTCGTGATCGCCTGCAACACCGCTTCTTCCGCCATGCTGCGGGACGCCAGGGAGCGCTACGACGTGCCGGTGATCGAGGTCATCCAGCCGGCCGTTCGCCGCGCGGTCGCCGCGACGCGAACCGGCCGAGTCGGCGTGATCGGCACGGTCGGCACCATCTCGTCCCGCGCCTACGAGGACGCCTTCGCCGCCGCGCCGACGCTGGAGCTCTTCACGCAGGCCTGCCCCCGTTTCGTCGAGTTCGTCGAGGCCGGCATCACCAGCGGCGAGGAGGTGCTGCGCGTCACCGCCGAGTACCTGCGGCCGCTGCGCGAGGCCGATGTGGACACGCTGGTGCTGGGATGCACGCACTACCCGTTCCTCACGGGCGCCATCTCGTACGTGATGGGCGAGGGCGTCTCCCTCGTCTCCAGCGACACCGAGACCGCCAAGGACGTCTACCGCACGCTCGTCGGCCAGGGCCTGGAACGGCGCTCGCCGCTGCCGCCGAGCCTCCGCTACGAGGCGACCGGATCCGACGCCGACCAGTTCCTGCGCCTGGCGCACCGCTTCATCGGCCCCGAGGTCTCGGCGGTCGACCTGGTGCAGACCGGCGTCATCGAACTGCCCCTCTGAACCACCCCATCCACCGAGGAGATCGAAGTGACCGACATCACCCGCGCCGACGGGCGCACCCCCGACCAGCTGCGTCCGGTCACCATCGAGCGGGCCTGGAGCCGCCAGGCGGAGGGGTCGGCGCTGGTGTCGTTCGGCAACACCAAGGTGCTGTGCACCGCGTCCTTCACCAACGGCGTCCCGCGCTGGATGTCGGGCAAGGGCCGCGGGTGGGTCACCGCCGAGTACGCGATGCTGCCGCGCTCCACGAACGAGCGGATGGACCGGGAGTCGGTGAAGGGACGCGTCGGCGGCCGCACCCACGAGATCAGCCGTCTGGTCGGCCGCAGCCTGCGTGCCGTGGTCGACATGAAGGCGCTCGGCGAGAACACGATCGTGCTCGACTGCGACGTGCTGCAGGCTGACGGCGGCACCCGTACGGCGGCCATCACCGGCGCGTACGTCGCGCTGGCGGAGGCGCTGGAGTGGGGCCGCGAGCACCGGTTCATCGGCCAGAAGGCGACGCCGCTGATCGACTCCGTCTCCGCGGTCTCGGTCGGCATCATCGACGGGACGCCCATGCTCGACCTCGCCTATGTGGAGGACGTGCGCGCCGAGACCGACATGAACGTGGTCGTCACCGGGCGCGGGCTGTTCGTCGAGGTGCAGGGCACCGCCGAGGGCGCGCCGTTCGACCGGACCGAGCTGAACTCCCTCCTCGACCTGGCCCTCGCCGGCACGACGGAGCTGGCCGCCATCCAGACCGCGACGCTCGCGCCCGCCGCCGTGGAGGCGTGACGGTGCGGGTCGTCCTCGCCACGCACAACCCGGGAAAGGCGCGCGAGTTCCAGGCGATCCTGGGCGCCGAGATCCCGGCACTCGAGATCGTCGCGTACGACGGGCCGGAGCCGGTGGAGGGCGGCGTGACCTTCGAGGAGAACGCGCTGATCAAGGCCCGGGCCGCGGCCGCGCACACCGGCCTGCCCGCGCTCGCCGACGACTCCGGCATCTGCGTGGATGTGATGGGCGGCGCCCCCGGCATCTTCTCCGCCCGCTGGGCCGGGTCGCACGGCGACGCGGCCGCGAACCTGCGGCTGCTGCTGGACCAGCTGGCCGACATCCCGGACGAGGAGCGGGCGGCCCACTTCACCGCCACCCTGGCGCTGGTCGGCCCCGACGGGGAGCCGACGGTCGTGCAGGGCGTCTGGCCCGGACGGATCGCGCGCGAGCCGCGGGGGAGAACGGCCACGGCTATGACCCGATCTTCCTGCCAGACGGTCATGACGGGACGGCGGCGGAGCTGGAGCCTGTGCAGAAGAACGCCGACAGTCACCGCGCACGCGCCCTCGCCGCGATCGTCCCGGCGCTCCGCGAGCTTGTCGAGCGCGGCAGCTGAGAACGCCACTCATTCCCATCTAGCCCAGGGCTCTGGCGGCGGCGCGAACTTCTATCTACCGTAGAAGACGAGATGAGTCACGACCACGGCCACACCGCCAACCGCAACCGCCTGCTGATCGCCATCGGCATCGTGGCCGCGGTCCTCGTGGTGGAGGTCGTCGGCGCGTGGCTGAGCGGCTCGCTCGCACTTCTCGCCGACGCCGGGCACATGCTCAGCGACCTCGCCGGGCTCATCATCGCGCTCATGGCGACCATCGTCGCCGCCCGCCCGGCGACAGACCGGCAGACGTTCGGCTACCGCCGCGCGGAGGTCTTCGGCGCGCTGATCAACGGCCTCATCCTGGTCGTCGTCGCGGTCGCCGTCACCATCGGGGCGATCGGCCGGCTGGTCAGCGGCGAGACCGAGGTGCAGAGCGTCCCCATGCTGATCGTGGCGGCGATCGGCCTGGTCGCGAACTTCGGCGCGCTGCTGCTGCTCCGGCCGTCCGCCGGGCACTCGATCAACATGCGCGGCGCCTACCTGGAGGTGCTCGGCGACCTCATCGGGTCGGCGACCGTCATCGTGGCGGCGGTCGTCATCCTGGTCACGGGCTTCGCCCCCGCCGACGCGATCGCGTCCCTGCTCATCGCGGCCCTGATCCTGCCGCGGGCGTTCTCGCTGCTGCGGGATGTGGTGCGCGTGCTGAGCGAGGCGGCGCCGGCGGACACCGACGTCGCCGAGATCCGGGACCACATCCTGGGCACGCCGGGGGTCGTCGCGGTGCACGACGTGCACGTCTGGGCGATCACGTCGGGCGCTCCGGTGTTCAGCGCGCACGTGGTGTGCGAGCAGTCGGTGTTCCGGTCGGGGCGCACGGGGGCGCTGCTCGACGAGCTCTCGGGCTGCCTGTCGAAGCACTTCGACGTCGAGCACTCGACGTTCCAGCTGGAGCCGGCGGAGCACGCCGCCCACGAGGACGAGTTCCACCGCTAGCCGGGCTTGGCCTCAACGTCGGAGATTCGCACCGAACGGCGCCGAATCTCCTGCATCACTGCCATTCGAAGGAGATTCGGCACCCGATCTCCTTCGAAGCGGACGGCCCGGGCTCAGGCCTCCGGGCGGGAGGGCGCCGGCTCGTCGATGACCGGCGGAGCCACCACATCCTGCTCGGCCGCCGCCTTGCGCTTCGCCTTGCGGGCCGACTGGAAGTAGTGGAACAGCGTCGGCACCAGGGTGATGACGACCGCGCCGATCAGGATGATGTCGATGTAGCTCGACACGAACGTGGCCACCGGCGGGATGTAGCCGATCAGGAATCCGAAGTACGTCACGCCGGCGCCCCACAGCAGCGCGCCGAGGGCGTTGTACAGCGAGTACTTGCGGTAGCTCATGTGGCCGACGCCGGCGGCGACCGGCGCGAACGTCCGGACGATCGGCACGAAGCGGGCGACGATGATGGCGAGGGCGCCGAAACGCTCGAAGAAGCTGTTCGTGCGGAGCACGTTCTCCATCGAGAAGAGGCCGGACTCCTTGCGTTCGAAGACCCTCGGCCCGGCCTTGTGGCCGATGAGGTAGCCCACCTCGCCGCCGACGAAGGCCGCGAACGAGATCGCCAGGCACACCCACCAGATGTCGACGCCGAACACCTTCGAGGTGTGGGTCAGCAGGCCGGAGATGATCAGCAGGGTGTCGCCGGGGAACAGGAAGCCGATCAGCAGGCCGGTCTCGGCGAAGACGATCCCGCACACCACGAGCAGCGCCCAGGGACCCGCGGACTGGATGATGGTGTTCGGGTCGAGCCACGGGATGAGGCCGGCGTGATGGATCACTGTTCTCCAGGAGGGGATCGACGGGAAAGCTGAGCCCGAGTTTAGCCCTGGAGGGTGTCGTGAAGCTGCACGAAGCGTGCGAATCAGCGCACGCCGTGAAAGATCATCCGCTGGTCGTAGGACCGCGGTCCTGTGCGGGAGAAGGGACTCGAACCCTCACGCCGTGAAGCACAGGAACCTAAATCCTGCGTGTCTGCCAATTTCACCACTCCCGCGGCCGCCGTGGGCGCGGCTACGACATTAGCTCATGGACCCGCGGCGCGACCTCCGCGCCGTACAGCTCGATCGAGCGCATGAGGTCGGCGTGCGGCAGCGTGCCGTTGCTCATCTTGATGTCGAAGCGGGTCGCGCCGAGGCCCTTCGCCGCATAGGCGATCTTCTGCGCGACCGTCTCGGGCGAGCCGACGACGAGGGCGCCGTCCGCTCCCGCCTCATGTTCGAAGCGCGCCCGAGAGGCGGGCGGCCAGCCGCGCTCGCGCCCGATCCGGTTGGTCATGACCTCGTAGTGCGGCCAGAGGATGTCCTTGGCCTCCTGGTCCGTCTCGGCGATGAAGCCGGGGGAGTGGATGCCGATCGGCAGCGTCGCATCCTGTCCGAACTGCTCCAGCGCCTTGCGGTAGAGCTCCGCGAGCGGCTGGAACCGCATCGGGCCGCCGCCGATGATCGCCAGCATCAGGGGCAGGCCGTAGTGCGCCGCGCGGACGACCGATTCGGGGTTCCCGCCCACGCCGATCCAGGTCTTCAGCGGCCCGTTCTCCACATGCGGGTACACGGACTGATCGGTGAGGGAGGCGCGCAGCTGCCCGGTCCAGCTGACCGGCTGCTGCGTGCGCAGCTCGGTGAAGAGGTCCAGCTTCTCCTCGAACAGCTCCTCGTACTGCGCGAGGTCGAACCCGAACAGCGGAAACGACTCGATGAACGAGCCGCGCCCGAGGATGACCTCGGCGCGGCCGTTCGAGACGCCGTCGAGGGTGGCGAACCGCTGGAATACGCGCACCGGGTCGTCGGAGCTGAGCACGGTGACGGCCGACCCCAGGTGGATGCGCTCGGTCTGCCCGGCGATCGCCGCGAGCACGACCTCGGGCGCGGAGACCGCGAAGTCGGCGCGATGGTGCTCGCCGACGCCGAAGAAGTCGAGGCCGACCCGGTCGGCCAGCACGCCCTCCGCGACCACGTTGCGCAGCACCTGCGCCTGGGGCAGCGGCTCGCCGTGCTCATCCAGCGTCACGTCGCCGAACGTGTCGATCCCGAGTTCCATCGTGCGGGCCATGTCCATCCTCGTTTCTATGCGTCTGCATGGAAGCAAGCGCGTCGAGGACGAGGGTATTCCCTGTCAGGCGGGACGGGGACGCCGCGGCACGTAGCGCGGGATGTAGCGGGCCAGCATCCCTGCGCCGGCGAGCCCCAGCACGCCCATCACGCCGCTGGCGAAGGAGATGGAGACGAGCGCCGTCAGCAGCGACACGAACAGCGGCGCGGTCGCCTGCCCGGCGTCGGCGGAGAACCGCCACGCGCCGAGGAAGGCGGCGGGGCGGTCCTTCGGCGCCAGGTCCGCGCCCAGCGTCATCACGATGCCGGAGCCGATCCCGTTCGCCAGCGACAGGAACAGCGAGACGCCGACATACCAGGCGACCGGCGAGGCGAGGTCGTGCGACAACGCCAGCACCAGGAAGCCCAGCCCCAGCCCGATCATCGAGGGGATGGCGCTCCACATCCGGCCGAACCGGTCCATGATCTGGCCGCTGGCGTAGAACAGCGCGAAGTCGACCGCACCCGCGATGCCGATGATGAGCGCGGTGTTGGCCTCGCTCAGCCCGATGGACACGGCCCACAGCGGCATGAGCACCGTGCGCGCCGACCGCACGGCGGCGACCAGCGAGACGCCCGCGCCCATGCGGGCCAGCACCTCCCGGAAGGACCAGATGGTGCGGAACAGCCCGTGCGTCCGCTCCTCCGCATCCTCTTCGCCGGCGGTCACCGGGGCGCCCGCCTCGTCGGCCACCCGCGGCGACGGGCCGAACATCGTCTCCGGGTCGGGCAGCGCGATCAGCACGATCACGGAGCCGAGGCAGCTCACGATGAAGATCCAGAACACGGACTGGGCGGATCCGGTCACCGCGATGACCGCGGAGGCGATCAGCGGACCGACGAACCAGCCGCCGCGGAAGATGCCGCCGAGCGTCGACAGGGCGCGGGCGCGGTACCGCTGCGGAACGTACGTCGTCATGAACGCGTGCCGCGCGAGCGCGAACACGGCCGTCGCGACGCCGACCACGAAGATGCCGCCCATGAGCACCCAGTAGTTCGGGGCGAGCAGGCAGACCGTCACGCCCGCGATGGCGAGGATCGCCGCGCCGATCATCGAGGCGCGCTCGCCGAAGCGCGACACGACCCATCCGCTCGGGATGTCGCCCGCCAGCTCGCCGAGCATCACCATCGAGGCGATGAATCCGGCCATCGCGAGGCCCGCGCCGAGGTTGCCCGCGGTCACCGGGATGATCGGGATGATCGCCCCCTCGCCGATCGAGAACAGCAGCGTCGGGAGGAAGGCGGCGAGGGCGACGGAGCGGAAAGTGAAGGGGCGCTCGTCGGAAGTCATGTCGTTAACACCGTACAACTTTCTCGGCGGCCGTCCGCTGCCCGCCCCGGCGGCCGCCCGGTAGGCTGGATGCCGACATGATCGAACTCGACCTCTCCTCCCAGATCGCGGACCTGCGCTCCACCTTCGCCGACATCACCGCCGTCGTGGACGTGCCGAAGCTCCGCGCCGAGATCGCCGACCTCAGCGAGCAGGCCGGGGCGCCCGACCTCTGGGACGACACCGCGAACGCGCAGAAGGTGACGAGCGCGCTGAGCCACCGTCAGGCAGAGCTCGGGCGGATCACCGCGATCGAGCGGCGGCTCGACGACCTCGAGGTGCTGGTCGAACTGGCGAACGAGGCGGAGGACGAGGAGTCCGCCGCGGAGGCCCGGGCCGAGCTGCAGTCCCTGCAGTCCGCCCTCGGCGACCTCGAGGTGCAGACCCTGCTCAGTGGCGAGTACGACGACCGCTCGGCGATCGTCACCATCCGCTCGGGCGCCGGCGGCGACGACGCCACCGACTTCGCCGAGATGCTCATGCGCATGTACCTGCGCTGGGCGGAGCAGCACAAGTACCCGGTCAAGGTGATGGACACGTCCTACGCCGAAGGTGCGGGCATCAAGTCCGCGACGTTCGAGGTGGATGCGCCCTACGCGTTCGGCACGCTGTCGGTCGAGGCCGGCACGCACCGCCTGGCACGGATCAGCCCGTTCGGCTCGGCGGACAAGCGCCAGACGTCGTTCGCCGCGGTCGAGGTCATCCCGCTCATGGAGGAGGCGACCGAGGTCGACATCCCCGAGGGCGACATCCGCATCGACGTGTTCCGTTCCTCCGGCCCGGGCGGTCAGTCGGTCAACACGACCGACTCCGCCGTGCGCATCACGCACCTCCCGACCGGCATCGTGGTCTCGATGCAGAACGAGAAGTCGCAGATCCAGAACCGCGCGGCCGCCATGCGCGTGCTGCAGACCCGCCTCCTGCTGCTCCAGAAGGAGGAGGAGGCCGCCAAGAAGAAGGAGCTCGCCGGTACCATCACGGCGAGCTGGGGCGACCAGATGCGCTCCTACTTCCTCTACGGTCAGCAGCTGGTGAAGGACCTGCGCACCGGCTACGAGTCGGGCAACCCCAGCTCGGTGTTCGACGGCGACCTCGACGGCTTCATCGCCGCGGGCATCCGCTGGCGCGCCGGCGGCAAGGACGAGGACTAGCCGACGCGCACCGGACGTCCACCTGGCTGTCAGGGTTGGCGGGCGCGGGCATGTCGCTACTGCGGATCGGCGTGCGACTGCCTAGTCTCATAGGGTCATGATCCGGTTCGAACACGTATCCAAGCAATACGCGGGCACGGCGCGCCCGGCGCTGAACGGCATCAACCTGGAAGTGCTGCGCGGAGAGTTCGTCTTCCTCGTCGGCGCCTCCGGTTCCGGCAAGTCCAGCTGCCTGCGCCTCATCCTCAAAGAGGAGAAGCCGACCAAGGGCAAGATCCACGTGCTGGGGCAGGACCTCGGCACGATCTCGTCCCGCAAGGTGCCCTACTTCCGCCGCAACATCGGCGTGGTCTTCCAGGACTTCCGGCTGCTGCCGAACAAGACCGTCTTCCAGAACGTCGCGTTCACGCTGCAGGTCATCGGCAAGTCGCGGGGCTTCATCCAGGAGGCCGTTCCCGACGTGCTGAAGATGGTGGGCCTCGACGGCAAGGCGCAGCGCCTGCCGCACGAGCTCTCCGGTGGCGAGCAGCAGCGCGTGGCGATCGCGCGCGCCGTGGTGAACAAGCCCCAGGTGCTGCTGGCCGACGAGCCCACGGGAAACCTGGACCCCGCCACCAGCGCCGGCATCATGGCCGTGCTGGAGCGCATCAACGCCGGCGGCACCACGGTGCTCATGGCCACGCACGAGGCCGCGATCGTCGATCAGATGAAGCGCCGCGTGATCGAGCTGGTCGGCGGGCAGATCGTCCGCGACGAGCGCCACGGCGGTTACGGCTTTACGGCCGCGGTCCCGATCGCGCAGCCGCTTGAGCGCGACGAGCCGGTGTCGGTGGCTACGCCGGCGTACGCGGCGACTGTCCCTGCGGCCGTCTCGGGGGAGGCGACCATGACGCGCCCGCACGCGCCGACCTCGACACCGACCGCTCCCGTGTCGCTGCCGCAGCAGACCGCGCCGGTGCAGCCCGTCCAGCCGGTCCAGCCGTCGGCCCCCGTGCCGGCCGCTCAGCCGGCGGCCGTTCCGGCCCAGGCGTACCAGGGTACGCAGCCGGTCCCCGCCGCGCCCGCGTCCGAGGAGCTGCCTGACCACCTCAACTTCACCGCCAACCTCGACCTGAGCGGCCTGCGCGAGGGCGCCGACCGTGACGGCGACCAGAATGTGGGGCCGACGAAATGAGATTCGGACTCATCTGGTCGGAGGTCGGCAACGGCCTCCGCCGCAACCTCTCCATGGTGGTCTCCGTCATCCTGGTGACCTTCATCTCGCTCACTTTCGTGGGCACGGCCGTGCTGCTGCAGATGCAGATCGGCCAGATGAAGACGTACTGGTACGACCGGGCGCAGGTCGCCGTCTACATGTGCACGCAGACCGACGCCTGCCCCGGCGGCGCCGCGACGGACCAGTCCATCGAGTCCGTCAAGAAGCAGCTGCAGTCTCCGGAGCTCGCGCCCTACATCCAGAAGTTCTACTTCCAGGACCAGAAGCAGGGCTACGAGCAGTTCAAGCAGCAGTTCAAAGGCAACCAGATCGCCGACTTCGTCACGCCGGACATGATCCCGCAGACCTTCTGGGTGAACCTGAAGGACCCGAACAACTCGGCCGTCCTGAGCGAGACGCTGTCGGGCTCCGCGGGCGTGCAGAGCGTCGTGGACCAGCGCAGCTACCTCGACCAGATCTTCAGCATCCTGAACGCGGCCAGCTACACGGCCATCGGCATCGCCGCGCTGATGCTGGTCGCCGCGGTGCTGCTGATCGCGACCACGATCCGGCTCTCGGCCTTCTCGAGACGCCGGGAGATCGGGATCATGCGGCTGGTCGGCGCATCCAACCGGTTCATCCAGACGCCGTTCATCATCGAGGGCGTGATCGCGGCGCTGATCGGGTCCATCCTGGCGTCGGTCGTCATCGCCGTCGGCGTGCAGTTCTTCGTGCGCGGGTACCTGAGCGACCGCATCCAGTCGATCAACTTCGTCGGGATGGAGCAGGCCTGGCTGGTCATCCCCATCCTGATCGTCATCGGCGTGCTGCTCGCCGCGGCCTCCGCGAACTTCGCGATCCGGCGCTACCTGCGCGTCTGACGCGATAGACTGTGTGGCTGCCCGGCGCCGAGCCGGGCGGCTTCATCATCGACGTCAGGAGTGAGCCGTGCCGAAGGAACGTGGCCAGAAGGTCGTGGCCACCAATCGCCGCGCGCGCCACGACTACACGATCGAGGACACCTTCGAGGCGGGCCTCGTGCTCACGGGCACCGAGGTGAAGTCGCTGCGGCTGGGGCGGGCGTCGCTGGTCGACGGCTACGCGTTCGTCGACGGCGGCGAGGCATGGCTGGATGCCGTGCACATCCCGGAGTACGCCGACGGCACCTGGAACAACCACGCACCGCGCCGCAAGCGCAAGCTGCTGCTGCACAAGGCGCAGATCCTGAAGATCGAGAACAAGGTCAAGCAGGGCGGCTACACGATCATCCCGCTGTCCATCTACTTCAACGAGGGGCGCGCGAAGGTCGAGATCGCGGTCGCGAAAGGCAAGCGCGAGTACGACAAGCGGCAGGCGCTGCGCGAGCGCCAGGACCAGCGCGAGGCGCAGCGGGCGATGTCGACCCGGAACCACCTGGGCGAGTAGCGGTCCGGCGGCGCCGGAGTGCCAGACGAGCCGGAGTGCCAGACTAGCCGCATGGACTCCACCGCTCAGCGCATCCCGATCTCGGGCACGTACAACTTCCGGGATGTCGGCGGGTACCCGGTCGAGGGCGGCGTCACGCGGCCGGGCAAGCTGTTCCGCGCGGATGCGCTGGGTCGCCTCGGCGAGGCCGGCCGCGAGGGCCTGCGCGAGCTCGGCATCCGCATCGTCATCGACCTGCGCGACGAGTTCGAGGTGCAGGCGCTTCCGGACGACCTCGACGGGCTGGATGTGGAGCTGCTGCACCTGCCCGTGTTCGAGGGATCCGGTGCCTCGGCGGCGACGGTGGGGGCGACGATCGTACACCTGTACGACAAGATCGTCTTCCAGCACACCGACGTCATCGTGCGGGCGCTGCGCGAGATCGCGGACACCCGCGACGAGCCGGTCGTCGTGCACTGCACGGCCGGCAAGGACCGCACCGGGATCGTCATCGCGCTCGCCCTGCTCGCGGTCGGCGTCGACCGCGAGACCGTCGTCTCGGACTACGCGGTGACGGAGGGGAACCTCGACGGGCCCTGGCTCGAGCAGATGCTCGACCTCGTGCGCGGCTACGGCGTCGAGGTGACACCCGATCTGCGCGTGATTCTGGGTGGGAGCCCGAGGGAAGCGCTCGAGACGACGATCGACCGCATCGAGGAGCGGCACGGGAGTGTGCGCGAGTACCTGCTCGAGTCGGGGCTCGACGAGCTGGAGCTGGCGAAGCTCCGCTCCGTGCTGGTCGAGCCGGTCTGACCGTCGCATTCACACCGAACCCATAACACTCCTGCAGCCTGATCGCGGCTCGCACCTGCTTACATGTGAGCATGAGCAACACCCAGCCCACCGAGCCGCTGACGCCGCGCCACGAACCGCCCGCACAGGGGTATGCGGGCGTGCCGCCCGTACCGCCCGCCGAGCCGTTCTACAAACGCCACGGGCTGGCCTTCGCCATCTCCACGCTGGTGCTCTCGATCGTCGTGCTCCTCGGGCTCTTCACCGCGGGGGCGTTCGCCGTCGCGAATGTTGTCACGCACGTCGGTGAGCGGGTGATGAGCCGGACATTCCCGCAGCAGGGGCAGCCGGGTCTGCCCGGCATGCCCGGTATGCCCGGTGACGGCGACGAGGACGGACGGGGGAACGGGAATGGAAACGGCAACGGGAACGGCAACGGGATGCACCAGGGCATGGCGCTCGTGCGCGGTACCATCGCATCCATCTCGGGCGACACCTGGACGATCACCCGGGACAACGGCAACAAGGTGGATGTGACGATCGACTCGTCGACTGTCTTCGGCCACCCCGGGCAGTCGGCCTCGAAGTCGGACTTCGCGAAGGGCGACGAGGTGATCGTCGTCGGCACCCGCACCGACGGCACCGTGACCGCGACCCGCGTGCTCAAGCTGAGCGCGTTCCCGACCCGGCCGCCGTCGACGCCCGGGACGCCGCAGACTCCGGGTTCCTGAACCGCAGGCTCGCGGCGCCCTGCGCGCGGCCGCCCCGGGCTCAGCTCGCCGCGAAGCGGGCGTGCACCTGTACGGCGATGGTGAGCTCCTCGGGCTTGAGCGCGAGCGTCGCCCCGCCGGCGTCGGCTGCGGCCGCCCGGGCGAAGAGCGGCTGCGGCTGCGGCGGCTGGACGGGCGCGGACCCGTCGCCGAGCATCCCCGGGTCGCTGAGCGCGAGGGGCGTGATCGTCGTGAGTCCGAGGCTGGTGGCGTAGACCGTCGCCTTGGCCACCGCGTTCTCGACGGCACGGCGCCGGGCCTCCTGCGTCAGCGACTGACGGCGGGCCTCGGTGAGCGACCACGTCACCCCGTCGACTACGACGCCGTCGAGCAGGGACACGACGCCGACCCAGTCCGAGAGTGCGGCCAGGTCGCAGAACACGGCGTCGATGCCGACCTCGGCGTGGTGGACGACGTCGAGGCGCGAACCGTCGTGACTCCACGGGCGTTCGCCCCAGACGCGCAGCTGGTCGGACGACCACTGGGTGACCGGACCTCGCTGCGGGTCGTGCAGCTCGCGCAGCTCCGCGGTCAAGGAGACTTGGCGCTGCGTCGTGAGGGCGAGCACCTCATCCCGAGCAGGCCCCTCATACGACACCCGCACGCGGACCGCGCCGCGCTCAGCGGCATGACGCAGCTCGTATTCGCCCTGGACGGTGATGATCGTGTCGGCCATTCCCCGATGCTGGCATAAACGGCGAGGGCGGGATGTTGTATGATGAGTAGCTCGCCACACAACGGCGAGAGCAGCATCTGGACAACTCAACAGCGCGTGACAGCGACCCGGCCGACAGGCCGCGCATGGGGATGATCGGTTTCGACATTGACTGCGTGACTGTGAGAAGCGGGTCGAGGATGCATGGTTATCTCGTTAACGATCCATGCGAAAAAATAAGTGCCAATAACAAGAGCACTGTCTCGGCCAAGGCCGACTTCGCCCTCGCGGCGTAAGTTCACCTCCGCCATTTGAGAGACCGTCAGACCGGGAATCGTTCCCTACCCGGATCCTGGCGTCAGCTAGGGGACTTGCTTCTGCATTGAGCATCAGGGTGCAGAGGGACTTCCACTGATACTGGGCCCGTCGGAGCAGGTGCCAGCGACAAGCACCGGGGCCGAGAAAGCGATTTCACTGGCTACGCCCGTAGAAGGCACATGACCACAGCAGTGGACGGGGGTTCGATTCCCCCCATCTCCACCATTGGGTCGCTGTCATGCACCGCGAAAGTCCCCCGGAGTTCCGGGGGACTTTCGCGTTCAAGCTGCCCTCGCACGACGTCTCGACGTCGCCGCGTCGTGCGACGTGGTGCTGTCGCCAGACTCGATCGCGCACGGCCGCCCCGTCACGGTACGCAGTCTTCCTCGTCTATCGAGATGACGGGGCAATCCCCGTCACGTCGCGGACCGCCGATCCTTCCGCATGCGGGTGAGGATCACCGATCCTTCCGCTGTGCGGGTGAGGCCCAGGCCATCCCGACCAACATCACAAGCTGTCGGGGCTGACGATAACTGGGGCGGAGTGAAGCATGAGTACAGACAACCATTCTGGTTGGGTTCGGGCGTTCGGTCGACCTCGGATCATCCACGCGGTGCTTTGGGGAACCCTCGGCGCAGCGTGCGGCGCACTCGGAGTGAGTTATGCAATCCGCAGCCTCCCGAATTGGTGGGTGTGGTTTCTGGCCACACTCTGGGCCTGGGCCGTCGCTGGCGTCTATCTATTCATCGCCTTACGCGACCGACGGCGCGGGACAGGCGCCTACGGGCCACCTGCTCCTCACCGGATGGGTGACGACTAAGTGAGCAAAGAGGGACGCGGACCCATCTGCGCCCCTCTTTGTGTTCGATGCCGCTGCGAGCGGGCGTCGAATTGCTCTCTTGCCGGAGGGCCACCGGCCGACGTAGCTTTCGGCCACGCGAAGCGATCGGCGCTTGGCGGAGAGGACGGAGCCATCATGAGTTTCTGGGATTTCCTCGTCTGGTCGTTCTGGTTCTACCTGGTGATCGTGTGCATCACGATCTTCATCCGCGTCATCATCGACGTCTTCCGCGACCCGGAGCTGAACGGGTGGGCGAAGGCCCTCTGGGTGCTCTTCCTGGTCGTCCTGCCGTTCCTCGCTGCGTTCATCTACCTGATCGCGCGCGGCGGCCGGATGGCGCAGCGCAACATGGCAGGGACGGCGGAGGCGCAGCAGGCGAACGATCAGTACATCCGATCGGTCGCAGGCTCCGGATCCGCGGCGAGCGAGATCGAGTCCGGCAAGCGGTTGCTGGACAGCGGGGCGATCACGCCGGCCGAGTTCGAGACGCTGAAGGCGAAGGCGCTCGCCCGCACGGCCTGAGGGGTCGTCAACCGGTGAGCGCATCCGTCCGTCGGGCCGCATCATGAGCACCGTGACCGCACGCACCGTCGCAGGGTGGACCCTGGTCCCGTTGGCCCTGGCTCAGTTCATCTGCTCGTTCGCGGGCTCGAACATGAACGTCATGCTCAACGACATGAGCCGGGACCTCGGGACTACGGTCGCGGGCATCCAGCTGTCCATCACGCTGTTCCTGCTGACCATGGCGGCGCTGATGGTGCCGTTCGGGAAGCTCACGGACCTGCTCGGCCGGAAGGTCTGCTTCCTGCTGGGCCTCGCCGTCTACGGCGTGGGCGCGGTGATCAGCGCGCTCTCCCCGGGCCTCGGGCTGCTCATCCTCGGCAACTCGATCCTCGAGGGGGCAGGCACCGCGCTCCTCATCCCGCCGGTGTACATCCTGGTGACGCTGTACTGGAAGGACGTCCAGGGCCGCGCCCGCTCCTTCGGTCTGGTGAGCGCCGCGGGCGGGATCGGCGCGGCGATGGGGCCGCTCATCGGGGGATGGATCTGCAGCGCGATCAGCTGGCGCGCGGCCTTCCTGTTCCAGGCGCTGATCATCGTGGTGATCATCCTGTTCGCCCTCGCCCTCAAGGACCCGCTGCCGGCCGACCCGCACCGTCCGTACGACGTGATCGGGGCCGTGCTCTCGGGGCTCGGGCTGGTCGTGTTCGTGGGAGGCATCCTGCTCGTCGACAGCAACCCGCTCCTCGCGGTGGTGCTGCTCCTGCTCGGCGCCGGGATCATCGCGGCGTTCTTCGCCTGGATCCGCCGTCTGGAGCGTCACAAGCGCGAGCCCCTGCTTTCCACCGCCCTCTTCGCCGATCGCACCTCGAATCTGGGACTCGTGACGCAGAACTTCCAGTGGCTGCTCCTCATGGGCATCTCGTTCCTGGTCTCCAGCCACCTGCAGGTGGTGCGGCACTACGACGCCATCCAGACCGGCGTGATCTTCACGGCGGCGACGCTCGGCATCCTCGTCTCGTCCCTTGCCGCCGGACGGCTGGTGCGGTTCATCGCGCAGCGCACGCTGATCCTCGCCGGCTTCGTGCTCACCGGGATCGGGACGCTGCTCCTGCTGCTCGTGGGCGCGCTGCCGGGTGGGTGGCCGTTCGTCCCCGGCCTACTCGTGATCGGCCTCGGTGTGGGCGTGATGCTCACTCCCAGTGTCAATGTCGTCCAGTCGGCCTTCCCCGAGGCGCAGCAGGGTGAGATCTCGGGGCTCTCGCGCAGCGTCTCCAACCTGGGATCCAGCTTCGGCACGGCCATCGTCGCGACGGTCCTCGGCTTCGGCGTGAACCAGCGCGCCGGCGGGTACGTGGCGGCGATGGCCGTGCTGGTGGTCGTCGCGATCGCCGGCGCCGTCGTCGCCGGCGGGCTGCGGGCGCCCGGGGCGCCGGCCGTCAGCGGCGCAGTTCCCGACCGTGCACCGTGACCGCGTAGATCACCAGGACGTCGAGCGCGATCACCACGATCGACCACCACGGCTGCGCCGGCAGCGACATCACATGCGACACGGCGCTGACCGCCGCGATCACCGCGGCGAAGATCCGCGCCCAGAGTGCGCCGCGGAGCAGGAACAGTCCGGCGAGGAGCAGCAGCACGCCGATGATGAGCGACCACCATCCCCATCCCGCCACGTTGAACGACGCCGTCCCCCCGTTCGGTCCGACGAAGTAGGCCGTGTTCGGCCCGATGATCGCCATGATCCCGTAGAACAGGTCGATCGCCGCGCCGATGAAGAGCAGGATCGATGCGAAGAAGACCCAGCCCACCCAACCGGTTGCACGTACTTCAGACATTTCCAACCTCCAACCGTGATGCGCGCATGATGCACCCGTGAGGCCCTGATCGGCTATACGTCTCTTGCGACTTAGTCGTCGGGCATGGCGACCTGCTCCAGCTGCTGCCCGTCGCGGATGGTTCCCGGCACCGTCTCCTGATAGAGGAAGGCCGCGGCCTCGGGCCATGCGCTCGCCTCCGCCAGCCGATAGACGGCGACAGCCCGTGCGCCCGCATACGTGGTGGCAGCGCGGATCAACGCCGGGGAGCCGGGCCGAGAAGAGGCAGCAGGGCGCTGAAATCGTCGTGGGCGCCCTCCGGGTGGAGGAACAGAGCCCGGTACGTCTTCTCGCTCACGGTGCACCGCCTCCGGCGAGCTGGGATCGGTTCGGCTGAATGGTGCACCCCGCGCGGCCCGGTCGGCAAGACGGCAAAAATGGGGCCGGACGGCTCGAAATTCACCTCTAGCCGGATGTGCGTGGCGCGATGGACAATCCGAGCATGAGCGAAGCCGACATCACGGCCGCCACCGTCCTGGGGCCTGGCCGCACTCCCGGCGGGATGCCGCTGAAGATCCGTCTGCCCGAAGGCGAGTACGCGGCGCTGCTCCGCATCGCGCAAGCCCGGCACACCTCGGCCCCGGAGCTGGTGGAGGCGCTGGTGCTGCGAGCGCTGGAGCACGCCGAAGTCCCGCCGCCCGCCGAGTCCTCCACCCGGCGGCCGCACACGACGTACGAAGCGGCGACGCACGGCTACCGGCCGGACTGACCTCGCCGTCCTCTGGCCCACGCAATTGTGCTTATATCGCGGAGATATCAGCTGATTCGTTGCAGGACGAGGTAGGCGGTGACGAGGCCGGCGATGGTCCAGCTCACCAGGCTGCCGATGAGGAACTCCTCCGCCTTCGAACCGCTCCGCCCGTCCGCGCTGATCTCGGGGAACCGGACGATGCCCTTGGCGGCGAGCAGGCCGACGATCACCGCCTGAGCGCCGACCAGGGCGAGGGCGACGATCAGGATGCGCTCCAGCGGGCCGATCACGCGGCCCCCGCGCAGAGCGGGAGCGGCCGCAGCTGTCGGTGCGCCGACGTCCTCGACGACGGAGCCGATCGCGCGTGAACCGACGGCGACCCGCCACGCGCGGCGGGAGGGCGGCGGTGCGACCGGCGCATCGGTCGAGCGGGTGCGGCCGAACGCGGCACGGCAGACGACGTTGGCCGAGCGGGTGAGGATGAGCGCGGCGGCGACCGCCGCAACCGCCAGCGAGAGGCTGAGGGGCAGCTCCGCTGCGCCGGCGGAACGGGCGAACGCTCGCGCGGCGGGGGAGTCGTCGATCGTCGTACCCTCGGCGATCGCCGCCACGGCGACGAGCGGCACCGTGAGGATGGACACCGTCAGGAAAGCGACGTAGCCCCCGCCGCGCAGGAACCCGGTCTCCGCCCGTAGCCACCAGACGCCCCACAGCGCGACGATCGCCGCCCAGATCGGGGGAGTGCCGAGCAGGAGCCAGCCGGCGGCAGGGACGAGGAGGGCGACCGCGGTGGCCCCGACGCGCGCGCCCGGGCGGCCCTTCGCGAGCCCGAGCACCGCATCCATCAGCCCGATGGCGAGCAGGAGCACGGCGGAGATCACGGTGCCGTCACCCCCGAGAACACGTCGATGCCGGCTTCGAGGGCGATGGCGCCGGAGCGATGGAGGGTCTGCGAGACGGCGGATTGGGCGATGCGCTCCTCCTGCGCCAGCTCTTTCTGCGTACGCTGCTCGAGCAGGCCCGCGGCCAGGCGGCGCTCGCGCGCCTTCATCCGCGAGATGGTGTGATCGCGCTGCAGCAGGAGCGCGTCGACGGCCGCGGTCAGCGTCGGGTCTTCGCCGACGAACCAGGTGCGGACGGACGGGCGGCCCCGATCCTGGAGCCGGTGCGCCGTGACGATGGCCTCACGGGCGCGCCACCAGGCGGAGCCGTCCTGGATCGACGTTCCGTCGCCGCGCTTCTCGATCTCGGTGGCTTCGCCGAGGCCCAGGCCGAACCGGCAGTCGAGACCCTCGGGGAGGGCGAGCCGGACGAGAGCCGTCGCGCCGAGGGCCGCGCCGAGATCGGCGTAGCGCGCCTGGAACTCGTCTCCGACGGTGGCCCAGAGCGGCTGCTGCGGCGGGAAACGGCGGTCGGCCCGTGCGAATACGGCGCGCATCGCATCCTGAGCGTCGGACCTGCTTGCCAGATTCCGTGAGCCGACGATGTCGGCGATGAGAGCGACGGTGGCGGTCATGACTTCACAATATCGCTTATATCGGGAGAATATAAGCAGAATCGCGGGATGCGCGCTTTCACCCCCGCTCCGCGCCCAGTCGAGGGCGACGCCCAGCGCCGTCAGCACGGACACGTGGCCCTCGCGTGGACGGATCCACAACTCGCCGTGCGGGAGCCGCTCGAGCATCGCTGCGGCATGTGGTGCCGGGACCACGCGGTCGGCTCCGCCCTGCACCAGGAGTACCGGCGCGACGACGGACCGCAGATCGACACCCCACGGCGACACGTACGCCACATCGTCGTCGGCCTCGCCGGCCGGGCCTTCGGCGGCTCCCGCCCCGGCATCGGCGCCGAGAGCACCCCAAGCGCCTTCCAGGGTCTCCCAGTCGCGCGCGGTGAACGATTCGGGGTCGAACTCGGCCGTTTCGGCGTAGGCGAGCCGCGCCTCCCGGCCCGACAGTGCCGCCTGCAGACCGCCGGGTGCGGCCATCCCCGAGAACCAGTCAGGGGTGCGGTCGAAAGGAGCGATGCCGGCGATGGTAACGACCGCCGTGGCGCGTTCGCCGGCGAGTGCGGCCAGCGCGAGCGCGTGCGGGCCGCCGCCGGAGGCCCCGACGGTCACGAAACGATCGACGGCCAGCGCGTCGAGCACCGCGAGGACGTCGGCTGCGGCGTCCGCGACCGTCCGGCCCGGGCGGACGTCGGAGCCCGGGTACCCGGGGCGCGTCACGGAAACGACGCGCAGGCCGCGCGCGGCCGCCTCCGCCGCCACCGGCGGGATGACCGCACCCGTCTGGGGCGTGCCGTGATGCCACACCATGACCGGCGCGTCATCGGCCCCGCCCGTGTCGGCGTACCGGACGGTTCTGCCGTCGGCGGCTCGCAGGTGCTGTGCGGTGCTCACGGCCGCCAGGCCTCGAGCTCGGCGAGCAGCGCGTCCTTGCGCTCCCGCGGCGCGAACGACGCCTCGATGGAGGTGCGGGCGAAGCGCCGGGCCTGCTCCTCGGTGAGGCCGAGCGCATCCCGGACCGCGGCGAAATTCTGCCCCGCGTAGCCGCCGAAGTACGCGGGATCGTCGGAGTTGACAGTGACGCGGACGCCGGCCGCGTCGAGCGTCAGCAGCGGATGCTCGCGGAGGTCGGGCGTCGCCCGCAGCCGCACGTTGGACAGCGGGCACACGGTGAGCGGGATGCCCTCCTCGGCCAGCCGAGCGACCAGGGCCGGGTCCTCGATCGAGCGGATGCCGTGGTCGATCCGCTCGGCGTGCAGCAGGTCGAGCGCCTCGGACACGTACGCGGGCGGGCCCTCTTCGCCGGCGTGCGCGACCGCGTGCAGCCCGGCCTCCCGGGCCCGGGCGTAGACGTGCTCGAACAGCGAAGGCGGATAGCCGACCTCGGCCGAGTCGAGACCGACCCCGATGATGCGGTCGGTGCGCGCGAGCCCCGAGGTGAGGGCCTGCTCGGCGGACGCGACCGGCTGATCGCGCAGGAAGCACAGGATGAGCGCGCCGCTCACCCCGAGGTCGCGCTCGGCCTCATCCAGCGCGTCGCCGATCCCGTCGACCACGTCGTCGAAGGCCACACCGCGCGCGGTGTGGGCCTGCGGGTCGAAGAACAGCTCGACGTGGCGGACGCCCTGGGCGTGCGCCCGGCGCAGGTAGCGACGGGTCAGCTCGGCGAAGTCGTCGCGCGTCAGCAGCACCGCCATGGTCGCGTAGTAGAGGTCGAGGAACGACTGGAGGTCGTCGAAGTCGTACTGCGCGGCAAGCTCCTCCACCGACGCGTACGGCAGCTCGACGCCGTTGCGTGCGGCCAGCTCGAACGCGAGCTCGGGCTCCAGCGTGCCCTCGATGTGCAGGTGGAGCTCCGCCTTCGGCAGCGCGAGCAGGGCGTCGTCGGTGAGGGGAGCGGTCGGGGCGTCGGTCATGGGTACGATCCTGCCACCGACGTCCGACGCCGGGGCGCCGCCCGGCCGCATCCGCTCAGCCGACGCGCAGCAGGATCTTGCCCCGGTGCGCCGACGACTCCATCCGGCGGTGCGCGGCCGCCGCATCCTCGAGGGGGAACACCGAGTCGATGACCGGGCGGATGCGGCCCTCGGCGAGCAGCGGCCACACGTTCGCGCGCACACCCGCGATCACCGCGACGCGTTCGCTCAGCAGTCTCGCCCGCAGCGTCGTGCCGTGGAGCGAGGCCCGCTTGCGCATGAGCAGCCCAAGGTCGACCGACGCGGGTTCGCGGTCGCGCACGGCGATCGACAGGATGCGGCCGCCGGTCGCCAGGGCGTCCAGGTCGCGGGCGATGTACGCCCCGCCGACGATGTCGAGCACGACGTCGGCGCCGCGTCCGTCGGTGAAGGCGCGGACCGCCTCCACGAAGTCCTGCTCGCGGTAGTTCACCGCCGCGTGGGCGCCCACCTCGCGGCAGAACGCGGCCTTGTCGTCGCTCCCCGCCGTCGCGATGACCTCGGCCCCGAACGCGCGGCCGAGCTGGATGGCCATGGTGCCGATCCCGCTCGATCCGCCGTGCACGAGCAGCACCTCGCCCGCGGCGAGCCGTCCGATGTCGAAGACGTTCGACCACACGGTCGCGGCGACCTCCGGGAGCCCGGCCGCCTCCACGAGGTCGACATCGCCGGGCACCGGCAGCACCAGCCCGGCATCGACGGTCACCAGCTCGGCGTACCCGCCGCCCGGCAGCAGCGCGCAGACCCGGTCGCCGACCCGCCAGCCCTCGACCCCGTCGCCGAGCGCGTCGATCGTGCCGGAGACCTCGAGCCCCGGCCAGTCGGGCGCACCGGCCGGCGACGGGTAGAAGCCGCGGCGCTGGCTGAGGTCCGCACCGTTCACGCCGGCCGCGACGACACGGATGAGTACTTCGTGATCGCCCGGCACCGGGGCGGGACGCTCGGCGAGCTGCAGCACGTCGGCGTCGCCGGGATGCGGCACGACGACCGCGCGCATCAGCCGCGCCCCACGCTCTGCGGTTCGGCGCGCTCGGAGCGGCGACCGAGCACATCCCGCACCCGCACCTTGCTGGAGTACTCGATCGACCCGTACCGGAACAGCCGCACCGCGATCCGCAGCACCACGACGGCGAGCACGAACAGCTCGACGATGATGATGACCGCCTGCCACAGCGGCAGCGAGCCGAACGCGTTCAGGATGAGCGCGGTGATCGGCGCGGTGTACGGGAAGTAGGCGAGCAGCTGTACGACCGGCGACTGCGGCGAGCTGATGGCGAACCCGGAGGCGTACAGCGGGATGACCACGGCGAAGACGACGACGGAGAACACGGGCGCCGCATCCTTCGCCGTCGGCATGATCGCGCCGACGGCGACCAGCGTCCCGGTGAACAGGGCGAAACCGCCGATGAGGATGAGCGCGCCGACGATCATCTTCTGCGGATCGAACACCAGCCCGCTGAGGTCGAGGCTGGGGATCTGCAGCTGGTTGCGGAAGAACAGGTACCCGACCACCATCGGCAGTGAGAAGACGAGCAGCTGGATGAGCCCGACGGCGAACAGGGAGATCACCTTGCCGAGCAGCAGGTTCGTCGGGTTGATCGTCGTCAGGATCATCTCCGTGACGCGGTTCTCCTTCTCCTCCAGCGTCGAGTTCAGCATCTGGTTGCCGAGGAAGACGATGACGACGAAGAACGCTCCGAGGAACAGCAGCGCCGGAAGGATCGCCTCGAAGCCGGGCGCCCGCTTGCCGTTCTCGAAGGTGGTCGTCGCGGTCTTCACGTCGCCCTGCAGCACCGAGACGGTGGTGGGGTCGCCGACCTTCTGCTCCACGCTCGCCGACAGAAGCGACTGGGCCACGGCCGCGTACTTGCTGTTCTGGAACACGCCGGAGTCCTCGCCGTAGACGCGGATCGTCTGCGTGGCCGGATCCTTCGGGTAGGCGAAGTACGCCGGGGTGCCCCCGATCTGCACCTCCTCGACGCCCGCCGCCTCGGATTCGATCCGCGTGCCGCCGTACTGCTTGGCGATCGTCGCATCCACCAGGCCCGAGGCGTCGGAGTACAGGAACTCGAACCGTGCGTTCTTCTGCTGATCGGCGGTGTTCGCGGTGGAGACGTTGGAGGCGATGATCAGGCTGCCCAGGCCGAAGACGAGGATCGGGATGATGAGCGTGATCGCCCAGAACCGCCGTTTGGTGACGGTGCGGCGGAACTCGAATCCGATGACGGTGCCGAGGTTGTGGCGGGCCATGTCAGTCCTCCTCGCGGCTCTGCGCGCCGTAGACCTCGACGAAGATGTCGTCGAGGGATTTGCGGGTCGGGGCGAACCGCGAGACCGGCACGCCCGCATCCACCAGCTCCCGGAGGATCGCGGCGGGTTCCGCGCCGTCCGCCGGTTCGAGCTGGGCGCGGCCGTCGGCGTCCGACAGCACGCGGTAACTCGACGACGCGGGCAGCGCGCCCCCGTGGTCGACGTGCACAATGGTGCCGCCGAACTGCTCCTGCACCTCCTCGACCGTGCCGTACGCCCGGGCGACGCCGTCCTTCAGCAGGATCACCCGGTCGCAGAGGCGCTCGACCTCCTCCATCTGGTGCGTGACCATCATCACGGTCGACCCGGCGCGCTTCTGGTCGTCGATGATGTCCATCAGCAGCCGCCGGTTGACCGGGTCGAAGCCCTTGGTCGGCTCGTCGAGGATGAGCAGCTCGGGCTCGTTCATGATGGTCACCCCCAGCTGCACCTTCTGCTGCTGGCCGCCGGAGAGCTTGTCGAGACGCACCTTCTCCTTCTCGGGGATGCCGACGCGCTCCAGGTACTCGCGCGACCAGCGGCGCGCCTGCTCGGCGCCCAGGCCCTTGAGCCGCCCGAAGTAGACCATGACGTCGATCACCGACTCCTTCTTGTAGAGTCCGCGCTCCTCGGGGAGGTAGCCCAGCCGTTCGCCCGCCTCGGGGCTGAACGGCCGGCCGTCGATGTGCAGGGTGCCGGCCGTCGGCTGATAGATGCCCAGCAGCGCCCGGATGGTCGTCGTCTTTCCGGAGCCGTTGCTGCCGAGGAAGCCGAACGTCTCGCCCCGCTGGATGTCGAACGACAGGTCGCGGATCACCGTCGTGCGGCCGAAGTCCATTCGGAAGCCGTGGATGTGGACCAGCGGCTCCGTGTCGGTCGCGGGTGTCGTTGCGCTCACCCGGCTCAGCCTAGGGGCGACCTCCGACTCAGGCCAGGGCCTCGATCAGCGCGGCGTGGATGCGTCCGTTCGAGGCGAGCGCAGAGCCGTTGCCCGGCCCAGGCGTGCCGTCGACCGACGTGAACGTTCCGCCGGCCTCCTCGACGATCGGGATGAGCGCGGCGAGGTCGTACGTCTTGACCCCGAACTCGCCCACGGCATCCACCAGACCCTCGGCCAGCAGCATGTACGACCACATGTCGCCGTAGGCGCGGTCGCGCCAGACGCGCCTGGTCAGCGCGATGAGCCGGTCGAGGTAACCCGCCTCGTCCCACTGCGCGATGCTCTGGAAGCTCAGCGACGCGTGCTCCAGGTCGGCCACACCGGAGACGTGCAGCCGGCGTGGCTCGGCGCCCGGCGCATCCGTGGTCCACGCGCCACCGCCCGTGGTCGCCCACCAGCGGCGGCCCAGTGCCGGGGAGCTGACCACGCCGACGCGGGGCACGCCGTCCACCGCGAGGGCGATCAGGGTGCCCCAGACCGGAACGCCGCGCAGGTAGTTCGCCGTCCCGTCGATCGGGTCGATGATCCACTGCCGCGTCGAGTCGCCTTCGGTGCCGTACTCCTCGCCCAGGATGCCGTCCTCCGGACGCTCGCTCGCCAGCGTCTCGCGGATCGCCCGCTCGACCGCGAGGTCCGCCTCGGTCACGGGGGAGCGGTCGGGCTTCGTCTCGACGTGCAGGTCGCGGCCGCGGAACCGGCCGAGCGAGATCCGGTCGGCGGTGTCGGCGAGACTGAGGGCGAGCTCGAGGTCTGCGGCGAGGGACGGGGACGCGGCGGAGTCGATCACGGGTCCGAGCCTAGCGGGCGGGCTTGGCAGCTGGTCCAGCGGAGGGTACCTGTGGACCCATGCGAAGAATCGTGTACGCGGGAACGGCTTTCTACACCGGCGACGCGCTGGCCGAGGCGCTGCTGGAGTACGCGCGGGCACTCGCCCGGCACGACATCGCCGACACCGTGTTCGTGCCCGGGCGCACGATGCAGGGCGATCTGGACAGGATCGAGCTGCTCGTCGGTCCCGCCAGCCAGATCGTCAGCGAACCGGTGGACCTGGTGGGCGCGGAACTGGAGGACGCCGACCTCGTCTCCCACCTCAAGGGGCTGACGGCCCAGCTGGCGCCGCACAAGCCCGAGGCCGAGCGCGCGGTGGGGGAGACGGGCGCAGCGCAGGGCCCGGGCTACGACGACCTGTTCTGATTCTCCGCCGTCGTGATCGGGCGATCCGCCACCGTCGTGGCGGCCCTTGTTACGGAGAGGCGGCTCCCCCTACGCTCGCGGTAGCCCTCCTGGGCCGAGCGGAGGCGGAATGCGATTCACCCAGCGACCGGCGAGCCGCCCGCGAGCGGTGGGGGCCGCCACGGATCGGGATTCGCTCCTGCGACGCAGCCCGCTCCTGTTCGGCTACCTGATCACGCTCGGCGCAATCGCCGCGGTGGCCACGGGCTTCATGCTCTACGGCCTGCGCTCCATCATCTTCTCGGTCTTCCTCGCCATGTTCGCGACCGTGGGTCTGGACCCGCTCATCCGCTGGTTCCAGCGCCGGGGCATGAAGCGGGCGTGGGCGATCGTCACCGTCATCCTCATCATCATCGCCCTCCTCGTCGCCATCGTCTGGGTGGTCGTCCCGTTGATCGTGCAGCAGATCTCCTACCTCGCCACCGCGGTGCCGAAGGAGATCACGACCCTCCGGAAGGAGGGATGGTTCGACTCGGCGAACGCGGCCACCAACGGCGTGCTCGCCCAGGTGGTCGAGTGGATCGGCCAGCAGGTGCAGGACCCGCAGACCTGGGCGACCATCGGGAACGGACTGGTCGGGTTCGGCCTGTCCGTGCTCAACGCCGTGACCACGGGGTTCTTCATCGCCATCCTGACCATCTACTTCATCGCGTCCTACGACGCCACGAAGCAGGCCGCCTACCGCCTCGTCCGGCGCTCCCGCCGGGCGCGCTTCGAGAGCTACGCGGAACGCATCCTGCAGAACTTCGGCAAGTACCTCAGCGGGATGGTGGTGCTGGCGTTCTGCAACTCGGTGTTCAGCCTCATCCTGCTGCTGGCGACCGGCGTCCCCGGTGCGTTCCTGATCGCGCTCGCCGCCTTCTTCATCACCCTGATCCCGCTCATCGGAACCGTGCTGACCACCGCCGTCATGTCGGTGCTCGCGTTCATCCACTCGCCCGTCAGCGGTGTGGTCGTGCTCGTGCTGATGCTCATCTACATGCAGGTGGAGGCGTACATCCTGACGCCGCGGGTCATGGGCAAGGCCGTGCAGGTGCCCGGCTCGGTCGTACTCATCTCGGCGCTGGCCGGCTCGACCCTGTTCGGTTTGCCCGGCGCACTGGTCGCCATCCCCATCTCGGCGGGCATCATCCTGGTCATCAAGGAGATCGTGATGCCCCGCAAGGAGCGCGCCTGAACCGAGCGATGCTCGATTGGCGAGGACCTGCGATCGGATGCTAGTGTTGAGCCTCGGTTCGGGAAACCGAACCGGATGCGCCTCTAGCTCAATCGGCAGAGCAATTGACTCTTAATCAATGGGTTCAGGGTTCAAGTCCCTGGGGGCGCACCACACACCGTGAGGTGCGAAGAGCCCCCGATCCCGTGGAAATACTGGGATCGGGGGCTCTCGTCGTTATTGGCTTATAGGCCGCCTTGCCGTGCTCGCGCCAGAACGCGACGAGATCACGCGCCGCGGGTCTCACCTGTTCCATCTGCGCCGCGTCTGCGCGGCTCGCCGCCTGATGATGCCGCCACGAGGCGAAGGCGCACCGGTAGTCCCATCCGAGCGCCCACGCAGCATCGAAGCTCCGCACCCACCCGATTAGCTCGCGTCCCGAAGAGGCGGGCGCCCAGGTGACGACAAGGAACCATTCGTTGGGCCGGTTTGGATCGCCTTTCAGGAAGCGCCGAACAACGGCGTAGGGCGGTTGAGATTCCGTGACCCGCAGCAGCCACTCGGCGGGCTGCGCGTGCGCGATTGGGGACCAACTCACCACGGCGAGATTGTATGCATTGCCGCCGACAGCCCGTCACGATCTGGAGTCTTCCTCGTCTATCGAGGTGACGGGGGCCATCCCCGTTACGTCGCGGACCACCGATCCTTCCGCTTGCGGGTGAGGATCACCGATCCTTCCGCTTTGCGGGTGAGGCCCACGCCGTTCGCACGTTCGATGAAGAACGAAAGGGTATCCCATGCGGAAATCGCTGGGACAGGAGACCTCAGTGAAGAAGTCTCGTGTATTGACGTCAGTGGCAACGCTGGCGGGGGCATGCATCATCGGTGCTGGCCTCACGGGTTTCGCTGCGCCAGACGCGGCAGAAACGAATGCGGTCGATGTGGTTGCTGTGCTGCAGGACATTGCGCCGGACACGGTCGCGGATGCAGTCGCCTCGGCAAAGACGGACGCCGACACTGCGGTAGAGGTGACCGTGCCGGCGGGTGGTGCCGTGGAGGTACCGAAAGACCCGACGGACGGCGTTCAAGTGACGACGCCGGGCGACGCTCCGAACGTGACCATCGGGCTTCCGTTCGCGGATCAGGCCACGGATGCGGCGGCCTCGCCGAAGGCTGGCGTCGTCGTCTTTGACAACCACAACGGCTCCTCCACCGTCCCGGTGACCCGCGCTGACGGCGGCGTGCAGATCAGCACTGTCATCGAGGGAGCGAACGCCCCGACGCGTTACGACTACCCGATTACTGTGCGCGGTGAGCAGTCAGTCCACCTTCTGGACGATGGTGCGGCCTATGTTGGTACCGAGGACGGCGACGCCATCTCGGCGCATATTCCCGCACCGTGGGCCAAGGACGCCAACGGCGACCCGGTGGCTACACACTTCGAAGTGAGCGGAGACGTGCTGACCCAGGTGGTCGATTTCAACCCAGAGACCGCGTTTCCGGTGGTCGCCGACCCCCAGTTCGCATGGTACTGGGGACTGCCGGGCGTCAAAACCACCCGCGCGGAAACCCGCCAGCTGATGGGGATTGGTGCAGGTCCGACCGGTCCCGGTGGTGCCGCGAAGGCCTGTGGCGCTTTGCTCAAAGTGGCCGGCCCGGCAGGAATCGCCGCGGCAGGACTGTGCGCGATCAACATCGTCTCGATCATGTACAACGCAACTAAGGCCTATAACGCCGGTCAGTGTGCGTGGCTGCTGATCAGCCCGGGCGTCATCGGGACCGTTCCATACAAGGACAGTTACTGCCGATGAAGCTGAGGCAGCTTTTCAGCAATCAAACCAGGGTCGCTTTAGGAGCAACGCCGGTCCGCAACCTCGTGTCTTGGGGTGTGATCGTCGGGTTGATCGCCGCAAGCTGGACCTGCCCCTGGCTTCTGCCGGGGTGGGGTTGGACTGCTGCTTACGTTGCCGTCTTCGTTGGGCTGGCGCTGCTAGGCCGCTGGTGGGCAGACCGAGACCTGGCAGCAGCGGAAACTAACGAAGAAAAGTCTCAATGAGTCCGGCAATGAACTTGCCCAGGGCCGCCAGCATCTGTTGCAGTCGTAGGCGGACTCTCGACGGGAGACTGGGCATCTGAACATCCTCGGGCCGGCTCTTGGATTCTCTCGATCATAACGGGGCGCAACCTAGCTGGCGGGCTTGGGGAAGTAGGGGCGAGGCGAAGCCCCCTGGACAAACCGTCCAGGGGGCTTCGTTATCGAGTGGCGATCCCTGCTGTTTACACCGGCAACCTTGGGCTTCCGTTCCCCAGTCGCTTCCCCTCGGCTTGAGCCACCGAGCTGCGCCGCACTCTGACCTCTACCGCCATCCCCGCTGCGCGATAGATTGCGAGCACTTGCCCGGTCACAGGCCCGCTATCGCAACCTGCCTCGCCTCCTCGATGATCTCCTCTAGGAATTCCCTGACCTTGGCTTTCGGCGTCCCGTGAAAGAGGCTGTTGTGGGTGGTGGTCACGAGCTCCACCTCCCAAACGTCGAAGCTCGGAAACGTCCATTCGTTCTCGTGGGCGGTACAGGTGGCGAGGTATCGGACCGGGCCGCGTGCGTGGTGTTCTTCTCTGATCGTCGCTTCCATTGCGCTCTCCTTTGCGCTTGTGCCGAGAGTCTGCGGGCACGGTTCACCCGCTGGCGCACGGCTCAACATCGGCGTCTACCGTCTGGCAGGTGACAAATCGCTCCGGGCACGACCTCGATGAAGACGCACGGCTGGCCGTCACCCTGTTCGGCGCTGAGATTCGCTGCCGAATCGTGGCCCTCGTGCGAACCGATGCGGCGGCAAGCAAAGCGCACATCGCGGAACAGCTCGGAGTGCAGGGGCAGGCGATCCGCTACCACCTGGACACGCTGGAGGCTGCGGGCGTGCTGTACGCGACCGAGCCGACACCAAGGCAAGGACGCGCGTCTATTACGCCGTCGCCGTGGAGCGCTTCACGGCGCTGCATGCCGCGCTGGGCCGCGCGCTTCTGGGCTGAGCGCGACTGATTTTGGTCCCACATCTCTCCCACATTTCTCCCACGAGTGATGTGTGATCCCGTGGGGGAGCATGAGGCGAGATGTGATGAAAAGTGCCGAAATTCCGGGGAAGTGGCCTCCTCGCCATCGGGATACGCTGACATACGCGGGGTTCAAGTCCCGGGGGGCGCACCACACACCGTGAGGTGCGATGACCCCCGATCCCGTGGAAACACGAGGGTCGGGGACTTTCGTCGTTGTGCTCGCGACCGGATCAGGGTGCGGCGCTGCATTCATGCACCGGAATCCGCGGCATGGGATAATTCCTGCCATGATCACCGCGGTGCCAGTCGATGTGCGAGCGATCGCCCGTGCCTGCGAAGCACATGGAGTCAAGCGACTTCGCATCTTCGGGTCGGTGCTCAGCGACAAGTTCGACCGCGAGACGAGCGACGTCGACTTTCTTGTCGACTTCTTGCCCGGACGCGGTGGGCTTCTCCACGACTACTACGATCTCAACGAAGAGCTTGAGCGGATTCTTGGTCGCGGGGTCGATCTGATCGATGCCGGCGCCGTACTCAATCCATACTTCGCACGGTCGGCATTCGGCAGCGCCGAGGATCTCTATGCTGCCTGAGTCGACACTGATCCCGGTGCTCGAAAGCTTGCTCGCCGAAGTCGATGAGGCGGAGTCGTCGCTCAAAGACCGCGATGCCGGCCCGATCGCGTAGGACCGCATGAGCGTGCATCTCATCGGCGGCGGCGCGACCACCAGCGCGGACGCCCGGCTGTACGCTCCGTTCGTCCGGGAAGCGGCGCTGCGAGCGGCCGACGCCGGCCGGCCCAGGCCGCGCATCGCCGTGATCTCACTCCACCCCGAGGCTCAGGAGAAGGCTGCCGCACTCGGCGAACTCCTGACGGAGGCCGCGGCGGGAACCGCGCTCGAGCTTCACCTGAGCACGGGGCGGCCTGGGGAGCCGATCGGGCTCCTCGCTATCGTCGACGTCGACGGCATCGCAGTGGGCGGCGGCGTCGTCGAGGACGTGCGCGCCCGGCTCGAGCCGGTGTTCGGCGAGTTGCGCCGGCTCGTCGCCGACGGCGTGCCCTTCCTCGGCGTCTCGGCCGGCGCGATGATCGCGGCGGAGGGCTCGCTCGGCAGCGGCTCGTGCATCGGCGGCGTGGTCGTCTCGCCCGAGGACCCGGACGAACGGGGTGTGGAGCTGGAGATCGAGGCCGGCATCGGCCTCGTGGACGTGGCCGTGGAGGTGCACGTCGCTCAGCGCGGGATGCTGTCGCGCCTCGTCGCCGCCGTCGAATCAGGGCTCGTCACGCGCGGGATCGGCATCGACGAGCGCACGGCCCTGATCGTGGGCGAGGGCGCGCTCCGGGTCGAGGGCCACGGCAGCGTCTGGCGGGTGCTGCCCACCGAGGGCGGGGTGCTGGTCTCCACGATCGGCACGTGACGCTGTCCTTTCGCTTGAGACGAACGGCGGACCGACCCCTTCCCCGCAGGCGGAATCGACAGTTGCCCAGGCCCTTCGCCCGCCCCATACCTCTGGAGGACGACGCGCGGGTAGCAACATCAGGACAGACTTCATCTGTGAAGTTGTATCCAGTGAAGGGAGCCCGCTCGAGACGTCGCCGCTTGGCTTGGACGACCGGCCTTCTAGCCATGTGCGTCCTACTTCTCGGCTCGGGCGTCGCGTACTACGTCAGGTCGAACCTCCCCATCGAGATGACTCGCTCGGATGTCGTGGGCACGTGGGTGGAATCGGGTGGCGGTCCGGGGATGGCCGTCTTCCGTGGGGACGGGACAGCAGTGTTTCGCGAGGTTCCCGGCGCGCAGCCGGAGTCGGGTCAAGGAAAGTGGGACTTGTCCTCGTTCCAAGGGCCGACGGTGAACGTACGGGTAGGTAGTCGCGGATTCGATTTCGGCTCGAAGTGGAAGGACTTTCGAACCGTGCTTGTGACATACTCCGGCGATCCTGATGAATCACGCAGTGAACACGTGTTCGTGCGTGAAACCAACTGAGCTTCTCGTCGCGCCGCTTCGTCACTTCCGCGCGGCCCCCGTCTCGATTTCGGGACTCGTCGATACGCTCGCTGCAGAGGACCGGCTGACGAGGGACCATCTGCCAAGATCGACAGAAGATGGAGGAAATCAGACCCACACCGGGCCGACCAGTTCGAGCCTGCGGTCCAGCCGCCGATCGGTAACCCGCGCCTGACGAGGTGGCCCCTCGCGGGAGTATGGGCCGGACGCGCGCTTGTCCTCATAACGGCCGCCGCCGTGCTCACCAGCCGGCTGACTCGTCCGGTGTGGCCATCTTGTTACCGTCGTCGGGCGTCGCCGCGTTGCAATGGTTGGCGCTCTGGTCGTCCCGTTCAGGGTGCTCGGTCGCGGCGGGGCGGCGGCGCGATGGTGATAGGCCGCACGCTGCGTGTCCTGGTACTGATCTCGCCGGTCTCCTCAGCGATCGCGCAGCGGTCGGGCTCGTCGGCTGATGGATCAGAATGTTCCCCTCGTGAACGTTCACGACAGCGGCGGAGGACGAACAGATCGAGCCAGCGCCTTCCCCGACTCCGGCCCGTATGTGTTCCGGCCCCGCGCCCCGTGGAGGATCGCCACGTGCGCGGCAGGGCTCGCCGGCGTGGCCGCGGGGGTCGTCCTTCTTGTCGCAGTGAGTCCCTCCATCTGGTGGATGCTCCTCGCGCTCCTGATCATTGGGTTCGGCGCGTCGATCTCCATTCGGGCGTGGATCGCCGGCGTTGCGATGGCGAAGGATCGCGTTCGCGTGCGGGGCGTCCTGTACTCGCGAACGATCCCGCGCACGCAGATCGTGAGCGTGGACCAGGACGTCCGGAGCCCGCACATCGCGTGGCGCTCGCGTCGCGGGGTGCTTCTCCTCACGCCGTTGGTCGTTCTTTCGATCGGCGAGAGCATTCTGCCGAACTCTGCCCACCCGAGGTCACGCATCTTCCTCGCGCGGCTCGGATCGTGGGCGAGGTCGCGCTGACCCACTATCGTGTAAGCGGCCCGCCGGGCCGGGATGGACGGAGTCGGGTGAACGGGTCGATGCTGGCAGCGCCGCGCGTGCGGTCGGCGGGGATCGACGCCGTGCGAGTGCTCGGGATCGGCGCGGTGATCTTCGGCCACACGTTCCGGGGCCCGCTGACCCACGAGTTCCTCTATGCGTGGCACGTGCCGGTGTTCTTCTTCATCACCGGGTACCTGTGGACGCCCGGGCGGACGCTGCGGCAGGAGTTCATGAACCGCGGGCGGACGCTGGGTCTCCCGTACATCGGCTGGTTCCTCGTGATCTCCCTGCTGCTCGTCGCCGATATGGCGCGGAAGGGCGCGATCGACCCGAAGATCGTGCTGCTGCCTCTGCTCGGCGGACCGAATCCGGGCGGCACCTACGGGACGTTCTGGTTCGTCTCCACGCTGTTCTTCGCTGCGCTGCTCTACCGAGTGGTGGAGCGCCTCCCGAGGCCGGCGGTGTGGGCGATCGCCGGGGTCGGGCTCGCATGCGGCTACTTCTTCGGACATGTGCTGGCGGCAACGCCGCTGGCGATCGGCTCTGCTGTGCCGTGCTTGATCCTGCTGGTCGTCGGCTCGGCCGCCCGAGGGCTGGAGGAGCGGATCGGGAGCCCCGTCTGGGTGGGCGCCGCACTGGTGCTCGTCCCTCTCGTCATCATCGCCGTCGTGCGACCCTCGCCGATCGACATCAAGCAGGGGTCCTTCGGCACGCCGGTTCTCGGGCTGGTGCTTGCGTGTGCGATCTCGTTCGGGCTGATCCTGCTGGCGAAGAGCATCCGGTACCCGAAGGTCATCGGCTCGGCGATCACCGAGCTCGCCGTCGTGGGAATCGCCGTGGTGCTCGTCCACCCGTTCGTGCTCGCCTATGCCCGGTCCTTCGGCCTGCCGACGGCCGGGCAGCTCGCGGTCGCCGTACTCATCCCGTGGGGTGTCGCGCTGCTCCTGCACCTGACCCCGCTGTCGGCGTTCCTCATCGGCACGGCGCGGAGGAGGCGGCTGCGCCGCCCGGTCGAGACGATGCCGGTCGCCGGCTGAGAGCCGAGCTGCTCACCGATCGCGGGCGATGACCGAGAAGTCCTCCTCGCCGTGGCCGGCATCGACCGCGCGCTGCAGTTCGGCGGCGACGAGGGCCGCTGCGGGGAGCGGGGTGTCGGCGGTGGCGATCATCAGGCGGAGGTCCTTGGCGAGGAGGGCCGCCGAGAACTGGGTGTCGGTGAAGTCGCCGGATGCGACGACCGGGCCCTTCATGCCGGCGATCGAGGCGATCGTGGTGATGGGCAGAAGTTCGAGCACCTCCTCGGTGGAGAGGCCGCCGGCGTTTCCGAGGCGCAGGGTCTCGGCGAGCGCCTCCATCGCGATGGCGAGCGCCAGGTTGGCGACGAGCTTGGCGGTGGCCGCCTTGGCGGGGGAGTCGAAGGTACGGATCTTGTCCGGGTCGGCCCACAGGCTGACGATGGACCGGGCCTGACGGACCGCCTCGTGCTCGCCGCCGATCAGCACGCCGAGGCTGCCGGCGCGGGCCGGAGCGAGGGAGCCGACGACGGGGGAGTGCACGTAGCGGACGCCCTTCCCCTCGGCCCAGGCCGCGAAGTCGGAGGCGTCGGACGGCGCGACCGTCGTCACGTCGATCCAAAGGGCGCCCGACGGGATGGGCAGGGTGGCGTCGACTACGGTCTCACGGACCGCATCCGGGCCGAAGAGCACCGTGACGACGGCATCCGCGCCGTCGACCGCCTCGGCCGCGGACGAGGCGATGCGCGCGCCGCGGCGGCCGACCGTCTCGGTCGGGCCGGGGGAGCGGTTCCAGGCGGTGACGTGGTGTCCGGCGTCGATCAGGTGCGTGACGAGCTCGCGGCCCATGCGGCCGAGCCCGAGGAGGGCGATGTCCATGCCTCCACCATCCGCCTGGCGCGGCGTCCGTGGAAGGGGCGGCGTCAGCCGGTAAGCTCGGAGCTGCGGCGCAGCAGGAAGTCCCGCTCGGCCTCGCCGGTGCACTGCGCGGCCGCGACGCCGTACTCCTCGGCCGCCTCCGCCGTGCGCCCGAGCCGGGCGAGCAGGCCTGCCCGGATGCCGTGCAGCAGGTAGAAGCGCGACAGCGACTCGCGCAGCGGCTCGATCTCCGCGAGCGCCGCCGCGGGCCCCGCGACCTCCGCCACCGCGACCGCACGGTTCAGCTGCACGACCGGGGTCGGCGCGACGCGCAGCAGCTGGTCGTACAGCGCGGCGACCTGCGGCCAGTCGGTGTCGTCCGCGGAGGCGGCGTCGTCGTGTACGGCCTGGATGGCCGCCTGCAGCTGGTACGGACCGGGGCGCCCGCGGCGCAGGCAGTCCCGCACCAGGGCGTGCCCCTCCGCGATGGCGGCGGCGCTCCAGAGCGAACGGTCCTGGTCGGGCAGCGGGATGAGGGCCCCGGCGGCGTCCGCGCGGGCGGCGCGGCGCGCATCCACCAGCAGCAGCAGCGCGAGCAGGCCGAGCACCTCCTCCTCGTCGGGGAGCAGCGACCGCAGCACCCGGGCCAGCCGGATCGACTCGTCGCAGAGCTCCTCGCGCACCAGGCGGTCGCCCGCGCTGGCGGCGTAGCCCTCGCTGAAGATCAGGTACAGCACCGAGAGCACGGACCGCAGGCGGTCGGGCAGGTCTGCGGCCGACGGGATGCGATAGGGGATGCGCGCGTCGCGGATCTTCGCCTTCGCGCGAGAGATGCGCTGCGCCATCGTCGCCTCGGGCACCAGGAACGCCCGTGCGATCTCCGGCGTCGTGAGTCCGCCGAGCAGCCGCAGCGACAACGCGACGCGGGCCTCCGGCGAGAGCGCCGGGTGGCAGCAGGTGAAGATGAGCCGCAGACGGTCGTCGGGGATGTCGTCGCTCGCCGGGGCGTCGTCGGCGGCGGTCAGGAGGCGCAGCGCCTCCGACTCCGCCTCCCTGTCGCGGCCGACGGACTCGCGGCGGAGGCGGTCGATGGCGCGGCGGCGGGCCGTCGTGATGATCCAGCCGGCGGGTGAGGCCGGGACGCCGTCGCGCGGCCAGCGTTCGACCGCGACGACGAACGCCTCCTGCACCGCGTCCTCGGCGCGATCGAGGTCGCCGAGGACGCGGTACAGGACGGAGACGGCGCGGCCGTACTCGGCGCGGAAGCTGCGCGCGACGGCGGCCTCGTCCATGCGGCGTCAGCCCGCGAAGGGCCGCACTTCGATGGGCAGCGTGGTGGCCAGGGCCACCCGGCGGCCCCACTCGAGGGCGGCGTCCAGATCGGGCACATCGACGATCGAGAAGCCGCCGAGGTGCTCCTTGCCCTCGGCGAATGGCCCGTCGGTGACGAGCACCTCGCCGTCCCGCGGCCGGAGCACGGTGGCGGAGGACGCCGGCAGGAGTCCTTGCGAGAACACCCATACGCCGGCGGAGCGCATGTCGGCGTCCACCGCGTTCACGTCGCGGGTGATCCGGGCCATCACGTCGGGCTCCGGGATGGGGCCGTCGGGCTGGTAGACGCTGAGCAGGTACTGGGTCATGGTCGTGTTCCTCTCCGAACGCCGGTCGGTGGAGTGGATGGCGTTCTCACCGTCTACACGAATGGGCTGACCCTAATTCGACACGTCGTGCTCCAATCGCGCCACACCGATCTTGGAGTCGGCCATCCCGTAGAAGACCCAGTCGACGCCGTCCACCGTCTCGATCGCGGTCGGGAAGACGACGTTCGGCACGATCCCGCTGCGCTCGTCCTCCGTCTCCGCCGAGAGCAGCGGCTCCTCCGTGCGGGCGATGACCCGCCACGGCTCGTCGGCGTCGAGGATCATCGCCCCAGCGGCGTAGTTGACGTTCTTCTGCTGCGCGACGCCCGACTCCAGCCGCCCGGTCACACCGTGGTGCAGCAGCAGCCAGCCCTCCGGCACCCGGCGGGGCGCCGGTCCCGCGCCGATCTTCAGCTCCTCGAACGGGAACTCGGGCCCCGCGAGGAACCGGTTCTGCCCCCACCGGGCCAGCTCGCCGAGGTCGCGCTGCACCGCCTCGAGGGGGATGAACGCGATCCAGATGCTGGGCCGCGTCTCTCCCTCGGGCGGATGCTCGCCCTCGCCGGGGCGGATGTCGCCGAGGTCCCACACCGGCCGGTGCAGCACGGCGAGGCTCGGAGTGCCGTCGGGCGCGGTGACCGGCTCGGGGAAGAACACGGTGTCCTTGTTCACGAAGAGGTTGAGGTCGATGCCGAGCTCGTCGTCGTAGGCGTACGAGACGGGGCCGAGCCGGCGCCAGGCGCGCAGGTCGTCCGAGACGGCGACGGCGGTGCGCGGGCCGAGCGGGCCGTAGGCGACGTACGTCATGACGTGCAGCCCGAGCGACGGGATGAACGTGATGCGCGGATCCTCGACGCCGGCGTTGCTGCGGCCGCGCTCGAACGGCCGGTCCGGTTCGAGCACGACGCCCTGCCGCTCGACGGCGACGGGGACGCCGTCCTCCACGACGACGCGGGCGAGACCCACACGCGAGACGTTGCCCTCGGCCACGAGCCGCGGCAGCAGGTACAGCTCGCCATCGGGCCCGCGGCCGGAGGCGGGATTGAGAACGCCCTCCGCCTCCAGCGGGTCGCCCTCCACCGGCGTCATCACCACGCCCGCGCGAGCGAGCCGATACGGAAACGGGGTCATGCGTCCACCTCCCGGTAGAAGTACAGTTCGCGGGTGCCATGCGGCGCATCCCAGCCCTGGGCGAACGACCAGCGCCCGCCGATCTTCTGGAGGCCGCCCCAGGCGAGCGAGCCGCCGCGGTTCAGCGCCAGCTGGGTGAACGGCGCATCGAGCCGGTACAGGGCCTGCGCGGCGGCGAAGTCTCCGTCGGCGTCCGCATAGAAGAAGTCGAGCACCAGGTGACGTTCGGACACCGCGGCACAGGCCACCTCGAAGAGCGATCCGGCGAGCGGCGTCAGGTCGAGGTACGGCTGCACCTCGAAGCGCCAGTCGCGGCCGTCGGAGGAGCGACCGACCGTCGGGCGGCCGCCGCATCCCTCGGACAGGAACATCAGGTACTCGCCGCCGATCCGCACGGCGCGGCCGTGCTCGTCGCGCGGGATGACCGCACCCTTCGCCCAGTACTCCGAGACCTCGTACGGCACGACGAGGCCGCGCTTCTCCCAGTGCTCGAGGTCGTCGGAGACGGCCGACATGATGTCGACCGCCACCGAGCCGTCGTCCCGGCGCCAGATCGCGTTGTAGAACAGCACGTAGCCGTCGTCGAGCGCGTAGACCTTCGGGTCCTCGACGCCCAGCGTCTCGTTCGCGAGCGTCGGATACAGCAGCGGGTTCGCGGGGGAGTCGTGCCAGAGACCGTCGCGGCGGACGGCGTGGCCGATCCGGCTGGCGGTCGACTCCTTCCGCGGCGACGCCCGGTAGAACAGGTGCAGCTCGTCGTCGCGCTCGATCACCGTCGGGTTGAAGATGGAGTCGCTCGTCCATCCCACCCCGGTCGGGTCGTCCCACTGGCCCTCGGGCCGGAAGGTCAGATCCTCGTCGCGCCCGAAGGGGCCGATCGCCCAGTCCGGGCGCTCGGGGTAGCGCGCCGAGAACTGGTCGGTCGAGATCCGGTCGGTGAGCGCGTTCGTGTGCGCGAGCGCCTCGCGGTAGCTGGCCAGCAGGGCGTCGTGCGCTGCGGGCGCGGTGTGGACGGCGTCCATGGTTCCTTTCGCGGGTCAGCGCGGTTCAGCCCTTGACGGACGAACCCAGGTCGGTCGAGGTGAAGTAGCGCTGGAACAGGATGAACAGCACGACGACGGGCGCCGCCAGCACGACCGCTCCGGAGAGGATCGCGCCGTACGGGTTCGCGGTGGAGCCCGCGACCGTCGAGATGTAGTTCGCCAGCGACACGGCGAGCGGCTGCAGGCTCGCCTCCTTCGTGATCAGGAACGGCCAAAGGAACTCGTTCCACGGGCCGATGAAGGTCAGCAGCAGCACCGTCACCAGGGCCGGCCGCACGAGCGGCAGCGCGACCTTCCACAGCAGACGGAACTCGCCCGCGCCGTCGACCCGTGCCGCGTCGAACAGCTCGCGCGGCAGCTGCAGGAAGTACTGCCGGAAGATGAGCACCGCCGCCGAGTTGATCGCGAACGGAAGGATCATGCCCAGGTAGTTGTCGGCGAGACCGTAATTGCGCGCGATCAGCACGTACAGCGGGATCATCAGCAGCTGGAACGGGATGGTCTGCACCAGCAGCGCCAGAGCGAACGTCACCCCGCGGCCGCGCCACTGCAGCACAGCGAGCGAGTACCCGGCGAGGACGCCGAACACCACGGTGCCAAGGAGCACGCCGCCGGTGAAGATGCCCGAGTTCACGAGCCCGCTCACCAGGTTGATGCGCGAGTTGATCTCCGCGTAGTTCTGCAGGGTCAGGTTCGCCGGATTCGGGAACGCGCCGGCGATGGAGGTGTCGGGCGAGGTCTGCAGCGAGCCGACCACCATGTAGTAGAAGGGGAAGAGGAACGCGATCGCACCGAGCGTCAGCACGATCCCCTGCAGGATCGCCTGCCCGCGGCTGAGCCGCCGTGGCGTCCCCAGGTCGCGGCGACGCCGTTTGCGCACCTTCGCATCCTTCGCGATGGGCCGTGGTGTGGCCTCCGTGGTCATGACTCGTTCCTCCCTCCGACGAAGCGGTTCTGCAGCCAGCCGATGATGAGCACCCCGATGACGAGCACGACGCCGATCGCCGAGGCGTAGCCCGGGTGGCCCTGCTGGATGCCCTGCTGGTAGATGATCAGCACCGGCGAGGCCGAGCGCCCCTCCGGGCCGCCGCCGCCCGTGAGCAGGTACGGCTCGGTGAACAGGTTGGCGCCGGTGATGGTGGCCAGCAGCAGCACCAGCACGGTCGCCGGGCGCACGCCCGGCACGGTGACCGAGAAGAACTGCCGCACCTTGCCGGCGCCGTCCGTCGCGGCCGACTCGTACAGCTCGGTCGGCACGTTCTGCAGCGCGGCGAGGTAGAGCAGGATGTAGAACCCGAGCCCCTTCCACGTCACGTAGATCGCGATCGACGGCATGGCGAGCACCGGATTCGAGAGCCAGCTGGGGCTCGGCGCGAGCGATCCGAGGATCTGGTTGACGAGACCGTTCTGCCCGAACAGGAACAGCCAGACGGCGATCGTCGCCACGCTCGCCGTGACGTACGGCACGTAGTAGCTGACGCGCAGGAACGTGCGGAACCGCACGATGCTGTTCAGCCCGGAGGCGAGCAGCAGTGCGAGCACCACGGTCAGCGGCACGTTGATGATCAGGAAGATGCCGACGTTGACGAAGGACTGCAGCACGGCCGGGTCGGTGAACGCCTGGACGTAGTTGTCGAGCCCCACGAAGGGCCGGTTGACGTTCGCCCCGGGCGCCGTGAAGAAGTAGTCGAAGAACGACATGTAGACGGCGAAGCAGAGCGGGAAGGCGAAGATCGCGATCACGAACACGAGGTAAGGCGCGCTGAACAGCCAGCCCAGCGGATTCGTCCCCAGGATGCGCTGGACCAGCGGCGCCTTGTGCGTGCGCCTCGCCCGGCGGCGGGCTGCTTGCCCGCCGCCGGTCGTGCGGCCGTGGAGCCGCGAAGCGAGGTGCTCATGATTACTTCTGCGCCTGCAGCTTGTCGATCTTGTCCGCGGCGGTCTTGAACACGTCCTCGACCGATCCGCTGCCGTTCACGACCGCCTTCGTGTAGGCGTCGCGCAGGGCCTGCATCTGGGCGATCGTGTTGGTGCCGGTCGGGTCGTCGACGGTGCGAGCGCTCTGCGCGCCGAACTCCTTGTACGCGGGATGCGCCGAGAAGTAGGAGGCGTAGGTGGTAGCGAGGTCGGTCCGGATGGGCATCTGACCGCTGACGTCGAGCAGCTTGCCGTCCTGCTCCTTGCTGGTCGCGAACTTGATGACGTCCCACGCCGTGCCCTGGTTCTTGCACGAGGTGTACATGCCGATGTTCTTCGCGTCCGGGAACGTGTACGTCTCGTCCGCCGCCTTGCCGTCCTTGGTCGGGACGGGCACGGAGCCCCACTGCACCTTGTCGCCGTAGTAGGCGATGGCCCACGGTCCGACGATGGCCATGGCGGACTTGCCGTCCTGGAACGCGTCGCCCTGGTACTGCTCCTTGCCGGCGAGTCCGTCGCTGTAGATGGTCTTCCAGAAGTTGGCGACGTCGAGCGAGTCCTGCCCCGAGATGGTGGCCTTGCCGTTCTCGATGAACGTCTTGCCGCCGGTCTGCGCAGCGAGCAGCGGGAGGTAGTCGAAGTTCACCTGGAAGAACTCGCTGGTCGGCGCGGGGTAGATCGCGTACGGCGCCGCACCGGACGCCTTGATCTTCTGCGCGGCCGCGAGGAACTTGTCGTACGTCGACAGGTCGGGCTTCTCGGGGTCGAGGCCGGCCTTCTGGAAGATGGCCTTGTTGTAGAAGATCATGACGGGGTTCTGCTTCCACGGCATCTGGTAGTAGTCGCCGTCGGCCGACTTGTACTGCTTCGCCGAGTCGCCGCTGCGCGCCTCGATGTACTTCGCGCCGTCCGAGAACTTCGACAGGTCGACGAGACCGCCCTGCTTCTGCCACTGGCCGGTCGCGGCCGGGAGGTTGTTGAAGACGAGGCACGGCGTCGTGCCCGCGGTGATGGCCGCGCCGATGACCTCTTCGGTGCTCTTACCGGCCGGCACCTCCTGCGCCTTGATCTTCTCCTTGGGGTGCGCGGAGTTCCAGGCCGAGACCATCGCCTTGCCCCACTGCACCTCCTGCGTGTTGTTGGAGTACCAGATGGTGATGGGCCCGTGCGCCTTCATGGCGTCACCGGATCCTCCTCCGCTCGACCCGCAGGCGGCGAGCGTTCCGGCGATGATGCCGGCGGTGAGGAGGGAGACGGCGATTCTGCGCTTCTGCGGTCTGTTGGGTCGCATGGTGTGCCTTTCCTTGGGGGTGCGAGTTGTTCAGCGGTGTGCCGGCGGCGCGGTGGATGCGCGCACCACCAGCCGGGCCGGCGGCAGGGCGACGTCGCCGGGCTCGCCGTCCTCCACCAGCCGCAGCAGTGCGGTGGCGGCGGCGATCCCGAAGCCGGCCGGGTCGTTGTCGAGCGTGGTGAGGGATGGGTAGACGAACGACCCGATCTGGGATCCGTCCAGCCCGGTGACCGAGAGCTCGCCCGGAAGGTCGAGCCCCCGTTCGTGTGCGACGCCCATCCCCGCGATGGCCATCGGGTCGTTGCCGTAGACGATCGCGGTGGGGCGGTCCTCCGTCTCGAGCAGGGCCTTCGTGGCCTCGGCGCCCTGCTCGGGAGAGAAGTCGGTGGGGACGACGAGCGGCGTGAGCCCGGCGGCCTGCGCCGCCTCTTCGAAGCGCTCACGACGGCGCAGGCCGTGCAGCATCCGCTCGTCGCCGGAGACGTGGGCGATGCGGCGGTGGCCGAGCCCGATGAGGTGGGCGACGAGCTCGTCGATGCCGGGGTCGTAGTCGCGGGTGACGACAGGGAAGGGACTGCCGCCGGGAGGCGCGCCCAGCGACACGGCGAAGGAGCCGAGCCGCTCGATGAGGGGGATGCGCGCATCCTCGGCGAGCAGGTCGGTGAGCAGGAACCCGTCGACGCGCTTGTCGGCCGCCAGCCGCTCGTAGGCGCGCTCCTCGGCCGCGGCGTCGGGGACGACGGTCAGCACGAGAACGTTGCCGCGCTCGGCCAGCACTGTCTCGACGCCGGCGATGAACGCGGCGAAGAACGGGTCTACTTCGATGGTGCGCGGCTCACGGCGGAGAACCAGCCCGAGCGCGTACGCGCGGCGCGTGGTCAGCCCACGGGCGCCGGGATGCGGAGTCCAGCCGAGCTCGCGGGCGGTCGACAGGATGCGCTCCCGCGTCTCGGCCTTCACCCCGGGCCGATCGTTGAGCGTGAGCGAGACCAGCGATTTGCTCACGCCCGCCACCCGGGCGACGTCGTTGATGGTGACGTTCGACGGGCTCACCGCGGGGTCACCACCGTGAAGCCGCCCGGCTGCACGAGAACGAAGCCGTGCGCGCCGACCGTCCGGGCGCGGCCGACCTGCGTGCCGGCGGAGTCGTAGGCCGTGGCCGTCATGGGGCGTGAGGAGTCGATCCGCTGCGGCACCGGCACGTTGGTCGCGTTGACGTAGACGTCGAGGGTGGTGCTGCCGGCGAGCCCGAGGTGGGAGACGACGGGCTGCACGAGCAGGGCGTCCAGCCGGGCGGTGCCGTCGACCTTCGCCGTGACGGAGGTCGCCTGCGCCGGGACGGGCACGGGCAGCGTCTGGGGGAGGAGGAACACCGGGCTCGGCGCGATGCCCTGTTCGCCGGGGCGGACGTTGTCCGTCCGGCCGAGCGGGAGGGCGAACCGCCCGAGGGCGGCGGACCAGCTCGTGGTGCCGGATCCGCCCGGCCCCAGGTCGGCGATCGGCAGGATGCGCGCCGCGGGGTGCCCGGCGGGCAGCGTCACGGTCACGGTCGAGCCGGCCCCGGCCTGCAGGTAGGCGCCGCCCGACCAGTTGGCCGAGCCGGTCCACGCCGACGGCGGGGTCACCGTGGTGACCGGGCCGGTCGTGGTGCCGCTCTCGGCCTCGACGACGGTCAGCCCGTTCGTCGCGGTGGTGCGCGTGAGCGCGGTGGCGGCCCGGGCGATGGCAGGATGGGCATCCAGCGCCAGCATGCTGAGCTGCGTGTGGATGACGGACTCGGCCCCGCAGTTGCGGTTGACCGTGCCGTCGGCGGCGATGCCGTCGACGCACACGCCCGTCGCCGGATCGTAGGCGGGCGTCCCGGCGCGGTTGGCGCCGAAGTACCAGGCGCCCTGCGCGCCGGCGAGGGCCGCGAGACCGGCCGCGCCGGTGGCATCGGAGGCGGCCACCAGGCCCTCGAGACGGGAGTCGACGCCGTACGCGATCTGCGTGCGGTCTGCCGGGGTGGGCGTCCAGCCGTTGTCCGGTCCGCCACTCGCGAGCAGCTGCGCGGTGAACTGGGCGAGGTCGGTGCTCGCCGCCTTCTGCAGGCCCGCGTCTCCGAGGACGCTCGCGGCAGCCGTGAGCGCCGCCGGCTGCATCCCTGCCCAGGCGTGCCAAAAGGTGGGGGAGTTCGCCTCCGGCAGCAGGGCGCCGAACGGCCACTGGCCGACACCGCCGCTCTGCAGCTTCGCGATGCCCTCGGCGTAGTGCGCGAGGGCGGTGCGTGCCGCGGCGTCGCCCGGGGCGGCCGACGCGAAGGCGCTCAGGCCGAGGACCGCCTCGGCGGTCGCGCCGGCGCTGCCGACGATGAGCCAGCCCGGAACGGTGACGCCGTTGGCGACCTGCGTCTGCGGATACTGCGCGAGGGACTGCCGCTGCAGCGCGCCGAGCGCGAGGTGCATGCGGTCGGCGAGGAACGAGGCGAAGGCCGGGTCAGCCGCGCGGAACCCGGCGTAGCCTTCGCCGAGCGCCCAGACCGTGCGCGCCAGCCAGAACGACTCGGCGGAGTCCGACGGGTCCGGCAGCTCCTTCGGGATCGCCGAGGGGTTGAGCGTCCCGTCGTGCTGCTGCCAGAGGACCACGTTGCCCGCGTTCGGGCCGTCGGCGGTCTGCAGGTAGGTGAGGGATCGAAGCAGTTCGTAGGCGCTGGCCTTGCTGGACGCCGTGCCGTTCTGCTTCCAGTCGCGCAGGTAGACGACGGCGGCGCGCGAGATGTCGTCGGCGTCGTAGGCCCCCTGCGCGTACCAGCCGCGGGTCGCATCCGTGATCGGTCCTCCGCCGACGCGGTGGAAGCTGCCGTCGGCCTGCCGGTCGGCGTACACCCACGGCGCGCGGGCCGCGGGCTCTTCGGCCGCCCGATAGGTGGTGTGCCCGGCGACGCCCGGCAGCAGCGGGACGTCGTCGAGGAGGAAGTCGAGGTGGGCGAGGTTGGTCAGCTTCGCCGGCGCCGCGTCGGCGACCGGCCGCGTCGACTCGACGGTCGGCTGCGCGGCCAGCGCCGGCGTGCCGACGGCGGCGATGGACAGTGCGGCGCCCAGAGCGAGAGCGAGTGCAGCCCTCGGCATGGTCAGTTCTCGGTTGCGCATCGTTGCGGCCCCTCATGGTCGTGCGCCTTCGGACGAGGCGTCATCTAAACCGGTTTAAGGGACGGTAGGCGCAATCTCGGCCAATGTCAACGTCGGGCTTGTGAACGGACCCGCCGCGCGACGAGACTGGCCGCACGCGACCGACCATGCCGCACCGACGGGGCAGGAGGACCACCCGTGGAGTACAAGGACATCCCCACCAAGGCCGACGTCGAAAGGCTGGCCGCGCTGCGGCAACCCGGATGCGTGAGCATCTACCTGCCGACCGGCACCACCCCGGCGGAGGCGGACCGGGCGCGGATCGAGCTGAAGAACCATCTCGCCACCGCGGTGCGGGCGCTCGAGAAGTCCGGCGTGCCGCGCCCGCGCATCCAGACCATCCACGGCGAGGGCGAGCGCATCCTCGACGACCGCGACTTCTGGCGCTACCAGTCGCGGTCGCTCGCGGTGTTCCTGGACGGGGAGCTCTCCGAGACGTTCCGCCTGCCGAACCGGCTGGGCACCGCGTGCGAGATCGCCGACCGCTTCTACGTCAAGCCGCTGCTGCGGGCGCTGACGTTCCCGCAGACGGCGCACATCCTGGCCCTGGCGGGCAACTCGGTCCGGCTGCTGCACATCACGGCCGACCGGCCGCCGGAGCGGGTCGAGGTGCCCGGGATGCCGCGCGACGTCGCGGCCGCGGTCGGACTGGCATCGGTGAGCGGACGGTCGCCCGACGGCCGCCTGCAGGGGTCCGAGGGCCAGAAGGTGCGGATGCTGGAGTACGTGCAGGCGATCGAGCGGGCGACGCATCCGCTGCTCGTCAACGCCACCGAGCCGCTCATCCTGGCCGCCGCCGAACCGCTCGCCGGCATCTACAGGGGCGCGGGGAGCACCCCCGGCTGGTGGCCGAGACCATCGCAGGCAACCCGGAGGACAAGACCGACGAGGAGCTCGCCACCGCCGCACGCGGAGTGCTCGACCGGTACTACGCGGGCAAGGTCGCCGAGCTGCGGGAGGCGTACCAGTCGCGCATCGCAGCGGGGACGGCGCTGGTCGACCTGAGCGACATCGCCCGCGCCGCCACGTTCGGGGCGGTCGAGTCGCTCGTGATCGACATCGACCGGCGCGTGCCCGGGTCGGTGGACGACGAGACCGGCGCGATCCGGCTGGACGCGGAGGATGCGCCCGGCGACTACGGCGTCGTCGACGAGATCCTGCGGCGCTCGCTCGCCTCGAAGGCGAGGGTGTACGCGCTGCGGGCCGAAGAGGTGCCGGGCGGAGGAGCGGCCGCCGCCGCGGTGCGGTTCCCGGTCTGAGTGCGTCTAGCGGCGCGGCCGGACGGCGAGCACGAGCAGCTCCTGCACGCCGGCCAGCCAGTCGTACACTGCGCGCTGCATCGCCGACTCCTCGTCGTGGATGTCGCCCTCGTCGCCGTCCTCGTGGATGCCGAGCCGGGCGGCCAGCACGAGCCGGATGTCCGTGAGCACCCGCAGCCACGCGGACGCCTGCGCCGGGTCGAGCACGACCTTCACCGGGCCGGCCGTCGCGTCGCCGAGCGAATCGATCACCGCTCGCGCGTTGTGCTCCTTGCGGTCGGCGAGACCCGCGGCGGTGAAGCGGCGGAACTCGGCCGAGGCCTCCGGGTCGTCCGGGTACGCGTCCGGCAGCAGCCGGCCGAGCGCCGGGTCCACCTCGTGGTTCTCGGCGACCGCGGCCGCGCCGGCCAGTTCGACCGCCTCCTCGGCGAGCGACCGCAGCAGCTGCGCCTCGTCGTGGGTGAACGTCGCCGCGACCGTGCCGTCGCGCCGCCGGCGGAACGGCATCATGCGTCGGCCTTCGCCAGCGTCGCCCAGAGGCCGTACTCGTGCATCGCCTCCACGTGCCGTTCCATCTCCTCACGGGTCCCCGTGGCGACCACCGCGCGACCCTCGGTGTGGACGAGCATCATCCGCCGCTCGGCCTCCGCACGAGGGAAGCCGAAGTAGGTCTGGAAGACGTACGTGACGTAACTCATCAGGTTCACGGGGTCGTTCCAGACGATGGTGACCCACGGCGACCCGAGCTCGAGCAGCTCGTCGGTGCGCGCCTGCTCGAGCGTGCCCGCATCGGTCATGGCGCCGGCCACAGCGGGACACCGGAGATCGCATCGGCCGCGCGGACGAGTGCCAGGTGGGTCAGCGCCTGCGGCGTATTCCCGGCGTGCGAGCGCCCCTCGACGTCGTATTCCTCGGAGAGCATACCGACGTCGTTCGCCAGGGCGACCAGGCGGTCCATCAACGCGACGGCGTCGTCCTGACGGCCCGAGGTGGCGTACTGCTCCACCAGCCAGAACGAGCAGGCGAGGAACGGATGCTCGCCAGGCGGAAGGCCGTCCACCCCGGTCTCGGTGCGGTACCGGAGCAGCAGCCCGTCGCGCAGCAGGTCCTCCTCGAGCGCGCGGACCGTACCCAGCATCCGCGGGTCGTCGGCGCTGACGTAGCCGACCTGGGCCAGCTGCAGCAGCGACGCATCCACCTCGGTCGTGCCGTAGTGCTGCACGTACGTGCCGCGGTGCGGGTCCCAGCCGTTCGCTTCGATGTCCGCGCGGATCGCCTCGCGCTCCCGCTTCCACCGCTCCACCGGGCCGTCGAGGCCGTACTGCTCGACCCCACGGATGGCGCAGTCGAACGCGGCCCAGACCAGCGCGCGCGAGTGCGTGAAGTGCTGCGGCTGGTCGCGGATCTCCCAGATGCCGTGGTCGGGCTGCCGCCAGTGCTGCTCGAGGTAGCCCATCAGCGCGCGCTGCAGCGCCCACGAGAACCGGGTCTCGGCGTTGCCCGCACGGCGCCCGTGATCGAGGGCGAGCATCACGGCGCCGATGACGTCCGCCTGGAACTGGGTGGACGCGTCGTTGCCGATGCGCACAGGGTGCGCGCCCTGGTAGCCCGGGAGGCTGTCGATCACCCGCTCGTTCAGGTCGCGCTCGCCCGCCAGGCCGTACATGATCTGCACGTCGCCGGGGTCGCCGGCGATCGCGCGCAGCAGCCAGTCGCGCCAGTGGTCGACGGAGTCGTTGTAGCCGTGGCCGAGCAGGACGCCGATGGTGAGCGAGGCGTCTCGCAGCCAGACGAACCGGTAGTCCCAGTTGCGCTCACCGCCGAACGCCTCGGGCAGCGACGTCGTCGCCGCCGCGACGATCCCGCCCGTTTCGAGGTGCGACAGCGCGCGCAGGATGACCAGCGACCGCACGACCTCGTCGCGGTACGCACCCTCGTGCGCGCATGCGCCTGCCCAATCCGTCCACCACGCGCGGGTCCGTTCCAGGCTGGCCTCGACGTCGAGGGGCGGCGGCGCATCGCGGTGCGACGGATACCAGGTCATCGTCAGGTCGACCGTCTCGCCGGCGCCCACGGTGAACTCGCCCTGGTGGGAGTGGTCCGCCGCGTGCAGGTCGGCGCCGCGCACGACGATCGCGTCGGGTCCGGCGACCGCGACGAGCGCGCGCGGTCGGCTGGTGCGCTGCTGACGGACCCACGGCACAGCCGTGGCGTACCCGAACCGCATGCGCAGGTCCTGCCGCATCCGGACCGTGCCGCTGACTCCCCGCACGCGGCGCACCAGATCGGCGCGGTGGTCGTGCATCGGCATCAGGTCGGTGACCTCGACCTCGCCGTCCGGTGTGGTCCACCGGGTCACCAGGATCATCGTGTCACGCTCGTACGCCCGGGTGCTGGTCGCGCCCGCATCCACCGGCGCCAGCAGCCAGCGGCCGTGGTCCTCCGTGCCGAGCAGCGCACCGAACATGGAGCGCGAGTCGTAGCGCGGCAGGCAGAGCCAGTCGATGCTGCCGTCCTTCCCGACGAGGGCCCCGGTGAAGCAGTCACTGATCAGGGCGTAATCCTCGATGGGGAGCGACATATTCCCAGTATGGACGTACTGTGATCGCCATGACGCAGTCCGTGGACACTCTTGTGATTCTCGGAGCATCCGGCGACCTCACGTCTCGGCTCCTCCTCCCCGCCATCGGCCAACTGCTCACCGACCAGCCCCAGCGCGCGTTCACCTTGGTGGGCTCGAGCAGCGACGAGCTCGACGACGACGGATGGCGGGCGATCGTGGAGAAGTCCTTCGCCACGGTCGACGCCAAGGGGGATGCGGTGGAGCGGCTCCTGAAGGAGACCCGCTACGTCAACGGCGACGCCACCAGTGCCGACGACCTGAAGAGCCTGCTCTCGAGCGTGGAGGGCGTGCCGGCGCTGTACTTCGCGCTGCCGCCGGCCATCACCGCGAAGGCCTCCGATGCGCTCGGCGCCTTCGACCTCCCGAAGGGGCTGACCCTGGCGCTCGAGAAGCCGTTCGGCACGGACCGCGAGAGCGCGATCGCCCTGAACGCGCAACTCGCGCGGCTCGTGCCGGAGGATCAGATCCACCGGGTCGACCACTTCCTCGGCCGCTCCAGCGTGCTCAACATCCTGGGCGTGCGGTTCGCCAACAGCATCCTGGAGCCGATCTGGGACGGGCTGCATATCGAACGTGTCGACGTGATCTACGACGAGACCCTGGCCCTCGAGAACCGCGCGCGCTACTACGACAAGGCGGGCGCGCTGGTGGACATGATCCAGAGCCACCTGCTGCAGGTGATGGCCGTGCTGGCGATGGAGCCGCCGTCGACGCTGGGCGCCGCCGACCTCCGCGACGCGAAGCAGTTGGTGCTGCGCGCGACCAGGGTGTGGAACGACGACCCGGCGACGGCATCCCGTCGCGCCCGGTACGCGGCAGGCGAGATCGACGGCAAGACGCTGCCGGCCTACGCCGCCGAGGAGGGGGTCGACCCCTCGCGCGAGACGGAGACGCTGGCGGAGGTCACGCTGCAGGTGGACACCTGGCGGTGGAAGGGCGTTCCGTTCACGCTGCGCTCCGGCAAGGCGCTCGGGAGCCGCCGCCGCGAGATGGTGATTACCTTCGCCGCGGCGCAGCACGTGCCGACCGGGCTGACCGGGGCCCGTGAGCCGGCGAAGCTGCGGCTGATGTTCGCGCCCGACTCTATGGCGCTCGAGCTCAACATCAACGGCACCGACGACCCGCACGAGCTGGAGCGGACGGCCCTCACGGCCGACTTCGGGCCGGGCGCGCTGCTCGCCTACGGCGAGGTGCTCGAGGGCATCCTCGACGGCGACCCGTCGCTGTCGGTGCGCGCCGACACGGCGGTGGAGTGCTGGCGGATCGTGGAGTCGGTGCTCTCCGCGTGGCACGACGGGCGCGTTCCGCTGGAGGAGTACCCGGCCGGGTCGGAGGGCCCGGAGGAGTGGAAGCCGCTCGGCTGAGCCGGCTCAGGCCGCCGTGCGGTGGGAGACGAGCGGGAACTCGCCCGTCACCGGCTTGCGGAGGTCCGTCCACTGCGTGATGGGGGCGGGCTCCCAGCTGAAGGCGGCCGGCTCGAGCTCGGCCGGAGTCTCCTCCTCGGCGGCGGGCGCCGCGACGGGGGCCGGCTCGGCGACCGTCGGCTCTGCGGCAGCCGCGGCCCCGGCGGGCTCGTCGGCGACGGCGGGCGCCAGGTGCTGCGGCTCGGAGAGGGACTCGCCGGCCTCGAGCCGACGCCGTGCCTCCGCGAGGGCGGCGGCGATGCCGACCGAGACGGACTGGGCGAGGATCGAGTGGAAGATGGTGTCGGTGTCGTCCTGGGCGCGGCGGACGACCGTCCACTCGCCGTCGGTACCGATCAGCTCGGAGACCTTGGTGTGCACGATCTCCAGGATCTGGGCATCCGTCAGCTGCGGGACCGGAGCCGCCGGAACTGCCGCGGCATGCCGCCTACGACCAAACATCGCGCACCCCTTCCAGGTTCACCAGTAAGACAAGTGTCCTGGACGTTCACCGCGGAATCCCGCGCAACACGCCGGGAGATTCGTGCTGATCAGCGGGTCAACGGCTCTTTCTGGCGCCGATCGGGTTGGATTCGCGCTCCGACGCCTCCCGGGTCTCCTGAAGTACCGCCCCGACGGCCAGCGCCAGCGAGATGGCGGCGTTGATCCACATCAGCGGGATCCGCCAGTCCCGCGGTCCGCTCTTGGACGACTGGATGGTGGTCCACAGGCCGAGCGCCGCACTGATGACGGCTCCGTTGAAGAGGTACTTGCGCATCCCGTTCCTTTCGGTGTCGCCCCGTAGCGTACGCTTCCAAGGTCGGGACCGGGAGGAGGAGGATGCGCACCGCGATCGTGGGCGCCGTGCTCCTCGTGCTCGGCGGCATCGCCGTGGCCACCGGGCTGCTGCCTGTCCCTGAGGCCGTGGAGCTGTGGGACCGCGTCTGGCCCATCCTGCTCTTCGTGGTGGCGATCACCGTCGTGACGGAGCTCGCCGCCGAGGTCGGCGTCTTCACCGCGCTCGCCCAGCAGACCGCCCGCTGGGGCCGCGGCCGGGCCTGGATGCTGTGGCTGCTCGTCGTCGTCGTGGCGGCGCTCAGCACGATCTTCCTGTCGCTCGACACGACCGCCGTGCTGCTCACGCCCGTGGTGATCGTGATGGCCCGGCACGCCGGTCTGAACCCGCTGCCGTTCGCCCTGACGACGGTGTGGATGGCGAACGCCGGGTCGCTGCTGCTCCCCGTCTCGAACCTGACCAACCTGCTCGCGCAGCACGCGATGGGGGACCCGACTCCCGCGGCCTTCGCGGCGCTGATGCTCGCGCCGGCGCTGGTGGCCATCATCGTGCCGATGATCGTCGTGTTCGTCATCGCACGTCGCTCGCTGCTCGTGCGCTACGAGACCGGCGAGGAGGACGGCATCGACGATCCGGTGCTGTTCTGGGTCTCCGCGGCGGTCGTCGTCGCGCTCGTCCCGCTGCTGGTCTCCGGACTGCCGGTCTGGCTGCCGACCACCGTCGCCGCGCTCATCCTGGCGGCCCTCTTCGTGTTCCGCCGCCGGGGAGCGCTCCGCTTCGACCTGCTGCCGTGGCAGCTCGTGCTGCTCGCCTCCGGCCTGTTCCTGTTCATCGAGGCGCTGCACGCCCTGGGCCTCGGCGCCGTGATGGCGGCCGTCTCGGGCTCGGGCGAGTCGCCGCTGGCCCTGCTGCGGCTCTCGCTGACGGGGCTCGTCGGCGCCAACGCGATCGACAACCTCCCGGCCTACTTGGCGCTGGAACCGGTCGCGAACAGTCCGGTGCGGCTCGCCGCGCTGCTGATCGGCGTGAACGCCGGACCCTTGATCACGCCGTGGGCGTCGCTCGCCACGCTGCTCTGGCACCAGCGGCTGACGTCGTTCGACGTCGAGATCCGCTGGAGCCGGTACATGCTGCTCGGGCTGATCGTCGCCCCCGTCACCGTCGTGCTCGCGACGCTGGCCCTCGCCGTCGCGCACTGACTCCCTCACCGTCGAGTCCGCGAAGATTGCACGGCGCGGCGGCGTGTCGCGTGCAATCATCGCGGACTCGATGGGGGATGGACCTCGTACGGGACTACTCGGCCGGGAGCAGTTGCGCCGCGTTGACGACGCGTCGCCGGGCCACCGCGATCAGTGCGAGTGCGAAGCCGAGCGCGGCCCACAGCAGCAGTCCGCCGAGGCCGCGCCACGCATCCGCCGACCCGTCGATGGCGCCCTGCAGCGCCGTGATGGCCGGCGAGGTCGGGAGCCACGGCAGCGCCGCGTCGAAGAAGCCGGGAGCGGTCGACACGATGCCGGAGGCGAGGGTCACCACGACGACGAGCATGGACAGGAAGCGGCCGATGCCGCCGAGCAGCGCCACGAGCCCGTGGTTCACCGCGGCGAAGGCGATGCCGGCCGCGGCGGCCAGCCCCGCGAAGCCGAACCAGTGCCCGACGTCGAGGCCGAGAGCCGGCGCCATGACGCCCGCCACGAGCACGCCCTGCAGCACGCCGAGGGCGGCGGCGGGGACGAACCCGTCGAGGGCGATCAGGCCCGCGGCGCGCGAGGTCAGCAGTGCGCGACGGGACAGCGCCTGCAGCACGAGGAACGTCGCCAGCGCACCCAGCCAAAGGGCCACGGAGGCGAACAGCGGAATGCTCGAGGTGCCGAACGCCGTCGTGCCGGAGGCCTTCTGCGTGACCGGCTCGGCCGCGACTTTGGCGAGGCTGGTCCGCTCGCCGCTGTCGTACGACGGAAGCTGCTTCACCGCGGCGTGCAGCCCGGTCGCGAGCGACGAGGCGCCGGAGGCCGACTGGTCGGCGCCTGCGGCGAGCGCGGGGATGCCGTCGCTCAGACCCTTCACGCCGGTGGCGAACTGCTGCGCGCCGTCCGCCGACTGGGAGGCGCCCGATGCCAGCTGCTGCGCACCCGACGCGGACTGCGCCACGCCGCCGGAGAGCTGTGCTGCGCCGCCTGCCAGGCCGTTCAGGCCCGCGACGAGCTGGTCGCTCTGATCGGCGACCTTTCCCACGCCGATCTGGGCGATCGTGGCGTTCTTGATGCCGTCCTGCAGCGTCGGCAGCTGGCTCTGCACCGCGCCGCAGAGGGCGGCCAGGTCCGGGTTCACCGTCACCTTGGCCGGCGTGCAGGAGGTCGCCAGCGCGCCGCCGATCTTCGTCGTCGCGGAGGTCACCTCGCTCGCGGCCGTGCCCGCGTTGCCGCTGAGGCCGCGCAGAGCGCCGGGCAGCGCGGCCGCGCCGGTCGCGGTCTGCTGCACGCCGCCGGCGAGGGAGGATGCTCCGCCCGACAGCTGCTGCAGGCCGTCCGCGAGACCCGTGGTCCCGTCCGACAGCTGCGAGATGCCGCCCGCCAGGGACGACGCCCCGGTCGAGAGCTGAGAAGCCCCATCGGCGAGCTGATGCGTCCCGCTCGCGAGCTGCGTCAATCCACCGGCCAGCTGATCGGCGCCGGTCGCCGCCTTGCCGAGCTGGGTGCCGAGCGTGTTGAACCCGACGTAGACGTTCGCGATGTACGTCGAGGTGAGCTGCTTGTTCAGCACGGAGGTCGCCGTCGTGGTGACCGCCTGGCTGATCGCCGGGTCGACGAGCTTCGACTCCTTGCTCGTGCGCACATCGATCGTCGCCTGGGTGGCGTCGCCGGCAGGTCCGGCCGTCGAGGTCGCCGCCTTCGAGAAGTTCTCGGGGATCGTGACGACGGACACGTACTCGCCCTTCGCGATGCCCTTGTCCGCATCCTTCTTGTCCGTCAGCACCCAGGTGAAGTTGTCGTTCTTCGTGTCGAGCAGCCCGGCAGCCATCTGCCGGCCGAGCGGGACCGTCTGGCCGTTGATCTTCACCGGCTGGTCGAGGTTCACCACGGCGGCCTTGACGTCGTGGAGGCGCTCGGTCGGGTTCCACAGTGCCCAGACGAGCAGTCCGCCGATGACTATCGGGACGAGCAGGATGCCGGCGATCGTCAGCCAGGTGATGCGCTTGTCCGAGCGCATCCGCTCCAGCGAGAACAGGGACCGCGGGCGGCGCAGGGGAGTGGTGGGGGTCATCGGGCGTCGGCCTTTTCGAGGTGGGCGCCGTGCTCGGCGCGGTCGGAGTCGGTGAGTTCGGGGGCGGCGACGGCGTGGGCGCCGTCGGCGGCGGAGGCGCCGTCGAGGTCGACGGAGGTGGGCTCGGCGGTGTCCGGCAGCAGGTCGTCGAGTCCGGACGGGTCGACGCAGCTGACGACCAGCGCGAAGGGCCGCTCCTCGACGCGCGCGCGGCTGAGGGCTGCGGTCAGTTCGCCGCGGATGCGCCGGCGCTCCAGCGGATCGGTGACCGAGTCGACGGCGTCGAGCGCCAGCAGCCGGGGCCGATCGGCGAGCGCGCGCCGCACATCCTCGACGGGCGTCTCGGACGGATCCAGCCGCACGATCGACGTGCGCGAGCGCACGGCGGCGCCGCGGGTGGGGAGCACGAACCCGGCGACCTTGACGGTTCCCGAATCGACGCGGGTGCGCCCGGTGATCGCCATGAGCAGGGCGAGCGCGGCGGTGCGGTCGCCGCCGTGGACGACGAGCACCTCGCCGTCGTCCAGCCGGAACGACACATCCCCCACGAGCCGCCGCTTGCGGGTGCTCACGCCCAGGCCCTCCGCCGCGGCGACGTCGGTCGCGCCCGGCTCGGGCCAGTCGGCCAGCTGCAGCTCCTTCTGCAGCCCGTCGCCCTCGACGTCGAAGGACGGCAGGATGCGGTCGAGCCAGCGCGGCATCCACCACGCCTTCTCGCCGAGCAGCTGCAGCACCGCAGGGACGAGGGTCATGCGCACGATGAAGGCGTCCACGAACACGCCGACGGCGAGGCCGAGCGCGATCGGCTTGATCGACGCGTCGCCCTCCGGCACGAAGGCGGCGAACACCGAGATCATGATGATCGCGGCCGCGCTCACGACCTTCGCCGAGCCGACGAACCCGCTCTGGATGGCGCGCCGTGCGTTGCCGCCGTGCACGTAGTCCTCGCGGATGCGGCTGACGAGGAACACCTCGTAGTCCATCGCCAGTCCGAACAGCACGCCCATCAGGATGATCGGCATGAACGAGATGATCGGCCCCGTCTTGTCGACGTGCAGCAGATCGGAGAGCCAGCCCCACTCGAACACCACGGTGACGGCGCCGAATGCGGCTCCGACGGAGAGCAGGTAGCCGAGGGCGGCCTTGATCGGAACCGCGATCGAGCGGAACACCATGGTGAGCAGGATGAGCGAGAGCCCGACGACGAGGATGCCGAACGGGAGAAGTGCGTCCCCGAGCCGCGACGAGACATCGATCTGCGCGGCCGTATTGCCCGTGACCTTGAGGTCGACGCCGTACTGGTCGAGGAAGTGCTGGTGCTTGCCGCGGATCTCGGCCACCAGGTCGGCGGTCTTCGCGTTGTCCGGCCCGGTGGTCGGGACGACCTGCACGATGCCCGTGTCCGCCGTCGCGTTGGGCGTGGCGAGCGGCACGGAGGCGACGCCGGGGAGCTGCGCGATCTCGTCCCCGATCGTGTTCATCAGACCGACCGGGTCGGTGCTCTGGATGATGGAGCCGGTGACGATCAGCGGTCCGTTGTAGCCTGGCCCGAAGTGCTCGGAGACGAGGTCGTAGGCGACGCGGGCCGGCGAGCTGGCGGGCTGCGAGCCGGCGTCGGGCAGCGCGAGCCGGAGCTGCAGCGCGGGCAGGGCGGCGATGCCGAGCCCCACGATGACGGCGACGACGGTCACGATCGGGATGCGCGTCACGGCGCGGACCCAGCCGCGGAAGAAGCCCGGAGGGATCTCCGCCGTGGCGGAGTGCGTGAAGTCGGCTGCCGGCGCAGGGGCGGCCGGCGCGACGGCCACGGGCGCGATCGCGCCGGTGTCGGTGGCGCCCTCGGCAGCCGCCGGCCGCCGCTTCGCGTCGCGCGCGGCCTTCCGGCGGCCGGGCGTCAGCCGCGCACCGGCGAACCCGAGCAGCGCCGGCGTGAGCGTCAGCGCGATGATGACCGCGACCGCGACGGCCGCCGACGCGGCGAGGCCCATGGTGGTCAGGAACGGGATGCCCGCCACGGCCAGACCGGCGAGCGCGATGATCACGGTGATGCCGGCGAACAGCACCGCCGAGCCGGCCGTCGCCACGGCTCGTGCCGCCGACTCCTCGGGCGGCACTCCGGCCTTCAGCTGGCCCTGATGCCTCGAGATGATGAAGAGCGAGTAGTCGATGCCGACCGCGAGCCCGAGCATCAGCGCCAACATCGGCGTGGTCGACGAGATCGAGCCGAACAGCGTCGCGATGAAGATCAGGCACATCGAGATCGCCACACCGAGGATCGCGGTGAGGAGCGGCATCCCGGCCGCAAGGAAGGACCCGAAGGTGACGATGAGGACGACCAGCGCGATGCCGACGCCGATCAGCTCGATGGCGGACAGCGTCGGCAGGTTCTGCGAGAACAGCTGACCACCGACCGCCGACTTCGAGCCGGCTGGGAGCTGCTTCGCGAGGTCGGCGCCCGCAGCCTTCACCGCGTCCTTCGTCGCGGCCGTCACGGTGGTCATCTGCCCCTTCAATTGCACCGTGATGATGGCCGCCGAGCGGTCGCCGGAGATCAGGTCCTTGACCTGCGTCGAGTACGGGGAGGTGACGCCGGAGACGCCGCGGATGTCCTTGATGCTGCCGACCGCATCCTGGATCGGCTTCTTCACGGCGCTGTCGTCGACCGTCGTGCCGTCCGGCGCCACGACGACGATCTGGGCGGTCGTGCCGCTGACTTGCGGGAACGTCCGGCTGAGCGTGTCGAGGGCCTCCTGCGACTCGGTTCCCGGGATGCTGAAGCTGTTGTCGGTGCCCTGGTTGAAGAGCAGGGCACCGCCGCCGAGGAGCGCGAGCAGGCCGATCCAGATGATGAGGACCAGCTTGCGGGCGCGGTAGGCCCACCGGCCGACCGAGTACAGGAGCGAGGACACGGGTTCTCCAGTGGGTGAGTACCGAAAGCGACGAAAAGAGTTCGATACATCGTTGTATCCGTACAGAACCGTATCGGATACACTGCTGTATCGAAAGTTGGATTCAGGAAGGTTTCAGCTTGAGCACCACGACTCTCAGTGAAGACGCGCCGGCCGAGTCGGCACGCCGGCAGCGCACCCGCGCGCGGCTGCTCGACGCGGCGTTCGACGTGTTCGCCGAGCACGGCGTCCGTGCCGCCAGCGTCGAGATGATCGCCGAGGCCGCGGGCTTCACCCGCGGCGCGTTCTACTCCAACTTCTCCAGCAAGGAGGAGCTCTTCTTCGCCCTCATGGAGCGCGAGAAGACGATGCGGCTCGAGCAGCTCAACACCGGCGTCGAGCAGTTCCTCACGCCCCTGGTCGGGGAGCAGGGCGGTGGGCTCGGTGACGAGGACGTGCTGCAGACGATCACGCGCATCCTCGAACTGCAGTCCGACGACCGCCGCTGGTGGCTCGTCCAGGCCGAGTTCCAGCTGATGGCCCTGCGCGACCACTCGATCGCCGCCGACTACCTCCGCTACCACGACGAGTTCTTCGCCGACCTGACCGAGATCGTCGTGGAGGCGCTCGACAGCGCGGGCCGCCGCTTCACCATCGACCCGGAGGAGGCGGTGCGGGTGATCGCCGAGCTCTGCGCCAACGGGGAGGCGCGGGCGGTGCTGGCCGACGACCAGCGCACGTTCACCGAGCGGCTGTCGGAGTCGGTGCCCGCCATCCTGCTCGCGCTGACCGAGCGCGTCTGATCCCTCCGCGCTGAGCGTTCCCTAAGGCACCCGGGCTACTGTCTGACGGATGCGACCCGAAGCATCCCGAGAACCCCGCGCTCAGCGCGCCTCCCGTGGGCTCCACGCCGTCGCCGTCCTCGCCGTGGCTGCCGCCGCGCTCGCCATGAGCGGCTGCTCCGGCACCGCGGGCCGCGCACAGCCGCCCCAGCCCGCCGCGACCGCCGCACCCACCGCGACCGCGACGCCGGACCCGTTCCCGACCGAGCCGCTCACCGCATCCACCCGCTACGTCGCCCTCGGCGACTCGTTCGCCGCGGGGCTCGGCGGGGGAGCCGAGCAGGGCAAGTGCCGGATCAGCGCCAACGGGTACCCGGCCGTCTTCGCCCGAAAGGCAGGGGTCGACCTGGTGGTGAACGCCGCGTGCGCCGGCGCGACGACCTCCGACCTGCTCAAGCACCAGCTGATAGCCCTCGACGAGCGCACCGACCTGGTCACCGTCAGCATCGGCGGCAACGACCTCGGCGTCGCGGCGATCGCCGGCGACTGCGCCGCGGGCAAAGCCGCCGCCTGCCGCAACCAGGTCACCGCCGCGCTTTCGCTGCTCAACGTGCTGCCCGACCGGCTGCGAACCGTCTACAGCGCGGTCGCCCAGGCGGCGCCCAACGCCCGCATCGTCGTCACCGGCTACACCGTGCTGTACGACGCGAGCGATCCGGGCGCCCGCGACTTCCAGACGGCGGCCGCGATCAACGCGGCGAGCATCGGGCTCAACGAGGTGATCCGCCAGGCCGTCGACGAGCAGAGGGCGGACGGCAAGGCGATGACGTACCTGCCGGTCGACTTCGCCGGGCACGCGATCGGCGACCGGAGGCCGTGGCTCAACACCTCCGGCCCCGACGTCTTCCACCCGAACGCCTCCGGCTACGCGGAGTACGCGAGCCGGCTGATCCACCTCCTCGGGAAGGCGCAGTAAGGCGACCCTCAGCAGGCCCCGAGGGCGCTGGTACCCTGGCTGGTGTTCACGACCCGACCCTTCGAGGGAGTTGACCCACCATCACCGCGACGCCAGATCCGACGACATCCGCGACCGAGACCGTGTCCGGCGGTGAGACCTACGACCTGATCATCGTGTCGAACCGGCTCCCCGTCGACCGGGTGCTCGACGAGAGCGGCAACGCCGACTGGCGGCCCTCGCCCGGCGGGCTCGTGGCGGCGCTGGAACCGGTCATGCGGTCGCAGGACGGTGTGTGGATCGGCTGGGCCGGCGTCGCGGACGAGGAGATCGAGCCGTTCGAGGCCGGCGGCATCAACATCCTCCCCGTGCCCCTCTCGGAGGACGAGCTGCAGGAGTACTACGAGGGCTTCTCCAACGACACGCTCTGGCCGCTCTACCACGACGTCATCGCGCAGCCGAGCTACCACCGCGAGTGGTGGGACAGCTACGTCACCGTCAACCGCCGGTTCGCGCAGGCGGCCGCCGCGGTGGCCGCCCGGGGCGCCGTCGTCTGGGTGCACGACTACCAGCTGCAGCTGGTGCCCGCGATGCTGCGCGAGCTGCGCCAGGACCTGGTGATCGGGTTCTTCAACCACATCCCGTTCCCGCCCTACGGCATCTACTCGCAGCTGCCGTGGCGCAGGCAGATCATCGACGGGCTGCTCGGCGCCGACGTGATCGGCTTCCAGCGCGTCGCCGACGCGGGCAACTTCTCGCGAGCCGTCCGGCGGCTCAAGGGCTACGAGACCCGCGGGCCGATCGTCGAGGTGCCGATCGACACCGACGACCCGGACGCCGGGTCGCACCGCCACGTCACCACCGACCGCCGGGGCGGCCTGGTGCGCACGGTGCTCGCACGGGCCTTCCCGATCTCGATCGACGCCGACCAGTACCAGGACCTCGCGCGGCGCCCGGAGATCCAGGCGCGCGCCCGCGAGATCCGCGAAGAGCTGGGCAACCCGGAGAAGATCATGCTCGGCGTCGACCGGCTCGACTACACGAAGGGCATCGGGCACCGGCTCAAGGCGTTCGGCGAGCTGCTCGAGGAGGGGCGGGTCAAGGCGGAGGATGTCACGCTCGTGCAGGTCGCCAGCCCCAGCCGCGAGCGTGTCGAGACCTACCGCCAGCTGCGCGACGAGATCGAGCTGACCGTCGGCCGTATCAACGGCGATTACTCGACGCTCGGCCACACCGCGGTCGCGTACCTGCACCACGGCTATCCCCGCGAGGAGATGGTCGCGCTGTACCTCGCCGCCGACGTCATGCTGGTGACGGCGCTGCGCGACGGGATGAACCTCGTCGCGAAGGAGTACGTCGCCACCCGGGTCGACGAGGACGGCGTGCTCGTGCTCAGCGAGTTCGCCGGCGCCTCCGACGAGCTTCGGCAGGCGCTGCTCATCAACCCGCACGACATCGAGGGGCTCAAGGACACCGTCCTGCAGGCGCTGGCCATGCCCAAGCGCGACCGCACCCGGCGGATGCGCGCCCTGCGCAAGAAGGTGCTGACGAACGATGTCGCGCGCTGGTCCGCGTCGTTCCTGGACGCGCTCACCCGCAGCGCCCACGGCGACCACCCGCTGCAGGACCCGCCCGTCAACCGGCGCTGAGCGCATCCCCTCTTCCAACCCCTCACCTGTGACGAAAGACGCATGACCGACACCGCCTCGCACCTCCCGCCCGCCTCGGCCGTCGCCCTCGCATCGGCTCTCCAGCAGCTGGCGAGGGCGGACCGCCTGCTGCTCGCCCTCGACTTCGACGGGACGCTGGCGCCTTTCGTCGACGTGCCGCGCGGCGCCCGTGCGCTGCCCGCGTCGAAGGCGGCGCTCGACCGGCTGGAGCACCTCCCCAGCACCTGGGTCGCGTATGTGTCGGGCCGTCCCCTGACCAGCCTCGAGACCGTGACGGAGGCCGACGAGGATGCGCTGCTGATCGGCTCGCACGGGGTCGAGATCCGCTTCGGGCGCGACGGCGTCTCGCTCGACCTCTCGCCGGAGGAGCAAGGGACTCTCCGCCGCCTCGGCGAGACGCTGCAGGAGCTGGTCGACAGCGTCCCGGGCACGAAGCTCGAGACCAAGCCCGTCGGCTTCGGCGTGCACTACCGCCCGGTCGCCGAGGAGCGGGGGCCGGAGGTCGTCGCGCGCGCCCGCGAGGCGGCCGCGGCGGTGAGCGACGCGCTGACCATCCGCGACGGCAAGGACATCATCGAGTTCAGCATCCGCGAGGCCCACAAGGGCGACGGGGTGGAGCGGCTGCGCGAGTACACGAAGGCGACGGCCGTGCTCTTCGCGGGCGACGACGTGACCGACGAGGACGGCTTCTCGGTGCTGCAGCCCCGCCGCGGCGATGTGGGGATCAAGGTGGGCGCGGGGGAGACCGCGGCGCAGTACCGGGTCGCCGACGAGCGCGCCATCGCCACCCTGCTGACCCTGCTGGCCCAGGCGCGAGAGGCGCACGTGAAGTCGTCCACAGACTGACCTGCGGTCCTCTTCTCCACCGGTACGGGTCACATGGCCGGAGCGGCATCTCAGACGTCCTAGAGTTGATCCATGCCAGAAGTCGATTGGAAGCCGCGTTCGCGCGTCGTCACGGACGGGATCGAAGCCACCACCAGCCGCGGAATGCTCCGCGCCGTCGGCATGGGTGACGAAGACTGGGAGAAGCCGCAGATCGGCATCGCCTCCTCCTGGAACGAGATCACCCCCTGCAACCTCTCGCTCGACCGTCTCGCGCAGGGCGCGAAAGAGGGCGTGCACGCCGGCGGCGGCTATCCGCTCCAGTTCGGCACCATCTCCGTCTCCGACGGCATCTCGATGGGTCACGAGGGCATGCACTTCTCGCTCGTGTCGCGCGAGGTCATCGCCGACTCCGTCGAGACCGTCATGATGGCCGAGCGCCTCGACGGCACGGTGCTGCTCGCCGGCTGCGACAAGTCGCTCCCCGGCATGCTGATGGCAGCGGCCCGGCTCGACCTCTCGGCGGTCTTCCTCTACGCCGGATCCATCGCCCCCGGCTGGGTCAAGCTCTCCGACGGCACGGAGAAAGACGTGACCATCATCGACTCGTTCGAGGCGGTCGGCGCGTGCAAGGCCGGCAAGATGAGCGAGGAAGACCTCAAGCGCATCGAGTGCGCCATCGCCCCGGGCGAAGGCGCCTGCGGCGGCATGTACACCGCCAACACCATGGCGTCGGTCGCCGAAGCGCTCGGCATGAGCCTGCCCGGCTCGGCAGCGCCGCCCTCGGCTGACCGCCGCCGCGACTACTACGCCCACCGTTCGGGCGAGGCCGTGGTGAACCTGCTCAAGAAGGGCATCACCGCGCGCGACATCATGACCAAGGAGGCGTTCGAGAACGCGATCGCCGTGGTCATGGCCTTCGGCGGCTCCACCAACGCGGTGCTGCACCTGCTCGCGATCGCCCACGAGGCCGAGGTCGACCTCACGATCGACGACTTCAACCGCATCGGCGACACGGTGCCCCACATCGGCGACCTCAAGCCGTTCGGCAAGTACGTCATGAACGACGTCGACCGCCACGGCGGCGTCCCCGTCGTCATGAAGGCGCTGCTCGACGCGGGCCTGCTGCACGGCGACTGCCTCACGGTCACCGGCAAGACGGTCGCCGAGAACCTGGCAGAGATCAACCCGCCCGCGCCGGACGGCGAGGTCATGCGCTCGCTCGACAACCCCATCCACCCGACCGGCGGAATCACCATCCTCAAGGGCTCGCTCGCCCCCGAGGGCGCCGTCGTGAAGACCGCCGGCTTCGACGCCGCCGTCTTCGAGGGCCCGGCGCGCGTGTTCGAGCGCGAGCGCGCCGCGATGGATGCGCTGACCGAAGGATCGATCAAGGCCGGCGACGTGGTCGTCATCCGCTACGAGGGCCCGAAGGGCGGCCCGGGGATGCGCGAGATGCTCGCCATCACCGCCGCCATCAAGGGCGCAGGCCTCGGCAAGGATGTACTACTATTGACGGACGGACGATTCTCAGGCGGCACAACCGGCCTGTGCATCGGCCACATAGCACCCGAAGCGGTGGACGCTGGTCCCATCGCCTTCGTGCGCGATGGTGATCTGATACGGGTCGATATCGCGGCTCGCTCCCTCGACCTACTTGTCGACGAGTCAGAGCTGACCGCCCGCCGTCAAGGCTGGGCGCCTCTTCCTCCGCGCTATACCCGTGGCGTTCTCGCGAAGTTCTCGAAGCTCGTGCGTTCCGCAGCAGAAGGAGCGGTCACGGGCTGAGCTCGCGCCAGCTCCAGATCCACCACCGTACGTAAGGACTGAAACAGGCATGTCCCCGGATGCAACCCCCAGCAGTGTGTTGCCGTCCGCGGCGCCCGGAAAGGCGTCGCCCGAGAATCTGACCGGCTCCCAGTCGGTCGTCCGCACCCTCGAACTCCTCGGCGTCACCGACGTCTTCGGGCTCCCCGGCGGTGCGATCCTGCCCATCTACGACGCGATCATGGACTCCACGCGCATCCGCCACGTGCTCGTCCGGCACGAGCAGGGCGGCGGCCACGCGGCCGAAGGCTACGCGGTCGCGAGCAACAAGGTCGGGGTCGCCATGGCGACCTCCGGCCCGGGTGCCACGAACCTGGTCACCGCGATCATGGACGCGCACATGGACTCCGTCCCGGTCGTGTTCATCACGGGCCAGGTCTTCTCGACCCTGATGGGCACGGACGCGTTCCAGGAGGCCGACATCGTCGGCATCACCATGCCGATCACCAAGCACTCCTTCCTCGTGAAAGACGTCGAGGACATCCCGGCGACCATCGCGGCGGCGTACCACATCGCCGGCACCGGCCGTCCGGGCCCCGTCCTCGTCGACATCACCAAGGACGCGCAACAGAATTCGGCTCCATTCGTGTGGCCGCCCAAGGTCGACCTGCCGGGCTACCGGCCGATCACCAAGGCGCACGGCAAGCAGGTGCTCGCAGCGGCCCAGCTGCTCGCCGAGGCCAAGAAGCCGGTGCTCTACGTCGGCGGCGGCGTCATCCGCGCCCGTGCGTCGCAGGAGCTGCTCGAGCTGGCGGAGGCCACCGGCGCGCCCGTCGTGACGACGCTCACGGCGCGCGGCGCCTTCCCGGACACGCACAAGCAGCACCTCGGCATGCCGGGCATGCACGGGACGGTGCCGGCCGTGCTCGCGCTGCAGGAGTCCGACCTGATCGTCTCGCTCGGCGCGCGGTTCGACGACCGCGTGACCGGCAACACCTCCCTGTTCGCCCCCAACGCGAAGATCGTGCACGTCGACGTCGACCCCGCCGAGATCTCCAAGATCCGAGTCGCCGACGTCCCCATCGTCGGCGATGCCAAGGACGTCATCGTCGATCTGACCGCCGCGTTCCAGGACGCGACGAGGTCGGCCAAGCCCGAGATCATCGAGTGGTGGACGTACCTGAACGGGCTCCGCGAGGAGTTCCCGCTCGGCTACTCGCCGACCAGCGACGGCCTTCTCGCGCCCCAGTACGTGATCCAGCGGATCGGCGAGCTGACCGGGCCCGAAGGCATCTACACGGCCGGTGTCGGCCAGCACCAGATGTGGGCCGCGCAGTTCATCAAGTACGAGCGGCCCAACTCGTGGCTCAACTCCGGCGGCGCCGGCACGATGGGCTACTCCGTGCCCGCGGCGATGGGCGCGAAGGTCGCTCAGCCCGACCGCGTGGTGTGGGCGATCGACGGCGACGGCTGCTTCCAGATGACCAACCAGGAGCTGGCCACCTGCACGATCAACGACATCCCGATCAAGGTCGCGATCATCAACAACTCGTCGCTCGGCATGGTGCGGCAGTGGCAGACCCTCTTCTATGACGGCCGCTACTCGAACACCGACCTGAACACCGGCCACGACACCGTGCGCGTGCCCGACTTCGTCAAGATGGCGGACGCGTACGGCGCCCTCGGCATCCGCGTCACGAAGGAAGAAGAGGTCGACGCCGCGATCAAGCTCGCGCTCGAGACCAACGACCGCCCGGTCGTCATCGACTTCGTGGTGAGCGCAGACGCGATGGTGTGGCCGATGGTCCCGCAGGGTGTCAGCAACAGCTACGTCCAGTACGCCCGCGACCACAGCCCGTCGTTCGGAGGGGAGTGACCATGAGCACGCACGTTCTGAGCCTCCTCGTCGAGGACAAGCCCGGTCTGCTGACCCGCGTCGCAGGCCTCTTCGCCCGGCGCGGCTTCAACATCCACTCGCTCGCGGTGGGCACGAGCGAGGTCGACGGCCTCTCGCGCATCACCGTCGTGGTCGATGTGGAAGACCTCCCGCTCGAGCAGGTGACCAAGCAGCTCAACAAGCTGATCAACGTCATCAAGATCGTGGAGCTCGACCCGGCGCAGTCGGTGCAGCGCGAGCACCTGCTGATCAAGGTACGGGTGGACAACTCGACCCGCTCGCAGGTGCTGGAGGCCGTGAACCTCTTCCGCGCCCGCGTCGTCGACGTCGCCACCGACGCTCTGGTGATCGAGGTCACCGGCGACAGCGGCAAGACGCAGGCGCTGCTCAAGGTGCTCGAGCCCTACGGGATCAAGGAGATGGCGCAGTCGGGCCTCCTCGCGATCGGCCGTGGCGGCAAGTCCATCACCGAGCGCGTCTTCAAGAACTGACCCTTTCTTTCGAACCAACCAGCAAGGAGTAGCCAAGTGGCTGAGATCTACTACGACAACGACGCCGACCTCTCGATCATCCAGGGCAAGAAGGTCGCCGTGATCGGCTACGGCTCGCAGGGTCACGCGCACGCGCAGAACCTCCGCGACTCGGGCGTCGAGGTCGTCATCGGCCTCAAGGAGGGCTCGAAGTCGAAGCCGAAAGCCGAGGAGGCGGGCTTCCGCGTCCTGAGCGCGTCCGACGCCGCGGCCTGGGCCGATGTCATCGTCATCCTCGCGCCGGACCAGGTGCAGCGTCACCTGTACGCCGACGACATCCAGGGCAACCTGCAGGAGGGCAACGCCCTCGTGTTCGGGCACGGCTTCAACATCCGCTTCGGCTACATCGAGGCGCCCGAGGGCGTCGACGTGATCATGGTCGCACCGAAGGGCCCGGGCCACACCGTGCGCCGCGAGTACGAGGCCGGCCGTGGCGTCCCCGTCATCGTCGCTGTCGAGAAGGACGCGACCGGCAACGCGTGGCCGCTCGTCCTCTCCTACGCCAAGGGCATCGGCGGCCTCCGCGCCGGCGGCATCAAGACCACCTTCACCGAAGAGACCGAGACCGACCTGTTCGGCGAGCAGGCCGTGCTCTGCGGCGGCGTCTCGCAGCTCGTCCAGTACGGCTTCGAGACCCTGACCGAGGCCGGCTACCAGCCGCAGGTCGCGTACTTCGAGGTGCTGCACGAGCTCAAGCTGATCGTCGACCTCATGTGGGAGGGCGGCATCGCCAAGCAGCGCTGGAGTGTCTCCGACACGGCGGAGTACGGCGACTACGTCTCCGGCCCGCGCGTCATCGACCCGCACGTGAAGGAGAACATGAAGGCCGTGCTGTCCGACATCCAGGACGGCACCTTCGCCAAGCGCTTCATCGCCGACCAGGACGCGGGCGCGCCGGAGTTCCTCGCCCTCCGCGCCAAGGGCGAGCAGCACCCGATCGAGGCCACCGGCCGCGAGCTGCGCAAGCTGTTCGCCTGGAACGCCTCGAACGACGACGACTACGTCGACGGCGAAGTCGCCCGCTGACCGAGGTCTAGGCCCGCAGTAGTCTCAGGGGTGTCGCACGCGCAACGTGCGGCACCCCTTCTGCATGAGGAGCCGCCGTGGGCATCGCCGTCGAGATCGCCGTGCAAGACCTGGCCGGGGCGGAGGTCGCACTGGCGGAACGCGCGGACCGGATCGAGGTGTGCACGGCCCTGGGGATGGGCGGCCTCACGCCGTCCGCGGCGCTCATCCGCTCCGCGGTCGAGCACGCGGAGGCCGAGGGCCGGCCGGGATTCGTCCACGTCCTCGTGCGTCCGCGCGGCGGCGGCTTCGTCTACGACGCCGCCGAGATCGCCCTCACGGTGGCCGACATCCGGTACGCCGGCTCGGCGGGCGCCGCGGGTGTCGTCGTCGGCGCGCTCGACGAAGCCGGCACAGTCGACGGCGAGGCGCTCAGCCGCTTCGTCGACGCGGCCGAGGGGATGCAGGTCACCTTCCACCGCGCGATCGACGTCGTGCCCGACCCCGTCGCGGCGATCGACGAGCTGGCGGTGCGCGGCGTCCACCGGGTGCTGTCCTCCGGCGGCGCCGGTCGCAGCGCGGACGGCGTGCGGATGCTGCGCGCTCTGCGGGAGCGTGCGGCGGGACGGCTCGAGGTGATGGCGGGCGGTGGCGTCCGCGTCGAGGACATCCCGGCCCTGGCCAGGGCGGGCGTCGACGCGGTGCACCTCTCCGCGCGGTACGTCGTGAGCGGGCCGCCCAGCGGCCCGGGCGGCGGCGCCTCCGACTACGAGATCACCGACCCGACGACGGTCGCGGCCGCGGTCGCCGCGGCGAGTGCGACCGACTGACCGGCCTCACCCTCGGCCTAGAGCGCGCAGAAGACGCAGAGGCCGATCAGCACGACCTGCAGCAGCGCCCGCGGCACGAGCGGGGTCGCGAAGACGCCGAACCGGTCCGTCTTGCCCGCGGCGAAGGCGTTCGCCGGGAAGACGGCCACCAGGAAGACGATGAGCCAGACGGCGGCGGCCGCCCGCGTCGCCGGCACCAGCCGCCCGATCCCGCCCACCAGCTCGCACACGCCGGTGAACGCGACGAGCGCGCGAGCGGACACGACCCGCAGGCCCGGCGGGATCATGGCCGCCATCCCGCGCGCGGGGCCCGGTACGAAGTGAAGCGCGCCCATCCCGACGAACACGAGAGCGAGCAGGATGCGGACGGCGAGCTGTGCGATCTCGAAAAGCGTCACCAGCACATCCTCTCCTGTGGTTGTCCACAGATGCCGTAACGCGGCGAAAGAGGCGCTTGACGCCCCGCTAGAGTTAACCCGTTCGGCGCCCCATCGACCGTGGCGCACTTCCCAAGCCAGCCCTCGCACTTCGTAAGGAACTGCCACGTGACAAAGCCGGTCGTCCTGATCGCCGAAGAACTCTCGCCCGCCACCGTCGACGCCCTCGGGCCCGACTTCGAGATCCGCTCGGTGGACGGGACCGATCGCCCGGCGCTCCTCGAGGCGGTGTCCGACGCCGACGCGATCCTGGTGCGATCCGCGACGAAGGTCGACGGCGAGGTCATCGGCGCCGCCAAGTCCCTCAAGGTCATCGCCCGCGCCGGCGTCGGCCTCGACAACGTCGACATCAAGACCGCGACCAACGCGGGCGTCATGGTGGTCAACGCTCCGACCTCCAACATCATCTCGGCCGCCGAGCTCACCGTCGGTCACATCCTGAGCCTCGCGCGTCACATCCCGGCCGCTCACAGCGCGCTCGCGCAGGGTCAGTGGAAGCGGTCGAAGTACACCGGCGTCGAGCTGTACGAGAAGACCGTGGGCATCATCGGCCTCGGCCGCATCGGCGCGCTGATCACCGCCCGCCTCCAGGCCTTCGGCACGAACGTCATCGCGTACGACCCGTACGTCACCAGCGCCCGCGCGCAGCAGCTGGGCGTGCAGCTGGTCAGCCTCGACGAGCTGCTGTCGCAGGCCGACTTCGTCACCATCCACATGCCGAAGACGCCCGAGACGACGGGCATGATCTCCGACGACCAGCTCGCGCAGATGAAGAAGACGGCGTTCGTCGTCAACGTCGCGCGCGGCGGCCTGATCGACGAGGACGCCCTGTACCGTGCCCTCACCACCGGCACCATCGCGGGCGCCGGCCTCGACGTGTTCGTGTCCGAGCCGCCGCAGGACTCGCCGCTGCTCGCCCTCGAGAACGTCGTCGTCACCCCGCACCTCGGCGCGTCGACCGACGAGGCGCAGGAGAAGGCGGGCGTCTCGGTCGCCCGTTCCGTGCGCCTGGCGCTCTCGGGCGAACTCGTGCCGGACGCGGTCAACGTCGCCGGCGGCGTCATCGACCCGTACGTGCGTCCGGGCATCCCGCTCGTCGAGAAGCTCGGTCAGGTGTTCTCCGGCCTCGCGAGCAGCCCCGTCACGAGCGTCGACGTCGAGGTGCGCGGCGAGCTCGCCGACTACGACGTGAGCGTGCTGAAGCTGGCGGCGCTGAAGGGCATCTTCACGAACATCGTCAGCGAGACGGTGTCGTACGTGAACGCGCCGCTCCTCGCCGATCAGCGCGGCATCGAGGTGCGACTCATCACGGACTCGGTCAGCGAGGAGTACCGCAACCTGATCACGATCCGCGGCGCGCTCAGCGACGGCTCGCAGATCTCCGTGTCGGGCACGCTCACCGGGCCGAAGCAGATCGAGAAGATCGTCGGCATCAACGGCTACGACGTCGAGGTCCCGGTCGCCGAGCACCTGGTCGTCATGGTCTACGACGACCGTCCGGGCATCGTGGCCGTCTACGGCCGCGAGTTCGGCGAGGCCGCGATCAACATCGCGGGCATGCAGGTGGCACGCACCTCGGCCGGCGGCAAGGCGCTCAGCGTCCTCACCGTCGACTCCCGCGTGCCGGACGGCCTGCTCGAGAAGGTCCGCCTGGCGATCGACGCCGACCTGATGCAGGAGATCGACATCACGGAGGCGTGACGGCGGCGCCGGCAGTAACGGCGCCGGCAGGAAGAAAGTTCTTCCCGGCTGTCGATTCGGGCGGTTGACTTGCGTCGTAGGGGTGTCGATATCCCTACGAACCGAGGAGACACCATGTCCGACGAGTACGTCCTGCTCATCCGCGAGCCGAACTGGGACCCCGACGCGATGAGCGCCGAGGACTGGCAGGCGGGGATGGCGGGCCACAAGGCGTTCCAGGATGCCGTCGCGGCGGCGGGCGAGGCGATCGTGGCGAGCAGCGCCCTCCAGGAGGCGAGCCGCGCGACGCGCATCACCCCGGGAGCCGACGGCGCGCCGGTGTTCACCAGCGGTCCGTTCGGCGAGACCAGCGAGGTGATCACCGGCTTCTACAGCTTCACCGCATCCACCCCGGAGCAGGCCCGCGAGCTGGCGGCGCTCTGCCCGACCAAGGGATGGATCGAGCTGTACCCCGTGCTGGTGCTCGATGCGGTGCGCTGAGTGACGGCGGCCGCGGGGCCGGGTCGCGCCGCGCTCGACCGGGCGTGGCGCGACGAGGCCCCGCGCATCCTGGGCGCGGTCGCCCGGACGACCGGCGACCTGCTGCTCGCCGAGGACGCGGTGCAGGAGGCGTTCGCGCGCGCCCTCGTGGAGGCCGATCGCGGCCGCGCGCCGGCGAACCCGGCCGCCTGGGTCACCACCGTCGCGCGCCGTGTGGCGCTCGACGCGCTGCGCCGCGAGCAGGCGGCCGCCCGCGCGGCGCCCGGACTGGCCGCCGAGCTCGAGCGCGCCGAACGCCTGGCCGCGGAGAGCGACACGAGGGGGAGGAGTCCGTGTTCACCGGAGACGAACGGCTGGAGCTCATCCTCCTCGTCGCGCATCCCGCCCTTGCGGCGGAGGCGCGGGTCGAGCTGGCGCTCCGCTTCGTCTGCGGGGTTCCGACGGGGCGCATCGCGGAGGTGTTCCTCGTCTCCGAGCCCACGATGGCCGCCCGGCTCACGCGTGCGAAGAAGCGCATCCACGACGCCGGGATCCGGTTCGAGCTGGACGATCCGTCCGCCGTCGCCGCCAGGATGCCGGACGCGCTGACCACGGTCTACCTGCTCTATACGGTGGGTCACCGGACCGCGGACGATGTGCTGCGACGGGATGCGATCGAGCTCGCGCGCGACGCGCACCGCACGATGCCCGGGGCCGAGACGGCCGGGCTCCTGGCGCTGCTGCTGCTCACGGAGGCGCGGCAGGCGACGCGGCTCACCGCCGATGACGAGTTCGGGACGCTCCGTGAGGCGGACCGGTCGCGCTGGGACCCGGCGCTGATCGCGGAGGGCGAGCACCTGGCCGTCGCAGCGCTCGCGGGCGGCGGCCGCTACGGACTCCAGGCCGGGATCGCCGGCCTGCACGACATCGCGCCGACGTGGGAGCAGACCGATTGGCCGGCGATCGTGCGCCTCTACGACGGCCTCGTGCGGCAGTGGCCCAGCCCGGCCGCCCGGCTCGGGCGCATCGTCGCGCTCGGGCACAGCCCTGACGCCGGGCCCGAGGTGGCGTTGGCGGCGCTGGACGCCGATGCCGAGCTCGTCCGGGTGTCCCTCGCGTCGGAGGCGCATGCTGCTCGCGCCGAGCTGCTGCGGCTCGCCGGCCGGGAGACGGAGGCTGCGGCGTCCCTGCTCGCGGCGATCGGAGCGGCGCGGGACGAGCGCACCGCCCGCTCCCTGCGGCGACTCCTCGCGGAGACCGCCTGAGGCCGGTCGGAGCAGCGCGGTCAGGCCGCCGGGCCGGCGATCTTCCGCACGAGCGCGATCAGCTCGTCCACGTCCGTCTCGTCCCGCAGCACCGTGTTGGCCGCGGGGAGCAGGGCGGTGTTGTAGTACATCCCGTCGCCGATGAGCATGACCATCCGGGCGGCGAGCGGATCGCCGACCGCGTCCTCCAGCGCCAGGAGCCACACGCGCTGGGCGTCGCCGAGGGCGTCGCGGGCGCGGGTGTCCGCCGCCTGCGCCAGCCGGGCGACGGCCACGAGCGCGCGTTCGAACCGGGAGTCGGTGGGGATGGACGTACGCAGGAAGTAGTCGACAGGGCCGGCGTCGGCCGTGCGCATCTCCTGGACGTCGAGGGCGACCAGAGTGCCGAAGCGACTCAGCAGGCCGCCGACCAGCGCCTCCTTCGACGCGAAGTGATACAGCAGACCGCCCTTGGAGACTCCCGCGCGCGCGGCGACGGCGTCGAGCGTGGCGGCGCGCTCGCTCTGCTCGGCGAGCAGCTCTTCGAACGCGTCGAGGATGCGGTCGCGGGCGGATCGCGAAGACGCGGAGGGCGCGGGGGAGTCGCTCGGCATGACCACATGTTAGCCGCGATCCCTTGCCACTGTACCGTCCAGCCGGTACAGTAGCCTCATGTCCGCCACCGTCACCGCCCTCGCACCCACCACCGTCCCCTCGCGGGCCGGCGGTCGCGCCTGGGCGGCTCTCGCGGTGCTCATGCTTCCGACGCTGCTGGTGTCGGTCGACAACACGGTGCTGAGCTTCGCCCTGCCGTCGATCTCCGAGGCGCTGAAGCCCAGCGCGACCGGGATGCTGTGGATCGTCGACGTGTACCCGCTCGTGCTGGCCGGGCTGCTCGTGGCGATGGGCAGCCTGGGCGACCGCATCGGCCGGCGACGGCTGCTCCTCATCGGTGCCACCGGTTTCGCCGCGGTGTCCGCTGCCGCCGCCTTCGCCCCGAGCGCCGAGCTGCTGATCGGCGCCCGCGCCGCCCTCGGGGTGTTCGGCGCCATGCTCATGCCGTCAACGCTCTCGCTGCTGCGGAGTGTCTTCCTCGACCGCGAGCAGCGCCGCCTCGCGATCGCCATCTGGGCCGCCGGCTTCGCGGCCGGCTCCGCGCTCGGCCCGATCGTGGGCGGGCTGCTGCTGGAGCACTTCTGGTGGGGCTCGGTGTTCCTGCTCGCGGTGCCCGTCCTCATCCCTCTGCTGATCCTGGCGCCGCTGCTCGTCCGCGAGTCGCGCGACCCGGCCCCCGGTCCGGTGGATGCGCTCGGCATCGCCCTCTCGCTGCTGACGATGGCGCCGATCGTCTACGGCATCAAATCCCTGGCGGTCGACGGCTTCTCGCCGATCGCGGTGGTCTCGATCGCGGTGGGGGTAGTGTCCGGCATCCTGTTCGTCCGGCGTCAGCTGCGGCGTCCGGTGCCAATGCTCGACATGCGGCTGTTCACCCGGCCGGCGTTCAGCGGCGCGGTCGTCGTGAACCTGCTGAGCGTGGTGTCACTTGTCGGCTTCCTGTTCTTCGTGTCGCAGCACCTGCAGCTCGTGATCGGGCTGACGCCGCTGCAGTCCGGTCTGGTACTGCTGCCGGGGCTGCTCACCATGATCGTGGCCGGGCTCGTGGTGGTCCCCATCGCGCGGCGGGTGCGGCCCGGTGTCGTCATCGCCGGCGGGCTGACGCTCTCGGCGGCCGGGTACCTGCTGGTCGCGGTCACCGGCGGCGGCGCTCCGTGGGGCGTCCTGCTCGCGTCGTTCGTGCTGCTCGGCGCGGGCATCGGCGCCGCCGAGACGGTGTCGAACGAGCTCGTCATCACCACCGCGCCGGCTGCGAAGGCTGGAGCGGCGTCCGCGGTCTCCGAGACCGCATACGAGCTGGGTGCGGTGCTCGGCACCGCGACACTCGGCACGCTCATCACCGCGTCGTACCGCGGTGCGCTCGTCACGCCGTCCGGGCTCACCGCGGCGCAGGCAGACGCCGCGGGGGAGACCCTGGGTGGCGCGGTCACCGTCGCCGCCGGGCTTCCGTCCCCGCTGGCCGAGCAGCTGCTCGCCTCGGCGCGCGCGGCCTTCGACAGCGGGGTGGGGCTCACGGCGGTGATCGGCGTCGCGCTGGTCGCAACCGCCGCGGTCGTCGCGCTCGTCACACTGCGCCGGGTACGGTCGTGATCGGCCCGCACGGGGCCGGTCCGGTCGTTCGGCGGCGATAGGCTGGCAGTACCGTTTCGGCCCATCGATCGCGCAGGAGTGCCATGTCCCGTACCGTCAAGCTCGCCGTCATCCCGGGTGACGGGATCGGTCCGGAGGTCATCGCCGAGGCGGTCAAGGCGCTGGATGCGGTGACCGCGGGCACAGAGCTGTCGTTCGAGAAGACGCACTTCTCGCTCGGCGCCGACCGGTACCTCGAGACCGGCGACGTGCTGACCGACGACGACCTCGAGGCGATCAAGGCCCACGACGCGATCCTGCTCGGGGCTGTCGGCGGCACGCCGGGCGACCCGCGCCTCGCCGGCGCGAACATCGAGCGCGGCCTGCTGCTCAAGCTGCGGTTCTCGCTGGACCACTACGTGAACCTGCGTCCGACGACGCTGTTCCCCGGCATCGCCAGCCCGCTCGCGGATCCGGGCGCGGTCGACTTCGTCGTGGTCCGGGAGGGCACCGAGGGGCCCTACGTCGGCAACGGGGGCGCCATCCGCCAGGGCACGCCGCACGAGATCGCCAACGAGGTCAGCGTCAACACGGCCTACGGCGTGGAGCGCGTCGTGCGCTACGCCTTCGACCAGGCCCAGCAGCGCCGCAAGAAGCTCACCCTCGTCCACAAGACAAACGTGCTCACCTTCGCCGGCGGGCTCTGGAAGCGGGTCGTGGATGCGGTGGCCGCCGAGCATCCGGAGGTCCAGGTCGACTACCTCCACGTCGACGCCGCGACGATCTTCCTGGTCACGGATCCTGCTAGATTCGATGTGATCGTCACGGACAACCTCTTCGGCGACATCCTCACCGACCTCGCGGCCGCGATCAGCGGCGGCATCGGGCTGGCGGCCTCGGGCAACATCAACCCGACCGGGGCCTTCCCGAGCATGTTCGAGCCGGTTCACGGATCGGCCCCCGACATCGCCGGCCAGCAGAAGGCCGACCCCACCGCCGCGATCCTCTCCACGGCGCTCCTGCTCCGCCACCTCGGCGAGAAGGGGCTCGCCGAGCGGATCGCGAGCGCGGTGACCGCCGACCTCGCCTCCCGCACAGGCGCTGCGCGAACGACCGCCGAGATCGGCGACGCGATCGCCGCGCGAGTGGCGCAGAATTGATCCACCGTCGCATAAAGGACCTGTCATGACCTCGACCAGCATCTCCCTCACCAACGGCCCCACCGAGACGTCGGGCCTGCTCTGGAACGTCAGCCGCAACGAAGCCGCCCGCGAGGCCGCCGAGCGCGCCGAGATCCTCGCCAACCCGGGATTCGGCAACTACTTCACCGACCACATGGTCGACATCTGCTGGTCCGCCAAGGGCGGCTGGCACCGGCCGCGCGTCTCGCCGTACGGCCCCATCCAACTGGAGCCGTCGGCCGCGGTCTTCCACTACGCGCAGGAGATCTTCGAGGGCCTCAAGGCGTACCGCCACGAGGACGGCTCCATCTGGGGCTTCCGCCCGGAGGCCAACGCCGCGCGCATGCAGCGCTCCGCCTACCGTCTCGCGCTGCCCGAGCTGCCGGTCGAGCACTTCCTCGACTCGCTCAAGCAGCTCATCGCCGTCGACGGCGACTGGGTCCCGGACGCGCCGGAGACGAGCCTCTATCTGCGCCCGTTCATGTTCGCCAAGGAGGCGTTCCTCGGCGTCCGCCCGGCGAACAAGGTCGCGTACTACCTGATCGCCAGCCCGGCCGGCGCGTACTTCCCGAGCGGCGTCGCCCCCGTGTCCATCTGGCTGTCCGACCACTGGTCCCGCGCGGGCAAGGGCGGGACGGGCGCCGCCAAGACCGGCGGCAACTACGCCTCGAGCCTGCTGCCGCAGGCGGAGGCCTACGAGCACGGCTGCGCCCAGGTGCTGTTCCTCGACTCGGTCGAGGGGAAGTACATCGAGGAGCTCGGCGGGATGAACGTGGTCCTCGTCCACAAGGACGGCACCCTGATCACGCCCGACTCCGACAGCATCCTCGAGGGCATCACGCTCGACTCGGTGCTGCAGCTCGCCCGCGACCGCGGCCACAAGGTGGAGCGTCGCCGGGTGACGATCGACGAGTGGCGCGACGGCGTCGAGTCCGGCGACATCGTCGAGGTGTTCGCGTGCGGCACCGCCGCGGTCATCACGCCGATCGGCGAGCTCAAGTCGGACACCTTCACGGTCGGCGACATCACGGCGCCTCCCGGTGAGCTCACCATGTCGCTGCGTCAGGAGCTGACCGACATCCAGTACGGCCGCGAGCGCGACCGCCACAACTGGATGTACCGGCTGGACGCGTAGGCACCGGACGCGTAGGCAACGGAGGAGCTCCGTCCTCACCGCGCGGCGTTTCGCCACGAAGGGAGGAGTCTCGGGCCACCACCGGCCCGGGACTCCTCCCTTTTGCGCGGAAGCCGTGGCAGCATCGAGGCATGGGTGACACTCGTTTCGCCGTGGTCGGTCCGGGCGCCGTCGGGGGCCTCTTCGCATGGCTGCTGCAGCGCGCCGGGGAGGACGTCGTCGCGGTGGGGCGCCCCGCGACGGTGGAGGCGATCCGCCGCGACGGCATCGAGGTGCGCAGCGAGACGTTCGGCGACGGCGTCGAGCGTGTGCGCGCCGACACCGAGATCCCGGAGGGCGCCAGCGTCATCGTCGCGACCAAGGCGTACGGGCTGGAGGACGTCCTCCCCGGCATCGTCGCCTGCCGCCCGGCGGAGGTCATCTCGTTCCTGAACGGAGTCGAGCACATGCGGCCGTTGCGCGACGCCCTGCCCGGCGTGCCGGTCGCGGGCGCCTCCGTCGCGGTTTCGGCGCTGCGCGCATCCACGACGGTGATCGACCACCGCAGCCCGTTCGTCCGGATCGAGGCGCCGGAGGCCGCGGCCGGCTTCGCGTCGGTGCTCGCACTCACGGATGCCGGCCCGAGCGTCCGTGTCGGCGGAACCGAGGCGGAGGTGCTGTGGGCGAAGTTCCGGCTGCTGGCGTCCCTCGCGCTGCTGACCTCGTACTGGCGGCAACCCGCCGGCGCGGCCCTCAGCGAGGATCCGGAACTGACCGAGGCCGTCGTCTCCGAGGTCGTCGCCTGCTCCACCGCCGAGGGCGTGCCGGCGTCGGAGCTCGACCTCGTGCGGGCGTTGCGCAGTGTGCCAGGCGGGATGCGCACCTCCCTCCAGGAGGACCTCGCGGCCGGTGCGCCCAGCGAGCTCGACGCGCTCGGGGGAGCGCTGGTCCGTCTGGGCGAGCGGCACGGCATCCCGACTCCGGCGATCTCGCGCATCGTCACGGCGCTAGGCTCGAACACGTGAAGATCGCACGTTTCAGCCACACTCGCGACGGATCCAGCACGCCGGCCATCGACTACGGCATCGTCGACGAGGATGCCCTGGTCGTCCTCGCGGGCGACCCCATGTTCGTCGGCTTCGAGACCACGGGCGAGCGCATCCCGCTCGGCAAGGTCGGGTCGCTGCTGGCGCCGGTCATCCCGCGCTCCAAGGTCGTAGCGGTCGGCAAGAACTACCGCGAGCACGCCGCCGAGATGGGCGGCGAGGCGCCGGGCGAACCGTTGCTCTTCCTGAAGCCGAACACGTCGGTCATCGGGCTCGGCGATGCGATCGTCGTGCCGCCGCAGTCGCAGCGCGTCGACTACGAGGGCGAGCTGGCCGTGGTGATCGGCACGATCGCCCGCAACGTCCGCGCAGAGGACGCCGCCGAGCACATCTTCGGCTACACGGTCGCCAACGACGTCACCGCCCGTGACCTGCAGGAGAAGGACGGGCAGTGGACGCGCGCGAAGGGCTTCGACACCTTCTGCCCGCTCGGCCCGGTCATCGACACCGACCTGGCGCCGGACGCCGTGCTGCGCACCCGCCTGAACGGCGAGCTGAAGCAGGAGGCGCCGATCTCGGACATGGTGCACGACATCCCGTCGATCCTCGCCTACGCGTCCAGCGTCTTCACGCTGCTGCCGGGCGACGTGATCCTGACCGGAACGCCGTCCGGAATCGGGCCGATGAAGCCCGGCGACACGGTCGAGGTCGAGGTGGATGGCGTCGGCTCGCTGGTCAACCCGGTGCGCGCCCCCAAGTAGCCTCCCCGGTAGGATCAGACGCGTATGTCTGACTCGATCGCTCACCCGTTCTCGACCGCAACCGGCGCCGATGTGCGCGTGCGGTTCTGCCCGTCGCCCACCGGCACGCCCCACGTGGGCCTCATCCGCACGGCGCTCTTCAACTGGGCGTACGCCCGGCACACCGGCGGCAAGCTCGTCTTCCGCATCGAGGACACCGACGCGGCCCGCGACAGCGAGGAGAGCTACCAGCTCATCCTCGAGGCGCTCCGCTGGCTGCGGCTGGACTGGGACGAGGGCATCGACGTCGGCGGCCCGGACGGTCCGTACCGGCAGTCGCAGCGCTACGACATCTACCGCGACCTGATCGAGCGGCTCACGGAGTCCGGCCACATCTACGAGAGCTTCGCCACGGCGGAGGAGATCGAGGCGCGCAACATCTCGCTCGGCCGCGACCCGAAGCTCGGCTACGACAACTTCGAGCGCGAGCTGACGCAGGAGCAGAAGGACGCCTACCGCGCCGAGGGCCGCGAGCCCGCGCTACGCCTCCGCGTCCCGGACGACGACCTGAGCTTCGACGACCTGGTGCGCGGCGAGATCACGTTCAAGGCCGGCTCGTTCAGCGACTTCGTCGTGGTGCGCCCCAACGGCCACCCGCTCTACACCTTCGTGAACCCGGTCGACGACGCTCTGATGGGCGTCACGCACGTGCTCCGCGGCGAGGACCTGCTCTCGTCCACCCCACGCCAGATCGCGCTCTACCACGCGCTGATCGACGCCGGCGTGACCACCTTCGTCCCGCGGTTCGGCCACCTGCCCTACGTGATGGGCGAGGGCAACAAGAAGCTCTCCAAGCGCGACCCGGAGTCGAACCTGTTCCATCACCGCGACCGCGGCTTCATCCCGGAGGGGCTCGTCAACTACCTGGCGCTCCTCGGCTGGTCGCTGACGCACGACCGCGACGTGTTCTCGCTCGCCGAGATGGTCGCCGCGTTCGACGTGGAGGACGTGAACCCCAACCCGGCCCGCTTCGACGTGAAGAAGGCGGAGTCGATCAACGGCGACCACATCCGGTTGCTGGATGTGGCGGACTTCGCCGAGCGGACCATCCCGTACCTGGTGGCGGCCGGCGTGGTCGCCGAGCCGCTGACGCCCGCGCAGCATGAGGTTCTCGCGAAGGCTGCTCCGCTGGTCAAGGAGCGGGTGCAGCTGCTGGGCGAGACCCCCGGGATGCTCGGCTTCCTGTTCACCGACGCCGCCTCCCTCGTGGTCGAGGACGACGCGCGGGCCTCGCTGCCGCAGAACGCGGGCGAGGTGCTCGCCGCCTCCCTCGGCGCCCTGGAGCTCGTGCCCGAGGCGGAGTGGACGCACGACGCGATCGAGTCGGCGCTGCGCGACGCGCTCGTCGAGGCCCTCGGCCTCAAGCCGCGTGTCGCCTTCGGCCCGCTCCGTGTCGCGATCTCGGGCCGCCGGGTGTCGCCTCCGCTGTTCGAGTCGATGGAGATCCTCGGCAAGTCCGACACCATCGCGCGACTCGACCGGCTGTCGGCGGCCCTGGGCTGACGGCGATGAGCGGGGATCGGTCGTACGAGGTCGTCGTCGTCGGCGGCGGCCCTGCGGGCCTCTCGGCCGCGCTGAACCTCGCGCGCGCCCGGCGGCGCGTGCTCGTGGTCGACGGCAACCGGCCGCGTCACGCGGCCACGCTGCGCGCGCACGGCTTCCTCACGCGCGACGGCGTCCCGCCGCTGGAGCTGCGTCGGCTCGGCCGCGAGGAGGTCGACGCCTACGACAACGCGTCGGTGGTGTTCGCGCAGGTCGGGGCGGTCGAGGTGGAGGGCGACGGCTTCCGCGTGACCGGCCGGGGCGTGCGCGGCGGTGCGGATGTGGATGTGCGGGCCGACACCGTGCTCCTGGCGACCGGCGTCACCGAGACCATGCCGACCATCCCGAGCCTGCGCGCGTACTACGGCACCCAGCTGCACAGCTGCGTCGAGTGCGACGGCTACGAGACGGCCGGCCAGCCGCTCGCGCTCATCGGAGAGACCTCGGACCTCGCGGAGCGCGCCCTGCTGCTCATGCAGTGGACCGACGACCTGATCGTCTTCACGAACGGCGCCGACACCATCGAAGCGGACGAGGAGCGGATGCTCGCCGCCCTGGGCGTCAGCGTCGAACGTCGCCGCGTCGACGACGTGGTGGGGGAGAAGGGCGTGCTCACGGGCGTCCGCCTCGAGGACGGAACCGTGGTGGAGCGCGCCCGCGGGTTCCTCCGTCCGGTGTGGTCGCCCTCGCTGTCGTACGTGGACGCGCTGGACCTCGACCGGGATGCCGACGGCTACCTGGTGACCGACGCGCAGGGCCGCACCTCGCTGCCCGGCGTGTACGCGGCGGGGGAGACATCCGCCCCCGGCCCGCAGCAGCTGATCGTCGCGGCAGGCTCAGGCGCGGTGGTCGCGGCGGCCGTCAACCGCGACCTCATCGGGCTGTCGCTGGACGGCGCCGCCGTTTTGTAGTCCGGCCCGCGGGTAGGCTAGAGTTGGTTCTCGTGCCCGGGCCGCGGTCTGGAGCAGTGGGGTATGGTGTAATTGGCAACACGGCTGATTCTGGTTCAGTTGTTCTTGGTTCGAGTCCAGGTACCCCAGCAGTGGATTTACTCCAAAAACCCCGGTGCTCACCGGGGTTTTTCTGCGTCTGGCGGCGTAGCTCGAGCAGCGGCGTTATTCGATCCCGCACGATTACAGTCGCCGGGTGGAGCCTGATCGAGGTGGGTATGGTCGATGGGGTTCAAGACATCCTTCTGTCGTTCGTCGTCGCGCTAGCAGGCTTTGTGGTCGCGTCGTTGGCCGCGCGGCGGCGGCGTCAGCTACAGTGACCCGGCTCTCCGGGATTCGCTGCGCCATGCCGTGGTCTTCGGCGGACGAGCATGTACGGGAGGCGATGTGACGAGCGGCCGCAACGGTGAGGCGCCCCCTGAGGAGACGTAGTCGCTTCCCATCGCCGGGATAGCGTTCCTGCTGTTCGTCATGGCGGTATTGGTGGTCGCCGGGGTGTCGGCTGTCGTTCAGGGCTTTGCAGGGCGGCACGGGCCACCGATCGGCTTCATGGTCATCTGGTTCGCCGCGCTCGGCTGGAACGTGTACTGGTGGCTGTTCCGCGTCGCCTACCGGGTTGAACTGGTGGGCCGCACCCTCTATTGGCGCGCGCCGCTACGGTCGGGAACCATGCCTGTGGACTCCGTCGATAGCGTCGGGCGATTCTTCGCGGCGCCCTATACCTGCGTGCTGCGGGCCCGTGGCCACGCCTCGCTGGTGGTCTTCACTCAACTCCGATCCTTCGAGCCGATGCTCGACGCGCTGCACAGTCTCAACCCCGGAGTGCCTGACCGACTGTAGTCAGCGGTGATGGGCGGCTGTCGTCGTCTCGTCACCGCCTGCGCCGTCGGGCCAGCAGTGCCGCGCCGACGGCGACGGCGAAGAGCATCGTTATCGCCAGGGGGAATGCGGGCCATGCTCCAGGGAGCGACACCCAGGTCCCACCAGCGGCGACAATGGTCTCGCTCACTGCCGCTCCCCGCGCTCGAGTCCGCCCTTCGCCCGTCGGAAGGACCGGAAGTACAGCACCGCCTGGCTGGCGAAGATGATGCCGAGCCCGACGTTGACCCAGCCCGTCGGGCTTCCGGCGACGACCAGGACGATTCCTCCGGCCAGACTGAGCGCGGCGACCCCCGCGAACGCCCAGGCGAAGTTCCGCCAGTACTCGGGCCGGCGGGTACGCGGGTCGGTCATGGGTGGAACTGTACTCGCGGCCGCGGCGACGATGCGCTCACCGCCGCCGCACCGCGTACCGGTGCTCCGGCCGCCCGGTCGCGCCGTAGCGCAACTCCAGCTTCAGCACCTCGCTCTGCTCCAGCTGTGTCAGGGCGCGCTGCGCGGTGGCGCGGCTCACGCCGATCGCCGCCGCGACGTCCGTCGCCGAGCTGCTCGCTGCACTGGCCGCCACCGCGTCGTACACGGCCTGGAGCGTCGGCGCCAGTCGGCGGAGGGCATCGGTCTGGCCGCCGGGGGATGGACGTAGCAGGTCGAAGATGCGGTCCACATCCTGCTGGGTCGCCTCGGCCGGGAACGCCTCCAGGTGGTCGTGCGCCGTGCGGAAGGCGGCGAGGCGCTCCGCGAGTTCCGCGAATCCGAACGGCTTGACGAGGTAGTGGAGCGCCCCGAGCTGCACGGCCAGCTTGACGGTGGGGATGTCGTTGGCGGCCGAGATCACGATGACGGCCGGGGGAGCGGGATCGGCGAGCAGGTTCCGCACGACCTGGAGGCCGTCGCCGTCGGGCAGGTAGATGTCGATCAGCACGAGGTCCGGCCGCAGCGACTCCGCGAGCTCGACGGCCTCCGCCGCCGTGTGCGCCTGGCCGACCACGTGGAACCCGGGCACGGCCTCGACGAAGCCGACGTGGACGCTCGCCACCCGGAAGTCGTCGTCGACCACCAGCACGGTCAGCGGTGCGGGGCTCACGAGCGGGCCTCCGCGGTCGGCGCGGACGTCCGCGGGAGGACGACCTCGAAGCTCGCGCCGCCCTCGCCCGAGACGGTGATCGTGCCGCCGAGCTTGGTGACTGTGGAGTGCACCAGGGAGAGCCCGAGGCCGCTGTGCCGGACGAGCGATCCGCGTTTCGTCGTGTAGCCGTTCTCGAAGATGCGCGGGATCTCGGTGCTCGGCACTCCGGGGCCGTTGTCCGACACCCGGATGGTGAGCGCCTGGGCCGTCTCCACGATCCCCACCACCACGCGGCGCGGCGCGGGCGCCGACGCGAGCGCGTCGAAGGCGTTGTCGATCAGGTTGCCGAGGATCGTCGTGAGCGCCTGGACGCGGTCGGGCGCCTCGCCGAGGTCGGTCTCCGGCGAGACGACGAGTTCGATGCCGCGCTCGTTCGCCTCCGCCGCCTTCCCCAGCAGCAGGCCGATCACCATCGGCGCGCCGATGTGGGTGCGCAGGGTGTTGTCCAGGTCCGCCGCGGTTCCGCGCAGCTCGGTGAGGTACTGCAGGGCGTCGTCCGCGCGCCCCAGCTCCAGCAGCCCGGAGAGGGCGTGCATCCGGTTCGAGAACTCGTGCTGCTGGGCGCGGATGGACTCGGTGAAGCTCCGCTCGCCGTCCAGCTCCCGGGTGAGGCCGGTGAGCTCCGTGCGGTCCTGCAGGGTGAACACGGCGCCGTGCGCACGCCCGCCGAGCGTCACGGGCATCCGGTTGATGACCAGGACATGCTCGTCGGTGACGGCGATCGCATCCTTCACCTCGGTCGTACCGGTGAGGGTGTCGCGGATGCGGCTGGCGGCGAGCACGTCGTCCAGCCGGCGGCCGCGTGCGCCGTCGGGCAGGTGCAGCAGACGCTGGGCCTCGTCGTTGACCACGGTGATGCGGCCGTTGGGGTCGACGGCGATCACGCCCTCCCGGATGCCGTGCAGGGTCGCCTCGCGCTCCTGCAGCAGTCGCGCGATCTCGTCGAGTTCGAGCCCGAAGGTGCGCCGTTTCAGGATGCTCGCGAGGGCGAAGGAGGCGAGGGCGCCGATCGCGAGCACCAGCGCGAACCAGAGCGCGTACGCCGGCAGCTCGGTGAGGAGTTCGCCGGAAACGCTGCTCTCGCGGATGCCGACCGACACCTCGCCGATGACGCGGCCGCCCGCCCCGAACATGGGCACGCGGGCGTTCGCGTTGACACCGGTCGCACCGGAATCCGTACCCAGGTGCACCTGGCCGTCGCGCGCCACGATCGGCTCTGACACCTTCTTGCCGACGAGGCCCGGGTCGGGATGCGTGTGCCGCACCCGATCGAGGTCGATCACGACGACGTACGCGGCGCCGGTCCGGTCGGCCGTCTGCGAGGCGAGGGACTGCATGGTCGCGTCGCACGCGGCACTGGGCGCCGTCATGCACGCCTGGACCGCCGGGATGCCCGCGAACGTCTCGGCGATCCCCGCCGCCCTCGCCTGGTAGTCCGCATCCAGGTTCGCCCGGGCGGTCTGCGCGAACAGGAGGAAGCCGATGACCATCGAGGCGGTCAGGATCGCCACCTGAGCCAGGAGTATCTGGCTCGACAGCCGTCGGATCCGTCGTCGCATCAGAAGGAAATCATCGCATCCGCGGCTGCGCATCGCACGTGAGCACAACGCGCAGAACGATCGTGAACGCGCACAACGGAGCGAATGGCGCACAAGCGCGACAGCCCAGGCCCGCCGGCACGACCATCGTCTTCGACACACCCGCAAGACAGAGAGGTCTTACGACATGGGCGACCAGCCACTTCACACGACGACGGGATCCCCGGGACCGGACCAGCCGGCCGGCATCGAGATCGTCGGCCTGACCAAGCGGTTCCTCACCCCGAAGGGCGAGACGTTCACCGCCATCCACGACGTCACGCTGAGCGTCGAGCCCGGGCAGTTCTGCGCGATCGTCGGCCCGACCGGCTGCGGCAAGTCCACCACCCTGGCGCAGGTCTCGGGGCTCGAGCGGCCCAGTGCCGGTTCGGTGAGCGTCGGCGGGCGGATCGTCGACGGCATCACCAGCGGCGTGAGCTACATGTTCCAGGCCGACTCGCTGTTCCCCTGGAAGACCGTTCTCGGAAACGTCATGATCGGCCCCGTACTGGTGGGCACCCCCAAGCGCGAGGCCGAGGCGCTCGCGATGGACTGGCTGCGGCGCGTCGGCCTCGCCGGCTTCGAAGACCGCTACCCGCACCAGCTCTCCGGTGGGATGCGCAAGCGCGTCGCGATGGCGGCGGCGCTCATCAACAACCCGCGCATCCTGCTCATGGACGAGCCGTTCGGCGCGCTCGACGTGCAGACGAAGGCGATCATGCAGACCGAGCTGCTCGGGCTGTGGGAGGAGCTGCGGCCCTCCGTGCTGTTCATCACGCACGACCTGGATGAGGCGGTTGCGCTCTCCGACCGGGTCGTCATCATGACGAGCAGCCCGGGCACCGTGAAGGACGTCTTCGACGTCGACCTGCCCCGCCCGCGCGGCGACGTGCAGGAGATCCGCCACGAGGAGCGCTTCCTCGAGATCCAGGGCCGCATCTGGGAGTCGCTGCGCGACGAGGTGACGCGGGCCTACCAGCAGACGGCAGGAGCGGCGGCGTGAGCATCATGACCAGCACATCCAGAACCACCACCACAACCCCGTCCCCCACGAGCGCCGCCTCCGCCGCGCAGGAGCGCGAGACCGAGCTGCAGCTCGCCGGCCGGCGCGCGCACAGCCGCCGCACCGCCTGGGTCTGGGTCGGCCGGCTCGGCGTCGCCGTCGTCGTCATCGGCGGCTGGCAGTGGTTCACCTCCGCCGGCTGGGTCGACAAGTTCTTCTACGGCCAGCCCTCCGGGATCTGGGACAGCCTGGTCCGGCTGTTCACGCAGGGGACCGCGTTCGGCACGATCTGGGAGAACCTCTGGATCACCGTCCAGGAGGCGTTCCTCGGCTTCCTGCTCGGAACCGTCACCGGAGTCGTGATCGGCATCCTGTTCGGCTCCAACCGCTACCTGGCGTCGGTGTTCGGTCCGTACATCAAGATCGTGAACTCCATCCCGCGCATCGTGCTCGGCTCGATCTTCATCGTCGCCTTCGGGCTCGGCGTCTTCCCGAAGGTTCTGCTCGCCGCGGTGCTGGTGTTCTTCGTCGTCTTCTTCAACGCCTTCCAGGGCGTTCGGGAGGTCGACCAGAACCTGGTCGCGAACGTGCGGGTGCTCGGCGCCTCGCCGCTCCAGGTCGCGCGGCACGTCACCATCCCGTCGGCCATGACCTGGATCATCGCCAGCCTGCACACCGCCTTCGGCTTCGCGATCATCGGCGCCCTCGTCGCGGAGGTGCTCGGCGCTCAGCACGGTATCGGCCTCATCATCAGCCAGTCGCAGGGCAACTTCGATCCGAACACGGTGTTCGCCTGCATGGTGATCGTCGCCGTCGTCACGCTCATCGCCGAGTACCTCATCACCCTCCTCGAGAAGGCCCTGCTGAAGTGGCGGCCGCCGAGCCGCTCCGAATCGGCCCAGGCGATCTGAGACCAGACCGACAACAACCCCAGACCTGCAACGACCCCATACCTGCAACGACGCAGACCGCCGGTTCGCCGGCACCAAGAAAGGAACATCCACATGAAGAAGCGCATCATCGCTGTCTCAGCGGCGGCGGCGATCGTCGCCCTCGGGCTCGCCGCCTGCAGCTCGGGAGCAGGAGGGGCGTCCTCCAGCTCCAGTGCCGGCAGCGCCTCCGTGCCCACCGTCAAGATGATGGTCGGCGGCATCGACAAGCAGATCTACCTGCCCTACCAGCTCGCCCAGAGCCTGGGCTACTACAAGAAGTACGGCGTCAACATGGAGCTCTCCACCGAGCAGAACGGCGGTGTCGGGGCAGAGGATGCCATGGCCTCCGGGCAGGTCGAGATGGCCGGCGCCTGGTACATCCACACCGTCGACTTCCAGTCCAAGGGCAAGGATGTGATCAACCTGGTGCAGCTCTCGGGCGCCCCCGGCGAGCGGGTCATGTGCAACCCGAAGGCCGGCGTCACCTCGGCGGCCGACTTCAAGGGCAAGAACATGGGCGTCACCGACCTCGGCTCCGGCACCGACGAGCTCACGCAGTTCCTCGCGGCGAAGGCCGGGATCGACAAGAAGCAGTACAACACCATCGCCGTGCACGCCGGCTCGACGGCGATCGCGGCCATCCAGCGCGGCTCGGCGGACTGCGTCATGACGACGCAGCCGACCGTGGGCGCGCTGACCGCGCAGAAGCTCGCGGTGACGGGTGTCGACCTGGCGACCACGAAGGGCGCGACCAAGGCGCTCGGCGGGGCCTTCCCTGCGGCGGGGCTGCTCGCCAACGCGAGCTGGGTGAAGAGCCACAAGGATGCCGCGCAGAAGGTGGTCGACGCCCTCGTCGCGACGATGCACTGGATCGCCACTCACAGCGCGAGCGACATCGCGAACAAGCTGCCGCAGGACTTCGTCCAGAACAGCACCATCACCAAGCAGCAGTACATCGCCGGCCTCGCCAGCGACAAGGGCCAGTTCCTGCCCGACGGGATCATGCCCGCCGGCGGACCCAAGGTCATCTTCGACATGGAGAAGACCATCGGCGTCGACACGTCGAAGGTGAAGATCGCCGACACCTTCACGAACGCGTACGCGGAGGCCGCCAACAAGCTGGAGGGCTTCACGCCCACCACGAAGCCGGCCGGCGCGGACGGCTGACCGAGCCAGGAGGACCGGTCCGTTCCCCTCCATCCACAGCGGACCGGTCCTCCTCTTCACGTCTTCAGGCGAACACGACGACGCGCCCCGGTGTCAGCCGGCCGGCGCGTCCTCTGCGGCCTCCTCGGCCTCCTCGCCGTGCAGGACGATGTCGCCGTCCTGGAACAGGATGCCCTTCGCCGTCTCCCTCCACTGCGGTTTCGCGCGCAGCAGGAACTCGAGCTCCATGCTGAAGTGCTTGTACTCCTCGGCGAGCGAGTCGAGCATGATCGCCTTCGCGACCTCGTCCTTCTCGACGGCGATGCGCTGCTCGTACCAGCCGATCGCCTCCGCCTCCTCGGACAGGCTGGCGCACATGCGCGCGAACGTCCTGGTCTGCTCGCTCAGTTCGCTGGGCGGCTCGTGATACTGGTCGGTGGACACCGGCTCTCCTCTCGTCGGGGCAACGGCGACTCCATCCAATGTCCGGATGCGGCATCCCTCAAGTGCCCGGCCATGCGAATCCGGTCATGAAGTCTTCCCGCGGGCACCGTCGGCGGGGGAGCATACGGGCATGACGGATACGGACGGAGCCGGCATCGTCGGCGTCAGCACCATCGGCATCCCGGTCTCGGACCAGGATCGCGCCCTCGCCTTCTACCGCGACACGCTCGGGTTCGAGGTGCGGGTGGATGCGCCGCTGCCGCAGCAGGGGAGCCGCTGGATCATGCTCGCACCTCCGGGGTCGGCGGTGTCGGTGTCGCTGGTGCAGGCGACTGACCGGATTCCGCCCGGAGTGGAGACGGGCATCCGCTTCGAGGCGGTGGATGCGGCGCGTGCGCACGAGGCGCTGCGCGCGAGCGGTGCCGAGGTGGGGGAGCTGCTGCGCTGGCCGGGCGTTCCAGCGATGTTCGCGGCGACCGACCCGGACGGGAACCGCTTCGAGGTCGTCGAGTCGGCCGGACGCTGACGGTGCGTCGCTGATGCTGCGTCGCTGATGATGCGTCGCCGATGGTGCGTCGCTGGTGGCGCGTCGCCGCTCCCCGCTAGGGTGACGGCACAGGGGGTGGTCGCGGTGAGCGCACTGATGGAGGGTCTGCAGCAGGAGGCGCGTCGTCGCCGCCGGGTCGCCGGGCTGGTGGTGCTCGCGTGCCTGACCGGTGTCGGCGCATGGCTGACCGCGCCGTTCGGTGTCGTGCTGCTGACCCGCGGGGATGCCGTCGGCTGGGCGCTCGTCGCGGCAGGCGCAATGCTGCTCGCCGGCACGGTGCTGCTCGGCATGGCGGCCCGCCGCAGGCATCGGCCGCCGGAGAGCCTGCCGGGCAAGGCGAATCCACGGTTCGACGAGCCGGAGCCGTCGCGCAATCCGCGGGGCGGGTACAGCATGGTCGGTTCCCAGATCGGATCGCACTAGGGCGCCTGTGGCCGCCGCGCTCGCTTTCGGTAACGCATCGAAATCGCCGGGCGCCCGCTCGCTAGGGTGACGGCATGACAACCCGGGCGATTGTGATCGGCGCAGGCGTGGTCGGGGCGGCGGCGGCCTGGTCCCTGGCGCGGGAGGGCGCATCCGTCCTGCTGCTCGAGGCGTTCGAGCGCGGCCACGACCGCGGCTCGTCGCACGGAGCGACGCGCATCTTCCGGCACGGCTACGACCAGGCCGACTACGTCGACCTCTCGGTGCGGGCGCTGCAGGGCTGGAGGGACCTCGAACGGATCAGCGGACGGCGCCTGCTCGACGCGACCGGCGCCGTCGACCACGGCGACCCGGCAGCGCTCGCGGCGATCGCGGCTGCCCAGGAGGCGGCCGGTCTGCCCTACGAGTGGCTCAGCGGCGCCGAGGCGGAGACCCGGTGGCCCGGGCTGCGCTTCGAGCCGCGTGTCCTCTTCAGCCCGGGCGGAGGCCGGCTGCGCGCCGCGGACGCGATCGAGGCGCTTCTCGACGCGGCCGAAGGCGCCGGGGCGGAGCTCCGCTTCGGCGCGCGCGTCACCGGGCTCGAGCGGGCGGGTGACGGCGTCGCGGTGACCGCATCCGACGGCATCCATTCGGCGGACCGCGTCGTGGTCGCAGCGGGGTCGTGGACGCCTGAGCTCCTGCGTCCGTGGTCGACCGACCACGGCGTCGAGCTGCCGACGGTCACCGTGACCGAGGAACAGCCCGCGCACTTCCCGCTGCGCCCGGGACCGGCCGATGACGAAGGGTTGTGGCCGAGCTTCGTGCACCATCCGACCGACTCCCGGTGGGAGGGCGCCTACGGCCTGCTGACACCGGGGGAGGGTGTGAAGGTCGGCTTCCACGGCACGGGCCCCGAGGTGGATCCGGACGCGCGCGACCGCACGATCGACCCGTCCCGGCTGGAGCAGCTGCAGCGTTACGTGGCCGAGTGGGTGCCCGGCGTGGACGCCGGCCGGCCCGAGGGGATCAGCTGCCTCTACGACAGCACCGAGCAGCAGGACTTCGTGCTGGACGCCGTCGGCCCGGCGGTCATCGCGACCGGCTTCTCGGGCCACGGCTTCAAGTTCGGTCCTGCTCTGGGCGACGTGCTGGCCCGCCTGGCCCTGCACGCCGAGCGGCCGGCCGCGCGATTCCGCCTGGCGGTCGCGTCGCCGGACGCGTAGCGGCGCCCGTCAGCGGCGAGCCGGATCGAGGTTGATGCCGACGCGATCCTTCAGGTACCGATCGGTCGCGATCATCCACGGGTTCAGCCAGAGCAGCTGCGTCTCGGTGATGCCGAACCGGCGGGTGACGGCGTAGATCGTGTCGTACGGGTTGGGGATGTACGTCGCGATGACGCCGTCCTCGACGATCGTCCGGCCGTGGGCGAACGTCGCCACTCCGGCATCCTTCACAGTGAGGCCCGGGTAGGGGGAGGGAAGCGTCCAGGTGAGGGATGCGGCGGCGAAGATCCGCGCGTCGCCCGCGAGGCTCTCCTCGACGGAGTGCAGGAAGGTCGGGTCGCCGAGGCCGGGGAAGTCGCCCGGGATGGGAAGGACGAGCTCGCCGTCCGGCTCCACGGAGTCGAGCGCGGAGATCAGCTGGAACTTCTGCGTGATCTGGATGTTCTCCGGCCGCCCGTCGTAACGGACCCCCGTGATCAGCAGGTCGAGGCCGGTCAGGTCGGCCGCGGCGGGATCGTCGGGCCGGATGCGCACCTCCACCTGTCCGGCCGAGCTGACGATGATACGCACCGCGCCGGTGAGCGGGCGATCGGAGCGCGGATCGCCGATCGGCTCGTGCTCGATCGGCACCAGTCTGCCGGAGCCGATCGTCTGGCCCGGGACGAGCAGCTGGGGGAGCAGCTGCGCCGCGGGCACCGGCTCGGGGGTGGTGGTGGCGGCCGCGGTGCGGGTGGGTGCCGGGGGCGGCGGCGCGAGCAGAGCGCATCCGGACATCAGGACGACGGCAGACACCACGATCGCGGTCGCGATGACGCGACCCACCCCCGACGGATCATGCGCCGACCCTATCAGCCGACGTGCCCGGGCCGTCGGCACAAACGAGTGGTCGCAACACGCCGTTACGGCGGCGGCCGTGACGGCGTGTTGCGCCCACTCGATGCACGTGCGAGGCGTCAGTCGACAGCGAGCGGGATGCTGTAGCCGACGCAGGATGCGGACGGGGTGTCGTCGCACTCGTCGTATGGGCTGCCCGTGACGATGACGACGGCCTGGCCTCGGGGGAACGTCGCCGGCACCGCGACGGTGACGCGGAAGCTTCCGTCGGTCGCGACCACCACCCGCATCGGCGCGGTCCGGGTCTCACGGTGCTGGAGGGTCACCGCGTAGGTATGTCCGGGATCGTAGCCCAGGTCGCAGTCGGCGGCGCCGCTCGACAGGGTGACGTCCTGACCGGGATGTGCGACCGCCGGCGCCGCCTCAAGCTGTGCCGGGAAGCAGACGGAGGCCGGGGCGATCAGCCCCGCCGATTGCGCCTGCCCCACCAGGACCACCGCGAAGACCGCAGCCCCCAGCGCGGCCGCGGACACGGCCAGACCGATCCACCGGCGACGTCCCATGTCGAGCATCCTGGCCGACGCGCGGCAGCCCGCGCCAGCACCTCCTAGCGCGTGCAGCGCGAACGCGGACGCGAACGCGAACGCCGGAAGCGGCTAGACCTGCGCCCCCAGCTTGAAACCCTGCGCCTCGTCGCCCTTGCGGGTGTACGAGAAGCCGTCGGCGCCGATGGTGACCTCCATCTCGGAGTCGTCGGTGCGCGTGGTGAGCGGCTGCGGGTTGCCGTCGAGGTCGAGCACGAGCGACGCCTCGGTGTACCAGGACGGGACGACCGGGTTGCCCCACCAGTCGCGGCGCTGGTTGTCGTGCACATCCCAGGTGACGACGGGGTTGTCCGGGTCGCCGGTGTAGTAGTCCTGCGTGTAGATCTCGACGCGGTGGCCGTCGGGGTCGCGCAGGTACAGGTAGAACGCGTTGGAGACGCCGTGGCGGCCGGGGCCGCGCTCGATGCAGTCACTGCGGCGCAGGGCTCCGAGCTTGTCGCAGATGGCGATGATGTTGTGCTTCTCGTGGGTGGCGAACGCGACGTGGTGCATCCGGGGTCCGTCGCCGCCGGTCATGGCGGTGTCGTGCACGGTGGGCTTGCGGCGCATCCACGCGGCGTACGTGGTGCCGGCCTCGTCCTGGATGTCCTCGGTCACGCGGAAGCCGAGGTCCTCCATGTACTTGACCGCGCGCGGGACGTCGGGGGTCACCTGGTTGAAGTGGTCGATGCGCACAAGGGCGCCGGGCGTGTACAGGTCGTAGCGCCAGGCGAGGCGCTCCACGTGCTCCACCTCGTAGAAGAACTCGTACGGGAAGCCGAGCGGGTCCTCGACGCGCACGGAGTCACCGACGCCCTTCGTGAACCCTTCCGCCCGGCGCTCCACCCGGCAACCAAGCTCGGTGTAGAACTCGACCGCGCGGTCGAGGTCCTCCGGGGTGCGGACCCGGTAGGCGAAGGCCGCCACGGCGGCGACCGGTCCCTTGCGGAGCACCAGGTTGTGGTGGATGAACTCCTCGAACGACCGCAGGTAGACGCTGTTCTCGTCCTCCTCGGTGACGACGAGGTCGAGCACATCGACGTAGAACTCGCGGCTGGCGGCCAGGTCGGTGACGACGAGCTCCATGTAGGCGCAGCGCACGACGTCCGGGGGAGTCGCGGTCGGCGTCGAGATGCGGTGGGTCGGCGCCGGGATGGGGTCGCCGGCGGTCACGGTGGGCTCCGGGGAGCCGGGGGTGATGGTCATGGTGGTGCTCTCTCTACGCTGAGGGGTGGGTCGGGGAAATAGCGAGCTCAGGCGTCGCCGGCGTCTTCGGCGGCTTCTTCCGCTTCTTCGGGCCGGTGCGCCGTGGCGCCGAACCGCGCGGTGTGGACGGGACCCAGGCTGATGTGGACCGCCTGCTGGTCGGTGTAGAAGTCGATCGAGCGGTAGCCGCCCTCATGGCCGAGGCCGGAGGCCTTCACGCCGCCGAACGGCGTGCGCAGGTCGCGGACGTTGTGGGAGTTCAGCCACACCATCCCTGCCTCGACGTTCTGCGCGAACGTGTGCGCGCGCTCGAGGTCGCTGGTCCAGATGTACGCGGCGAGGCCGTATTTCACGCCGTTGGCGAGATCGAGGGCCTCCGCGTCGCTGTCGAACGGGGTGATGGCGACGACCGGGCCGAAGATCTCCTCCTGGAAGATCCGCGCATCCGGGGCGACATCGGCGAACACGGTCGGGGCGACGTAGTTGCCGGTGTCGAGCCCTTCCGGGCGGCCGCCGCCCGCGAGCAGGCGGCCCTCCTGCTTGCCGAGCTCGACGTACGACATGACCTTCTCGTAGTGCTCCGGGTGCACCAGCGCGCCGACCTCTGTCTTCGGGTCGTGCGGGTCGCCGACGACGATGTTCTTCGCGCGCTCCGCGTACCGCGAGAGGAACTCGTCGTAGACCGGCCGTTCGACGAGGATGCGCGACCCGGCCGTGCAGCGCTCGCCGTTCAGCGAGAACACGCCGAACAGGGTGGAGTCGATGGCCGCATCCAGGTCCGCGTCCGCGAACACCACGGCCGGCGACTTTCCGCCCAGCTCCATCGACAGGCCCTTGAGGAAGGGCGCGGCGTTGGCGAAGATGATCTGCCCGGTGCGGCTCTCACCGGTGAACGAGATGAGCGGCACCTCCGGATGCTTCACCAGCGCGTCGCCGGCCTCCTCACCGAGGCCGTTGACCAGGTTGAACACGCCGTCGGGCACGCCCGCCTCGCGGAAGATCGTCGCCCAGAGCGACGCCGACAGAGGCGTGAACTCGGCCGGCTTGAGCACGACCGTGTTGCCGGTGGCGAGCGCGGGGGCGAGCTTCCAGCTCTCCAGCATGAACGGCGTGTTCCACGGCGTGATCAGGCCCGCGACGCCGATCGGTTTGCGGTTGACGTAGTTGAGCTGGCTGCCCGGCACCTTGTAGGCGTCGTCCGCCTGCGCCACGACCAGGTCGGCGAAGAAGCGGAAGTTCTCGGCCGCGCGCTGCGCCTGGCCCAGCGCCTGGGTGATCGGCAGGCCGGTGTCGAAGGTCTCGAGCTCGGCGAGCCGCGCGTCCTGGGCCTCGACGGCGTCGGCGATGCGGTTAAGGATGCGCGCCCGCTCGCGGGGCTTCATCCGCGGCCAGGGGCCCTCCCTGAAGGCGCGTGCGGCGGCGGCGACGGCGAGGTCGATGTCCTCCTTCTGGCCGGCGGCGGCCTGCACGTACGTCTCGTTCGACACGGGGTCGAGAACGTCGAAGGTCTTGCCGGACACGCTGTCGACGAATGCGCCGTCGATGAAGTGCTGGATCGTGTCCGGAAGGTTGTCGGGGATGTGGTGCTGCGCCATGCGCGGCCTCCGTTCGGTGGTGCGGTCAGTGCTGCTGCTTGTGCTCGTTCTGGTACGCGTGCAGCGAGTCGAGGGTCGCCAGCCGGTGGCGGCGTGCGGCGAGTTCGATCTCCAGCGCGTCCGCGCCGGATTCGATGAGGTTCAGGATGTGCTCGTGCTCGTCGACGGACTCGCGCGCGCGGCCCGGCACGAAGCTGAAGGTGGAGTCGCGGAGCACGGTGAGGCGGTTCCAGCCCCGGTGCACGAGGTCGAGGATGTGCGGGTTCGGGCACTCCTCGAACAGCACGGCGTGGAACTCCTGGTTGAGCTGCGTGAACCGGTGGGGGATGAAGTCGTCGAGGCACGCGATCATCTCGCGGTTGATCGCGCGGGCGCGCTCGATCTGCCGGGGGTCAGCAGGGGAGCGGAGAGCTGCGTCGCGGCGCCCTCGACGAGCGCGAGGGTCTCCATCGTGTACGTGTACTCGGCCTCCTGCAGCAGGGCGACCTGGGCGCCGACGTTCTTCTCGAACGTGACCAGCCCCTCCGCCTCGAGCCGCCGGATCGCCTCGCGCACCGGGACGACGCTGATGTCGAGCTCGCCGGCGATCTGGCCGAGCACCAGCCGGAACCCCGAGACGTACCGGCCGTCGTCGATGCGGGCGCGGATGAACTCGTACGCGAGCTGCGACTTGCTCGGGGCCGCCGTCTTCAGCGTTGCGTCCGCCATGCGCGGTACCTCTCTCCACTCCGCGTTCATCGGGAACAGTCCGTCGACGGGGTTGCCCGCGGACACCTGCTCGGCGATGAACTCCTCTTCGCGCTCCTGCTCGATCGCATCGGCGACGACCTCCTCGACCAGCGCGGGCGGGATGACGAGCAGCCCGTCCGCGTCGCCCACGATCACGTCGCCCGGCTGCACCGCCGCTCCGCCGCATGCGATCGTCACGTCGGTGTCCCACGGCACGTGCTTGCGGCCGAGGACGGCCGGGTGGGGACCGCCGTGGTAGGTCGGGATGTCGAGGGAGGCGACCACCGCGAGGTCGCGCACGCCTCCGTCCGTGACGATGCCGGACGCGCCGTTCAGCTGCGCGCGCAGGGCGAGCACGTCGCCGACGGTTCCGCTGCCGCGCTCGCCGCGGGCCTCGATGACGAGCACCTCGCCGGGGCCGACCGCGTCGAACGCGCGCTTCTGGGCGTTGTAGCCGCCGCCGTGCGATGCGAACAGGTCCTCCCGGTTCGGGATGTAGCGGAGCGTGCGCGCCGTCCCGACGACCCTGGTGCCGGGCCGGGTGGAGGTCAGGCCGTCGATGGAGACGTTGTTCAGCCCGCGCTTGCGGAGTTGCGAGCTGAGCGTCGCCGTGGCGACGGACGCGAGCTTCGAACGCAGCTCGTCCGTGAGCGTCCAGGCGGGCTCCGGCGGAGTGCCCCACGCCTCGGCACGCTGGTGGTCGTCGACGTTCGGCTTGGTGCCGAAGTCGCCGAACGGGATGCGGCCCTCGGTGATGCGTGTGACCAGGCGGCCGCTCGTCGGCGCGCCGGGCGCACCGGGGGCATCCACCTCGACCTCGACGGTGTCGCCGGGCTGCGTGACGGAGGAGCCGGCGGGGGTGCCGGTGAGGATGATGTCGCCGGGTTCCAGCGTCATCAGCTGGGAGAGGTCCGCGACCAGCCTCCCGAACGGGAAGAGCAGGTCGTCGGTCGTGCCTTCCTGCACGAGCTCGCCGTTGAGCCAGGTGCGGACGCGCAGGGCGTCCGGGTCGACGTCGGCGGCCGGGATGACGGCGGGGCCGAGCGGGGTGAAGCCGTCGCCGCCCTTGGAGCGGACGTTCGACCCTTTGTCGGCAGCCCGGAGGTCGTAGAGGCCGAAGTCGTTGGCGGCGGTGACGCCGGAGACGGCGGCCCAGCCCTCCTGCGGGGAGACGCGACGCGTGGGACGGCCGATGACCAGGGCGATCTCGCCCTCGAAGGCGAGGAGTTCGGTGCCGGCGGGCCGCTCCAGCTCGCCGCCGGAGTGCCCGATCGACGACGACGGCTTGAAGAAGTAGGACGGCTGGGCCGGGGTGCGGCCGCGCTGGGCGGCGCGGGAGCGGTAGTTCAGGTGCACGGCGATGATCTTGCCGGGGAGGCTCAGTGCGCTCACGGGTGGCTCCTCGTCGTCGGGGGCGGGCCGGGCAGGTCCGTATTCGAAATCATATACAATCCGGCGCGGTTCGGCAATGCGTCGCCTAGTAGCTCGCCGGGTCCGGTGCGCCCGGGTCGGTGGGGGCGCCGATGAAGCGGTCGGCCAGGGCCTCGGACGCCCGCGCCAGCAGGGTGACGTCGGCGCCGACCAGCACGTAGGCCGCGCCCGCGGCGGCGTAGCGGTCGGCGGTTGCCGGATCGAAGGCGTTCACCCCGACGGGCGTCCCGGCCTCGCGGCCCGCCGAAATGACGCGCTCGACGGCGGCGACCACGTCGGGGTGGTTCTGCCGGCCGAGCAGGCCCATCGATGCGGCGAGGTCCGCGGGCCCGACGAGCAGCGCATCCACCCCGTCGACCGCGGCGATGGCGGCCGCCGCCTCCAGCGCCTCCACCGTCTCGATCTGCACGGTGAGCGACACCAGCTCGTTCGCGCGCGCCAGGTAGTCCGGGATGCGGCTCCAGCGCGACGACCGCGCCAGCGCGCTGCCCACTCCGCGCACGCCGTGCGGCGGATACCGCACCGCGCGGACCATCGCCTCCGCCTCCGCGACGCTGCCGACCATCGGGACCAGGACGTTCTGCGCGCCCAGGTCGAGCAGCTGCTTGAGGATGACCGGGTCGCCGATGGGCGCCCGCACGACCGGGACCGCCGGGTAGGGCGCGACGGCCTGCAGCTGCGCCAGGATCGACTCCAGGTTCACGGGCGAGTGCTCGCCGTCGATGAGCACGATGTCGAGACCGCTGCCGGCGCAGAGCTCGGCGACCAGCGGGCTGCCGGCGCACGACCACATCCCGAACAGGGTGCGGTCGGCCCCGCGGAGCCGGTCCGCGAACGTCGGGGCGGGGTCTAGACGAATCGGCATGTGACGGCTCCCAGGGTTCCGTAGTCGGCGTGGACGGTGTCGCCGCGCTCCACCCACATCGGGCGGGTGAACGAACCGGCGAGGACGATGTCGCCGGCCTCGAGCCGGGTGCCGTGCTGCGCGAGCTTGTTCGCAAGCCACGCGACACCTGTGGCCGGATGGTCGAGCACGGCGGCGGCGACGCCCGACTCCTCGATGGTCTCGTTGCGGTACAGCAGCGCGGCGACCCAGCGGAGGTCCACCGCATCCACCGCCACCGGCCGCCCGCCGAGCACCATACCGCCCATCGCGGCGTTGTCGGAGATGGTGTCGACGATGGTCCGCCCCTGCATCTCGATGCGCGACGACAGGATCTCGAGCGCGGGGACGACGTACTTCGTCGCAGCCAGGACGTCGTACAGCGTGACGTGCGGGCCTTCGAGCGGCTCGGCGAGCGCGAACGCGAGCTCGACCTCGATGCGCACGTTCGAGAACTGGTCGAAGGGGATGACGGAGCCCGTCTCGTAGACCATGTCGTCGAAGATCGCGCCGTAGTCGGGCTCGGTGATCCCGGTCGCCTGCTGCATCACCTTCGAGGTCAGGCCGATCTTGCGGCCGACGAGCCGACGACCGGCGGCGAGACCGCGCTCGACCCAGACCCTCTGCACCGCGTAGGAGTCCTCGACGGTCATCCCCGGGTGGCGGGCGGTCAGCAGGGGGATGGTCGTGCGGTCGCGTTCGGCCGCAGCGAGTTCGTCGGCGATGGCCTGGATGGTCGGGCTGTCGAGCACGGATGCTCCCTTCGGCGTCGGAGGAGGACGTGGGTCCCGAAGTGGATCGTATATCATCCGGAGGCGCTTGCCTATCGATCCCGCAACGCGTGCAGCCCGGGACGGCGTGTGCGCCGGATGCTCTGATGTGATCAGGGCATCCGGCTCGCACACCATCCCGGGCTGACGGGTCGGATCTTCGCCGCGGTCGGTGCTCTACCAGACCGGCCTCGGCGTGAAGATGAAGTCGATCAATTCGTCCAATGGCAGTTCAGTGTCCATGGCCACCATGGTACACATCACGTGTGGCTTTTGATAACGCATACGAGTGTCATGTACTTAAATGCAGCATGAGAGCGTGGCCGAACCATCGTCGGGTCTGATAACGTGCCTACGTAGTAACAAGGAGGTCCCATGGCGATCATCACGGCGCGCGCCTTCAATCAGGATGTCTCGGCCGCAAAGCGCAGTGCGTCGACGGAGCCGTTGATCATCACGGATCGCGGCGAGCCTGCATACGTGCTCGTGACGTACGCGGACTTCGAGCGCATGGCGGGGCGGCAGAAGAGCATCGTCGACCTCCTCCGCCAGGACACCGAGGGGCTCGGCGACGTCGAGGTCGAATTCCCCCGCGCCAGCATCGAGGCCCGGGAGATCGACCTGTGAAGTGGTTGCTCGACACGATGGTGCTGTCCACCACTCGGCGACCCGACAAGGCTGATCCCTCGGTGGTGAGGTGGCTGGATGGTCAGAATCCGTACGCTCTTCATATCTCGGCGATGACCGTGTTCGAGATCGAGCTGGGGGCCTCTCGGGTGGAGCGGAGCGACCCCGAGCAGGGAGCCGAACTCCGGCGCTGGGTCGACGAGGTGATCGAAGTGTTCGCGGACCGCATTCTGCCCGTCGACCAGGAGGTGGCGGCGGTGGCGGCCGGGTATCACGTGCCGGATCCGAGTCCGGGCGTCGACGCCATGATCGCCGCGACGGCCGAGGTGGCCGGGCTCGCGGTCGTCACGCGCAACGTGCGCGACTTCGCACGGTTCGGCGTTCCCCTTCTGAACCCGTGGGACACCGCTCTCTGATCAGGCGGTCGCGGTGGGCAGCGCGGCGCGGATGAGCACCTCCGCCGCGGCGCGCGCGTCGGCGGCCGCGTCCGGCGTGCCGGCGATGGCCGCGGTCGTCTGCGCGCCCTCGGCGAGGATGGCCAACTGCGGCGCGAGCGCGGGGAGGCGCCCGCGTCGGCCGCCAGTGCGGCGACGTACGCCTGGAACGACTCCTTGTGCCGGCGCGCAGCCTCCGCCACGCGGGGGTCGGCCGCGCCGAGCTCGCCGAACGCGTTGATGAAGCCGCAGCCGCGGAACGTGTCCTCGACGAACCAGTCGGCCAGGTAGTCGTAGATCGCGAGCAGCTTCGCCTCCGCGCCGTCCACCGTCGCCACGTGTGCGGAGACGCCGTCGGTCCAGAGGTCGTGCCGCTTCGCGAGCACGGCGAGAACGAGGTCGTCCTTCGACGGGAACGCCGAGTACAGGCGCCGCAGGGAGACGCCCGCCGCATCCCGCACCTGGTCCATCCCGACGGCGTGGAAGCCTCGGGCGTAGTACAGCTCGTCGGCGGCATCCACGATGCGTGCGCGCAGCTCTTCATCGACCATGCACCGAGTGTACTTGACTGAGAACGATAGTTCTCGATAGAGTCCTGACGGCGGCGAGAACGATCGTTCTCGTCGGAGGATGAACGAAAGGATGCGACGAATGTCGTACATCACCGTCGGAACCGAGAACAGCGCGCCCATCGAGCTCTTCTACGAGGACCACGGCTCGGGTCAGCCCGTCGTGCTGATCCATGGCTTCCCGCTGGACGGCCACTCGTGGGAGAAGCAGACGGCCGCTCTGCTCGACGCCGGCTACCGCGTCATCACCTACGACCGCCGCGGCTTCGGCCGGTCGAGCCAGGTGACCACCGGCTACGACTACGACACCTTCGCCGCCGACCTGAAGCTCGTGCTCGACACCCTCGACCTGCGTGATGCAGTGCTCGTCGGCTTCTCGATGGGCACCGGCGAGGTCGGCCGCTACGTGGGAACCTACGGCACCGAGCGCATCGCGAAGGTCGCGTTCCTCGCCTCGCTCGAGCCGTACCTCCTGAAGACCGACGACAACCCGGACGGCGCCGCGCCGATCGAGTTCTTCGAGGGCATCGTGGAGTCGGTGAAGGCCGACCGCTACGCGTACTTCACGCAGTTCTACAAGGACTTCTACAACCTCGACGAGAACCTCGGCAGCCGCATCAGCGAGGAGGCCGTCCGCAACAGCTGGAACATCGCCGCCGGGAGCGGTGCGTACGCCTCCGCCGCCGCGCCGCTGACCTGGTTCACGGACTTCCGCGCCGACATCGAGAAGATCGACGTGCCCGCGCTGATCCTCCACGGCACCGCGGACAACATCCTCCCGATCGACGCGACCGCCCGCCCCTTCCACGCGCTCCTGCCCCAGGCGGAGTACGTGGAGGTCGAGGGCGCGCCGCACGGCCTGCTGTGGACCCACGCGGCCGAGGTCACGGAGGCGCTCCTCGCCTTCCTCCGGAAGTAACCCGCCCCCGGGCGCGGAGCCGGCGCGGCGCGGACCCCAAGGCGGTCCGCGTCGCGCCTCGTCACGTGCGGAGCCGGCGCTCCGCCCATACGTAGAGCGCGACGTAGGCGACGAGCGCGACGGCGAGCCCGCCGACGAACAGCGGAGCGGACGGCCGAGACCAGAGCAGTTCGCCGGAGCGGAAGCCGATGGCGACCAGCATGAGCACGAGGCTGAGCAGCTGGGCCTGGAAGATCTGCCGGAACGCACTCCACCGGGCGTCGCCCAGCATCCACAGATTCACCATCCCGGGCAGCGTGAGGATGGCGCCGCACACCCGGGCGGTCAGCGGCGTCAGCGGCCAGGCCCAGACGGAGATCGCGAACGGGGGGACGAGGAAGAGCACCAGTCCCACCGCCAGCGAGCCGATGCCGATGAGGGCGAGCAGGATGCGCACCCAGCCGGGCAGCGCGACGTCGCGGACGGCCGGCGTGCCCGGATCCTCCCGGCGGTTCACGACCATCGCCGCGAGCACCAGGAACGGCGTCGTCACATACAGCGTCACCCAGACGACGAACGACAGGGAGCCGAAGTGGAAGCGGTCCCAGTGCAGGAACGTCGCCACGGCCAGCAGCGTCGCGAAGAGCAGCACCGCCGGGAAGCCGTGGCGAACCGCATGCCAGCGGTTCGGGCGCACCACATGCACGAAGAAGACGATGCCGCCGGCGTAGGCGCTGCCCAGGAGCATGGCGGTGAGCGGCGGCAGGATGGTCCAGGCGAAGGACCGGTCCGTCGTGTCGGCGAGCGGGTACAGCAGCATGAACGCCGCGACCAGGAACGGCACGATGATCGCGCCCACCACGCGCGTGTACGGGTGGATGCGGTCGTTCACGCGCGCTCCTCGGCTTCGGCCACGGCATCCTCGACGCTCAGCGTGCGTCCGTCGGCGAGCCCGGCGTCGAACGCGTCGCGGTCGGCTCCCGCCTCCAGCATCCGGTCGACGAACAGCTGGTGGAACGAGAAGGCCGGAGCGTTGTGCAGCCCCGTGCGCTCGCGCAGGCTGCGGGCCGCGCCCAGCAGCCGTCCTGCGCGGGACGCGTCCCCGGCGAGAGCGGCGACGGCGACCATCCCCTCCAACCCGTACGCGACACCCTCGACGTGCCGGAGCCGGGCGGAGAGGGCGAGGCAGCCGGCGAAGTCGGAGGCCGCACCCGCTGCGTCTCCCAGCAGCAACCGTGCCCAGCCGCGATGGTGCTGCGCGATGGTCACCCCGAGCTCGTCGCCGTTGCCGCGGGCCAGCGTCAGGCTCTCCTCGAAGTGTGCGAGCGCCCCATCCACCTGCTGCCGGAGGAGGGCCACGCGGCCGAGCATGACCAGCGCCATGGCCTGGCCCCAGCGATCGCCGCAGGTGCGGAACAGGCCGAGGCTGGTCTCCATCGCGCGGTCAGCGGCAGCGGGATCGGGCGTCGGGGAGGCGAGCACGGCGAGAGCGTACGAGATGAGCGCCAACGCCTCACCGTCGGCGTCGTCGGAGGCGCGGAACAGCTCGGCGCTCTCGGTCAGGCGCGCCGCGACGGTGCCCTCGCTGTCCTGCCAGAAGGCGATGGCCTGGGTGAAGTACAGCGCGATCGCCCGGGTGCGATCATCGAGCGGGTCGCCGCTCGCGAGCAGCTCCTCCATCCACCCCTGCACCTCGCCGAGCAGGCCCGCGACCCACCAGTACACATAGAGGCTCCAGGCGAGGTGCGCGGCCCGCTCCGCGTCCCGCTCCTGCAGCAGGTGGCGGATCGCAGCGCGGAGGTTGTCCGTGTCGTGGCCGAGCCGCATGACCCAGTCGTGCTGACCGGCGCCCTCCAGCTCCGCGTCGGCGCGGTCGCCCAGCGCCACGAAATAGGCCGCGTGCGCTTCGCGCGCCTGCGCCAGGGCGCCCTCGCGCTCCAGGTGCTCCAGCGCGTACTCGCGTACGACCGCCAGCAAGGAGAAGCGCGACTGATCGGGATCGTCGTGCTGGCGGACGAGGCTGTTGTCGACCAGCGCGGCGAGCGACGCCAGCGTGTCGGCGTCATCCGGAGCGTCCAGGGCGGCCGGAGCGGTGGCGGCGGCCACGTGCTCCGCCGCCTCCAGGCTGAAGCTGCCCTCGAAGACGCCCAGCCGCGAGAGCAGGCGGCGCTCGGGGGCGGTCAGCAGCTGCGTGCTCCACTCGATCGTCGCGCGCAGGGTGCGCTGCCGCTCCGGGAGGTCGCGAGCGCCGCCGACGAGGAGGGGAGGCGCCGGTCCAGTCGCCGCGCGAGCTCGCCGGGCGGGAGCACCCGGATGCGCGCGGCCGCCAGCTCGATCGCGAGCGGCACACCGTCGACGGCGGCGCAGATCCGGGCCACAGCGTCCGCATTCTCAGCCGTGAGCTCAAAGTCGGGCCGGACCGCATGGGCGCGCTCGACGAACAGCGTGGCCGCCTGATCGGCCGGCAGCGGGCCCACGTCGTAGCTGCGCTCACCCCCACCCTCAGCAGCGAGCGGCTGGTGACGAGCGCGCTCACGCCCGGAGCGGTCGCCAGCAGGGACGTCACGGCCGGCGCGGCACTGAGCGCCTGCTCGAAGTTGTCCAGCAGCAGGAGCATCCGCCGGTCGCGGAGGGCGGTGGTCACCTTGTCGGCGAGGGGAGCGTCGCCGGTGTCCCTGACTCCGAGCGCCCCCGCCAGGGCGGCCGTGAGCCCTGCCGCGTCGTGCACGGGCGAGACGTCGACGAAGACGGCGCCATCCGGGAAGGGCTCCGTCATCCCGGCCGCCGCGGCGATCGCCAGCCGGCTCTTCCCGATTCCGCCGGGTCCGGTGAGGGTGAGCAGACGGGCGCCGTCGGCGAGGATGCGCCGCACGGCGGCGACGTCGTCCTCGCGCCCGATCAGCCGGGTCAGCGGCGAGGGGAGGGAGGCGACCGTCGCAGCGGGCGCATCCCGCTGCGTCGCCTGCGCGCTCCCGCCGGGCGAGGCCGCGACGCGGCTCAGCTCGAACCGCTCGGCGAGGAGCACGGCGAGGTCCGCCTCCAAGAGCACCTGGAGCCCCTCTGCGGACTCGATGTACGTGAAGGAGGCGTGGTCGTCTTCGCGGATGCGGGCCAGCAGTTCGGTGAGGCGCGGCTCGCGGCCGGGAGCGGGGTCCTTGATGTAGATCAGGCGCGGCAGGTCCGGCGGGCACAGGTTGTACTCATCCTCGAGGCCCGACACCTGCTCGCCGGGAGCGACCCAGCCGTAGCGCTCCCAGTACAACCCGACGAACACGTCGCTCTGGTCCAGATAGGCGCGGTAGAGCTCCCGAGGGGGATGCGGCCGTGCGCCCAGCTCGAACATGACCGGCGCGAGGTGCAGGCGCTCGATGGCGGCGCGCGCCGCCCGACGTTCGGCGGCGAGCTCCTTGAGGGTCGAGCTGACGAAGACCCGCAGCCGCTGGTCGGGCGTGCGGATCACCGGTGGCCCCGCGTTCATGCCCGCATTGTCGGGCACCGGGGGTGCGCTGCACCAGGGGTGCCGCGCCGTCTATCCCGCCCGCGCGCCGTCGCCCGCGGCCGGCCGGTCGTCCGCCGAGGCCACAGGGAGCTCACTCGCCTCGTCGCGCAGCGTTCGCAGGGCGGCGGCCGACGCCGACCCCGGCTCGGCGTGGTAGATCACGAGCAGCTGGCCGCCGGAGTCGCCGACCGGCAGCTTCTCGCGACTCAGCTCCAGCATCCCGAGCCGCGGATGGTCGAGCCGGGCGACCCCACCGCCGAGCCCGCGCACATCGTGGCGGGCCCACAGCTTGCGGAAGTGCTCGCTGCCCAGCGACAGCTCGCCGACGAGCTGGGCGATGCGGGGGTCGGCCACGTCGCTGCCGATGGAGGCGCGGAACGAGGCGATGAGTCCGGCCGTCGCCTGCTCCCAGTCCGGGTAGAGGGCGCGCTCGGCGTCGTCGAGGAAGAGCGAGCGCAGCCGGTTCATCCCGGGGCGCAGAGCGGGGAGAGCGCCGTGGCGAGCCGGTTCGCGGCCAGCACGTCGAACATCCGGTCCTCCACGAACGCGGGGAGGTCGAGGACCTGGAGCAGCTGCAGGACGCCTTTCGGCACGGTGCGCCGCGGCGAGCGGCGGGCGCGCAGCGGCGCCGGCTCGGCGAGGCTGAGCAGGTAGGCGGTAGCGGTGGGGTCCAGGTCGAAGACCCGCGCCAGCGCCGTCAGCACCTGAGCGGAGGGGTGGCGGTCGCGGCCCTGCTCGAGGCGCAGGTAGTAGTCGGCGCTGATGCCGGCGAGGGTGGCGACCTCCTCCCGCCGCAGGCCCGGAGTGCGCCGCACCCCGGTGACCCGGAGGCCGACGGACGCCGGATCGACCAGCTCGCGGCGGGCGCGCAGGTACTCCCCGAGGGAGTTGGGGTCGGAACGGGAGGTGGGCACAGCGCGAGTCTAGAAGTGTCCACAGGGCGCAGCCAGGTCCCCTCATCCCCAGGATCGGCGAAGCACTCCCTGCGCTGCCCGCGGCCACGCAGAGTGGAGGCATGACCTCTTCAGAAGCAACCATCGCCGCCGGTCTCCCCGGTGGCAGCTACCGCACCGGCGACCTCGAGCTCACCCGCGTCGGGTACGGCGCCATGCAGCTGGCCGGCCCAGGCGTCTTCGGTCCGCCTGCCGACCGCGAGGGTGCGCTGGCCGTGCTCCGCGCTGTGGTGGAGGCCGGGATCACGCACATCGACACCGCCGAGTTCTACGGACCGCACGTCACCAACGAGTTGATCCGGGAGGCGCTCGCGCCCTATCCCGAGACGCTCCACATCGTGACGAAGGTGGGGGCGGAACGCGACGCCGAGGGCAACTGGCCGCACGCGCGCTCGCCGCAGCAGCTGCGGGAGCAGGTGCACCAGAACCTCCGCACGCTCGGGCTCGAGGCCCTCGACATCGTCAACCTGCGGGTCGGCGGGTTCGACCGGCCGGAGCCCGGCTCGCTGGCCGAGCAGTTCGGAGCGCTGGCCGACCTGCAGCGTGAGGGGCTCATCCGGCACCTCGGCCTCAGTACGGTCGACGCGGAGCAGCTGGCCGAGGCGCAGGCCATCGCGCCGGTCGTCACGGTGCAGAACTTCTACAACATCGCCAACCGGCATGACGACGCCCTGCTCGATCAGACGGCGCGCGAGGGCATCGCCTACGTGCCCTACTTCCCGCTCGGCGGGTTCACGCCGCTGCAGTCCGGCGTGCTGGCGTCGGTCGCCGAGCGGCTCGAGGCGACGCCTCTCGCGGTGGCGCTCGCCTGGCTGCTGCAGCGGTCGCCGAACGTGCTGCTCATCCCCGGCACGTCCTCCGTCGGGCATCTGCACGAGAACATCCGGGGCGCGGGACTCGTGCTTCCCGACGACGCGGTGCGCGAACTCGACGCGATCGGGTGAAGCGATGACAGGGGATGCGGCATCGACCGTTGCGTCGGATGCGAAATCGTATATCATTGCCGGATCGGAGCGCCGCTCCGGACGACGATGTCACAGCAGCACCTCGGGAGTACACGACGATGAGCACATCCCCCTTCACACCCACCGGCAGCATCCGCTCGCAGACGGACCGCCGCCGGGTCGTCTTCGCCACGGTCATCGGCACGACCGTCGAGTGGTACGACTTCTTCATCTACGCGTCGGCAGCGGGCCTGGTCTTCGGGCAGCTGTTCTTCGCGCCGGCCGGTCCGCAGTTCGCGACCGTGCTGTCCTTCCTCACGGTCGGCGTGAGCTTCCTGTTCCGGCCGCTTGGCGCGTTCCTCGCCGGCCACTTCGGCGACCGGTACGGGCGGCGCCGGGTGCTGGTGGTCACGCTGATCCTGATGGGACTCGCGACCGCGCTGGTCGGCCTCCTGCCGACGTACGAGGCGATCGGCGTCGCCGCGCCCATCCTGCTCGTGCTGCTGCGTGTCCTCCAGGGCATCTCGGCCGGCGGCGAGTGGGGCGGAGCGGTGCTGATGGCGGTCGAGCACGCCCCGACCGCGAAGCGCGGCCTGTTCGGTGCGTCGCCGCAGATCGGCGTGCCGCTCGGACTGCTCCTCGCGTCCGGGATCATGGCGCTGATGACCGTGATCGCACCGGGCGACGCGTTCCTCGCCTGGGGCTGGCGCGTGCCGTTCCTGCTGTCCGTGGTGCTGATCCTCATCGGCTACTGGGTGCGCCGCCGCGTCGAGGAGAGCCCCGTGTTCACGGAGATCGCCGAGCGCCGCGAGCGCACTCGCATGCCGATCGTGCAGCTGTTCCGCAAGCACGCCCTGCTCGTCGTCGTCGCCGCGCTCGTGTTCGCCGGCAACAATGCGGTCGGCTACATGACGACGGGCGGCTACATCCAGAACTACTCCACCGCCCCGGACGGCCCGCTCAAGCTCGAGCGCGGACCGGTGCTCTGGGCGGTCGCCGCATCCGCGATCACCTGGCTGGCCGCCACGTGGTTCGCAGGCTGGCTGAGCGACAAGATCGGCCGCCGCACCACCTACATCGCGGGATGGATCCTGCAGCTGGTCGGCGTCTTCACCCTGTTCCCGCTGGTCAACACGGGCAACATCGTGCTGCTGTTCCTCGGCCTCGCGATCCTGACCATCGGTCTGGGATTCACATACGGTCCGCAGGCGGCGCTGTACTCGGAGCTCTTCCCGGCCTCGATCCGCTTCTCGGGGGTGTCGATCTCGTACGCGATCGGCGCCATCCTGGGCGGCGCCTTCGCGCCGACGATCGCGACGGCCCTCGTGCAGGCGACCGGGACGACCCTGTCGGTCACGTGGTACCTCGCCGGGATGACCGTGCTCGGCCTGCTCGCCACCCTGGTGCTGCGCGACCGCACGGGCATCGCTCTCGGCCCGGACCACGAGGCGGAGCAGGCGGCCAGCCCGATCCGCGGGATCTCCGAGCGCCCGGAGCGCGTGGGCGTCGCTGCGCGCGGCTGACCGGCGCGGCTGACCCGGGCGCGGCTGACCCGCGCGCGTGGCCCGTGCGCGGCTGAGCCGGGAGCGGCCAGCCCGCCAGCGCGGTCAGACGCCGGCGCAGCGGAGCAGATGGGGCGCGAGCGCCTCGCCCGACACGTCGTGCGTCTGGCCCGCGACGATCTCGAACGTCCCGTCCTGGGCGCCGGAGGCCACGCCCTCGGCGCCCAGGCGCAGGAAGTCCGGCGTCTGCTCCCCGGCGAGCCCGAGGACGGGCACCCTGATCGCCTGCAGCAGGTCGTCGGGCACACGGCTGTCGCCCATCGCCGCATCGTCGTACCCGAGCGTCGGGGCCAGCGCGAGAGTGGCCTCCCAGCCAGGGGAGTAGCGCATCCCCTCGATGCCGGCCTCCGGCACCCCGACCCGCCGCAGGAACAGCTCGACGGCCGCCGCGGGGTCGTCCGCGGCCAGCGCGTCCAGAAGCTGACGGGTGTACGCCTCGGCGGAGGGCAGCATCGGGTCGGGCAGGTACGGCGGCTCGTACACGGCGACCGCCGGGACGCGATCGGCCCCCAGCGCGGCCGTGGCCGCCAGGGCGAGCCCGCCTCCCGACGACATCCCGAACAGCCTGGCCGAACCGCCGGCCGCATCGATCAGCGCGGCGAGATCCTCGATCTCGCGGGCCACGGCTTCCGCCCGGGCGGCGGGATCGGCGAGGGAGTCCGAACTGGCCCCTCTGCCGCGCCGGTCGTACAGCACGACCGTGAGCCGGCCGCGAAGGGCCTCGGCGATCGATCGCATCGGACCCGCGTCGCGGAAGCAGAGGGCGCCATCCACGAGGACGATGGCGGGGCCGTCACCCTCCTGTTCGTACGCGATGGAGGTGCCGTCTGCCGAGGTGACCGTGCTCATGGCACGTCAGCGTAGCCCGTGCCCGCGGCCGCGCAATGCGGCCGGGCCGGGGAACGGCGGATCAGCGTCCCTGCCGCCGCCGCACCCCGAAGCCGATCAGCACACCGCCGCCGATGGCGACCAGCACGCCCGCCCCGCGGACCAGCCACTGCACGTCGCCGAGCGCCGCATCCACCAGCAGGGGGCCGGCGAGCCCGATCACCACGAGCGCGATCCCGGCGATGAAGAACCACGGGGATCCGTTCGTGCGCTCGACCATGCCCCGAGCCTACGGCGTCGCGGACGGAAGCGCGCGGATGAGCAGGCCCGCACCGAGCGCACAGCGGGATTGAAGCGGGCCCCGGTAACGTTGTGGCCGGTATGCGCACCGAACCCCTCGACACCACCGCCCTGCGTGCGGACTTCCCCATCCTCTCCCGGGAGGTGAACGGGCATCCGTTCGTCTATCTCGACTCGGGGGCGACGTCGCAGAAGCCGCGCCAGGTGCTCGACGCCGAGCGGGCGTTCGCCGAGCGCTACACCTCCGCCGTGCATCGCGGAGCGCACACGGTCGCGGGCGAGGCGACGGAGCTGTTCGAGGATGCGCGGGCCCGGGTCGCCGCGTTCGTCGGCGCGCGGCCGGAAGAGCTGGTCTGGACGTCGAACGCGACCGAGGGCATCAACCTGCTCGCGTACGGCATGTCGAATGCCTCGCTCGGGCGGGGAGGCTCGGCTGCGGAGCCCTTCCGCCTCGGCGCCGGCGACGAGATCGTGGTGACCGAGGCCGAGCACCACGCCAACCTCATCCCGTGGCAGGAGCTGGCAGCCCGTACGGGCGCGACCCTCCGCGTGATCGGGCTGACCGACGACGGGATGCTGCGCCTCGACCAGGCCGCCGAGCTGATCGGCCACCGCACCAAGGTCGTCGCCTTCGCCCACGTGTCCAACGTCCTGGGCGGCATCAACCCGGTCGCCGAGCTGGTGGCGCTCGCCCATGAGCACGGCGCCTTCACCGTGCTCGACGCCTGCCAGTCCGTCCCGCATCTCGCCGTGGACCTCCCGGCCGTGGACGTGGACTTCGCCGTGTTCTCGGGCCACAAGATGCTCGGGCCGACCGGCGTCGGCGCGCTCTACGGCCGCAGCGACCTGCTCGACGCGCTGCCGCCCTTCCTCACCGGCGGCTCCATGATCACGCAGGTGACGCTGGAGGGCGCCGAGTACCTGCCCGCGCCGCAGCGGTTCGAGGCCGGCACGCAGCGCGTGTCGCAGGCGGTCGCGCTCGCGGCCGCGGTCGACTACCTCGAGGGCGTCGGCATGCCGGCGATCGAGGCGCACGAGGAGGCGCTCGGCGAACGGCTGATCGCGGGGCTCGGCGAGATCGACGGGGTGCGCATCCTCGGCCCCGGGCCAGGCGTGCCGCGCGTCGGGCTGGCGAGCGTCGTCGTGGACGGCATCCACGCGCACGACGTGGGTCAGTTCCTCGACGACCGCGGCATCGCCGTGCGGGTCGGCCACCACTGCGCCCAGCCGGTGCACCGCCGCCTCGGCGCGACCGCCAGCACGCGCATCAGCACGTACCTCTACAACACGGCGGACGAGGTGGATGCGGCGATCGCCGCGATCGCCGACGCGCGCGTCTTCTTCGGCGTCGCGACGGGAGGCGCGCGATGAGCGACCTGCAGAACCTGTACCAGCAGGTCATCCTCGACCACGCGCGCGAGAAACACGGCTACGGCATCGCGGGGGACGAGGCGGCGAGTTCGCACCAGTTCAACCCGACCTGCGGCGACGAGGTCACCGTCGGCGTCCGCACGGACGCGGCGGGCCGCATCCTCTCCATCGGCTGGGAGGGGCACGGCTGCTCGATCTCGACCGCGTCGGCCTCGCTCCTGAGCGACCTGGTGCAGGAGGTGGACCGGGACCGGCTGGCCGCATCCATCGGCGCCTTCCGCGAGCTGATGCACTCGAAGGGCGCGCTGGACGGCGACGAGGAGCTGCTCGGCGACGCCGTCGCGCTGGCCGGCGTCTCCAAGTACGTCACGCGCGTCAAGTGCGCGATGCTGCCGTGGGTGGCCCTCGAGGACGCGCTGCTCAAGTCCGCCTGACGGGCGGCGGCTAGGGCACCGGCGCCAGGTCCACCTCGTCGGCGATCGCCTCCAGAGCGGAGGGGAGCGACGGGAACGTCGTGCCGTAGACGAGCCCGGACGGACCGGCCGCCGTCCACGCCTGGCCGCCCTTCCTCACGCGCCCGACGAGGTACCGCTTGTGCCCGGCGCGTGCCTGCCGCTGCGCGATGGGCAGGGTCAGCGGGAAGGCGTAGACGTCGCCCTGTGGGCTGACGACCAGCTCCCAGCGGGCGCGGCCCGGGTTGAACTTGCTGGTGAAGATGCGCGACATGATCGACTGTTTGTACCTTGTCGCCGCATCCGGTCGCCAGGAACATGACGACCTGTTGCGAAAGCCTGCGCCGCGTTACGCCGCGTGCTCTGGAGCCTTGCCGAATGGCGACATCATGTCACCACTCGACCCGAATAGGCGCCGCTACTCACCACTCAGCGATTGGAGCAGACGGGGCGCCGTGGCCGAATGGCGACATCATGTCACCACTCGAACGGAATATGCGCATCCACTCACCACTCGGCCCGAGCGGCTGCACAGAGGGCCCGCACATACGGTGAGCGTCGCCGGGCGGAAGCGGCCGGCCGCGTCAGTCGCCGAGCGACTCCAGGAAGGTCCGCGTCGGCGCGAAGAAGGTGGTGCCCGTCGCGGCGGTCGAGAAGTCGAGGATGCGGTCGTAGCTGCCGACCGGATCGCCGACGAACATGCGCTCCAGCATCCGCTCGATCACCCAGAGGGCGCGCGAGTAGCCGATGAAGTAGGTTCCGAACTCGCCGTGGCCCGGGCGCCCGAACGGCATGTTGTCGCGCAGGATCTCGTGCTCGACGCCCGCCTCGTCGACGATGGTCGCCAGCGTCTTGTGCGACTTCTGGCCGTGCTCGGCGTCGGGGAGCTCGATGTTCTCCACCTTCGTGCGGCCGATCACGCCCTCCTGCGACGGGACGGGGAGGCGGCTCCAGCCGGAGAGGTCGTGCAGGTACTTCTGCACGACGATGTAGCTGCCTCCGGCGTGCGCCGGGTCCTCGTCGCCGACGGTAGTGGCCTGGGTCATGTCGCCGCCGGCCGGGTTCGCCGTGCCGTCGACGAAGCCGAGCAGGTCGCGGGCGTCGAAGTAGCGGAAGCCGGTGACCTCGTCCACGACCTCGACCGCGTCGCCGAGCGCATCCAGCAGCTGCCGCTCGAGCTCGAACGTGAAGTCGCCGCGCTCGGCGCGGATGTGGAACAGCAGATCGCCCGGGGTCGAAACCGCGGTGTGCACCGGGCCCGCGATCTCCCGGAACGGGTGCAGCTCGCGCGGCGGCGGCGCGTCGGTGAGCCGGGACCACAGCGCCGCCCCGATGCCGACGTTGCACGACAGCCGTGCGCCGAGGTCGCGGAAGCCGACCGTCTTGACCTGGTCGGTGATGCCGCCCAGCACATCCCTCACCGTCGCGAGCGCTTCGTCGGACGCGCCGACGGTCACCACCAGGAAGACGGCCGCGCGCGAGAGCGGTGCGTCGACGCTCTGCGGGTCGATGGGGACGCGCTGCCAGGGCTGGTCGCCGGTGTTCGCCATGTCGCCATGCTGCCGTACCGCCGCGCTCCGGCGCCACTCGACGCTGCGCTCCGTCGTCGACCGGAGACCGTCGACCGTAGGCTGGTGAGATGAGTCTTCCGCGCACCGACACCGTCGTCACCTACCCCGACGGCGACCTGACCGCCGCCGCCACCGTCGTGCACCTGGAGCGGCTGGCCGACGGGCGGACCGCCGTCATCCTCGACCGCACGGCGTTCCATCCCGTCGACCCGGTGTGGCCGGACCAGCCGGCCGACGAGGGTGCGCTGACCCTGGGGGAGCGGTCGTACCCGATCGTCGACGCCGTGGTGGGCGCCACCGACGGCGGCGCGCTGTACGTCGGCGATGCGCCGGTCCGGACGGGCACCGAGGGCTGGGCATTCGTCGTCTGCCACCTGGTCGACGACGCCGAGGGGCTCGAGCCCGGCGCCGCGGTCACGGTGACGGCCGATGCCGCATGGCGCCGCGCGCTGTCGCTGGGCCACACCGCCTGCCACCTGGCGTCGCTCGCCCTCAATGAGGCGCTGGCCCCGCTGTGGACGAAGGACGCACCGGTGGATGGACGCGGCCGCCCGAACTTCGACCAGCTGGCGATCACGAGCTCGCGCATCCTGCCCGACGGCTCGGTCGACGAGTACCGGATCGGCAAGAGCCTGCGCAAGAAGGGTTTCGCCGCCGCCGAACTCGCGGGACGGCTCGACGAGGTGTCCGGGACGGTCGACCGGCTGCTGGCGGGATGGATCGCCGGGGGCGCCCCGATCGCGATCGTGCGCGACGGGGACGGGCACGGCCTCGGCGAACGGCGGCGCTGGCGTGCCGAGCTCGCGGACGGCACCGTCGAGATCCCGTGCGGCGGGACGCACCCCGCCTCGCTGGCGGAGCTCACCGCCGTCACCGTCGAGCTGGAGCTGGTGGAGGGCGAAGGCGCGCTGATCCTCACGATGCGGACGTCGGCGCACCCGGCCTGAGCGGAACGCCGCCCCTCAGTGCGGCAGGAACGGCAGGGCAAGCGCCACCACCGCGAGCGCACCGGCGAGGCCCCAGCCGAGCCGGACCCACTGCGCGCTGCGCACCTCGCGCTCGATCGCGTCGAAGCGCTGCAGCGTCCCGGGCGACGAGACGACCGGCCGCCAGGTCGCCGGGTCGTCGAACAGGGCGGCCGCCCGGGCGACGGCCTCCGCATCCATTCGCACCGGACGCCGGGAGAGCCAGCGGATCAGGCTCTCGGACCGCACGACGGCGGCGCGCGCCGGCTTCTGACGGATGCGCACCTCCTTCGCACCCACCACGGCGATCACCGGCTCGACCGGTGTCTCGATGCCCGCGCGCAGCAGCAGCCCGCGCACGCGTGACGCCTCGAGGTCGGAGTTGCGGAGGTAGGGCTGCTTCGTGCCGTTCACCAGCACGGAGCGCTGGTAGACCGTCAGCTTCGCGCCCCGGTGGTGCTTGGTGTTGACCACGAATACCCCGCCCGGGCCGACGACGAGGTGATCGACATCGGCGTCACCCGAGCCGACGGGGACCGCGTGGAAGGCGGACCAGCCGGCGGGGAGCCGGGACAGCAGGGCGCCGACCTCGCGCTCGCCGAGCGCGCCGGCGAACCAGGCCTGGGCGTCGTCCCGCAGCGGGTCCACGCCGAACGCGCGAGCCAGGGCGGAGCGCGGGCCCGCCGCCTCCTGCAGCCGCACCACCTGCTCCATCACCGCCGCGCCGGGGGCCCGGTCGCGCATCCGCTGTCCGCTCACCCGGCAACCGTACAGAGCGCGGCAGCACCCCTACAGTCCCCGCCCGGGGACAGGCGACGGAGGCTACCCCTGTTCCGGGGCCCCGTGCGTGCGGGGCAGGTCGTCGCTGCTCGGGAGGCGCTCCTCGAGCGACTCGTTGTGCTCGCGGACCGCGTCCAGCCGGTCGTCGTCGGTGTTCCCGAGGTCGCTGACGGCCTCGTTCAGGGCGTCGGCGTCGCGGGGTGCTGCGGAGTCATCCGGTCGATCGGTCATGCCCGCACTGTACGCCGGGCTTGACGGTGCGTCCGCGGCACGGGCTAGCATGCCCACCATGAGCCGCATCGAAACCGGAATCGTCTCGTACACCGTCTCCGGCGACTACCTCGCCCGCGTGGGCGCCGACTTCGACACCGAGGCCGTCGACGACGCCATCCTGGCCGAGCTGAACCGGATGCTGCCCGACGGCATCCTCGTCGAGCGCAGCGGCCGGGTGCTCGCCGAGGAGGAGCGGGCCGACGAGGCGCGAGCGATCGACTGGGATGCGCTGCTGCAGCGGATCGACGTGGATCAGATCCTCGCCGAGCACGGGCGGTGACGGTCTCCGCGTGGGAGCGCTCAGCGTGAGCGCTTGACCACGTCGTAGGCGGCGAGCGCCGCCTGACGGGTCTCCTTGAGGTCGACGATCGGCTCCGGGTAGTCGCCGGTGTCCCACTCCGGGACCCAGCGCCGCACGTAGTCCCCGTGCGGGTCGAACTTCTCGCGCTGCAGCTCGGGGTTAAAGACACGGAAGTACGGCGCCGCATCCGCCCCGCTTCCCGCGACCCATTGCCAGTTGAAGGCGTTGTTCGCCGGGTCGGCGTCCACAAGCGTGTCCCAGAACCACTGCTCGCCCAGACGCCAGTCGATGAGCAGGTTCTTGATGAGGAACGATGCCGTCACCATGCGCACACGGTTGTGCATGACGCCGGTTGTCCACAGTTCCCGCATCCCCGCATCCACGAGCGGTACCCCGGTGCGACCCTTCTTCCAGGCCTCCAATGCCGGCGGATGCAGCCGGGGCCACGGAAAGGAGTCGTACTCGCGATGGATGTTCACGGTCGCCATGTCGGGGTGCTCGAAGAGCGTGTGATAGGCGAACTCGCGCCAGCCCAGCTCCGAGGCGAAGGTCGCCGCACCCTGCGCGTTCGAGCGCTCGCGGTGCTCGGCCGTGGCGTGCCACACCTGGAAGGGGCTCAGCTCGCCCCAGCGCAGGCGCGGGGAGAGCCGCGACGTCGCGTTCACGCCGGGCACGTCTCGTTCCTCCGCGTAAGCGGCCAGGTCGTCGTGCAGAAAGCGCGAGAGCTGGTCGTGCGCGGCCTTCTCGCCCGGCTCCCACGTGTCGCGCAGGCCCCCGGCCCAATCGGGATGCGTCGGGAGCAGCGCGAGGTCGTCGAAGGTCAGGGCGCCCGCGATCGGGGTGTTCGCTCCGCGGAGCGACCGCGGCGCGGGGCCGGGTCTCCGCGGCTGCGGAGCGGCGAGGCACGCGCGCCAGAACGGCGTATAGACCGAGAACGGGGTGTCTTGGCCGGTGCGGATGGTCCAGGGCTCGAAGAGCAGGTTCGCGGCGAAGCTCGTCGCCTCCAGCCCGTTCTCTCGTGCGGCTGTCTTCACCGCTTCGTCGATCCGGCGTTCGACGCCGCCGTAGCGCCGGTTCCAGAAGACCGCTGCGGCGTCGGTCTCACGCAGCAGGTGGCCCATCACCTGCTCGCTGCGGCCGCGGAGGACGGTCAGCCCGGCGCCCAGGCCGCGCAGGCTCTCGGCCAGAGAGGCGAGGCTGTGGTGCAGCCACCACCGGCCCGCCGCGCCGGGCACCCGGAGGTCCGGTGTCTCGTCGTCCCAGACGAAGACGCACAGCACGGGGCGGCCGGTCTCGGCGGCTGCCTGCAGGGCCGGGTTGTCGGCGACACGCAGGTCGTCGCGGAGCCAGACGACCGCCGGGCGGTCGCGCTCGGAGTCGGCCGTCACGATACCGGGGCGCTCACAGCTCGAGCGAATCGCCGGGCTCGAGCGGGAAGTACCTGCCGCCGTTCTGCTCGGTCGCCCACTGCAGACGTCCGTTCGACATGTCCTTTCCCGCCCGCGAGAGCACCATCTCGTGGATCGGGAAGGCGCGCTTGGGCTTCACCGCGAGCACGTAGTCCATCGCCTCGGCGATCTTCATCCACGGCGCTCCCGCCGGAGCGGCCAGGACGTCGACCTTGACCCCCTCCGGCACGAAGAAGGAGTCGCCGGCGTAGTACAGCTGGTCGTTGACGAGCACGCCGACGTTGTCGACGACTGGGATGCTCTCGTGGATGACGGCGTGGCGGCCGCCGAAGAAGCGGAGGGTGAACGGCTCCGCGTCGATCGTGTCGCCGGGGTGCACGACCGTGATGTCGAAGTCGGAAGCCGCCTTGGCGACGCCCTCGGGGGCGTACACCGTGGCGCCGGGCGAGAGCTCGAGCACGCGGTTCAGCTGCTCGGGCGTCCAGTGGTCCGGGTGCTCGTGGGTGATGACGACGGCGACGGCGTTCGCGGTGTCCGTGAGCGGAGAGGTGAAGCTTCCCGGGTCGATGAACAGCTTCCGTCCGTCCTGTTCGAGGAGGAGGCCGGCGTGTTCGAACTTGGTGAGTCTCATAAGCCCAAGGAAATACCGGATGGGATGCGCGTGCAAGCGCGGACCCGTTGCTCCGCCGGCTCCGCCTCTGACGCGCCGGCATGTGCCATCATCGTGCACTGTGACCGCAACTCCGCGGGCCGTGGTCGTCGCGGTCAACCCCATGGCGTCCTTCGGGCACCGCCGTGAGGTCGGGCCCCGCGTCGTGCACCGGCTGCGCGAGGCGGGGCACCGGGTCGTCGCGATGGACGAGGCCAACATCGAGCTGCTGCGCCGCGAGACCGCGCGGGCGCTGCAGGACCCGGTCGACGCGCTGGTCGTCGTCGGCGGCGACGGGATGGCCAACCTCGGCATCGATCTGGTCGCCGAGAGCGGCATCCCGCTGGGCATCGTCCCGAGCGGCACCGGAAACGACCTGGCCGACGGCCTCGGCATCCCGGTGAAGGACACCGAGGCCGCCATCGACCTGCTGCTCGACGCCCTCCAGCGCGAGCCGCGCACCATCGACGCCGGCACCATCCGCCACGGCGAGCTCACCACCTGGTTCGGCTGCGTCGTGTCCGCGGGCTTCGACGCCACGGTCAACGAGCGGGCGAACCTCATGACCCGCCCGCGCGGTCGCAGCCGCTACGTCGTCGCCCTGCTCCGCGAGCTCGCGACGCTGCGGCCGCGCCCGTACCGCATCCATGCCGACGGCCGCCTCATCGAGGTGGATGCCATGCTCGTGTCGGTCGCCAACAACCGCTCCCTGGGCGGCGGGATGCGGATCGTCCCCGACGCGGACCTCGCCGACGGCCTCCTCGACCTCTTCATCGTCTCCCGGATGTCCCGCCTGCGCTTCCTGCGGATGTTCCCGAAGGTGTTCCGCGGCGAGCACACGGACCTTCCGGAGGTGACCATCCTGCCCGTCAGCGGCGTGCACATCGAGGCCGAGGGCATCGTCGCCTACGCCGACGGCGAGCGCATCGGCCCGCTCCCGATCGAGGTCGCGGTTGCGCCGGGGGCCCTCCGCGTGCTGGCCTGAGCGACGCGCCCGGGACGCCCGCCCCGTTTTGGCATCGACACCCCATCTGTGGCATGATCTTCTAGTTGCCAGACGGCCCCATCGTCTAGCGGCCTAGGACGTCGCCCTCTCACGGCGGTAACGCGGGTTCAAATCCCGCTGGGGTCACCAACAGCCCGGATGCCAGTCATTGACTGGCGTCCGGGCTTTTTCATGAGCGTTCCGGCCGCATCCTGCCGCCGCCGCGAGCGTCGACTACGCTGTCGGTAGCGAAGGGGAGTATCCCAGACGGCTGAGGGGCGGGCGCGTGCGCCTGCGACCAGGGCCGGCGCTGTGCACGTCATCACGGTCCGCGATGCAGCGGGCCCGGGCACGGCGGCGCCGTCAGGTGCGGGAGAGACTTTCGGTCGATGTCCGACGCCCTTCGAAAGGTTCCCCCGTGGAAGTCGCCTTGCCGCTCTGGTTCGAGATCACGTCCTTCGTGGTGCTCATCCTCATCCTCGCGTTCGATCTGCTGATCGTCTTCAAGCGGCCGCACATCCCGAGTCCCAAGGAGTCGGCGCTGTGGGTGTCGTTCTACGTGGCCCTGGCGCTGATCTTCGCGCTGCTGATGCTGCTGATCGGGGATGCCGAGCACGCCGGCCAGTTCCTGGCGGGGTGGCTGACCGAGTACAGCCTGAGCATCGACAACCTCTTCGTCTTCGTCATCATCATGGGGCGGTTCGCGGTGCCCCGGCGGTACCAGCAGGAAGTGCTGATGGTGGGCATCCTCCTGGCGCTGGTCTTCCGCGGCGTGTTCATCGTGCTCGGCGCCGGGCTGATCGCCAGCTTCAGCGCGATCTTCTACCTCTTCGGCGCGTTCCTGCTCTGGACCGCGTTCAACCAGGCCTTCGGCTCGCATGACGACGAGGGCGAGGACGACTCCTGGTTCATCCGCTTCGCCCGCCGGCACCTGAAGGTGTCGACGCAGTACGAGGGCAACAAACTGCGCACGACGGTCGACGGGCGGCGGATGTTCACGCCGCTGATCATCGTGTTCCTCGCCCTCGGGACGACCGATCTGCTGTTCGCGCTCGACTCCATCCCGGCGATCTTCGGCATCACGCAAAGCCCGTTCATCGTCTTCACCGCGAACGTGTTCGCCCTGATGGGGCTGCGCCAGCTGTACTTCCTGCTCGGGCACCTGCTCGACAAGCTGGTGTACCTCAAGTACGGCATCGCGTTCATCCTCGCGTTCATCGGTGTGAAGCTCGTCTTCCACGCGATGCACGAGAACGAGTTGCCGTTCATCAACGGCGGCGAGCACATCGAGTGGGCGCCCGATATCAGCACCTGGACGTCGCTCGCGGTCATCGTCGGTGCGATGGTTGTCGCTACCATTGCAAGTCTGGTGAAGCTGCGGATGAGCGGCGTCACGGTCGCCGAGGCCATCCACGGCGACGACAGCGAAGAGGACGAGACCGAGAACGCGGCCGTCGACGGCACCCAGGAGGACCCCCGCACATGAGCTCTCTCGTCGGTGTGACGGTCCGCAGCGACACAGGTGCGGTCCGGCACGTCAACGAGGACAGCGCCCTCGCGCAGGATCCGGTGTTCGTCGTGGCGGACGGCATGGGCGGGCACGCGCGCGGCGACCTCGCCAGCCGCACCGCCGTCGAGAGCCTGGCGCGGACGCTGCAGCCGGGGACGCGACCGACCCCCGACGAGGTCGTGCGCGCGATCGACGAGGCGAACGCCGCGGTCCGCGCGCTCTCCGGCGCCGACGAGTCGGGTGCGGCCGTCGCGGGCACCACGCTGACCGGCATCGTGCGTGTGCGGGTGCCCGAGCTCGCCGCCGAGCAGTGGATGATCGTCAACGTCGGCGACTCGCGGGTCTACGAATGGGACGGCCGCGACCTCCGCCAGCTGACCGTCGACCACTCCGCGGTGCAGGAGCTGGTGGATGCCGGCCTCATCAGCGAGGAGCAGGCGGCGGTCCATCCCGAGCGCAACGTGATCACGCGGGCGCTCGGCGCCGAGGACTTCGTCGACACCGACACGGCGCTGGTCGCAGAGCGGGGCCGCCAGATCTTCCTCGTCTGCTCCGACGGCCTCACCCGCGAGCTCAGCGACCGGCGCATCGCGGACATCCTCGCGCAGGGCCACGCCGATCCGGCGTCTGCTCTGGTGGACGCCGCGAACGAGGCCGGCGGCCACGACAACATCACCGTGATCGTGGTTGAATCGATGACCGGGGAGGATGCTCCGGCGTCCGTCGACACGCAGGAACGCGTGCAGGACGGCGGCCGTGAGCTCGACGACACGCAGCCGAGGGAGTAGTTCGTCCGTGTTCGAGGTTCAGCAGGCGGCAGCAGGGGAGTGGGCGGTCGTCGCGGGCGGTGGACGCGCGCTGCTGGTCGACGAACGGGACGCGGCGCGGCTGCGCGCCCTGCTGGGCGCGGTGCGCGCTGGCTTCGCCGAGACGCTGGATGCGCTGGTCGCGGGCGGATTGAGCCGCACGCCGTCCTTCGCGCTGCTCGACGCCTCCACCGAGACGGTGCTCCTCGCGGTCCGCGGAACGGCGTCCGCGACGGTCGCCGAAGGCGGGCGCCCGCGCGAGGTGCGGGCGACCGGCGTCTCGTCGTGGGTGGAGACGCAGGTGACCGGCGCGGGCGGCGTCCGGCTCGGCGACAGCGACAACGACAGCGACCGCGACCGCGACGGCGACGGTTCTCTGCCGCTCGCCGAGGGCGTCGTGCGGGCGGCCGGTCTGGCGTGGGCGGCGGAGGAGAGCACCGAAGACGTCGGCGCGACGGTCGCAGCGCCCCCGAAGCGCGAGAGGGACACCGGACCGGTGGATGCGGTGCCCGCCGCCCCCGCGCCGCGGGCGGTCGCGCCAGAGCCGGTGGATGCGGTGCCCGATCCGCACACCCGCATCCCGGAGGCGACCCTCACGGAGGTCGCGGCCGAGCCAGCCCCGCAGGCGACCGGCTACGACCACCTCTTCGGCGCGACCATGGTGCGCAGCATCGAGGATGCGGCAGTGCGCCCCGACGAGGAGGAGGCGGCCCCGCCCCGCATCGACCTGCCCGGTTTCATCACCGACTCGTTCCCGCCCGCGGCCGGGCGGCTGGAGGGCGACCACGACGGGCTCACCGTGATGAGCGGAGAGCTGCCCCGCCGTCCGTCCGAGCCCCCGGAGGCCGAGCCCGCCGCGGCGCCGCCGGCGCAGGCCGAGTTCGCCGTGCTGCTCTCCGACGGCCGCCGCGAACCGCTGGCGGCCCCGCTGGTCGTCGGCCGGGCGCCGAGCGTCACGGCCGTCCCGTCGCTGCGCGGCGCCCGCCCGGTGACGCTGACCTCCGCCGAGGACGACATCTCGCGCTCCCACGTCGCCGTCGCGGTCGAGGGCGACAGCGTCGTGGTGACCGACCTGCACTCGCGCAACGGCACCATGATCGTGTTGCCGGGCACCTCCCCGCAGAAGCTGCGGAGCGGCGAGCCGACGACCGTGGTGCTCGGCACCGTCATCGACCTCGGCAGCGGGGCGACCCTGACGGTCGAGGCGGCCGGATGAGGCGCATGGCGTCCCAGCCGCCCGAGCTCGACGGTCTCCACTTCATCCGTCTGCTCGGGTCCGGCGGGTTCTCCGACGTCTTCCTCTACGAGCAGCAGCTGCCCAAGCGCAGCGTCGCCGTGAAGGTGCTGCTCACCGACGGCGTCGACGAGGCCGCTCGCGCACGGTTCGTCGCCGAGGCGAACGTGATGGCGCGGCTCTCCGCGCATCCCTACATCGTGACGATCTTCCATGCGGGCGTCTCCGGCGACGACCGGCCGTACCTCGTCATGGAGTACTGCTCCGGCCCGTCGCTCGCCGACCGGCTGAAGCGCGAGCGGATCGGCGTCGAGGATGCGCTGCGCACGGGCGTCCGCCTGTCGAGCGCCGTCGCCACGGCCCACGCCGCGGGCATCCTGCACCGCGACATCAAGCCCGCCAACGTGCTCACGAACGCGCTGGGCTGGCCCGCGCTGACGGACTTCGGGATCGCGTCGGCGCTCGAGGAGCTGCCGGTGCACACGACCACGCTGTCCGAGCTGCGACGGGAGCCGACGGACACGGCGACCTCCGGGAGCCGCAGCGTCGGCCTGAGCGTGCCATGGTCGCCGCCGGAGATGTTCTCCGACGACCCCGACCCGGACGTGCGCAGCGACATCTTCTCGCTGGCGGCCACCGTGTACACACTGCTCGCCGGCCGGACGCCGTTCGAGGTGCCGGGCCGCTCCAACGGCACGCTCGACCTGATGGGCCGCATCGAGCGCGGGATGATCACCCCGTTCGAGCGGGCGGATGTGCCCGCCTCGCTCACGGCGTCGCTCCGCCGCGGGATGGCCACCCGGCGCGAGGACCGCTATCAGACCGCCGTCGACTTCGCCCGGGCGCTGCAGCGCGTCGAGCTGGAACTCGGGCTCGCACCGACGAGCATCGACGTCCCGAACCTCAGCCTGACGGATGCGCGCCCCGCGCCGGCCGTCGGGGACGACGAGCAGGAGACCCGCGCGCGGTCCGTCGCGACCATCCGGGCGCAGCCGGAGCCGCCGCGGCCGCCGGAGCGTCCTCTCGCGCCGGCAGAGCCGCCCGCCGCCGTCGAGCCTGCCGCGACGCGCGTTCGCGGGGTCGTCCCGGTCTCGCCGCAGGCGCCCGGCGGCGACCACGATCGATCCGACGGCATCCCGGAGCACACCGTCGTCCGATCCCGGACCGCCGCCCCTGTGTCTGATGTTCCCGCTCCCGCTGCCGATGTCGCCCCCGCCGGCGAGATCGCCCCCGACGAGCCGCGCGACCCCCGCCGCCGGCTTCTCGCCTGGATCGGCGCGGGTGCGGCCCTCGTCGTCGTCCTCGGCATCGCCGCCGCCATCGTCGCGAACGTCGTCGCACCGACGGCGTCCCCGACGCCCACCCGCGCCGCCCAGGGCGACGACAGCGGCATCGCCGTCACCGTCGTGCCTCCGCCCGTGCTGGTCTCCGCCGTCCGCGCGCCCGACGGCGCGAGCGCGACCTTCACCTGGAAGACGGACGGCGGCAAGAAGGGCGACCAGTACACCTGGGTGCGCGAGGGCACGACGAACGGGCCGGCGGTGACCGCCGAGCCGAAGGTCACCGTCACCGGCCTCACGCCAGGGGCCCCGGTGTGCATCGACGTCGCGACCGTCCGCGCCGGCCGGACCTCCGAGCAGCTGAAGGCGTGCGCCTCGTGACGGCCGCGGTGAAGCCGCTGACCGTCGACTTCTGCGGCGAGCTGTACACCGTCGAGCCGGGCGCCGAGTTCGGCATCGGGCGCGAGGCCGAGCTGACCATCGATGACAACCCCTACCTGCACCGGCGCTTCCTGACCGTCGGGCACGACTTCGGGATGTGGTGGCTGAGCAACGTCGGAACCCTGCTCACCGCAACGGTGACGGACGCGACCGGCACGATGCAGGCCTGGCTCGCTCCTGGCGCGAAGCTGCCCATCGTCTTCCCGACCATGCACGTCATGTTCAGCGCGGGCGCGACGACCTACGACTTCACCATCTCGAGCGACGAGGACTGGTTCGACACCGCCGTGCAGGTGGATGCCTCCGGCGGCTCGACGACGGTGCTCCCGGTGACGCTGACCACCAGCCAGCGGCAGCTCATCGTCGCGCTGGCCGAGGGCGTGCTGACGCAAGCCCTGCCGGGCCGGGGCACCATCCCGAGCTCGGCCGAGGCGGCGCAGCGACTGGGCTGGAGCATGACGACCTTCAACCGCAAGCTCGACAACGTGTGCGACAAGCTCGACAAGCTCGGCGTGGCCGGGCTGCGCGGGGGCCGGGGAAAGCTGGCGACCAACCGGCGCGCGCGGCTGGTTGAGTACGCGGTCACCACACGGCTCGTCGGTGTGGAGGACCTGCCCCTCCTTGAGGGGGCGCCGTCGCGCCTTGACCAGGCGGACTCCCCGCGGGACGGTGGAGCGGTCGACTGACGCGCTCGGCGCGTGGCCCGGCGGGTATGGGGAGTGCTCCCCATACCGGAGGCGCCGGGGGCGCATGTTAGCGTTGACGCGGTTTCGGGCGCGGGGGAAAGCGGAGTCTTGGTGTCGTTGAGCAGGTGGTTCCGCGAGCGGAAGACGCTCGCCGTGATCACCGTACTCGCCGTCGTCGCAGGCGTTCCTCTCACCATCGCGGTGCTGCACAAGGGGTTCCCGGTGAACGCCGTCGAGCTCGACACCCGCGACGTCTGGGTCACCAACGGCGAGAAGCTGCTCGGCGGCCGGCTGAACCACCAGATCGACGAGCTGGATGCGGCGGTCACCGGCGCGAGCGCCGATCTCGACGTGCTGCAGGACGGCTCGGCGTACTTCCTCACCGACCTCCCGCACGGCACGGTCGACCGCATCGACCCCGCCTTCGTGTCGCTCGGCGGCCGCATCCAGATCCCGGAGGACTCGCAGGTCGGCTACGGCGGCAACACCCTGTCGGTGCTGGCGCCGAACGGGTCACTGTGGGTGCTCGACGCCTCCGGCCGGCTCGACTTCGACAAGGCGAAGACAGCGCCGGTCGCGAAGCTCGGCAGCGGCGCGAAGCTGGCGGTCGCGAAGTCCGGCACGACTTTCGCCGTGGCGCCGAAAGGCAAACGGCTGGTCACCGTCGAGCGGCCGGGCGCCAAGGCGCAGAGTCGCAGCTTCCCCGTCCCTGGCGCGTTCCAGCTGACGGCGGTCGGCGACCGGCCCGTGGTGCTCGACACCCAGCGCAACCGCATCATCACGGGGGACGGCTCGACCGTCGACCTCCCCGCGAAGGGGCTGAAGCTGCAGCAGCCGGGCCAGGACGACCCTGCGGCGCTCGTCGCCACGGCGAACAGCCTGCTGAGCGTGCCGCTGGGCGGTGGGACCGTCACGGCGAGCCCGGCCGGGGCGACGGCGAAGGGCGGCCCGGATGGGGTCTCCGCCCCCGTCCGGCTCGGGAGCTGCTCCTACGGCGCCTGGTCCGGTTCCGGCCGCTACCTCTACGCCTGCGACGGCAAGAAGCCGGTCGGGATCGACATCGACCGCCCCGTGCAGGGCGACGACCTGGAGTTCCGGGTCAACCACGACGTCATCGCGCTGAACAACCTCCGCGACGGCAACGCCTGGGTCGTCTCGTCGAACATGCGGCTCGTGCAGAACTGGGCGCAGCTGAAGCCGAACGACACCACCGTGCAGGGCGACACCGGCGAGGAGAAGCCGGTCGTGCAGTCCTTCGCCGACACGCTCGCCCAGCGGACCTCCGTGAACCGTCCGCCGGTCGCGGTCGACGACGCCTACGGGGTGCGGCCCGGTCGCTCCACCGTGCTGCATGTGCTCGCCAACGACACCGACCCGGACGGCGACGTGCTGACCGTCTCGGACGTCTCGGCGATCCCGGCCGCCCAGGGCCGGCTGCAGCTCGTGGAGGGCGGCCGCGCCATCCAGTTCACGCCGAAGGAGGGGCTGAGCGGCACCATCTCGTTCCGCTACTCGGTCGACGACGGACGCGGCGGCGCCGCCTCGGCGCAGGTGAACGCGACCCTGCGGCAACCGGCCGAGAACACGGCCCCCGCCTCCGCCCGGTCGAGCACCGCGCAGACGGAGGTCGGGCAGTCCGTCACCTACAACATCCTCAACGACTGGACCGACCCAGACGGCGACGACCTCAGCCTCGTCGCGGCGACGGCGACCACCGAGGACGACGTGCGTTTCAAGCCGAACGGCGACGTCACCTTCACGAGCAAGACCGGCCAGGCCGGATCGAAGGAGGTGCGCGTCACCGTCTCGGACGGCCGCGCGTCGACGACCGGCAGCCTGATCGTCACGGTCAAGCCGGCGGGCACGCTCGACCCGGTCGCCGTGACGGACTTCGCGGACGGCTTCACCGGTCGGCCCGTGGTGCTGCATCCGCTCGACAACGATCAGTCGCCCTCCGGCGAGCCGCTCACCCTCGTCGGCGCCGCCCTCGACGGTTCGGGCGCCCAGGTGACGGCCGATGCGGCCAAGGGCACCATCACGGTGAAGAGCAACGCGCCGGGGGAGTACTACCTCGTGTACACGCTCGGCGCCGGCCCCAAGACCACGACCGGCCTCGCCCGCGTCGACATCCAGGCGCAGGGCGCCAGCGCGTCGCCGCCCATCGCGGTGACGGATAAGGCGTACGTGCGTCCGGGCGAGCCGACCTCCGTCGCGGTGCTCGACAACGACGTGTCGCCGTCGGGCCGCGTGCTCGCGGTCCGCGCCGTCGCCGTCGGGAAGGGCGCGCAGGACCTCAACGTGGAGGTGCGCGACAACGCGGTCGTCAAGATCACCGCGCCGACCGTGCTCACCCAGCAGGTGCAGCTCACCTACGTCGTCTCCGACGGCGTCAACGAGGCGACCGCCGGGATCACCGTGGTCCCCGTCCCTCCGCTCGTGCAGCACCAGCCGCCCGTCGCGGTCGACGACCAGGTGCCCGTGCGCGCCGGCGACGTCGCGACCGTGTCCGTCATGGACAACGACTACTCGCCCGACAACGCGCCCTTCACCCTCGACGCCCAGCTGCGGGATGCCGCCGGCGCGGGTCGCGGGGCGACCGCCTTCGTCAGCGGCGAGACGGTGCGCTACCAGGCCCCGACGACGCCGGGGCAGTACAACGTCGTGTACGGCATCACCGACAAGTACGGCCAGAAGGCGCAGGCGACCGTCACCTTCGTCGTCGGAGCCGCCGACAAGGGGTCCGACCGGGCACCGCAGCCGCAGCCGCTGACGGTCCGCGCGTTCGCCGGGTCCTCCGTGCCGGTGGAGGTGCCGCTCGACGGCATCGACCCGGACGGGGACTCCGTCACGCTGTCCGGCCTCGGCACGCAGCCGACGCTCGGTCGCATCTCGGACTCGACCAGCCGCTCCTTCACCTACGAGGCGTACCCGGACTCGGCAGGCACCGACACGTTCACCTACCAGGTGAAGGACACCTACGGGAAGACCGCGACGGGCACCGTGTCGATCGCCGTCATCCCGCGTCCGTCGCAGGTCCGGCCGCCGATCGCGGTCAACGATCCCGTCCAGGTCAAGCCGGGTCGCACCATCGCCGTCCCGGTGCTCGACAACGACTCCGACCCGAACGGCTACGCGATCGCGCTGCAGAAGAAGCTGCTGCAGGTGGATGAGGGGCTCACGGCGTCCGTGCACGGCAAGATCGTGCTCGTCACCGCGCCGAAGAACGAGGGCTCGTTCGTGGTGCGCTACCAGATCACCAACGGCCAGGGCGGAGTCGCGAGCGCGTTCATCCAGGTCACCGTCACGCCGAAGGCCCGGGAGGTGCCGCCCACCGCGATCGACCACGTGCTCGAGCCCGATCAGGTGGCCGACAAGGACAGCGTGAAGGTCGATGTCCTCGCCGGGGCGACCAACCCCTCCGGGCTCGCGAGCGACCTGAAGGTCGACGTCGCCGGGCCCAACGCCTCCGCCGCTCAGGTGGGGCAGGACGGCACGCTCACCGTCACGCCCGGCGAGCGGCGCATCGCGATCGCGTACACCCTTACCGACGCGGTCACCGGGCTCACAGGCACCGCGTTCGTGGTCGTCCCGCCCAAGGGCAGGGCGACCGCCCCGCCGCGGATCCGCGACGGGCTGCCGCAGCAGATCGTGCAGGCCGACGGGTCGAAGAGCTGGAGGCTGTCCGACATCGTGACCGTGCCGTCCGGCCGCGGTTACAAGCTGACGGGCGCCTCCGGGGTGAGCGCCACCAACAGCTCCGGGGGTCGTCGTACCGCGACGACCAGACGCTCACGTTCACCGCCGCGAAGGGCTACCGCGGGCCGGCGGCGATCACGTTCAAGCTGAACGACGGCCGCGAGTCCGGCCAGTCATCGGACCGCATCACCACCCTGGTGCTCCCGATCACCGTCGGCGAGCCGGATCAGTCGGATGTCGCGCCCACCTTCACATCGCCGAGCGAGAAGATCGAGCCGGGGGAGGCGCCGCTCTCCGTCGACCTGCGGGCGTCGAGCTTCCACCCCAACCCCGACATCCTGAGCAAGCTCACCTACGGGGGCGGGACCTCGTCGAATCCGAAGATCCAGTCGTCGCTCAGCGGGTCGACGTTGACCCTCTCCGCTCCGCTCGGCACCCAGGCCGGCGAGACCGCCACCATCGCCGTCACCATCAGCTCGGGCACGCACACCATCCAGGGGACCGTGAACGTGCAGGTGGTCAGCTCGAGCCGTCCGGTGGCGACGCAGAAGAACCCGCCGCAGACGCAGGAGGTCAAGCGCGGCCAGACGGTGACGCGGACCGGGGCGGCCGGCGACGACCAGTGGGTGAACCCGTTCCCCGGCCAGCCGCTGACCATCACGGACGCCACCGCGCAGAGCGCGCCCTCGGGCGTGACGGTCACCCACACCGGCTCGTCGATCAGCGTCAGCGCGGCATCCGGAGCGGCGATCGGCGCGGTCAACATCGTCTACCACGTGCAGGATGCGACGAAGGATCCGAAGCGGACGGCGGCGGCGATCGGGCAGTTGCGCGTCACCATCCACGACGTGCCGGCGAAGCCCAGCGCGCCGTCCAACCCGCGGGCGAGCGACGGCCAGGTCACCGTCGCGATCAAGGCCCCGGCGGACAACGGCAAGGCCATCGACCAGTACCGGGTGACCGGCGGCGGCAAGACGGTCACCACCACCAGCGTCGGGGATGTGACCATCAGCGGGCTCACCAACGGCCGCTCGTACACGTTCCAGGTCAGCGCCCACAACGCCGACGGATGGTCCGAGCTGTCGGCGGCGAGCGACCCGGTGACGCCGTACGGGACGCCGTCCCGGGTGAGCGGGGCGACGATCCGCAGCAGCGGCAACGCGCCGAGCGACCTGACCATGAGCTGGGACGCGCTCGCCGACCCGAGCGGCACCGGCGGCGGCGCGGCCACCTATCATTACCGCCTCAACGGCGGCAGCTGGCAGAGCACCTCCGGCACGAGCGCGACGGCGAACAACCGGGGCGCCGGCAGCTACTCGTTCGAGGTGTACGCCACGAACCCGGGCGGCAAGCAGGGGCCGACCGTCACGTCGAACACCGTGCAGGTGCAGAATCCGCCGCCCCCGTCGCCGTCCATCGACCTGGCGAAGGGCGACCTCAAGCCCGGATGGGTCCACAGCTACACGTATGACGTGACCATCCACAATTTCCCGGCGAACCGCACCCTCAGCGTGCAGATGCACTGCAATGGGAGCACGTTGTCGACCCGGTCGATCTCGACCGACGGCAGCGGGTACGGCCACTACCACGGCAACCCGAACAGCGACATCGAGCCGTGGTGCGGCTACCCGGGCGCCTACGTGATCGTGAACGGGGTGCAGAGCAGTGTCCAGGACTGGTCCAAGTAAGGAGAAGCAGAAGTGACGGTGACGCAGGAGCAGGCGGATTGGTTCGCCGGAGCGTTCAGCCAGCTGGTGGCGAACGTCGACAAGGCGATCCTCGGCAAGGAGCACAGTATCCGCCTGGTGATCACGGCGATGCTCTCCGGCGGGCACGTGCTGCTGGAGGATGTGCCCGGCACCGGCAAGACGGTGCTGGCCAAGGCGCTCGCCAACACCGTCGAGGGCACGCAGTCGCGCATCCAGTTCACGCCCGACCTGCTGCCGTCCGATGTGACCGGCGTCACGATCTACGACCAGTCGAGCGGGCGGTTCGAGTTCCACCCCGGGCCGATCTTCGCCACCGTGGTGCTGGCCGACGAGATCAACCGCGCGAGCCCCAAGACCCAGTCGGCGCTGCTCGAGGTGATGGAGGAGGGCGTCGTCACGGTCGACGGGGTCGGCCATCCGGTCGGGTCGCCGTTCGTCGTGATCGCCACGCAGAACCCCGTGGAGCAGGCGGGCACCTACTCGCTGCCCGAGGCGCAGCTCGACCGGTTCCTCATCAAGACGTCGCTCGGCTACCCCGACCACGCGACCACCGTCGACCTGCTGCTCGACTCGTCCAACCGCTCGCGGGCCGCCGCCGTGCGCCCGATCATCGCCGCCGACTCGGTCTCGACGCTCGCGCAGCTCGCCTCCGAGGTGCACACCGACGCCAGCGTGATGGGCTACCTCAGCGAGATCGTCACGGCGACGCGCGACGACAAGGATGCGGCCCTCGGCGTCAGCATCCGCGGCGCCCTGGCACTCGCCCGCGCGGCGAAGACCTGGGCGATCGCGTCCGGTCGCACCTACATCACGCCGGACGACATCCGCGACCTCGCACTGCCCGTGCTCGCGCACCGCGTGATCGTCGACCCGGAGTCGGAGTTCGCGGGCGTCACCGCCGCCGACATCGTCGAGCGCGCCGTCGCCTCCGCCACGCCGCCGGCGTACCGCGCGGCCTGACCGCCCCACCGCTCTCCTCCGCCGACTCGACAGACAGGATCCGAACCCCCATGACCGCCGACAGCCCCGCTCGCGCGCGACGCCGCCGCGCCTCCGGAGCCGACCAGGCGCGCATCGCCGCCGGCCAGGTGACGGCCGCGCTGGGGCGCGCGTTCGGCGCCGCCGGCGGTCGCGTGGCGCCGGCCGGGCGTGCGGTCCTCCGGCGGGTTCAGCCGGTCGTCGGGGTCGTCAGCACGCTGGGGTGGATCGTGCTCGCCGCGGCGCTCGTCTCGGTGGTGCTCGCGGCGTGGCTCGGCTGGGCGGAGTTCGCCTTCATCGCGGTGACCCTGTTCGCCGCCCTGCTCATCGCGACCGCCTTCGTCTTCGGCCGGTCGACGTACCGGGTCGGCATCGAACTGAACCCGCGGCGTGTGGTTGCGGGCGGGCGGGCCCTCGGGCGGCTCACGGTCGCCAACAGCGGCGGCCGTCCCGTGCTCCCGACGCGGATGGAGCTCCCCGTCGGCGAGGGACAGGCCGACTTCACGATCCCTCGACTGGCCCCGGGGGCGGAGACGGAGGAGCTGTTCGCCGTACCGACTGCGCGGCGCGCCCTGATCCTCGCCGGTCCGGCCATCTCCGTGCGCGGCGACCAGTTGGGGCTGCTCCGCCGCACCAACCAGTGGACGGACCGCATCGAATTGTTCGTGCACCCGAAGACCGTCCGGCTGGCGGCGACCGCCCGCGGACTCGTGCGCGATCTCGAAGGGCAGACCACGAAGGTCATCACGGACAGCGACCTCGCCTTCCACGCCCTGCGCACTTACGAGCCGGGCGACGACATCCGCAACGTGCACTGGCGCACCTCGGCGCGCACCGGGCAGCTCATGGTGCGCCAGTACCAGGAGACGCGGCGGTCGCAGCTGTTGCTCGCGTTCGACGCCGAGCGGTCGCATTTCGCGTCCGACGACGAGTTCGAGCTGGGCGTCTCTGTGATGACGTCGATCGGGTGCCAGGTCATCCGCGAAGAGACGGAGATCGATGCGGTGTGGCAGGGCGGCGGCATGCGCGTCGGTACGCCGACGGCCCTGCTCGACGACTCCTGCCGCATCCAGCCGGTGGAGGGCGCGCACCCGTCGCTTCGCGAGTTCCTGCGCCAGGCGACCCTGCGGCTGCAGGTGCCGAGCCTCGCCGTGACCGTGGTCGGCTCACAGCTCGATCCCGCCGAGCTCCGCGGGGCTGCAGCGCTGTGGGGCGGGGATACGGAGACGATCGTCATCCGCGTCGACGAGGCGGCAGAGCCCCGGCTCACGCGGCTGGGTCGCTCGATGCTGATGACGGTCTCCGCCCTGCCCGAGCTCCCGGCCCTGCTGAAGCGGGCGGGCCGATGACCGCGACGACCGGAGCGACGCGCCGGGGGCCGGCCGAGACGTCGGGGCCAACGTTGCTGGACCGCCTGCCCGCGACGACCTGGGTCGACGTGGCGGTGCTGACCGGCCTCGCCCTCCTCGCCGTCGTCGGGTTCGAGCCCGCCTTCGGGCACTACGCCTTTGCGCAGGCCGCGCTGGGCGGCATCGTCGTCGGCGGCGGGATCGCCCTCCTCGGTCGTCTGTTCCGGCTGTCCTGGCCGCTGACCGTCGTGCTCGCCCTGGCCGGGTACTTCCTGTTCGGCACCCCGCTCGCCCTGCCCGGCCAGGCCCTCTACGGCGTCCTTCCGAGCCTCGACAGCCTCTCGGGTCTCGTGCTGGGAGCGGTCTTCGGATGGTCGGACGCCGTGACGCTGCAGGCTCCGCTGGAGGCGCCGCCCTACGTCGCCGTCGTCCCCTATGTCGCCGGCTGGCTCGTCTCGCTGGTGTCCGTCACCCTCGCGGTGCGCTGGCTCCCGGGCATCCGCCGGCCGTCCGCGGGCCGCGCTGCCGTGCTGCTCACGGGTCCGGCCGTGCTGCTGCTCGCGGCGATCCTGCTCGGCACGCGCGATCCGTTCTTCGCCGGGATCCGCGGCGTCCTGTTCGCCGCCGTGTCGCTCGTCTGGCTCTCTTGGCGGCGCGGGCGGTTCGCGCGGGATCGCGTCGAGACCGACTCGGCGGTGCGGCGCAGCCGTCTCCTCGGCGGGGCCGCCGTCGTGCTCGGCGCCGTGCTGGTCGGGGCGCTGGCCGGCTCCGTCCTCGCGCCGCCTGCGTCCTCGCGGTTCGTCGTGCGCGACGAGATCACGCCGCCGTTCGACCCCCTCGACTACCCGAGCCCGCTCGCCGGCTTCCGCAAATACACGAAAGACCTGCAGAAGACGAAGCTTTTCGCCGTCACCGGGCTGCGAGAGGGCCAGGTGGTCAGGCTCGCTACCATGGACACGTACGACGGCGTGGTGTGGTCGGTCGCCTCACCCGGCAGCGACGCGGACGCGTCCGGCGCCTTCGAGCTGCTCGGCAGCACCATCCCGAAGCCCCCGCTGTTCACCGCGGGCGCCTCGTCGACCGCGTCGATCGACGTGCTCGGCTACTCGGACGTCTGGCTGCCGACCCTCGGTTACACGAACCGGCTGACGTTCGACGAGCACACCGGTGCAGACCCGGCCGGTTCCGTCCGCGTCAACACCGCCACGGGCACCGCCGCCGTGACCACCGGCGTGCGGCAGGGACTGTCGTACACCGTCGGCGCCACCGCGCAGAAGGTGCCCAACGACCGCGCGCTCGCCAAGGTACCGCCGGCGAAGCTCACCCTCCCGACGGTGACCAACGTGCCCGATGTCGTCTCCGCCAAGGCGGAGGAGTATGCGGGATCGGCGGACACCGCCATCCAGAAACTGCGGAACATCGAGCGGTCGCTGAAGTCGCTCGGATTCCTGAGTCACGGGCGGGCATCGGATCCGGTGCCGTCGAGGGCGGGGAGGGAGCCGACCGCATGACGGACCTGCTCTCGAAGTCCCCGATGGTCGGCGACCAGGAGCAGTACGCGAGCGCATTCGCCCTGATGGCACGCAGGCTCGGATACCCCACGCGCGTCGTCATGGGCTTCGCGCCCAAGGTCACCGGAAGCACGACGACCGTCACCGGCGACGACGTGACGGCGTGGGACGAGGTCGCGTTCGAGGGCGTCGGATGGGTGCCCTTCTTCCCGACGCCGACGAAGACCGATGCGCCCAAGAACCAGACCACGAAGCCGAAGCTCGAGCCGCAGCCCCAGGTGCGGCAGCCTCCGCCCGCCGATCCGCGCGCGGAAGACCTGCTGACGCCGGTCAAGACCAAGGACAACGATCCGAAGGACAAGCCCAAGGGCGCGGTGTTCCCGGCCTGGGCGTGGGTCGTCCTGGGAGTGGTCGGCATCCCGCTGCTCGCGTACTTCCTCCCGTTGCTCGTCATCGCCTCCCTCAAACGGCGGCGCCGGCGAAGGCGTGAGACGACCGGGCCGCCCGACCGGCGTGCCGCCGGCGCCTGGGACGAGCTCGCGGACGGGTACGCCGAACTCGGCCTCGCCGTGCCGGAGCGCGCGACACGGTTGCAGACGGCCGCAGCGCTCGAAGAGCAGTCCGCCGCGCAGAGCCTCCCGGTCCCGGAGGGCGGACTGCGCGACCTGGCGCGCCACGTCGATGCGGCGGTGTTCGACGGGTCGGAGGTCGCCGAGGAGCGCGTCCACCGTGCCTGGTCGACGGTCCGCGACGCCCTCGCGGGGGCGACGAAGGCGGCCGGTCCGGTGCGCGCCCGCCTGGCGGCCTTCCGCTACCGGCGCACACGCCGGGCCTGACCGCCGCGCCGTCCGTATAGTGGGGCGCATGGACGACAGCGGGTTCATCGTGCCTCCGCCCGGTCTCATCCCGTCGCGCCCGTCCCCGGGCTCGCTCGATGCGCCCAGCGGCCCGGAGCCCGCGTCCGTCCGTCCGCTCCCCGTCTTCGCCCCGCCTGCGGCGCCGGGCGCACCCGCCGCCGCTCCCGCCCGGCCGGTCTGGCGGCTGCTGCTGCCCGGCGGCCGCAGCGTGCCGGTCACCCGGCGGCTGCTCCTCGGCCGCAATCCGTCCCGCCCGGCCGGCGCGCCCGACGCCGAGCTGATCGCGCTCGACGACCCCACATCCACCGTCTCCAAGACGCACGCCGCCCTCGACATCGCGGGCGACCAACTCACCGTGACCGACCTCCACTCGACCAACGGCGTTCTCGCCGGCGGCGTCCGCACCGAGCCCGGGACGCCGTTCCCTGTGGCCGCCGGGGCGGAGCTCCTGCTCGGCGACCTGCGCCTCTCCGTCGAGCGCTCCTGAGCCGGTCCGCGCGTCGTCGGGTGATAACCTGTCACTCGTGTACGCGGGTCTTCTCCTCCTTAGCCGCCGCGGCGAGTCCTAGACATCAGGCCACTCTCGCCGCGGAGTCCGTCGACGGCTGATCCGTTCACACGCGAAGGAGTTCGAGAGACATGAGCACCCCCACCGATTCCGCACCTGGGCCGCTGACGCTGGCCGAGAAGGTCTGGAACGACCACCTGGTCGCCAAGGGTGAGGACGGTTCGCCCGACCTCATCTACATCGACCTGCACCTCGTCCACGAGGTCACCAGCCCGCAGGCCTTCGACGGGCTGCGGATGGCCGGCCGCCCCGTGCGCCGCCCCGATCTGACGATCGCCACCGAGGACCACAACACGCCGACGATCGGCATCGACAAGCCCATCGCCGACCTCACCAGCCGCACCCAGATCGAGACGCTGCGCCGCAACGCCGAGGAGTTCGGCATCCGCCTGCACTCGCTCGGCGACGTCGAGCAGGGCATCGTGCACGTCGTCGGCCCCCAGCTCGGCCTCACGATGCCGGGCATCACGGTCGTCTGCGGCGACTCGCACACCTCCACCCACGGCGCGTTCGGCGCGATGGCGTTCGGCATCGGCACCAGCGAGGTGGAGCACGTGCTCGCCACGCAGACCCTCCCGCTCAAGCCCTTCAAGACCATGGCGATCACCGTCGAGGGCGAACTGCGCCCCGGCGTGACCGCGAAGGACATCATCCTCGCCGTCATCGCGAAGATCGGCACCGGAGGCGGCCAGGGCTACGTGCTCGAGTACCGCGGCAGCGCCATCCGCTCGCTCTCCATGGAGGGCCGGATGACGATCTGCAACATGTCGATCGAGGCCGGCGCTCGCGCCGGGATGGTCGCGCCCGACGAGACGACGTTCGCCTACCTGAAGGGCCGGCCCCACGCTCCAGAGGGCGCCGACTGGGATGAGGCGGTCGCCTACTGGAAGACGCTGCAGACGGACGACGACGCGGTCTTCGACGCCGAGGTCTACCTCGACGCGGCCGAGATCGAGCCGTTCGTCACCTGGGGCACGAACCCCGGACAGGGCGTCTCGCTCAGCCAGACCGTCCCCGACCCCGAGTCGATCGCCGACCCGAACACGCGTGCCGCTGCGGAGCGGGCGCTGGAGTACATGGACCTCGCTCCGGGGACGCCGATGAAGAGCATCCCGGTCGACGCCGTCTTCATGGGCTCCTGCACCAACAGCCGCATCGAGGACCTGCGCGCCTTCGCCTCCATCATCAAGGGCCGGAAGAAGGCCGACGGCGTGCGCGTCATGGTCGTCCCCGGCAGCGCGCGCGTGCGCATCGAGGCCGAGGCGGAGGGCATCGACAAGATCGTCGAGGAGTTCGGGGCGGAGTGGCGGTTCGCCGGCTGTTCGATGTGCCTCGGCATGAATCCGGACCAGCTGGCGCCGGGGGAGCGCTGCGCCTCCACCTCCAACCGCAACTTCGAGGGCCGCCAGGGCAAGGGCGGCCGCACTCACCTCGTCTCGCCGCTGGTGGCGGCTGCGACCGCGATCCGCGGTACGCTGTCGAGCCCGTGGGACCTGGAGCACGAAGGCGGCGACACGCCGCGCGACGGCGGCGCGGATACCACCATCGGAGAGAAGGTGGGCGCCTGATGGAGAAGTTCAAGACCGTCACCGGAACCGCCGTGCCGTTCCGGCGCTCCAACGTCGACACCGACCAGATCATCCCTGCGGTGTTCCTCAAGCGCGTCACCAAGACCGGCTTCGACGACGCCCTCTTCCACGCCTGGCGGCAGGACCCGGACTTCATCCTCAACCGGCCCGAGTACCAGGGTGCGACCGTGCTCGTTGCGGGGGCCGACTTCGGCACGGGTTCGTCACGCGAACATGCCGTCTGGGCCCTCCGCGACTACGGATTCCGGGTCGTGCTGAGCCCGCGGTTCGCCGACATCTTCCGCGGGAACGCCGGCAAGCAGGGCCTGCTGACGGGCATCGTCTCGGAGGAGGACGCCGAGCGGCTCTGGCAGGCGATCGAGGCTCAGCCGGGAATACAGGCCACGGTGGACCTGGTTGCCAAGACTGCGACCGTCGGTGAGGTCCAGGTGTCTTTCGACATCGACGACTACACTCGCTGGCGTTTGCTCGAAGGGCTGGATGACATCGCCCTCACCCTGCGCGATGAGGCGCGAATCTCCGAATACGAATCGGGCCGCGCGAGCTGGCGGCCCACGACCCTCCCGGTGAAACTTTGACATCACTTCTTCAGGACGCACAGGCAGCAGGAGCACGCGTGGGGCTCAAGGGCGACCGGATCACCATCAACGGCGGCCGTCCCCTCGAGGGCCGCATCGAGGTCCGCGGCGCCAAGAACTTCGTCACCAAGGCCATGGTGGCGGCGATCCTCGGCGAGACCCCGAGCGTGCTGCGCAACGTGCCCGACATCTCCGACGTCCGCGTGGTGCGCGGCCTGCTCGAGGTGCACGGCGTCAAGGTGACGGACGGCGCCGAGGAGGGCGAGCTGCTGCTCGACCCGAGCGCGGTCGAGTCGGCCCACATGGCCGACATCGACGCGCACGCCGGGTCCAGCCGCATCCCGATCCTGTTCTGCGGCCCCCTGCTGCACCGTCTCGGCGAGGCGTTCATCCCCGACCTCGGCGGCTGCCGCATCGGCGACCGCCCGATCGACTACCACCTCGAGGTGCTGCGCAAGTTCGGCGCCGTCGTCGACAAGCTGCCCAGCGGCATCCGGATGACGGCCCCGAACGGCCTGCACGGAGCCAAGCTCGAACTCCCGTACCCGAGCGTCGGCGCCACCGAGCAGGTGCTGCTCACCGCGGTCCGCGCCGAGGGCATCACCGAGCTCAAGGGCGCGGCCATCGAGCCCGAGATCATGGATCTGATCAACGTCCTGCAGAAGATGGGCGCGATCATCTCGGTCGACACCGACCGCGTGATCCGCATCGAGGGCGTCGACAAGCTCGTCGGCTACAGCCACACGGCGCTGTTCGACCGCAACGAGGCCGCCAGCTGGGCGGCCGCGGCGCTCGCGACCGGCGGCGACATCTACGTGGGCGGCGCCCGCCAGCCCGAGATGCTGACCTTCCTCAACGTCTTCCGCAAGGTCGGCGGCGCGTTCGAGATCCACGACGACGGCATCCGCTTCTTCCACCCGGGCGGCCCGCTCAAGCCGGTGGTCATCGAGACGGATGTGCACCCCGGCTTCATGACCGACTGGCAGCAGCCGCTGGTGGTCGCGCTCGCGAAGGCCGAGGGCGTCTCCATCGTGCACGAGACCGTGTACGAGCAGCGCTTCGGCTTCGTCGACGCCCTGAACGACATGGGCGCGAAGATCCAGGTGCACAAGGAGTGCCTGGGCGGCCACCCGTGCCGCTTCGGTCAGCGCAACTTCAACCACTCCGCGGTCATCATGGGCCCGGTGCAGCTGACCGGCGCCGACATCGAGGTGCCGGACCTGCGCGGCGGCTTCAGCCACCTCATCGCGGCGCTGACCGCCGAGGGCCGGTCGACCGTGAGCAACGTCGGCATCATCAGCCGCGGCTACGAGAACTTCATCACCAAGCTGGAGCTGCTCGGCGCCGACTTCACCATGGAAGGCTGATCCACAGCCCACGAGTTCTCCACAGATCTGCTCGTGTATCACCCGTGATACAGTCGCCTCATGGAGACTGTCAGCGTGAGAGATCTACGCAACCACGGCGGTGACATCCTCGACAGGGTGGCCCGCGGAGAACACCTGACCGTGACCCGAGACGGGGCTGCGGTGGCGGAGCTGTCCCCGCTGCCCGCCCCGGGCCGGGCGCTGTCCGCGCTCATCGACGCCCGGCGCGCGCTGCCGTCGGTCGACCCGCGCGAACTGCGGACAGACGTCGACGAGATCGTGGACCAGTCATGGTGATGCAGCCGGGCCTCCTCGACACATCGACGCTCATCCTGCTGGCACGCGTGTCGGATCCGTCGCAGCTTCCCGACATCCCGTCGATCAGCGCGATCACGCTGGCGGAGCTGTCGGTCGGCCCGCTCGTCGCGAGGAGCGGCGAGGAGCGGTCCGCGCGGCAGCTGCACCTGCAGCTCGCCGAGAGCGATTTCGACCCCATCCCGTTCGATTCCGCCGCCGCGCGTGCGTTCGCCGCGGTGGCGCAGTCGTTCCGCGAGGCCGGAAGAAAACCGTCTGCGCGGGCCTTCGACGCGCTCATCGCGGCCACCGCGATATCGCGAGGTCTCCCGCTGCACACGTGCAACCCGTCCGACTTCGAGGGCATCCCGCAGCTCGACCTCCGACCGGTCGCCGTCGATGCCTGAAACGCCCGGCGGGGGCGCGCATGCCTCGGCGGCGACAGGGTCCGGGGATAATAGGACGGTGCCCGAATCCCCATCGCCCGTGAAGAAGCAGCGTTCCGAGAAGAGCCGTCCGTCGGTCTTCTGGGTGCTGGCCGGCTTGATCATCCCCATCGGGAGCCTGCTCGCGCGCTTCCGGATCGTGGATGGCGACAAGCTCCCGCGCACCGGCGCGTTCATCCTGGCGCCGAACCACTACAGCGAGATCGACCCGGTGATGATCGGCATGGTCTCGTGGAAGCTGGGCCGGCTGCCGCGGTTCCTCGCGAAAGAGAGCCTGTTCCGTATCCCGGTGTTCGGCTGGTTCCTGCGGAAGTCCGGACAGGTGCCGGTCTCCCGGGGCGGCAGCGCCCGCGGGTCCGCACCTCTCGAGGCGGCACAGCGGATCGCGGATGAGGGGCAGATCGTCATCATCTACCCGGAGGGCTCGCTCACCCGCGACCCCGACATGTGGCCGATGCGCGGAAAGACCGGCGCCGCGCGCATGGCGCTCGAGCAGAACCTGCCCGTCATCCCGATCGCGCACTGGGGCACCCAGCAGGTCATGGCGCGGTACGCGAAGAAGATCAGCTGGTTCCCGCGCAAGACCATCGACGTCAAGATCGGCGACCCCGTCGACCTCTCCGCCTTCGCCGGCCGCCCGCTCGACAACGCGACGCTGACCGAGGCCACCGCCGTCATCATGGATGCGATCACGGCGCTCCTCGAAGACCTCCGGGGCGAGAAGGCTCCGGCCGACCGGTGGGACCCGTCGCAGCACAACCAGAAGGAGACCGGCCGCTTCGATGGCTAAGGCAGTGAAGGCCCCCGTCGCCCGCCCCCGCCGGATCGCCGTGCTCGGCGCCGGCAGCTGGGGGACCACATTCGCGAAGATCCTCGCCGACGGCGGCTCCGACGTCGTGCTGTGGGCGCGACGGCCGGAGCTGGCGCGCGAGATCAACGAGGTGAAACGCAACAGCGACTACCTCGAGGGCATCAACCTGCCGCGCAACCTGCGAGCGACCTCCCGCCTCGGCGAGGCGATGCGCGACGCCGAGCAGGTGTTCGTGTCGATCCCGAGCCAGACTCTGCGCTCGAACCTCGAGGCGATGATCCCGCATCTCGGTCCGGAGACCGTCGTCGTCAGCCTCATGAAAGGCGTCGAGAAGGGCACGGGCCTGCGCATGAGCGAGGTGATCGCCCAGGGACTCCCGATCGAGCCCGAGCGCATCGCCGTCGCCTCCGGGCCGAACCTGGCGCTCGAGATCGCACGCGAGCAGCCCACGGCAGCGGTCGTCTCGTCCGCGAGCCTCGAGACTGCGCAGGCCGTCGCCATCTCGGCCACCAACCGCTACTTCCGCAGCTTCGTCAACACCGATGTCATCGGCACGGAGTTCGGCGGCGTCCTCAAGAACCTCATCGCCGTGGCGATCGGGATCGTGGACGGCGTCGGCTACGGCGAGAACACCAAGGCGTCGATCATCACGCGCGGTCTCGTCGAGATGACCGACTTCGCCGTCGCGTACGGTGCCCAGCCCGAGACGCTCTCCGGCCTGGCGGGCCTGGGCGACCTGATCGCGACGTGCGAGTCCTCGCTCAGCCGCAACAACACCGCAGGGCGGCTGCTCGGCCAGGGTTACGGCTTCAACGACGTCGTGAAGCAGATGAACCAGACGGCGGAGGGCCTCGCCTCCGTGGCGCCCATCCTGAGCCTCGCGGAGGCGCGCGGGGTGGACATGCCGATCGTCCGTCAGGTGAGCCAGGTGCTCGCCGGTACGCTCGATCCGAAAGACATAGCACCGCATCTGACGACGGATTCGGACGAGCCGCAAGGCGAAAGGACAACGGATGACGGACAGGGTCGCGGTCGCTCTTCTCTTTGGGGGGCGCTCAAGCGAGCATTCGATCAGCTGCGCGACGGCGGCGGGCGTCCTTGAGGCGATCGACCGGGACCGCTACGACGTCATCCCCGTCGGCATCACGCATGAGGGCGCCTTCACGCTCCAGCCGGACGACGCCGCCCGCTTCGCGCTGAACAGGGAGAAGCTGCCCGAGGTCGAGGACAACGGCACGCGCATCCTCTGGCCGGACAGTGCCGCGACCCGCGAGCTGACGGTCGTGCGCGCCGACGGGACGCGGGAGTCGCTGGGCGACGTCGACATCGTCTTCCCGATCCTGCACGGGCCGTGGGGCGAGGACGGCACGCTCCAGGGCCTGCTCGAGCTCGTCGGGCTCCCGTATGTCGGCAGCGGCGTGCTGGCGAGCGCCCTCGGCATGGACAAGCACTTCACCAAGACGGTGCTGCAGCAGGCGGGCATTCCGGTCGCGCCGTGGGTGACCGTCACCTCGTACGAGTGGGCGTCGGCGCCGGATGCGGTGCGCGAGGCGGCGCAGTCGCTCGGCCTTCCCGCGTTCGTGAAGCCTGCACGGGCCGGATCCAGTGTCGGGGTCACGAAGGTCACGGAGTGGGGCGAGCTGGATGCGGCCATGGCCACCGCGCTGGCCGAGGACGACCGGGTGCTGATCGAGTCCATGGTGACCGGCCGCGAGGTCGAGATCGCCGTGCTCGGCGGCCGTCCGGGGGAGCCGGCGCGCGCGTCGGTCGCCGGCGAGATCGTCATCAGCGGCCGCGACTTCTACGACTTCGCCGCGAAGTACCTGGACGCGCCCGGAATCGACCTGGTCTGCCCGGCCGACCTGACCGGCGGCCAGCTGGCGGAGATGCGCGACCTCGGGGTCCGCGCCTTCGACGCGATCGGCGGCGAGGGTCTGGCCCGCGTGGACTTCTTCCTCACGGCGGACGGCTTCGTGGTGAACGAGATCAACACGATGCCGGGCTTCACGCCGATCTCGATGTTCCCGCGCTGCTGGCAGGAATCGGGCCTGAGCTATCCCGCGCTGATCGACGAGCTCATCCAGGTCGCGCTGGCCCGCGCCGCCGCCTGAGGCCGCCGGCGCCGGCGGCCCGCGCCGGCGCCGGCGGCCAGGCCGCCCGCGCGCCTCGCCCAGTCGTGAGTTGTGGCGCGTATCCCCGCCGAGTGGTGACATGATGTCGCGACTCGGCGGGGATAGCGACCACGAGTCACCACTCGGTAGAGCTCAGGACGGAGCCACGACGGAGCCGGGACGGACGTCACGGCGAGGGCGTCGCGCTCGGGTCCGTGTCCAGCGTCGACAGGCACTTCTGCGTCTGCGGCACCGTCGCGATCGCGCCGGCGAACTCCGGCAGCACCGACGAGTCCGACACCCCCGAGACGTGGTCGATGATCACCTCGGTCGCGGGCGTGCGCCCGAACGTCTGGTAGACGATCGTCTTCGCGGCCGGGTCCGTCATCAGCACCCAGTCGATCCCGTTCACGGTCACGCAGGGCTTCGTGGTGGGCCCGATCGGCGGAACGCCGCAGCGCAGGATGACGACGGCGGGGTCGCCCCACGCGCCGGTCGCCTGCGCGTCCGTCTCGCGCTTCGGCTCGTCGGCCACGGTGTCCGGCAGGCGGACGCTGATCTCCGCGCATCCCGGCGCGTTGCTGTCGGCGGCGGGGTCGAGCGACACCGTCGGCGCGCAGCCGGCGAGGAGCAGGGCGGAACCGGCCAGGAGGAGGGCTGGGAGGGCGCGGCGACGGGACTTCATCGGTTTCAGGCTACCGTTTCAGATCATGGGAATCTCTGGGAGCGGCGCGTCCGGCATCACGATCGGGGAGGCGTCGGAGCGGGATGCGCTGCGGCGCATCTTCCCGCGGCTCCCGGAGTCCGTGGCGACCCTGGTCGGGCCGGGTGACGACGCCGCGGTGCTGGCCGCGCCGGACGGCCGCTTCGTCGTGACGACCGACATGATGATCCACGGGCCGGACTTCCGCCTGGCCTGGTCGGGACCGGTCGACCTCGGCTGGAAGGCCGCCGCGACGAACCTGTCGGACGTCGCGGCCATGGGCGCTGTCCCGACCGCGCTCGTCGTCGCCATCGCGGCCCCTGCCGAGACGCACGTCTCCTGGCTGGAGGGCGTCGCCGACGGCTTCCGGCTGGCCTGCGCGGCGCTGGCGCCGGGTTGCGGCGTCGTCGGGGGCGACCTGTCGGTCTCCGCGACGCTCACGATCGCCGTCACGGCCTTCGGCGACCTGCAGGGCCGCGCGCCGGTGCTGCGCAGCGGTGCGCGGCCCGGCGACATCGTCGCCGTCTCGGGCGCGCTGGGGGAGGCCGCCACCGGACTGCGCCTGCTGTTCACGCAGGCGGTGGATGCGGCGGGCGAGCCGGACGGGGAGCGCGCGGTCGCCGTCGGGGGCGCCCATCCCGCAGCCGTCGGTGCGCAGTTGCGGCCCCGCCCCCCGATCGCGGACGGCCCGGCGGCAGCCGACGCCGGGGCGACGGCGATGCTCGACCTGAGCGACGGCCTCGCGCTGGACGCCCGCCGCGTGGCCGAGGCGAGCGGCGTGGCGATCGACCTCGACACCTCCGCTCTGGGACCCGACGTGCGGACAGCTCTGACCGGCGGCGAGGACCACGGCCTGTTCGCCGCCTTCCCGCCGGGCACCGTCCTCCCGGGCGGCTTCCGGCCGGTCGGTGTCGTCCGTGAGGGCGACGGGCTGCTGGTCGACGGCGTGCCGTTCGGCGAGCGCGGCGGATGGGACCCGTACCTGGAGTGGGACGGCGGCCGCGGCTAGACGGCCCGAGGCGGACCTACGCCGGCGCGAGCCAGTACACGGCGGTCTCGCCGTAGTCCTTGCGCCGTTCGAGGAGGAGCCCGTCCGGGAGGGACGGCTCGGCGCCGCGGGCGCTCCGTTCGACGCAGACGACCGCGTCCGCCGAGAGCAGCGGCACCAGCGACGTCAGGACGGCGAGCAGCTCCGCATCCCCCAGATCGTACGGCGGGTCGATGAAGACGACGTCGAACGGTCCGGCGGCGCCGCCGAGGTAGCCCTGCACCGCGGAGGCCCGCACGTCGATCGCGGGAACGGCCGTGCGCGCGGCGCGTGCCGCCGACACGAGCGCCGCCGCGTTCCGCCGGCAGACTTGCGCGGCCGCCGCCGACTTCTCGACGAGCACCACGGAGGCCGCTCCGCGGCTCGCCGCCTCGAGCCCCAGCGCACCCGACCCGGCGTACAGGTCGAGCACGCGCGACCCGTGGAGCGCGTCGCGCGCATCCAGCGCGGAGAAGATCGCCTCGCGCACCCGGTCGCTGGTGGGGCGGGTTCCGCTCTTCGGCACCTGGAGGGTCAGCGAGCCGGCGAAGCCGGAGACGATTCGGGTCATGGCCCCACGAGCCTAGCGTCGGCGCGCGCGCACCGGCCAAGATATGGGCATGGAGGAACGCCTGGAGCAGGCAGAGCTCGACGCGCTGTGGCTCCCCGGTGACCCGATCGCCTCCGCCGAACGGCTGGCCGCTGCCGCCGCCGAGACGGGCCGGTCGGAGCTCGTCCGGGCCGAGCTGGAGACTCAGCGCGCCCGCGCGCTCGGACTGCAGGGCCGGATCGAGGAAGCGGAGGCCCTGCTCGACTCGCTCGAGCCGGCGGCGGGCGTGCTGGAAGTGCGCGTGCTGCTGGAGCGGGGGCGGCTGCGTGCGGCGGCGGGAGCGCCCCGCGAGGCGACCGGGCTGCTGGAGACCGCGCTGCGCGCCGCGCGGCACGAGGGCGAGATCGGCCTCGCCGTCGAGGCGACGCTCGCGCTGTCGGCCGCGGACCGCCCGCACGCCGAGCAGTGGATCGAGGAGGGACTGGCCGACCTCGCGGGCACCGGCGATCCCCGCGTCCTGCGCTGGGGCACGGTGCTTCACGATCTGCGCGGCTGGGCCCGCCTCGGCGAGGGCGACCCGGGCGCCGCCGTGGTGTCGTTCGAGGATGCGGTGGAGTTCGCCGACGAGTACGGCACGGAGGACGAGCGGTTCGCGGCGCGCTGGGCGCTGGGCCGTGCGCTGCGGGAGCTTGGCCGGACGGAGGAGGCGCTCCAGCTGCAACGGCGACTGGCGGAGGAGCGACCGGGAGAGCCGTCCGTGGCAGCCGAGCTCGAAGCGCTGGAGGCGTCCGCGTCGCCACGGGCCGGTGACGATCCCGCGACGTCGGACGAGACGCATACGATCGACTCATGACCTCCGCTTCCGCCCCGGCCGGCCCCGGGTCCGGCGCTGCTGACGCCGCTGCGGTCGGCCTCGACTCGCGGCTGAGCGGCGTGCTCGGCGGACGCACCGCATCCGCCTTCGAGAAGGCCTTCGGGATGCGCACCGTCGCCGATCTGCTCAGCCACTACCCCCGCCGCTACGCGAAGCGCGGCGAGCTGACGGCGCTCGCGAATCTGCCGCTCGACGAGAACGTCACGATCATCGCCGAGGTGCTCCGCGTGCAGGAGCGGCCGATGCGGGCGCGGCGCGGCAGCATCCTCGAGGTGAAGATCTCGGACGGCGAGGGCATCCTGACGCTCACGTTCTTCAACCAGGCCTGGCGGGCGCGCGAGCTCGTCCCCGGCGTGCGCGGCATCTTCGCGGGCAAGGTCTCGGCGTACCGCGGTGCGCTGCAGCTCGCGCATCCGGACTACGAGCTGTTCGAGCCCGACGCCGAGAACGCCGTCAGCCCGGGGAGCGCCGCGGCGAAGGACTGGGCGCTGACCCCGATCCCGATCTACCCGGCGACGGGGACGGTGGCGAGCTGGCAGGTGCAGAAGGCCGTGGCCCTGGCGCTGGATGCGCTGGGCGCGGTGGCCGACCCGGTGCCGGACGCGATCGTGGTCGAGCGCGGCCTGGTGCCTTTCCGGGACGCGCTGGAGGGCATCCACCGGCCGCAGAAGGATGCGCAGTGGCAGCGCGCCCGCGACACGCTGCGGTTCCAGGAGGCGTTCGTGCTGCAGGCGGCTCTGCTGCAGCAGCGGGCCGCGACCCGCGAGGTGGCGGCGACCCCGCGGGCGGCGGTGCCGGGCGGCCTGCTGGAGCGCTTCGATGCGGCGCTCCCGTTCGCGCTGACGGGCGATCAGGATGTGGTCGGCGGCGAGATCGAGCGCGACCTGGCCGGCACGGCGGCGATGCACCGGCTGGTGCAGGGCGAGGTCGGCTCCGGCAAGACCCTCGTGGCGCTGCGCGCGATGCTCGCGGTCGCCGACTCGGGCGGCCAGTCGGCGCTGCTGGCGCCGACGGAGGTGCTCGCCGCCCAGCATCTGCGCTCGATCGCGGCGATGCTCGGTCCGGAGCTGTCGGCGCAGCTCATGCCGACGCTGCTGACGGGGCAGCTCTCCGCCGCGGAGCGCAAGCGCGCCCTGCTCCGCACCGTCTCGGGGCAGGCCCGCATCGTGGTCGGCACGCACGCCCTCCTCGGCGACGCGGTGACGTTCTTCGACCTCGGGCTGGTCGTCGTCGACGAGCAGCACCGTTTCGGCGTGGAGCAGCGCGAGGCGCTGCGGGCGAAGGGCGGCACGCCGCCGCACGTCCTCGTGCTCACGGCCACGCCCATCCCGCGCACGGTGGCGATGACCGTCTTCGGCGATCTGGATGTGTCGACCATCGCGCAGCTCCCGGCCGGCCGGCAGGGGATCGAGAGCTTCGTCGTGCCGCTCGCCGACCGCCCGGGTTGGGAGCGCCGGATCTGGGAGCGCGCGTCGGAGGAGATCGCGAAGGGTCGCCAGGTGTTCGTGGTGTGCCCGGCGATCTCGGGCAAGGATGCGGAGGACGACGGCGAGGAGCCTGAGCCCGAGGCCGAGCCGTCCGATGGCGCCCCGCCGCGTCCTATCGCGAACGTCGAGTCGGTGGCCGCGCAGGTGCGCGCCGATCCGCTGTTCCGGGATGCGCGCATCGGGGTGCTGCACGGCCGGCTGCCCTCCGACGCCAAGGACGAGGTGATGCGCTCGTTCGCGGCGGGCGGCATCGACCTGCTCATCGCGACCACCGTCATCGAGGTGGGCGTCAACGTGCCGAACGCCTCCGCCATGGTCGTGCTCGACGCCGACCGCTTCGGCGTCTCGCAGCTGCACCAGCTGCGCGGCCGCGTCGGCCGCGGCGACATCCCCGGGCTCTGTCTCCTGGTCACGGCGGCCGAGCAGGGCTCGCTGGCCCGGGAGCGGGTGGATGCGGTCGCCGCGACGCTCGACGGCTTCGAGCTGGCCAACATCGACCTGGAGCTGCGGCGCGAGGGCGACGTGCTGGGGAGCCGTCAGTCGGGCGGCCGCTCGTCTCTCCGTCTGCTGCGGGTCGCGTCGGACGGCGAGCTGATCGCCGAGGCGAGGGTGGCGGCCGAGGAGACGCTGGAGGGCGACCCGGGTCTCGCGCAGCATCCCGCCCTGAGGGCCGCGCTGACCCGCCGGCTGGACGAGAGCGAGCGGGCCTTCCTCGGCAAGTCGTAGCGGGCCGCAGCGCGCCGGGCCGCCGCGCCGGGCCACCGGCTCAGCCGAAATCCGTTGGTAACGGATTCACAACGAAATGCCGGTTTGCGCGGGATAGTCTGGAGGCCTATGAACAGGATCGCCGTTGTCCCTGGATCGTTCGACCCGGTCACCCTCGGGCACCTCGACGTGATCGAGCGTGCGGCCGGCATGTGGGACGAGGTCCACGTCGTGGTGGTCCACAACCCCGACAAGTCGGCGCTGCTCCCCATCGCGCAGCGTGTGGCGCTGCTGGAGCGGTCCATCGAGGACGCGGGCATCGTCGGGAACATCGTCATCGCATCCTGGTCGGTGGGCCTGCTGGTGGACTACTGCACCGACGTCGGTGCGCACGTGCTGGTGAAGGGCATCCGCTCGCAGGTCGACGTCACCTACGAGACGCCGATGGCGATCGTCAACCGGCACCTCGCCGATGTCGAGACGGTGTTCCTGCTGCCGAACCCCGCCAACGCCCATGTCTCGAGCTCCCTGGTGCGCCAGGTGTCCGCCCTCGGCGGCGATGTGAGCCCGTACGTGCCGCCGGCCGTGCACGAGTACCTGCAGGAGACGTGAGCGGGGGAGCCATGAACAGTTACGCGACGCGCCAGCCGACCGAGACCTCCGTCGCCCCCGAGGAGGACACGGGAGCCGCTCCCGGCATGGGCCTGGACGAGCTGCGGCGCGCCGCGGAGCAGATCACGGCCAACGTCGAGTCCGTGATCGACGGCAAGCACGAGGCGGTGCAGACGGCCCTGGTCGTGCTGCTCGCCGAGGGTCACCTGCTGATCGAGGATGTGCCCGGCGTCGGCAAGACGATGCTCGCCAAGTCGCTGGCGAAGTCGGTCGACTGCACCGTCAGCCGCATCCAGTTCACCCCGGACCTGCTGCCCAGCGACGTCACGGGCGTCTCCGTCTACAACCAGGCCGAGCGGCGCTTCGAGTTCAAGCCCGGCGCGATCTTCGCCAACATCGTCATCGGCGACGAGATCAACCGCGCCAGTCCCAAGACCCAGTCGGCGCTGCTGGAGTGCATGGAGGAGCGGCAGGTCACCGTCGACGGCTCGACGTATCCGCTCGCCGCGCCGTTCATCGTGGTGGCGACGCAGAACCCCGTCGAGATGGAGGGCACGTACGCCCTTCCGGAGGCGCAGCGCGACCGCTTCATGGCGCGCATCGCGATGGGATACCCCGACGAGGGCTCCGAGCTCGCCATGCTGACGACGCGCGACACCTCGAGCCCGCTGTCGCGCATCCGCCCGGTGGTCAGCTCGGACGAGCTGCGCGCCATGATGATCACCGCCCGCGGTGTGTTCGCCTCGACCCCGGTGAAGCAGTACGCCGTCGACCTGGTCCGCGCGACGCGCGAGGATCGCGACCTGCGGCTGGGCGCGAGCCCGCGGGCGACGCTGCAGCTCATCCGCGCGGCGAAGGCCATGGCCGCGCTGGCCGGCCGCGACTTCGTCCTGCCGGACGACGTGGATGCGCTGGCGGTCCCCGTGCTCGGCCACCGCCTGCTGCCCACCAGCCGGGCGCTCGGTCACCATCACGAGAGCGCGCCCGTCATCGCGGACATCGTGCGCCGCATCGTCGCGTCGACGCCGGTCCCGGTCGGCTCCGGCGCCGTAGGCGGCACGGGGCGCTAGCGTGCCCGAGCGCGGCCGTCCCTCCTCGCCGCTGAAGCGGCCGCGGCCGACCGCGCGCGGGTGGACGCTGGGCGCCGTCGGCGTCGTCGCCCTGATCGCCTCGGCGATGTTCGGTCGCACCGACGTGCTGTTCGCCGGCGTCTTCCTGACCGTGCTGCCGCTCGCGGCGATGATCTCCGTCACCGTCGACCGGCCGCGGCTCACGGTGACCCGCAGCTTCCACCCGGACGTGGTCGCGGTCGGCGAGCAGTCCACCATCGTGACCACCGCGCGCAACCAGTCGCCGCGCCCTAGCCCGGCTGCGCGCTGGCGCGAGTCGGCGGCGCCGGTGGTGGGCGTGCAGCCGTCGGCGCCGTTCCCGCGCCTCGGCGCGCACCAGCCCGACGGGGGTCTGGGCCGCGACAGCGTGGTGCTGCGGCAGGATGTGCGCCCCGAGCGACGCGGAGCGCACGCCGTCGGTCCGCTGATCGTGAGCCGCACCGATCCGTTCGGCGTCGCCTACGCCGAGTACGCGATTGGCCAGCCGAGGCAGCTGCTCGTCACCCCGCGCGTCGTGCCGCTGTCCCGCGGCGAGCTGGATGTGGCCCACAGCGAGGGGACGGAGCACGAGCTGCTGCGCCACAGCATCCCGAGCGCCGACGAGCTGATCGCGCGGGAGTACCGCCCCGGCGACCCGCTGCGGCGCGTGCACTGGCGGGCGACCGCGCGGCACGACCAGCTGATGGTGCGGCAGGAGGAGCAGCGCAGCAATCCGGAGGCGTGGATGCTGATGGACACGCGCCCCGGCGTCACGCACACGGAGTCGTCCGCCGACGAGTTCGAGACGCTCGTCGACCTGGTGGCGTCGATCGGCGTGCACCTCCTCGACGAGGGCTTCGTGGTCAGCGTCGTCGAGACCGGTGACCGCCAGCTCTCCGGCCGAAGCGGCGCCGGCCGCACCGGGACGCTCGGCTCCACGTCGGCGACGTACGACACCGGCAGCGCCGATCGGATGCTGCTCGCCGACCTGGCGGCGCTCGTCCCGTCGGCCGCGGCACGCGACGACGCGGTGTCCGAGCTGGGCGCCGGCCTGCGGAAGGCCGGCCGGCCCGTTCCGGTCTTCGCCGTGCTGGCGGGGGCGGCCCCGGTGGAGCTCGGCGCGCTGGCGTCGCTGCGCTCGATGGGCGACCCGGCCGTGGCGTTCGTCGCGTCGTCGACGCCGGCCGACGCGGTGGAGGTGCTGGCCGACGCGGGCTGGCTGTGCGTCACGTTCGAGGCGGGCGACGACCCGGCCGAGTGCTGGCAGCGCGCACTCCATCGCCAGCGGGCCAGGGTGGTGTCCCGTGGCGACTGAGTCCCTCGCCTTCGTCGTGCCTCGCGCCGCCGCCCGGCGCCGGGTCGGCTACTGGCGCATCACGGGCGCCCTGATGCTGCAGGTGCTCGCGGTGAGCTACGCCTTGTTCGGACTCATCCAGGGCCTGGGATGGTGGTTCGCGCTGGTGGGGACCGCCGCGCTCGTGCTCGCGACCGGCGCCGGTCTCCGCAGCCTGGGGGTTCCGCGCGGTATGGTCCCGGTGCTGCTTCTGGCGGAGTCGGCCGCGGTCATGACTGCGGCGTTCGGCCGGGGAGCGGCCTGCTCGGGCTCATCCCGACGCCGTCGACCGTCGCCGGCTGGTCCCAGTACCTGCAGCAGGCCATGCTCTCGATCTACCAGCAGGGCACGCCGGCGGAGGCCCTGCCCGAGTTCCTCTTCCTCGTCGTTGGCGGCGGCTGCCTCCTCGCCCTGCTGCTCGACACGCTCGCCGTCGCCATCCGCACGCCCGCGTTCACCGCACTCGCGGTCGCCGCCGTGCTCGTCGTGCCGGGCGCCCTGCTCGGGGACGGGCTCGATCCGTTCGCGCTGGCCGCCTCCGCCGCCGCCTACCTGTGGCTGCTGCGCAGCGACATCCGCACCCGCCGCTCCGCCACCCCGCGCCCGGGCGCCGCGCTCTCGGTCGGCGCCTCCGCCGTGGTGGTCGCCGTCCTGCTGGCGGGGACGGCGCCCGGTTTCGACCAGGGAGGCGCGACCTCCTTCACCGCGGGCGGCATCTCGATCGGCGGCACCGTGACGCCGCTCGTCGACCTGGGCAAGGATCTCCGCCGCCCCGCCGCGGTTCGCGCCCTGACGTACACGACGACCGCGGCGAACGGCCAGTACCTGAAGCTCGCGTCGCTGGACCAGTTCACCGGGTCGGTGTGGAAGCATCGCGAACGCGACACCAAGCGGCTCTCCGACGGCGCGAAGATCGGTCCGGTCGCCGGTCTGTCGAGCGAGGTCAAGACGGTGAAGATCACGACGACCGTCGCGATCGACAACATGACCAGCCGATGGCTGCCCACTCCGGCCCCTGTGCAGTCGGTCAAGGGCCTCAGCGGCACGTGGTCATGGGACCCGGACGACCTCACGATCGGGGGCATCGGCTCCACGACCCAGGGTCAGCGGTACACGGCGACCAGCCTCGTGCTGCAGCCCACCGCCGACCAGCTGAAGGCCGCAGGGGGCGTGGTGCCTCAGGAGGTGCAGCGCGACCTGTTCCTGCCGCCCAACATGCCGGCGATCATCGAGCAGACGGCCCTGGCGGCGACGAAGGATGCGCTGAGCGAGTACGACCGCGCGGTCGCGCTGCAGGACTACTTCCGCGACAACAGCTTCGTCTACTCCACGCAGACCCCTCTCAAGCAGGGCTTCGACGGAGACGGGACCCGGGTGATCGCGCGCTTCCTCGAGGTGAAGAGCGGATACTGCGTGCACTACGCCTCGGCGATGGCGCTCATGGCGCGTACCCTCGGCATCCCCTCGCGGGTGGCGGAGGGATACCTCCCCGGTGCGACGAGCGGCGGGACGGCGACGAATCCGGGCGAGTACACCGTGACGAGCGACGACCTCCACGCCTGGCCGGAGCTGTACTTCGCCGGCGTCGGCTGGGTGCCGTTCGAGCCGACGGTCGGCCGCGGCTCGGTGCCCGACTACACGCGGCCGCAGACCGACGCGGCGGCCCCCGCCCCGAGCTCCACCTCGACCTCGGGGGCGGCGCCGCGCGCGCTGGTGCCCACCGACCCCGCCAACCCCGCCGGCTCGGCGACCCCGACCGCACAGTCCGCGGCGCAACCGCTCGCGACCGGGATCGGCATCGGCATCCTCGCCGTCGCGGTGCTGCTGGTGCCGGCCGTCTGGCGCAGGATGCGCCGCCGCCGACGACTGCGCGAGCTCACGGACGAGTGGGGCGGCGCCTCCCTGGTGTGGGACGAACTGCGCGACACGGTGCGCGACCTCGGCTGGGCCGCGCCGCCTACCGAGACCCCTCGCGTGTTCGCCGGACGCATCGCCGCCGCGGTCGCCGGCACGCCCGCCGAGGACGCGGTGATGCGTCTGCTCGGCGAGCTCGAGCGCGACGCCTACGGCCCGCCGACCCGGCGCTGGGCGGGAGGCCTCTCCGACGACCTCGAGTCGGTGCTCGCCGCCCTCGGAGCGCAGGCCGGCACCGCACTCCGCATCAAGGCGGCGCTGCTTCCTGTGTCCTTGCTGCCAGCGGGCTGGCCTTCCGCCGCACGCCCCCGGAGTGCCGCGTAAAATAGTCGCTCGTGACCACCAAGAACTCCCCGTACGCCATCAACGTGTACGACCTCGAGCGCCGTCCGGGCACGATGCGCGAGCAGCGCATCAGCATCCCGGTGACGGCGAAACTGGGCGAGGGCCTCATCAGCGTGCCCGAGGGCGAGACCATCGATCTCGACCTCCGGCTCGAGTCCATGCACGAGGGCATCCTCGTGACGGCCGACGCCCAGACCACCGCCGTCGGCGTCTGCGGGCGCTGCCTCATCGACATCGAGCAGCCCGTCCAAGTCGATTTCCAGGAACTTTTCGCGTATCCTTCTGACGAAGCTTTCGATCATGAGGTTCACGACGACCACGTGGATCTTGAACCTCTGATCAGGGATGCGGTGGTGCTGTCACTGCCGTTCCAGCCGGTGTGCCGGCCGGACTGCCCGGGTCTCGACCCCGAGACCGGGGAGAGGCTGGCGGATGTACCGGACCGCGAGCCCACCCAGAACATCGATCCCAGATGGTCTGCGCTGCAGAATTATGGTGGGCTGGCTGGTTTCCAGGCTTCCGACACCGATGACCGCCCGGATGCGTCCGGAACGAATACAGAGAAGAGATAGCCATGGCCGTCCCCAAGCGGAAGCAGTCGCGCGCCAACACCCACGCCCGCCGTTCGCAGTGGAAGGCCTCGGCCCCCACGCTGGTCAAGACCATCGAGAACGGCAAGGTCACGTACAGCCTCCCGCACCGCGCGAAGGTCGTCGAGGACTCCGCAGGCACCGCCCTGTTCCTCGAGTACAAGGGCCGCAAGGTCGCCGACGTCTGATCGTCGCCCAGACGGTAAAGACTGTGGTCGGAGAGAACCCTGACCGCAGCGCACTTCTCGAGAAGCTCGGGGTCGACATCGACCCCGAGCTTCTCGAGCTTGCGCTGACGCATCGCTCGTACGCGTACGAGCACGGCGGCATCCCGAACAACGAGCGCCTCGAGTTCCTCGGCGACTCCATCCTCGGGCAGGCCGTCACGGTGAAGCTGTTCCGCGAGAACCCGGACCTCGACGAGGGGGAGCTCGCCAAGCGGCGCGCCAGCCTGGTCAGTTCCGTCGCGCTGGCGGAGGTCGCGCGCGGCATCGGGCTGGGGGAGTACCTGCGGCTGGGCCGCGGCGAGAACCAGAGCGGCGGGCGCGAGAAGGCGTCCATCCTGGCCGACACGGTCGAGGCCCTCATCGGAGCGGCCTATCTCGACGCCGGAGGCGACGCCGCGACGGCGCTCGTGCTGCGGCTGGTCGAACCGCTCCTCGACGACCCGGAGCGCTTCGGCGCCGCCATGGATCCGAAGACGAGCCTGCAGGAGGCTGCGGCCCACCGCGGCGCCGGCGTCCCCGTCTACACGGTGACGAACACGGGGCCGGACCACTCCAAGACGTTCCACGCCACCGTCGAGGTCGCCGGCGTGGTCACCGCGACGGGCGAGGGCACGAGCAAGAAGCAGGCCGAGATGGCCGCGGCGCTCAGCGCCTGGACGGAACTCACGAGACGACGTGCCCGAGCTTCCCGAGGTTGAGGTCGTTCGTGCCGGGCTCGCCCCGGCGGTGACCGGTGCGACCATTCTCGGCGTGGAGGTGTTCGAGCCGCGGTCGCTGAAGCGCCACGACCCCGTCGCGGGGGCCTTCGAGGCGCTGCTGACCGGCCGCGTGATGCAGGGGCCGGTGCGGCGCGGCAAGTTCCTGTGGATCCCGCTCGAGGGATCGCCGCGGCGCGCGATCGTGGCGCACCTGGGCATGAGCGGGCAGATCCTGCTCCGGGAGCCGGGCACGGCCGAGGCGGGTCTGCTGCGCATCCGGCTGCACATCGAGAGCCCCGACCACGGCGAACTCTGGGTGCACTTCGTCGATCAGCGCATCTTCGGCTCCATGGCGGTGGATGCGCTGGTGCCGACGGCGGACGGCGCGCACGGCGGCCTCGGCACGGACGAGCCGCTCATCCCCATCCAGGTGACGCACATCGCCCGGGACCCGCTCGACCCCGCCTTCGACGACGCGCGCTTCGCGGCGACCCTGGCCCGCAAGAACACCGGGATCAAGCGTGCGCTGCTCGACCAGACGCTGGTGAGCGGCATCGGCAACATCTACGCCGACGAGGCGCTGTGGGCCGCGCGCATCCACTACGCCCAGCCCGCCAATACCCTGAGCCGGGCCAAGGTGCGCACGCTGCTCGCCGAGATCCGCCACGTGCTCGAGAAGGCGCTGGCGGAGGGCGGCACGAGCTTCGACGCGCAGTACGTCAACGTCAACGGCAATTCCGGCTACTTCTCGCACAGCCTGAACGCGTACGGCCGTCAGGGCGAGCCGTGTCCGCGTTGCGGCACCCCGATCGTGCGCGAGCAGTTCATGAACCGCGGCTCGCACTTCTGCCCGCACTGCCAGCGGCTCCGCCTCCCGCGCGCCGCCGCCTGACGCAGAGCCCTCTCCGCCGCTCCGCCCATTCGGCCGGGGCGCAACACCTCCGTTTCCCACGTCCTCAGTCGAGCGTCTTCTGCCAGTGGCCGGTCAGCGCGTGCGGGCGGAAGCCGAAGGCCCGGTTGATCGCGAGCATGGGGTCGTTCTCGTCCGCGTTCCAGGTGAGGATGCGGGTGATGTGCGGCGCCCTGGCCCGCAGCTCCTGGATGTTGCGCAGCTTCACGGCCGTCCCGAGCCGGTGACCGCGGTGCGCCCGGGCGACGAGCGTGTCGTACTGCTCGGCCTTCATCCCGTCCGCCGGCACCGCCAGCTCGGTGTACGCCGCGATCTCCCCGGTCGCCTCGTGCACCGCCGCTGTCACCAGCAGCGGCTCGCCGCGGGCCACCAGCGTGCGCTCCTGCGACCGCACCCGCTCGCCGTCCCAGTCCTCCGGGTCGACGGCGATGCCGCTCTGCGGGATGTCCGTCGACATCCGCGCCTTCATCGCGGCGAACCGCTCCAGCAGGTCGTCCGGCGCGGCGCCCCACCACGACACCAGGTGGAAGCCGTTCAGCGTCATCGTCAGCCCGGCCTCGCGCTCCGGCGGCAGGGGCAGGTGCAGTTCGCTGGACCGCTCGATCTGCCCGAGCGTGTAGCCGTGGTGCAGAGCGAAGCGCACATCGTGCGACTCGCGCGGCAGTCCCGCTGTGCCGGCGGGCGCGCGCACCAGCCGGTCGGCGCCCTCCAGCGTGCGGATCGGATGCTCGGTGTACGCCGAGATGACGCGCCGGCCCCCTCCGCGGCGAGCTCCTCGCCCTTCTCGAGCAGCGCTGTGCCGATCCCGCGGCCGCGCAGCGCGGGAACCACGTCCACCAGCAGCGAGACGGTCTCCGAGTCCTCGTCGAGCGGGAAGATGGCCTCCACCCGGCCGACGATCGCATCCTCCTCGACGGCGACGAACAGGATGCGCTCGGCGTACTCCTGGTCGCGGTGGGCGGCGAGCGCCTGCTCCGCCGTCTCGACGAAGTCGTCGTCGCCCCAGAGGTCGACGACGATGCCGTTCAGCACGCCAATCAGCTCTTCGTAGGCGGCGGATTCCCGGGTGCCGAGGGCGTCGGGGATGGGCAGCCGCATCACACGCACCGGGGCGCACCTCCTCGAGCCGGTCCACGGGAGGCTTCAGCCTAGCGACGCACGAGACGGCTGTGAAGCCGCGCGCACGGTTTGGTTTCGATCGTGTAAATCCGGTGTCCGATGGCGTGGCATTTCCTTGCGCGCACGGTAGTCTCAGCACACCTATTCGTGGTGCGACGAGGCAAGAACGCCGCGTTCGCGACGAATTGAACGTCGAGAGGCAAGAGATGCTACGGAAGAAAGTCACCATCGGTGCGGCTGTTGCAGCGTCAGTCGCACTGTTCCTCGCGGGATGCGCCAACCAGCCGTCCACGGGAGGATCCACCAACGGGAACTCGTCCAAGGTCGACATCCCGGCGATCACGTCGGTTGATGTCCCCAAGAACGCCGTGCTCCCGAAGGGCGACGGGAAGGCCACGTGTCCTGCGGGCCTGACCATCGGCTATGTCGGCGCCGAGACCGGCCCGAACGCTCAGCTCGGTATCAACATCTACAACGGCATCCAGCTGGCGATCGACCAGCACAACGAGGCCAACAAGGGCTGCCAGGTCGGCTTCAAGAAGTTCGACACCGAGGGCGACCCGAACAAGGCGACCGGTCCGGTGACCCAGGCCGTCAACGAGGCCGACATCGTCGGCGTCGTCGGCCTCCCGTTCTCCGGCGAGTCGAAGGCCACCGGCAACATCTTCGAGCAGCAGGGTCTGGTCCACATCACCCCGTCGGCCACCAACCCCGGCCTGACCACCAACGGGTGGAAGACCTTCTTCCGCGGCCTCGGTAACGACGCCGTCCAGGGCCCGGCCGCCGCGAAGTTCCTCACGGGCAAGCTGGAGGCCAAGAAGGTCTACCTGGTCCAGGACGACTCCGACTACGGCATCGGCCTCGGCACCCAGACCTCGAAGGCGCTCGGCGACGCGCTCGTCGGCACCGACAAGGTGACCACCGGCCAGAAGGACTTCTCCGCGGTGATCTCCAAGATCATCAACGCGAAGCCGGACGCCGTGTACTACGCGGGCTACTACGCCGAGGGCGCTCCGTTCGACCAGCAGCTGGTCAACAAGGGCTACAAGGGCACCTTCGTCGCGCCGGACGGCGTGAAGGACGACCAGTTCATCAAGCTGGCCGGCGACGCCTCCAGCAACGCGTACTTCACCTGCCCCTGCATCCCCGGTGAGCTGATCACCGACTTCGAGGGCGCGTACAAGAAGCTCGCGAACGCCGAGCCCGGCACCTACTCCATCGAGGGCTACGACGCCGCGACCGTCCTGCTCGCGGGCATCGACAAGGGCAAGACGACCCGCGCCGACCTGCTCTCGTGGGTGAAGGACTACGACGCCGACGGTCTGAGCAAGCACTACAAGTGGGACAGCACCGGTGAGCTCCAGGCCCCGGCCGTCTACGGCTACAAGGTCGAGAACGGCAAGATCGTGCCGATCGGCACCATCGGCTGATAGCGACACCGGAGGGTGCCGCGGGTCCCAGCGGCCCGCGGCACCCTCTCTATTTCGACTACGCTCGCTACCGACCGGATCGACGGAGATCCGGCACTGAACCCTGGATGCTCGAATGCTCGAAACCCTCGTCCTCCATCCCGCCCTCGACAGTTCCTGGATCAACTTCGACGTCAACGCGCTGGTCCAGAACTTCTGGAGCGCAACCTTCGACGGCCTCACCTTCGGTGCGGTCTACGGTCTGATCGCGGTCGGCTACACGCTGGTCTACGGCGTGCTCAACCTGATCAACTTCGCCCACTCCGAGGTCTTCATCGTCGGCGCCTACGGCGTCGTGGTGACCCTCACCTCGCTCGGCTTCGGCCCGAGCGCCCCCAACCTCAGTCCCGGCGCCATCATCGGCGACCTCTTATTGGCGCTCATCGTCGGCATGGTCGCGGCGGGCGCCACCGCGTGGATCCTGGAACGCGTCGCGTACCGTCCGCTGCGGAAGAGGAACGCACCGCGCCTGGTGTTCCTGATCACCGCCATCGGCGCGTCGTTCACGATCCAGTACCTGATCTTCCTGATCCGGGGCGCGAACGCGGAGCCGGCGGTGACCATGTTCATCCCGCAGCCGATCTTCGACGTCTTCGGCACGATCGTGAACAGCCAGCAGCTGATCATCGTGATCGCCTCGGTCATCCTGATGCTCGGCACCGACTGGTTCATCCGCCGCACCCGCACCGGCCGCGGCATCCGCGCCGTCGCCCAGGACCCGGACACGGCCACGCTGATGGGCGTGAACAAGGAGCGGATCATCCAGATCACGTTCATCACGGGAGGCATCCTGGCCGGCGCGGCCGCGCTGTTCTACGTGATGCTCGTCCCCTCCGGCGTCATCTACAACGGAGGCTTCATCCTCGGCGTGAAGGCGTTCGCGGCGGCCGTCCTCGGCGGCATCGGCAACGTGCGCGGGGCGCTCCTCGGCGGCCTGCTGCTCGGCGTGATCGGCAACTACGGCCAGATCCTGCTCGGTGACTCGCAGTGGACCGACGTCGTCGCGTTCGTGGTCCTGGTCCTCGTGCTGCTGGTCAAGCCCAGCGGCATCCTGGGCACCTCGCTCGGAAGGAGCCGCGCATGAGCATGACGGAAGGTCCCCGGGTCCTCCCCGACGGCCGCGAAGAGCAGGCCGTCGACGCGCTGGAGGCGAACCGCGGCAAGCGCGGCCACGGCCCGTTCCAGCAGTTCCGCGACCGCTGGAACAACCTGCCCCGCCCCGTGCAGTGGGCGTGGCTGCTCATCGTCGTCGCCCTCGCGTACGCGCTGCCGTACCTGAACTTCTTCCCGCTGAGCACCGCCCCCGGCAACGACTGGGCGCTCGCCTGCTTCTCGATGGCCGTCTACGCGCTCATCGCGGTCGGCCTGAACGTCGTGGTCGGGTACGCCGGCCTGCTCGACCTCGGCTACGTCGCGTTCTTCGCCGTGGGGTCGTACACCGCGGCGATGCTGACCAGCCCCGATTCGCCGTTCGTCAAGATCCCGTACCTGTGGACGATCCCGGTCGCCATCGCGGTGACGATGACCTTCGGCATCATCCTCGGCGTCCCGACGCTCCGCCTCCGCGGCGACTACCTGGCGATCGTGACCCTCGGCTTCGGTGAGATCGTGCGCATCCTGGCGACGATCATCCCGGCGATGAAGGGCCAGGTCGGCTTCCAGAACGTCGGCCACCCGCCGGGGACGAACGCCGACGGCGTGCCGATCTTCTCGAACTCGAACGGCGTGCCCTGGTACTGGCTGACGATCACCGTGATCATCGTCATCCTGCTGCTCGTCGGCAACCTGGAGCGCAGCCGCGTCGGCCGGGCGTGGGTCGCCATCCGCGAGGACGAGGACGCCGCCGAGATCATGGGCGTCCCCACCTTCAAGTACAAGGTGTGGGCCTTCGCGATCGGCGCAGGCGTCGGCGGCCTCTCCGGTGCGCTGTTCGCCGGTCAGGTCGGGTTCGTCAACAACCAGAAGTTCGACGTGCAGACCTCGATCCTGTTCCTCGCCGCCGTCGTGCTCGGCGGCGCGGGCAACAAGGTCGGCGCGATGCTCGGCGGCGCGATCGTGGCGTACATCCCGCTGCGGTTCACCGTGATCGCCGACTACAAGTACCTGATCTTCGGCATCGCCCTCGTCCTCATCATGATCTTCCGCTCGCAGGGCCTGTTCCCGGCGCGGCAGAAGCTGCTGGCCTACGGCCGGCACGCCTACCGGCTGGTGGCGGATGCGGCCACGGGGCGCCCGCGCACCACGACGGGCGCCACGCCCGCGGTGAGCGGCGGTGCGCTCGACGAAGGATCACTCGACGGAGACGGCGCGAAGGGAGGCGCACGATGACGGACGCACGCGACACCGCTCCGGAGGAGGAACCGGTCCTCGGCGCGAATGAGGACGAACTGGAAGCGGCCGGAATCGACCTGTCGGTCGCCGAGGCGGCGGCCCCGGACCGCGAGATCGCGGTCGAGGTCGGCGAGAACATCGTGGAGGTGCGCAACCTGACCGTGAAGTTCGGCGGTCTGACGGCGCTCGACGACGTGACGTTCGACATCCGCCGTGGCGAGATCCTCGGCCTGATCGGCCCGAACGGCGCAGGCAAGACGACCTGCTTCAACGCGATGACGGGCGTCTACAAGCCGACCAGCGGCGACGTGCTGCTGGAGGGCCAGACGATCAAAGGCCGCAAGCAGCACCAGATCACGCGGATGGGCCTCTCCCGCACGTTCCAGAACATCCGCCTGTTCGGCGAGATGACCGCTCTGGAGAACGTCGTGGTGGGCCTGGATGCGCGGCACCGCACGTCGGTGCCCGGCGCGCTCCTGCGCCTGCCGCGGCACACGCGGGAGGAGAAGTCGTCGATCGAGCGCGGTATGGCTCTGCTCGAGTTCGTCGGCATCGCCGACCACGCGGGATCGCTGTCGCGATCGCTGCCGTACGGCTACCAGCGCCGCCTGGAGATCGCGCGCGCACTGGCGACGGACCCGAAGGTGCTCTGCCTGGACGAGCCGGCCGCCGGCTTCAACCCGGCGGAGAAGGAGGAGCTCATGGAGCTCATCCGCACCATCCGGGCCGACGGGTACACCGTGCTGCTGATCGAACACGACATGAAGCTGGTCATGGGTGTGACCGACCGGATCGTGGTGCTGGAGTTCGGGCGCAAGATCGCCGACGCCACCCCGGAAGAGATCCGGAACGACCCGCGCGTGATCGCCGCCTACCTGGGGAGCGAAGAAGATGACGTTGCTTGAGCTGAAGAACATCAGCGTTTCCTACGGCCGGATCGAGGCGATCCACGACATGTCGTTCTCCGTCGAGGAGGGCGAGATCGTGAGCCTCATCGGGGCGAACGGCGCCGGCAAGTCGACGACCATGAAGACGATCTCGGGCATCCTCAACCCGTCGGCGGGGTCCATCCTGTTCGACGGCGAGGACATCACCAAGATGAAGGCGCACATCCGCGTCATCCGCGGGATCTCGCAGGCGCCGGAGGGCCGGGGCATTTTCCCGGGGATGACGGTCATGGAGAACCTCGACATGGGCGCCTTCGGCCGGAAGGACCGCTCCAAGATGGGCGAGGACTTCGACCGCGTGTTCGCGCTGTTCCCGCGTCTCGCCGAGCGCAAGACCCAGGTCGGCGGCACGATGTCGGGCGGCGAGCAGCAGATGCTCGCGATCGGCCGCGCGCTGATGTCGAACCCGCGCCTGCTGCTCCTCGACGAGCCGTCGATGGGACTGGCGCCGCAGTTCATCCGCCAGATCTTCTCGATCGTGACGGAGATCAACAAGCAGGGCACCACCGTGCTGCTGGTGGAGCAGAACGCGAACCAGGCGCTGGCCCGCGCGCATCGCGCGTTCGTGCTGGAGACCGGCGTCATCACCCGCGCCGGCAGCGGCCGCGACCTCCTGGCAGACCCCGCCATCAAGGAGGCGTACCTCGGCGTCGCCTGACGCACCTCCATCGAGTACACGAAGAGTGCACGCTTCCCGCCCGGAGAGCGTGCACTCTTCGCGTACTCGGGGGTGCGTCCGACGGCGCTCCGGCGCGGATCCGGCGTGAACCGTACGGTAAATTCGCCTGCGTGTACTTGAAGAGTCTGACGCTGAAGGGCTTCAAGTCGTTCGCGCAGCCGACGACCTTCGCCTTCGAGCCGGGCGTCACCTGCGTCGTCGGGCCCAACGGGTCGGGCAAGTCGAACGTCGTCGACGCCCTCGCCTGGGTGATGGGCGAGCAGGGCGCCAAGACGCTTCGCGGCGGCAAGATGGAGGACGTCATCTTCGCCGGCACCGCCACCCGCGGTCCGCTCGGCCGCGCCGAGGTGCAGCTGACGATCGACAACTCCGACGGCGCGCTGCCGATCGAGTACTCCGAGGTGACGATCTCGCGCACGCTCTTCCGCAACGGCGGCAGCGAGTACGCGATCAACGGGCAGTCGTGCCGGTTGCTGGATGTGCAGGAGCTGCTGAGCGACTCGGGCCTCGGCCGCGAGATGCACGTCATCGTCGGTCAGGGCCAGCTCGACGCCGTGCTGCACGCCAGCCCCGAGGACCGGCGCGGTTTCATCGAGGAGGCCGCCGGCATCCTGAAGCACCGTCGCCGCAAGGAGAAGACCCTCCGCAAGCTGGAGGCGATGCAGACCAACCTGACGCGCCTGAGCGACCTGGCCGGCGAGGTCCGGCGTCAGCTGAAGCCCCTCGGCCACCAGGCGGAGATCGCGCGCGAGGCGCAGACGATCGCGGCGGTCGTCCGGGATGCGCGCGCCCGGCTGCTGGCCGACGAGGTGGTCACGCTGCGCCGCACGCTCGACGACCACGGCCGTACGGAGGCGGAGCGGCACAGCGAGCAGATCGTGCTGCAGGAGCAGCTGGAGCAGAAGCAGCTGCGGCGCACCCGGCTGGAGCAGGCGCAGGTTGGGGACGCCGTGGATGCGGCCCGCAGCACCGCGTTCGCCCTCGAGTCGGTGCAGGAGCGGCTGCGCGGGCTGTTCACCCTGGCGAACCAGCGCGTCGCGCTGCTCGGCAGCCAGGGGAGGCCACGGACGCCCGCCCCAGCGTCACCCCGCAGAACGTCACGGACGCCCAGGACGAGGTGGAGCGGCTGCGCGGCGTGGTGACGGACGCCGAGGCGACGTGGACGGCCGCGCAGGCGGCGACCCGCACCGCCCGGGCACGGCTCGATGCCGTGGACGAGGAGATCGCCGCGCAGAGCGCGCTGGTCTCGCGTCACGACCTCGAGATCTCGAAGCTGAACGGCCAGGCCGAGGCCGCCGCGCAGCGCCTCGCGGCGGTCCGCGGCGAGGTGCTGCGGCAGCAGACCGCGCTGGACGCGGCGACCGAGCGGCGGGAGCGCGCCCGCGCCGACTTCGCCGCCCGCGAGGCCGAGGCCGCCACGGCGGACGTCGGCGAGGGCGACCTCGACGAGGCGTACGAGTTGGCGCAGGCGGTCGTCTTCGAGGCGGAGGGCGAGATCGAGAGGCTCCGCGAGGAGCTGCACACCCTCGAACGCGAGCGGGATGCCCTCGCCGCCCGCACGAGCGCGCTGTCGATGGCGCTCGACCAGAAGGACGGCTCGGCCGCCCTGGTCGCGGCCCGGCTCGACGGCGTGCTCGGCCTGGTGGCGGAGCACGTGCGCGTGCACCCCGGCAACGAGGCCGCGGTGGCCGCCGCCCTCGGCACGCTGGCCGACGCCGTGCTCGCGGCCGACAGGGCGTCCGCCCGCGCCGCCGTCGAGCACGCGGCGGCCGATGACCTGGGCCGGGTCGAAGTGGTGATCGCGGACGCGACCGCGGCGTCCGTCGATCTCGCGGGAGTCGCGGGCGTCGTGCCCGCGGTCGGCGTGGTCGAAGCGCCGGAGGGTGTGCGCGGCATCCTCGCCTTCACCGCCATCGCCGACGACCTGGACGCCGCCCAGCGTGCGTTCGAGGCGTTCCGCGGCCGCGCGCTCGGCGGCCCGGTGACCATCATCACGAAGGCGGGCGACGTGCTCACCGAGCACGTGCTCCGGGGCGGATCGGGGGCCAAGCAGAGCCGCATCGAGCTCATCGCCGACCGGGATGCCGCGCAGGAGCGCCTGACCGAGGTCACCTCGCTCATCGACCGGGCGAAGTTCGCGCTGGCCGAGCAGCGCGGTGTGCTGCAGGTCGCCAAGGAGCAGTCGCAGGCCGCGCTGGCCACCCTGCGTGAGTTCGACGCCAAGCTCGCCGCGCAGACCGAGCAGCTGAACCGGCTCAAGGTGCAGCTCGAGGCGTCGCAGGCCGAATCCGACCGGCTGAGCCGCGCGCTCGAGCAGGCGACCGAGCGGGTCGGCGAGGCCGAGCAGGCGGCCGAGAAGGCGAAGTCCGAGCTGGATGCGGCACGCTCCCGTCCCCGCCCCATCCTGGACGTCAGCGCGCGCGACGCGATGTCGACCGAGCTGGATGCGGCCCGCGAGGCCGAGGTCGAGGCCCGCCTCGCGGTGGAGACGGCCAAGGAGCGCGTCCGCGCCGAGCAGGCCAGGGGCGAGGCGCTCGCGCGGCGGCTGGAGGCCGAGCGGGCGGCGGCCGAGGAGGCAGCCCGGCGCGCGGTCATCCGGCGGCGGCAGCTCGACGCGGCCGAGAGCGTGATCGCCGCCCTGCCCGCCGTGCTCGCGTCGGCCGACCGCTCGGTCGCCCAGGCTCGCCTGGAGCTGGCGTCCGCCGAGGCCGAGCGCGCCAGCCAGAACGAGGAGCTCGCGACACTGCGGCGCGACGAGAACGCGGTGCGCCAGCGTCTGCAGGCGATCACCGAGTCCGTCCACGGCCTGGAGCTGCAGATCTACGAGAAGAAGCTGCACCTCTCCAGCCTGCTGGAGCGCGCGGGGAGCGAGCTCGGGCTGGTCGAGGACGTGCTCGTCGCCGAGTACGGTCCCGAGGTCCCCGTCCCGGTCGATGTCGCGCGCGTCGACGATACCGACGACGAGACGCAAGCCGGCGTCGATGCCGATGCCGAGTCCGAGGTCGAGACGATCCCGTTCGTCCGCGAGCAGCAGCAGAAACGTCTCGCCGCCGCCGAGCGGAAGCTCGCCCAGCTCGGGCGCGTCAACCCCCTCGCGCTCGAGGAGTTCGCCGCGCTGGAGCAGCGGCACAAGTTCCTCACCGAGCAGCTGACCGACCTGACGAACACACGCAAAGACCTGCTGACCATCATCGAGGACATCGACGAGCGGATGCAGACCATCTTCGAGTCCGCCTTCGCGGACACCGAGGCGGCGTTCACGCGCGTGTTCCCGATCCTGTTCCCGGGCGGCCAGGGCAGCATCCGCCTGACGAACCCGGACGACCTGCTGACCACGGGCATCGAGGTCTCGGTGAAGCCAGCCGGCAAGAAGATCGAGCGGCTCTCACTGCTGTCCGGCGGGGAGCGGTCGCTGGCGGCCGTGGCGCTGCTGATCGCGATCTTCAAGGCGCGGCCCAGCCCGTTCTACATCATGGACGAGGTGGAGGCGGCGCTCGACGACGCCAACCTCGGACGGCTGCTGACGATCTTCGAGGACCTCCGCGAGAGCAGCCAGCTGATCGTGATCACGCACCAGAAGCGGACCATGGAGATCGCGGACGCGCTCTACGGCGTCTCGATGCGGCAAGACGGCGTCTCGGCCGTCGTCGGCCAGCGCGTCGCCCAGGAGCAGGAGCAGGCGAGCTAGCCCACTCACCACTCGATCGCGTCGTAGGCGTCGTCGAGGTCGCCGAGGCGTTCCTGCGCCCGCGCCTCGCACGAGGCGGCCAGCTCGTCGAGCACGCCGCCGGGGTCGTTGTCGCGGAGGTGGCGCGCCAGGAGCACGAGGTCGCGGTGGTCGCCCAGCGTATCCTGCAGGGTCTCCGCGGCGGTCGCGAGCCGCAGCGCGCGATTGCCCAGGTCGTCCTCGACCGCCTCCGCCGCGTAGCGCAGCCGACGGGCGGCCTTTCGCGCCTCGTGGCGCTGCTCGAGCGCCTCGCCCTCCGAGCGGACGACCTTGCGCACCGCCTTCTTCAGCCGCTTGCGCGCCACCTTCGCCGGGTGCGCGGCCCCTGCCTCGCTGAGCGGGGAGCGGCGGCGAACTGCTGGAGGTCGGCGAGCAGCTCCCGATTGCCGCGCGAGCGCAAGGTGCGGAGGAGCGCGTCGAGCGCGCGGTCGTGCCGCTCGGCCGCCTGCGCCGCCAGCGCCCCGACCGCCTCCGCGACCTGATCCTTCTCGTGCCCTTCGGCAGCCTCGAGTGCCAGCCCGCCGAGGTCGCGCGCCCGCACCTCCAGATCCCGCACGTCGCCGAGCCGGTGCCCCAGCCGCCGCAACCGGGCGCGCATCGCCGCCGCAGCATCCCGGTCGAACGCGGGCCGGTACACCGCCAGGATGCTGCGCAGCCGCCGGACGCGCGTGCGCGCCTGGTGCACGGCATCCTCGCCACCCGTCTCGATGGCCACCAGCTGCACCGCGAGCTCCGCCGAGACCCTCACGAGCGCGTACATGAGCACACCGTACTCCGCGCCGGTACGCTGATCATCATGGCTGACCGCACCCCCTGGTCTCTGTCGGGCGCCCTGCGCGGGCTGTTCGCGAAGAAGACCATCGACGAGAACACCTGGGACGACCTCGAGACGGCGCTCATCACCGCCGACTTCGGCCCGGACGTCACCGAGGCGGTGGTCGACGACCTGCGCGCGAAGGTGGACCGGTACCACACGACCGATCCGGCCGACCTGCAGCGGATGCTGCGCGAGACGATGGAGGAGCGCCTCTCGAAGCTCGACACCACGCTGAAGCTGAGCGACCGTCCCGCGATCGTGCTGGTCGTCGGCGTGAACGGCGTGGGCAAGACGACCACCATCGGCAAGTTCGCGAAGTTCCTGCGCACCTACGACCGCTCGGTCGTGGTGGGCGCGGCCGACACGTTCCGCGCCGCCGCCGTGGAGCAGCTGGCGACCTGGGCGGAGCGCGCGGGCGCGGACATCGTCCGACCGCAGCAGCAAGGGCAGGATCCCGCCTCCGTCGCGTTCCAGACCGTCGAGAAGGCGAAGCGCGACGGAACGGAGATCGTCATCATCGACACCGCCGGACGCCTGCAGACCAAGGGCGGACTGATGGACGAGCTCTCGAAGATCAAGCGCGTGGTCGAGAAACAGGCGCCGATCGCCGAGGTGCTGCTAGTGCTCGACGCCACCACCGGCCAGAACGGCCTCGCGCAGGCCGAGGCCTTCCTCGAGCACGCCGGCGTCACCGGCCTGGTGCTGACGAAGCTGGACGGCTCGGCGAAGGGCGGCTTCGTGCTCGCGGTTCAGGAGCGGACCGGCATCCCGATCAAGCTCGTCGGCCAGGGCGAGGGGATCAACGACCTGACCGGATTCACCCCGCACGTCTTCGCTCAGCAGCTGGTGGGATAGGGTCACGCCATGGCGATCGAGCACGACTTCTTCGGCCTCATCGACGAGACGGCGAGCGGCGGCCTCGCCTGGGACGACACGGTGGAGCTGGGCGACCAGACCGTCGATGTCGAGCTGCTGGCGGACGACGAGAGCGGGGTCCCGGAGTTCGCCCTCGACTCGGCCGCGGCGCTCATCCAGGCGCTGGAGGGCTTCGACGCCCGGGCGCGGGATGCGCTGATCGCCGAGCTGAGCTCGCGCCAGTCCGCGACGACCAGCTACATCGACGAGCACGTGGACAAGCTGGGGGAGAGCCTGGTCGACCTCCTCGTCTACAACTCGGGCGACATCGCCATCGATGTGCTGCGATCGCTGCAGCTGCTGAGCGTCGTCATCCAGGCGGACCACGCCGACGAGGACGAGGTGTTCGCCACCTTCGACTACTCCATCGCGCCCGACGAGACCGACGCGGTCCTGACGGTCTCGTTCGACGTGCGCGGCGACGTGGTCAACGTGGAGACGTCGGGCGACTGACCGGCGTTCACGGCGGCTTACCGACGTCGCCCGATAGAATCTCTTCATCATGGCTACTTTCGGCTCGCTGTCCGACCGTCTTGCGGACACCTTCAAGAACCTTCGCACCAAGGGCAAGCTCTCGCCGTCCGACGTCGACGGCACCGTGCGCGAGATCCGTCGCGCCCTGCTCGACGCCGACGTGGCGCTCCCGGTGGTCAAGGAGTTCACGGGCAAGGTGCGCGAGCGCGCGCTGAGCGACGAGGTGAACAAGGCGCTGAACCCTGCGCAGCAGGTCGTCCAGATCGTCAACGAGGAGCTCGTGGGCATCCTGGGCGGTCAGCAGCGACGGCTGCAGTTCGCGAAGCGGCCTCCGACGGTCATCATGCTCGCCGGCCTGCAGGGCGCCGGTAAGACCACCCTCGCCGGCAAGCTCGGAAAGTGGCTCGTGAAGGACGGCCACACGCCGATCCTCGTCGCCGCCGACCTCCAGCGCCCGAACGCCGTCCAGCAGCTCCAGATCGTGGGCGAGCAGGCGGGCGTCCCGGTCTACGCGCCCGAGCCCGGCAACGGCGTCGGCAACCCGGTCAAGGTGGCGAAAGATGCGCTGAAGTTCGCGGAGACCAAGCAATACGACACGGTCGTCATCGACACCGCCGGCCGGCTCGGCGTCGACGCCGAGCTCATGAAGCAGGCGGCCGACATCCGCAAGGCGACCGACCCGGACGAGGTGCTGTTCGTCATCGACGCGATGATCGGTCAGGACGCGGTGGCCACCGCGAAGGCGTTCCAGGACGGTGTCGACTTCACCGGCGTCGTGCTGTCGAAGCTCGACGGCGACGCCCGCGGTGGTGCGGCGCTCTCCGTCGCATCGGTGACCGGGCGCCCGATCATCTTCGCCTCCACCGGCGAGAACCTGGACGACTTCGAGCCGTTCCACCCGGACCGCATGGCGTCGCGCATCCTCGACCTCGGCGACATCCTCACCCTCATCGAGCAGGCCCAGGAGGCCTTCGACGAGGAGGAGGCGCGCAAGGTCGCCGAGAAGTTCGCGACCGACAGCTTCACGCTGGACGACTTCCTCAAGCAGATGCAGCAGCTGCGCAACATGGGCTCCATCAAGAAGATGATGGGGATGCTGCCCGGCGCCGGCCAGATGAAGCAGCAGCTCGACAACTTCGACGAGCGCGAGATCGTGCGCACCGAGGCGATCATCCAGTCGATGACCACGGCCGAGCGCACCAACCCCAAGCTGCTGAACGGCTCGCGCCGTCTGCGCATCGCCAAGGGATCGGGCACGACCGTCACCGAGGTGAACCAGCTCGTCACCCGTTTCGAGCAGGCGGCGAAGATGATGAAGACCGTCGCCAAGGGCGGCGTGCCGAACGTCCCCGGCATGGGTCCCATCCCGGGCGCCTCGTATGCCGGGCGCAAGCAGCAGAAGAACAAGAAGAAGAGCGGCTCGCGGTCGGGCAACCCGGCGAAGCGCGCGGCGGAGAACGCCGCGCTGGCGTCCGGCGTCAAGCCGGCCGCGGCCGGTGGGGCGGGCGGCAGCGGCTTCGGGCTGGGCGGCGGAGCGCCGCAGGGTGCCCCGGCCGGTGGTCCCTCCGAGGAGGAGATGGCCGCGCTGCAGAAGTTCCTGGGCCGGTAGGCCCGGGGCCCGGGAGGGGCTACAGCGCGAGGTTGAGCGGGCGGAGCTTCGACTCGATCGTGCGGGCCACGACCTTCTGCCCGGCCGCGTTCGGGTGGATGCCGTCCGCCTGCAGCAGCTCGGGGTGGCCGACGAGCGGGAAGCCGATGTCGAGCCACGTGCCGTTCACGTCGCGCACCGCGTCGCCGACGATCTCGTCCACGCGCGTCATCGTCGCGGGCGGCTGGTCGGAGCCCCAGATGCCGGTGACTCCTATGATGGTCGCGTCGGGGAACCTCTCGCGCAGTTCCCGCAGCATCCGGTCGGCGTTCGCGGTGACGGCCGCCGGGTCCTGCTCGCGGTCGTTGCGGGTCGCGGCCAGCAGGATCACCTGCGGGTGCAGGCGCAGCGCGGCGTCGACCTGCTGCCGGTAGGTGCTGCCGTTCCACCCGGGCTTCACGAAGCCCGATCCGGAGACGGCGAGGTCGGTCAGCCGCCAGCCGTGGTCGGCGGAGATGAGGGCCGGCCACGCCTGCGCCGCGGTGACGCCCTTGCCGAAGGCGATGGAGTCGCCGATCGCGACGGCATCCACTGGGGCGGTGCTGCCGTGGGCGGTTCCGGCCGCCGGCGCCGCGATCGCCGTCGACTGCGCCTGGGCCGCGACCGGACGGGCCGGCGTGGTCGCCGAGCACCCGGCCAGCGCGAGGAGTGCGACGGTCAGGGCCGCGGGCGCGAGGAGCGCGAGTCGGGAGCCGTCGGGGCGCGGACGTCGTCGGGTGAGGGTGCGCACGCGTGTGATGCTAAACGCTCCAGGCTGCGAAATCGCTGTGACTGCGCTTCCCCGAGCAGCTGAGTGGTGGTACGCCACCCGGGCTGGACGAATCAGCGTTGGGACGACTGGGACGCGATCCCGTTCGCGATCTTCTGCGCGAGCAGCTGCTGACCCTCGACCGTCGGGTGCACGTGATCCGCCTGGACGAGATCGGATCGCCCCTCGAACGGCTGCCCGAGCTCGACCCAGGTTCCGTCGACGGCGAGCACGGCCGCCTTCACGGTGCTGTCGATGACGGCGATCTGCGCCGGGGCCTTCTCGGAGCCCCAGAGCGGGCCGACGCCGATGATGCGCGCGTCGGGGAGCGCGGTCCGCAGCCGCTGCAGCGCGGACGTCACGGCGGTCTTCAGCGCGGGCGTTCCGGCGAACACGTCGTTCCGCGTGCCCGCGATCAGCACCACCTCCGGGTGCAGCCGGATCGCGGCGCTGACCTGGTCGTCGAAGGTATGGGTGTTGAGACCCTTCACCGTGAACCCGGCGGCGCTCTCCGCGAAGTCGCTCAGCGTCCAGCCGAACCGGTCGGCGACGAGAAGCGGCCAGGCGTCGTCGGCCGGGACGCCGTTCCCAATCGCGATCGAGTCGCCGATCGCCACCGCGGTCACGGTCGCCGAGTGCCGGGTGCTGGTCGGGCTGGGCGCGGGCGACGGCTGGGCCGTCGGGGAGGCCGATGCCAGCGTCGAGCAGCCCGTGAGGGCCGTCAGGAGTGCACCGGCCGCGAGGGCGACAGTGGCGAAGTGGGCGCGGGGGAGGCGTCGGGTCGTCACGTGTCCAACGTTATCCGGTTCGCGGGGGTGCCGTTTCACGCGTCGAGCTTCGCCTCGACCAGCGTCGCGATCGCCTGCTGGCCCGGGAGCGTGGGATGCTCGCCGTCGTCCTGCACCAGGCCGGCCACGTCGCGGTAGGGCTGGCCGAGGTCGAGCCAGCTGCCGTCGGCGTCGGAGACGGCCTGCTTCAGCGCCGCGTTGAGCGGCCCCAGGTCGGTGTCGCCCGCCTGGCCCGTGAGGGCGTTGAATCCGATGATCCGGGCGTCGGGCAGCGCGGTGCGGAGTCGGGTGACCGCGGCCCGCATCGCCTGTGCGACCTGCGTCACGTCGGTTCCCAGGTCGTTGTCCGACGCGCCGATCAGCACCAGCTCCGCGTGTGACGCGATCGCGGCGCTCACCTGGCCGGAGAAGTCGTCGCCGTCCGAGCCCTGCGCGACGAACCCGGCGCCGGGCACGCTGAGATTCGCGAGCCGCCATCCGCGATCGGCGGCCACCAGGGCGGGCCAGCTCTCCGACGGCTCGAGCCCCAGCCCCGACTCGATCGAATCGCCGATGATGGCGACGCGCTCCGCCGAGGCGGGGCCGGTCGACGAGCCCGCCGCGTCCGCGGCCCCGGAGGTCGCGCATCCCGACAGCGCGGTCAGCCCCAGCAGAGCGGCGGTCAGCACCGTCGCCGCTGCGGCCAGAGGACGTCGGGCGAGCATGAGGACACGGTACTCGCAGTCCCTATGGATTAGCTCCTCGCCGGGCCCTTACTCCTGGCTCAGCGCCGCAATCCGCTGCGCAGCTCGTGGGTCAGCGAGCTGACGACCGCCTGCAGGCTGCCGCCGTTCTGCTCCGCGACGGCGAGCTGCCGCTGGTAGCTGGCGCCCGTGTCCAGGATGGTGAGCACCGTCGCGAGCTCGTCGGCGCATCCCAGCCGCTCGGCCTCCGGCTGCAGGTCGTCGACCAGCTCCCTGAGCGCGTCGGACACGAGCCGCTCGCTGCCGTCCGGCGCCACGATGATCTCCGCGTCCAACCCGTAGCGGGCGGCACGCCATTTGTTCTCGCGCACGAACCACGGCTGCAGGGTGACCGGCTCCACCCCGTCGTCCAGCCGTCCGGCCATCCGGTCGGTGAGGCAGTGGATGAGCGCCGCGACGGCCCCCACCTCGTCCGGCGTCGAGAGGCCGTCGCAGGCGCGCATCTCGACGGTGCCCCACTTGGGCGAGGGGCGGATGTCCCAGCGCACCTCCGAGTGGTCCTCCACCACGCCGGTGGTCACGAGGTCCTGCACGTACTCCTCGTAGTTCGCCCACGTGCCGAACTGCCAGGGCAGGCCGGCCGTCGGCAGCTGCTGGAACATCAGTGCCCGGTTGGAGGCGTAGCCCGTCTTCGCGCCCGCCCAGAACGGACTGGAGGCGCTGAGGGCCTGCAGGTGCGGGTAGTAGGTCAGCAGCCCGTTCACGATCGGCAGCGCCTTGTCGACCGAGTCGATCCCGACGTGCACGTGCACGCCCCAGATCATCATCTGCCGCCCCCACCACTGCGTGCGGTCGAGCAGGCGGTCGTAGCGCTCGTTCGGCGTCACCTTCTGGTCGAACCACTGGGCGAAGGGATGCGTCCCCGCGCACATGAGCTCGACGCCCAGCGGGTCGGTGACCTCGCGGACGAGGCCGATGAGCTCCTGCAGGTCGGAGATCGCGGCGGGGACCGTCGCATGCACCCGGCTGACCAGCTCGACCGTGTTCAGGAGCAGCTCGTGGGTGATCTGCGGGTGCTCCCTCCCGTCGGCCGTTCCCAGCTCCCGGAGCACCTCGTCGGCGATCTGCACGAGGTCGCCTGTCGCGCCGTCCACCAGCGCCAGTTCCCACTCGACGCCGACGGTGGAGCGCTCGGACTCCGAGAATTCGATCTGCATACGTCTCGTCCGTCCATCCGATTGTTCAAAGCGGCGCAATGTCTGACAGAATAGCTAGTTGAGTTCACCGTGCCCGACCCTCTATCCGGCGCGGAGGACGAACACTAGACCTCCTGCCGAGTGTGCCCCCACGCCCACGGCAGTCAGTTCGACACAACTCATCCACTCATACAGGAGAATCGTGGCTGTCAAAATCCGTCTGAAGCGCCTGGGCAAGATCCGCGCTCCGTACTACCGCATCGTCGTCGCCGACTCGCGCACCAAGCGCGACGGTCGCGTGATCGAGGAGATCGGTCTGTACCACCCGACCGAGGAGCCCTCGCGCATCGAGGTCGACTCCGACCGCGCGCAGTACTGGCTCAGCGTCGGCGCCCAGCCGACCGAGCAGGTCACCGCACTGCTGAAGCTCACCGGCGACTGGGGCAAGTTCAAGGGCGACAAGAACGCCGTCAGCACCGTCAAGGTCGCCGAGGGCAAGGCGGAGTTCGTCGCCGACGAGAAGAAGAAGCCGGTCCTGAAGCCGAAGGCCGACAAGACGTCCGCGGCGGCCGAGGCCGTCGTCGAGGCCGAGGTCGAGCGCGAGGAGGCCGCCGAGGCCAACGTCGTCGCCGAGGCCCAGGCCATCGCGGACGACGCGTCCGACGAGAAGGCCTGACCGTCTTGCTCGCACCCGCGCTCACGCACCTGGTCAAGGGGATCGTCGATCACCCTGACGACGTCCACGTCGTGGCCAAGAGCTCCCCGCGTGGCGAGGTCCTCGAGATTCGCGTGAATCCCGAGGACCTCGGCCGGGTGATCGGCCGCTCCGGCCGCACGGCCAAGGCCCTCCGCACGCTGGTGGCGGCGCTTGCCGACGGCAAGCGCGTCCGTGTCGACGTCGTCGACGACTGAGGTGGCGGACCACAAACTGCCCCGCAAGGAGGTCGCTCCCCGGCCCGGTCAGACCGAGCTGCGCGTGGGGCGCCTCACGAAGGCGCACGGCCTCAAGGGCGCACTGAAAGTGGAGCTGTACACGGACGAGCCCGAGAAGCGGTTCGTTCCGGGCGCGGTCTTCACGCTGCAGGTGCCGACGGCATCCAAGTGGCACGGCAAGACGCTCGAACTGCGCGAGCTGCGCTGGTACAACGGCCACCCGGTCGGATTCTTCGCCGGCGTGGACGACCGCAACGAGGCCGAGACGCTCGTCAAGGCGATCCTGTGGGTGAGCCAGGACGAGAAGGAGCTGCCCGACGAGGACGACGCCTGGTACGACCACCAGCTGGTCGGGCTCGACGCCGTCCGCGACGGCGTGATTGTCGGACGCATCGCGCGGGTCGACCACCTGCCGGCGCAGGATCTGCTCGCCGTGGCCACCGCGAACGGGGAGGTGCTCGTGCCGTTCGTGAAGGCGATCGTGCCCGAGGTCGACATCGCCGCGGGAACGGTCACCCTGACGCCGCCGGCCGGCCTCTTCGAGGAGCTGCCGGACGACGATCCCGAGCCGGCCGCCGCCGAGCCGGAGGCCGCCGAGCCGGGCCAGCCGGAGGGCGAGAGCTAGAACTCAGAGGGCGACCAGAAAGGGTCGCCCTCTTCCTTTTCCCCGCCGATTGCGGCCACAATGCGGCATGACCGCCTACGTGATCGACGCTCCCGCCGCCATCCGTCTCGCCGAGGCCCGCTGGAGCGGCGCCGAGGGCTTGCTCGCACCGACCCTGATCCGCTCGCAGACGCTGTCGCTGCTGCACGCCGACGTGGTGGAGGGCCGGCGCGACCGCGCTGCTGCGACCGAGATCCTCACGAGAGCGGATGCGCTACCGGTGCGCCTGCTCGGCGACCGGGTGCTGCGCCGCACCGCGTGGCGGGTCGCCGACGAGCTCGGCTGGGCCCGGACCGAGGCGGCCGAGTTCATCGCCCTGACCCGGCTGCATGCCGACGCGCTGCTGAGCGGCGCGCCGCAGGTCTACTCGGGCGCGGACGCCCTCGTGCGCATCATCCCGGTGACCGACGTGCTCGAGTAAGGTTCCGAGGCGTCAGGACACGATGGCCAGGCCGCGCCCGCGGAGGGCGCGAGCGTCCGCATCCAGTGCCGCCAGGAGCCGCTGGTGCGTGCCGACGATGTGCCGGTGGATGAGCTCGGCCGCCGCATCCGCCCGCCGCTCACCGAGAAGCCGCACGATCTCGCGGTGCTCCGCCCACGCCTCCTCGTCGCGCGCGACCAGCCAGCGCGAGCGGGCGAGCCGGGTCATCGCCGAGTCGACGGCGTCGGCGAAGAAGTGGTTGCCCGAGAGCGCGGCGAGGCGCACATGGAACTCCGTGCCGGCGTTCACGGCCTCCTCGGCGGGGCGATCACCGTCGAACTGCTCGAGGTGCGCGGCCAGCGCGGCGATCTCGTCGTCATCGGCGCGCGCGCAGCTCAGGCGCACCGCCGCCGTCTCTACCGCATCCCGCAGCTCGCTGAGCCGCGCGATCTCGCCGAGGTCGATGGGGGAGACCTGCCAGCCGCGGCCGTCGCGCGCGACGAGCCCTTCCGCCTCGAGGCGCATCAGGGCCGCACGGAGCGGGGTCCGTGACGCGCCGAGCTCCGCTTCCAGCCCGCGCTCAGTGAGGCGGGAACCGGGCACCCGGTCGAGGTCGAGGATCTGGCCGCGCAGGCGGCCGTAGACGCCGTGCGGTTCGCCGGGGTGTGCGTCCTGGGCCATGGATCCTCCTTGGTATACCGGCCTGGTATACCGCTAGGGTATACCCATGACCGATCCCCGCGCACGCCGTCCCCGTCCCTGGCTGATGCTGGCGTTCGGCGTGCTTGCGCAGGCTAGTTCGACCGTGTTCGTGTCGACGCCGGCGTTCCTCATCCCGCTGCTGCACACCGAGCGCGGGCTGAGTCTCGCGCAGGCCGGTCTGCTCGCGTCGGCGCCGACCCTCGGCCTGGTGATCACCCTGATCGCGTGGGGCGCGCTGTCGGACCGCATCGGCGAGCGCTGGGTCATCGCCTCCGGCCTGGCCGTCACCGCACTCGCGGCCGTCGCCGCTATGTTCGTGGACTCCTACGTGGCGCTCGGCGCGCTGTTCCTGGTGGGAGGGATGGCGTCGGCGAGCCCGAACGCCGCCTCCGGCCGGGTCGTGATCGGCTGGTTCCCGAAGGAGCGCCGTGGACTCGCCATGGGCATCCGTCAGATGTGCCAGCCGCTCGGCGTCGCCGTCGCCGCGATCAGCGTCCCGCTGCTGGCGGCCGCGGGCGGCATCGCGGCGGCACTGGTGGTCCCCGCGGTGCTGTGCGGGGTGTCCGCGGTGCTGTGCGCCGTCGGTATCGTCGACCCGCCGCGTCCTCCGCGCCGTGCAGCGGACGGCGGGGAGGCGCATCCCCAGGCCGTGTGGCGGCCGTATCGCGAGACATCGCTGCTGTGGCGCATCCACTCGGTCTCGATGCTGCTCGTGGTGCCGCAGTTCACCGTCTCGACGTTCGGTCTCGTCTGGCTGGTCTCGCAACTGCACTTCTCGTCCCTCGCCGCCGGCATCGTCATCGGCGTCAGCCAGTTCGCGGGGGCGATCGGCCGGATCGGGATCGGCGTGCTCAGCGACCGCGTCGGCAGCCACCTCCGCCCGCTGCGCTGGGTCTCGCTGTGCGCGGTCGGCGTCATGCTGCTGATGGCGGCGGCGTCGGCCTTCGGCTCGGTGGCCGCGGCCGTCGTCCTCATCGTCGCCGCGATCGTGACGGTGGCCGACAACGGACTCGCGTACACGTCGGTGGCCGAGATCGCGGGGCCGTTCTGGTCGGGACGCGCGCTCGGCGCCCAGAACACCGGCCAGTTCCTGGCCGCGTCGGTCGTCGGACCTGCCGTCGGGGCGCTCATCGGCTGGCTGGGCTACCCGGTCGCCTTCGCGCTGGTGGCGGTCTGCCCGGCCGTCGCGACGCCGCTCGTGCCGCGCGACCGCGAGCTGGCTGTCGTCCCCGCCTAGGGCGCGCCTCCTAGACTTTCCGTCATGCGCATCGACATCGTCACGATCTTCCCGACCTTCTTCGATGTGCTCGACATCTCGCTGCTCGGCAAGGCCCGTCACTCCGGACTGATCGAGCTGGGCGTCCACGACCTGCGCAGCTTCACGCACGACCGGCACCGGACCGTCGACGACACGCCCTACGGCGGGGGAGCCGGGATGGTCATGAAGCCCGAGCCGTGGGGCGAGGCGCTCGACGGCATCCTGGAGGGGGCGGCCGACCCGGTCGTGATCTTCCCGTCACCCGCCGGCGAGGTCTTCACCCAGGCGACCGCGCGCGAGCTCGCGCAGGAGGAGCACCTGGTGTTCGGATGCGGGCGCTATGAGGGCATCGATCAGCGCGTGTTCGACGAGACCGCCTCGCGCGCTCGCGTGCGGCTGATGAGCATCGGCGACTACGTCCTCAACGGCGGCGAGGTCGCCACCATGGCGATGATCGAAGCGGTCGGCCGGCTCATCCCCGGTGTCGTCGGCAACCCCGAGAGCCTGGTGCAGGAGTCGCACGAGGACGGCCTGCTCGAGTACCCGAGCTACACCAAGCCCGCCGTGTGGCGCGGTCGCGAGGTGCCGCCGGTGCTGCTCTCCGGCAACCACGGCGCCGTGGACGCGTGGCGGCATGAGCAGCAGCTCGCCCGCACGCGCGCCGTGCGGCCCGATCTCCTGAGCTGACGTCCGCCGGCGCCGGGCGGGCGGTCTACGGGGCGGAGAGGACGAGCGGGCCGTCCTCCGTGATCGCCACGGTGTGCTCCGAGTGGGCCCCGCGCGAACCGTCCGCGCTGCGCAGCGTCCAGCCGTCGCGGTCCGTGTAGATCTCGTCCGTGGTCTCCAGGAACCACGGCTCGATCGCGACCACGAGCCCGGGCCGCAGCGGGTAGCCGCGACCGGCCCGGCCGTCGTTCGAGATGTGCGGGTCGCCGTGCATCGTCCGCCCGACGCCGTGGCCGCCGAACTGCGTGTTGATCGAGTAGCCCTCGGCGTGGGCTACGGCGGCGATCGCGGCCGAGATGTCGCCGATGCGGCCGCCCGGCTGCGCCGCCTGGATGCCCGCCGCGAGGGCCCGACGCGTGGTGTCGATGAGCCGCAGGTCCTCGTCGCGCGGGGTGCCCACCACGAGGCTGACCGCCGAGTCGGCCACCCAGCCGTCCACGGAGGCGGCGAAGTCGAGGCTCAGCAGGTCGCCGTCCTGCAGGCGGTAGTCGTGCGGCAGGCCGTGCAGCACCGCGTCGTTCACCGACGTGCAGATCACCTTGCCGAAGGGGCTGGCGCCGAACGACGGGTGGTAGTCGATGTAGCAGGACTCGGCTCCGCGCCGGCGGATCAGGTCGTGGGCGAGCGCATCCAGCTCGAGCAGGTTGACGCCGACGCGGGCGGCGGCGGCCGTCTCGGCGAGCACCTCCGCCACGAACCTCCCGGCCGGGCGCATCTGCTCGATCTCGGCGGGCGTCCTCAGCTCGATCACGGCTCTCCTCTCGACGACGTACGCGTCCAGTCTCGCAGGTGAGCGTGCGGGAAATCCGCAGCCGCAGCACAGGCACCCGCGGCTACCCTGGAAGCGTGTTCATCCGCAAGGCGTTCTACTGGTGGCTCTTCCCGTCCGCCGTGGTGCTGCCCGTCTGGCTGCTGATCGGCTGGGCGGCGTTCAACCAGGGCAGCGGGTGGACGTTCCTCGGCCTCCTGGTGATGTGCCCCATCCTGTTCGTCGGCATGCTCGTGGTCGACGGCATCCTGGTGGCCCGCAAGAGCGTCCGCGAGAGACGGGCGGTCTCCTGGTGGGATGTCGTCCTCCTCGCCGCCTGGCATCTGTCGATCATCGGCTTCGGGTTCTTCGTGCCCGGGGCGAGCGGATGGTTCGCCGTCGCCGGCATCCTGCTGTTCATCGGGATGTTCTGGCTGGCCGTGTGGGAGCTCCTGCGCGAGACGCGGGTGCGCGTACAGCAGACCTTCGCCGTCTACGAGCGGATCGCCCAGCCTCCGCAGGAGGAGGCGACGGAACGCACGACCATCGACCACGGCGAGTACATCGTCATCGAGGAGCGGACCGACCGGCCCTGACCGCGTCGCGTCCCCATGTGAGCCGCTTTGGCAAACCGGGGTCGCTCATGGCAGAATTGACCCTTGTGCCGCGGCCAGGCTCTGCCACGGGGGAGCCAGCACTTCTCGCGGACACCACTATTCGAACCCAGACGGCCGATACTCCTGATCCGGAGCCGGCCCCGAGTCCGTTCCCGACCGGTGGCGGGTACAGAGAGCGAACAGCCATGCACATCCTCGACCAGGTCGACGCCGCGTCCCTCAAGCAGGACATCCCCGCGTTCCGCGCCGGCGACACCGTCAAGGTGCACGTGAACATCATCGAGGGCAGCCGCTCTCGTATCCAGGTCTTCCAGGGCGTCGTCATCGGCCGCTCCGGCGAGGGCGTCCGCGAGACCTTCACGGTCCGCAAGGTCTCCTTCCAGGTCGGCGTCGAGCGCACGTTCCCGGTCCACTCCCCGGTCATCGACAAGATCGAGGTCGTCACCCGCGGTGACGTCCGCCGCGCGAAGCTGTACTACCTGCGCGAGCTCCGCGGCAAGAAGGCGAAGATCAAGGAGAAGCGCGAGAACTGAGCGTCCCGCCTCCAGAGCGTCCCGAGCCCCCGGTCCGATTTCGGACCGGGGGCTCGCTCGTTCCCGTGGCGGAGCGCACGCGTCGGAGCGTTTATCCTGAAACGGTCGGATGGTTCGGCGGTGGAGGTGTGACGAGCGGATGATGACCCCGGTGTCGCCGTCGCTGCGGTTCGAGAAGGCTCTCTACCGCGACGGAGTGACCTCCATCGTCGCGGTGGATGAGGTTGGCCGCGGCGCCCTCGCGGGGCCCGTCGCCGTCGGAATGGTGGTCATCGACACGGCGGTGAAGCGCATCCCGCCGGGGCTCCGCGACTCCAAACTGCTGCCGGAGCCGGTGCGCGAGTCGCTCGACCCGCTCTGCCGCAAGTGGGCCCTGCATCACGCGGTCGGGCTGGCGTCGGCCGCCGAGGTGGACTCCTCGGCATCATGCGCTGCCTGGGGCTCGCCGGCGCTCGGGCGCTCGCCCAGCTCGAGGACCAGGGCGCCGTCGTCCACGACAGCACGCTCATCCTCGACGGCAACTACGACTACCTCAACCCGGCGCTGATGCGCCCGGCCAAGGTCGTCACCCGCATCAAGGCCGACCGCGACTGCGCCTCGGTCGCGGCCGCGTCGGTCATCGCCAAGGTGCACCGTGACCGCATGATGATCGCCCACGACAGCGAGTACCCGGGGTACGGATGGGCGAGCAACAAGGGCTATTCGTCGCCCGAGCACTTCGCCGCCATCTCGGAGCTCGGGCCGAGCGCGCTCCACCGCCTCACCTGGCTCAAGCAGCCCGCTCTGATCGACGTCGTCGACTAGCCGGGCCCCATCGGTTATCCACAGATGGGGGCGGCCGACGCGCGGGCGTCGCATCCGGCATAGACTTGACGGACGATGGATGAGGACGAGTTCGACGACTACGACCGTGAGGTCGAGTTGGCTTTGTATCGCGAGTACCGGGACGTCGTCTCGCAGTTCAAGTACGTGATCGAGACGGAGCGCCGTTTCTATCTCGCGAACGAGGTGGAGTTCGTGCGGCGCGACACCGAGCACGACTTCTACTTCGAGCTGACGATGAACGACGTGTGGGTGTGGGACGTCTACCGTGCCGACCGGTTCGTGAAGTCGGTCCGCGTCCTCACGTTCAAGGACGTCAACATCGAGGAGCTCTCCTCCAAGGAGTTCGAGCTGCCCAAGGAGCTCGCGCTCGACGAGTGAGCGCGCGCTTGTGCGCGTGTGCGCGTGTGCGCTTCTGAGGTCATGACCCAGCCCTGAGGCCGGGTTGCGAATCCGCTCACACCCCGTAGCCCCGTCGTCTTCTCCACAGATTCCGGCGCCCACCACCGCTGCCTCCTCCGCCCGGCGAGGCTGATGGCGGAGGTAGACATGGCACGGAAAGACGAACTGGGTCGGCGCGGCGAGCAGGTCGCGGCCGAATGGTTGCAGCAGCGCGGGTACGCGCTGGTCGAACGGAACTGGCGCTGCCCGTCGGGCGAGCTCGATCTGATCCTGCGCGACGGAGCGACGCTGGTCTTCGCGGAGGTGAAGACCCGCTCATCCATGGAGTTCGGGCATCCCTTCGAGGCGATCACCTCGAAGAAGGCGGCCCGGCTGCGCCGTCTGGCCGCGGCGTGGTGCCGGGAGCGTGAGCCCGGATCGCCGGCGGTGCGTATCGACGCAGTGGCGGTGACGGATGCCTGGACCGCACGCCCCGTGGTCGAGCACCTGACCGGGATCGCCTGATGGCCCTCGCACGCACGTTCGCGATCGCGCTCGACGGGGTCCGGGGCCACGTCGTCGAGGTGGAGGCGGACATCTCCGCCGGGCTGCCCGCCTTCGTGCTGATCGGACTGCCCGACACGGCGCTCGGAGAGTCGCGGAAGCGTGTGGGCGCGGCGGCGGTGAACGCCGGGTGCCCGTTGACGCAGAAGAAGCTGACGGTGAATCTGTCGCCTGCCGCCCTGCCCAAGCAGGGCTCCGGCTTCGACCTGGCGATCGCGATCGCCGCCCTCGCCGCGGCGGGCACCGTCCCGGGCGAGGCGGCCGTGAAGGCGGTCCACCTGGGCGAGCTCGGGCTCGACGGCCGCCTGCGGCCGGTGCGCGGGGTGCTGCCCGCCGTGCTCGCCGCCCGCGACGCGGGATTCGCGCGGGTGCTGGTGCCGTCGGCCAACCGTGACGAGGCGAGCCTGGTCGACGGCATCGAGGTCGTCGGAGTGACCGGCCTGCGGGCTGCCGCCATCGTCCACGGCGCCGAGCTCGACCCCATCGACGAAGACCCGGTCCTGCCGGCGGCCGCGGGGGAGGCGCCTGACAGCGCGGAGCCCGACATGGCCGACGTGGCGGGCAACGCCGAGGCGGTGGAGGCGCTGGTCGCGGCCGCCGCCGGAGGGCACCACCTGTCGATGATCGGGCCGCCGGGCGCGGGGAAGACCATGCTGGCACGCCGGCTCCCGTCGCTGCTGCCCGATCTGTCGGACGCCGACGCCCTCGAGGCGACATGCATCCGCTCGCTGGCGGGGCTCGCCGTCGGGGCGTCGCTGGTCCGCCGCCCGCCGTTCGAGGCGCCCCACCACACGGCGTCCGCGGCGGCGCTCGTCGGCGGCGGGAGCGGGCGGATCAGCCCCGGAGCGATCGTGCGGGCGACCCACGGCGTGCTCTTCCTCGACGAAGCAAGCATCACCTAGATACATCGCGTCGCCCGCGACTCTTTGCCGATGGATATTCGATTTTTCGATACTGCCGCGTCGCGGGATGGCGTGACGTTCGATCACAAATTCGAGGAAACGCCGAGTGTTCGTCATCTTGTGTCGGTGGTGCGCCTTATGCTATGGCCGTCCGAAGTAAACCGAACCCGAGGAGGTTCCATGTCAGATCGGACCCGATGCCCGAAGTGTCATCGCGCGGTGGATACGCGCGGCGGCATTCTCGGTATTCACCGGAACGCGGACGGTCGCCAATGCGAGGGAGGAATGACCACGGCCGCCGCAGCAACACCTAGCACCCGAGCGGGAAGCCCTAGTCCCGCTCCGAAGGCACGTCGCCGAATCGTCGTGCCTACCTTCCGAGCGCCCCTCTCAGAGGAGGCGCTTTCGCTTTAAGTGAGGCGAAGCGGGCGGCGATCGAGGAGGACAGCAAGCGCCGCCGCCGCGAGTGGTACGCGAGGCAACGATGGAACGCCGAGCGCTGGGCGGAGCATCGAGCGTTCCTCGCCAGCGGGTACAGGACGATCGAGGAGTACCGGCTCGCGCAGGAGCGCAACGCGCGAGCGCTCGCAAGTCGTCAGGCGGCTGCTGCCAAATCGAAGGAGCTGTACGAGGCCGAGGCGGCGGCCCGGCGAGAGGCTGATCGGATTCGTTGGGAGGGCACCTTCGAGAAGCCGGAGAAGCCGATCGCGCCGACGAAGCCGATCATTTGGCGCGGAGGGTCGCCGGGGCTCAATAGGAAGAAGCGCTAGGCGCGGGAGGAGATCGGGGACCCGTTCGGCTTCGGCCGGGCGGGTCCCTTTACTGTCGGGCGGTGTCTATCCAGGGCTGGCGCTAGGGCCGTACGGTATGCGCGTAGGAGGTCAGCTATGGAGCCGATGATATTGACGCTCCTACCGGATAGTCCCGGTGAGGAGGCGCTCGTGTGGGAGGTCATGCCTCCATTTGCCGGTGTCACGCTTCCGGTGCGCGTCAGGCGGCGCATCGAGACACCCGACGGCCCGCACGTCGAGGAGTGGGAGCGGATCGAGATCACAGCACAGCGGTGCGCCGACTATCGGCTCGCGCGAATCGTGGGCGACGACTGAGCTCGGCCTGGCGCTGAAGGCGCGGAAGCGCTCCAGTCGACGCCGTTCGGCGCGTGGCCCCGGACTGGGGCGGCGGGATGCGATTCCGCGAGATCACGCGCGACGCGCCGGGGCCTCCGTAAGAGGCTTTACGCGACGCGTCTCCCGGCGCTTCCGGAACGTGTTTAACTTCTCAGGTCGGCGCCACTGGGGCGCCGGGATCGAAGGAGAAGACCGATGCTCGAAGACGCCGCAGCCGCCGTGAATGCTCTGTTCGGGGACGCGATCGACGACGTCGAATTTGCTCGCCTAGTCGACCTCGCCGTGACGGCGCGGATCGCTCGCGCAGCGTAGAGACGGCCCCGGAGTAGGACTAGTACCCCGGGACCGCGAGGCGAGCCTAGCCCGAGGCTCTGTGTGCCCCGCACAAACGAAGAAAGGCCCCCAATCGAGCTAGGAGCTCGGCCGGGGGCCTTTCGCGTCCGACGCGGGCTCAGGGCATTTGTCCAGGAGGTCTACGGCAGCGGCACGCCTGGGCGCATCGTTCGGCCGTCGCGCTTCCGTTCGCCCACAGTGCGAAGGGGGCGCCGGAAGAGACGGGCAGATTCCCACAGGACTCGGCGGCGAGCGAAGACCATGTCGCCACGAGCCCAGGCGGTGAAACGGTCGATCGTGTCCTGGTGGAATGCGAGCGCGTCGTCTCGGACTGAGGCGCTATGGTCCGGGCGGTCGCGCTGGACTTCGATCAACGCGTACTGTACGCGCTGGATTCGTCGAGCGAGCCATTGGGCCATTGCCAGGGCTGAGTTGTCAGCGAGCTGGAGCGCCGGAGGCGGAACCAGATGCCGTGAGGAGACAGAGAGCGTCGTAATCTCGGTCATGGTCTGCTGAAGTGTGCCGCCTAGGACCTCCTCGGCCCACTGCTTTCGGGCGGCGACGAGAGCGTCCTTCGACTTCCAGCGGCGGCCGAGGAGGGCGCCCCCGAAGGCGCCTATCAGGGCAAAAAGTCCCGCGATCACTGCCTCGAACATGAGCGCATCCTACTGAGGACTCACGACGCGCCGCGCCGCGACGAGGCGACGGGAGTTAGAAGCCTCAGACCCGCGCGCGCAGCGAGACGGTAGAGCGGGCCTGGCGGGTGAGTGGTCACCCCGCAGAGTCACCCTCGGACCGCATGTGCTCATCCGGGTCACCGTGCATGTCAAGGGCGTGGAAGGTCTTGACGTCACCTAGGGCTGCGAACCCAGCGAAGTCGGGGAAGAGTACGTGCGCCGAGCGGTTGTACGTCGCGTCCAGCGAGGCGAGGAGGCGCTTCTTCAGTCTTGCCGGGACGAGTATCGCGACGAAGGGTATGTAGGGTGGCTTCCCTGGACCGCGCCGCGCATTCAAAAGGTTATCCTTCAGCATCCGCGGGTCGGTCCTTTCCCACTCCACGTGGAAGCTGCGGAACGGGTCGAGCAGCCGAGAGAAGCCAGGCTTCGGAGTTGATCCCGCCACGAAGAATCCGTCTTGCGCGCTCAACCTCGCGTTGGGAACTGACGCCCGTATCACAGCAGGTGTCCCGGACTGCAGGAGTCCAGAGAGGGTCTGATGGTTGCCCGCCAGATCGCCCCAGGTTACCGGCCGGTTGTGGTCGCTGATCGTGTTGTGCTGGTCAAGCTTCGACAGGCTCAGGGCGAGCAGAACGCCAGTCTTCGTGGGTGCAGGACCATCGACCTCCGCAAACGTGTTCGGGGGTCCTGGCAAGCGAACCATAGCGCCGTCATGGGGTTGCTAGTGAAGTCCACAAGTCTCGTAGCGACGCCGTAGTGCTGCAGGTCGGCAAGCAATTCGAGGTCGCTCACCTGCCTGCCTGCAGAGATACCCAGTCCCCAGGCGCGTGCCCGAGCGAGTACATGGTCCTCTGCAGCGGCGACCGTCTCTTCGGTCGCGTTCCACGGTAGGGCACGACTGAGGGACGAGACGACGGGGAAGTCGGCAGACGACATGCCGCGCCACGCGAATGGGACGCCTTTGCTGTACACGCCGAGAGCTCCCATGAATGACATGAGTTCACGGTCAGTTTCGGGCACGACGTACCAGCCAGTGCGTCGCCATACGTTCCCTCGTGAGCCCGTCATCGTGCTCCCTCACTGATTCTGATCAGGAATGTAGCGGATGCAGAAGCGTCGGCGCGAACGGCGCTCGGCCGGTACATGCGCTTAGGATGCGGACGGAGCCGACGAAGCCGGTCGAGCGCCCCAGGGCGGCTCGGCGGACCTGTGCGAGCTCGCGGCCGGTGAGGTAGACGCCGGAAGCCTCGGTCAGGCCGATCGTGTGCTCGCCCTGCGTCTCCCGGTTGATCCCGCGGGGGTTTTCAAACTCGCGACGGGCGGCCTTCAGGGTGACGAGGAGGACGACCTTCGGAGCGTCGTCTTCCATGCCTCGGCGACGCGCGGGGGCCTCCGCGAGGACGAGCGTCGCGGCGTCGTCGAGAGCGGCCTCTGCGCGGGCGACTCCTCGTCTTCGAGCGTCCCGGCCGGGAGGCCGAGGCGCTTCTCCAGCTCCGCTAGGCTCCATCACTTAGAACGGAGCCTCATACTCCTGGTGGGCGCGCTTCAGTTCGACTGCCGTCACTCCATCCAGGTCGCGGCGGAGGCGCGCTTCTATCTCGGCGCGCTTGACGCCGGGGAGCGCCGTCATAAGCGCGCGATAGGCCGCGCGGGCCGCGCGCGCCCCTTCTCGGGGATGATCGGCGTGAAGGGCGGCGTAGTCCAGCGCGGAGTCGGTGACCGCTTGTGGGGACCATCCGGACACCGGCCGCTCGGGACGCCAGGCTGGGAGCGGCCCGGAGCGGTCTCGGGGATTCACGACGAGCAGGCCTCGCTCGGATGGGGCAGAGGTCGGGCGCCTCACTTCGCGTACCTGGCTTGCGCGGCGCGGCGCCCCCGCTCCGAGTTAGTCATGGGGCCGGCCGTTGCCGGGACGAGGCGAGCGAGGATGCTCGCGGACGCCGTCCGCGCGAGTCGAGCCTCTGCGACAGCGGGATGAACAATCGTCTGTCCGGTCGAGCCGAGGGCGACCATGCCCGCGGCGATGCTGACCTTGTCGAGGCGCTCCGCGGCGGAGTGAAGGGCTGCAGCCTGCTCCAGGGCACCGAGCTCTGCTCCGGCGAGGTCCGGGCGCTGCTCGATCACGCCCAGGAAGAGGTCGCGAGCTCCAGGTGTCCAGTCGTCGGGGAGCTCCCAATCGTCATGGGCGGGTGGATTCATGGAGAGGGCTCCTATCTAAGCGGGCACGGCTTCAGGTCCGATACGCTCGCGGCCATGCGTGAGATCAGGGATGCGGACGTGTCGGAGGTGGTCGCCGCGATAAAGACGCGGCTTCAGGACCAGCAAGCGATCATCAGGGGGCAGCACAAAAAGAGGGATCTGGACTACGTTGTCGCGTCGTTCCGATCCGAAATGGACGCTCTGTGGGCGGCTGTCGAGGTTGTGGCGCAGCGCCTCGACGGACGAGCGATCGAGGTCCGGGACTACTACACGGAGTCAGCTCGGCGACGGAAGTAGCCGAAAAACGGAGCTCTACCGGCAGCGACAGGCAGACGCTATGCCGAACCGGTAGGGAGGGCAGGGGGTGGGGGAGTCACCCCCCAGGTCGCCGAGCTCGTCAGCGATCCGCCGAGGCCCTCGCGTCGAATGCGAGGGCCTCAGTCGGCGTGCTAGTCGTCGAGGCGCTTCGGCCGCCGCTGCGCCGGTCGGTGGCCTTCGGCGTAGGCGAGGACAGGACGATGGGATCGCGCGGGGAGGAACGTTCCGCACCCGTCGCCGCAGGAGACGAGATAGGTCGCGCGTGTGGGCGTGCGCGGCGCGGCGGTTGGACGTGGCGCATCGTCGGGCTTCGGTTCGGCTGCGAGCACGGCAGCCAACACCTGCGCGCGGAGGTTGACCTCCAGCACGGCGGTTCGCTCCTCGACGCTCAGGGCGGCGAATTCCTGTCGGGTGTGCGGTGAGGTCAGTCGCTGGGGGGCCCGACGCGCGTTGACGTTCTCGGCGAAGAACCCGAGGCGCGCAACCTCTCTGCGGGAGCGCTGCTTGACGCGCTTCTTCTGCGCGTCCGTCAGCTCGATCTGGGTTGTCGTCATTCGTTGCGAGTCTCCAGCTCGCGATCTCGGCCTATCGCGCCGAGATCGGTAGGGGTTGTGCGGGCCTGGCCGGGGCGCGGCGGGCGGCCCGTCGGCTAAGCGCCGAGGATGTAGCGCCAGGCGGCGACCGTGAGGGCCGCGAGGCCGGAAAGGCTGGCCGTAGCGAAGAGGCCCAGGGTCAGCGCGATCCCGGCCGCCCGGCCGATCAGGTAGGCGCGCGTCCGCGTGCGGACGTCGCACGCGCCGCGGGTGATCTAGCCGAAGCGGGCGTCGACCTCGTCGTCCCTCACAGGTCGTTCTCGTCGAGCCAGGGGATCGGCTCGGCGCCGCCCTCGAAGGTGTCTCCGTCGGCGAAGACCGCGTCGACGTAGAGTGTGCCGTCGACGAGGAGATGCGTCTCGATCATCGGCGGACCGCCTTCGCGATCGCGTGCGCCTCGGCGAGGTCGGCGGCGTTCGCCTTCTCGTCGGCGAAGAGCTGCGTCAAGGCGTCGGCTGGCGTGAGGTCGAGTCGACGCGCGGCGCTCTCGACGTGACGCCGAGAGCGGGAGTCGAGCTCCTCCAGCCGGTTAGGGATCGGGGAAGCGGCGGCGACGTCGCTCACGAGCTGCGAGATCAGGGCGGGGCCGGGCATCACGCCTCCTTCGTGAGGGCGTCGAGATCGAAGCCGTCGATCCGGGCGGCGAAGTACTGCTCGACGTTGGAGCGCTCGCCGCTCGGCCCGAGATTCGAGCGGAGTCGCGCGGTCCAGGGGCGACCGGGCGAGCCCGCCGCCTCGTGGGCGCGGTCGCGGGAGTCGAGCGCGGCGGCGAGGGTCTTCCAGGCTTCGGCGGCCTTCTCGTGCTGCTCGATCGCGACCGGGACGGCAACGGCGGTGAGCTGCGCGCGGTGCGTCGGTTCCCAGGTCAGGTCGTCGTAGCGCTTCAGCGCGGCGAGGGCGCGGCGGCTCTGCGCACGGGTCGCCTGCTCGGCCTGCTGATAGGCGAACTCGCGGGCGGCGAAGTCCTCGGGCGAGACGCTCGCCGTGCGAGTGTTGCTCGGCCCCTGGCGGAGCTCTGCGAGGGCCTTCCCTGCCGCACGCTCGGCGGCGGCGAGCTCGACGCCCTCCGCGTTCTCGGCCAGCCACGCGCGGCGGGCGGTCGCGAGTGCCGGGACGGCCTCGACGAGCGCCGCGTCCGGCTCGGTCGACGCGAAGACGAAGCGGGCGGTCCCGCCTCCGGTCGTGTAACGGGTGTGGTCGTCACTGGGCTTTGCAGTCATGGGCTTCCTATCTGTTGAGCCGTCGCGCGGGTCGCGGCGGCGCGGGAGTCACTGAGGGAGGACGCGCTGTGCTTCGTCGAGGATCGCGTCGAGCTCGGCCTCGGGGGCGCCGTCGATCACGGCGCGGGTCAGGCGGGCGAGGAGCTCGGCGCCGAGGCGGCCCTGTTCGAAGAGGAGCGCCAGTGCGCCCCGCGGCATGCCGAGCCGCAGAAGCGCGCGTCGGAGCGCGATGCGTCGAAGTCGGAGCGGCACTGGGCGCAGGTCGTCGTGAATGACACGGGGCCTCCTAGAAGGGTTCGAACTCTTATAGGGCAAAGAAGAAGCGGCCCGTCGATCGCCGACGAGCCGAAGAGGGAGGGCGCGTGCGCCTCCGCATGCGGAGGGTCCCGGAGCACGCGCCCAGCGCGAGGCCACTCGCGCATGTTCCGCCACTCAGAGGGCGGCGATGCGGCGCCATTGCCGCGGGCGTGCGAGATAGGAGCGCACGCCGAGGGGGCTAGAGGCCTCAATAGTAGAGAGGGCCAGCTCTACCTCTCACAGATAGAGAGGGCCAGCCCTACGCCTGAGGGGCGCGGCCGCGTCGCGGGAGCCCCACCTACTGAGAGGGCCGGGACGGCCGAACGGCTCGGCCGGATTCGGCGTGCGCCGGGGCCTGGCAGAATCCCGCATGACGGAATGACGGAAGTTTCGTCATTCTCCTATCCATGTACTAGAGCTCTCTCTCTAGTAGGTAGATAGGAGAATGACGAAACTTCCGTCATTCCGTCATGCCTAGCGAGCCGTGCAGCGTTTACACGGCCCATTCCGGCGCCCGCACCCCCGGCGCCGGGCTGTGCTAGCGAAGCGCGCCGGGATCGCTTCGGACGAAGATCGCCCCGCGGGCGCCGAGCGGTGCAACTTCGGCGCAGGCGTGTCGGGCTCTTCTCAGGCGAGCCGGAGCTTCACAGCGCCCGCGGCCTCCTCGGCCAGCGGAGGCCGCTCACTCTCGAAGCCGTAGTCCGCATTCCAGAGAAGGCGCACCCGGTCGCCGTCGAGCGGCGCCCTCATGCCGGTGCGGGCGGCGCGCTCGACGAAGACGCCGGTCACGACCTGCCGAAGATGGTCGCGGCGCCCGTCGATATCGTCGCCGAGCTCCGCCCACACTTCGGCGAGGGTGCGGCCAGTAGGTCGGAGCTCGACCTCGGTCGAGCTGGGGAGCTCACGAAGGGCAGCTCTGCGGGCCTTCAGCGCGTCGAGCTGGCGCGACAGGCTCGCGAGGTTGGCGCCGTCGCGCGCCATAGCGCCTAGGACGTCCTCGATCGCCTGCTTCACGTCGCGCGCCTCCTGGGCGACGTCGGGCGCTATGACGCGTTCGATGCGCTCTAGCTCCGGCTGGGCTCCGGCCGCCGCGAGGAAGGCGCCCTCGACGTAGTCCTCCAGTCGGTCGACGCGGACAGTCGCCGGGGCGGGGCAGGGCGAAAGGGCGTTCCCCTTCTCGGCGCAACGAAAGAAGAGCTCGTCGACGCCTTTACGGCTTCGCTTCTGCGCGTAGAGCTTGCCGCCGCATCCGGCGCAGCGGGCGACATTCGTCAGCCAGGAGACGGTCCGGCGCGGCTGGACGCGGCCAACGCGAGGGAGGCGCGCCTGGAGCTGGGCGTAGGTGTCGAAGTCGAGGATCGGCTCCCAGCGTTGGATCGGGAGCCCGGCGTCGTCGACGACCGTTCGCGTTTCCACCTTCGGGCGACCGTCGGACCCGATGATCGGCTCGCCGTCGGCGCCTCGGACGGCTTGCTTCTGCGTCGTCCGGCCGATCAGCGTCTCGGACTTCCATAGGTTCCGGACGGTCGTCACGCGCCATGCCCCACGGTCGAGTCCGTCCGTCGGCGAGCCAGCCTGCCGCGCACGCCGAGCTGCGCTCTGGGGAGTGGGGACGCCTTCCGCGTCGAGCCACTTCGTCGCACTAGAGAGCGTCTCGCCAGCGACCAGGCGGGCCGCGACCTCCCGCACGAAATGGGCCTCGTAGTCGTCGACGGCGAGCGCCTTTCCGGCGCCGTGGGGGTTCGTCACAGGACGGTATCCGAACGGCGCCCGACCGCCGAGGAAGCGCTGGTCCTCCGGGGCTGTCTTGCTCAGGTGCGCCGCTCGCGCGGCCTGGATGCGCGCCGAAGTGTTTTCGGCTTCCATCGCGGCGACCTCGGCGAGGACAGATGCGATGATTCGCCACGCGGGCTGGTCGGAGCGGAGCCCGTCCTTCTTCGCCCAGAAGAGGGCGCCGCGGCGCTCGTCCAGGACCCCGATCAGGTCCGCCACGGCGGGGAGGCCCTGCCGACTCCAGCGGTCGAACGCCCAGACAAGAAGGGTGTCGGCGGCTCCGGACCGAAGCATGTCCAGGGCGCGCCGCTGCTCGGGACGCTCGCGGCGTCCGCTCTTGCCGTCGTCGGGAACGACCTCGACGACTTCCCAGCCCTGCTCCTCGCAGAGCTTGACGAGCTCCGCCTGTTGCCGTTCGAGCGAGACGCTCTCCTCGGTAGTGCGGCTAATGCGGCAGTAGAGGACGGCGCGGCGGGCTGGACGAGTCATACTGGAAGTGTATCTAGGTGACACTCGACGAGGCCGCGGAGTTCCCGCCATCCGTGCTCGACGCGCTGCGGCAGCCGCTCGAGAACGGCAGCATCACGATCCACCGGGCCAGCGGCGCCGCCACCTTCCCGGCGAGGTTCCAGCTCGTGCTCGCCTCCAACCCCTGTCCGTGCGGGCATTACGGGTCGCACGACGCCGAGTGCACATGCTCGCCGACCGCACGGCGGCGGTACGGTGCGCGGATGTCCGGCCCGCTCATCGACCGCGTGGACATCCATCTCAGCGTCCGGCGGCTCGGGCTGGCGGCGCTGCGGACGGCGGCGGAGCGGAAAGGGTCGGGCGGAACCAGCGTCGAACTGCGCGAGCGCGTGGTGAAGGCCCGCGCGCGGGCGGCGAAGCGCCTCGAGGGCACCGGGTGGGAGCGCAACGCGGATGTCGCTGGCGCGTGGCTACGAACCGGCACGCATCGGCTCGGCGCCACGGCCATCGCGCCGCTCGACCGTGCGCTCGAACGCGGAATGATCACCATGCGCGGATACGACCGCACGCTGCGGCTGGCCTGGACGCTCGCCGACCTCGATGGTGCCCCCTCGCCCGACGTCGACCACGTGGGTCGTGCCCTGTTCCTGCGACGCGGGATCGCGGCATGAGCGAGGCGTGCGAGCGGTGCGACGTCGCCCGGTACGCCGGGCGCCCGGGGTGCGGCTGGCCCGCCGCGGCTTCTCCGTCGACGGGTACCCCTTCTGTCTCGCCCGCTACCGGGGTGCCCGGAATCGACCGCCGCGAGATCGAGCGGCTGCTCCGGCCGGTGAGCCCCGCAGGCGACCACTCCCTCGATGGGCTCGCCGAGGTGCGCTTCGCACGGGCGGCCCTGAGCACGGCGATCGAGCCCGGTGACCTGGAGGCCGGGCGGCTCGTCGAACTGCTGGGGCCGGTGGCTCTGCTGCGGGCGATCGTGGAGGGTGTCGATGCGGCACTCCTCCTGAAGCAGCTCGCAGGATCGGACGGAGACGACCTGAGCGATGTGCAGCGTCTCGAGGCCGGTGGCGCCGCCCGACCGGATGGACCCGCTCCGTCCGAGCGCACCTCGGCACCAGCCGGCGGGTCTCCGACAGCTGCGCGCGGGGGGCGTCGGCTCGCCGAGGCGTTCGCTCGCTGGCGCCCGCGGCTGTCGCTCGGCGAATCCGTGCGTGCGCTGGAGCGGTCGGCGCGGATCGGAGCCCGGTTGCTCACCCCGGAGTCCTCCTCCTGGCCGGAGGGTTTCGCGTCGCTCGACGACGGGCCGCCGCTGTCCCTCTGGGTGCGGGGCGACCCGAGTCGGCTGGAACGACTCGATCGCTCCATCGCCCTGGTGGGAGCCCGCGCGTCTTCCGGGTACGGCGAGCACGTCGCGATGGAGAGCGCGGCCGGCCTGGCCGACCGTGGCTTCGCGGTCGTATCAGGAGGCGCCTACGGCATCGACGCCGCCGCGCACCGGGCGACGCTGGCGAGCGGAGGCCTGACGGTCGCCTTCCTGGCAGGGGGAGCGGACCGCCTGTATCCCGCAGGCAACAGCGAGCTGCTCAGACGGATCGCGTCCGACGGCGTGCTGGCGGCCGAGCTTCCGCCCGGCTCGGCGCCCACCCGATGGCGGTTCCTCATGCGCAACAGGCTCATCGCCGCAGCGGCGAGCGCGACGGTCGTCGTCGAGGCGGGGCACCGGTCGGGGTCGCTGAACACCGCGGGGCATGCGGCGCAGATGGGGCGCCCGCTCGGAGCGGTGCCCGGCAGCATCCTCTCGCCCTCATCCGCGGGCTGTCATCGGCTGATCCGGGAGTACGCGGCGACGTGCGTCACGACCACCGAGGAGATGGCCGAGCTGGCCGACCGCATGGGGTCCGGGCCCGGGCGAGACCCGGATCCGGCACCGCAGGCGGACGCGCTCGAGAGTGGGCCTCAGGGTGTCGAGCACGCGGTCGTCTCGACGCTCGCCCGGGCCCGTGGGGTCAGCGCCGATGAGATCGCCGCTCGCTCCTCGCTTCCTTTCTCGACGGTCGCCGCCGTGCTGGGTCGCCTCGATCTGGCCGGCCGCGCGCGGGAGAGTGCAGGAGGGTGGACGCTCATCGAGAAGAAGTGCCTCTAGTGTCCGGCCGGCCGCGCGTCGCTATCCGGCCTCGGCGGTCCGCAGGGCGAAGCTGGTCGGGTGAAGCTGACCGCCGCCATCGAGGAGTACGAGCGCCACCTGCGGGTGGAGCGCGGGTACTCGCCCCAGACGGTCCGCGCCTACCGCGCCGACCTGACGGCGCTCGCCGCATTCGCCGGCGAGCGGGGTGTGGAAGCGGCGGCGGGGCTGACGCTCGATCTCTACCGCGACTGGCTGTGGGACGGCTCGCAGCGGGGGCTGGCGAAGTCGACTCTTGCTCGGCGTTCGGCGTCCGCCCGCGGGTTCAGCGCGTGGCTGGCCCGCTCGGCGGTCGCTGCGACCGAGGACCCGGCGGCGCGGCTGCGCGCGCCCAAGGCGGACAAGACCCTGCCGCGCGTCATCACGCGTGAGCAGATGGACGGCATCCTCGAGCGGCTGGCGGCACGGGCCGACGACGGCGACCCGACGGCGCTGCGAGACGTCGCTGTCGTGGAACTGCTGTACGCGGCCGGCATCCGCGTGTCCGAACTCACCGGGCTCGACGTCGACGACGTCGATCTGCAGCGGTTGACGGTACGGGTCGTCGGCAAGGGGTCCAAAGAGAGAGTCGTGCCGTTCGGGGTTCCGGCCCTGCGGGCGGTGAAGGGGTGGCTCGACGGCGGGAGGCCGCGGTTCGCTGTCGCACGCTCCGGGCCGGCGCTGTTCCTCGGGTCCCGCGGAGCACGGCTGGGAAGCCGTGCCGTGTACGAGCTGGTCGCCGGACTGCTCGCCGACGTCCCGGGCCGCGGCCCCTCGGGGCCGCACGCGCTCCGCCACACGGCGGCCACGCACCTGCTCGACGGGGGAGCGGACCTGCGTGCGGTGCAGGAGCTCCTCGGCCACGCCAGCCTCGGAACGACCCAGATCTACACGCACGTCTCCACCGAACGCCTCAAGGAGGCCTATCGCATCGCGCACCCCCGCGCCTGATCCGCCCGCCTGATCCGCCGCCTGATCCGCCCGCCTGATCCGCCGCCTGATCCGTCCACCGGGTTGCTGCTCCCCCTGGGCTACGGGCCGCCCAGGGGGAGCAGCACGGCAGGTGGCACGCGGCCGAGGAACAGCAGGGGCGACACGTACTCGCCGTCCACCCTCACCCCGAGGTGCAGGCACCGCGCCTCGCAGTGTCCGCCCGAAGCCACGACGCCGACGGCGGCGCCTCGGGCCGCCACGGATCCCGGGCGGAGCTCGGACGCCACCGGCTCGTAGCTGGACAGCACTCCGCCGCCGTGATCGAGGGTGAGCACCGGCCGATCGACGACGACCCCCGAGAAGCGCACCACGGCGTCGTCCGGTGCGACGACGACGGTGCCCGCCGCGGCGGCGAGATCGATCCCGCGATGACCCGCCGCGTACCGCGTCGAGGGCGCAGCATACGGAGCGACGAGGATGTGCGACGCCAGCGGCCAGGTCCAGGTGCCGCCCGAGGTCCCGGCCGCCGTCGGCGCCGCGCGCCCCGCGTCGGCACCAGCGGCCCTGCCGCAGCCGACCCATCCCACGGACGCGACCACGGCGATCGCGCACATCAGCCACCGAAGCAGCGAGGCCGCCCCCGACCGGGGCCCGGGAGCGCGCTCGCGAACCCCTCCGATCCGGCTCGCGTCCGCTTGCATTCGCACATCCATCCCTTCTGGCTCGTCCTTCATTGCGCTCCCTTCCGTCCGGCCCGTTCCTGGCCACCTCCACCCTGCGTCCGTCCGGCACCAGCCGGGCCGCGTCGCCGGAATCCGTGGACAACCGGTGCACCCGCGCGCCTGTGAGCACCTGCGCCGGTCGATGGTTCTCCCCGGCCGCTTCGCGGCGTACCGTGTTGTTCGCCCGCGCGCGGCCCTCCGGGGCGGCCACCAGAAACGGGGCGGCACAACCGAAAAAGGGATGACATGTCTGAACAACGCAGGAACGTAGGCACACCGACGGAGGAGAACGCGCCGCGGCCTACCGCGGCGATGCGACGGAGGGTCACCGGGCTGGCGATCGCCGCCGCGGTCGGCGGGTTCCTGTTCGGCTTCGACTCGTCCGTCATCAACGGGGCCGTCAACTCGATCCAGCACAACTTCGCGCTGAACGCCTTCGTCACCGGCTTCATCGTCGCCATCGCGCTGCTCGGCTGCGCCGTCGGCGCCTTCATCGCGGGCCGGCTGGCCGACCGCTGGGGGCGCCTGAAGGTCATGCTGCTGGGGGCCGTGCTGTTCCTGGTCAGCTCGATCGGAGCCGGCCTGGCGTTCTCGGCCTGGGATCTCGGCCTCTGGCGCATCGTCGGCGGCCTGGGCATCGGCATCGCGTCCGTCGTCGCCCCGGCGTACATCGCCGAGATCTCGCCGCGTCAGTCACGCGGCCGCCTGGCGTCGCTGCAGCAGCTCGCCATCACGATCGGTATCTTCGTCGCCCTCCTCTCCGACGCATTGCTGGCCGGAATCGCCGGTTCCGCATCCAAGGAGCTGTGGTTCGGCCTCGAGGCGTGGCGGTGGATGTTCCTCGTCGGCGTCATCCCGTCGGTCGTGTACGGCGTCCTCGCGCTCACCCTTCCGGAGTCGCCGCGCTACCTGCTCGCCACCGGGCGGCACGACGAGGCGCGCGAGATCTTCGCGACCCTGGTGCCCGAAGGGGATGTGGACCGCCAGATCGGCGACATCGAGAACGCGATCAAGGAGGACAAGGAGGGCGCGAAGGCGACCCTCGCCGGCAACCGGTTCGGGCTCAAGCCGATCGTCTGGATCGGCATCATCCTGTCCGTGTTCCAGCAGTTCGTCGGCATCAACGTGATCTTCTACTACTCGACGACGCTGTGGCGGGCGGTCGGGTTCACGGAGCAGAACTCGCTGCTGATCACCGTGATCACCTCCGTCACCAACGTCGTCGTGACGATCGTGGCCATCCTGCTCGTCGACCGCGTCGGCCGCCGCCCGATCCTCCTCACCGGCTCGGTCGGCATGGCGCTCTCGCTCGGTGTGATGGCCCTGGCCTTCACCTTCGCCGTCAAGGAGAACGGGGCGGTGAGCCTGCCGAACCCGTGGGGTCCGATCGCCCTCATCGCGGCGAACGTGTTCGTGGTCTGCTTCGGTGCGTCGTGGGGTCCGCTGGTGTGGGTGCTCCTCGGCGAGATCTTCCCGAGCCGGATCCGCGGCAAGGCCCTCGGTGTGGCGGCCGCGGCTCAGTGGATCGCGAACTTCCTGGTGACCATCTCGTTCCCGCCGATGTCGGACTTCTCCCTGCCGTTCACGTACGGGATGTACGCGATCTTCGCGGCACTCTCGTTCTTCTTCGTGTTCTTCAAGATCCCGGAGACGAACGGCATGGCGCTGGAGCAGGCGGAGACGCTCTTCAAGAACGCGGGCGGCCGAGCGCGCGGCCCGCAGGTGCGCTCCAGCGGCGACTCGGCCTAGCCCCTTTCCTGCTAAGCTGTCTGAAGCACTCCGCTCGTCGGGGTGACTACGCGTGCCCGAATGCCTGAGCGGTCGATTCCGCAGCGGCGGGACGCGCATCCACCGGTCTCCTCTTCTCCTCGGTTCGCCGCGGGTCAGGGGTGCGGATGCGCGCCGGGGCACCAGGAGTGACGGCCGCCGGCCGTCGCAGACAACCGCAACCGTAAGGAGAACGGCAATGGCCGTCGTCACCATGCGCCAGCTGCTCGACAGCGGCGTCCACTTCGGGCACCAGACCCGCCGCTGGAACCCGAAGATGAAGCGCTTCATCCTCACCGAGCGCTCGGGCAGCTACATCATCGACCTGCAGCAGTCCCTCGCGTACATCGACAAGACGTACGACTTCGTGCGCGAGACCGTCGCCCACGGCGGCACCATCCTCTTCGTCGGCACCAAGAAGCAGGCCCAGCAGGCGATCGCCGAGCAGGCGACCCGCGTCGGCCAGCCGTACGTGAACCAGCGCTGGCTGGGCGGTCTGCTGACCAACTTCTCGACCGTGTCCAAGCGCCTCGCCCGCATGAAGGAGCTCGAGGAGCTCGACTTCGAGGGCACCACCAGCGGCTTCACCAAGAAGGAGCTGCTGATCAAGAAGCGCGAGCTGGACAAGCTCCACAAGTCGCTCGGCGGCATCCGCAACCTGTCGAAGACCCCGAGTGCGCTCTGGGTGGTCGACACCAAGAAGGAGCACCTCGCGATCGACGAGGCCAAGAAGCTGGGCATCCCGGTGATCGGCATCCTCGACACCAACTGCGACCCCGACGAGGTGCAGTACCCGATCCCGGGCAACGACGACGCGATCCGCTCCGTCACGCTGCTGACCCGCATCGTCGCCGACGCGGCGGCCGAGGGCCTCATCCAGCGTCACCAGAAGCCGGAGGAGGGCGCCGAGCCCGCCGAGCCGCTCGCCGAGTGGGAGCAGGAGCTGCTGCAGCAGTCCTCCGAGGAGGTCCAGGCGAGCGCCGAGACCGCCAAGGCCGCTGACGCCGACCTGGCCGCGGCCAAGGCCGACTCCGCCGATGTCATCGCCGAGGGCGAGGCCGACGCCGAGGCTGCCGACACCGTCGCCGAGGCCGAGGCGGACGCCGCCGCCGCCGAGGCGACCGAGGACACCGAGTCCAAGTAACCCCGCGCCCACGTAGAAGTCTTCGAGTAGAAGAAGGTTCCAGTCAGAACATGGCAAACATCAGCATCGCCGACATCAAGGCTCTCCGCGAGCAGCTCGGCACCGGCATGGTCGACACCAAGAAGGCGCTCGAGGAGGCCGACGGCAACGTCGAGAAGGCCACCGAGATCCTGCGCCTGAAGGGTGCCAAGGGCAACGCGAAGCGCGCCGACCGCTCCACGAGCGAGGGCCTCGTCGCAGCCAAGGAGAACGGCAACGGCACCGCCACGATGATCGAGCTCGCCTGCGAGACCGACTTCGTCGCCAAGGGCGAGAAGTTCGTCGCGCTGGCCGACAAGGTCCTCGACGCGACCGCAGCCGCGGGCGCCACGACCGTCGAGGAGGCCCTCGCGGCCGCCGCCGGCGGTCAGACCGTCGCCGAGCTCATCGGTGACGAGGCCGCCATCCTCGGCGAGAAGGTGGAGCTCCGCCGCATCGCCGTCGTGAACGGCGAGAACTTCGCGATCTACCTGCACAAGACCTCCAAGGACCTGCCTCCGCAGGTCGGTGTCGTGCTCGGCTACGCCGGCGACGACGCGGAGACCGCTCGCAGCATCGCGCAGCACATCTCGTTCGCGAACCCGACCTACCTCGCCCGCGAGGACGTCCCGGCCGCCGAGGTCGAGAACGAGCGTCGCATCGTCGAGGAGATCTCGCGCAACGAGGGCAAGCCCGAGGCCGCGCTCCCGAAGATCATCGAGGGCCGCCTGGGCGCCTACTTCAAGCAGGTCGCCCTGCTCGAGCAGGAGTACGCCCGCGACAACAAGCTGACGATCAGCCAGGTGCTGAAGGACGCAGGGCTGACCGTGTCCGGCTTCGCCCGGTTCAAGGTCGGCGCGTAAGCAGACGATGAAGGAGTCCGGATCGTGAACAACGGTCCGGACTCCTTTTCTGTGCACGCCACCCACTAGCTTTAACCAGAAGTCACACGGAAGGACGCTTTTCACCTATGTCGGCAGTCACCAAGAGACGCAGGGTCCTTCTGAAACTGAGCGGCGAGGCGTTCGGCGCCGGCCAGCTGGGCGTCAACCCGGACATCGTCAGCAGCATCGCCCGCGAGATCGCGCAGGCCGCTCAGGATGTGGAGATCGCCATCGTCGTCGGTGGCGGCAACTTCTTCCGCGGCGCCGAGCTGTCCCAGCGGGGCATGGACCGCGGACGCGCCGACTACATGGGCATGCTGGGCACGGTCATGAACTCGCTCGCCCTGCAGGACTTCCTGGAGCAGGCGGGCGCCGAGACACGCGTCCAGTCGGCCATCTCGATGACCCAGGTCGCCGAGCCGTACATCCCGCGCCGCGCGGAGCGTCACCTCGAGAAGGGCCGCGTCGTGATCTTCGGCGCCGGGGCCGGTCTGCCGTACTTCTCCACCGACACGGTCGCCGCCCAGCGCGCCCTCGAGATCAGCGCCGACGTCGTGCTCGTCGCCAAGAACGGCGTCGACGGGATGTACGACGACGACCCGCGCACCAACCCGGACGCCCGCAAGATCGACCAGATCACGCACCAGGAGGCGCTGCAGCAGAACCTGAAGGCGGTCGACTCGACCGCGCTCAGCCTCTGCATGGACAACGGGATGCCGATGCGCATCTTCGGCATCGAGCCGGCCGGCAACGTGACCGCCGCGCTGCTCGGCGCCGAGATCGGGACACTGCTCGGCTGACCGCCGCGGCCCGCGCAATAGACTAGACACCGACCCACCGATCTGAAGGAGACACCGTGATCGCGGATGTGATTTCCGATGCCCGCCAGCGCATGAGCAAGACCGTGGACGCGGCGAGGGAGGATTTCGGCACCGTGAGCGCGGGCCGGGCCAACCCGGCACTGTTCCAGAAGGTGCTGGTGGACTACTACGGCTCTCCGACGCCGCTCGCCCAGCTCGCCGGCCTGCAGAACCCGGAGGCGCGCGTCCTGCTCGTCACGCCGTACGACAAGTCGGCCCTCAAGGAGATCGAGAAGGCCATCGTCAACATGCCGAACCTGTCGGCGAACGTCGGCAACGACGGCGAGATCGTGCGCGTGACGCTCCCTGAGCTCACGGAGGACCGCCGCAAGGAGTTCGTCAAGATCGTCCGCGGCAAGGGCGAGGACGCCAAGGTCGCGCTGCGCAACATCCGCCGCAAGGCGAAGGACGACCTGGATGCGCTCAAGGGCGAGGTGGGCGACGACGAGGTCTCGCGCGGCGAGAAGGAACTCGAGACGCTGACGCGCACGCACGTCGACGCCGTCGACGAGGCGCTGAAGCGCAAGGAAGCCGAACTGCTCGAGGTCTAGCCGATGAGCGACGACAGCAGCTCCGGTCCGCCGATCCCCCGGTGGCGGCGACGCCCCCGGCAGGCGGGGTGCCGCCACGTCGCACGAAGCCGCGCTCACGCGACGAGCTCCGGGCGCAGGTGCAGGCGACGCGCGCCGATTTCGAGCGGCAGGTGCAGGTTCGCAAGGCGCAGCTCGACGCGACCAACGAGCGGATCGCCGCGCGCACCGGCCGAAACCTGGTCCTCGCGATCGTGATCGGCCTCGCCGTCGGCGCTCTCGTCGTGGTGAGCCTCATCTTCATCAAGCAGCTGTTCCTGGTCTTCGGGATGGCGATGGTGGGCTTCGCCGCGTTCGAGCTCACCCAGGCGCTCCGCGGGGCGGGGCGGCGCGTGCCGCGCATCCCCACGGTCGTGGCTGCGGTGGGGATCATCCCGGCCACGTTCCTGCTGCACGCGGGCGGTCAGCTGGTCGCCCTGTCGGCCGGAATCGTCCTCGTCGTCGTCTGGCGGCTGGTCGAGCAGCTGGTCGTCCCGGCCTGGAGGCGGGCCGGAGCGGCGCTCGGCACCGACCTGTTGTGGTCGGTCTTCGTGCAGCTGTACATCACGCTGCTGGGCAGCTTCGCCATCCTGCTGCTGGCGGAGCCGGGCGGCGAGTGGTGGGTGCTCGCCTTCCTCATCCTGACGGTGTCGGTCGACACGGGCGCGTACGTCAGCGGCCTCTCCTGGGGCAAGCACCCGATGGCCCCGACGATCAGTCCCAAGAAGACGTGGGAGGGGTTCGCCGGAGCGGCCGTGGCCGCAATGGTGGCCGGAGTCCTGCTGTCCCTGTTCATGATCGGCGAGCCGTGGTGGTTCGGCATCATCCTCGGGATCGTGATCCTGCTCGCGGCGACGGCAGGCGACCTGGTGGAATCGCTGATCAAGCGCGACCTCGGTATCAAGGACATGAGTTCGTGGCTCCCGGGTCACGGGGGATTCCTCGACCGGCTGGACTCCATCCTCCCGTCCGCTGCGGTCACGTACGTGCTGTTCCTGATCTTCCGATGACAGAATGGGGGAGTGAGCACCTTCCCCCGCAGCCCCCGGTCCCAGCCGGGCTACGACGTCGAGCAGGTGGATGAGTTCCTCTCGACAGCGCGCCGAGCCTACGACGGCGACGAGTCGGCCCCCGACCTCACGTCCGCGGACATCCGCCATACGGCCTTCGCGATGATGAAGGGCGGCTACTCCACGACGCACGTCGATGCGGCCCTCGAGCGGCTGGAGGACGCGTTCTCCGCCCGGGAGCGCGAGGCGGCCCGCGCGCGGAAGGGCGACGCCGCCTGGTTCGAGGAGGCGCGCACGACGGCGCAGGTCATCCTCAACCGCCTCGACCGCCCGCTGGGGCAGCGGTTCGAGCGGGTGAGCTTCCTCACGCTCGGCTACAACCGCAACGACGTCGACCGCTTCGCCAACCGCCTGGTGCGCTATTTCCAGGACGGCCGGCCGATGAGCGTCGAGGAGGTGCGGACCGTCACCTTCCGCGAGCAGCGCGGCGGTTACCGGGAGGTGCAGGTCGATCTGCTGCTCGATTCCGTCACCGATGTCATGCTGGCGGTTCGCTGAGTGCGGGCGCCGGTTCTTGGGTTTTCGGGCGATCTCCGTTATCGTTCTGTGATCGTGGGTAGACGAGCAGCAGACGCAGACATCATGCCGCTGACTCCGGCCAACCCGGTCGGCGTGGCGTTCAAGCGTTCCCGGCGACCGCACATCCGGTCGCGGGCGGCCGTCATGGGCTTCGCTTTCGCGGCTGTCGCCGGGTTCGCCCTGGTGAACGTCGTCGATCCGTTCTCGGGTGCGACGACCACTCCGGCGTATGCGGAGGCCCTGCAGAGCATCCCGACGACGCAGCGGTTCGAGGGCGCGCCGTCGCAGAACCTGACCGCGCCGGACTCGGCCGCGCTGACGATCACGCGCGAAGCGGTGACCGTCAAGGAGAAGCCGAAGCCCACACCGACACCGACGCCCACTCCGACCGAGACGTCGTCGAAGAAGTCCACCTCTTTCAGCGCTCCCTCCGCTCCCATCCCGAGCCCGGGAACCGCGAAGGACATCGCCTACCAGATGCTGCAGCAGCGCGGCTGGGGCGACGACCAGTGGGGCTGCCTCGACCAGCTGTGGACGCGCGAGTCCGGCTGGCGTGTCAACGCCTCCAACCCGAGCGGCGCCTACGGCATCCCACAGGCGCTCCCCGGCAGCAAGATGGGCCCGGGCTGGGAGACCGACGCGTCGGTGCAGATCAACTGGGGCCTCGGCTACATCGCCGGCCGCTACAGCACGCCGTGCGGCGCCTGGGCTCACTCCGAGTCCGACGGCTGGTACTGACCCGCGCGTTTAGACTGGGGGCATGCCGCGCTCGAACCGTCCCCGTGGCCGCGCAGGCGGCCGCCGGGAGGATGAGCCGGACGGCCTCGACCGCCTGCTGGCCGGGTGGAGGCGCACCGAGACCCGCCGTGGCGTGGAGTGGAACGTGCAGCCGGTGTCGGCCGTCCAGGCGCAGAAGACGTACGTCTGCCCGGGGTGCGGCCGCGACATCCTGCCGGGCACCGCGCACCTGGTCGCCTGGCGCGCCGACGGTGTGCTCGGCGACACCGCCGACCTGGCCGCCCGGCGGCATTGGCACGAGTCCTGCTGGAGGATCGCATGAGCACTGAGGGTACGACGATCGAGATCCGCGGCGGCGTGGAGCTTCCCGCCCGCCGTGAGGACGTCGAGCTGCACACCGCCGACGGGCTCACTCTCGTAGGCGAGCTGGCCATGCCGGTGGACCGTGACCCCGTGGCGACCCTGGTCACCCTCCACCCGCTGCCGACGCACGGCGGGTTCATGGATTCGCACATCCTGCGCAAGGCCGCGGGGCGGCTCCCGGCCCTCGCCGATATCGCCGTCCTACGGTTCAACACCCGCGGGACGGTGTCGCCGCGGGGCCGCAGCGAGGGCGCCTTCGACGGCGGCATGGGGGAGCGCTACGACGTTGCTGCCGCGATGGCGTTCGTCGCCGAGCGCGGACTGCCGCACCCGTGGCTGGTGGGCTGGTCGTTCGGCACCGAGCTGGCGCTGATGTACGGCCGCGACTTCCCGGTCGACGGCGTCATCCTGCTCTCGCCGCCGCTGCATCGGGCGAAGCCGGACCACCTGGCCGCCTGGTCGGGCGACACGCGCCCGATCGTTGCGCTCATCCCGGAGCACGACGACTTCCTGCGGCCGGCGGAGGCGCGCGAGCGGTTCGCGCCGCTCCCGCAGATCGAGTTGGTCGAGGTGGAGGGTGGCAAGCACCTGTGGGTGGGGGAGAACCAGACCCGACGTGTGCTCGACGAGATCGTGCGGCGCGTCAATCCGTCGGCGCTGCCGTTGCCGACGGAGTGGCCGGCCGCGTCGGCCTGAGCGCGGGATCGAGGCTGAGCCAGAACCTGACCCCGCGGGCTACAGCTCGTTCTGGCGGGGGATCACGACCTGCTTCACGATGAGCAGGATGGCCGCGGCGAACGGGATGGCGACCAGCGCACCCAGGATGCCCAGCAGCGTGCCGCCGGCGAGGGCGGCGACCACGACGAGCGCGCCGGGCACCGAGACCGCCCGGTTCATGATCCGGGGGCTGAGCACGTACGCCTCCACCTGCATGTACACGAGGTAGTAGATGGCGGCGGCGATCGCGGTCGGCGGTCCGGAGAGGAAGCAGACGGCCACGATGATGACCGAGCCGGTGATCGTGCCCACGAGGGGGATCAGCGAGAAGAAGAACGCGATCGACGCGAGCAGGATGGGGAACTTCGCTCCGATCACCGTGAGGAAGATCGCGCTCAAAACGCCGTTCACGAGCGCGAGGGAGACCTGGCCCATCACGTACTTGCCGACCGAGTCGGTGATCTGGTCGCCGAGGTCGGCGAAGCGGGCTCGCCGCGAGGCGGGGACCAGCTGGTAGGCGGAGCGCTTGATGCTCGGCAGCGACGCGGTGAAGTAGATCGTGAGGATGACGACGATGATCACGCCGAACAGGCCCTGGACGATCCCGACGCCCGTCTGAAGCACCTTGGAGGTGATGTCGGGCAGGTTCTTCTGCAGCCACTGGGTGACGGCGTCGATGTTCTGCTGGTTGACGATGCCCGGGAACTGGTGCTGGAGGCTCAGGAACCAGTCCTCGGCGCCGCCGTTGTTGACCCACTCGACCGTGTTGTTGACGAGCTGGGTCGCCTGGTCGACCGCGATGGGGACGATCGCCCAGATCAGTCCGATGAAGGCGCCGATGATCACGGCCAGCGCCACCACGAGGGCCAGCCAGCGCGGGAAGCGCCGGCGCTCCAGGAAGGAGATCAGCGGCTCGATGCCGAGCGCGAGGAACAGCGCTGCGCCGATGTAGGTGATGATCGTCGCCAGGCTCGTGATGGCGCTCAGGATGAGGATCCCGAGCCCGACGCCGAGTGTCCCGATCAGACCGGCGCGAAACGGGTTCTGGATCTTCACTTGTCCCCCTGGAAACGGTCGCGCTGGGATCAGTCGCGGTCGGCGGTCACCTTCTCAGCCTGCTGGAGGACGCCTCGGAGGTTCTCGAAGTACCCGGCCACGGCCTCGCGCTCAATCCTAATCTGGGCGAGGCGCTCCTCCGCGTCGGTGACGAGGCGTTGCGTCCGCTCCTCGGTCTCGGCGAGCAGGGCCGCTGCGCGCTCCTCCGCGTCGCGGATGACGCCGGCCGCCGTGTCCTCGGCCTTCTTGCGCGCCTCCGTGACCGTGCGGCGTGCCTCTGTCTCGAACGCCTCCGCCTCCGACCGGGCCTGGGCGGTCCGCTTGACGGCGTCGGCGAGCTGGAGGTTGGCCTCGTCCAGGTACTTCTGGGTCTGCGCGACCGCCTCCTGGTGGCGCGCCAGGTACTCCTTCTCGGCCTCGTCCCGGCGTGCCCGGAGCTCGACGTCGAGGTCGATGCGCGCCTGCTCCATCTCGCGCGTCCGCGCGTCGACCTCCTCGAGCGTGGCCGTCCGCAGCTGCGTGAGTTCGGCGTCCAGTGCCGCGCGGGCGTTGCCGGCCTCCTGCTCGAACGCCGCCGTGCGCTCGGCGAGCGCAGCCTCCAGGGCGGTGCGGGCCTCGGCGACCTCGCGGGCGAGTTCCGCACGGGCCTCGGCGGTCTCCTTCTCGAGGGCGACCCGGGTCTGCTGGGCTTCGTCGGCGAGGGCGACGCGGGTGCGCTCCGCGTCGCGCTCGAGCTCGAGCCGCTGCTGCTCCCGCTGGTCGGCGAGCTCGTTCTCGGTGGCCTCGCGGCGGTCGGCGAGCTCCGTCGTGGTGCGGCGGACGTCCTCGGCGAGCCGGCTGCGGGTCTGCTCCTTCTCGGCGGTCAGCGTGGATGTCGTCTGCTCGACCTCGGCCGCCAGGGACTTCTTGGTCTGCTCGACCTCGGCGGCGAGCGCCGACTTCGTGGTCGTGACCTCGGTCTCGAGGGCCGACTTCGTCTGCTCGACCTCCGCCGCGAGCCGCGTCTTGGTCTGTTCGACCTCGGCGGCGAGCTCCGTCGTGGTGCGCTCCACCTCGTCGGCCAGGGCCGCCTGCGCGGTCGTGACCTCGGTCTGGAGCTTCGTGGTGGTCTGCGCGACCTCCGCCGCCAGGGCGGCCTTCGTCGTGGTGACCTCGGTCTCGAGCGCTGACCGGGTCTGCTCGACCTCGGCGTTCAGGGCGGAGGTGGTCTGCTCGACCTCGGCGGCGAGGTTCGCACGCGCGGCCGTCACCTCGGCCTCCACGGCGCTGCGCTGGCGCGCGATCTCGTCGGCGAGGGCGGTGCGGGCGGTGTCCACCTCGGTGGCCAGTTCGGCGCGCAGGTCGGCGGCCTCCGCCTCCAGTTCGCGGCGCTGGCGCTCGGCGTCGGCGGCGAGCCGCGTGCGCGTCTGCTCCACCTCGGCGGCGAGCTCGCTCGCGGTCTGCTCGCGGTCGGCCGCCAGCTGCGCCGCCGTGGCCGTACGGTCGGCCTCGAGCGCGGCGCGGGTCTCGGTGCGCTCGTTCTCGAGCGCCGTCCGGGTCTGCAGGGCCTCGTCGGCGAGCTGCGCGGTGGTCCGCTCGACCTCCTCCGCGAGAGCGGACTTCGTCGTCGTCACCTCGCTCTCGAGCTCCGACTTCGTGCGCGCGACCTCTTCGGCCAGCGCCGACCGGGTGGTGGTCACCTCGGTCTCGAGCTCCGACTTCGTGCGCGCGACCTCTTCGGCCAGCGCCGACCGGGTGCGGGTCACCTCGTCGGCGAGCTCCGCCTTGGTGCGCTCCACCTCGTCGGCGAGCGCGCTGCGGGTGGAGGTGACGTCCGCGTCGAGCGCGGAGCGGGCCTGCTCGACCTCCGCGGTGAGCGCGGACTTCGTCTGCTCGACCTCGGCGGCGAGCGCCTTGGTGGTCTGCTCGACCTCCGTGCTGAGCGCGAGCCGGCGGGTCTTCTCCTCGTCGTCGAGGTCCGCGCGGGTCTGCGCGACCGCGGCGGCGAGCTCCGACCGCTGCTGCTCGACCTCGGCGGCGAGGTCGGCGCGCGCCTGCGCGGCCTCCGCCGCGAGGGCGTTGCGCGTCTCCGTCTGCTCGGCCTCGAGCCGGTCGGCCGTCTCGGCGACGCGGCGGTCCAGTTCGAGGCGGGTCTGCGCCGCCTCGCGCTCGAACGCGGCGCGGTCGTCCGCGAGGGCGTTCTCGAGCTCGGCGCGCCGGGTCGCGATGGTGCGATCGAGCTCCGCGGCCTCCGCCCGGGCGGCCTCGGCCTCACGGGAGGCGACGGCCTTGAGCTCCGCCGCCTCGCGGTCGGCCTCGGCGCGGACGGCCGCCGCCTCGCGCTTGCTCGTCGCACGCAGCTCCGCCGCCTCGGTGGCGACGGCGCCACGGATCGCGGCGGCCTCGCGCATGGCATCGTTGAGCAGGGTCTCCTTGTCGGCGCGGGTCTTGGTCAGCAGCTCGCCCGACTCGATCTGCGCGTCCTCGAGCAGGGTCGTCGCGCGGGCCTGGGCGTCGGCGAGGATCCGCTCCGCCTGCGCGGCGGCGGCCTTCTTGACCTTCTCGATCTCGGCGGCGACCCCGGCGCGCAGCTTCTCCGCGTCGATGTCGGCCTGGGCGATGAGGCGGGTGGACTGCTCCTCGGCGACACGCAGGGTGTTCTCGAGCTTGGTGCCGAGCCCGGAGTACGTCGGGCTCCCGACCTCCTCGATCTCCGCGGTGAGGTCCTCGATGCGCGCCTGGAGCCGCTTGATCTCCTTCGCAGAATCGGCCGCCTGCGTGTTCGACTTGATGAGTTCGCGCCGCAGTTCCTGGAGGGCCTTGTCGACCTCATCCTTGTCGTAGCCGCGGAAGACTTGCGTGAAGGTTGATTCGTCGGTGGCCACTGCTGTTACTCCTGGGGGATCTTCTCGGGTCGACTCGCCGCGCGCGCGCCGGATCGATCCTACAATTCGCCGTCTCCGCCCGCACTGGGGGGTGCACGAGCGTCCAGGCAAGGGTTAGCTGCCTTTCAGGCATGTCCGGTATCGTCGTGTGACTGTGCCCGCCCCCGAACTTCGGCACATGAGGAGTCCTGTTTGCGTTTCGTACTCGCCATCGTCGCGTTCGTCGTGGCCGCCGTCATGATCGTGGCCGGAATCGCGCAGCGCACTGTTTTCGCGCCCCCGAGCCGCATCGAGGCCGGCGCGACCGTCTCAGGCGACCCGCGCTACCTGGTGATCGACGGGTCCGCGCTCAACGCCCACCCCGGTCAGCAGACCTTGACGATCTCCGACGTCCCGTCCGGCGTGAACCCTGTCGTGGCTTACGGCCGTACAGCGGACGTGAAGGCCTGGCTCGGCGACCAAAAGTACGTCGCCGTGCGCTATCAGAAGGCGACCGGCAAGCTCGCCACGAAGTCCGTCGTGCAGAAGCCCGCGACCTCGAACGGCCAGGGCGACGGAACGACGAGCACGGCCACTCCGACGCCGACGCCCGCAGCGGGGGCGCCCGCGGCACCGGCGGCACCGGCCCCGGCAACGCCCACACCCGCCCCGACGGCGGCCACCGGTGATGCGGCGACCACGACCGCGGGCCCGAACCCGGCCGGATCGGACCTCTGGCTCGAGGAGTTCGACGGCGAGTCGGCGCAGGTCACGCGGATGAACATCCCCGACGACGTGAGCGTCATCGTCGCCTCCGACGGCCAGAAGCCGGCCCCGTCGCGCGTCACGGTGACGTGGCCCGTCGACTCCAGCACCCCGTGGGCGTTCCCGCTGATCATCGGCGGCCTCATCCTGCTGGTGATCGGGATCGGCCTCTACCTCTGGGGGCTCTACGCGCACCGCCGCGCCCGCGGCCCGCGCCGGAAGAGCGGCCCGAAGATGCCGAAGCTCCCCAAGGCTCCCAAGTACAAGCCCACCGCCATGATCGAGGCCACGCCGCGCGGACGGCGCTCGTCGCGACGCGCCCGCGTGATGCTGCCCGCGGCCCTCGTCGGAGCACTCGCCCTGACCGGCTGCACGGCCGGGACGGATGCGGCGACTACGCCGACCAAGACCGCCACCCCCTCGCGACCGAGGCGCCCGACGGGCAGGGGCAGCTGCCGCCCGCCGTCACCGTTCCGCAGCTGGAGCGCATCGTGAAGCGGATCTCCCAGTCGGCCGCTGACGCCGACGCCAAGGCGAGCGCGGATCTGGCCAAGCAGCGGTTCGTCGGTCCGGCGCTGCAGCTGCGCGAGGCCAACTACGCCATCCGTGCGAAGAAGACCGACGAGCCGCCGATCGCCGCCATCCCCGCGAGCCCGATCGTGCTGTCGCTGCCGCAGGCGACGGACGCCTGGCCGCGCACCGTCGCCGCGGTGATCCAGAGCCCGAAGGACGCCAAGGGCAACCCGCAGGCGCCGATCGCGCTCACAATGGTCCAGGCCACGCCGCGCGACAACTACCAGGTCGAGTACGCCATCGCGCTCGAGCCGAAGGCGAAGGTGCCGAACCTGGCGCCGGCGAGCATCGGCTCGGCGGTCGTCCCGCCCGACTCGAAGCTGCTCGCGCTCCCGCCCGAGAAGGTGTCGGCGGCGTACGGCGACATCCTGATGAACGGCGACAAGAGCCAGTACGCGAACCTCTTCAACGCCGAGGGCGACACGCTGCGCACGCAGGTCGGCGCCGAGTGGAAGGCCAAGCAGAAGGCGGCGGTTCCCGCGACCGCGTCGCTCGACTTCACGACCGGGCCCGGATCCGGCACCGATGTCGCCATGGCGACGAACGACTCGGGGGCGATCGTCTGGACGGACCTCCAGGAGTCGCAGGTGCTCAAGGTCGTGGAGGCGGGCGCCGAGGTCAGCGCAGGGGCCACGGCGGCGGCCCTCACGGGCGTCGCCTCCTCGAAGACCGGCATCCAGACCGACTACGGCTACCAGCTGGCGTTCTACGTGCCGCCGGCCGGCTCGAAGGCCAAGATCACGCTCCTCGGCTTCGCTCAGGGCATGATCGCGGCGAAGCAGATCCCGTAGTCCTCGGGGGCCGCACGAGTATCCTTGATTCTCGTGCCGACCGCGATTCGCTGCACGCATCTGGAGGATCAATGAGCAACGTCCCGCCCCCGCCCACCAACCTGCGCGGGGCCGTCGACCTGAGTTCCCTCGTCAACCGGCCCGCCCCGGGTGCGCCGGGAGCCGCTGCCGCCCCGGGCGCCCCGGGCGCCCCGGCGGAGGACGGCGGCGCCATCACGCTGCCGAGCCTCTACTTCGAGGGCACCGACGCCAACTTCAACGACTTCATCGACCTGTCGATGCGCGTGCCCGTCGTCGTGGACCTCGGCACCGAGCGGTCCGAGCAGTGGAAGCAGTTCTCGCCCGTCCTCGAGCGGGTGATCGGCGGCTTCGGCGGCCGGTTCGTGCTGGTCCGGATCGACGTGGATGCGAACCCGCAGCTCACGCAGGCGTTCCAGGCCCAGGCGGTCCCCACGGTCGCGGCGCTCGTCGCCGGCCGGCCGGTCCAGCTGTTCTCGGGCGTGGTGCCGGAGGAGCAGCTGCGCGACGTCTTCGACCAGGTGCTGCAGCTGGCCGCCCAGAACGGCGTGACCGACACAGTGACGGTCGAGGGAGGCGTGGACGCCGAGTCCGCATCCGCCGAGCCCGCGGCCGAGCCTCCGCTGCCGCCCCTGCACGCCGAGGCGTACGAGGCGATCGATCGCGGCGACTACGAGGCGGCGATCCGCGCCTACCGCACGGCGATCGCGCAGGACCCGCGCGACACCATGGCGGCCGCTGGCCTCGCGCAGGTGAGCCTGCTCGCGCGCCTCGCCGGTCACTCCGCCGACGAGCTCCGCACCGCCGCCGCCGACGCGCCCGCCGACCCGGCCGCGCAGCTCGGGGTGGCCGACCTCGACATCTCGGGCGGCCACGTCGAGGACGCCTTCGACCGCCTCCTCACCCTGTTCCCGAAGCTGGACGCCGCGGGCAAGGAGGAGGTGCGCGCGCGCATCCTGGAGTACTTCGAGATCGTGGGCGTGGACGACCCGCGTGTGGGCAAGGCCCGGGCTAGGCTGGCGTCGCTGCTGTACTGAGCCCGGTCACATCGGGGCGCCGCCCGGTGGCTCTCGTCGCCCATCCCACCGCTCAGGAGTGACCGCGCATGGCCCGTGTGCTCGTCGTCGGAGGAACCGGCCTCGCCGGTCGCGCCGTCACCGCCCAAGCGATCGAGCGGGGGCACCAGGTGGTCGTGGCGGCGCGCCGCGTTCCGGACGACGACGCCGACCCGTACGTCGACGGCGCCGCCTACGTGACCGCCGACCTGGTGACCGGAGACGGCCTCGAGGAGGCGGTGGACGGCGTGGACGTGATCGTCGACACCAGCAACGCGGCCGGCAAGCAGGCGGCGAACGTCTTCGCCACCGGCGCGCAGAACCTCGTGCACACCGCCGCGCGTTTCGGGGTGCACCGCGCGGTGCTGCTCTCGATCGTGGGCGCCGACCGCTCGGCGTACCGCTACTACCGCGCGAAGGCGGCGCAGGAGCGCGTCTTCCTGGAGTCCGCCCTCGACACCCGGGTGGTCCGCGCCACCCAGTTCCATGACTTCGTGACCGCCATCTTCGACCGGGGCCGCGCGCTCGGCGCTCTGATCGCGCCGACCGGTACGCACTTCCAGCCGATCGCGGTGTCGGATGTCGCGCGCGTGCTGGTCGACGCGGCCGAGGGCGCGGGGAGCCGGACAGCGTCATCCACGTCGGCGGACCCCGGGTTGAGTCCGCGCGCGCCCTCGCCGAGCAGTGGAAGAGCGCCTCCGGGACGCGCCGCGTCATCCTCCCGGTCCGGCTCGGCGGCCCGCTCGGGTCCACCTGGCGTGCCGGCCGCAACCTCGTGCCGGAGCACGCGATCGACGGCGGTCTCGGCTACGGCGCCTGGATCGCGTCCCGAGCCTGACCCGGCGAAAGGGCCGGCGTCAGCGGCGGGGCTTCAGCCAGAGCGCACCGAGCGGCGGCAAGGTCAGCACCGCGGAGGCCGGCCGGCCCATCCACGGCTCCTCGGCGGCGGTCACCGCTCCGAGGTTGCCGACGCCCGAGCCGCCGTACGCCTCGGCGTCCGTGTTGAGCAGCTCCTCCCACTCGCAGGCGAACGGCAGGCCGACGCGGTAGTCGCTGTGCGGCGCCCCGGAGAAGTTGAACAGCATCGCGATCGGGTCGCCGTCGCGGTCCTTCCGCAGGAACGCGATGACATTGCCCTGCGCGTCCGACCCGTCCAGCCACTCGAAGCCGGCCGGCTCGTTGTCACGCGCCCACAGCTGGGGATGCGCCTTGTACACGGCGTTGAGCTGCGCGACCAGGTTCCACAGGCCCTGGTGCGCCGGCTGGTCGAGGATCCACCAGTCGAGCCCGCGCTCCTCGCTCCACTCGGAGGGCTGCCCGAACTCCTGTCCCATGAACAGCAGCTGTTTGCCCGGATGCGCCCACATGAACGCCAGGAACGCGCGCACGTTCGCCAGCTGCTGCCAGTGGTCGCCCGGCATCTTGGTGAGCAGCGAGCCCTTGCCGTGCACGACCTCGTCGTGACTGATCGGCAGCAGGAAGTTCTCGCTCCAGGCGTAGACGAACGAGAACGTGATCTCGCTGTGGTGGTAGCTGCGGTACATCGGGTCCTCGTGGATGTACTGGAGCGCGTCGTGCATCCACCCCATGTTCCACTTCAGCCCGAAGCCCAGACCGCCGGACGAGGTCGGTGCGGTGACGCCCGGGTAGCTGGTCGACTCCTCGGCGATCATCACCGTGCCGGGGTTCCGCTTATAAGCCGTCGCCGTGACCTCCTGCAGGAAGCCCATCGCCTCGAGGTTCTCGCGGCCGCCGTGGATGTTGGGCTCCCACTCGCCGTCGTTGCGCGAGTAGTCGAGGTACAGCATCGAGGCGACGGCGTCGACGCGCAGGCCGTCCACGTGGAACTCCTCGAGCCAGTACAGCGCGTTCGCGACGAGGAAGTTGCGCACCTGCGAGTTGCCGTAGTCGAAGATGTACGTGCCCCAGTCCTTGTGCTCGCCGCGCCGCGGGTCGGCGTGCTCGTACAGCGGCTGGCCGTCGAACCGGGCGAGCGCCCAGTCGTCCTTCGGGAAGTGGCCGGGCACCCAGTCGAGGATCACGCCGATACCGGCCTGGTGCAGCCGGTCGATCAGGTACTTGAGGTCGTCGGGGGAGCCGAACCGGCTGGTCGGCGCGTAGTAGCCGGTCACCTGGTAGCCCCAGGAGCCGCCGAAGGGATGCTCGGCGAGCGGCAGGAACTCGACGTGCGTGTAGCCGAGGGCGCCGACATAGTCGATCAGTTCCTCGGCGGCCTCCCGGTAGCCGAGGCCGGGCCGCCAGGAGCCGAAGTGCAGCTCGTAGACGCTCATGGGGCCGGAGTGCGGATCGTGCGACGCGCGGCGCTGCATCCACTCGCCGTCCTCCCACTCGTGCCGGCTCACGGTCACGCGCGACGCGGTGGCCGGCGGCGTCTCCGCGAGCTGGGCCAGCGGGTCGATCTTGCGCACCCAGCGGCCGTCCTGCGCGAGGATGTCGTACTTGTAGATCTCGCCCTCGCCGAGCTCCGGCACGAACAGCTCCCAGACCCCGGAGGAGCCCATGTTGCGCATGGAGTACAGCGTGCCGTCCCAGCCGTTGAAGTCGCCGACCACACGCACGGCGCGGGCGTGCGGAGCCCACACGGTGAAGGACGTGCCCACCACGCCGCCGAGGTCGCGCACGTGCGCGCCCAGCGCCGTCCACAGGGTCTCGTGCCGTCCCTCGCCGATCAGGTGCAGATCGAGCGAGCCGATCGTGGGCAAGAAGCGGTACGGGTCGTCCGCCGTCCACGTGCTGCCGTCGTCGTAGCGCGCCTCGATCCGGTAGGCGCCGGGGCCGACGATGTCGATGCCCTGCCAGACGCCGTAGCCCACGTGCGCCAGCTCGACGTGGGCGCCGTTCGACAGGATCGCGAAGACCTCCTTGGCGAGCGGCCGGAGCGTGCGGATCACGGTCACCGGGTCGTCCACGCCGGGCGCGGCGATCTGGTGCTGGCCGAGCACCGAGTGCGGGTCGTGGTAGCTGCCGGTGGCGATGGAGGCCAGGACGTTCTCGTCGAGGGTGGGGAGGTCGACGGCGGCCGCGCCTTCGGGGATCGGGGACATGGCGGTACTCCTTGTGTTTCGGCGGTCGGCGGTCAGAGCGGGCGGACGGAGAGGATGTGCACGGGCTCCGTGAACGCGTCCAGGCGGACGTAGTTGTCGGTGCCCCACGTCCAGCGCTGGCCGGTCACGCGGTCCTTCACCTCGAACCGGCCGCCCAGGGGATGCCGAACGCCGTCGGGTCGAGGTGGACGATGGTCTCGCGCACCGAGTGCGGGTCGACGTTCGCCACGACGAGCACCGCGTCGGCCTTGCCGCTGCGGGTGAACCGGCCGTCGAGGTATTTCGAGTAGACGAGGATGCTGTCGTCGTCGCTCCAGTGGATGCGCAGATTGCGCAGCTGCCGGAGCGCCGGGTGCTCGCTGCGCGCCCGGTTCAGCATCGTCAGGTAGCCGGCCAGCGAGCGTCCCTGCGCCTGCGCCTTGGCGTAGTCGCGGGGGCGGTACTCGTACTTCTCGTTGTCGATGTACTCCTCGGCGCCGGGGCGCGCGACGTTCTCGAACAGCTCGAAGCCCGAGTAGACGCCCCAGGTCGGGGCGGCGGTGGCGGCGATCGCGGCGCGGATCTTGAAGGCCGCCGGGCCGCCGAACTGCAAGTACTCGGTGAGGATGTCGGGGGTGTTCACGAAGAGGTTCGGCCGCAGGTAGTCGGCCGTCTCGTGCGCGAGCGAGTCGAGGAACTCCTCCAGCTCCTCCTTTGTGTTCCGCCACGTGAAGTACGTGTACGACTGCTGGAACCCGGCCTTCGCCAGGGTGCGCAGCAGCGCCGGGCGGGTGAACGCCTCGGCGAGGAACACCACATCCGGGTCGGTCTCGTTGACCGTGTGGATGAGCCACTCCCAGAAGTGCAGCGGCTTGGTGTGCGGGTTGTCGACGCGGAAGATGCGGACGCCGAGCGCCATCCAGTGGCGCACGATCCGGAGCACCTCCTGGCGAAGGCCCTCGTAGTCGTTGTCGAAGTTGATGGGGTAGATGTCCTGGTACTTCTTCGGCGGGTTCTCCGCGTACGCGATCGTGCCGTCGGGGAGCGTGGTGAACCATTCCGGATGCGTCGTCACCCAGGGGTGGTCGGGCGACGCCTGCAGCGCCAGGTCGAGGGCGACCTCCAGTCCGGCCTGCTTCGCCTTGCCGATGAAGAAGGTGAAGTCCTTCTCGGTGCCGAGGTCGGGGTGGATGGCGTCGTGGCCGCCCTCTGCGTTGCCGATGGCCCACGGCGATCCCGGGTCGTTCTCGCCCGCATCGAGGGTGTTGTTCGGTCCCTTGCGGAAGGTGCGGCCGATCGGGTGGATGGGCGGCAGGTAGACCACGTCGAAGCCCATCGCCGCGACCTCGGGCAGGCGCTTCGCGGCGGTGCGGAAGGTACCCGACTGCCACGTGCCGTCCGCGTTCTTCTTGGCGCCCTCCGACCGGGGGAAGAACTCGTACCAGCTGCCGACGCCCGCCCGCGTCCGCTCCACCTGGATCGCGCGCGTCGCGGACAGCGAGGGAGGCTGACCACGGGCCGCTCGGTGAGCACCTGCTGGATGCGGTCGTCCACCGCGGCCTGGAAGCGCTCCTCCACCGGCCGCTTGGTGTCCGCGACCGCCTTGGCCGCCTCGGAGAGGTGCCGGCGCTCGGCCGTGCTGCGGCGCTTGTCCTTGGAGGCGGTCACCAGGAGGTCGTGCCCCATGCGCAGCATGAGCTCGACGTCGATGCCGGCGGGCACCTTCACCTCCGCGTTGTGGTGCCACGTCGCGTACTCGTCGGCGTACGCCTGCACGCGGTAGCGCCACAGCCCGGTCTGCTCGAGCTGCACCTCCACCTCCCAGCGGTCGGTGCCCGGCTCGATCGGATGCATGTGGTGCTCGGTCTGCTGCCCGGCCGGGTCGAGCAGGATGAGGTCCACGCCGATCTTGTCGTGCCCCTCGCGGAAGGCGGTCGCACGGAACGGGATCACCTCCCCGCTGAACGCCGTCGCCGCCCACAGCCCCTCGTCGACCTGGGGCGAGAGCTGGAGGATGGGGATGCGCGGGAGCAGCGGCTCGTACGCCGCGGGTGCCTCGCTCGCGGGCGGCGTCCGCTTGGGCGTCGTCCGTCTCGGGGCGGGCTTCGCCGCCTCCGGGTTCTCCACCGTGGCCGCCTCGGGCGCGGCGGCTGCTGATCTGGTCGCTGCGTTCTTCACCACGCCTCGAACGTACACTCATTAACCTGCCCGTCATGAGGCTCCTCTAAGGTGGACCGGGTGAAGGCCATCCGTAGATTCACCGTCCGCGCCGTCCTCCCCGAGAACCTCTCCGCATTGGAGGAGATCGCAGGCAACCTCCGCTGGTCCTGGCACGAGCCCACCAAGGAGCTGTTCGCCCGCATCTCGCCCGAACTGTGGCAGCAGGTCCGGCACGATCCCATCGCCCTGCTGGGAGCCGTCGAGCCGTCGCGGCTCGCCGAACTCGCGGCCGATCAGGGCTACGTCGACTGGGCGAACCACATCCGCGACGACCTCCACTCGTACCTCAGCGAGCCCCGCTGGTACCAGTCGCTCGGCGAGGGCGCACCGCAGACCATCGCGTACTTCTCGCCCGAGTTCGGCATCGCGGCGACACTGCCGCAGTACTCCGGCGGTCTCGGCATCCTCGCCGGCGATCACCTGAAGGCGGCGAGCGACCTGGGCGTTCCGCTCGTGGCCGCCGGCCTGTTCTACCGCTCGGGCTACTTCTCGCAGGCGATCACGCCCGACGGCTGGCAGCTGGAGAGCTACCCCGTGCTCGACCCCGACGGGCTGCCGCTCAGCGTGCTCCGCAACCCGGACGGCTCGCCTGTGCAGATCTCGCTGGCCCTGCCGGATGGCGTGCTGCGCGCCCGCGTCTGGCAGGCCGCCGTGGGCCGGGTGAAGCTGCTCCTGCTCGACACCGACATCCCCGACAACGAGGAGCGCCTGCGCTCGGTCACCGATCGCCTGTACGGCGGCGGGGGAGAGCACCGGCTGCTGCAGGAGCTGCTGCTCGGCATCGGCGGCGTGCGCGCCGTCAAGGCGTGGACCGAGCTAACGGGCGCGCCGGAGGCGGAGGTGTTCCACACCAACGAGGGCCACGCCGGCTTCCTCGGGCTGGAGCGCATCTCCGACCTGATCGGCGAGGGACTGACCTTCGACCAGGCGCTGCAGGTGGTGCGCGCCGGAACCGTCTTCACCACGCACACACCCGTGCCCGCGGGCATCGACCGGTTCGACCGGCCGCTGGTCCAGCGGTACTTCTCGACCACGCTCCTCCCCGGCGTCTCGGTGGATCAGATCCTCCCGCTCGGCGCCGAGGACTACCCGGGCGGCTCGCCCGACGTCTTCAACATGGCGGTGATGGGCCTGCGGCTCGGGCAGCACGCGAACGGCGTGTCGAAGCTCCACGGCGACGTGTCCCGTCACATGTTCAACGGGCTCTACCCGGGCTTCGACCCCCAGGAGGTGCCGATCGACTCCGTGACCAACGGCGTCCACGCGCCGACCTGGACCGACCCGATGCTCCGCGCGCTCGCGCTCGAGCGGCTCGGCACCGAGGACACGACGCACGCCGACTGGGCGAACTCGGGCGCGGTGACCGACCTCGACCTGTGGGGCGTGCGCAACCGGATGCGCGAGCAGCTGGTGCAGGACGCCCGGCGCCGCGTCGAGGCGGCCTGGCAGGAGCAGAACCCCGGCGGGATCGCTCCCGCGTGGATGGACGAGCTGCTCGACCCGAACGTGCTCACCATCGGCTTCGCGCGGCGCGTGCCGACGTACAAGCGGCTCACGCTGATGCTGCACGACCCGGACCGGCTGCGGAGGATCCTCACCGACCCGCAGCGCCCGGTGCAATTCGTGATCGCGGGCAAGTCGCATCCGGCCGACGACGAGGGCAAGCGCCTCATCCAGAAGCTCGTGCAGTTCGCGTCGGAGGCCGACATCCGGCAGCGGATGGTGTTCCTGCCCGACTACGACATCGGGATGGCGCAGCTGCTCTACCCGGGGACGGACGTCTGGCTGAACAACCCGCTGCGCCCGCTGGAGGCGTGCGGCACGTCCGGCATGAAGGCGGCGCTGAACGGCGCGCTCAACCTGTCGATCCTCGACGGCTGGTGGAACGAGTTCTACGACGGCGAGAACGGGTGGGCGATCCCGTCCGCCGACGCGGCCGGCGACGGCGCCGAGCGCGACGCGCTGGAGGCCGAGGCGATGTACGACCTGATCGAGCACCAGATCGCACCGCGCTTCTACGAGCGCGACGGCGACGACGTGCCGACCGCGTGGGTGTCGCGCATCCGGCACACCCTGTCCACCCTGTCGTCGCCGCTGTCCGCCGAGCGGATGGTGCGCGAGTATGTGGAGCGCCTCTACGTCCCTGCCGCCTCGTACGAGGACCGCCTGAGCGAGAACGACTACGCCGAGGCGCGCTCGCTCGCCGCGTGGAAGGAGCGCGTCGAGTCCGCGTGGCCGGGCGTCGACGTCGCGCACGTGGACGCCGGCGGTGTGGATGCGGTGCCGCAGGTCGGCGACGAGCTGCACGTCCGGGCGCTGGTGCACCTCAACGGCCTCGATCCGTCGGACGTCGAGGTGCAGGTCGTCTACGGCCGCAGCCGCGACGACGAGCTCACGGACGTGCACCGCCAGGCGCTGACCGTCGACACCGGCGTTCCCGGCGCGGGCGACCCCTCCGTGGCGCACGAGTTCGTCGGCACCGTGCGTCTCGCCTGGGCGGGCTCGTTCGGTTACACGGTCCGCGTCGTCCCGGTCAACGACCTCCTGCTGACGCCGGCCGAGCTGGGCCTGGTGCGGGTCGCCTCCTGATCCGCGTCCCACGCCAACAATTCCTGAGTTTTTCGGCCTGCTCACGGCGTGTCGGGGCGAACAACTCAGGAATTGTTGGCCGCGGGCGCGGGCGCGGGCGCGGGCGCGGGCGCGGGACTGGGGTCAGCGGGTCATGCGGACGGCGGGGACCGCGGTCGCGCCGAGGGTGTGCGTGGCGGTGCCGCCGTCGCGCGCGAAACCGTTGCGGCGGTAGAACGCCTCGGCGCGAGCGTTGCCGTCCATGACCCAGAGGTAGGCGGGGGCGTCTCCGATCGCGGCGTCGAGCAGCCGCTGTCCGGCGCCGGTGCCGTAGGCGGACGCGAGCACATAGATGCCCTCGAGCTCGAGCCCGCGGGGCGCGTCGTAGTCGCGGCCGGGGCCGGAGGTGGCCCAGCCGACGATCGTTCCGTCGCGCTCCGCGACGTACCCGCGGGTCACTCCGTCGGCGAGGATGTCCTCCCAGTTGCGGGCGAAACGGGACTCGTCGAGCGACGCGAGGAACTCCGCGGCCAGCCGCTCGGCGTACGCCTCCCGCCAGGCGGTCACGTGCACGTGCGCGATGCCGTCCGCGTCGGCGGGGGTCGCACTCCGAACCGCCACGACGCTCATTTCGCGATCGCCCCGAAGGTCGCGCCGGTCGCGGCGAGGAGGTCGGCGGGGGCGAGCTCGATGTCGAAGCCGCGCTTGCCGCCGGAGACGAAGACCGTGTCGAACAGCTGCGCCGTCTCATCCACGACGGTGGGATGCGCGGTCTTCTGCCCGACGGGGCTGATGCCGCCGACCACGTAGCCCGTGCGGCGCTCGGCGACGGCGGGGTCCGCCATCGTGGCACGCTTCGCGCCGACGGCGGCCGCGAGCGCCTTGAGGTCCAGCATCCCGGTGACCGGCACGACGCCGACCACGAGTCCCAGGTCCGTGTCGGCGAGCAGGGTCTTGAACACCCGGTCGGGTTCGACGCCGAGGGCCTCGGCGGCCTCCAGCCCGAACGACGGCGCCGACGGGTCGTGGTCGTACGGATGCGCGGTGAACGGGATGCCCGCAGCGGTCAGGGCGACGGTCGCCGGCGTCCCCGCCGAGGTCTTCGGCTTGGCCATCAGCTCGGCGCCCCCGCGCGCGGCCCGTTCGCCCGGAACAGCTGCATGGACGTGCCGCCCACCAGCCGCGCCGAGCCTGGCGCCAGCTCCGCCGCATCCTCGGGGATAGGCACCTCGGTCGCCGAGTCCCACAGCAGCTGGTACGACGTCACTCCGTCCGCGACGGGGAGGGACACCTCCACGTCGTCCTCCACGCCGTGCACGATGAGGAGGACGCGGTTGAACTCCTCCCGGTCGGGCGTCGACGCCACCAGATACTGCAGCGTGCGGTTCTCCGGCGAGTTCCAGTCGTCGTCGTCCATCCGCTGACCGGTCGCGTCGTACCAGTCCATGTGGCTGGCGTTCGGCGTGGTCTGCCCGTCGACCGCGTACCGGCTCGGCCGCAGCGCCGGGTTCTCGCGGCGCAGCTGGAGCAGACGCTTCGTGGTGTCGTAGAGCTCCCGCTGCTCGCGGGTGCGCAGCCAGCTCAGCCAGGTCAGCTCGCTGTCGTGGCAGTAGGCGTTGTTGTTGCCGCGCTGGCTGCGCCCGTACTCGTCGCCCGCCGTGATCATCGGGACGCCCGCCGAGAGCAGCAGCGTGCCCATCAGGTTGCGAATGGCCTTCGCCCGCATGAGCAGCACCGCCTCATCCACGGTCGGGCCCTCGACACCGTGGTTGAACGAGCGGTTGTTGTCCGTGCCGTCGCGGTTGTCCTCGCCGTTGCCGAGGTTGTGCTTCACGTCGTAGGCCGTCAGGTCGGCCATGGTGAAGCCGTCGTGCGCGGTGACGAAGTTGATCGAGGCGAGCGGTCCGCGGTCGGGGGAGAACGTGTTCGACGAGCCGGCGAGGCGGGTCGCGAAGCCGCCGATGCCCACAGGGGCCTGGCCGTTGCGGCGCGCGTCGGCGATGTCGGCCAGCCAGAAGTTCCGCACGCGGTCGCGGTAGCGGTCGTTCCATTCCGACCAGCCGGCCGCATCCGCCGTGGGGCCCGGGAAGTTGCCGGTCTGCCAGCCGCCGAGCCCCACATCCCACGGCTCGGCGATGAGCTTCACGCCCTGCAGCGCCGGGTCGGACTGCGCGGCGACCAGCAGAGGGTGGTCACGGTGGAACGAGGCGTCGGTGCCGCGGCCCAGCGTGGCGGCGAGGTCGAACCGGAAGCCGTCGATCTGCATCTCGTTCGCCCAATACCGCAGCGAGTCGAGCACGAGCCGCTGCGGAACTGGGTTGCCGAAGTCGACCGTGTTCCCGCATCCCGTCACATCGATGTAGGCGCCGGACTCGTCGTGCCGGTAGTAGGTGGCGTTGTCGATGCCCCGGAAGCTCGTGCGCGGTCCGCTCAGGCCCTCCTCAGCGGTGTGGTTGTAGACCACGTCGAGGTAGACCTCGATGCCGGCCAGGTGCAGCAGCTTGACCATGCCCTTGAACTCGGCGAGCACCGCCTCCGGCCCCGCCGCCTGGGCCGCACGCGACGCGTAGGGGGTGTGCGGCGTGAAGAAGTTGAGGGTGTTGTAGCCCCAGTAATTCGTGAGCCCCTCCTGCAGGAGGCGCTGCTCCGACACGAAGGCGTGCACCGGGAGCAGCTCGACGGCCGTGACGCCGAGATCCTTCAGGTACCCGATCGTCGACTCGTGGGCGAGACCGGCGTAGCTGCCGCGCAGCTCCTCCGGGACGGACGGGTTCAGCCGGCTGAGGCCCCGCACGTGCGCCTCGTAGACCACCGTGTGGTCCAGCGGGGTGGCGGGCTTGCGCGCATCCCCCAGTCGAAGCCGTCGGAGACGACCACGGACCGGTAGCCGTCGGAGCCGACGTGGATGAGACCGCGGGCGTACGGGTCGAGGAGGAGGGCCTCCGGGTCGAAGGAGTTGGCCGGGGCGTTCGGGCCGGAGACGCGGAGGGCGTAGCGGCTGCCCACGGTCAGCGAACGCGAGCGGCCCACCCACACGCCGTTCGCATCCCGCGCCATCGCGACGGTCTTCGTCAGCCAGTTCGGGTCGCTCTCGTCGAACAGGCACAGCTCCATGGCGTCGGCGCTCGCCGAGAACACCCGCAGCTCGCCGCCGCTCGGCCCGACGCGTACGCCCAGGTTGCGCAGAGGGTCGGACGAGGTCATGCGATCTAGAGTAGTGACACACGCCTGGAATCAGCTTCGGAGAGCACCGTGCCGGTCTACCTCGACCACGCCGCCACCACGCCGATGCGCCCGGAGGCGATCGCCGCCTACACCGAGGCCATGGGCGTCGTCGGCAACCCCTCGAGCATCCACAGCCAGGGGCAGCAGGCCCGGCGGATGCTCGAGGAGGCGCGCGAGACGGTCGCCGCCACGCTCGGGGCCGACCCCATCGAGGTCGTCTTCACCTCGGGCGGCACCGAGGCGGTCAACCTCGCCGTCAAGGGGATGTACTGGGCGCGGAACGACGGCGGTCGGCGCGCCCGCATCCTGGTGCCCGGCGGAGAGCATCACGCGACCGTGGACACGGTGGACTGGCTGGAGCGCGCGGAGGGCGCCGAGGCGGTGTGGCTGCCGCTCGACGGCGAGGGCCGGATCGCGATCCCGGCCGAGGTGCCCGGGGACGCGGCGCTGCTGACGTTCCTGGCGGTCAACAACGAGGTCGGGACGGTTCAGCCGGTGCGGACGCTCGCCGCGGTCGCACGAGCCGCAGGCGTGCCGGTGCACGTGGATGCGGTGGCCGCATACGGTCACCTCGCCGTCGACTTCGCCGGGCTGGGGGTGGATGCGCTCAGCGTCTCGGCGCACAAGATCGGCGGGCCTGTCGGTATCGGCGCGCTCGTGCTGAGCCGCGCATCCACCGTCGTCCCGCTGATCCACGGCGGCGGGCAGCAGCGGCAGGTGCGCAGCGGGACGCAGGATGTGGCGGCGGCGGTGTCGTTCGCCGTCGCGGCCCGTGCGGCGGAGGCCGAGCGGGGGCGGAGGCTGTGCGGCTCGCGGCCCTGCAGGAGCGGCTCATCGCCGGGGTGCGGGCGGCCGTGCCGGAGGCCGTGCTGAGCGGGCCGGAGCCGGGGCCGTCGCGTGTCGCATCCAACGCCCACTTCACGTTCCCGGGCGCGCAGGGCGACTCGCTGCTGTTCCTGCTCGACATGGCCGGCGTGTCGGTGTCGACGGGATCGGCGTGCCAGGCCGGCATCCCGGAGCCGTCGCACGTGCTCCTCGCGATGGGGCGCAGCGAGTCGGAGGCGCGGAGCGCGCTGCGGTTCACGCTGGGCCGTACGTCGACGGACGCCGACGTGGACGCGCTGCTCGCCGCCCTCCCGGCGGCCTACGCGCAGGCGTCGCGGGCCGGCCTCGCCGAGCGGCGCTCCCGCCTCGCCCGGCCGGCCGGCCGCCCGCCCGCCCCGCCCCGCCCCGCCGAGTGGTGAGTACACGTCGCCACTCGTCGCGAATTCGCGCATCCACTCACCACTCGATTCGCCTCGGGCGTTCGTCGCCTCCGTCCCGTCTCCCTTCGCCGAGTGGTGAGCAGATGTCGCAACTCGGGCGGGATTCGCGCGTCTACTCACCGGTCGGCTCGCGTTCGGCGCGGGTGGTGCCTCCAGCCCCGTCTCCTTGCGTCGAGTGGTGAGTAGATGTCGCAACTCGGGCGGGATTCGCGCGTCTGCTCACCGGTCGGCTCGCGTTCGGCGCGGGTGCCTCCGTCCCGTCTCCCTTCGCCGAGTGGTGAGCAGATGTCGCAACTCGGGCGGGATTCGCGCGTTTACTCACCGGTCGGGGACCGGGCGGCGGAGGCGCGGCGGGGCGCGGGTAGAATCGGCGGGTGAAGGTTCTGGCGGCGATGAGCGGGGGAGTGGACTCCGCGGTGGCGGCGGCGCGTGCCGTCGAGGCGGGCCACGACGTGGTCGGCGTGCACCTGGCGTTGTCGCGCATGCCCGGCACGCTGCGCACCGGCAGCCGGGGCTGCTGCACGATCGAGGACTCGATGGATGCGCAGCGCGCGGCGAACATCATCGGCATCCCGTACTACGTCTGGGACTTCTCCGAGCGCTTCAAGCTCGACGTCGTGGACGACTTCATCGCCGAGTACTCGGCCGGGCGCACGCCGAACCCGTGCATGCGCTGCAACGAGCGCATCAAGTTCGCCGCCCTGCTCGAGAAGGCCCTCGACCTGGGCTTCGACGCGGTGTGCACCGGGCACTACGCGGCCGTCGTGACGGATGCCGACGGCAACCGCGAGCTGCACCGGGCGAGCGCCTGGGCGAAGGACCAGTCGTACGTGCTGGGCGTGCTCACGGCGGAGCAGCTGGCGCACGCGATGTTCCCGCTGGGCGCGACGCCGTCGAAGGCGGAGGTGCGGGCCGAGGCCGCCGCCCGCGGGCTGAGCGTCGCGAACAAGCCGGACTCGCACGACATCTGCTTCATCCCCGACGGCGACACCCGCGGCTGGCTGGCCGAGCGCGTCGGCACGGCGACCGGCGACATCGTCGACCGCGAGGGCAACCGCCTCGGCACGCACGAGGGCGCGCACGCCTACACCGTCGGGCAGCGCAAGGGGCTGAACGTCGGCTACCCGTCGCCGGACGGCCGTCCCCGCTTCGTGCTGGAGGTTCGCCCGAAGGAGAACGAGGTGGTCGTGGGTCCGCGCGAGGCGCTCGACATCGCCGAGATCGCCGGCTCCCGCTTCACCTGGGCCGGGATGCCGCCCGCCGACCCGGCCACGCCGTTCGCGTGCGAGGTGCAGATCCGTGCGCACGCCGACCCCGTTCCCGCCACCGCGTCCGTCACGCGAGGCGAGCTGGTGATCCGGCCCGACGTCCCGCTCAACGGTGTCGCCCCGGGCCAGACCGCGGTGGTGTATGTCGGCACTCGCGTGCTGGGCCAGACCACCATCGACCGCACGGTGTCCGCCGTCCCGGTCTGAACCCGACCGGTGCCACGGAGCGCACCGACGGCTTAGGCTCCGCCCATGACGGCGGTGCGGGCGATCCGGCTCCGGCGCGAGGCGTGGGGCTTCGCGATCGGCTCGCTGTTCTTCCTCGTGGGCGCCATCCCGTCGTACCAGGAGGCGGCCGGCGACGTCTGGGCCAACATCACCTTCTTCGTCGGCGCGCTGTTCTTCACGGCCGCTGCCTTCATCCAGGTCGCCCTCAGCGGCCGCAGACCTCCGCGCCGGGGCGGGAACAGGCCCGACCGGTACGACTGGTGGGCGGCGGCCGTCCAGTTCGTGGGCACCCTGTTCTTCAACGTCAGCACTACGGAAGCGCTCATCGTCTCGCTGAACTCGGGCGCGCGGGTCGGCGACGGTTGGCGTCCGGACGCGTTCGGCTCGATCTGCTTCCTCGTCTCGAGCGGCCTCGCCGTCGTCGCCACGGTCGACCGCGACCGGCTGTGGGATCCGCAGGCGCGCACGTGGCACGGCACCTGGCTGAACCTGGTCGGCTCGGTGTTCTTCGGGGCCTCCGCTATCGGCGCGTACACCGTCCCGGAGACCGGCGATCCGGTGAGCCTGCTCTGGGCGAACCTCGGGACGCTGCTCGGCGCCGTGTGCTTCCTCGTCGCGGCGGTGCTGAGCCGCCGGTCCATCCCGATGCGGTCGCGGCGACAGCGGACCGGAGCCGCCGGCGGCGCTCCCGGTCCCGAAGCCCCGCGTTCCGGCGTCGGAGGTCCCGCATAAGCTGGACGCGTGGCGATCGAGACGACGACCGACGACCAGGCCGCTGACGCGCGGGCCGAGGCGCAGCAGCTGACCACGCGCATCCTCGAGCTGCGCGATGCGTACTACGAGCGCGACACGGTGCTCGTCAGCGACGAGGAGTACGACCGCATGATGCGGCGCCTCGAGGAGCTGGAGCGGCTCCATCCCGAGGTGCAGTCGCAGGACAGCCCGACCCAGACCGTCGGCGGCCGTGCGCAGACGACGCTGTTCGCGCCGGTCGAGCACGCCGAGCGGATGCTGAGCCTCGACAACGTCTTCTCGCTCGAGGAGTTCGAGGCCTGGGCCGCCCGCGTCGAACGGGATGCCGGACGCCGCGTCGACTACCTCTGCGAGTTGAAGATCGACGGGCTCGCGATCAACCTCCGCTACGAGCGCGGCGTGCTCGTGTCCGCCGCCACCCGCGGCGACGGCGTCGTCGGCGAGGACGTGACGGAGAACATCCGCTGGATCCCGGCCATCCCGACCCGGTTGGCGACCGACGAGCCGCCCGCGCTGGTGGAGGTGCGCGGCGAGGTGTTCTTCCCGGTCGCCGAGTTCGAGGAGCTCAACGCCCACCAGCAGGAGGCCGGCGAGCGCGTGTTCGCCAACGCCCGCAACGCGGCGAGTGGTTCGCTCCGGCAGAAGGCCGAGGGCAAGAACGCAGCCCAGCTCGAGCTCATGCACAACCGGCTGCGCCGCCTCCACATGCTGGTTCACGGCATCGGCGCCTGGCGGAACCCGCCGGTGGATGCGCAGTCGAAGGTCTACGAGCTGCTCAAGGGATGGGGTCTGCCGACCTCGACGCACTACCGCGTGGTCGACGAGGTCGCGAAGGTCGACGAGTTCATCGAGTACTACGGCGCCCACCGCGGGGCGGTCGAGCACGAGATCGACGGCATCGTGATCAAGGTGGATGAGCTCGCCCTGCACGACGAGCTCGGCGCGACCAGCCGGGCACCGCGCTGGGCCATCGCCTACAAGTACCCGCCGGAGCAGGTCAACACGAAGCTGCTCGACATCGTCGTCAGCGTCGGCCGCACCGGCCGGGCGACGCCGTTCGCGGTAATGGAGAAGGTGAAGGTCGCCGGTTCGGAGGTGCGCCAGGCGACCCTGCACAACCAGGAGGTCGTCAAGGCGAAGGGCGTGCTGATCGGCGACACCGTCGTGCTGCGCAAGGCGGGCGACGTCATCCCCGAGGTGCTGGGGCCGGTCGTCGAGCTGCGCGACGGCACCGAGCGCGAGTTCGTCATGCCCGAGAACTGCCCCGAGTGCGGCACCCGCCTGGCGCCGGCGAAGGAGGGCGACATCGACCTGCGCTGCCCGAACGCCGAGTTCTGCCCGGCGCAGGTCCGCGGCCGGGTGGAGCACATCGGATCGCGGGGTGCGCTCGACATCGAGGCGCTCGGCGAGGTGGCCGCCGCGGCCCTGACCCAGCCCCGCTTCCCGGAGACGCCGCCGCTGCCCACCGAGGCCGGGCTGTTCGGGCTGACCCTCTCCGATCTGTTCCCGATCGAGGTCGTGGTGCGCGACGGCGAGACCGGGCTGCCCAAGCTGACCGACACGGGGGACGAAAAGGTAGACACCCCGTTCCGCCGCCGGCGGCAGAAGAAGGACGGCCCGTTCGACCCCGTCGCGGCTGCCGAGGCGGGGGAGTTCCCGGGAAGCGAGCTGTACGTCCCGTCCAAGAGCGCGGTCGAACTGCTCGCGAATCTGGCGGCGTCGCGCGAGAAGCCGCTGTGGCGCATCCTCGTCGCGCTGAACATCCGCCACGTGGGTCCCGTCGCGGCGCGCGCGCTCGCCAATCACTTCGGCTCGCTGGACGCGATCCGTTCCGCATCGCGCGAGGAGCTGGCCGCCGTGGACGGCGTGGGCGGCATCATCGCGGACGCGGTGCTCGCCTGGTTCGAGGTGGACTGGCACCGCGAGATCGTGGAGCGCTGGGCCGCTGACGGCGTGCAGTTCGCGACCCCCGGCCATCCCGGACCGGGCGCCGCGAGCGAGGCCGGCGGAGTGCTCGCCGGCCTGACCGTGGTCGCCACCGGATCGCTGGAGGGATTCACGCGCGAGGGGGCCCAGGAGGCGATCATCGCCGCGGGTGGGAAGGCTGCGTCCAGCGTGTCCAAGAAGACGGATTTCGTCGCCGCCGGACCGGGTGCGGGCTCGAAGCTGGCGAAGGCCGAGGAGCTCGGTGTGCGCATCATCGATGCGGCGCAGTTCAAGAAGCTGGTCGAAGAAGGCCCCGCAGCCCTCGCGGAGTGATGATTTCGGTCCGTCATTGCACGGACAGTATTCGAGTTCTCCCCCGAATCGGGGGTAGAACGCGTCGGCGTCCGCCACCCATTCACGGGTAGAGTCGAGGCGTGCGCTCCCCCTGGGCGCATGCAAGGGCTAAGCTCGCTCGCTCTCGGAGGGACCCGGACGGAGTGCTGGTCGGCTTTGCAGCTGTTCTCACCGTGACCTCGGTCGTCTCAGGACTCACCGGGGCCTTCGTCATGCCCGCCGACGCCGCGGCGACGGCGCCCACGCACTCCGCGGTGTCCGTCATGGCGGTCCAGAACGCGGCCTCCGCCTCCGCCGCCTCCATCGTCTCCGGCCCCGTCTCGGACGTGCCGTCCGCACCCACCGGCGGCACCGCATCCATGTCGGTGCTCGGAGCCGTCGCCGGCATCGACGCCTCGGCGCTTCCGACCTTCCTCGACGCCAACCGCGCGAAGCTGGAGTCGCTGTTGCGCCGGGCTCCGGCCGCCGCCGACGTCAGCCGGGTGTGGAAGCTGATCGACCCGGCCAAGCAGAAGCTGCTGATCGAGAGCGCGCCGCACGTCGTCGGCAACCTGGAGGGCGTGCCGTACGCCGTGCGCGGCCAGGCGAACGCGCTCGACCTCAAGCTGACGATCGCCGACCTCACCCGCACGCTCAGGTCCGAGCACGGACGCGCCGAGCGCGTGGCGCTGCAGCGCAGGCTCCAGACGCTCGGCAACGTCTCGAAGGCGCTGGCCGCGCACGACGGAGTGAAGCGCACCCTGGTGAACCTCGACGCGTCGCGCGACGCGAAGGCCTCGATCGTGGTCGGCGACCTCAGTACGGCGTCGTATGTGAGCGTCCTGGTGCCGGGCATGTACATGTCGGTGGGCGAGCAGATCGAGTCGTGGGCGAAGGTCGCGCAGGAGCAGTACGACCTGCAGACCGGGTCGCTGCGCCGGATGCTCGGCCCGCGCGGCCACGGCGGAGCGCCCGGGGTCGCGGTGGTCGCCTGGATCGGCTACCAGACCCCCGTGCTCACGAACATCGGCGGAACCGCCCTCGCCACGCAGGGCGCCGACAGCCTGGAGCGGACGCTCGAGGGCATCCGCGCCCTCCGGACCGCCGACCAGCCGTACCTGAGCGTCTTCGCGCACTCCTACGGCTCCACGGCGGCGCTCATGGCGCTGGAGCGGCACACCGTGACCGTGGATGCGCTGGCCCTGATGGGCTCGCCGGGCAGCGACGCCCAGTCGGTCGCCGGCCTCGCCGTGACCGGCGGCACAGTCTTCGTCGGGGAGGCGCCGATGGACCCCATCGTGAACAGCGCGTTCTTCGGCAGCGACCCCGGATCCCCGGGGTACGGCGCCGCGTCGATGGGGGTCGACGGTGCGGTGGACCCGCTGACCGGCCAGTCGCTCGCCGGCTCGTCGGGCCACAACGAGTACTTCACCGCCGGCACCGAGTGCATGCGCAACCTCGCCATGATCGGGATCGACCGCGGCGACCTGGTGCTGCCGTCCGGCGGCGCGCCGAAGGCCGCGACCACGGAGGCGGCGGCCCGCTGAGCGCACGCTCCGGGTGTCGGAGGCGGCATCCATAATGGATGGGATGCGACCGGACGACGACCCCGCCACCGAGCCCGACGGCGACAGCGCCGGCGCCCCGGCGCGCCGGGGAGCCAGCCGCCGGTCCTTCCTGAAGGGCGCCGGTCTCGTGGCGGCGGGCGCGGTCGCCGGAGGGGCGGCGGGCGGCGCGGCGGGCGCGGCGATCAGCGGCGCCGCCGTGCAGGGGTCTCCGACGTCCGACGAGGTCGGCGAGGAGTACCCGCCGCTTCCGCCGCGCGGCACGGGCCCGGGGTTCGACCACCTCGTCGTGCTCATGTACGAGAACCGCTCGTTCGACAACCTGCTCGGCCACCTCTACGACGAGCGCACCCTGCCCGAGGGGAAGCGCTTCGAGGGTCTGGCGTTCGGCGACTACAGCAACCCGGATCCGGCGGGAGGCCCGGACATCCCGGCCCACCCCTACGAGGGAACGACCGACTTCGTGATGCGGCAGCCGTCTCCCGACCCCGGCGAGGTCTACCCGCACGTGAACACGCAGCTGTACGAGGTCGTCGACCCGCCGGCGAACGCGGACGCCCGGCTGCCGCAGCTGCTGCCGCCCTACAACGCGCCGAAGCCGGGGGCGACGCCGAGCATGCGCGGGTTCGTCCGCGACTACATCGGCGTGCTCCGCAAGGACACCGGGCGCGAGCCCACGGTGGAGGACTACCGCCGGATCATGGGCGGTTTCACGCCCGACATGCTGCCGGTGTTCTCGACGCTCGCCCGCCAGTTCGCCGTATACGACGACTGGCACTGCGCCGTCCCGTCGCAGACGTTCTGCAACCGGTCGTTCTTCAACGCCTCGACCTCCCACGGCTACGTCGACAACGGCGGCGCGGAGGGGCTGCGCAAGTGGTTCGATCCGAAGAACGACGCGCCTACCATCTTCAACCGGCTGGAGGAGGCGGGGCGCAGCTGGCGCGTCTACTACGACGACCGGCAGCTGATCTCGCTCACCGGGTTCATCCACGCGCCGGCCCTCGAGCCGTTCTGGAAGACGCACTTCCGGACGATGTCGCAGTTCTACGTGGATGTGGCGGAGGGCACCCTGCCCGACTACGCGTTCGTCGAGCCGCGGCTGCTCTACGACCACAACGACATGCACCCGCCGGGCGGTCCGATGACCGGCGAGGCGGTCGACGGGGAGACCATCGTCGGCGGCGCCATCTCCGACGTGCGCGCGGGCGACCTGCTGCTGCACCGGGTCTACTCCGCCATCCGGTCGGCGCGCAGCGCGAAGGGGTCGAACGCGCTGAACACGATGCTGCTGGTGACCTTCGACGAGCACGGCGGCACATACGACCACGTGCCGCCGGGGCCGGCGACGCCTCCGGACGGCAGCGGGCCGGGGGAGTACGGCTTCGGCTTCGACCGCCTCGGGGTCCGCGTTCCCGCCATCGCGATCTCGGCCTACACCGAGCGCAACACGATCATCCACGAGCAGATGCACCATGCGGCGGTGATCGCGACGCTGGCGAAGAAGTTCCGCCTGCGGCACCTGACCGAGCGCGACCGCGGTGCGCGCACCATCGACAACGCGATCAACCGCACGACACCGCGACAGCCCGGTACCTGGCCGGACACGCATCCGCAGTACCTCCCCGCCAACCCCGAGGCGGATGCGCCCGCGCCGGCCGACCAGGACCGTCCGCTCAGCCCGCCCGGCATCGGGCTCGTCGGGCTGCTCATGGCGCGGTACGGGCCGCCCGGAGCGCCGGTGCCGCGGACCTACAAAGAGGCGTACCAAGCGGTCAACGGGCTGGGGCGCGGTCTGTTCGGCTCGCCCTAGAATCGTTACGGCGGCCTCGCGATCGCGAGCGCGCACCCTCATCACCGAATCCCACGGAGACGCACCCTTGTCTGAAAGCAGCGCAGGCGACATCAGCGCCGAAAAGGTCGCGCACCTGGCGAACCTCGCCCGGATCGACCTCAGCCCGGAAGAGCTCGAGAGCCTCACGAAGGAGCTCGGCCAGATCGTCGAGTCCGTCGCGAAGGTGCAGGAGGTCGCCGGCCCCGACGTGCCCGCGACGAGCCACCCGCTGCCGCTCACGAACGTGTTCCGCAGCGACGAGGTGCGCCCGTCGCTGACGGTCGAGCAGGCGCTGTCCGGCGCCCCGGCCCGCGAGGGCGACCGCTTCAAGGTCGCCACCATCCTGGACGAGGAGTAAGCGCATGACCGACCTGACCCGTCTCTCCGCGTCCGCCCTCGCCGAGAAGCTCGCCGCGCGCGAGGTCTCCTCCGTCGAGGCCGTCCGCGCGCACCTCGACCGCATCGAGTCGGTGGATGCCGACGTCCACGCCTTCCTGCACGTCGCCGGCGACGCCGCCCTGGCCACCGCGGCCGCGGTGGATGACCGCCGTGCCGCAGGCGAGCCGCTCGGCGCGCTCGCGGGCGTCCCGATCGCGATCAAGGACGTGCTGGCCACTCACGACATGCCGTCCACCTCGGGCTCGAAGATCCTCGAGGGCTGGATCCCGCCCTACGACGCCACCGTCGTGCGCAAGCTGCGCGAGGCCGACCTCGTACCCCTCGGCAAGACGAACATGGACGAGTTCGCGATGGGCTCCTCGACGGAGCACTCGGCGTACGGCCCGACCCGCAACCCGTGGGACCTGGAGCGCATCCCCGGCGGCTCCGGCGGCGGTTCGGCCGCGGCCGTGTCCGCCTTCGAGGCGCCGCTCGCGCTCGGCTCCGACACCGGCGGCTCGATCCGTCAGCCCGCCGCGGTGACCGGCTCGGTCGGCGTCAAGCCGACGTACGGAGGCGTCAGCCGCTACGGTGCGATCGCGCTGGCGAGCTCTCTCGACCAGGTCGGCCCGGTCAGCCGGTCGGTGCTCGACGCCGGGCTGCTGCACGACGTGATCGCCGGGCACGACCCGCTCGACTCCACCTCGCTCAGCGACACCTGGCCGTCGATGGCCGACGCCGCACGCGCCGGGCGCCGCGAGGGCGCCCTGAAGGGCGTGCGCGTCGGCGTCATCCGCGAGATCGCGGGCGACGGCTTCCAGGCCGGAGTCAAGCAGCGCTTCGACGAGTCGCTCGCACTCCTCGAGTCGGCCGGCGCGGAGATCGTCGAGGTCAGCGCCCCGAGCTTCGAGTACGCGGTCTCGGCCTACTACCTCATCCTTCCCGCCGAGGCCTCCAGCAACCTCGCGCGCTTCGACTCCGTGCGGTTCGGCCTCCGCGTCGACCCGGCGAACCCTCCGGTCACCGTCGAGCGCGTCATGGCGGCCACCCGCGACGCCGGCTTCGGCCCCGAGGTGAAGCGCCGCATCATCCTCGGCACGTACGCCCTGAGCGCCGGCTACTACGACGCGTACTACGGCAGCGCGCAGAAGGTGCGCACGCTCATCCAGCGCGACTTCCAGGCGGCGTTCGAGAAGGTGGATGTGCTGGTCAGCCCGAGCGCGCCGACCACCGCCTTCAAGCTGGGCGAGAAGATCGACGACCCGATGGCGATGTACCTCAACGACATCACCACCATCCCGGCCAACCTGGCCGGGGTCCCCGGCATGGGCCTGCCGATCGGCCTCGCGCCCGAAGACGGCCTGCCCGTCGGGATGCAGCTGATGGCGCCCGCGCGCGCCGACGCCCGCCTGTACACCTACGGCGCGGCCCTGGAGGGTCTGCTCGAGGAGAAGTGGGGCGGGACGCTGCTGAGTCAGGCGCCGGACCTGACCGCCACCGAGATGTTCGCCAGCGAAGAGGGAGCCGTCTGATGGCCAAGGCCGCACTGATGGATTACGACAAGGCGCTCGAGCTGTTCGAGCCGGTGCTCGGTTTCGAGGTGCACGTCGAGCTGAACACCAAGACCAAGATGTTCTGCGGCTGCGCCAACGAGTTCGGCTCCGGCGCGAACACGAACACCTGCCCGACCTGCCTGGGCCTCCCCGGCGGCCTGCCCCAGGTGAACGAGAAGGCCATCGAGTCCAGCATCCGCCTGGGCCTCGCCCTCGGCTGCGAGATCGCCGAGTCGAGCCGGTTCGCCCGGAAGAACTACTTCTACCCGGACCTCGCCAAGGACTTCCAGACCTCGCAGTACGACGAGCCGATCGCCCACGACGGCACGATCACCATCGAGCTGGAGAGCGGACGCGAGATCACCATCCAGATCGAGCGCGCGCACATGGAGGAGGACGCGGGCAAGCTCACGCACGTCGGCGGCGCCACCGGTCGCATCCAGGGCGCGGACTACTCGCTCGTCGACTTCAACCGCGGCGGCGTGCCGTTGGTCGAGATCGTCACCAAGATCATCGAGGGCACCGAGGCGGATGCGCCCGAGGTCGGGCGCGCCTACGTGCGGGCGATCCGCGACATCGTGAAGGGGCTCGGCGTCTCGAACGCGCGCATGGAGGAGGGCAACGTCCGCTGCGACGCCAACATCTCCCTGCGCCGCCGGGGCACGACCGAGCTCGGCACCCGCACCGAGACGAAGAACGTCAACTCGCTGCGCTCCATCGAGCGCGCGGTGCGCTACGAGATCCAGCGCCAGGCGGCCATCCTCGAAGCCGGTGGCACCATCGTGCAGGAGACCCGTCACTGGCACGAAGACACCGGCACGACGAGCGCCGGCCGGCCCAAGTCGGACGCCGACGACTACCGCTACTTCCCCGAGCCCGACCTGGTGCCGGTGGCGCCGAGCCGGGAGTGGGTGGAGGAGCTGCGCGGCACCCTGCCCGAGCAGCCCGCGACCCGCCGCAAGCGGCTCACCGCGGAGTGGGGCTTCACCGCCCTCGAGTTCCAGGACGTCGCGAACGCCGATCTGCTCGACGAGGTGGAGGCCACCATCGCCGCCGGCGCCTCGCCGGCGGCAGCCCGCAAGTGGTGGACCGGTGAGATCGCCCGCCTCGCGAACGCTCAGAACGTGCCCGCCGGCACGCTGGTCAGTCCGCAGCACGTGGCGGAGCTCGCCGGGCTCGTCGACGCCGGAACGCTGACGGACCGTCTCGCCCGCCAGGTGCTCGAGGGCGTCATCGCCGGCGAGGGCCGGCCGCAAGAGGTCGTCGACGCCCGCGGGCTGGCCGTGGTCTCGGACGACGGCGCGCTCGTCGCGGCGATCGACGAAGCTCTGGCCGCACAGCCGGACGTGCTGGCGAAGATCCGCGACGGCAAGGTGCAGGCCGCCGGAGCGGTGATCGGCGCCGTCATGAAGGCGATGCGCGGCCAGGCCGACGCAGCGCGCGTGCGCGAGCTCGTGCTGGAGCGCGCGGCCCAGTAACCCTTCCTGACGATGTGCGCCGAATCTCGGTCACGCCGCCTGCATTACCGAGATTCGGCGCAGATCTCGTCTCCGGCGAGGGATAGCGTGGAGGCATGGGCGTCTTCACTCTCGGCGGGCTCACGACCGCTCCCGCATCCACCCGCACCGACCTCGTCGCACCGTCGACCCTGGCGGCGCTTGAGTCGCTCGGCTGGCTGGACGAGGTCGGCGTGGTGGAGATCGACCCGGACATCTCGGACACCGCGGCCACCCGCGACGCCTTCGGCCTCGACGCCGCCCACCTGGCGAACTGCGTCGTGGTGGCGGGCAAGCGGGAGGGCGTCGAGCGGATCGCCGCCTGCGTCGTGCTCTCCACCACCCGCGCCGACGTGAACAACACGGTCAAGCGCCTGCTCGACGTCCGCAAGGCGTCCTTCCTGCCGATGGACCGCGCTGTCGAGCTGACCGGGATGGAGTACGGCGGCATCACGCCGATCGGCCTCCCCGGCGGCTGGCCCGTGCTCGTCGATGCCCGCGTGGCGGAGCAGGACGTGGTGATCATCGGCTCCGGGGTCCGTCGCTCCAAGATCCTGCTGCCCGGCCGTCTCATCGCCGAACTGCGGGATGCTCAGCTCATCGAGGGCCTCGCGCTGGAGGTCGCGGGATGACCTCCCTCCCGCCGGTGCTGCCATGACCGCCGTCGACCGCGTCCTGACGCCGCTCCGCACCCGCCTGATCGAGACGCTGGCGGGCCGGTCCGACGAGGTGCCCGCGTGGGTGCTCCGCCTGGAGGAGGGCGACGACGAGGGCTTCTTCACGCCCGAGAGCGCCGCCTGGGCGGTGCACGGCGGCATGCCGACCCTGGTCGCCGGCGTGCGCGCGCTGCTGCTGCAGGCGCTGCACCCGGGCGCACTCGCCGGAGTCCGCGATCACTCCCGGTTCCGCGAGGACCCGCTCGGACGGCTGGCCGGCACCATCCAGTGGATCCACACCGTCACGTTCGGCAGCCGCGGTCAGGCGATCGCGGGCTCCGAGATGGTGCAGGTGCTGCACCGCCGGGTGACCGGCACCTACATCGACGGGCACGGCATCCAGCGCCCCTACACCGCGAACGACCCGGAGCTCGCCCGCTGGGTGCACCTGGCGTTCACGGACGCGTTCCTCACCGCGCACGAGCAGTGGGGCGACCCGATCCCCGGCGGAGCGGACGGCTACGTCGCCGAGTGGGCGACGGCGGCCGAGCTCATGGGCGTCCAGGATGCGCCGCGCACCGCGACGGCCCTGCGGGCGGAGATCGACGCGATCACCGACGCGGGGAGCTGCGCGGCGGCCCGGAGGTCGAGGAGATCGTGCGCTTCATCCGGCGCGCCCCGCTGCGGCGGATGCTGCGGCCGTCGTACCGCATCCTGTTCCGGGCCGCCGTCTCCACCCTGGAGCCGCGGCACCGCGCGATGCTCGGGCTGCCGCCGACGGCGGCGGAGCGGCTGCTGCCGCTGCACGCGGCGACCGGCGCCGTGCTGGCGGGGGCCCGCGTGCTGCTCGGACCCCAGACGCAGGCGGAGCTCGCCGCCCGACGCCGTCTCGCCCGGCTCGGTCGCGCCTGAGCACGCGAGAGGATCGCGTCGTGCGAGAGGATGGCGGCATGGATGACGCCCGCACCGACCCCCGACCGCCCGAGCGCAGCAGGACCGTCACCTGGGAGGACCCGGCGCCCGGCGTCGCGCTCATGCCGACCATGAGCGGCCTCGAGTATCTGCGGACGATGATCCGCGGCGAGCTGCCGCCGCCTCCCATCACCTCGCTCATGCGCATGACGCTCGTCTCGGCCGACCCCGGCACGGCGACCTTCATCTGCGAGCCCGACGAGTCGCACTACAACCCGATCGGCACCGTGCACGGCGGGTACGTCTGCACAGCTCTCGACTCGGCGCTCGGCTGCGCCGTGCAGACGACGCTGCCGCAGGGGCAGGGCTACACGTCCATCGAGATCAAGGTCAACTACCTGCGGCCGGTGTACGCGCACACGGGCGCGCTGACCTGCACCGCCACCGTGACGAAGCCCGGCAACCGGGTCGCCTTCGCGGATGGCGTGATCACGGATGCAGCGGGCAAGACGGTCGCCACGGCGACCGGATCGCTGCTGGTGTTCCCGATCGGCGACTGAGCCCGGCGCCGCCGGCTATTTCGCCAGGTCGGCCAGCAGCTGGTCGCGCACCTTGCGGCGGATGACCTTGCCGACGATCGAGCGCGGCAACTCCTCCAGCTGGTACACGTGCTTCGGCACCTTGTACGCCGTCAGGCAGTCGCGACCGTAGGCCCGGATGGCCTCCTCGTCGAACGAGGCGCCCGCCTCCATGACCACCGCGGCCACCACATCCTCGCCGCCGCGGCGGTGCGGGAGGCCGACCACCGCGACGTCCGCCACGCCCGGGAACGAGCGCAGCGCGTCCTCCACCTCCGTCGGGGAGACGTTGAAGCCTCCGGTGACGATGAGCTCCTTGATGCGGTCGACGATGCGGACGAAGCCGTCCTCATCCATCGTCACGATGTCGCCCGTGCGGAACCAGCCGCCCTCCGTCAGCACCTTCGCGGTCTCGTCCGGCTTGCGCCAGTACCCCGAGAACACCTGCGGGCCCCGGGCGAGCAGCTCGCCCTCCTCGCCGAACGGCCGGTCGACGCTCGGGTCGTCCGGGTCGGCGACGCGCAGCTCGGTGCTCGGCAGCGGCAGCCCGACGGTTCCCGGCCTGCGGGTGGCCCCGACGGGGTTCGCCATGAGCACGGGGGAGCACTCCGACAGGCCGTAGCCCTCGACGAGGTACCCGCCGGTCTTCTGCTCCCACAGGTCGACGATGCCCTGCGGCAGGCTCATCGCGCCCGAGATCGCGATCTGGATACCCGAGAGCGACACCCTGCGCTTCTCGGCCGCCTGCACCAGCCGCTCGTAGATCGGGGGCACCGCGGGCAGGAAGGTCGCGGGATGCTTCTTCACCACATCCAGCACCAGGTCCGGGTCGAACTTCGGGAAGAGCACCAGCCGCGCGCCCATGCTCATCGCGAACGTCAGGCAGAGGGTCAGGCCGTAGGCGTGGAACAGCGGCAGCACCGCATAGACGACGGAGGTGCCGCGCTCGATGGTCGGCACCCAGGCGCGGGCCTGCGCGGCGTTGACCGAGAGGTTGGCGTGGCTCAGCATCGCGCCCTTGGGGAGGCCGGTGGTGCCCGAGGTGTACTGGATGAGCGCCAGGTCGTCCCGCTCGGGGCGGGGGTAGGAGCTCTTGAGGCGACGGGAGGCGACCAGCGAATCCCAGGCGATCGTTCCGGTCGCCTTCGCGGTCAGCTGCTCCCGCGCCGTGCGTGCGGCGGGCACCGGGAGGCGGAGCGCGAAGCGCTTGGAGGCGGGCATCGCGCGGGTCAGGTCGACCGAGATCACGGTCGTGACGCCGAGGTCGGCCGGGAGGGCCTGCACGGTCGCGGCGACCTTGTCCCAGACGATCGCCACGGTCGCGCCGTGGTCCTCGAACTGATGGCGCAGTTCCCGCGGCGTGTAGAGCGGGTTGTGCTCGACGACGACCGCACCCAGCCGGAGGACGGCGTAGAAGGCGGCCACGTGCTGCGGGCAGTTCGGGAGGACCAGCGCGACCCGGTCGCCCTTCGAGACGCCGAGCTTGCGGAGGCCCTCCGCGGCCCGGATGATCTGCTCGCCGAGCTCGGCGTACGTGGTCGTCGCGCCGAAGAACTCCAGGGCGACGTGCTTGCCGTAGGTCTTCACCGACGCCTCGATCAGATGCGAGAGCGAGCCCTCTGGCACCTCGACGTCGGCGGGCACGTCCGGCGCGTAGCCGGACACCCACGGGCGGGCGCTGTACGGGGAGGACTCGCTCGTCACGCTGTCGCTGGTCACGCGGGCAAGCCTACGCGGAGGCGACCAGCGCCCGCACGGCCTCCTCGATGGGGGTGTCGCCGCCGACGACCTCCCACTGGCGGCCGATCGTCGCCGGCTCGTGCAGCGCGAGCGCGATCAGGCGGGCGACGTCCTCCCGGGCGATGCTGCCGCGCGGGACGCTGTCGCCGAGGGTGACCCGGCCCGTCCCCTCGTCGGTCGTCAGGCCGCCCGGGCGGAGGATGGTCCAGTCGAGGCCCGACTCGCGGAGGGCCGTGTCGGCGTCGCGCTTGGCCTCGACGTAGGCCTTCCAGACCGGGTCGGCGTCGTCGACCGGCGCGTCGACGCCCCAGGCGGAGACCTGCACGAAGCGGGCGATGCCGGCCTGCTTCGCCGCCTGCTGCGCCTTCACGGAACCGCCGTAGTCGACCGTCCGCTTGCGCTCGATGCCGGAGCCCGCGCCCGCGCCGGCGGTGAAGACGACGGCGTCGCAGCCCTCGATCGCGGCCGCGAGCGCATCCGCCTCGGACGTCTCGATATCGAGCAGCACGCCCTCGCCGCCGAGGCGGTAGACGTCGTCCGCGTGCTCGTCGTTGCGCACCACGCCGACGAAGTCGTCGCCGAGGTCGTAGAGCACCCGCATCAGCTGCTGGGCGACTTTTCCATGGGCACCGATGATCGCGACTCGAGTCATGCCTCCATCCTTCCACCGGGGCAGCGGATGCGCGCGACACGCGTCCGCCGGGCGCGAACGCTCTGGGCACGGATGGCCCGCTCTGTTAGCGTCATGACCATGACCGCCCTGCTCGAGCTCCTCGGACGCGCCCTCGCGTCCGGCGTGGGCTCGCTGGGCGCCGCCGGCGGTGGCAGCACCGCCGGGTTCGTCGCCCTCGCGGGTGTCGCCGGAGCGCTCGGCCTCGTGGCCGTCTTCGCCGCGGCGGCGGTGCGCTCCGTCGCCGCGCTAGCCGCATCCCTCCGCATCCGCTCGGTGTGGTCGCGGCCGGTCGAGCCGGTCGCCGGCTGGCTGGCCGAGGGCGAGTCCGACCCCGATGCCGACGGCCGTCCGCGCCCGAGGGCGCCGGGCGTCTCCCTGCCGGTCGCGTAGTCCGCGCCGCATCCCTCACCGGGGATCGGCGACGCCGCGACCAGACGCGTCCTCACAACGTCGAATCGCAGGGAAACACACTCATGGACTTCTTCACCTGGCCGCCCGTCGCGGCCGTTCTCGACGGGGCGTACAGCCTCGTCACCGCCCTCTCCGCCACGCTTGAACCGGTCGCGGGAACCGCCGCCGGGCTTCTCGCCGTCGCCATGCTGACGGTCCTCGTCCGCGTCGTCCTCATCCCGGTGGGTGTCAGCCAGGTGCGGGCGGAGTACAGCCGCCGCCGCATCGCGCCCCAGCTGGCCGAGCTGCAGCGGCGTCACGCGGGCGACCGCGAGACGCTCGCCCGCAAGACGATGGAGCTGTACCAGGCCGAGCAGGTCTCGCCATTCGCCGGGATGCTGCCGCTGCTCGCGCAGATCCCGGTCATCACGCTCCTCTACGCCGTCTTCACCCACGCGACGATCGCGGGACACGCCAACGCGCTGCTCGGCGAGCACGCGTTCGGCGCGCCTCTCGGCACGAGCTTCGTCGGCCTCACGGGTGCGGGCGCCGGGGTGTGGCCCGCGATGCTCGTGTATCTCGGCGTCCTGGCGCTGATCGCGATCGTGACGACCGTGTCCCGGCGTGTGCTCACCCTCCCGCAGCCGGAGGGGTCCACGGCTCCGGCCGGGATGCTGCGAGCCCTGTCGTTCCTGCCGTATGTGACCGTGGTCTTCGCGGCGTTCGTGCCGCTCGCGGCGGCCGTGTACATCCTCACGTCGACGGCGTGGACCGTCGCCGAGCGGTGGACGCTGCGGCGGCTGCTCGACCCGGCGCGGCGGGCGGGCGGGAGCGCGCGTCCGACGACCTCGCACTAGCGGGCGCCGCGCGCATCCGTATCCGGTCCACATGAGGTGCACATGACCGGATGCGAGCATGGGACGCATGTGGAAGCGCAGCGCGAAGGGCGACGGGCCCGCCGACGGGACATCCGCCCGGCTCGAGCCCGGCCTCGGCGTCGGGGTGCAGGTCTATGTTCGCGAGCACGACCAGCCGTCGGGCGACGACTGGGTGGGTGAGCCGACCGGCGTGATCGTGGCGCCCGGCGACCGGAGCCTGCGCAATGTGTACGGGCCGCTCGACGGGTTCACGACCTGGACCGTCTCGTTCTTCGAGCCGCAGCACCGCCGCGACGGGCGTGGGCCCTACGAGCGCGCCGTGATCCCGGCGGCGCTGCTCATCGCCGAGGAGCCGTTCGACCGCTGAGCCGGCGGGCCCCGCGCATCACGAAGTGAACCGGTTCGGCACCCTCTACCTCCCCGCAGGGCGCGAATCTACAATGTCGGCATGTTCGTCGAGGGCACCCTTCGATGGCAGGTCACGGAGGACTGCCCGTGGGACCTGCTGATGGCCCTCGCCATCCGCGACCTGGCGGGCCTGGGCGACCGGGTGACTCCGGTGCTCCCGGGCTTGGATCCCGCGGTGTCGCCCGCGCTGCAGACTCGCCGGCGGGAGTCCGCGGACCGGCCGGTGCGCACCCATCCGGTTCCGCTCGCCGGGCGGGCGCCGGGGGAGGATTCGCTGGCGCACCAGTGGCAGGCGTGGTTCGAGGTGGCGGCGGACCGTCACCGCCGCGTGGCCGCGCCGCTGCTGCGACCGCCGCACTTCGAGGCGTTCGACCGGGCCATCGACCTCCAGGATGCGGTGCTCGCGCACTACGAGGCGGCCGCCGGCTGGGCGGCCGACCGCCACGCCGAGTACGTCGCCGCCAGCGCGGCGCACCATGCGCGGCGGGCTGCGGACATCGTGGAGGTGGTCCGGGAGCGGGAGCACGAGCTCCGGCGCCAGGCGGGGTACTTCCGCCTGGACATCGACGTGCTGCCGCTCGCGGCGAAGGGCGCGTGGATCGTCGGCCCGCACACCGTGGTGATCAGCGCCACCATGCGCGACGACTCGGCGGCGTTCCGCGACTGGCTGCGCCCGCTCGTGGCGGCGCTCGTCTGACGCGCGGGGCTCCGCCCCGTCCCTCCGCCTCGCCACGTCGCCGTGCCGTCTCGTGCGCCGGCTCGACCCGTGAGTGGATGCGCTAATCCCCGCCGAGTGGTGAGTAGATGTCGCCAGTCGGCTGGGATTAGCGCACCTAGTCACCGCTCGACGAGGACGGGCGCCGCGGGCGCCGCGGGCGCCGCGCGGCGAGCGCGGCGCCCCCGCGTCAGGCCGGGCGCTTCGCCGGCGACACGGTGAGCGCCGGGTCCGTCTCCGCGACGTCGCCGACCGCCTCGTCGATGCGCGCCATCACGTCGCCGGTGAGCCGGATCCCGGCCGCCTCCGCGTTCGACCGCACCTGCTCCGGCCGCGACGCCCCGACGATGGCGCCGGCGACGTTCGGGTTCTGCAGCACCCACGCGACGGCGAGCTGCGCCATGGTGATGCCGAGCTCGTCCGCGATCGGCTGCAGGCGCTGCACGGAGGTGAGCACGTCGTCCCGCAGGAAGCTGCTGATCGCGTTCGCCCCGCCCTTCTCGTCGGCGGCGCGGCTGCCTTCCGGCGCCTGCTCGCCCGGCTTGTATTTTCCGGTGAGCACGCCTTGCGCGACCGGCGACCAGACGATCTGCGAGATCCCCAGCTCGGCGGAGGTCGGCACGACCTGCTTCTCGATCACGCGCCACAGCATCGAGTACTGCGGCTGGTTCGAGATCAGCTGGATGCCGAGGTCCTTCGCGAGCGCGTGTCCGGCCCGCAGCTGGTCCGCCGTCCACTCGCTGACGCCGATGTACAGGGCCTTGCCCTGGCGCACGACGTCGGCGAACGCCTGCATCGTCTCCTCGAGCGGCGTCTCGGAGTCGTAGCGGTGCGCCTGGTACAGGTCGACGTAGTCGGTGCCGAGGCGCTCGAGCGAGCCGTCGATCGACTCGAGGATGTGCTTGCGCGAGAGCCCGACGTCGTTGTGGCCCTTCGGGCCGGTCGGCCAGTAGACCTTCGTGAAGATCTCGAGGGACGCACGGCGCTCGCTCGCCAGCGCGTCGCCCAGCACCTGCTCGGCGACCGTGTTCGCGTAGGCGTCCGCCGTGTCGAAGGTCGTGATGCCCGCCTCGAGGGCCGCGCGCACCGATGCGGTCGCCGTGTCGTTCTCGACCTGCGAGCCGTGGGTGAGCCAGTTGCCGTAGATGATCTCCGAGATCTTGAGTCCGCTGTTTCCGAGGTACCTGAATTCCATGGCTCAAACGTATCCCCGTCGGTCGCCGCTGTCGGCGGGTGGTGAGAAGCTGGAGGGGTGGGACGAGCGGATGGCAGTCAGCGGCAGGTGAGCGCCGCCGATGTCGACGATTCCGAGGCGTCCATCCTGCACGTCGACATGGATGCGTTCTTCGCGTCGGTCGAACTGCTCGAGCGCCCGGATGCGCGCGGCAAGCCCGCGATCGTCGGTCATGCCGGCGGCCGCGGCGTGGTGACCAGCGCGACATACGAGGCCCGCCGGTACGGCGTCCGCAGCGCCATGCCCATGTCGCAGGCGCTCCGGCTGTGCCCGAACGCGATCATCCTGCCGCCGCACTACGACCGGTACACGCACTTCTCGCGTGCGGTGATGGACATCTTCCACGAGGTGACGCCCCTGGTGGAGCCGTTGAGCATCGACGAGGCGTTCCTCGACGTGTCCGGCGCCCGGCGGCTGCTCGGGTCGCCGCGGCGCATCGCCGAGCTCATCCGCTCGCGCGTGCTGGAGGAGACCGGGCTGACGTGCTCGGTCGGCGTCGCGGCGACGAAGTTCATGGCGAAGCTCGCCTCCGGCCGCTGCAAACCGGACGGCCTGCTGGTCATCCCACGCGCCGAGACGCTGAGCTTCCTGCGCCCGCTGCCGGTCGGCGCGCTGTGGGGCGTCGGGGCGAGCACGCAGTCGTCGCTGGAGCGGATGGGGCTGCTCACGGTCGCCGACCTGGCGGATGCGCCGCTCCACGTGCTGCAGAAGGCGGTCGGCGACGCGAGCGGCCGCCGCCTGCACGACCTGGCGAACGGCCGCGACCCGCGCCGTGTCATCACCGAATCGCGTGAGAAGAGCATCGGCCACGAGAACACGTTCGGCACGGATGTGGGCGACCTCGACACGCTCCGCCGCGAGTTCCTGCGGCTCTCGGGACGCGTCGGCGAGCGCCTTCGCAAGCACGACATGGTGGCGCGGACCGTCGCGATCAAGGTGCGCTTCTCCGACTTCCGCACCATCACCCGCTCGCGCACGCTGGCGGAGCCCACCAACGTCGGCCGCCGGCTGTTCGAGGAGGCGTGGGATGTGTTCGACGCGCTGGGGCTGGATGTGAGGCAGACCCCGCTGCGCCTGATCGGCGTGCGTGCCGAGCAGTTGCTCGACGCGGGAGGCGACGCGCTGGCGCTGTGGGATCCGGACGAGGAGTGGCGCGAGACCGAGCGGACGCTGGATGCGGTCAGCGCGCGCTTCGGCCGCGGGATGATCGGGCCGGCCTCGCTCGTCCGGCGGGAACGCGATGCCGACGAGGAGGAGCGCGACGGGCGCAACCCGAAGTACGTCAGCGACTGAACCCGGCGACCCCGGACGAACCTGTTGCCCGGCCCGGTGTCGCGCTAGCGTGACCCCATGACGAACATCTCGCTCAAGCTCGCGGACACTCTCAGCGCCTCCGGCATCAAGTCGGTCTACGGCGAGCCCGTCGTCGTGGACGGCACCACGATCGTGCCCGTCGCGGCCGTGCAGTTCGGCTTCGGCGGCGGCACCGCAGGCGACGGGGGAGACGACGCGCCCGGCGGCGGCGGTGGCGGCGGCTGGGCGGTCCCGTTCGGCGCCTACCTCTCGGACGAGACGGGGGTGCGCTTCCGGCCGAACATCATCACGCTGCTGGCGGTCGGCATCCCGTTCCTGTGGGTGGCCGGGCACGCGTGGTCCCGCGTCATCAAGTGGCTGAAGAAGTAGCGACTCGCCCGCAGCGGGCTACACTGGTCTCGAACACGGGAGTCCGGTGTAGCCGGGCTGAGAGGAGACTTCTCCAAGTCTCGACCGTCGAACCTGATCTGGGTAATGCCAGCGCAGGGAGGCCTTCTCAACATCCCGTGCCCTGTTCCGCTGAATGAAAGGGCACGTCCAGTGCATGCAACTCTTCTCTCCTCGGGCGCGCGTTCGCGCGTCCTCCGCTGGCGGGTCGTCGACATCGTCGTCGCCAGTGTCGTGGCCGTCGCCTCCGGCGTCGTGTTCTGGGTCTGGGGGATCGTCCAGAACCCGATCTCGGGGCCGGCCGGCGCCGTCCTGCCCGGCTTCCAGGGCATCCTGAACGGTCCGTGGCTGTTCGCCGGGGTGCTCGTCGCCCTGATCGTGCGGAAGCCCGGCGCCGCGCTCTACGGCGAGCTCGTCGCCGCGATCGTCTCGGCCCTGATCGGGACGCAGTGGGGCTTCGCCACGCTGCTCTCGGGCATCGTGCAGGGGCTCGGCGCGGAGATCGTGTTCGCGCTGTTCCTCTACGCGAACTGGCGCCTCGTCCCGGCGCTGCTCGCCGGCGCGGGCGCGGGTCTGGCCGAGTCGATCCTCGACCTCCTCTACTGGTACCCCGGCTCCAAGCCCGAGTTCATCGTCGTCTACACCATCACCACGACCCTCTCGGGCCTCCTCGTCGCGGGTCTCGGGTCGTGGCTCCTGGTGCGGGCACTGGCCCGGACCGGCGCTCTGAGCCGGTTCGCCGCGGGCCGCGAGGCGCAGAAGGCCGCCCGGGTCTGACGGACGTGACCACGGGACTGCCTGTCCCGGCCGCCGTTCGGGTCGACGGCTGGGGCTGGCGGTATTCGGGACGCAGCGGCTGGGCCGCCCGCGGCCTCGACCTGAGCATCGAGCCGGGGGAGCGTGTGCTGCTGCTCGGCGCCTCCGGGGCAGGCAAGAGCACGTTGCTCGCCGGTCTCGCGGGCGTGCTCGGCGGCGAGGACGACGGCGAACCGGAGGGTTCGCTGACCGTCGCGGGTCGACCGCCGGCCGAGGCGCGCGGCACGGCCGGGCTGCTGCTCCAGGATCCGGACGCGCAGGTGATCCTCGCCCGCGTCGGCGACGACGTCGCTTTCGGCTGCGAGAACCTGGGCGTGCCGCGCGAGGAGCTGTGGCGCCGGGTCCGCGGCGCGCTCTCCGAGGTCGGGCTCGACGTGCCGCTGGACCGATCGACCGCCCAGCTGTCGGGCGGCCAGAAGCAGCGTCTCGCCCTGGCGGGGCTGCTGGCGATGCGCCCGGGACTGCTCCTGCTCGACGAGCCGACGGCGAATCTCGACCCCGAGGGCGTGCTGGAGGTGCGCGAGGCGGTGCGCGCGGCGCTCGACGCGACCGGCGCGACGCTGGTGGTGGTGGAGCACCGCGTCGCGGTGTGGCGCGACCTGGTGACGCGCGTCGTGGTGCTCGGCGCCGACGGCGGTGTGCTCGCCGACGGCGCACCGGATTCGGTGCTCGCGGATGCGGCCGGCGAGCTGCGCCGGGCCGGGGTCTGGCTGCCGGGGACGCCTCTCCCGCCGGCGCCTGTCGTGGCCGAGGGTGAGGCGCTGCTCACCGCCCGGGAGCTCGTCTTCGGCCGCGGCCCGGCCGTGACCCGGGGGCGCCGTCGCGGCCGGGGGCAGCGGGTCACAGCCGAGCCCGTCGGCCGGGCGGTGACGCTCGACCTCCGCGAAGGCTCGGCACTCGCCTTGACCGGCCGGAACGGCGCGGGCAAGTCGACGCTCGCCCTCACCCTCGGCGGCCTCCTTCCCGCGATCGGCGGCGACCTCCGCGCCGAGGCAGGCCTGGCGCAGGGCGCTGCGCCCGATCCCTCCGCCTGGCGCTCGCGCGAACTGCTGACCCGCATCGGCAGCGTCTTCCAGAACCCCGAGCACCAGCTCATCGCATCCACCGTGCGGGAGGAGCTGGCGGCGGGCCCGCGCGCGCTCGGCCTCCCCGACTCGGAGACGACGGTGCGCGTGGACGAGCTGCTCGCCCGCCTCGCCCTGGAGCCCCTGGCCGAGGCGAACCCGTTCACCCTCTCCGGTGGCCAGAAGCGCCGCCTCTCCGTGGGCACCGCCCTCGCCACGCGTCCGCGCCTGCTGGTGCTCGACGAGCCCACGTTCGGCCAGGACGCGCGCACGTGGGAGGAGCTGGTCCGGATGATCGCTGGGCTCCGCCACGAGGGGCACGCCATCGTCGCGGCCACCCACGACGCGGAGTTCGTCGCGGCGGTGGGCGCCGCCTCCCTCCGTCTCGACGCTGCGGAGGTGGCCGCATGACCCTCGTGCAGCCGCTGCGCGTCGGCCCGCTCGCGACCCTGAACCCGGTCGCGAAGCTCGGCGCCGCCCTCATCGTCACGCTCGCCCTGCTGCTCTCGATCGACCCGGTCTCGGCCGGTGTGGCCCTGCTGCTGGAACTCGTCCTGCTCGCCTTCGCGGGCATCCCGGTGCGGACCGTCCTCGCGCGCACCGCGCCCGTGTGGATCGCTGCCCCGCTGGCCGGGCTGACCACGCTGCTCTATGGACAGGTCTCCGGGACCGTCTACGTCAGCTGGTGGGCGGTCGAGATCAGCGACGGCTCGATCGCCCTGGCGCTGGCCACGACGCTCCGCGTGCTCGCCATCGGCCTGCCCGCGGTGCTGCTCTTCGTCACCATCGACCCGACCGACCTGGCCGACGGCCTCGCCCAGCTGGTGCGGCTGCCCGCGCGCTTCGTCATCGGCGCCCTGGCCGGCCTGCGGCTGGTCGGGCTGTTCGCCGAGGACTGGCGGGCCCTCACCCTCGCCCGCCGTGCCCGCGGTGTGGCCGAGTCGGGGGCGCTCCGCCGTTTCCTCGGTCAGGCGTTCGCGCTGTTCGTGCTGTCGCTCCGGCGCGGCACGAAGCTGGCGACGGCGATGGAGGCGCGCGGCTTCGGCGCGCCCGGCCGGCGGACGTGGGCGCGGGTCTCCGTCTTCCGCGGCCGCGACTGGGTGGCTCTCGCTGTCGCCGCCCTGGTGGCCGCCGCCGCGATCGGAGCCGCCGTCGCCGCGGGGAGCTGGAATGCCCCGCTCAGCTGAACTCGCGGCGCTCGGCGCGGCCGTCGTCGCCGCGGTCGCCGCCGCGCGAGACGCGGGGCACACTCCGGTCGTGCTGATCGACGGCCCGAGCGGCGCCGGCAAGAGCTCGCTGGCAGACGCGCTCATCGCCGCGTGGCCCGCGGCCGGCACCCCGCGCCTGGTGCGGATGGACGACCTCTACCCGGGATGGGATGGCCTGGAGGCGGGCAGCGCCGCGGTCGGCCGCGACCTCCTGGAGCCGCTGCGCGCATCCGGTTCGGGCGCCTGGCAGCGCTGGGACTGGGGTGCGGACCGTCCCGCCGGGCGGGTCACCGTCGCCGGCGACGAGCCGTTGATCGTCGAGGGCTGCGGATCGCTGTCGCGCCGCAACGCCGCCGTCGCCGACCTCGCGGTGTGGCTGGAGGCCGACGACGCCCTGCGCAAGCGGCGCGCGCTCGCCCGCGACGGCGACACCTTCGCCGCGGAGTGGGACCGCTGGCAGGCGCAGTTCGACCGCTTCGTCGAGCGCGAGCATCCCCTCGCCCTGGCGTCGCTGGTGCTGGATGTGACGGCCGTCGATCTGACGGACCCCGCGGCAAGGACTACGGTTGAGTCATGACCGACGCACGACAGGACCCCGAGTACATCGTCGAATACGCCGACGGACCCCTGGCAGGCCAGACGGACCGCCGCTTCCTGGTGGGCGGCGAGGTGGACGAGCGCATCGGCGTGATCGCCGCCGTGGAGGGCCTCGAGTCCACGTTCTGGTACGTGGCGGGCGAGGAGCGCGACGTCGAGGGTCAGCGTCAGGTGGTCTACCACTTCGACCAGCCCGACTCCGACCCGGTGGCCCCGGACAAGGACGACGAGTCGATCTTCGGCTTCGGAGCCTGAGCCGAGGCAGCGCAGGTCGGGCGGCTACGCCCAGCCCAGTTCGTGCAGGCGCTCGTCGTCGATGCCGTAGTAGTGCGCGATCTCGTGCACGAGCGTGATGTGGATCTCGTCGCGCAGCTCGTCCTCCGACTCGACGATCGCCAGCAGCGGCTCGCGGTAGAGCACGATGCGGTCCGGCATCTCGCCGAACCCGTACGCACCGCGCTCGGTGAGCGCGACGCCGTCGTAGAGGCCGAGCAGGTCGAGGGAGCCGTCCTCCGGGCGGTCCTCCACCACGATCACGACGTTGTCAAGGCCGTCCACCATCTCGTCGGGCAGCTCATCGAGCTCGTCGGCGACGAGCGCCTCGAACGCCTCCGCGTCGAGCGACAGGCTCACGACCGCGTCACCAGGCCTCGGCCACGGCGGCGTGCAGGTCGAGGAGGGACGGCGTCCGGTCGCTCGGCCCGCGCCCGAATCCGCATTCCGTCCCGACGCCGAACGTCGTGACCGCGGTCGCTGCGGCGGCGGCCCGTCGCCGGGCGCCCTCGACGCCGTCCTCGTGGTGGAGCAGTCCGAGGTAGAGTTCGGTGCCCTCTGGCACGTCGACCCAGGCGAGCGGCGCGAAGTACGCCTCGTCGTCCCGCTCGATCGGAACCGGCAGGTGCACCCAGTTCACCGGACGGGGAGCCGCGGCGAGGATGCCGCCGAGCACGTCCGCGAGGTGGCCGGCGTCGGCCGGCTGCACGAAGTGCTGCTCTTCCACGTCGCCGTAGCAGAGGTGGTAGCCGACCTGCACGTCGTCGGGCACGGCGGCGGCCTGCCACAGTGCGCGCGAGATCACGCCGGCGAGCACGTCCTCGCCGAACCATGACGGCATCCGCCCCTCGAGCAGCGCGAACTCGACGGCCGTGTCCCACTGGATCGCCAGATCGTCGTGCGGGATGCCGTCCAGGATGCGCTGCAGCTCGCCGAAGAGCGCCCGCTCGTACGCGGGCTCGACCGCGGCGCGGTCCTCCGCCACGATGAACGGTCCGACGACGCCGGCGGGCGTCGGCAGGGAGACCTGGAACCGGGTGCCCGGGGCGATCACGCCCTCACCGCGCAGCCGGCGGAACACGGCGTACGAGTCGAGCGCGGCTTCGGCGTAGCCGAGCGCGGGGAAGACCAGCTCGTCGGCGGTCACGCCCTCATCCAGCCGGAACGGCCGCCCGTCGAACTGCTCGCGCAGATAGAAGGGGTCGACCGGGATGCGGGAGAGGCCCTGCATCGTGTCGAGCCGCTTGGTCTGGAACTGCACCCAGTAGAAGCGTTCGCCCACCTCGCCGTCCGGGATGCGGCGCATCCGGTCGCCGAGGTGGGCGCTCACGGTCCGGAGCACGGTCTCCGCGTCGGGCAGGTTGACGCTGCCGACGAGGTGCGCTCCGCGGATCGTGGGGGAGACGGCGGGAGACTCGGGGGTGCTGGTGGTCACCCGCGCGAGTCTACCGGCGGCTCAATACCAGTTGAACGACTCCGAGTGACCCCACGCGCCGCACGGAGTTCCGTAGCCGCGGGCGATGTAGTCGAGGCCCCACTTGATCTGCGTGGTGGCGTTGGTCGCCCAGTCGGAGCCGAACGAGGCCATCTTGCTGCCGGGCAGCGCCTGCGGGATGCCGGTAGCGCCGCTGCCGGAGTTGCTGGCCTGGTAGTTCCAGCCGGACTCGCGCTGCCACAGGTTAGACAGGCACTGGAACTGGTCGGCGCCCCAGCCGTACTGGCTGGCCGCGATGCTCGCGGCGGTCGCCTTCGCGCCCTCGACGGTGTTGGCGTTCGCCTGGGCGGCTGCTGCCGCGGCCGCGGCGGCGGCGGCAGCCTCGGCGGCGCGACGGTCGGCGTCGGCGCCGGCGGCGGCGAGCGCGTCGGACGCGGCCTTCGTCTGGTCGATGGTGGTGCGGAGCTTGTCGTCGGCGAGCTTCGTGAAGCTGCTGAGGCCGGCGATGGCGGTCTTCGCGGCGGAGGCGTCGGCCTTGGTCTGGTTGGCCGCGACGGTCGCCTCGGCGCCGCTGAGCGTGACCTTCGCCTCGCGCTCGAGCCGGTCGCGCACGATCGAGTCGTACACGCCGAGCTGCTCGTGGCGCATCCCGGTGGCTTCGGAGAGCTCGCGCGTCTGGCGCTCGCTCTGCTGCTGCTGGGCCACCATGGGGGCGATGAGGCTGGCGCCCATGATGACGGTGGCGGCGCCGGTGACGATGCGGCCGAGCGAGATGGGGCTGTTCTTGACGGTCTTTCGGAGGGTGCTGAGCATTGTTTTCCTGGATCGGGCTTCCCCGCCTGGACGTGCGGACAGGGGTGTCCGCACGCGGACCGGTGCTCGTTCGGGAGCGGTCCTGCGGGCTGGCGACCGCACGGCACGCGCGGAAGCGCCTCGTGGACCCGTGGTCCGGAAGGCGCGGCGTGCGGCGCGGGTGTGCCGGGCGTGAGAAGGCCGGAGCATCCAGGGCGGGCGCGGGGGCGCCTCAGGGTTGGGGGAGGGCTGGATGCCGCCTGCGCGGCACGGACGGCTTTCTTCGCCGTCGGAAAAGACCCTAGGCGCAGTTTCTGGACGGTTCAGGCGTAGACCCTGGCAAAGTCGTGTACGCGTCAACGAGCGGTGGACTCGCCCTGGTGCGTCTCCCGCGCCTCCTGCGCCTCGACGGCGGCCTCCGCTTCGGCCATCCGGCGGTCCGTCACCCAGATCATCGGGATGAGCTGGAGCACCACCAGAGCACCCATGATCAGGAACACCCACCGGACGCCGAACACCTCTCCGAGAAGGCCGCCGACCAGCGCCCCGACAGGCATCGTGCCCCAGGCGAGCAGTCGGTAGGCGCTGTTGAGGCGGCCCAGCAGGCGCAGGGGGTGATCCGCTGCCGCAGCGAGACCGTGATGACGTTCCAGATGGACACCGTCACACCGCCCAGCAGCAGTCCGGCGCCGATGATGAACGGATTCGCAGTGAAGCCCGGAGTGGCGACCGTCAGCAGCGATCCGACGATCGTCAGCGCGAGCGCCCGGGATCGGCCGAGCAGCCGTTCGGCCGGCTCGGCGAGGAACGTGCCGAGCACGCTGCCGACGGCCGAGAAGGTCAGGAGCAGGCCGTAGGCCGGGTCGGACAGCTTCATCGCCGAGTGCGGACCCGCGGCGTACAGCACGAAGACGGTGAAGACGGCGGAGCTCGCGAAGTTGAAGACGCCGACCATGATCGCGAGTGTGCGCAGCAGCGTGCTCCGGCCGAGGAACCGCAGCCCCTCGGCGATGTCGGCCCGGATGGTCGTGCGTTCCGTCCGCTCCGCCACGAACCGGCCGCGGACCAGGAGGAGCACTCCGACCGCCGCGACCCAGAGCAGCGCCGGAGTGCCGAACGCGAAGGCGACGCCGGTGGCGACCAGGAAGCCGCCCAGCGGCGGCCCGACGAACTCGTTGGCCGTCAGCTCGGCCGCATACAGCCGGCCGTTGGCCCGCGACAGCAGGGCTCGGGGCACGAGCTGCGGCAGGATCGACTGGGCCGACGTGTCGTACACGGTCTCCGCGACGCCGATGCAGACGGCGGCGGCGTAGAGCAGCCAGATGGACCCGGCGCCCGCGACGGTGGCGACCGTGAGGCAGGCGAGGAAGAGGGCGCGGGCCGCGTTGGCGAGCAGCATGAGCCGCCGCCGGTCGCTGCGGTCGGCGAGCGCCCCCGCGGTCAGCGCGAACAGCAGCCAGGGCAGGGTGAAGGCGAAGGTCAGCCCGGCGATGACCGCGGGGGAGTCGGTGTAGCGGATGGCGACCAGTGGGAGGGCGACCTTCATGGCGCCGTCGGCCAGGTTGGAGAGAGCGGCGGAGGTCCACAGCTTGCGGTAGCGGGCTCCGAGCGCGTTCGCGGTCATATCCCGAGCCTGGCACACTGATCGAGAAATCTCAATCGATAACAGTTCTCTCGATCGGGGACTAGGCTTCTGGCATGACGCAGGAGCACCGCACCGACCCGGACGCCAAGCGACGCCCCGCCACCCCGCAGGAGCTGAAGGCGATGTCGCATCCGCTGCGCCTGCGCATCCTGCGCCTCTGCGGCGACCGGGAGCTGACCAACAAGGAGCTGGCCGACCGGCTCGGCGTCGATGCGGGCACCGCGCACTACCACGTGCGTCAGCTGGTGAACGCGGGCTTCCTCGAGCCGGCGGAGGTGCGGACGGGGGAGTCCGGTGCCCTGGAGAAGCCGTACCGCTCCACGCGTAAGAGCTGGGGGCTCTCGGTGCCGCTGGAGGAGCTGGACCCCCGCCAGAGCGTCGCACCGGTGGAGGCGTTCCAGCAGGAGTTCGCGGAGGCGGGCCCCGCATCCATCGCCACGTACGCCCGGTTCTCGCTGCACCTGTCGCCGGAGGACGTGGCGGAGCTCGACCGGCGGATCGTCGCCGTGATCGACGAGTTCGTCGAGACCGACGCCGAGCGCGGCCACCTGCCGGCCCACGGCGGCATCTTCCTGCTGCACCGCTCAGCCGATTCTGCGGGCTGACGCGCGTCAGAGCGCGCGGGCAGCCGCCGAGAGCACCTGGGCGAGCGTCGGGACGCCCTCGGCGCGGAACACCTCGGACCCGTCGGCGGCGTGCACGATCACCGTCGGCGTCGAGCGGATGCGGTCGCGCTCGGCCTGCTCGAGGTTGCGCGCCACATCCCGCTCGGTCACGGCGATGCGCGGGGCCAGCCGCGCGGCCTCCGCCAGCACCGCGCGCGTCTGCATGCACGGCTCGCAGAAGGCTGACGTGTAGAGGGTCAGTCGTGCCTCGGTCTGCTCTTGCCCGGTGACCGCCGGGTCAACGGCCGGTGTCGAATCCACCCTGTCAGTGTACGTCCGGCGAAATCGCGGCGACGATCGGCCGGAAGTGCCCGTCGCCCGGTCATCGCGGCGGGTCGCACCGGCGATGATCGACTCGTGAGCCGATCGACCTTCACGCGCTACGTGGCCCTCGGAGACTCGCTCACCGAGGGGCTGTGCGACAGCGCGCCCGGGCAACCGGACGCGTTCCTCGGCTGGGCGGACCGCCTCGCCGGCATCCTCGACGGCGACGCCCACCTCGCCGGCGCCTCGCTCGAGTTCGCCAACCTCGCGGTCCGGGGCCGCCGCATCGCCGATGTCGTGGATGCGCAGATTCCGCACGCCGTGACGCTGCAGCCCGACCTCGTCTCCGTCATGATCGGCGGCAACGACCTGATGAGCCCCGCCGCCGACCCGGATGCGCTGGCCTCGCGGCTCGAGGACGGCATCCGCCGGTTGCGCGCCTCGGGTGCGACCGTGCTGCTGGCCAACATCTTCGATCCGCAGTTCGCGTTCTTCCTCAAGCCGTTCCGCGGGCGGGCGGCCGTCTTCAACGCCAACATCTGGAGCATCGCGCGGGATCAGCGCGCGGTCGTGCTCGACGTCTGGGGCGTGCGCGAGTTCCGCGACCCGGCGATGTGGGCCTCCGACCGCGTGCACCTGAGCACGCGCGGTCACCGGCTGCTGGCGGCGCACGCCGCGCACGCGCTCGGGGTGCCGTACGCCGAGGTGAGCGGACCGGAGACCGCGGCGGTCCCCGTCGAGCCGCCGTCGCCGCCGGACTCCGTGCCGTTCCGGACCTGGCTGCGCGTCTACGCCATCCCGTGGGCGGCCCGTCGCCTGCGCCACGCCTCGACCGGCGACGGCCGGGGGCCGAAGCTGCCCGTGCCCGGCGCTGTCGGAGGGCCGCACTAGACTCGCTGCTATGGCAACCTCCTCGGATCGACTGGTCTGGATCGACTGCGAGATGACCGGCCTCGACCTCGAGGTCGACGAGCTCGTCGAGATCGCCGTGGTGATCACCGACTTCGAGCTGAACGTGCTCGACCCGGGCCTCAGCATCGTCATCAAGCCCGACGACTCGGCGCTCGCCAACATGGGTGACTTCGTACGTCAGATGCACACGACCTCCGGGCTGATCGACGAGATCCCCGGTGGGAAGAGCCTCGCCGAGGCCGAGTACGAGGTGCTGGAGTACGTGCTGAAGTTCGCGCCGACCGCGCGCACCGCCCCGCTCGCCGGCAACACCATCGGCACCGACCGGATGTTCCTGGCGAAGTACATGCCGCGGCTCGACAACCACCTGCACTACCGCAACGTCGACGTCTCGTCGATCAAGGAGCTGGCCCGCCGCTGGTTCCCGCGCATCTACTTCAACGCACCGGAGAAGAACGGCGGCCACCGCGCCCTCGCCGACATCCTCGAATCCATCCGCGAGCTCGACTACTACCGCGCGGCCGCCTTCGCCGTGCCGCCCGGGCCCACCACAGAAGACACCCAGGCGCTGGCCGCGGGTGTGGTGGAAAAATGGGCTCCCCGGATGTACTAGAATCGATGAGTTGCTTGCAGGCCGGCCCTCGGGCCGGGCAGCGGCCATGGTGGGTATAGCTCAGTTGGTAGAGCGCCTGGTTGTGGTCCAGGAGGTCGCGGGTTCAAGCCCCGTTACTCACCCCAAGCGAAAGGCCCGGCTCCTGGTGGAGTCCGGGCCTTTCTCGTCCCTGCCGCTGAAGATTTGCGCCAAATCGTCGTTATGGGGCGCGGATTACCGAGATTTGGCACAAATCTCCGCGGTGGATGCGGTGGGTGCGGTGGATGCGTTGGTGCCCCCGGCAGGAATCGAACCTGCGACCAAGAGATGAGAAGCACCGCGAGATCTGCTCGGTGGTGCCCCCGGCAGGAATCGAACCTGCGACCAAGAGATTAGAAGGCTCCTGCTCTATCCGCTGAGCTACGGGGGCGTCGGCTCCACGATACCGGAGCCGCGCCGTGCGCCCGGCTCAGAGCCGGGCGCCGCTCTTGCCCGCGCGGTTGACGATCGCGATGACCGGACGCCGCCCCCGCAGCCCGAACCGCAGCCGCAGGCTCGCCTGCCGCGCGATCAGCACCGCGACCACGGCGGCCGCCGCCGCCGGGACCAGTCCGGAGATCGCCATCGCGATGTGCGGACCGAGCTGCTCCACGATCCACCCCATCAGGGGCCCGCCGAGCGCCTGGCCGCCGAGCAGGACGAGGATGTAGAGCGAGATCACCCGCCCGCGGATCTGCACGTTCGACGACATCTGCACCAGCGAGTTCGCCGCGGTGATGAACAGCAGGTTGCCGACGCCGACGCCGACGAGCAGAGCGCCGAACGCGATCTCGCCCGGCGCGAAGCCGGCGATCGCCTGCATGACACCGAGCGCCGCCGCGGTGCCGACCACCATAGACAGTCGCACGCTCGTGCGGCGGGTGGAGGCGAGGGCTCCGGTGAGCGCGCCGGCCGCGACGAGCGCGTTGAACAGCCCGTAGCCCTGCGCACCCACGTGGTAGACGTCGTTGGCGTACGCCGCGAGGAACACGGGCATGTTGAAGGCGAACACGGCGATCACGGCGACCATGACGACCGTCCAGAAGATCACCGGCTTGCGGCGCACGTAGCGCATCCCCTCGGCCAGCTGCCCCTTGCCGCGCGGTGCCGCGGGCGAGGCGTGCAGCTCCGAGCGCCTGAGCGTGGCGACCGCGAAGACCACCGCCAGACACGCCACGGCGTTGATCGCGAACGACCAGCCGCCGCCGACCGCGGTGATCAGCACGCCGCCGAGTGCCGGCCCGATGAGTCCGCCGAGCTGGAAGATCGATGAGTTGAGGCTGATCGCGTTACGGAGGTACGTCGGGCCGACCAGCTCGTTCACGAAAACCTGCCGCGCCGGGTTGTCGACCACGGTCACCAGGCCGAGCACGAACGAGATCGCGTAGACGTGCCAGACCTCGATCACGCCGGTCAGCGTCAGCACGGCGAGGAGCGCCGCGAGTGCGGCCGCGCACGACTGGGTGATGACGAGCAGGCGCTGCTTGGAGTAGCGGTCGGCGATGACGCCGCCCCAGAGCCCGAAGACGAGCATCGGCGTGAACTGCATGAAGACGGTCACCCCGACGGCGGCGACGCTTCCGGAGAGCTGGAGCACCAGCCAGTCCATCGCGATCCGCTGCATCCACACCGCCGTGTTGGCGACCAGGTTGCTTGCGGCGAAGCGTCGGTAGTTCGGGACGCGCAGCGAGACGAACGTCTCGCGCCACGGCGGCCGGGTGGAGAGGACCGGCATGGGTCCGGTGGACGGGGCCGCTGCGGTTGTGTGCGCCACGTGCGTGTTACCTCGAGTCGTGTCTGGTTCCGTATGAAGTGTCCTTATCGACAGTACGCATCCGGGGCTATTATTGTTCCCGATCCCCGCTATAACTCCCATTGAGTTTTCGAATGGAGGTCCATGTTCGATCCCGTGCTGCTGCAGACCTTCCTCGCCGTCGCCGACACCCGCAGCTTTACGAAGGCGGCGGCCCGGCTCGGCGTCAGCCAGCCGACCGTGAGCCAGCACATCCGCAAGCTGGAGCAGTCCGCGAAACGGCAGCTGATCGCGCGCGACACCCGGGAGGTGCGGCTGACCGACAACGGGGATGCGATGGCCGGCTTCGCGCGCACCATCCTCGCCGCACTCGCCGAGGCCGACAGTTACTTCAGCGGCTCCGCCATGCGCGGGCGACTGCGGTTCGGCGCAGCGGACGACCTCGCGATCACCACGCTTCCGCGCATCCTGCGGCACTTCCGGCAGCAGAACCCGCAGATCAACCTCGAACTGACGGTCGATCAATCGGCCCCGCTGCACCGCAAGCTGAAGGCCGGACAGCTCGACCTCATCTTCATCAAGCAGACCCCCGGCACCACCGAGGGTGCGGTGGTCGCCACCGACGAACTGGTGTGGATGGGCCAGGAGAAGACGGTGATCGACCCCGACGGCCCGGTCCCGCTGATCTCGTATCAGGGCCCCAGCCTCAGCAGGCAGGCCGCCATCGAGGCGTTGGAGGCGTCCGGCCGCACCTGGCGGATCACCTGCAACACCCGAGAGGTCAACGGCGTGCTCGCCGCCGTACGGGCGGGCATCGGGATCGCGGTGTTCCCGCGGTCGCTCATCCCGACCGATCTCATCAAGGTGACGAACCGCTTCGGCCTGCCCGACCTCGGCCACGTCGACTTCACGCTGCTGTCGAACCCGTCGGCCGCTCGGGAGCCGGTGGAGGCGCTCACCACCGCGATCCTGGCCCGCGCGGTCAGCCGCGTGGCGTAGCGACCCGGGCCCGGCGCGCGGTCGCCGCTCAGCCCGTCCTCAGCCTTCGATCGGCACGGCGTCCGGATCCGCCGGCCGCTTGCCGCCGTCCGCCGAGCGGCGCCGGAGCGTCAGCCCGACCAGCGGGAAGATCAGCACGGACAGCATCCCGGCGCCGACCAGCGCTGTAGCGGTGCCGACCGGGAGGTCGTGCTCGCGGATCCCGATGGACGTCACGGCGACGATGATCGGCAGCCCCGTCGCCGTGAACAGTGTCAGCGCGGCCCGATCGCGCACCGTCGAGCCGGGCGGGGCCGAGAACGAGCCGGGGATGCCGCGCACCGCGATGAGCAGGAGGAGGAAGACCGGGAGCAGGATGAGCGCGCGCGGGTCGCCGAGCAGCGCCTTCAGGTCGAACCCGATCCCGGTGTTGATGAAGAAGATGGGCACCAGCACGCCGAACGCCACGGCTTCCAGCTTGCTCTCGATCTGACGCGCATCCGCTGGCTCGGCGCCGGAGAGCAGGATGCGGCACAGCACGCCCGCCGCGAAGGCGCCGAGCAGCATGTCCAGCCCGAGGGCGATGCTCAGGCCGACGAGCGCGGCGATGACGAGCACCACGAACCGGACCGCGAACTGCCCGCTGGTGTGCAGCGTCCCGCGCACCAGGTGGTGGAAGCGTTCGTGGCCGCCGCGCGACGCGAACCAGATGGCCGCCGCCGCGATGAGCGCGAACCCGATCAGCACCAGGGCGGCCGCCAGCGGTTTCCGGCCGCTGAGGAACAGCGAGATCGCGAGCAGCGGGCCGAACTCGCCGACGGCGCCGACCGCGGTCACGGCGCGGCCGAACGGGGTGCGCAGCTCTCCGGCGTCCCGCAGCACCGGCATGAGGGTGCCGAGCGCGGTCGAGGTGAGCGCGATGCCGATGTAGACCCCGCGGGTCAGCTGCCCGACGACGAGCCACGCGAGGAGGATGCCGCCGATCAGCGAGAGCACCCAGGTCAGCGAGGCACGACCCAGCCGGCGGCGGCCGATCTCGGCGAAGTCGATCTCGTTGCCGGCCATGAAGAAGAGGAAGGCCAGCCCGAAGTTCGCGAGCGCATCCAGCGCATCCGTCTTCGGCACCCAGCCGAGCACGCTCGGCCCGACGATGAGCCCCAGCACGATCTCGAACACCACGAGCGGGATCTTCACGAACCGGCCGAGCGCGGTGGTGAGGAGCGCGGCCGCGACTCCGAGCAGGGGGACGATCACGACGGTCGACACGGCGGGGTCCATGCGCGCATGCTAGCGAGCCGGGCGGCCGTCGCGGCAGACCGGGCGTCGGCCGCCGGGGCTCGTTCACACAGCCGAAATCCGACGGGGATAGTGTGACGTCATGCGTGAACTTCAGGCACAGATCATCGACCAGCTCTACGTCCGACCCGAAGTGGATCCGGCGGCCGAGGTCGAGCGCCGGGTCGGCTTCCTTGTCGACTACCTGCGCACGACCGGCGCCAAGGGCTTCGTGCTCGGCATCAGCGGCGGCCAGGACTCGTCCCTCGCCGGACGGCTGGCGCAGCTCGCCGTCGAGCGGCTGGCGGAGGAGGGCACGGACGCGGAGTTCGTGGCCGTCCGCCTGCCCTACGCGGTGCAGCGCGACGAAGAGGATGCGCAGCTCGCCCTCTCGTTCATCCGGCCGAAGAGCTCGTTCGTGTTCAACATCCAGCGCGGCACCGACGGCGTCGAGGACGAGTACGCCGACGCGATCGGCGACCCGATGACCGACTTCGTGAAGGGCAACGTCAAGGCGCGCATCCGGATGGTGGCGCAGTACGCCATCGCCGGCCAGCGCGGGCTGCTCGTGATCGGCACGGACCACGCTGCCGAGGCGGTCACCGGGTTCTTCACCAAGTACGGGGACGGCGGGACGGACGTGCTGCCGCTGAGCGGTCTCACCAAGCGCCAGGGCAAGCAGCTGCTGCAGCACCTCGGCGCGCCCGCCCGGCTGTACGAGAAGGCGCCCACGGCCGACCTGCTCGACCTGAACCCGGGGCAGACGGACGAGGACAACCTGGGCCTCACCTACAGCGACATCGACGACTTCCTCGAGGGCAAGGACGTCTCCGACGAGGTGGCCGAGGCGCTGGAGAGCCGCTACACGGCGACGGAGCACAAGCGGCAGCCGCCGGCCAGCATGTACGACACCTGGTGGGGTGCGACCTCCTACAGCCGCTGAGTCCCGACGGGAACGACGAAGGGCGCCGGCGGGATGCCGGCGCCCTTCGTGTCGGGTGGAGTGCTTCTGTCGGGTGCAGTGCTTCTGTCGGGTGGGGTGGTCCGGGTCAGACCGGCTGGCCGAGGCGCGCCGTGGGGGAGGTGTCGGCGGTCGCGTTCGAGTCCGCGGGCTGCGGGTCGGCCGCCGGGGCGGGCGCGGGCGCCGTTTCGCTCTCCGCGGTCGAGGGAGTCACCGGGGCCGCCGCGGTCGCCGGGGTCGCGTACTGCTCGTGATGCTGCTGGGCGACCCACGCATCCTGCTGGGCGATCGCCGACCGCTCGCTGTCGGTGTTCTCGAACCGCCAGCGCTCCAGGTCGCTCTGGAAGATGCGGCGCGCGCGACGAGGGCTGTTCTGCCACTCGATCAGCCGGTCGCGGAACTCGGCGATCGCCGGGTCCAGCTGGTAGCCGAAGGTCGCGGAGGCCCGCTTCATCTCGGCGAGCTGGTGCCCGGCCCAGTTCGCGGCGAGGCCGGAGCTCTTGATCGGCAGCAGGCGGACCATGATGTCGGCCTGACCGACGGCTCGGTCGGAGAGCACCTGCTCGGCCGGAGTGAGCGAGTTCCAGACGGATGCCTCGGTCGCCGCGTCGACGAGGGCCGCGATGGCCGACGCCTTCTGCTGACGGTCGGTGCGGGAGAGGAGGCCGCTAACGGCTCCCCGGGCGATCCAGGCGGCGATGAGGCCGGAGAGGATCACGGAGATCGCGAGGACCGCCGCGTAGAAGATCACCGGCTGTGTGTCCGGCGAGTTGAGCCAATCGACGAAGTCGTTCCACCACTGCATGCCGCGATGGTAACGGCGGTTCACGGCGGGGGAGCGGACCGTTCGCGTCGTGTCGCCAACTGGCCGTAGCAGAATGGATGCGAGCGTATCGAAAGGGAGACCTCAATGCAGACCTTCGTGCTGGCCGGCGGATGCTTCTGGTGCCTGGATGCGGTGTACCGCGTCCTGCGCGGCGTGCAGGATGTGGTGTCCGGCTACACCGGCGGCACCGCCGTCGACCCGTCCTACGAGGAGGTGTGCACCGGTCGCACCGGGCATGCCGAGGCCGTCGCCGTGACGTTCGACCCCGAGGTCATCCCGCCGGGCGTGATCCTGGACGTCTTCTTCACCCTGCACGATCCCCGCCAGCTCAACCGCCAGGGCAACGACATCGGCACCCAGTACCGGTCGGCGATGTTCTACGACAGCGAGCACCAGCGCGAGCTGTTCGAGGGCGCTCGCGACCGGGCCGCCGAGTACTGGGACGGCGGCATCGTCACGACCATCGAGCCGCTCGGCCCGTTGTACCGCGCCGAGGAGTACCACCAGGACTTCTTCGCGAAGAACCCGGGCCAGGGCTACTGTCTGGCGGTGGCGCTGCCGAAGGTCAACAAGATCCGCGCGTCGTACGCGGAGTACGTCGCGGCCTGAATCCGTCCCCAGTTCGGTCGCTCGGCGGGTTCTCCACCGATCTGGGCCGGACCCGTGGATGCGCCCCGCGCGACGACGAGAGTGGTCTCACCCCGCCACCGCGGCGGGAACCGAAAGGGGAGATCATGTCCGACACCGTCGCCGTCCGCGGCTTCGTCGCCACCGAGCCGCGCCACCTCGTCACCGAGGGCGGCCTGCCGATCACGAGCTTCCGGCTCGTCACCACGCGCCGCCGCTACAACCGTCAATCGTCCGCCTGGGAGGACGGCGGGAGCAACTGGTACACCGTCAGCGCCTTCCGCCGCCTCGCCGTCAGCGCGGCCGGGTGCATCTCCAAGGGCGATCCGGTCCTCGTCGCCGGGCGGCTGTGCCTGCGTGAATGGAGCGGCGAGAAGCAGGGGATGACGGTGGAGATCGAAGCCGATTCCATCGGGCACGACCTGACCTGGGGGCGGTCGCAGTTCACGAAATCCAGCTCGTCCGAGACGTCGGAGGAGGCCGCGACCCCTCCCGACTCTCTCTCAGCGAGTGCGCCCTAAGATGAGGCATATGACGTCTCCCGTGGTCCGCCGGACCGGTCCGTTCACCGTGTCCGCCCCGGGTTCGGCTTCGGCGCTGGCAGCGATTGCGGGCGGGGTGGCCCTGGTGTTGGTGCTCACGGGGTGCACGGGTGCGGGGTCGGCGCCACCGTCCGCGTCGCCGGTCGCCACCTCCACAGCGAGTGCCCCGCCCACGAGCTCGGCTCCGGCGGCCATCGCCCTCGTGCCGGGCGGAACGGCCCAGCAGAACCGGCCGTTCTTCGACCAGGTGAACCGCGCGACGCTGGCGGCGAACCCGAACGCGCAGGGCCGCGACTTCATCGACGCGCTGGTGGCCGCGGGCTTCCCCAAGGCCGACATGCAGCTGACCGTCGACACGACGACCATCGGCCTGAAGGCCAACTCGGTCCAGTTCTCGGTGCGCCTGGGCGACACCTGCCTCATCGGGCAGAACGGCGCCGACGCGGGCGGCTACTCCAGCATGGTGACGCCCGCGCTCGCCACCGGGACCTGCCTCGTCGGGCAGACCCGCGCCATCGACTGGTAGCGCTTCGACCCGCCGGAGTGACGCGGGTTCCCGGGTATCCTCGTATACGGCAAGCAGCCGACGACAGGGAGTTTGAGAAGAAGAGTGGCCGAATACATTTACTCGATGGTGCGCGCCCGCAAGGCGGTCGGCGACAAGGTGATCCTCGACGATGTCACGATGGCGTTCCTCCCGGGAGCGAAGATCGGCGTCGTGGGTCCCAACGGCGCCGGTAAGTCCACCATCCTGAAGATCATGGCCGGCCTGGACACGCCCTCCAACGGCGAGGCCAAGCTCAGCCCGGGCTACAGCGTCGGCATCCTCATGCAGGAGCCCGAGCTCGACGAGAACAAGACCGTGCTCGAGAACGTTCAGGAGGGCGTCGGCGAGATCAAGCAGAAGGTCGACCGGTTCAACGAGATCTCCGGCCTGCTCGCCGATCCGGACGCCGACTTCGACACCCTGCTCGCCGAGATGGGGACGCTGCAGGAGCAGATCGACGCCGCCGACGCGTGGGACCTCGACTCCCAGCTCGACCAGGCGATGGATGCTCTGCGCTGCCCGCCGGGGGACTGGCCGGTCAATACGCTCTCCGGCGGTGAGAAGCGCCGCGTCGCGCTCTGCAAGCTGCTGCTGCAGAAGCCCGACCTCCTGCTCCTCGACGAGCCCACCAACCACCTCGACGCCGAGAGCGTGCTCTGGCTCGAGCAGCACCTGGCGAAGTACCACGGTGCGGTCCTGGCCGTGACCCACGACCGGTACTTCCTCGACCACGTGGCCGAGTGGATCGCCGAGGTCGACCGCGGGCACCTGTACCCGTATGAGGGCAACTACTCGACCTACCTCGAGAAGAAGCGCGAGCGCCTGGCGATCCAGGGCAAGAAGGACGCGAAGCTCGCCAAGCGCCTCTCCGAGGAACTGGACTGGGTTCGCAGCAACTCCAAGGGGCGCCAGGCCAAGTCGAAGGCGCGTCTGGCCCGCTACGAGGAGATGGCGGCCGAGGCGGAGCGCACCAGGAAGCTCGACTTCGAGGAGATCCAGATCCCGCCGGGGCCGCGCCTCGGCCAGATCGTGATCGACGCGAAGAACCTCGAGAAGGGCTTCGGCGACCGCAAGCTCATCGACGGCCTCACCTTCACCCTGCCCCGCAACGGGATCGTCGGCGTGATCGGTCCGAACGGCGTCGGAAAGACGACCCTGTTCAAGACGATCGTCGGGCTCGAGCCGCTCGACGACGGCACGCTGAAGGTCGGCGAGACCGTGCAGATCTCGTACGTCGACCAGACCCGTGGCGGCATCGACCCGAACAAGAACGTCTGGGAGGTCGTCTCCGACGGGCTCGACTACATCCAGGTCGGAAAGACCGAGGTGCCGTCGCGCGCCTACGTCTCCACCTTCGGATTCAAGGGACCGGACCAGCAGAAGAAGTCGGGCGTGCTCTCGGGCGGTGAGCGCAACCGCCTCAACCTCGCGCTCACCCTCAAGCAGGGCGGCAACCTGCTGCTCCTCGACGAGCCGACCAACGACCTCGACGTCGAGACGCTCTCCAGCCTCGAGAACGCGCTCCTCGAGTTCCCCGGCTGCGCGGTGGTGATCACCCACGACCGGTGGTTCCTCGACCGGATCGCGACGCACATCCTCGCCTATGAGGGCACCGACGAGAATCCCGCCGACTGGTACTGGTTCGAGGGCAACTTCGAGGCGTACGAGGAGAACAAGGTCGAGCGGCTGGGCCCGGACGCCGCCAAGCCGAACCGCTCGGCGTACCGCAAGCTCACCCGCGACTGAGCCGGAGCCGACCGCGATGCGCCTGCACGTCCCGATCAAGCTCCGCTGGAGCGACCTCGACGCCTACGGTCACGTCAACAACGCCGAGATGCTGCGCCTCCTCGAGGAGGCGCGCATCGAGGCGTTCTGGGCGACCGACGACAGCGGCGAAGGCAGCGGGGAGGCGGTCGGTGGCTCGACCGCCGTCCTCGACGGACGCCCCGGCGCGGACACCCTCACCCTGATCGCACGGCAGGAGATCGAGTACCTGGCGCCCATCCCGTACCTCCGTCAGCCGCTCGACGTCCAGCTGTGGCTCGGGCGGCTCGGCGGCGCCAGTCTGGAGGTCTGCTACGAAGTGTGGTCGCCGGAGGGCACGGAGCCGCGAACGCTGTTCTCGCGCGCGGCGACCACCATCGTGCTCGTGGATGCGACCAGCCAGCGCCCGCGCCGCATCAACGACCGGGAGCGAGACGCCTGGACGCCGTACCTCGACGAACCGGTCGCGTTCGCCAAGCGGGCCTGACGGCGCGGCGCGGCCGGCGGATGTCAGGGCGTGGGCTTCGCCGGCAACTCCGTGGGGCTGAACGAGTTCTGCCAGATCGCCCGCGCGCCGCCCTCGCCGATCAGCACGACCTCCACGATCGTCCCCACCGCCAGCACCAGCGCGACGACGATCAGCACGATGATCACCACCCGGCGGACGACCGGTGACGGGCGCCGCGGCGACTCCGGGCGGTCGAAGAAGAAGAACCACGCCCACTGCAGCACGCTGAACGCGAAGAGCGCGATGACCCACGGCAGCAGATCCTTGCCGATCGCAGCATGCTGCTGGATCAGCGGCGTCGAGGGCACCCGAGCCTGAAGCCATTCGCCTGCCTCGGTCGTGATGGGGACGAGGATCACGTTCGCCAAGGCCAGCAGCGGCACGACGATGCCGAGACGGCGACGTGCCGCCGGCCAAATCGGTACGAGCAGTGCCGCGACCGCCGTCACGGGCACCAGCACGACGACGAAATGAACGAGCAGGACGTGCAGCGGCAGTCCGTTGATCTCCATGTCGGCCCCTACTCGGTGACGGTCACGGAGTCGCCGGAGACCTGCGCCTTCAACTGCGGAAGCGGGTCACGCGCCGGGCCGCTCAGCACGTCGCCCGTCGTCGCGTCGAACCGCGAGCCGTGGCAGGGGCAGTCGAACTCCTTGCCCTGCGGCGCGACCGTGCAGCCCTGATGCGTGCAGACGGCGCTGAACGCGACCACCTTTCCGGCGCTCGGCTGCGACACGACGATCGGCTTCCCCGCGAGCGTCGCCGACACGGCGCCGCCGACCGGGATGGACGCGAGCGAGACCTTCGCGGCGCCCGTGCCTCCGCCAGAGGCGGAACCGTCGCCTGAACCACCCGAACCGCCCGACCCACCGGAACCGGTGGAGCCGTCCGCTCCGCCGGGTGTGCACGCGGCGAGGAGCACGGCGCCGGCGCCGGCGCCGCCGACCGTGAGGAGCGTGCGGCGAGTGAGCGGGGTGCGATCGTTCATGCGGATTCTCCTGTTCGGCGGATTCGTCTCTTACCGTACTCACGAGACGATAGGTCGATCGGTTCAACCGTGATGTGTGAACCTTTCCGCAGGCTGCATCGTGTACTGAGTGGAGGTGAACATGCCGGAGGAGGACGCGCGCCTGCTGCGCGAACTGCACGACCAGCACGCGCAGGCGGTCTGGCGGTACGTCGTGCACCTCACCGGCGACCGTGCGATGGCCGACGATGTCGTGCAGGAGACGCTGCTGCGCGCCTGGCGCAAGCCGGCCGTCCTGGACCAGTCGCAGCAGTCCGCCCGCACGTGGCTGTTCACCGTGGCGCGCAACCTCGTGATCGACGGCCGCCGCAGCGCGGCGCACCGGCATGAGTTCGGCACGGACACACTGCCCGAGCATCCTTCGCCCGACAGCGAGGCGGACGCCGTGCTCGACGCCTGGCTCGTCTCGGACGCGCTCGCGGAACTCTCGGTCGAGCACCGGGCCGTCATCGTCCATGCCTATTACGGCGGGCGCTCGGTGGCCGAGATCGCGCGCGAGCTCGACATCCCGGAGGGCACGGTGAAGTCGCGCCTCCATTACGGCTTGCGCGCCCTGCGACTCGCCCTGCAGGAGAGAGGAGTGACGGAACGATGACCACCCACGACGAGTTCGCGACCTGGGATGCGGCCTACGTGCTCGGCTCCCTCTCGCCGGTCGAGCGGCGCGCGTTCGAGGCGCACCTGCGCGAGTGCGGGCGCTGCTCGGAGGCGGTGTCCGAGCTGGCCGGCATGCCCGGCATCCTGGGCCGTGTGGATCGGGAGCAGGCGTTCGCCCTGCTCGAGGAGGACGCGCCCGCCCCAGAGGCGATCCCGGCTCTCGTCGGCGAGTCGGGCCCGTCGCCGGATGTGCTCCCGTCTCTGCTGCACCGTGCGCGCCGGCGCCGGATGCGGGATCGGTGGCTCGTCGCCGGGCTGTCCGCCGTCGCAGCCGCCCTGCTGGTCGGCGTCTCCGCGTTCGTGCTGCCGGGCGTGCTGCATCCGCCCGCGGCACCGCAGGCCGCCGTGGTGATGCAGCAGGTCGAGCCGAGCGCTCTGACGGCCGATCTCCGGCTGACCGCCGAGCCGTGGGGCACCCGCATCGACTCGACGTGCCGCTACGCGCACGTCGGCGCGGAGCCCGGTGCGCACTCCTGGACCTACGCCATGGTGGTCACCGACCGCGCCGGCACGCAGCACACGATCTCGACCTGGACCGCCGACGAGGGCACCACTGCGCTCCCCGTGGCGACCACCAGCGTCCCGGTCGCGGAGATCGCCGCCGTCGACATCCGCTCGGCCGGCGACGGCACCGTCCTGCTCCGCAGCACCTTCGGCTGACCGCTCTCCGCCCCTCCGCCCACCGTCGAGTCCGCGAAGATTGCACACGACACGCCGGTCGGGCGTGCAAAGTTCGCGGACTCGACGGAGGGTGCGGGGCCGGGCGAGTGGGCGACGAGGGCGCGGAGGGACGCGGCGGCGGCGCGGCGGGGCTCAGTCGTGCGGCAGGCGGATCGTGGCCTCCTGCGCAACGCTCGCCACGAGGCGCCCGTCGCGCGAGAAGATGCGGCCCTGCGACAGGCCCCGGCCGCCGCCCGCGGTCGGCGACTCCTGTACGTACAGCAGCCACTCATCCACCCGGGCGGGCCGGTGCCACCACATCGCGTGGTCCAGGCTCGCCGCCTTGAGACCCGGCGTCGCCCAGGCGATCCCGTGGCGGCGCATGATGGACTCCATGATCGTGTAGTCGCTGGCATAGGCGAGGGCCGCGCGGTGCAGCGCCGGGTCGTCGGGCATGTCGCCGATGGTCCGGAACCAGACCGCCTGGTGCGCGACTCGTTCACCCTCGACGGACAGGTAGACGGGCGACGTGGCGTGCCGCATGTCGAATGGCCGCTGGCTGGCCCAATACTGCGCCACCGGATGCTGCGCGTCCTCCAGAGAGTTGGCCGTCGACGGCAGGTCCTCCGGCTCCGGCAGACCGTCGGGCATCGCATCCTGGTGCTCGAACCCGTCGTCGGCCGTCTGGAACGACGCGATCATCGACAGGATCGGCAGCCCGTTCTGGTACGCCTGCGTGCGCCGCGTCGAGAACGATCGGCCGTCGTGGATGCGGTCCACCGAGAACGTGATCGGGAAGTTCACGTCGCCCGGCCGCAGGAAGTAGCCGTGCATCGAGTGGATGCTGCGGTCGTCCTCGACGGTGCGCGTCGCGGCGACGATCGACTGTGCGAGCACCTGTCCGCCGAAGACGCGGCCCAGCGGCATCCACTGCGACGGGCCCGTGAAGATGTCCTCGCTGGTGCGGGCTCCGGTGTCGGTGAGATCGAGCGCGGTCAGGAGAGAAGCCAGGGGCTCGGTCACAGTGCCTCCAAGTCGGTGGTCTCTTGGTAGTTTAGACACCCGATGAGCCAGTCGTTTTCCTTGATGGACACCCTCGCCGCCGCCGATCTGCAGACGTATCTGTCGAGGGCGGCCCGTGTCGAGGAGGGATCCGTGCGCCTGATCGCCGGATCCGGCGTCCTCGCCGTCTACACGGCGATCCTGTACCCCCGCGGCCTGATGGACGAGACGCCCACCGTGCTGGGCCTGCGCACCTTCGCGATCGGCGGCGACGCCGAGTTCGACGTGGTGGTGCCCATCCGCTCGCTGCTCGACCGCGTCGCCCGCGTGCGCGAGGCCGCCGAGGCGGAGCCGGCCGAGGGCCCGGTCGAGATCCGCTTGCCGCTGGAGGTGTCGACCGTCACGTGGGCGGGCATCTCGCCGCCGCGCGGCGGCTGGCAGAAGGTCGGCGAGACGGATGCGGCCCAGCTGCAGTCGATCGCGCAGGCGGGCATCGCGGAGGTCGCGGAGGCCGTGCCGACCGGAACAGGGGAGCAGCTCGTGCAGCGGGTGCGCGCCGAGGTGTGGGGCCGCCCGATCGAGGGGCTGGAGTACGTCCCGACCGGCGCCGGCTTCGCCGCCGAGTCGCTGGGCTTCCTGGGCGAGGGCGAGCCGGTCACCATCCACGAGACCGGCCCCTGGACCCGCCTCACCACGCGCCGCGGACACACCCTCATCCGCCGCGCGTCCTGGTCCCTCCGCCGCTAACTGTCTTCGCGCAGGAGCTGCCCTCCCTCGAGTCCGCGAAGTTTGCACGCGACACGCCGGCGGGGCGTGCAAACTTCGCGGACTCGATGGTGGGGGAGCGGTTCAGAGGCACGGAGATCAGCCGCGGGCGGCGGCGCGGCCGGCCTGACGGCCCGAGAACAGGCAGCCCCCGAGGAACGTTCCCTCGAGCGCACGGTAGCCGTGCATCCCGCCGCCGCCGAATCCCGCCGCCTCGCCCACGGCGAAGAGGCCGGGCACGACCGCGCCGTCGGCGCCGAGCACGCGGCCGTCGAGGTCGGTCTCGATGCCGCCGAGGCTCTTCCGGGTGAGGATGTGCAGCTTGACCGCGATCAGCGGTCCGGCGGCCGGGTCGAGCAGCTTGTGCGGCGACGCCACGCGGATGAGCCGGTCGCCGCGGTACTTCCGCGCCGAGCGGATCGCCGCGAGCTGCAGGTCCTTGCCGAACTCGTTGTCGAGCTGCCGATCGCGCTCGTGGATGTGGCGGGCCACGAGCTCCGTGTCGAGGGGGACGTCCGCGATCCGCTGCATCCCGGCCAGCAGCTCGTCGAGCGCGTCCGAGACGACGAAGTCGGCGCCCCTCTCCTTGAACGCCTCCACCGGGTCCGGAGCGCCGGGGGCGACCCGCTTGGCGAGCAGCCGCACGTCCTTGCCCGTCAGGTCGGGGTTCTGCTCGCTGCCCGAGAGGGCGAACTCCTTCTCGATGATCTTCTGCGTCAGCACGAACCAGCTGTAGTCCGACCCGGTGCGGCGCAGGTGCTCGAGCGTCCCGAGCGTGTCGAACCCCGGGAACAGCGGCGACGGCAGCCGGTCACCGCGCGCGTCCAGCCACAGGGAGGACGGACCGGGGAGGATGCGGATGCCGTGCCGCGCCCAGATCGGATCCCAGTTCTGGATGCCCTCGGTGTAGTGCCACATCCGGTCGCCGTTGATGAGGTGCGCGCCCGCGCTCTCGGCGATCGCGAGCATCCGTCCGTCGACGTGGGCCGGCACCCCGGAGAGCATCGACGCGGGCGGCGTGCCCAGCCGCGGCGGCCACGCCGCGCGCACCAGCTCGTGGTTGCCGCCGATGCCGCCCGACGCGACGATCACCACGGGAGCCCGCAGCTCGAAGTCTCCGGTCACGTCCCGGTTGCTCGGCGCCCCCCGCTCCGCCGTGTCGGGCGCGAGCACCGCGCCGCGGACGCCGACCACGCGGCCGCCCTCGACGATCAGCTCGTCGACGCGGTGCCGGTTGCGGATCGAGACACGGCCGTTCGCGGCCGCCGACTGCACGCGCCGCGCGAACGGCTCCAGCACGCCCGGGCCGGTGCCCCACGTGATGTGGAACCGCGGCACCGAGTTGCCGTGGCCGCCGGCGCGCCCGTCGCCGCGCTCCGCCCACCCCACGACGGGGAAGAAGCGGACGCCCTTCTCGTGCAGCCAGGCGCGCTTCTCACCGGCCGCGAACTGCAGGTACGCCTCCGCCCACTGCCGCGGCCAGCGGTCCTCGGAGCGGTCGAAGCCGGCCGTCCCGAACCAGTCGTCGCGGGCGAGCGCGAGCGAGTCCTTCACGCCCATCCGCCGCTGCTCGGGGAGTCGATGAGGAACAGCCCGCCGAACGACCACCACGCCTGACCGCCGAACGACGCCGACGGCTCCTGCTCGACGATCGTGACGCGGCGTCCCGCATCCAGGAGCTCGGAAGCGGCGACCAGGCCCGACAGGCCGGCGCCGACGACGATCGCGTCGGGTTCGTGTGTCATCCGTGTCTCCTTCGGCACCGGGATGGCGGGGGAGGACTAGTCCTCGAATGTGTTGACCATAGCGAACGCCGCCCGCTCCAGGTAGCTCCAGAGGGTCTCCTCGTGGAGCGGCGACAGCCCCAGCTCGTCTACCGCCACACGCATATGGGCCAGCCAGCGGTCGCGGGCGTCCGGGTTGACCTTGAACGGGTTGTGCCGCATCCGCAGGCGGGGGTGACCGCGCTGCTGGCTGTACGTCGTGGGGCCGCCCCAGTACTGCTCCAGGAACATCACCAGGCGCTCCTTCGCGGGGCCCAGGTCCTCCTCCGGGTACATCGGGCGGAGCACGGGGTCGTCGGCCACACCGCGGTAGAAGGCGTCGACGAGGCGCACGAACGTCTCGTGGCCGCCGATCTCGTCGTAGAACGCGGGCTGCGGGCCGGTGGGGATCAGCGGGATGTTCATGCCTGGTCTCCGTCGGGCGTGGAGGTGTCGATCCTGGGGGTGTCGGTCTTCGGGGCGGGCGCCTTGGCCGCGCGCGGCTTCGGCGCCGGCGGCTCCACCGGCGAGATCCGGATGGCGCCCGGATTGGCCGGGCGGGCGCCGGCCGGCGCCTCCCGCTTGGCCGCGGCCCGCGCCTTGCGGCCCTTCAGCGGCGGCTCCGGAGCGACGACCGTGCTCGGCCGCGTCTTCGGCGGCTTGGCGCCCGCCACGCTCGCGGCGCTGTCGAAGCCGCTGAGCACGACGGCGGACAGCGACGGCAGCTTGACGCCCATCTCATCCAGCGCCTGCTTGAGGCGGGAGCGCAGCTCGCGCGACACGTCGTCCTTCGCGGTCGTGCGCGTCTTCAGCACGATGCGGATGACCATCGCGTCGGCCGAGATCGACTCCAGCCCCCACAGCTCCGGCTTCTCGAGGATGCGCGAGCGCCACTTCGTGCTCGTCGCGAGCGCCGTCGCCGTCTCCAGCATCTTCGCCTGCACGGCCTCGATGTCGGTGTCGTACGGGATGGCCAGGTCGATGATGACGCGCGCCCAGCCCATGGACATGTTGCCGACGCGCAGGATCTCGCCGTTGCGGACGAACCAGAGGGTGCCGTTCACGTCGCGCACGAGGGTGACGCGGATGCCCACGGCCTCCACCACGCCGGTGGCGGGCCCGAGGTCGACGATGTCGCCGACGCCCAGCTGGTCCTCCATGACCATGAAGAGGCCGTTGAGGACGTCCTTGACGATGTTCTGAGCGCCGAAACCGAGACCGGCGCCGAGGGCGGCGGTGAGGAGGGCGAACGAGCCGAGCACGTTCGGGGCGAAGACCTGCACGACGAGGAGAATCGCGATGATGCCGATCGTCACGTGCACGATGTTCGTGAGCACCGAGCCGAGGGTCCGGGTCCGCTGCACCAGTCGCACGGCCGCAAGCGGAGAGTTCACCAGGGCCTGAGTGTCGCTGACGTTCTGGCCCTTCTTCACGCCGGAGACGATCCGCGCCACAACCTTGCGGATGACCACACGCAGGATCCACGCCAGGAGGAACGCGCCTCCGACGATGCACGCGGCGGTGACGAGGTTCCAGCCGGCCGCGGCCGCCCACGACCCGACCTCTTCCCAGATGGTTGCTTTGAGGATTCCCATACCCCGTCGAGCCTACCGAGCGTCGCCTTGGCGGTCGCTGGATCGCGGGCCGCGCGTCACCGCTCCAGCAGCCCGTGCTCGTAGGCGAAGATCACCGCGTGGACGCGGTCGCGCAGTTGCAGCTTCGACAGCACCCGGCCGACATGCGTCTTCACCGTCGACTCCGTCAGGTAGTAGCGCGCGCCGATCTCGCCGTTGCTGAGGCCCTCGCCCATCGCGATGAGGATCTCGCGCTCGCGCGGGGTGAGGGCCGCGGCCGGATCCGAGCCGGGCGCGACAGCGGAGCCCCCGGCCGGGAGGCGGTCGGCGAAGAGCTCCAGCATCGCGCGGGTGACCCGTGCCGACACGGCGGCGTCGCCGGCAGCGACCGCGCGGACGGCGGCGGTGAGCTCCTCCGGGCGCGCATCCTTCAGCAGGAAGCCGCTCGCACCCGCGCGAAGGCCGCCGAACGCGTACTCGTCGAGGTCGAAGGTCGTGAGCACGATGACGCGCGCGCCCGAGCCCGCCTCGACGATGCGGCGCGTCGCCTCGATGCCGTCGAGCACGGGCATTCGCACGTCCATGAGCACCACATCCGGTCGCAGCTCGGCGGTCAGCCGCACCGCGTGCGCGCCGTCGCCCGCCTCGCCGACGACGGTCAGGCCGGGCTCCGCCTCGAGCACCATGCGGAACCCGAGGCGCACCAGCTGCTGATCGTCCACCAGCAGGATGCGGATGGGGGCGTCGGTCACGGGGTCTCCTCGGGTTCGGGGGTTCGAGCGTCGTCGGTGGATGCGGTGGATGCGGCGGGTGCGGCGGATGCGGTGGATACGGTCTGCGCCGCTCCCGCACCCGCCGCACCGGCCGCACCAGCCGCTGAGGGAACCGCGGAGAACGCCGCCCTCAGGCGCCACCCGCCGCCCGGCCGGGGACCTGCGTCCAGCGTCCCGCCGTATAGCGCCACCCGCTCCCGGAGACCGATCAGCCCACGGCCGGAGCCCTGCCCGGGCGAACCGTGCACCGTCGCGTCGTCGTCGATCGTGACCACGACCCCGTCCGCCCGGAACACGAGCAGCACGCGCACGGTGGTCGCCGTCGCGGCGTACCGCAGCGCGTTGGTGAGCCCCTCCTGCACGACCCGGAACACCGTCAGCTGCTGCGCGGCGTCCTCCGGCGGCGTCCCGGACACCGTGATCCGCACCGGCAGCCCCGCCGCCCGGAACGTCTCGACCAGGTCGGCGAGGTCGCCGACGCCCGGCTGCGGTCCGCGGGCCGCCTCCTCGTCGCCGTCCCGCAGCACGCCGAGCAGTCGCCGCATGTCCCCGAGCGCGCTGCGGCCGGTCTCCGCGACCAGGCGCATGGCGTCCGCCGACCGCTCCGGCGCGGTCTCCACCAGCCGGGCGGACCCGTCTGCCAGCGTGATCATCACCGTCAGGCTGTGCGACACGATGTCGTGCAGCTCGCCGGCGATCCGGCTGCGTTCCGCGGCGGTGGCGATCTCGGCCTGCTGGTCGCGTTCGCGGGCCAGCTGACGCGCCCGGTCGATGAGCGCATCCAGGTACCGTCGCCGGTTGCCCGCGTTGCTGCCGACGAGCACCGCGACGGCCGAGAAGGACATGACCAGGATGCCCGAGGGCAGCGCCGCCGTCTCCAGCGGCGTGAAGACCGCCGCCTGGGCGAGCAGCACCTGGGTGGTGAGCGTGCCGATCGTGACCGCGCACGTGACGCCGAAGGCGATCCACGCGGAGCGGACGGAGCGGTAGACCGCCAGCGCGTACAGCGCGAACAGGGTGGGCACCACATCCACGTCGCGTCCGAGGAAGACACTGGACCCGAGCACGACGGTGGCGATCCCGTACACCGCCACAGGACGGTGGCGGCGGGCGAGGATCGCGGCCCCGGCCACGAACGAGAGCGCCAGGTGGGCCGTCTCGCGCGGGCTCGGTCCCGTCGCGAACATGACGATCGCCGCGATGACCGACGGCAGCAGGTAGATCACCGCGAGTGCGATGTCGACCGCGAAGGGATGCGCCGTCAGGTAACGGCGGATCACCCCGGGCGGTCTCGGAAGCTCGAGTCCGCCCGGGGCGTCCGTGGTGGTGGTCCCGGTGGTCACGCGGCGGGTCAGGCGTCCCTGCGCTGCAGCAGGACGGCGCCGGCGACGAACGCGACGGCCGCCCAGACGACCACCGTCAGCGCGTTCGCCCACGGCTCCAGGCCGCCGTTGCTCAGCCCCGCCATGCCACCGCCGGCGTTGCTGATGAGGTAGTGCCCGGCGTCGGCCACCCACTGGGTGCGGGTGAGGCTGGTGACCAGAGTCGCGATGATCGGCAGCACCAGCAGCACGCCGAGGGCGCCCGCGATGCCTCCGGCCGTCGACTTCAGGATGGCGCCGACGCCGAGGGCGAACACGGCGACCAGCGCGAGGTACGTGCCGGCCCCGAGGATCGACCAGAGGGTGTCGGACGAGAACAGGTCGCCCGTGTAGCCCTTGCCGCTCAGGATGGGCACCGCGACAGCCCAGGATGCCGCCGAGCTGATGACGCCGACGACGAAGGCGACGACGAACAGCACGAGGGTCTTCGCTGCGAACACCGGGAACCGGCGCGGCACGGCGGTGAAGGACGAGCGGATCATCCCGGTCGAGAACTCGCCGCTGATCACCATGACGCCGAGCACCGCGATGACGAGCGACGCGAAGGTGAGGCCGGCGGTCGCCGCGGTCTGGGCGAAGTTCGCGGCCTGAGCCTCGACGGCCGCACGCTGCGCCACCGAGACGCGGTCGACGAGCGTCGCCTTGTCCGGGATCGCGAAGGCGACGAGGGAGGCGATGCCGACGACGAGCACGACGGCGCTGATCAGCGTCCAGAACGTCGACCGCAGGGTGCGGAGCTTGATCCACTCCGAGCGGACGACGCGCGGGAAGCTGAGCCGCCCGAGCGAGGTGTGCGGGTGGCCGGGAGCCGGGTGGGCGGATGCGGTGGCGGTGCTCATCGGCTGACCTCCGTGCGGTATTCGACGTCGTCCTGGGTGAGTTCGAGGTAGGCCTCCTCGAGGGAGGCGCTGATGGGCGTCAGCTCGTGCAGCACGACGCCGTCGCGGGCGGCCGCCTCGCCGATCTGAGCCGCGGTGAGGCCGGTGACCTCGAGCAGCTGCGCCTCGACGCCCGTCACGGCGACGTCGGCGCCCGCCACCGCGCGCGCCAGCTGGTCCGGCTGCGGCGTGCGCACCCGGACGGCGTGGCGGGTCGCTCCGGCCAAGATGCGGTCGACCGGTGCGTCGGCGAGCACGCGGCCGCGGCCCAGCACGACGATGTGGTCGGCGGTCTGCGCCATCTCGCTCATCAGGTGCGACGAGAGGAAGATGGTGCGGCCCTGGCCCGCCAGGTGCCGGGCGAACTGGCGCACCCAGAGCACGCCCTCCGGGTCGAGGCCGTTGACCGGCTCGTCCAGGATGAGCGTGGCCGGGTCGCCGAGCATCGCGGCGGCGATGCCCAGGCGCTGGCCCATGCCGAGCGAGAAGCCGCCGACGCGCTTGCCGGCCACCGACTCCAGGCCGGTCATGCCGATCACCTCGTCGACGCGCGACTTCGGGATGCCGTGCGTCGCCGCCAGCGCGAGCAGGTGGGCGTGGGCGGTGCGCCCGGTGTGGATTGCCTTCGCGTCGAGCAGCGCTCCCACCTCGGTGAGCGGGGAGCGGAACTCCGCGTAGCGCTTGCCGTTGATCGTCGCGGTGCCGCTGGTGGGCCGGTCGAGTCCCACGATCATCCGCATGGTCGTGGACTTGCCCGCGCCGTTCGGGCCGAGGAAGCCGGTGACCTTGCCCGGCTGGATGGTCACGGAGATGTCGTCGACGGCGGTCTTCGCGCCGAAGCGTTTGGTGAGGTGATCGAGCTGGATCATGACACCGAGACTAGGGCGGTGGGCGGCTCCGCGGCATCCACCCGCGGTACGACGACCGGGGTCGCCGCCGGCTGCTCCGGTACGACGAAGGGGCCCCGCCGCAGCGGAGCCCCTTCGCGATGCCGGCGGGATCAGGCGGCCGCGTCGCGCTTCTGCGCGGCGAGCGCCCGCTCCACCCCGGCGAGGTTCTCGACGACCATGCGGCGCAGTGCCGCCGGCTCGGCGTTCGCGTCGAGCCACGCGCGGGTGGCATCCCGCAGCTCCTCGTTCGCGAGCGGCGCCGGGTACATGCCCTCGACGAGGTACTCGGCGATCTTGTACGTGCGCGACGTCCAGACGCCCTGCAGCGCCGCGAAGTACGGCTCGACGAACTGCGCCAGCACGCTCTTGTCCTTCGCCCGCTGGAAGCCGAGTCCGGTGTACCGGACGATCGTGTTCGGGAGGCTGTCCGAACCGAACACCGAATCCCACGCCGCCTGCTTGCCTTCGAGCGTCGGGATGCTGGCGCGGGCCTGCGCGGCGAACTGGCCGCCATTCGCGGTGTTGTCGGCCGCGAGCGCCGCGTCGATCTCGTCGTTCCCGGCCGCTCCGCCCGCGACGAGCGCGATCAGCAGCTCCCACGAGAGGTCGGTGTCGACCGTCAGCCCGTCGAGCGTGACCGAACCGTCGCGCAGCCCGGCGATGGTCGACAGCTGCTCGTCCGTCGAGGCGAGGGCCGCGAAGAACTTGACGAACTGGAACTGCGCGTCGCTGCCGGCCTCGGCGCCCTTCGCGAGCTCCCACAGGGCGTCGGCCGCATTCTGCGCCGTCTCCTTCTGACGCTCCGGCGCGACGTACGCCGTCGCCGCGAGCACCAGCTGGTTGAGCGTGGTGCGGATGGTGGTCGACTCGGTCTCCGACGCGATGTTTCCCAGCACCAGGCGGACGTAGTCGCTCGCGGTCGTCTCGGCGTCGCGGGTCGCATCCCACACCGCACCCCAGACCAGCGAGCGGGCGAGCGGGCTCTCGATGTCGGAGAGGTGCTCGATCGCGACCGTCAGCGACTCCTCGTCGAGGCGGATCTTCGCGTAGGCGAGGTCGTCGTCGTTGATGAGCACGAGGTCGGGGCGGCGGGCGCCCACGATCTCGGCCACGTTCGTACGCTCGCCGTCCACATCCAGCTCGAAGCGCTCGTCGCGCATCAGCTTGCCGTCGCGCAGGTTGTAGAACCCGATCGCGAGACGGTGCGGGCGGATGGTCGGGTAGTCGGCCGCGGCGGACTGCAGCACCGCGAACGACGTGATGACGCCGTCCGCATCCACCTCGAGCTCGGGGCGCAGGGTGTTGACGCCCGCGGTCTCGAGCCACTTCTTCGACCAGTCGGTGAGGTCGCGGCCGCTCGTGGCCTCGAGCTCGACCAGGAGGTCCTTCAACTCGGTGTTGCCGTGCGCGTGCTTCTTGAAGTACTGCGCGACGCCGGCGAGGAAGTCGTCCTGACCGACCCAGGCGACGAGCTGCTTGAGCACTGAGGCGCCCTTGGCGTAGGTGATGCCGTCGAAGTTGACCTGCACATCTTCGAGGTCGTTGATCGTCGCGACGATCGGGTGCGTCGAGGGGAGCTGGTCCTGGCGGTAGGCCCAGCTCTTCTCCATCGCGGCGAAGGTGGTCCAGGCCTCGGCCCACTCGGTCGCCTCGGCGGTGGCGAGGGTGGAGGCGTACTCGGCGAACGACTCGTTCAGCCAGAGGTCGTTCCACCACTTCATGGTGACCAGGTCGCCGAACCACATGTGGGCGAGCTCGTGCAGGATGGTGACCACCCGGCGCTCCTTGATGGCGTCGGTGACCTTCGAGCGGAACACGTACGTCTCGGTGAACGTGACGGCGCCCGCGTTCTCCATCGCGCCCGCGTTGAACTCCGGCACGAACAGCTGGTCGTACTTCTCGAACGGGTACGCGTAGTCGAACCGCTCCTCGTAGAAGGCGAAACCCTCACGGGTCTTGTCGAAGATGTAGTCGGCGTCGAGGTACTCCGCCAGGCTCTTGCGGGTGTATACGCCGAGCGGGATGGTGCGGCCGTCGCGGCTGGTGAGCTCGCTGTGGACCGACTCGTACGGGCCCGCGACGAGCGCCGTGATGTACGAGGAGATGACCGGGGTGGGTGCGAACGACCACGTCTTCGCGTCGTCGCCGGCGTCCTGCGGCTCGGGCGTGGGGGAGTTGCTCACCACGGCCCAGTGGGCGGGCGCCGTGACCGTGAAGGTGAACTCCGCCTTGAGGTCGGGCTGCTCGAACACGGCGAACATGCGCCGCGAGTCCGGCACCTCGAACTGGCTGTAGAGGTACACCTCGCCGTCGACCGGGTCGACGAAGCGGTGCAGGCCCTCACCCGTGTTGGTGTAGATCGCGTCGGCGTCGACGGTCAGCTCGTTCTCGTCCTTCAGCCCGTCGAGCCGGATGCGCACGCCGTCGCTGACGGTCGCCGGGTCGAGCTCGACGCCGTTCAGTGTGACGGAGTGCACCGTGCGCGTGATCGCGTCGATGAACGTCGAAGCGCCCTCCTTCGCCGCGAACCGCACGGTGGTGGTGCTGCGGAAGGTCTCCGGTCCGGTCGTCAGGTCGAGCCTGACGTCGTACGCGTGGGTGCGGATGAGCGACGCGCGCTCCTGCGCTTCGATGCGGGTGAGGTTCTCTCCGGGCAACGCTGGCTCCTTCTGGCGGGTGAGAGGGCTTGTCTCTGACGGCGTGGATCGTGTCCACCGGATCCACCTTAGCCACCGGGTCCGACGCCGTCGGTGGTCGTCCCTAAACTGTGGATATGCGCATCCACATCGCCACCGACCACGCCGGCCTCGACTTCAGCACGCACCTGCAGGAGCACCTCGCGGCGGCCGGTCACGAGGTGGTCGACCACGGGCCGAAGGAGTACGACCCGATCGACGACTACCCGTCGTTCTGCATCAATGCCGCGGCCGCCGTGGTGCGCGACCAGCAGGCGGGGGTGGAGGCGCTCGGCATCGTCTTCGGCGGCTCCGGCAACGGCGAGCAGATCGCCGCGAACAAGGTGCGCGGGGCGCGCGCGGCCCTGGTGTGGAGCGAGTCCACGGCGCTGCTCGCCCGGCAGCACAACGACGCGAACGTGATCGCGATCGGCGCGCGCCAGCACACGGTGGAGGAGGCGACCGGCTTCATCGACGCCTTCATCGCCGAGCCGTTCTCGTTCGAGGAGCGCCACGTGCGCCGCATCGCGCAGCTCGCGGAGTACGAGGCCACGGGCGACATCGCGGGCAAGAACGTGGACCACTGATGCCCGAGGGCCACTCCGTCCACCGCATCGCGCGCCAGTTCGCGGTCAACTTCGTCGGCCACCGGGTCGCGGTCTCGTCGCCGCAGGGCCGCTTCGCCGCCGACGCGACCCGCATCGACGGCCATGTGATGACGGATGCGCGCGCCGTGGGCAAGCAGATGTTCCTCGAGTTCGACAACGAGTTATGGCTGCGCGTGCACCTCGGGCTCTACGGCGCCTGGGACTTCGCGGGCGACATCAGCATCGACCCGACCATCGCCAGCGCGAACGGGCGGATGGGCCAGACGAACCAGCGCGGCACGGAGCTCGACCCCATCCTCGACTCCGCGGGGGAGAACTCGCTCACCTCGATCGGCGCCCCGCGTCGCACCCGGCTGCGCATGGCCGAGTCCGAGAAGGTGGAGGCCGAGATCACGAGCTTCCCGCCCGATCCGATCGGCCAGGTGCGCGTGCGGCTGCTCACCGACACGGCGGTTGCCGACCTGCGCGGACCGACGGCGTGCGAGGTGCTCGACCCGGCCGAGGTGGATGCGGTGGTCGCGAAGCTGGGGCCCGATCCACAGGTCGACGACGGCCCGGACGCCGAGGAGCGGTTCGTCTCGATCGTGAAGCGCAAGCCGACCTCCATCGCCCTGCTGCTCATGGACCAGAGCGTCGTCAGCGGCATCGGCAACGTCTACCGGGCGGAACTGCTGTTCCGCGCGCGGCAGAACCCGCACACACCGGGCAAGAAGGTCCCGGAGGACACCGTGCGGGAGCTGTGGCGCGACTGGGTGCACCTGCTACGCATCGGCGTCGAGACCGGCCAGATGATGACGATGGACGACCTCGACGACGACTCGTACCGCAAGGCCATGGCCAGCCGTGACGACCGCCACTGGGTCTACAAGCGCGAGGGCCTGCCGTGCCGGGTGTGCGGAACGAACATCGTCATGGAGGAGCTCGGCGGCCGCAAGCTGTACTGGTGCCCGGTCGACCAGGCGTAGGAGGAACCATGCGACAGAACCCGAGCTTCGCGCTGGGCGACCCGGCGGAGTTGAAGCGGCTCGTCCGCGAGAACCCGTGGGCGACCTTCGTCTCGAATACGTCCAACGGCTTGGTCGCGTCCCACTACCCGGTCATCCTCGACGACACGCGGGAGGAGTTGACCCTGCTGTCGCACGTGGGGCGCCCCGACGAGCAGCTGCACGAGCTGGGGGAGCACGAGCTGCTGATCATCGTGCAGGGCCCGCACGGCTACATCTCCTCCGGCTGGTACGACGACGATCCCGCCGTGCCGACGTGGAACTTCATCACGGCGCACTTCTCCGGCGTACCCGAGATCCTCTCCGACGACGAGAACCTCGACGTGCTGGCCCGGCTGGTCGACCACTTCGAAGACGAGCTGCCGTCGCCGCGACGCATGCGGGGAACGCTCGAAGACGCGGCGTACGCGGAGCGGATCGTCTCCGGCACCGTCGGCCTGCGCCTCACCCCTACGCGCGTGGTCGCGAAGCAGAAGATGAGCCAGAACCGCCCGGACCACATCGTCGACTCGATCATGGCCGAGCTGGGCGGCGACGGCCCCTACGCGAGCGCCGGGCTGCTGCGCGAGATGCAGCTGGTGCGCGACCGGCGCCGCGCCGCGCGATGACGCTGGTTCTGACGGGTGCGCGGCTGCCCGGGCACGAGGGCGTGGTGGATGTGGTGCTGGCGGAGGGACGCATCGCTTCCGTTGCACCTGCGGACCGTTCGGCGTTGTCGTCGCCGAGCGGTGAGCGCATCCCGCTGGATGGGCGCTGGCTGATTCCGGGGCTGTGGGATCAGCACGTGCACTTCACGCAGTGGGCGCAGACCGCACGACGCCTCGATGTCTCCCGCGCGGCGTCGGCGGCGTCGGCCGCCGAGCTGGTGCGGCAGCGTGCTGCTGCGTCGAGCGATGACGGGGTCATCGTCGGTTTCGGCTTCCACGACGCGCTGTGGCCCGACCTCCCCACCCGCGAGCTGCTCGACGCCGCGACGGACCGCCCGGTCGTCCTGATCGCCGGGGACCTCCACTGCTCGTGGCTGAACACCGCGGCGGCGCAGCTGTTCGCGCCCTGGTCGGACGACGCGGTGCTGCGTGAGGACGCCAGCTTCGCCGTGACGAGCCTCCTCACCGCGGCCGACGACGCGACCCTCGACCGCTGGGCGGCGGATGCGGCGGGCCTCGCGGCGACGCGCGGTGTGGTCGGCATCGTCGACCTCGAGTACGGCTGGAACCTCGACGTGTGGACGCGGCGGATGGCCGCAGGGGCGAGCGGCCTGCGCGTCGAGTTCGGCATCTACGGCGACCACCTCGACCGCGCCGCGGCGATGGGTCTCCGCACCGGCGAGGCGATCCCCGGCACGGACGGTCTGCTCACGGTCGGCCCGTTCAAGGTCATCGCCGACGGCTCCCTCAACACGCGGACGGCGCTCTGCGCGCATCCGTACCCGGACGGCGGCCATGGCGTCGCGAATCTGACACCGGCGGAGCTCGTCGAACGGATGCGCTTCGCCGTCCACCACGGGCTGGAGCCCGCCGTGCACGCCATCGGCGACGAGGCGAACCGCCGCGCCCTGGACGCCTTCGAGGCCGTCGGCGCCGGCGGCCGTATCGAGCACGCCCAGCTGATCGACACCGCCGACGTCCCGCGCTTCGGCCGCCTCGGGGTGACCGCCAGCGTGCAGCCCGAGCACGCGATGGACGACCGCGACGTAGCCGACCGCCTGTGGTCCGGTCGCACCTCCCGTGCCTTCCCTCTCGCCGAGCTGCACGCCGCCGGCGCCCGGCTCGCCTTCGGCTCGGATGCGCCCGTCGCCCCGCTCGACCCGTGGTCCGCGATCGCGTCGGCGGTGGGCCGCGCGCGGGACGGCCGCGAGCCGTGGCATCCCGAGCAGTCCGTTCCGGTGGATGTCGCGCTGGCTGCATCCGTCCGCTCTTCCGTGGCGCCCGGGCAGCCGGCCGACCTCGCGGTGCTGGACCGCGACCCGCTCGCCTGGTCGCCGGACGACCTCCGCGCGATGCCGGTCGCGGCCACCCTCGTCGGAGGCCGCTTCACGCACGACGCGCTGCGCTGACGCCAGCGCTGCACCTCTCGCCCCTCCGCCGAGGCGCGAGATTCGTCACGAATGGTCGCTTCGCGCGCCGAATAGCGACCATTCGTGACGAATCCTCCCGGTACCCGGGGCGAGACTTGACACAAATCGTCACGCCGCACCCCTCAATGCCCCCGCAGCAGCAGCCGGTCCACCCCCGGCACCGTCGCGATCGCCGCGTTCCGCAGCGACTCCGTGTAGGCGTCGAGGTACCCGTAGCGCTCGAAGTGCTCCGCGTACTTCTGCTCGAACAGCGCAGCATCCTGGATGTGCGACCACGCGCTCGACAGCGGGTCGTCGTTCCACGGCGAGTGCAGCACCGGCGCGTGGCCGGTCACGGGCAGAAGGTCCGCCTGCGTGTCGCCGTCGACGCTGATGACCGTCGCCCCGAACCCCGGCGACCGGGGGTCGCGACGGGTGATCCGCCCGAACCGCGCCTCCGCATCCGCCGTCGCCTCGCCCGCGTAGACGTGGTGCGCGTGCAGCGCCCGGGCGTCCGGGATGCGCTCCTCGATCCCGGCGGATCCCAGCATCACGAACGCGTACACCCCGAGGTCGCGGGCGCCCGACAGCGCGTTGGCCGCCGTCGTCGTGCCGTAGGAGTGCGCGACGATGTTGACCGCCCGCGGCGGCTCGTCGACCCGCACGGCGTTGACGCCGCGCACATCCGCGGTCAACAGCGGAGCGCCGCGCGACGCGAAGTCGCCGAGCGCCGCGTCGATTCCGGGCGGGGGAGTGACGTAGCCGATCCAGGAGACGACCGCGCGGTCGGTCGGAGCCCCGACGGCGCCCTGCTCGTCCCAGAGGTTCTGCGCCGACTGCGTCCACAGCTGCATGTCGTCGGTGTACGTCCCCATCCCGGGCACCACGAACGTGATGTCCCCCGCCGTGTCCAGGTCGCCGAGCGCGACCGCGGCGAGCGGAGGCCGGTCCAGGCTCAGTCCGATCAGGTGCCGTGCCGGTGTCCGCTTGCCGGCGATCGTCTTCCGGATGGCCGTGAGCGCCGCGATCTCCCGTTGCGCCGTGGCGTCGTCCGGGTGCTTCTGCAGCTCGCGCTTCTCCGTGGTGAGCGCCCGCTTCAGCGCCCGCCGGTTCGCCTTCTCGCGGGCGCGGTAGTCGACCCCGTCGAGGTTCCCGACCACCTCGGGGATCGTGTCGATCGCATCCTGACGCGTCTCCGCATCCAGCCCGACCCACTCGTCGCGGACCGCATCCGGGTCGGTGTTCGACAGCTGGACGACGAGCTCCGGATGCTTCGCCAGGTACTTCTGCTGCTGCTCGTCGTTCATCGCCTTCAGCACGTCGAAGGTCGTGATCGGCGCGGCGCCGGCCGCGGGCGCCAGCAGCAGCCCGCCCGCGGCGACCGCGACCAGTGCGACTGCGGCGAGCGCCCGGCGCATCATGGCCAGAGCGTAGTGCCGCCGCCGACCGCGTGGCGACGGGGATGCGGACGCGCCAGCCCCCGCCCAGCCCCCGCCCGGCCCCGCCCGGACCGCCGGCGGGTCGGGTTAACCCCCGCACGCATTCGGCGGCAGGTGGGATGGGGCGGTCGCCCGCCGATCGCGAGGCTGGGTTCATGACCACTGAACCAGTACGCGCATCTGCCACGCTGAATGCCGTGACCGCATCCACCCCGGCTCCGGCCCCGGCTCCGGCTCCGGCCTCCGCCCCCGCCCGTTACGGCGCGTTCTGGCGCGGGGTCCCTCGCGAGCTCGGCTTCCTGCTGCTCACCATGCCCATCGCCATCATCGGCCTGACCGTGCTCCTGACCCTGTTCTGGACGGGCGTGGGCACCATCGTCATTTACGTCGGCGTCTTCGTCCTGGTCGCGACCTTCTACACCGCCCGGGGCTTCGGCATCGTCGAGCTCACGCGCCTGGACTGGGCGGGGCGCCCGTCCATCCCGCGTCCCGTCTGGGAGAAGCCCGGCACCCCGCGCACGTTCTGGCGCACCGTCTTCGGGCCGTTCGCCAACGGCCACTACTGGCTCTACCTGCTGCACGGCGCGATCATCAACCCCATCGTCAGCGTCGTCACCTGGTCGATCACCATCACGTGGGCCTCGATCGCGCTCGGCGGCCTGACCGGCTGGATCTGGTTGCCGTTCATCCCGCAGGGCAACCGTGACTTCTACCTCTCGCAGACGATCGTGGATGCGGTCTTCCGCACGCACTCGACCTTCGACCCGAACGTCGGCGACCGCATCCTCTACGTCATCGCCGGCGTGCTGTTCGCGGCGACGCTGCCGTTCGTCACCCGCGGCCTGACCCTGGCGCACGAGGCCGTCGCGCGCGGACTGCTCGGCCGGTGGCCGTCCGAGGCGCTGCAGCGCGAGGTGGCCGACCTGTCCGCCTCGCGCGGCGCGGCCGTCGCCGCCGAGGATCAGGCGCTGCGGCGGCTGGAGCGCGACCTGCACGACGGTCCGCAGCAGCGGCTGATCCGCCTGCAGATGGATATCGCGGCCGCCGAGCGCAAGCTGGCCGACGATCCGGAGGCCGCCGCGACTCTGCTCGCCGAGGCGCGGCAGCAGGCGGGCGACACCCTGGAGGAGCTGCGTGCACTGTCCCGCGGCTTCGCCCCGCCCATCCTGCAGGACCGCGGTCTCGTGGCCGCCGCCGAGTCGCTCGCCGCGCGCAGCCCCATCCCGATCGCGGTGGAGTCGTCGCTGCAGCCGGGGAGCGGTTCAGTCCCGAGATCGAGCGCAACGCCTACTACGTGCTGGCGGAGCTGGCAGCGAACCTGGCGAAGCACTCCGGCGCATCCGCCGCCCGCCTGTTCGTGGACCGGTTCGTCGATCCGGCCGGCCGGCCGTGGCTGAACGTCTGGCTGACGGACAACGGCCGCGGCGGCGCCTCCTTCGTCGACGGCCACGGCCTGCGCGGGCTGGAGGAGCGGGCCCGCGGACTGCGCGGCGAGCTCGTCGTCGAGAGCCCCGCCGGCGGCCCCACGCGGATCGGCGCGCGCATCCCGCTCGCCTGACCCGCCCGCCTCGATCGCCCTCTCCCGGTTCCGCCCACCGTCGAGTCCGCGATGATTGCACGCGACACGCCGTCGCGGTGTGCAGACTTCGCGGACTCGACGGTGGTGGGAGGCGGTGGGCAGACGGAGGGCCGCCCGAGCCCCTGAGACCGTAGGCTGGGAGCGTGCCGAGCGATCCCCGACCCCTGCGCGTCGTCGTCGCCGACGACTCCGTCCTCCTGCGCGAGGGCCTCATCCGCCTGTTCGACGAGGCCGGCCTCGACACCGTCGGCGCATTCGGCGACGCGGACACACTGCTCGAGTCGCTGCCCGACCTGATGCCGGATGTGGTGGTGCTGGATGTGCGCATGCCGCCGACCTACCGCGACGAGGGCGTCCGCGCCGCGCTCCGCATCCGGCGCGAGCATCCTGACATCGCGGTCCTTCTGCTGTCGCAGTATGTCGAGGGGACCTACGCGCAGGAACTGCTCGCCGGCGGGGACGGCGGCACCGGCTACCTGCTGAAGGACCGCATCGCCTCCCTCGACGAGCTGAAGGATGCGGTCACCCGCGTCGCCGCCGGGGGAACCGTGCTCGACCCGCAGGTCGTCCGCGAGCTGCTCACCCGCCGCACCGACCCGCTCGCCACGCTCACGCCGCGCGAGCGGGAGGTGCTGGAGCTGATGGCCGAGGGCCGCACGAACGCCGCCATCGCGTCCCGCCTGGTGATCGGCGTCGGCTCGGTGGAGAAGAACGTGACATCCATCTTCCAGAAGCTCGGCCTCGAGGACTCCGGCGACGACCACCGCCGTGTGCTCGCGGTACTGGCCTTCCTCCAGCACTGAGCGTTGGATGGCCGCATGGCTGGTTTCGACGACATCACCAAGAAGGCGCAGGAGTTCCTGAACGACCCGAAGGTCAAGGGCGCCCTGAGTTCCGAGCAGGCCGAGGACATCAGCGACAAGCTGCTGGACGGCGTTGCCGACGCCGCGAAGAAGGCCACCGGCGGCAAGTACGACGACAAGATCGAGGACGCGCGCGACCAGGCCGACAAGCGCGTCGGCAACGACTGACGGTTACTCGGTCGGATTGACCGGCCGCAGCGACGCGATCGCGCGCCGGTAGATCGAGTACCCCCAGAGCATCGCCAGGACGACGGCCGCGACCGCGACCACCACCCCGACGACGATCGCGACCGCCGGCAGCGCGCCGAGCGCCGCCGCCGCGCTGCCCAGCAGCAGCCCGATCACGATCGACTCGACGACCGCGATCAGCATCATCGAGCTGCCCAGCACCGGACTCGCGCCCCGCTGGTAGAAGAAGTGGTACGTCGTCCGGATGCCGTCCTCATCATCGTTCGCCGAGGCGTACAGGTAGCGCTCGAGCCCGGGATCCAGCTCGACGTAGGCCGCCCGCAGCCGGTTCATCGCGACGACGTACATCATGTCCTCGTCGGACGTGTTGAACACCCGCACCATCGTGATCAGCCCGAGCAGCGCGAGCACGAGGAGCACCCCGAGCGCCGCCAGCCCGAACCACCCGTGGAACCCGCTCGCCTGCCCGATGAAGCCGAGCGTCACGAGCCCCGCCGACACGAGCGTCAGGAAGATCGCGATCCGCGTCAGCACCTCGCTCTGCGTCGTGCTCCGCGACGCGAGCAGGCTCCAGTGCTCCGTCGCGAGCAGCTGCGCCCGCAGGCTGCGCTGCGCATCCGTGAGCCCGTCACCCGGCGGGGGAGTCGCCGTCATGCGGCCATTGTGGCGCGCGCTGCGCGTCCCGGCACCACCGGATGTCGCAGTGCAGCTACTCCGCGAGATGTGCGGCGGACCGGCGGACCCCGGCACGCGGTGAATCTCGCTCAACAGGCCGCTGCTAGCGATACCACACCGCTACGCCTCCGTGGTGCGAGCACGTGCCCTGGTGATGCGCCGAGAACGAGAGCGTGCCGTCGTTACAGAGCGCGGTCGCGCCGCCGGCGCCAGGGTCTGGCGCAGGAGCGGGCGCCGGGGGTGGTGGCGGCGGTGCGGGAGGCTGGAGAGTCAGCCGGACGGTCGATCCGACCGGCACGGCCGCCCCGGCGGCGGGCGACTCGGCGACCACGGACCATCCCGACACGGCGGGCAGCGCGTTCCCCGAGGTGTCGGCGAACGCGACGAGGATGCCCTGCTGCGTCAGCTCGGTCGCTGCCTGCTCCGACGACTGACCGACATGCTGAGCCTCGACGACCGTGGGTGCGGGCGGCGGCGGTGCCGGAGTAGCCGATGGGGTGTCCTGGGGCAGGGGAGCGGCGCTGTCCTCAGGCGTCGAGTCCGGGTATGAGCCCGCCGCGCTGCCGTCGTGAGCCACTGCAACGGGAGGCGGAGTATCCGCCTCCGACGTGGCGCAGCCTGCTAGACCGCCCGCGGCCAGGACCGCGGCCACGGCGCTGGCAAGAATGGTGCTTGTGAACTTCCTCGGCGCAGACATCCGCGTCTCCTCCCCCGACGAGAGCAGGTTAGGACGCGTGAAATGAGGATGCCTCACCCAATACGGGGCACAAGAGGCCGAAACGGAGGGGATGACGGGAATCGAACCCGCGTAATCAGTTTGGAAGACTGAGGCTCTACCATTGAGCTACATCCCCGGAGCGCCGCGAGGCGACGCCATGGCCGCCCTCTGCGAGACGGCCGGAGACCATCGTAGTACACGCGGCGCATCCCGCTGTGCAGTAGACTCGGACGCGGTCTTTCGCACCGCTTCAAGCCGGGGCGTAGCTCAGCTTGGCTAGAGCGCCCGCTTTGGGAGCGGGAGGTCGCAGGTTCGAATCCTGTCGCCCCGACGAGGACCTCGTTCCTTGCGAGAAGACCATCGTTCGAACATTCAGGAGAACCCAGACATCGTGAAGACCACGGTCGAGAAGCTCAGCCCCACCCGCACCAAGCTCGTCATCTCGGTGACGCCGGAGGAGCTGCAGCCGAGCATCAAGCACGCCTACGAGCACATCGCGGAGCAGGTGAGCATCCCCGGTTTCCGCAAGGGCAAGGTGCCGCCGCCCATCATCGACCAGCGGGTCGGCAAGGCCGCCGTCCTGGAGCACGCGGTCAACGAGGGTCTGGACGGGTTCTACCGCCAGGCCATCGAGGAGAACGACGTGCGCCCGCTCGGCCGCCCGGAGGCGGACATCACCGAGTGGCCGAACGAGAAGGACTTCTCGGGCGACCTGCTCCTCACCATCGAGGTCGACACCCGCCCCGAGGTGACGCTGCCCGCCTTCGACGACATCACCATCACGGTGGATGCGGCCGAGGTCTCGGTCGACGACGTCGAGGAGGAGCTGGACCGGCTCCGCAGCCGCTTCGGCACCCTCGTCACCGTGGACCGCCCGGCCAAGACCGGCGACTTCGCGCAGATCGACCTGACCGCCGAGATCGGCGGCGAGGAGGTCGACACCGCGGCCAACATCTCGTACGAGATCGGCTCGGGCGAGCTCATCGACGGCATCGACGAGGCGCTCGAGACCCTCACCGCCGGCGAGACCACCACCTTCGAGGCCCCGCTCATGGGCGGCGACCACGAGGGCGAGAACGCGCAGATCACCGTGACGCTGAACGCCGTCAAGGAGCGCGAGCTCCCGGAGGCCGACGACGACTTCGCGCAGATCGCCAGCGAGTTCGACACCATCGGCGAGCTGCGCCAGAGCCTGCGCACGCAGGTCGAGCGCTCCAAGGTGTTCGGCCAGGGCACCGCCGCGCGCGACCAGCTGGTCGACAAGCTCCTCGAGCTGGTCGAGATCCCGGTTCCGGAGCAGCTCGTCGAGGACGAGGTGCACCGCCACCTGGAGCAGGAGAACCGCCTCGAGGACGACGTGCACCGCGCCGAGGTGAAGGAGTCCAGCGAGAAGACCTTCCGCACCCAGATCCTCCTCGACGAGGTCGCGCAGGAGAACGACGTCAAGGTCAGCCAGGACGAGCTCACGCAGTACCTCATCCAGGGCGCCGGCCAGTACGGCATGGACCCGAACGAGTTCGTGAAGATCCTCAGCGAGAACGGCCAGATCCCGTCGATGGTCGGTGAGGTCGCCCGCAACAAGGCCCTCGCGATCGTCCTCGGCAAGGTGAAGGTCGTCGACTCCAACGGCAACGCGGTCGACCTGGCCGAGTTCACGGCCATCGCCGACGACGCGGACGAGACGGCCGACGCCGACGAGACCCCTGCGGCCGACGAGGCCGCCGAGGCCCCGGCCGAGGAGACCCCCGAAGCCTCGGAGAAGCCGAAGAAGCGTTCCACCAAGAAGAAGGCCGACGACGAGTAACCTGTCGCCTTCCGACACGAAGCCGGGCCCGCGCCTCTCGCGCGGCCCGGCTTCGTGCATCTGTGGGACGTAACACGCCGTTATGCCGAGCCGGCGACGGCGTGTTGCGTCCCATAGATCGCGGGCGCGCGGTCTGCCACGATGGGGAGGCGCGGAGCGAGTGGATGGAGGAGCGCGGATGAGCGACGACTGGCGGCAGCGGGTGGATGCGGTCTGGGCGGCCGCCGGCGACGCGGGGGAGGACGCGACCCTCGCCTCCATCGACGCGCTGGTCGCCGAGCGGCCCGCGAACGACCCAGAGGCACTGTTCGAGGCGGCGAGCGGCCGCGACTTCGCGGGGCGCGAGGCCGACGCCGAGCCGTTCTACCGCGCCGCCCTCGCCCACGGCCTCGCCGAGCCGTACCGCGGCCAGGCGATCGTGCAGCTGGCCAGCACCCTCCGAAACCTCGACCGGCCGGCGGAGGCGCTGAGCCTGCTGCGCGACTTCCTCGCCGCCGAGCCGGAGCATCCACTGTCCGACGCCGCCCGCGCCTTCGCCGCCCTCGCCCTGTTCGACGATGGGATGCGCGCCGACGCCCTGCGCGAGGCCCTCGCCGCGCTCGCCCCGCACCTGTCGCGCTACGGCCGCGCTGTCACGGCGTACGCCGCCGCCCTCGACGACGACTGATCGCCGCCGCGCCATCGAGTGGTCGCAACACGCCGATACGGCCATGCGCATAACGGCGTGTCGCGACCACTCGATGCGCCGGGAGCCGCCCGGCGCGCGGTTCGCAAGCGACGGCGCTGCGCGCTCTCTGCCCACGGCGAACAGCGCCGAAATGGGCCCGGCGCTCCGATAGATTCGATGCCAAGCGACAAAGGAAATGGAGCGAACATGGCCGACATGGGTATCCAGCCCAGTGTTTTCGACAGACTGCTGAAGGACCGGATCATCTGGCTCGGCTCCGAGGTCCGGGATGAGAACGCGAACGAGATCGCCGCGAAGCTGCTGCTCCTGGCCGCGGAGGACCCGAAGCGGGACATCTACCTCTACATCAACTCTCCCGGCGGCTCCATCACCGCCGGTATGGCCATCTACGACACGATGCAGTTCGTGCCGAACGACATCGTCACCGTCGGCATCGGCATGGCCGCGTCGATGGGCCAGCTGCTGCTGACCGCGGGCACCAAGGGCAAGCGGTACATCACGCCGAACGCGCGCGTGCTGCTCCACCAGCCGCACGGTGGATTCGGTGGTACCGCGAGCGACATCCAGACGCAGGCGCAGCTCATCATCGACATGAAGAACCGCCTCGCGCAGATCACCGCCGACGCGACCGGCAAGTCGGTCGAGCAGGTGAACGCCGACGGCGACCGCGACCGCTGGTTCTCCGCGCAGGAGGCTCTGGAGTACGGCTTCGTGGACCACATCCGCGAGTCCGCCCTCGACGTCTCCGGCGGCGGCGGCACCGAGCCGGACAAGAACTGACGGACCGCCGGAAGGACAAGGACAAGAGAATGAACACCCCCATGCTCGGCGGTTCCCCCGCCCTCGGCGGTCAGGCCTTCGGCGGCGTCCAGGCGCCCGGCTCCCGCTACATCCTCCCCAGCTTCGAGGAGCGCACGGCCTACGGCTACAAGCGCCAGGACCCGTACGCGAAGCTGTTCGAGGACCGCATCATCTTCCTCGGCGTGCAGGTCGACGACGCGTCGGCCGACGACATCATGGCCCAGCTCCTGGTGCTCGAGAGCCAGGACCCGGACCGTGACATCGTCATGTACATCAACTCGCCCGGTGGCTCGTTCACCGCGATGACGGCGATCTACGACACGATGCAGTACATCCGTCCGCAGATCCAGACGGTCGTCCTCGGCCAGGCCGCCTCGGCGGCCGCCGTGCTCACCGCCGCCGGCACGCCCGGCAAGCGCCTCGCGCTGCCGAACGCCCGCATCCTGATCCACCAGCCCGCCGTCGGCGAGGCCGGGCAGGGGCAGGCGTCCGACATCGAGATCCAGGCGAACGAGATCATGCGCATGCGCACCTGGCTGGAGGAGACGCTGTCGAAGCACTCCAACCGCTCGGTGGAGCAGGTCAACAAGGACATCGACCGCGACAAGATCCTCGGTGCCCAGGAGGCCCTCGAGTACGGTCTCATCGACCAGGTGCTCACCAGCCGCAAGACGCTCCCGGCGCTGGTCAAGTAACCGCGACACTCCCAGCGGGGTGGCCGTCTGAAACAGACGGTCACCCCGCTTTTTCGCGCCCGACGGGGGCATCTGCTGTGAGCAGAACCGCCGCGCGAAGCAAAACGGCCGAGGTGCGCGCCAATGTCGTCCGCACGGGTTAGGCTCGACGGAAAGACCCTGAGTAGGAGGGGAGAGGGATGGCACGCATCGGGGAAAGCGCCGATCTGCTCAAGTGTTCCTTCTGCGGAAAGAGCCAGAAGCAGGTTCAGCAGCTCATCGCCGGTCCCGGCGTGTACATCTGCGACGAGTGCGTCGAGCTCTGCAACGAGATCATCGAGGAGCGGCTCGCTGAGGCGGGCGAAGAGACGTCGAGCGAGTTCGACCTCCCTAAGCCGAAGGAGATCTTCGGCTTCCTGGAGGAGTACGTCATCGGCCAGGAGCAGGCGAAGCGCTCGCTGGCGGTGGCGGTCTACAACCACTACAAGCGGGTGCGCGCGAAGGCGACGATCACCTCCGCCGACTCGATCGACGACGTCGAGATCGCGAAGTCCAACATCCTGCTGATCGGCCCGACCGGCTGCGGCAAGACGTACCTCGCCCAGACGCTGGCCCGGCGGCTCAACGTGCCGTTCGCGGTCGCCGACGCCACGGCGCTGACGGAGGCCGGCTATGTCGGCGAAGACGTCGAGAACATCCTGCTGAAGCTCATCCAGGCCGCCGACTACGACGTCAAGCGGGCCGAGACGGGCATCATCTACATCGACGAGGTCGACAAGATCGCCCGCAAGGCCGAGAACCCGTCGATCACGCGCGACGTCTCGGGCGAGGGCGTGCAGCAGGCGCTGCTCAAGATCCTCGAGGGCACGGTGGCCTCCGTCCCGCCGCAGGGCGGCCGCAAGCACCCGCACCAGGAGTTCATCCAGATCGACACGACGAACGTGCTGTTCATCGTGGCCGGCGCCTTCGCAGGTCTGGAGGAGATCATCTCCTCGCGTGCCGGCAAGAAGGGCATCGGCTTCGGCGCCCCGCTGCACTCCAAGGGCGACGACATCAACCTCTTCAGCGAGGTGCTGCCGGAAGACCTGCATAAGTTCGGGCTCATCCCCGAGTTCATCGGCCGTCTCCCGGTCGTCACCACGGTGACGCCGCTCGACCAGGACGCGCTGATGCAGATCCTCACCGAGCCGAAGAACGCGCTGGTGCGCCAGTACCAGCGGATGTTCGAGCTCGATGGCGTCCAGCTCGAGTTCGACCATGCGGCGCTGGAAGCCATCGCCGACCTGGCCGTGCTGCGCAAGACCGGCGCCCGCGGACTCCGCGCGATCATGGAGGAGGTGCTCGGCCCGATCATGTTCGAGGTGCCGTCCAGCTCCGAGGTGGCACGCGTGGTCGTGACGAAGGAGGCGGTGCTCGAGAACGCGGCGCCGACTATCGTCCCGCACCGGGCGCGGCGCGAGGAGAAGTCGGCGTAGCGTCCGGCTCCGGCGCGATCAGCATCGCGGGCGCACGCGTCACCATCAGCCAGGCCGGAAGCACGGCGAGGCACAGGATGGGCAGGATCAGCAGGTTCGATGTCACGGCCACGCCGATGAAGATGGCGATCCAGCCGTCGCGGGTGACCGCGAGCGTGATGCCGAGTACGGCCGACGCGACGGCGACCTGGAGTGGCACGCCCGGGACCAGGGCGGAGGCGAGCGTGCCGAGCGCCGCCCCGATGAACACCGCCGGGAAGACGCGGCCGCCGCGGAACCCCGCACTCGCCGCGACGAGAAGCGCCGCGAGCTTGACCACCGTGATCAGCACGAGCTGGCCGGCCGAGTAGTCGCTCCGGTTCGTCACGAGCTGGTTCATCTGCTCCAGCCCCTTGAACAGGGTGATCGGGCCGCCGATCGCCCCGAGGACGCCCAGCACGAGCCCGCCGGCGAGGGTGACGAGCACTGGATGCCGCAGCGCGTGGAAGAGCCGGTGGATGAGCGGGAACAGCGCCGCACCGAGGATTCCGAGGGCGGTCGCGACCGCGGCGATGATCAGCGACGCGACCACATCCCATCCGGTGATGGCCGTGTACGCCGGCATCGGGATGCCGAAGTGCGGATGGGCGAGGAAGGTCATCGTCAGCGAGCCGGCCGCCGCCGCGACCAGCGGGAGGAACAGCTTGTCCCACACCGCTCCGCCGCCGCGCACGCCGGCCACGATGCCGGTGAACACGAGAGCGGCCGCGACGGGAGTGCCGAAGAGCGCCCCGATCGTGCCGGATGCGGCCATCAGCATGACGACCTGCGACGGGATGGCCTTCCACAGGCGCCCGACGAGGGTGACCAGGATGCTGATGTTGATGGCGATGATCGGGTTCTCCGGCCCGAGACTCACGCCGCCTGCGAGCCCCAGGATCGCGGCCAGGGCCAGGGACGGGACCACCCCGATGCGGAGAGGCTTGTCGACGAGTTCGGTCGTGGCGGAGTCCGGCCCCGCGTGCCCGGGCACCAGCCAGACGATCAGTCCGACCGCGAGGCCGGTGATGCTGAGGATGAGGAAGATCCACCATCCCGACGACGGGTCGATTCCGAGCGCCTTCGGCAGGGCCGTCCACACCCCGTCCGCGATGACGCCCGCGATGCTCTCCACCGCCCAGAGGGCCAGGGCGCTGATCACCCCGATGAGGATGGCGGGGATGCCGCCCAGCGCCAGGGCGCGGACGGTGGGCGCTGGAAGCTCCTGCTGACCGGTCGACGACATCGCGACTCCCTCCCGCGGCCGCGCACGGCGGCGCGGTTCGAGGTCAGGGTAGAGCGCGGGCGCCGGAGGCGGCTAGAGAGCGCGCCGCTCAGCCGTCGAGGCGGCGGCGCTTCAGCAGTGGCTCGATCTCCGCATCCCGGCCGCGGAAGTCGCGGTACGCCTCCAGCGGGTCCTTCGAGCCGCCGACGCCGAGCAGGCGCTGCCGGAAGCGGTCGCCGTTCTCGCGGAGCAGCCCGCCGTTCTCACGGAACCATTCGACCGTGTCGGCGTCGAGCACCTCGCTCCAGATGTAGGAGTAGTAACCGGCGTCGTAGCCGCCCGAGAAGGTGTGCGCGAAGTAGGTGCTCGCGTAGCGCGGCGGCACGGCGGGATTGTCGAGCCCGGCCGCGGCGAGAGCATCGACCTCGAAGGCGGCGACATCGGTGACGGTGTCGTCGGCGGTGATCCGGTGCCACGCCTGATCGAGGAGCGCAGCGGCCAGGTACTCGCTCGTCGCGAAGCCCTCGTTGAACCCCTCGGCGGCGTGCAGCCGGTCGACCAGCTCCTGCGGCATGCGCTCGCCCGTGACGTGGTGGACAGCGTAGTTCTCGAGGATCTCCGGCCAGAGCATCCACATCTCGTTCACCTGGCTGGGGAACTCGACGAAGTCGCGGAAGACGTTCGTCCCGGCGAACTTCGGGTAGGTCACCCGGGCGAAGAGCCCGTGCAGGGCGTGGCCGAACTCGTGGAAGAGCGTGTTCGTCTCGTCGTAGGTCAGCAGCGTCGGCTCGCCGGCGGCGGGCTTCGGGACGTTGAGGTTGTTGACGACGACGGTGGGCGTTGCGAGGAGCTCGTTCTGCGAGATCAGCGGGTTCATCCAGGCGCCGCCGCGCTTGGAGTCGCGGGTGTACAGGTCGAGGATGTAGAGGCCGAGCCCGGAGCCGTCCTCGTTGCGCACCTCGAAGACGCGCGCCTCCGGGTGGTAGGCGACGAGGTCGGGACGCTCGCTGAAGGTGATGCCGTAGAGGCGGTTCGCCGCGTAGAAGACGCCGTCGCGCAGCACCCGCTCCGCCTCGAAGTAGGGGCGCATCGCGGCGAAGTCGACGTCGTACTTCTCGGCGCGCACCTTGCCGGTCAGGTGGGCCCAGTCCCACGCCTCGACCGTCTCGCCGTCGCCCAGCAGCCGCTGCAGGTCGGCCTGCTCGGCGCGGGCGTTGCGGGCCGCCGCGGGGGCGAGCCGGCCGAGCATGTCGGCGACGGCTTCCGGGGTACGTGCCGTCTCGTCGGCGGTGACGTACGCCGCGTGCGTGTCGAAGCCGAGCAAGCGGGCGCGCTCGGCGCGCAGCCGGGTGATCTCGAGCACGAGCGCGCGGTTGTCGTTGCCGCCGCCGCGGATGCCGCGGGACCGGGATGCCGTCATGATCCGCTCGCGCGACTCCCGGCGCGTGAGGTCGGCGAGCCACGGGTGCCCGGTCGGCAGCACGAGCGTGACGACGTACTTGCCGTCGAGGCCCCGCTCCGCCGCGGCCTGCGCGGCGGCCGACAGCTCGCCCTCGCCCAGGCCGTCCAGCTCCTCGGCGGTGTCGAACACGACCGCGAGGTCGTTGGTGTCGGCGAGCAGGTTCTTCTCGAACCGGGTGGTCAGCGTCGACAGCCGCTGGTTGTACTCGCGGAGGCGCTCCTTGCCGCCCTCGTCGAGGCCGGCGCCGGCGAGCGTGAACTCGGTGTAGTAGCGCTCGACCAGGTAACGGGATTCCGCATCCAGGCCCAGCTCGTCCCGGCGACCGTAGAGGTCGGCGATGCGCGCGTAGAGCTCCGGGTTGAGGCGGATGGCGTCGCTGTGCGCGGCGAGCTGCGGCGCGATCTCCTCTTCGAGCGCGTTGGTGAAGTCGGTGCTGTCGGAGGAGCTCTTGTTGAAGAACACCTCGGCGACGCGCTGCAGCGTCTGCCCGCTCCGCTCCAGGGGCAGCATGGTGTTCTCGAAGGTGGGTGCTTCGGCAGTGGCGACCACCGCATCCACTTCGGCCAGCTGCTCCGCGAATCCGCGCTCGAAGGCGGGACGGTAGTGCTCGTCACGGATCTCGGCGAAGGGCGGCAGCCCGTACGGGAGGGTGCTGGGCGTGGAGAACGGATTCGCGGTGTCGACCATGTCCCCAGCCTAGACGGGCGAGGGGGCACCGCAAAGGAATCGTTGCAAACGAATCAATGCAAAGAACTGCTTGCAAAGAAGTCTTTGCAACCGTATCCTGGTCGCATGACGAACGACGAGCAGCCTGCGCAGAAGGCTCCGATCGGCGCTGCCGGAGGGAAGTTCCCGCACGAGGACGCGCTGGGGATGGCCGCGCTGCGGGCCCTCGCGCATCCGCTGCGGGTCGAGATCATGAACGAGCTCTCCGACTTCGGCCCGGCGACCGCCAGCATGCTGGCCGAGCGGCTGGGGGAGTCGAGCGGGGCCACGAGCTACCACCTGCGGCAGCTCGCCAAGCACGACATCATCGTCGAGGACACGGAGCGCGGCTCCGGCCGGGAGCGCTGGTGGCGCATGGCGCCGGGCGGCGTCACCATCGGCTCACCCGAGACCCTGGACACGCCGGCGGGCCGGGAGGCCAACGAGCTCATCTCGCTCGGCTGGCAGCAGAACAACGAGCGGCGGCTCTCCGCCTTCCTGCGCCGCGGGCTCGACACGTTCGGCTACGACTGGATGGAGTCGAGCACGCTCTCCACGTCGCACCTCGAGGTCACGCGTGAGCAGCTGGCCGAGTTCGGCCGCGAGTACTACGCGCTGCAGGAGCGGCTCAAGGAGAAGTGGAAGGCCGCCGCCGGGGAGGACGTCGTGGCCGACGCCGCCACGGACCGCAAGCGCGTGCAGATCCAATTCAACGCCTTCCCGCTGGTGGAGCAGGAGGACCGCTGATGTCCGCCCCAGCCGCTCCGCTCGGCCGCGGCTTCGCGCGCCTGTGGACGTCGGCGATCGCCAGCAACCTCGCCGACGGGCTCGGCCGCACCGCGGTGCCGCTGATCGCGACAACGCTCACCCGCGACCCGGCGCTGATCGCCGGCGTCTCGGCGGTGACGTTCCTGCCCTGGCTGCTGTTCGGCATCCCCGCCGGGATGCTGCTCGACCGGGTGGACCGGCGCATCGCGATGGCGGTCGCCAACACCCTGCGCTTCGCCGTCGCCACGCTGCTGGCCGTGCTGGTCACGACGGACACGCTGACGATCTGGCTGCTGTACGCCTGCGTCCTCGCCTTCGGGCTGGGGGAGACCGTGTTCGACAACGCGACGACCACCGTCGTGCCGGCGCTCGTGAGCCGCGCCCAGTTGGACCGCGCGAACGGGCGGATGCAGTCGGCCGAGATCACCATCCAGAACTTCGTCGCGACGCCGGTCGCGGGCTTCCTCTTCGCCGTCGCCATCGTGCTGCCGGTCTGGCTGACCGGGGCGGGGTTCCTCGTCGCCGGGCTGCTGGCGCTCACCATCCCTGCGGCGGCCGCCCATGCGCACCGCCGCGGTGACGAGGCCGCCCCGGGCACGGTCGCCGGTGCAGGCGACCGGCCCCCGCTCTCGGGCGTCGTCCGCTTCCTGTGGGACAACCGCTTCCTGCGGTGGATGATCGTGCTCACTTCCATCACGGCGTCCGCGCTGGCGTTCGCGCAGGGGAGCGTCGTGCTCCTGCTGCTGCAGACCTTCGCCGTGCCCGCCGCGCTGATCGGCGTCGTCACGGCCGCCGTCGGGGTGGGCGCCCTGGTCGGCGCGCTCGTCTCCAGCCGGTTCGTCGCCCGGTTCGGCCGCGGACGTGTCATGTTCTGGGCGATCCTCGTCAGCGGCGTCGGCATCCTCGGGGTGGGGCTGACCGCGAACGTGTTCGTCGCGATCGCCGCCTATGCGGTCGGCGCCTGCGGCGTGGCCGTCTGGAACGTCCCGTGGGGCGCGCTCCGCCAGGCCATCATCCCGGGCGCCATGCTCGGCCGCGCGCTCGGCATCGTCCGCACCATCGGCTGGGGGCTGACCCCCATCGCAACCGTCCTGGGCGGCTTCGTCGCCCGCATCGACCTCCGGCTGCCGTTCGTCATCGGCGGCGGGCTGGTGGCCGTCCTGACGCTCGTCGCGTCGCGCCTGATCCTGTCGGCATCCACGCAGGTGCCGGCCGCCGAACCCGTCCCGGAAGGACAACCGTCATGACCGCCGTCGTCGTCTCCGCGTACCGCCCGCTGACCCACCGCGTCGCGCACCGCCTCGGCCGAGCGCTCACCGCCTGGGCCGAGCGCCCGCTCGCGCGCGAGCCGTTCCACGCCGAGCGCATCGCGCGCATCGAGACCGCGCGCGACTCCGCCGCCCGCGCCCTGCCCCAGCTCCCGCGCTGACACCGTCGGAGATTCGCACGTCTCAGCATCGAATCTCCCGCCGGACTGCCCATCGAAGGAGATTCGCGACCCGATCTCCTTCGATCCGCAGGCAGCGGGTGGCTAAGCTCCGGGCATGAGCGATTCCCGCCCCATCGTCGTCGCAGCCGGCTGGATACTGCTTGCACTCTGCCTCGCTGCGGCAAGCGCTGCCGTCCTCATCGCGTCCACCGGCGGCCGCAGCGCGTGGCTTCTGTTCCTGGGGGCTCTGGTGCTCGGGGTGTGGGCGGTGTTCCTGTTCATCGCGCTCAGCCGTGACCCCACCCGTCGAAAGCCCTCGGGTCGCCCGGGCGCGGTGGTGACGACCCACACGCTCGCGTTCGAAGTGGGCGAGCGCGAGAAGCACTCGGTCGTCTTCACGTTCGACCAGATGTGGGGATGGCTGACCATCACCGTGGACGACAGGATGATCGCACGAAAGTTCATCACTTTCAGCTTCCGCCTGCTGCGGGTCTTCGAGTTCGTCGTGGGCGGAGCAGAACCGCATACCGTTCGAATCGAGAAGTCCCGGCCGCTGCTCGTGTCGTTCGCCCGCCCTCAGCCGACGCGCGCTTTCTGCGACGGCGTGCTCGTCGCCGAGGCCAGCGGGGTCGCCTAGCGAGCCCTTACGCCTCGTCCTCTTCGTAGTCCGACGCATCCACCTCGATGGGCTGCGTGATCGTCGCCGAGTCCTCGGTGGGGTTGTAGTGGATCTCGGTGCCGTCGTCGAGCGTGACGACCGGCTTCGACTCCAGCCACGTGAGCGTCCAGTTCCAGCCGGTCGTCTCGACGTCGGTGGCGACGAGCTCCGCCTCGACCGTCTGCACCGCGTATGCGACGACCTCGGGGAGGGATGCGGGCGCCTGGTCGCCGACGGACCAGCGGGTGCCGAGCTGCATCAGGCGCGTCCCGCCTCGGCGCGGGCGGTCGCGAGGTCGATCTCGTAGGTGACCCACTGCGTGCGGTTCGCGACGGCGTCGTAGAGCTTCTGGGCGGTGGAGTTGTCGTGCGCGGTGATCCACTGCACGACGCCGAGCCCGCGCTCCTCGGCGAGGGAGCGGGCGTGCTGGATGAGCGCGCCGCCGACGCCCTTGCCGCGCTCCTCCTCCACCACGAACAGGTCGTCGAGGAAGAGTCCGCGGTCGCCCTCGAGCGGGCGGGCGAATTCGCGCACGTGGGCGAGTCCGACGATGCGGTCGCCGTCGACGGCCACGTAGCCGTTCTCCTCGTGCTCCGGCGCGGTCAGCCAGGACCACAGCACGAGCGCCTTCTGGTCGGTCAGCTGGGTGTCGTAGAACTCGGCGTACTTGGCGTACACGTCGAGCCAGGCGAAGAAATCGCCGTCCTTGACCGGTCGAACCTCGATCGACATGGATTCCTCCGTTCGCAGTGCGCCCCGGGCTGTGAGTTCGGCGCGTGTTCCGACCATATCGCGGTCGCGTTCAGGGGACGAGGTCGTAGGTGACCCACTTGGTCTTCTCCGCGAACCTGTCGTACAGGCGGCGGGCGGTCTCGTTGTCCTTCGCCGTGATCCACCGGACCACGGAGAGGCCGCGCTCGCGCGCCTGGTCCCGGAGGGCGTCGAGCAGGGCGGCGCCCGCTCCGGCGCCGCGCGCATCCGGCGACACGAACAGGTCGTCGAGGTACAGACCCTTGCTGCCGTCGAGGGGACGGACGAACTCGCGCACGTGCGCCAGGCCGACCGGCGCGCCCTCGTCGTCCACGGCGAAGTACGCCTCGAGCTCGTTCTCCGGGTCGGAGATCCAGCTCCACACCAGCAGCGCCTTCTCGTCGGTGATCGGCTGCTCGTAGAACTCGCCGTAGCCCGCGTAGAGGTCGAGCCAGGTGAAGAACTCGTTGTCCTGCACGCGCCGGACGGTCGTGGTCATCGTTCCTCCTCGCTCGGTGCCGAGGCCAGCAGGATATCGGTGACCCCGAGCTCGTCGGCGGAGGCGAACCGCAGGTCGGCGATTCTGCCGACCGAGCGCAGGTCGCCGGCGGCGGATTCGACGGCCGCGATCTCGGCGTCGGGCCCGGCGATCACGGCCGAGTCGACCGGGGTGCGCTGTGACGCCTTGGCGGCGGTCTTCGCGCCGCGGATGCCGGTCAGGGCGCGGCCCACGATCGCGAGCACCTCGCGGTCGGAGCTCCAGTCCCCGGCGACCTCACCGGCCTCCGGCCACGGGGCGACGTGCACCGAGCCCTCCTGGAACCAGCTCCATGCCTCCTCGGTCGCGAACGGCAGTACCGGGGCGAACAGGCGCAGGAAGGCGGTGAGCGCCACGCGCAGGGCGACGACGGCGGAGGTCTTGCCGGCCGAGTCCTCGCCGTAGGCGCGCTCCTTCACGAGCTCCAGGTAGTCGTCGCAGAACGTCCAGAAGAACGTCTCGGCGGTCTCCAGGGCGCGGGCGTGGTCGTAGCCGTCGAGCGCCGCGGTGGCGTCGGCGACGACGCCGGCGAGGTTCTGCAGCATGCTCCGGTCGAGCGGGCTGGTCACCTGGGCGAGGTCGAGCGAGGCGGGCGCGTCGAAGCCGAGGATGAACTTGGCCGCGTTGAGCAGCTTGATCGCCAGGCGGCGACCGATCTTGATCTGGGTCGGGTTCTGCGGGTCGAATGCGGCGTCGGTTCCGAGCCGGCTGGAGGCCGCCCAGTACCGCACGGCGTCCGAGCCGTGGCGCTCCAGGATGTCGGCGGGCGTCACGACGTTGCCCTTCGACTTCGACATCTTCTTGCGGTCGGGGTCGACGATGAAGCCGGAGAGCGCCGCGTTCGTCCAGGGCGCCACATCCCCCTCGAGCTTCGCGCGGAGGAGGGTCGAGAACAGCCAGGTGCGGATGATGTCCTGGCCCTGGGGGCGCAGGTCGAACGGGAAGACGGCGTCGAAGAGGTCCTGGTCGCGCATCCAGCCGCCGGCGAGCTGCGGGGTGAGGGAGGACGTCATCCAGGTGTCCATCACGTCGTGCTCGCCGACGAAGCCGCCGGCCTGACCGCGCTGCGCCTCGTCGTAGCCGGGAGCGGTGTCGGACGACGGGTCGACGGGGAGCAGGTCCTCCGTCGGGACGATCGGCTGGTCGAACACCGGGTTGCCGTCGGCGTCGAGCGGGTACCAGATCGGGATCGGGACGCCGAAGAAGCGCTGGCGCGAGATCAGCCAGTCGCCGGTGAGACCGTTGACCCAGTTCTCGTACCGCACGCGCATGAAGTCCGGGTGCCAGTCGATCTCGCGGCCGAGCTCGATCAGGCGGGCTCGCAGCTCCTCGTCGCGGGCGCCGTTCTTGACGTACCACTGGCGGGTCGAGACGATCTCGAGCGGCTTGTCGCCCTTCTCGAAGAACTTCACCGGGTGCTGGATGGGCTTGGGCTCGCCCTGCAGGTCGCCGGAGGCGCGAAGCAGCTCCACCACGGCCTGCTTCGCCGAGAACACCGTCTTGCCGGCGAGCTGGGCGTACGCCTCGCGGCCGGCGTCCGACGTGATGGCCGCAGGCGGCTCGGGAAGGATGCGTCCGTCGAAGCCGATGATCGCGCGGTTCGGGAGGTCGAGCTCGCGCCACCAGGTCACGTCCGTGATGTCGCCGAACGTGCAGATCATGGCGATGCCCGATCCCTTCTCCGGCTGCGCCAGGTGGTGCGCGACCACGGGCACCTCGACGTCGAAGAGGGGGTGCGGACGGTCGTGCCGAACAGCGGCTGGTATCGCTCGTCGTCGGGATGCGCCACCAGCGCCACGCACGCGGGCAGCAGCTCCGGGCGGGTGGTCTCGATGTAGACGGGGCCGTCGGCGCCGTGGAACGCGACGCGGTGGTACGCGCTCGGCTGATCGCGGTCCTCCAGCTCGGCCTGGGCCACGGCCGTGCGGAACGTGATGTCCCACAGCGTCGGCGCCTGCGCCTGATACGCCTCGCCGCGCTCGATGTTGCGCAGGAACGCCAGCTGGGAGGTTCGGATCGAGTCGCGCCCGATGGTGCGGTAGGTCTGCGACCAGTCCACCGAGAGGCCGAGGGTGCGCCAGAGCGCCTCGAACTGCTTCTCGTCCTCCTCGGTCAGCCGCTCGCACAGCTCGATGAAGTTGCGGCGCGAGATCGGCTTCTGGTCGGCGGCCTTCGTGCTCTTGTTGTCGCCGCCCTCGAAGGGAGGGGTGAAGTCGGCGTCGTAGGGGAGCGACGGGTCGCAGCGCACGCCGTAGTAGTTCTGGACGCGGCGCTCGGTCGGCAGGCCGTTGTCGTCCCAGCCCATCGGGTAGAAGACCTTGCGCCCGCGCATCCGCTGGAACCGGGCGATCACATCCGTGTGCGTGTAGCTGAAGACGTGGCCGATGTGCAGCGAGCCGGAGGCGGTGGGCGGAGGGGTGTCGATCGAGTAGACCCCGTCGCGGCCGGCGGCGAGCGCCGCGTCGCGGTCGAACCGGAAGGTGCCGTCGGTCTGCCAGCGGTCACCCCATCGGGACTCCAGCCCCTCCAGCGCGGGCTTGTCCGGAACGTTCTGGGCGCTCATGGGGGTCCTCCGATTCGATATATGCGGCACCGTGTCGTCGAGGTGCCTGAGTGTGGGATCCGGTCAAGCCTACCGAATCCCGCACTCACGCCCGAAAAGGATCAGACCTCGTCGACGATCGGCTTCCGCCGTGCGGCGAACAGGGCCGCGACCAGGGTGATCAGCGACATGACCACCAGAACGATGCCCGGGTGCCACCACGCGTTGCCGGTCGCCAGGCCGAACACCAGGGTGAGGGCGGGCACGAAGGAGGTGATCAGCGCCGCGAGGCTGTACGCGACGGAGAGGCCGCTGTAGCGCACGTCGCTCGGGAACAGGTCGGACATCAGCCCGCCGAGACCCGCCCACGACAGCGTCGGCAGGATGCCGCCGACGATCATGCTGCCGACCAGCACGGCGAAGGAGGCCGACTGCAGCAGGAAGTACATCGGGAAGGCGACCAGCAGCGTCCCGATCGCGCCGATAGCGACGACCTTCGCCGAGCCGATGCGCGTCGCCCAGAGGCCGAACAGCGGGATGGTGACCAGCTGCAGCAGGCCGCCGATGGTCGTCGCGACCAGCAGGTCCTGGTACTTGAAGCCCAGCACCGCGGTGCCGTAGTCGACCATGTACGTGTTCATCAGCGAGTACGAGCCGATGCCGAGCACCGCGGCGCCGATCCCGATCACGAAGCCGCTGGGGGCCTTGCGGAAGACGTCGAGCACCGGGAAGCGGTCGCGCGTGCCGGTCTCCAGCAGCTTGCGGAACACCGGGGTCTCGTCGATCGACCAGCGCAGGTAGAGCGACACGAGCAGCAGCGGGAACGCCGTCAGGAAGGGGATGCGCCATCCCCACGCCGCGATGTCCGCCGTCGACAGGGTGAGCGTGAGCACGATGAACACGACGGCGCTCAGGATGGAGCCGACCGGCGAGCCGAGCTGGGGGAGCGCCGCGTAGAACCCGCGCCGCTTCGGGTTCGCATACTCGGTCGCGAGCAGGATGGAGCCGCCCCACTCGCCGCCGACCGAGAAGCCCTGCAGCAGGCGCAGCAGCACGATCGCGATCGCGCCGAACCATCCGGCCGCGGCGTAGGTCGGGAGCACGCCGACCAGACCCGTGCTGATCCCCATGATCAGGATGGTGATGAGCAGCGTCGGGCGGCGTCCGATCCGGTCGCCCAGGTTGCCGAAGACGACCGCGCCGATCGGGCGGATGACGAACCCGGCCGCGATCGCCAGGAAGCCGGCCAGCGCGCCGCCGAACGCGCCGAGCGGCGCGAAGAAGAGGGGGCCGACGAAGAAGGCGGCGAAGTATGCGTACAGGTAGAAGTCGTACGACTCGAGCGCGGTGCCGACGAACGACGCGATGGTGACGCGGCGCGCGGTGCCCGGGGTGATCCCCGGGCGGTCGGTGTCGCTGACGACGGGGGTTGCGGTGGTAGTCACGGGTGTCCTTCTGAACGGAATAGAATCTGGACCGGGTCCAATAATGGCACGGAAGGGAACGCAGGATGGCCGTCGCGCATTCCGCACGCACGTCCGCCGCCGGCCGGCCGCGATCGTCGTCGCGGGCGATGATCGCCGAGGCGGCCGCCGAGCTGTTCCTCGAGCGCACGTACCCCGGCACCACCGTCGACGACATCGCCCGCCGCGCGGGCGTCAGCCGGGCCACCTTCTTCAACTACTTCGGCGCGAAGAGCGACCTGCTCTGGGTCGAAGTGGATGAGGCGCTCGCCGCGTTCGACGGCACGCTCGCCTCCGCGCCGCCCGACGCCGCCCCGATGGATGCGGTGCTCGACGCGCTCACCCGACTCGCCGACGGCTTCGGGCCCGGCCGGCTGCCGCTCGCGGTGACGCAGGTGGAGCTGATGGGGACGGATGCGGAACTGCAGGCCTCGGCGCTGCCCCGGTTCCTGGCGCTGGTGCGCAGGCTGGAGGCGTTCATCGCCGCCCGCGCGGGCCTCGCGCCGGACGCGCTCCTGCCCCGTGCCGCCGCGACCGCCGTCGTCGGCGCGGCCGTCTCGGCGGCGGCGGCCTGGGCGCGCGCCGGCGTCCGCCGCGGGCCGCTCACCCCGCTCGTCCGCACCGCCGTCGCCCCCGTGTGCGCGGGCTACGCGCCCGTCCTCCACGGGTCGTCCGGAAGCCGGTAGACTGGATGCACAGACACTGACCCGGCCATCACCGGCGAGTCTTCGGAAGAACGGCGTGAGAGCGCCCAGTAGAACCGAACGGGAGCGGCCCGTCACAGCCGGACGATGAGAGGCCCTCCCCGGCGACGGAGGCGGAGCGGGCAAGCGGGGTGGTACCGCGACGGGCGTGCGAGCGTCCGGCGTCCTCGTGCAGCACGTGAGAACCTGCCAGGAGTGAGATGCCGTACCCCAAGTCGTCGCCCGACGCCGGCGAGCCGCAGCGCCCGGAGGCGCAGCGCCCCGACGTGACCGCGAGCCCGGTCTTCCCCGAGATCGAGACCGACGTCCTGAAGTTCTGGGACGAGGACGGCACCTTCCGCGCATCCATCGACAACCGCGACGGCGCCGAGGAGTGGGTCTTCTACGACGGCCCGCCGTTCGCGAACGGCCTTCCGCACTACGGCCACCTGCTGACCGGCTACGCGAAGGACGTGTTCCCGCGCTTCCAGACCATGCGCGGCAAGAAGGTGGAGCGCCGCTTCGGCTGGGACACGCACGGCCTGCCCGCCGAGCTCGAGGCCGAGCGGCAGCTCGGCATCACCGACAAGAGCCAGATCGAGGAGATGGGGCTCGCCGCGTTCAACCAGGCGGCGAAGGACTCGGTGCTCCGTTACACCCGGGAGTGGCGCGAGTACGTCACCCGCCAGGCGCGCTGGGTCGACTTCGACAACGACTACAAGACGCTCGACACCACCTACATGGAGTCGGTGATCTGGGCGTTCAAGCAGCTGCACGAGAAGGGCCTCGCCTACGAGGGCTACCGCGTGCTGCCGTACTGCTGGCGCGACCAGACCCCGCTGTCGAACCACGAGCTGCGGATGGACGACGACGTCTACAAGATGCGTCAGGACCAGACCGTCACGGTGACCTTTCCGCTCGTCGGCGAGAAGGCGGAGGTGCTCGGCCTGACCGGCGTGCGCGCCCTCGCCTGGACGACCACGCCGTGGACGCTCCCGACGAACTTCGCCCTCGCCGTGGGGCCCGACATCGCGTACGCCGTGCTGCCGTCCGGCCCGAACGGCGCAGCCGACTCGTACGGGACCCCCGACCAGGAGGTGCTGAGCGGCCGCTACCTGCTCGCCACGAGCCTGGTCGGCAACTATGCGAAGGACCTCGGCTACGAGTCCGCGGCCGACGCTCTCGCAGCCGTCACGGGCACCGTCCTCGGCTCCGAGCTCGCCGACGTCGAGTACGACCGGCTCTGGGACTACTACGCCGACACCGAGAAGTGGGGCACGCAGAACGCGTGGCGCATCCTCGTCGACGACTACGTCACGGTCGAGGACGGAACCGGCATCGTCCACCAGGCGCCCGCCTACGGCGAGGACGACCAGCGCGTCACCGAGAAGGCCGGAATCCCGGTCATCATCTCGGTCGACGACGGCGGCCGCTTCCTGTCCGACGTCCCCGACGTCGCCGGGCTGCAGGTGTTCGACGCGAACAAGCCGCTGACCCGGCTGCTCAAGGAGCAGGGCCGGCTGCTGCGACAGGCGAGCTACGAGCACTCGTACCCGCACTGCTGGCGCTGCCGCAACCCGCTCATCTACAAGGCGGTTTCGAGCTGGTTCGTGCGGGTCACCGACTTCCGCGACCGGATGGGCGAGCTCAACCAGCAGATCACCTGGGTGCCCGAGAACGTCAAGGACGGCCAGTTCGGCAAGTGGCTCGCCGGCGCCCGCGACTGGTCGGTCTCGCGCAACCGGTACTTCGGCTCGCCGATCCCGGTGTGGAAGAGCGACGACCCCGAGTACCCGCGCGTGGATGTGTACGGCTCGCTCGAGGAGCTGGAGCGCGACTTCGGCCGCCTGCCGCTGAACGCCGCGGGGGAGCCCGACCTGCACCGTCCCTTCATCGACGAGCTGACACGCCCGAACCCCGACGACCCGACCGGTCGCTCCACGATGCGCCGCATCCCGGACGTGCTGGACGTCTGGTTCGACTCCGGGTCGATGCCGTTCGCCCAGGTGCACTACCCGTTCGAGAACCGCGACTGGTTCGACACGCACAACCCGGCCGACTTCATCGTCGAGTACATCGGGCAGACGCGCGGCTGGTTCTACCTGCTGCACACGCTCGCCACGGCGCTGTTCGACCGGCCGGCGTTCAAGAACGTGATCAGCCACGGCATCGTGCTCGGCAGCGACGGGCAGAAGATGTCGAAGTCGCTGCGCAACTACCCGGACGTCAACGAGGTCTTCGACCGCGACGGGTCGGACGCGATGCGCTGGTTCCTCATGTCGAGCCCGGTGCTGCGCGGCGGCAACCTGGTCGTCACCGAGGAGGGCATCCGCGAGGGCGTCCGCCAGGTGCTGCTCCCGCTGTGGAACACCTGGTACTTCTTCTCGCTGTATGCCAACGCGACGGGGTACGAGGCCAAGCGCTCCACCGCGTCCACCGACGTGCTCGACCGCTACCTGCTCGCCAAGACGCGCGACCTGGTGGAGGCCGTCACGGCCGACCTGGACGGGCTGGACTCGACGCTCGCCGCCGCCAAGCTGCGTGACTTCGCCGACGTGCTCACCAACTGGTACGTGCGCCGCTCGCGCGACCGGTTCTGGGCGGGCGTCGACGAGAACGGCACCGGCACCGAGGCGTTCGACACGCTCTACACCGTGCTCGAGACGCTCACCCGCGTCGCCGCTCCGCTGCTGCCGCTGGTCACCGAGCGGATCTGGAAGGACCTCACCGGCGGCCGCTCCGTGCACCTCACGGACTGGCCGGAGGCGGCGGAGTTCCCGGCCGACGACGCCCTGGTGGATGCGATGGACCGCATCCGCGCGATCAGCTCCACCGCGCTGTCCCTGCGCAAGCAGGCCGGCCGCCGCGTGCGCCTGCCGCTCGCGTCCCTGACGGTGGTGGCCGAGAACGCGGAGGCGCTGCGTCCGTTCGAGGGCATCCTGCGCGACGAGCTCAACGTCAAGGCGATCGAACTGGTCGAGCTGCAGGACGACAGCGCCGCCCGCTACGGCATCACGAGCAAGCTGACCGTGAACGCCCGTGCGGCCGGTCCGCGCCTCGGCAAGCAGGTGCAGCAGGTCATCCAGGCCGCGCGTGCCGGCGACTGGACCGAGGCGGACGGCGTCGTGACCGTCGGCGGCATCGAGCTGACCGAGGGCGAGTACGACCTCGTGCTCGAGACCGCGGGGGCGGGGACGACTCCTCGGCTCTCGCGCTGCTCGCCGGCGGCGGCTTCGTGCTGCTCGACACGGCGACCACGCCCGAGCTCGAGGCGGAGGGCCTGGCGCGCGACATCATCCGCGCCGTGCAGGACACCCGCAAGGCGGCCGGGCTCGACGTGAGCGACCGCATCCGGCTCAGTCTGACGTTCGAGCACGAGGACGACGCGCGTGCGCTCGGCCTCGCGGGCGACGTCGACATCGCGACCGAGACGCTGGCCCTGGCGGTGCAGGTCTCCGCCGCGGGAGCATCGACCGACGAGGCCGGCTTCGCCCAGGGCTTCGACGCGGGGCAGTTCGCCAACGCCGGCGCGTTCACCGTCGGCGTGACCAAGGTGGAAGGAGACGCGGCGTGACCGACGAGGACGACTACCGCGACCGGGCGGACGCGGTCTACCAGGCCCTGCTCGCCCGCGTCGGCGAGGGCGCGCCCGAGCGGCGGCTGGATGCCACCCGCCGGGCCGTCGAGCTGCTGGGCGACCCGCAGCGGGCGTACCCGATCATCCATATCACCGGAACCAACGGAAAGACGTCGACGAGCCGCATCGCCGAGAGCCTGCTGCGCGCTTACGGGCTGCGCACCGGGCTCCTGACGAGCCCGCACCTGGTGCGCTTCAACGAGCGCATCGTCATCGACGGCGAGCCGATCGACGACGAGTCGCTGGTGCGCAACTGGGAGGACATCAGCCCGTACCTCGACATCGTGGATGCCGAGCTCGAGGAGCAGGGCAAGGCCCCGCTGACCTTCTTCGAGGCGCTCACCGCGTTGGCGTACGCGGCCTTCGCGGACGCACCCGTCGACGTCGCCGTGATCGAGGTCGGGATGGGCGGTGAGTGGGACTCCACGAACGTCGGCGACGGCCAGGTGGCCGTGTTCACGCCGATCGCGCTCGACCACACCAAGGCGCTCGGCGACACGGTCGAGGAGATCGCGCGCACCAAGTCCGGCATCATCAAGCCGTCCGCCGACGTCGTGTCGTCCGCGCAGACGCCCCAAGCCGACCGGGTGCTGCGCGAGGCGTCCGAGCTCACCGAGTCGACGTTCGCCGAGCAGCCGCGCGACTTCGATGTCGCGGCCACCCGCGTCGCCGTCGGCGGCCAGCTCGTCACGGTGCGCGGACGCGCGGCGACGTACGAGGACGTGTTCCTGCCCCTCTACGGCGACCACCAGGCGCAGAACGCCGCGGTCGCCGTGGCGGCGGTCGAGACCTTCCTCGGCCGGGGCACGCAGCCGCTCAAGACGGACCTCGTGGAGGAGGGGTTCGCCACGGCGACCTCGCCCGGGCGGCTCCAGCTGATCGGCATCGAGCCGAGCATCCTCGTCGACGCCGCCCACAACCCGGCCGGCGCGCAGACGCTCGCCGACGCCCTGCGCAGCTACTTCGACTTCGACGAGATCACGTTCGTCGTCGGCATCCTGGGCGACAAGGATGCGCGCGGCGTCATCCGCGCGCTCGCTCCCGTCGCCACGCAGTTCTTCGTCACGCAGCCCGATTCGGAGCGGGCGCGCGACGCGGAGGACTTCGGGGACCTCGTCCGCGACGAGGTGGGGGACGAGGCGACGATCGTCTACTCCGACCCCATCGACGCGCTCGAGTCGGCCCGCGACTGGGCCGGAGAGGCGCCCAAGCGCGCGGTCGTCGTCGCCGGCAGCATCGTGCTCGTCGGCCAGGCGATGGCGTACGCCGAGGAGCAGGAGTGGAAGCAGGCCGCGTCGTGACCGACGCTCCTGCACCGGCGCCCGGGGACGACGGCGCAGCCGAGCAGGCTGCGCGCAGGCCGCGCCGTCAACGGTCCCTGCGCGAGCTGCTCGGCTCCATCGTGCTCGGCTTCGAGCTGCTCGTCGTCTTCCTCGGCGCCCTGGTGCTGTGGGGCCTGCACGCCCTGCCCGCCTGGGTGGCTCTCGGCGGGGGAGCCGCGCTCATCGTGCTGATGATCGTGGCGATCGGCCTGCTGCGGAACACCGTGGGTGTCGTCCTCGGCTGGATCGTGCAGGTGGTCATCGTCGCCGCCGGCATCCTCGTCCCCGCCTTCTTCATCGTCGGCGCGATCTTCACCGCCATGTGGGCGTACTGCATGATCGCCGCCGCACGCATCGACCGAAACAATCAGGCGGCCGCCCGTGCGGCCGACAACGGAACGGAGAACCCATGACCAGCGCCGTCGAAGAGACCCTCGTCCTCGTCAAGCCCGACGGGGTGGCCCGCAGCCTGACCGGCGAGATCCTGCGCCGCATCGAGGCCAAGGGCTACTCGCTCGTCGACCTGCGGATGCTGCAGGCCGACCGCGACCTGCTCGCCCAGCACTACGCCGAGCACGAGGGCAAGCCGTTCTACGAGCCGCTGGTGGAGTTCATGGAGTCCGGCCCCATCGTGGCCATCCGGCTCGCCGGCAACCGCGTGATCGAGGGCTTCCGCTCGCTGGCCGGCGCGACCGACCCGACCACCGCCGCGCCCGGCACGATCCGCGGCGACCTGGCGCGCGACTGGGGGCTGAAGGTGCAGCAGAACCTGGTGCACGGCTCCGACTCGCCCGAGTCCGCGCAGCGCGAGCTCGCCCTCTGGTTCGGCTGACCGGCACCTGCCGAGGCTGAAAGGGAGGCGTTCCCCGCCCATCCGGCCGGGACGCCTCCCTTTCCCGCATCCACCGGCGTGGCGCGGTGGAGACTCCTCCGGTCCCGCGGGGCGGGAGGGCGCAGAGCTCAGATGAAGGCGCGGTGGATCCAGTCCAGCTGGAGCTGCGCCAGCACCGCCACGATCGCGTAGCAGACGATCGTGATCAGGGGCACCCAGCTGTAGAGGGTGCCGAAGAAGGCCCGCGCCCGCGGTGGCACCGGGATGTTGCCCTCCTTGAGGTTGTAGAGCGTCACCGCCCAGAAGGTCGGGATGGTGACCACCCAGGTCACCATGCACCACGGGCACAGCACGTTCAGCACGGTCAGCGACTCGGTGATCAGGAAGATGACGAGCACCAGCGCGAGCAGCACACCCACGTTGAAGGCGATCCAGTACCAGCGGGCGAAGGGCGCGCGGGTGGCGAGCAGCCCGACGCCGACGGCGATGGTGGCGGTCCAGCCGCCGAGCCCGAGGAGCGGGTTGGGGAAGCCGAGCAGGGAGCCCTGCCACGAGTTCAGGTTCTTCGCGCATCCCACGAGCACGCTGAAGTTGCAGGAGAGCTGCGCGTTCGGGTCCTGGAGCAGGTGGATCTTGTCGATCGTCAGGGCCAGCGCGGCCCCGAAGCCGATGGCGCCGGCGATGATGAGGAAGACGGCGAGAGCGGTCGGGCGGCGGTACGCGGCCTCGGCAGGACTGGCTGACACCCTCGGATTATGGCATGGGCCCTGCGTGTCGTCCTGGGAGGAGGCCACCCCGGATGCCGACGCGTGCGATAATCGTTGGAGCAGTCGTCCTGATTCAGGTCAGGAACACCGACAGAAGGCTTGAGGACGCCCAGCGCGTCCGTTGAAATGCCGGCCGTGAAGGTCGGCGAAGTACATGGAGCCGGATGCAGGCCGCGCCACGAGCCCGGAGGCATCCGAACAGGATTGAGGGAGGCGCCGCTCGCGCCGCCTCCCGACGGAGAGTACCCGGCGAGCGGGGAACCGCCACCGGTCGAGGAGTGCACCAGCGATGGTGGATAACGAGAATATCGACAACACGGACAACAACGATTCGGAGACGGGAGGACGGAAGCGCAAGGGGCTCTTCGGCACGCGACGCGTGGTGAGGAAGGCTCCGGGAGCTTCGGTCGACGCCCCGTCCGCTCGAGCGGAGTCGGCGCCGCAGCAGAGCGCGCCCGTCGCGCCGGAGCCGGCATCGGCTGATGCCGCCCCCGAGGCGGATGCCGCCGAGCGGGCCGCCGAGCAGTCGCGGGCCGCCGAGGCCCCTTCCGCCGGCGCTCCCATCGTCCCGGGCGCCACGGCCCCCGCGCACGAGCCGCCGGCCCTGCCGGAGAAGCTCGCCGAGCCCGACGCCGTCGCCGCCGCGGCGGCTCCCGGCCTCCCGCCGACGACCCTGCTCTTCCAGGCGCCGGACATCCTGCCGCTTCCGCCGCTCCCCGAGGGCGACGACGAGCCGGCCGGCGGCGTTCGCCGTCGCTCCCGTCGCCGCGCCGGCGAGACCGGCCGCGAGGGCGCGAACGACCCGGCAAACACCGTCGTCAAGGTGCGGACGCCGCGCGAGCCGGAGCTCATCACCGAGCCGCAGAAGGTCAAGGGCTCCACCCGGCTCGAGGCGAAGAAGCAGCGCCGCCGCGACGGCCGCGACGCCGGCCGCCGCCGGCCCGTGATCACCGAGGCCGAGTTCCTCGCCCGCCGCGAGTCCGTCGACCGGCAGATGGTCGTCCGCTCGAAGGGCGGACGCATCCAGATCGGCGTCCTCGAAGACAAGGTCCTCGTCGAGCACTACGTCGCCCGCTCGCAGGAGGCGTCGCTCATCGGCAACGTGTACCTGGGTCGCGTGCAGAACGTCCTCCCCAGCATGGAGGCCGCCTTCGTCGACATCGGCCGCGGCCGCAATGCCGTCCTCTACTCCGGCGAGGTCGACTGGGATGCCGTCGAGACCGGCAACCAGCCGCGCCGCATCGAGCTGGCGCTGAAGGCCGGCGACCGCGTGCTCGTGCAGGTCACCAAGGATCCCGTCGGCCACAAGGGCGCCCGCCTCACCAGCCAGATCTCGCTGCCCGGCCGCTACCTCGTGTACGTGCCCAACGGGTCCATGAACGGGATCAGCCGCAAGCTGCCGGACACCGAGCGCTCGCGCCTCAAGAAGATCCTCAAGGAGGTGCTGCCCGAGAGCGCAGGCGTGATCGTGCGCACCGCGGCCGAGGGCGCGACAGAGGAGCAGCTGACGCTCGACGTCAACCGCCTCACCGCGCAGTGGGCCGACATCAGCCAGCGCGTCGAGTCGCAGCAGGCTCCGGCGCTGCTGCACAGCGAGCCCGACCTGCTGATCAAGATCATCCGCGACGTCTTCAACGAGGACTTCCAGAAGCTGATCATCGCCGGCGACGACGCGCGCCAGACGATCGAGAACTACCTGCGCCAGGTCGCCCCCGACCTGCTCGACCAGGTGGAGCCGTACACGGGCGAGCGCGACGCGTTCGACGAGTACCGCATCACCGAGCAGATCGAGAAGGCGCTCGAGCGCAAGGTCTGGCTGCCCTCCGGCGGTTCGCTCGTCATCGACCGCACCGAGGCCATGACGGTCGTCGACGTCAACACCGGCAAGTTCGTCGGCTCCGGCGGCAACCTGGAGGAGACGGTCACCAAGAACAACCTGGAGGCCGCGGAGGAGATCGTCCGCCAGCTCCGGCTGCGTGACATCGGCGGCATCATCGTCGTCGACTTCATCGACATGGTGCTGGAGTCGAACCGCGACCTCGTGCTCCGCCGCCTGGTCGAGTGCCTGAGCCGTGACCGGACCAAGCACCAGGTCGCCGAGGTCACCTCCCTCGGCCTCGTGCAGATGACGCGCAAGAAGCTCGGCCTCGGCCTGCTCGAGACCTTCAGCGAGGCCTGCGAGGTCTGCGCCGGCCGCGGCGTCATCGTGCACCACGACCCGGTCGTCAAGCACCGTCAGCCGCAGCAGCAGCCGCAGAACGAGCGCCGCCGCGGACGCGGAGCGGGCGGCTCGGCCCCCGCGAACGGCGCCTCGGGCGGCAGCGCCAATGGCAGCGCCCACACCGGGACCCACGCCATCACGGACGACGCGAAGAACGCGCTCGCCAAGATCGCCGCGTCGACCATCCACCACGAGGAGGAGGCGAAGGCGGCCGCGGGCGACCAGTCCGCCGACGCCACCGAGGTCAGCGTGACGGAGGTGACGCTGACCGAGGTCACCGCGACCAAGAAGCGCCGCCGCAAGGGCAAGGGCGGAGCGGACCGGCAGCAGGCGGAGCAGGCCGCGGAGGCGCGGCCCGAGCCCGCGCAGCAGCCGTCCGACGCACCGTCGTCGTCCGACGCCACCGCGGAGCAGGCGGAGCCGCTCATCCCGCTCCTCGACCTGCCCGAGCCCGCCGTCGCCGCTCCCGCGTCGCGGCCGCTCGACCACGAGGCCGAGCTCCTGCTCGACTCGGTGCTCGACGCCCTCCCGGCGCCGAAGGAGCCGGGTCAGGGCCGCAGCCGCAGCCGCCGCGCCAGCACGACCGTCATCGCGGGCGGCGAGCTGGCCCCGAAGGGCGAGTAAGCATCCACTGGTCCCGACACGCCGTATCGCGCCTGGCCGATACGGCGTGTCGGGACCAGTCGTGCGTGCGGCGCGGCGCCCGGAGCCGGCGCCGCCCGGAGTCAGTGCCGGCGGGTGCGGTCGCGGGCGCGCACGCGCAGTCCGCTGGCGATCAGGCGCGAGACGAGCTCCTTACCCGGCACCGGATGCGCGCCCGCCGCGACGAGCTCGTCGTAGCGCCGGTCGGGCACGTCGTAGTGGTCGAGGTCGAACGCGCGCCGCTGGATGTCGTTGGCCGCGGCGAACGCGTGCAGCTCCTCGAGCGAGGTGTCGCTGACCAGATGCGACCACAACATGCCGTGGGCGGGCCATGCCGGGGGATCGATCAGGACCGTCATACAATGATTCTAGGAACCGGCTCCGCCGACGGAGCCGCGTGGTCCCGGAACCCCCACCGAGCATCCCGCCGCACGACGGCGCCGGTTTGACGGCATCTGGGGTGTCGGGTAAAGTTGACCGTTGGTGTGTGTCGGGCGCGGCCCGATTCGCCATGGTTTTCTGAGAGCCGCCCGTCGCGAGAGCGACGGGCAGGACTCGCCAGTGTTTGACAGACACGCGATTTCCAGAACAGTTGAAGAGCAGGACCAGGTCCGCGGCGTCGCCGGGAACTGTTCCCCGACGAAAAGGTAACGACAAGTGGTTTACGCAGTAGTGCGCGCCGGTGGCCGGCAGGAGAAGGTCGAGGTCGGCACCATCGTGACGATGGACCGCGTCAAGGCCCGCAAGGACGGCAAGGTCGAGCTCGCGCCGGTGCTGCTGGTCGACGGTGACAAGATCACCTCCGACGCCGCGTCGCTCGCGAAGGTAACCGTGACCGCCGAGATCCTCGACGACCTCCGCGGCCCGAAGATCGTCATCCAGAAGTTCAAGAACAAGACCGGCTACAAGAAGCGCCAGGGCCACCGTCAGGAGCTCACGCGCGTCAAGATCACCGGCATCAAGTAGCCGACGAGGAGAACACACCATGGCACACAAAAAGGGAGCGAGCTCCACTCGCAACGGCCGCGACTCCAACGCGCAGCGCCTCGGCGTGAAGCGCTTCGGCGGCCAGACCGTCAACGCGGGTGAGATCCTGGTCCGCCAGCGCGGCACCCACTTCCACCCCGGCGTGAACGTCGGCCGTGGCGGCGACGACACCCTCTTCGCCCTCGCCGCCGGTGCGGTCGAGTTCGGCAGCAAGGGCGGCCGCAAGGTCGTCAACATCGTGGCCGCCGAGGCCTGAGCCTCCACCACGAGCACCACTTCGGGATGGGCGGGCTTCGGCCCGCCCATCCTTGTTTCACCCGCGGCATCGCGGCACAGCACAGACAGTAGGAGAGCACCATGGCGACGTTCGTTGACCGCGTGACGTTGCATCTGCGCGCCGGTAACGGCGGCAACGGGTGCGTCTCGGTCCGCCGCGAGAAGTTCAAGCCCCTCGCCGGTCCCGACGGCGGGAACGGCGGGAACGGCGGCGACATCGTGCTGGTCGCCGACCCGCAGGTCACCACCCTCCTCGGCTACCACCGCCACCCGCACCGCGCGAGCGACAACGGCGGGTTCGGGATGGGCGACCACCGCAGCGGCCACACCGGCGAAGTCCTCGAGCTCGCTGTGCCGGTCGGCACGGTCGTGAAGGACGCCGACGGCGTCGAGCTCGTCGACCTGAACGAGCCCGGGATGCGCTTCGTCGCGGCTCCCGGCGGCATCGGCGGCCTGGGCAACGCCGCCCTCGCGAATCCGAAGCGCAAGGCGCCCGGCTTCGCCCTGCTGGGCACTCCCGGGTGGGAGGGCGACATCCGCCTCGAGCTGAAGACCGTCGCCGACATCGCGCTCGTGGGCTACCCCTCGGCCGGCAAGTCGAGCCTCATCGCGGCGCTCTCGGCCGCCAAGCCGAAGATCGCGGACTACCCGTTCACCACGCTGCACCCGAACCTGGGCGTCGTGCAGGCGGGCGACGTCCGCTACACCGTCGCCGACGTGCCCGGGCTCATCGAGGGCGCGAGCGAGGGACGCGGCCTGGGCCTCGAGTTCCTCCGTCACGTCGAGCGCTGCTCCGCCCTCCTGCACGTGCTCGACTGCGCCACGCTCGAGCCGGGCCGCGACCCCCTGAGCGACCTGGATGTGATCCTCGCCGAGCTCGCCGCCTATCCCGTGCCGGAGGGCCAGACGCCGCTGCTCGAGCGTCCGCAGCTCGTCGCCCTGAACAAGATCGATGTGCCCGACGCGCGCGAGCTCGCGGACTTCGTCCGGCCCGAGCTGGAGCAGCGCGGCTACCGCGTCTTCGAGATCTCCACGGTCAGCCATGAGGGCCTGCGCCCGCTGTCGTTCGCGCTCGGCGAGGTCGTCGAGCATGCGCGCCAGGAGCAGGCCGAGCTGGAGCAGGCCCGCCCGCGCATCGTCATCCGCCCGAAGGCCGTCGACGACTCCGGCTTCGTGGTCAAGGTGGAGGGCGGCACCGACGGGCCCGTCTACCGTATCCTCGGCGCCAAGCCGGAGCGGTGGGTGGCGCAGACCGACTTCGCGAACGACGAGGCCGTCGGCTACCTGGCCGACCGGTTGGCGAAGCTCGGCGTCGAAGACCAGCTGGTGCGCGCGGGCGCGATCGCCGGCTCCACCGTGGTCATCGGCCGGAACAACGGCGTGGTCTTCGACTGGGAGCCGACGCTGACCTCCACCGCCGAGCTGATCACCGCTCCGCGTGGCACCGACGCCCGTCTGGACGGCAATCAGCGCCCGACGCGCAACCAGCGCCGCGAGGACTACTTCGAGCGGATGGACGGCAAGGCCGCGGCGCGCGAGGAGCTCCAGCGCGAGCGCGAAGCGGGCCTGTGGCAGGACGACAGCTACGACGACAACGCCGTGCGGACCGGAGGTGCCGAGGGCGGAGACGAGGAGAGCACCGAGGGATGACCATCGACGACCGCAGTCAGATCGCGTCCGCCCGCCGCATCGTCGTGAAGGTGGGCTCCTCGTCCATCAGTGGCGAGAACGCGGGACAGATCGCGCCGCTGGTCGACGCCCTGGCGGAGGCACACGGCCGCGGCACCCAGGTCATCCTCGTCTCGTCGGGCGCCATCGCGACAGGCATCCCCTACCTCTCGCTGTCGGAGCGCCCCACCGACCTCGCGACGCAGCAGGCCGCGGCGGCGGTCGGGCAGAACGTGCTGATCTACCGCTACCAGGACAGCCTCGACCGGTACGACATCGTGGCCGGGCAGGTGCTCCTGACCGCCGGCGACATGGAGAACCCGACGCACCGGAGCAACGCGAAGCGCGCGATGGAGCGACTGCTCTCGCTGCGCATCCTGCCGATCGTGAACGAGAACGACACGGTCGCGACGCACGAGATCCGGTTCGGTGACAACGACCGGCTGGCCGCCCTCGTCGCGCTGCTGGTCGAGGCCGACGTGCTGGTGCTGCTGTCGGATGTGGACGCGCTCTATACGAAGCCCCCGCAGGAGCCCGGCGCCGAGCGCATCGAGCACGTGGGCTGGGACGACGAACTGGAGGGTGTCGAGATCGGTTCGACCGGCGCCTCGGGTGTCGGCACCGGGGGAGCGGTGACCAAGGTGTCCGCCGCACGTCAGGCCGCCGGGCGGGGCACCGCCGTGGTGCTGACGGCGACCTCGCTGGTCGGGAAGGCCCTGCGCGGCGAGCAGGTCGGCACCTGGTTCGCCCCCGCCCCGGTCGACCGCGACGCATCCATCCACAGCCGCGAGCTCTCCACAGATCCGGCGGCCCCCGTCACCTCGGACGCCGCCGCGTCCTAGAATCGACGCATGTCCTCGTCCTCTCTCGCGGCCCCCGCCGTGACGCTCTCGCTGCAGGAGCGGCTCTCCGCCGCGAAGACCGCGTCGCGCACGCTGGCGACCGCCAACACCGAGCAGAAGAACCGCGCGCTGCGCGCGATCGCCGATGGCGTGCTCGCGGCGTCGGGCGACGTGCTGGCGGCCAACGAGCTCGACCTCGCCAACGGCCGTGAGAACGGCCTCTCGACCGGGCTGCTCGACCGCCTCACCCTGACCCCGGCACGCCTGCAGGGCCTCGCCGACGCGGTGCTCGAGGTGGTCGGCCTCACCGATCCGGTGGGGCAGGCCGTGCGCGGCAGCGCACTGCCGAACGGCGTGAAGATCACGCAGGTGCGCGTCCCGTTCGGCGTCGTCGGCGCCATCTACGAGGCCCGCCCGAACGTCACCATCGACATCGCCGCCCTCGCCATCAAGAGCGGCAACGCCGCCGTCCTCCGCGGCGGCAGCGCGGCCATCGAAACGAACCGCGTGCTGGTCCGGGTGCTCCAGGAGGCCCTGGCGGGTGCCGGCCTGCCGTCCGACGCGGTGCAGACGATCGACGACTTCGGGCGCGAGGGCGCCGCCGAGCTGATGACCGCTCGCGGCCTCGTCGACGTGCTGATCCCCCGGGGCAGCGCCGAGCTCATCCAGACCGTCGTCACCCAGTCGACCGTGCCGGTGATCGAGACCGGGGCGGGCGTGGTGCACGTCGTGCTCGACGAGTCGGCCCGCGAAGACTGGGCCGTCGACATCGTGCGCAACGCCAAGGTCCAGCGCCCGAGCGTGTGCAACGCGGTCGAGACGCTGCTGGTCCACCGCGGCGCCGCCGAACGCCTGCTTCCGCCGGTGCTGGGAGCCCTGCGCGAGGCGGGGGTCACCATCCACGCCGACGAGCGCTCCCTGCCGTTCGCACCCGGCGCGGTGCCCGTGACGGAGGAGGACTACGCCACCGAGCACATGAGCCTCGACATCGCGGTGAAGGTCATCGACGACCTCGACGAGGCGATCGACCACATCCGCCGCTACTCGACCCAGCACACGGAGTCGATCATCACCAGCGATATCGAGAACGCCGAGCGGTTCCTCGCGGAGGTCGACTCGGCCGTGGTGATGGTCAACGCGTCCACGCGCTTCACCGACGGCGGCGAGTTCGGCTTCGGCGCCGAGGTCGGCATCTCGACGCAGAAGCTGCACGCGCGCGGCCCGATGGGCCTGCCGGAGCTGACCAGCACCAAGTGGATCGTCCGCGGGTCCGGCCAGATCCGCGTCTGAGCGACCACTAGACTCGAACCCGGGCCAACGGCCCCTCAGAAAGGATCACGCACGATGTCATTCCTGACGACCGCCCTCGCCGCGGCGGAAGCCCACGTGGAGCTGCCGATGCCGACCTGGGCGTTCGGCGCCATCGCGATCGTCGTCTTCATCGCGCTCGCCTTCGTCGCCTGGAGCTTCAAGGACGTCGCCAACCGGCACAGCCACCGCTCCGCCCCCGACGCCGCCGCGCACGCGGGCGCTCCGGGCGCGACGCACCACGGCACCGGCCACCCGACCCAGGGGCACTGAGCCACTCCGGGCATGGAGCTGACGGAGACGGGCCGGCCGCGGATCGGCGTGATGGGCGGCACCTTCGACCCCATCCACCACGGTCACCTGGTCGCCGCCAGCGAAGTCGCCCAGTCGTTCGATCTCGACGAGGTCATCTTCGTCCCGACCGGTCAGCCGTGGCAGAAGGGTCCCGTCACCCCGGCGGAGCACCGTTACCTGATGACCGTCATCGCGACGGCGTCGAACCCGCGCTTCACCGTCAGCCGCGTCGACATCGACCGCAGCGGTCCCACCTACACGATCGACACCCTGCGCGACCTGCACGAGGAGCGGCCGGACGCCGAGCTGTTCTTCATCACCGGCGCCGACGCCATCGCGCAGATCCTCAGCTGGCGCGACGTCAGCGAGCTGTGGGAGCTGGCGCACTTCGTGGCTGTGAGTCGCCCGGGACACGACTTGAGTATTTCTGGATTGCCGGAGCAAGACGTAAGCTTGTTGGAAGTTCCGGCCCTGGCGATCTCGTCGACCGATTGCCGGAGCCGGGTGAGCAGGGGATTCCCGGTCTGGTACCTGGTCCCGGACGGGGTCGTACAGTACATCTCCAAACACCATCTGTATCGGAGCGTGGCATGACATCGTGGCCTGAACAGCCGCCGACGGGCCAACCGCAGGCGCAGACGCGGCGACAGGCGAGGGAGTTCGAGCGCTCGCGCCGTGCAGGCACCTCCGAGCCGACCCCCGGGGGCCAGATCCCCGAGATGATCACGTCATCGCCGCGCGAGCGCGCGGAAGCGGACGACGTCGAGACCGCCCCCTCGGTGGACGAGCAGGCGGACGAGCCGACGACGTCCGCCGCCGAGTCCGCTCCCGAGGCGCCCGCCGCTCCTGCCTCCGCCGCGCCCGAGCGTCCCGCGATCCCGGCCAGCGCCTTCGCCGAGCCCGGTGTCTCGTCGCCGTCGCGCGACTCCTTCGACCTCTTCCGCCAGGCTCCTGACGCGTCGCGTCCCGAACCGGTGACCCAGCCGATGGCGATCCTGCAGCCGTCCGGAAACCCCGCCGCACCCGCCTCAGCAGCCGCCGCTGCGCCCGCCGCACCCGCGCAGGCCGCGCCGCAGGCGGGCTCGCCCGAGCGCACGCTGACGCGTCGCGAACTGCGCGCCATACTGCAGGCTCAGGAGGCGAACGCGCAGGCGAACCACCCCGCCACCGCGGGGGAGCAGGTCTTCCCGGTCGCCTTCACGTCCGGTCCCGAGGCCGGCGACGCGAAGGCGGAGACGCCGGAGGCCTCACCGACCGCGACGGGCAGCCCGGAGGCCGCGCCCACCGGTGAGAAGTCCGCGTGGCCGTTCGCGCCGCTGACGCCGTCCTCCGCACCCGCCGCGTCGCGCGCCGGTCAGTCCGAGACAACCGTCACGCAGAGCACCGCGTCCCCCTTCGCCGCTTTCGGCTCGCCGTCTGCGCCCAAGGCGTCCGAGACCCCCGAGTCCGACGCGCAGGCCGCCGCGGCCGCGCCCGCCGCGGTGCCCGCGACGACCACGACTCCGGAAGACACCTCCGCGCAGGAGCGCCGCCCGTTCACCCCGCCGACCGGCCACTGGTCGACGGCTGCGGAGCTCGACGACCACAACCAGCCGATCACCTCCCGGAACGTCGCCCAGTCCACGGCTGCGACCACGACGAACGCGCTGATCCTCCCGGCCATCCCGCACCCGGACAGCAGCGCTCCGCTCACCAGCACCGGCGAGATCCTCGTCACCGGGTCCATCGACCTGCCCCGCGGCATGGGAGCGACCGGTGCGCACCCCGACCGCATCGACTCGTCCGACATCGACCGCCTGCTCGACGGCGAGGAGAACGAGTTCAACACGTCCGAGGTCCAGCCGGTGCGCGCCTCCCGCGCCATCAGCACGCACACCTCGACCCGCGGCGTGATCGCGCCGCCCAAGAAGCGCGGCAACCTGCTGCCGGTGGTGCTCATGGTCACCGCCGGAGTGCTCGCCGTCGGTGTCATCGGGCTGCTGGTCGCGGCCTACGTCCTGAAGGTGTTCTGATCATCCGCGCGTCCGCATCCACTCCCGCAACTCTCTTGCACCCACTGCGTCCGGAGGACCGCCTGTGACCGCATCCCAGCACGCCCGCGACATCCTGCAGGTGGCCGCCGCCGCCGCCGATTCGAAGGGCGGCCTCGACCTCGTGGGCCTCGACGTCTCCGGTCCGCTGCCGCTCACCGACGCCTTCCTGCTGGTCAGCGGCCGGGTCGAGCGGAACGTCCTGGCCATCGCCTCCGAGGTGGAGGACAAGCTCAACGAGGCCGGCGTGAAGACGCTGCGCCGGGAGGGCAAGGCCGAGGGCCGCTGGGTGCTGCTCGACTTCGGCGACCTGGTCGTGCACGTCTTCCACGAGGAGGACCGCATGTACTACGCGCTCGAGCGGCTGTGGAAGGACTGCCCCGTGCTGCCGATCGAGCTCCCGGTTCACGAGAACGCCGAGTAGGCCGCACCGTCGGGCCGGCGGCCGGCCGAGGCGCGTGAGTGCGACTCAATTTTTCTCCCGTCGCCCCGATGTAGTAGGCTGAACGAGTTGTTCCGGGAGGTGCGAAAAGCCCGAACGGTTCACATTCTGGGTCTGTGGCGCAGCTGGTAGCGCACCTGCATGGCATGCAGGGGGTCAGGGGTTCGAGTCCCCTCAGATCCACCAGAGATCATGAAGGCCGGCTCCCGAAGGAGCCGGCCTTCATGCGTTCCAGGGTGATGTCGCCGGCGCTAGTCGCCCTTGACGTTGACGATCTGGCGCAGCGTGTGCCGTACCTCCACCAGGTCGGCTGCGTCGGCCATGACCTGGTCGATCGGCTTGTATGCCTGCGGGATCTCGTCGAGGAACGCCTCCGTGTCGCGGAACTCGATGCCCGACATCGCCTCACGCAGCTGCTCGATCGTGAACCGCTTGCGTGCGGCCGAACGGGAGAACCGGCGGCCGGCGCCGTGCGGCGACGAATGCAGGGCCAGCGGGTTGCCCCGGCCCGCCACCACGTACGACGCCGTCCCCATCGACCCCGGAATGAGGCCGAGCTGCCCCTCCCGCGCAGAGATCGCTCCCTTACGAGAGACCCAGACGTCCTTCCCGAAGTGGTTCTCGCGCTGCGTGAAGTTGTGGTGGCAGTTGATCCGCTCCCGCTCCTCCACCGGCTGGCCGAACCACTCGGCCGTCTGCCGCACGACCCGGTCCATCATCTCCTCGCGGTTCAGCAGCGCGAAGTGCTGCGCCCACCGCAACTGCGCGATGTACTCGTCGAACTCGGGCGTGCCCTCGACGAGGTAGGCGAGGTCCTTGTCCGGAAGGTCGATCCACCACTTCGCCATGAGCGCCTGCGCGACCCTGATGTGGTGCCCGGCGATCCGGTTGCCGACCCCGCGCGACCCCGAGTGCAGGAACAGCCAGACGACGCCGTCCTCGTCGAGGCTCACCTCGATGAAGTGGTTGCCGGATCCCAGGGTGCCGAGCTGACGCTCCCAGTCGCGCACGTACGTGGCCGGGTCGAAGCCGGCCGCTTCAGCAAGGCGGTTCAGCTCCTCGAGGCGGGGCTGTGCGGTCGCCACGATCTTGTTGTTCCGGGCACCGGCTGACACGGGGACCGCGCGCTCGATCTGGGCCCGCAGCTCGGAGAGCGGTGCGGTGGAGGCCGCCACCTCGTCTCGGGTGAACTGCGTGCGCACGGCGATCATCCCGCAGCCGATGTCCACACCGACCGCGGCCGGCATGACGGCGCCGACGGTGGGGATGACCGAGCCGACCGTGGCGCCGAGCCCCAGGTGGGCGTCCGGCATGAGCGCCAGGTGCGGGTGGATGAACGGCATCCGCGAGGTGGTGACCGCCTGCTCGCGCGTGGAATCCTCCAGTATGGAGGCCCAGCTCAGCAGGCGGTTCGAGATTCTTTCCATGATCCTTTCGTCTCTCATCGGGGTGCGGCCGGGACGGCCGTCGCCCGCGAGACGCGGAAGAGGTCAGCCCCGGACCTCGAACGGCGGGGCTGCGACACCTGTCGGTGCGGTCTACAGGCCCCGTGGACGCTCGAGCTTGCGGAAGGCGCGCTGGTAGCGCTTCGGGTTCTGCAGGGTGCGCATCCCGGTGTCCTTCCGTTCGGCGTTCTTCAGCGTGGGCTGCCCGCGCGGCGTGCGCAGGGTTCACGACTATACCTGCCGTGTCGGGCCGCCGCTACAGTTCCCTCATGGAGACCCGAATTGCGGACACCGCCGATGCGGCCGCCGTCACGACGACCATCGCGCTGGCGTTCCGCGACGACCCGGTGTGGGGTCCGGCCCTGGCGGCGCCGGACGGCGGCACCGGGCACCTCGAGGACTTCTGGCGCTTCTTCGTCGACGGCGCCATCCCGCACGGGTCCGTGCTGCTGCAGGACGGGCCGTCGGGGGAGGCGGCGACGGTGGCGGTGTGGCTGCCGCCGGGGGTGGACGAGCTGACCGCCGAGCAGGAGGCGGGGGTGGATGCGCTCATGGCGCGCATCCTGTCGCCCGACCGCTTCGCGGCGTATCAGCGGCTGTGGGAGCTGTTCGAATCGACGCATCCGCACGACACCCCGCACATGTACCTGAGTCTGCTGGCGACCCACCCCGAGCATCGCGGCCGGGGGATCGGGCAGGGCTTGCTCGCAGAGAGCCTGCGACGGTTCGACGGGGAAGGACTGCCCGCCTACCTGGAGTCGACGAACCCGGCGAACGACCACCGCTACGAGCGCGCCGGCTTCGAGCGTGTCGGCGAATTCCGGTCGGTCATCGACGGCGCGATCATCAGCCGGATGTGGCACGCCGCTGACTAGGGTGACCGCATGGCACAGCTGCCGGAGTCCACGGGTCGGCGACGAGGAACGTCCGGTCCGCCGTTGTGCGGCCCGCGCGGACTGCGTTAGCCTCCACAGCGGAGCGGATGTCGACCATGGCAGCGGAAAGCGGACGTGCGACGGCCCCCGTGACCTTCGCGGGCGGGGTGCTGGACCACTACCGCCATGTCTGCGCCTTCGTGAAGAGCCCTACCGAGGCGGATGCGGTGCTCGACCCGTTCGTGCAGGACGGCGTCGACGTGGGCGACCGCCTCCTGTACCTGGTGGATACGGCCAAGCCCGCCGCACCGCTGGCCCGGCTCCGCCGGCTCGGGTACGACACGTCCGCGCTCCTGCGCGATCGACAGTGCGAGGTGCACACCTGGGCGGAGACGTACCTGCGGACGGGCGACTTCGACCAGGACGACATGCTCGGCGTCATCGAGGGGATGCTCGGCGCTGCGCCCGAGCCGCGCATCCGGCTGCTGGCCGACGTGGGCTGGGCGGCCGGCGACCGGGAGGCCGCCGAGCAGCTGATCGAGTTCGAGGCGCGCGCGAACTTCCTGCACGCACGGCACCGCCACGTGGTGATCTGCGCGTACGACACCTCCCGCTTCGACGGCGCCTTCGTCGTCGACATCCTCCGGACGCATCCCATGGTGCTGATCGGCGGCATCCTGCAGGAGAACCCCTTCTTCGTCCCTCCCGGGGAGTTCCTGGAGGAGCGCGCCGTCCTGAGCGGCGGCTGAGCGATGGACGCGGACGAGCGCACCTGGATGCGCGACCTCGGTGCGCTGCTCGCCCTGCCGTCGCTGTGGGTCGACCACGCAGCCGTCGAGATCGCCGACGGCCTGCTGAGCGTGCTGTTCGGGATGCTGCGCCTCGACGCCGGCTACGGCCGCTTCGAGAGCCCGCGCGGGGCGGATGCGCTGGAGGTGTGGCGCCCGACCGCGTCCGAGCCGCCGGCGGAGCTGCTCGCCGCGGTGCGCCGGGACCACGGCGAAGGCGAGCCGGTCTCCGGCGTCGCGACCTCGGCGGTCCGAGCCGCGGAGGCAGCGGGCGGCACGCCACCGTCGATCGCGCGGGTGACCACCCTCGTCCTGGCGCTCCCGTGGGGGACCGGGCTGGTGGCCGTCTCGGCGCCGCGCGCCGACTTCCCGACCGAGCGCGAGACCCACCTGCTGCGCGTCGCCGTCGGCCAGGCGGCGATCGCGCTCCACACCGCCCGGCGGCTCGCCGGGGAGCAGGCGGCCCGCCGCGAGGCGGAACGCGAACGCGACCGGCAGAGCCGGTTGCTGCGAACACTGCTCGACGAGGTGGGGCCCGCGCTCACGGCGGTCTCGCGACGCGTGCAGCAGGCGTCGCGGGAGGCGGAGCGCGCCGAGCCCGCGCGGCCCGGCGCGCCGGCTGCGGTGGGGGCAGCGGCCGCGGCCCTCGAGGCGCCCGCCGAGGTGCCCGGCACCCTCACCCGGCGGGAGCTGGAGGTGCTGGGCCTCCTCGCTCAGGGCCTGAGCAACAAGGAGATGGCCGGGGTGATGTGGCTGAGCGACCGCACGGTCGAGCGGCACATCACCAGCCTCTACCGCAAGATCGGGGTCGCCCGGCGCAGCGAGGCGACCGCCTTCGCACTGCGGCACGGCATCGCCTGAGCTCAGCCGAAGGTGAAGCAGTACGCCTCCAGTCCCGGTGCGTCGAAGACCAGCTCGACCACGCGCTCCGCGATCGGCCCGTGCTGGCGGATGAGCTGGTACGTGTCCTGCCGGTCGACGATGCCGCGCCCGTCCGCATCCACGTCCGTCCCGTGCGCGTCGCCCGGCGGCCGGCCGTCGAGCAGCACCCGGAACGGGATGCGCGCCCCGGGCGGCGTCGGGCCCAGGACGAGGTTGGCGTCTCGGGCGTGGAAGGCGAACGAGACGCGTCCGCCCGCCTCGTCGAGCACCGCGGCGTGCTGCGCGTGCGTCCATGTCCCGTTCAGCGCCCAGCCGTTGAGGGGGAGCGACCGGGCGCCGGTGTACCGCTCGGAGCGGTCGTAGCGGTCCGCCGACTCGGAGACGAAGCCGCTGCTCTGGCCGTAGCCGAGATAGGTCTCCGGTGACCGCAGGTCGCGCCAGTCGGCGGCGACCTCGAGGCCGGCCGGCTCCGGCATGACCAGGTCGAGGTCGAGGTCGCGGGCGCCCGCATCCATCAGCAGTCGCTGGATCATCATCTCGGTGCGGGCGTACTCGCCCTCGCCGAAGTGGTGGTAGCGCAGGCGGCCGTCCGCGTCCGCCAGGTACACGGCCGGCCAGTAGTGGTTGGCGAAGTCGCCCCAGACGCCGTAGTCGTCGTCCACGGCGACCGGGTACTCGACGCCGAGAGCCGTGGTGCGGGCGGTGACGTTGGCGCGGTCGTGCTCGAAACCGAATTCGGGCGTGTGGATGCCGACGATCGTGAGCCCCGCGCCGGCGTACTTCTCGTGCCAGGCACGCAGGTACGGCAGCGTGCGCAGCCAGTTGACGCAGGTGTAGGTCCAGAAGTCGGCCAGCACCACGCGGCCGCGCAGTCCCTCCGGCGTGAGCGGCTCGGAGTTGAGCCAGCCGGTCGCCCGGGCGAACGAGGGCAGCCGGCCCTCGTCGGGAAGCTCCTCCGCCTCGCCGGCGCGGCGGTGGGAGAGCGAGCGGAACAGTCCGCGCTCGCGGTCATCGGACATGGGCCGCCTCCATCCGTGCGACGGCCAGCACCGCGTCGGCGAAGGCCTCCGGCGCCTCCTGGGCCAGGTTGTGCCCGACGCCGCCATCGACCTGCCGATGCTCGTACGGCCCGGTGAACCGGTCGCGGTAGGCGGACGGGTCGAGGTGGAAGGCGCCGTTCGCGTCCCCTTCCAGGGTGACCGCCGGGACGCCGATGGTCGGGCGCGCGGCGATCCGCTGCTCCACCTCGTCGAAGCGCGGGTCGCCCTCGGCCAGCGACAGCCTCCACCGGTAGTTGTGGATGACGATGGCGACGTGGTCGGCGTTGGCGAACGACGGGCGGGTCAGCTCGAAGGTCGCGTCGCCGAACGCCCAGCGCGGCGACGCCGTGCGCCAGATGAGGCGCGCGAAGTCGTCGCGGTACCGCTCGTAGCCGGCCCGGCCGCGCTCGGTCGCGAAGTAGAACTGGTACCACCAGGCGAGCTCCGACTCGGGCGGCAGCGGGCCGAGGTTCGCGGCCTGCCCGGCGACCAGGTACCCGCTCGCGGTCACCTGCCCGCGCACGCGCTCCGGCCACAGCGCGGCGAGGATGTTGGTGGTGCGGGCGCCCCAGTCGGACCCGCCGACGATGGCGGACTCGATGCCCAGCGCGTCCATCAGGTCGAGGGCGTCCTGGGCGAGCGCCGCCGGCTGCCCGGTGCGCAGCGCGTGCGGGTCGCGGAACGTGGTCGTCCCGTACCCGCGGAGGTAGGGGACCACCACCCGGAAGCCCGCGCCGACGAGCGGCGGCACGACCTGGTCGTACGTGTGGATGTCGTACGGCCACCCGTGCAGCAGCAGCACCGCGGGGCCGTCGGCCGGCCCTGTGTCCGTGTACCCGACGTTCAGGTCGCCGGCGTCGATCTGGCTGATCGCGTCCATCCCGCGCCCGCTCAGCGCAGCGACCGGAACGTGGCGCGGACCTCCTGCGAGAACAGCTCGGGCTGCTCCCACGCCGCGAAGTGGCCGCCGCGGTCGAGGCGGTTGAAGTGGATGAGGTGCGGATACGCGGCGGTCGCCCAGCTGCGCGGCGCGGCGTAGATCTCGTCCGGGAACACGCTCACGCCGGTCGGCACCGGAACGCCCTTCGGCGCGAAGAACGCCAGCTTGCTCTCCCAGTAGAGCCGGGCGGACGAGACCGCCGTGTTCGTCAGCCAGTACAGGGTCACGTTGTCGAGCACGTCATCCCGCGACAGGCCCTCGCTGCCGCCGGCGAACACCCGGGCGATCAGCTCGTGGCTGCGCTCGTCGTGGTCGAGCATCCACGCGGCCAGACCGACGGGCGAGTCGGCGAGCGCATACAGGGTCTGCGGGCGACCGGCCATCTCCTGGGCGTACCCGAGACCGTGCGCGTAGAAGTAGGCGAGCTGGTCCCAGGCGTAGCGCTCCTCCTCGTTCAGGTCGGCCGGCGGCTGCTCGTGCGCGTCGAGGGCGGACTGGATGGCGTCGGGCACGGTCGCGGCCATGTTGGTGTGGATGCCGATGAGCCCGGGAGGCTGCAGCAGGGCCAGCTGTTCGGTGACCGCGTTGCCCCAGTCGCCGCCCTGCGCGACGTAGCGGTCGTAGCCGAGCCGGGTCATCAGCTGGTCCCAGGCCTTCGCGATGCGGATGGGGTCCCACCCGGTCGCGGTCGGCTTGCCGGAGAAGCCGTGCCCGGGGAGCGACGGGATGACGAGGTGGAACGCGTCCGACGCGTCGGCGCCGTGGGCGGTGGGATCCGTGAGGGGCCCCACGATCTTCAGCTGCTCGATGACGGAGCCGGGCCAGCCGTGCGTGACGATGATCGGCAGCGCGTCGTCGTGGGGCGAGCGGACGTGGATGAAGTGGATGTCGAGCCCGTCGATCTCCGTCACGAACTGCGGCAGGTCGGCCAGGCGGGATTCCACGGCCCGCCAGTCGTAGCCGTCGGTCCAGTACTCGGCGAGCGCCCGCATGGTCTCGAGCCGGACACCCTGCGAGGTGTCGTCGACGGTCTCGCGCTCGGGCCAGCGCGTGGCCAGGATGCGGCGCCGCAGGTCGTCGAGCTCCTCCTGCGAGGCGGTGTAGTGGAAGGGGCGGATGTCGGTGGCAGAGCTGTCGGCGTCGGGCCGCGGTGCGGCGATGGTCATGGTGGCCTCCAGGGTCGTGGATGGGAGGGGGCGACGAGCGGAGGGCCGGTCGCCGGGTCGAGCATCCCGCGCGTCGCGCTCCCGTGGCATCCGGGAGACCCCTCAACGGCGGGGCCCGGCCGCGCCGGAATTGAGGGGAACCCCGCAGCCGCCGCCGGCTGTGAAGGCCCTCATCCGGGCTGCGACGCTCGCAGCCGCCGGAAAGCATCCCCGGCTAGGATTTCGCCAAAGACTTCGACCGAGGGGTGCCGATGACCGATCTGCCGCGACGCCATCAGCGCGCCCGCGGGCCGGAGGGCGTCCGGCATGGTCGGCTGCCGCGCCGGCGCGGCAGCATCGCCGCTCTCAAGCTGCTGGCGGCCGTCGTCGTGGTCGCCTTCGTGAGCGTCGGCTCGGTCGCGGCGTATGCCGTGTGGGATGTCGCGCGGTCCATCAAGACCGGCGTGCACCTGCAGGCGGCGCCCGGGCAGTCGGCGATCCCGCAGGACATCCCGAACGTCTCGGCCATCCCCGGCGGCGTCAACGTGCTGATCGCCGGCACCGACAGCCGCAGCAACCTCGGCGGCATCTACGACAGCAGCACGGAGCAGGACGCGAGCAGCGGAGCGGGCAACAACGACGTGACGATGCTGCTGCACATCGCGCAGGACCACAAGAGCATGATGGTGGTCAGCTTCCCGCGTGACCTGATGGTGCCGATCCCGGACTGTCCCGATCCCAACGGCAAGGGGACGATCGACGGCACCTCCTACGCCCAGTTCAACTCGGCGCTGTCGCGCGGCGGCCTGAACTGCGTGGTGGCGACGGTGTCGAAGATGACCGGGCTCACCATCCCGTTCGCGGCCGTCATCAACTTCAACGGCGTCAGCGCCATGTCCAACGCCGTCGGCGGCGTCACGGTCTGCCTCGCGAGCCCGGTGACCGACGACTACACGAACCCGCCGCTCGACCTCCCCGCCGGTGAGAACACCATCGTCGGGGATGTCGCCCTCTCGTTCCTGCGCAGCAGGCACGGCGTCGGGGACGGCAGCGACCTGGGCCGCATCTCCAACCAGCAGGTGTTCCTCTCGGCCCTCGCGCGCAAGATCGTCAGCGGCGGCGTGCTCTCCAATCCGGTGCAGCTGTATGCGCTGGCGAAGGCGGCGGTGAACAACATCACGCCGTCCGAGACGCTCACCAACCCGACGACCCTCGTGCAGATCGCCCTCGCTCTCAAGGACACCGGCCTCGACAACATGGTGTTCGTGCAGTATCCGGCGGTCACCGACCCGGACGACCCAAACCGGGTTGTGCCGCAGGACTCGGCGGCCGAGGCGCTCAACCAGGCGCTCGTGCAGGACCAGCCGGTGAAGCTCACCGGCTCGACGGGCCGGGCCGCGGAGGACCCGACGGCCACGACGTCTCCCGCCCCGTCGCCCGGCGGAGAGCCGTCGCCGGCGACGCCGGACGCCCCCGCAACGCCCGCCGCCCCGGCGACCGGGGCGACCCCGGCCCCGACCTCGACGGCCGGGTCCTCGATCGAACTGCCGTCGACGATCACCGGTCAGACGGCCGCGCAGCAGACCTGCACCAAGGGCAACGACTAGCGCCACGCCGGACGCGGTTGCCACGACCTCCCCGGAGCACGTTAGATGAGGTCATGCCCACTGCGCGTATCGAGCGGATGACCTCGCTCCAGCTGCGAGTCCTGCTCATCGCCATCCTGTCGAGCTTCGTCGCGTTCCTCGACGGCGCCGTCATCAACGTTGCCCTGCCCGCGATCTCGCGCGAGCTGGGCGGCGGGCTGCCGCTGCAGCAATGGGTGGTGGATGCGTACCTCGTCACGCTCGGCTCGCTCATCCTGATCGCCGGGTCGCTGTCGGACGTGTTCGGCCGCAAGCGCGTGCTCTACGCCGGTCTGATCGGCTTCGGCGTGACCTCGCTGCTGTGCGCGTTCGCGCCGAGCGGCATCTTCCTCGTCCTCGCGCGGGCGCTGCAGGGGGTGGCCGGAGCCCTGCTCGTGCCGAGCTCGCTCGCAATCATCATCTCCCGCTTCGACGGGCCCGCCCAGGCGAAGGCGATCGGGCGGTGGACGGCATGGACCGGCATCGCGATGATCGCGGGGCCGGTGGTCGGCGGCCTGTTCGTGGACACGCTCGGCTGGCGCTGGGTGTTCGTCATCAACGTCATCCCGATCGCGATCACGCTCATCCTCATGATGACGCTCGGCGAGACGGACCACGGGATGGGCGGCCGCGTCGACTACCTCGGCGCGGTCCTCGGCTCGGTGGGTCTCGCGGGCACCGTGTTCGCCCTCATCGAGCAGGGTACGTACGGCTGGGGGAACCCGCGCGTGTACATCCCGCTCGTCGTCGGGGTGCTCAGCCTCGCCGCGTTCTTCTACGCCGAGACCAAGGTGAAGCAGCCGATGCTGCCGCTCGGCCTGTTCCGCGTCCACAACTTCTGGGTCGGCAACATCGCCACGTTCTTCGTCTACGCGGCGCTGTCGTTCGGTCCGCTCATCATCACCCTGTTCCTGCAGCAGGTCGCCGGCTTCTCGGCCATCGCGGCCGGGTTCGTCTTCATCCCGTCCACGCTCTGCATGCTGCTGCTGTCGGGACTCTTCGGCGGACTGGCCGGGCGTCACGGGCCGCGACTGTTCATGGCGATCGGCCCGATGATCGCCGCCGCCGGCTTCCTCTGGCTGCTGATGATGGGCACGGACGTGAACTACTGGACGACGCTGCTGCCGGCGGTGCTGCTGTTCGGCGTCGGCCTCTCGATCACGGTCGCGCCGCTCACCAGCGCCATCCTCGGCGCGATCCATCCCGAGCAGGCGGGCATCGCCTCCGCGGTGAACAACGCGGTCTCGCGTATCGCCGGTCTGCTCGCGATCGCAGCCGCGGGGATGATCATCGGCGGCACCCTCGACGAAGCCGGGCTGCACCGCGCCATGATCGCCGCGGCCGCCCTGCTGCTCGTGGGCGGCGTGGTGTCGGCCGTCGGCATCCAGAACCGGGCGCCGGTCGCGGAGAAGGTTCAGACCGTCACGGACTGACCCGCGAGCGCGAGCATCACCACATCCACGATCGCGCACGTCATGATGAGCTGCATCAGAAGCCGGGTCGGGCTGCGCCGCAGCAGCAGCACCGCGCCGGTGACGGCAGCGGCGAGGCCGATGACGAGACCGACGACGAGCAGCGGACGGACGGGGAGACCGGGTCCGAAGGTGATGAGCAGGGTCGCGACGGCGAGGGCCGCGAACGCCAGCAGCCCGCTGACGCGGGGGCCCAGGCGGTGCGGCAGCCCGCGGATGCCGGTGCGGGCGTCGTCGTCGAGGTCGGGGAGCACGTTGGTGACGTGCGCCGCCACGCCCAGGAGCGCGCCGGCGACGTACACCCACCACTGCGGCAGCGCGGGCTGCTCCTGGCCGAGGGTCGCGATCGCGGGGAGGATACCGAACGCCACGGCGAACGGCAGCCAGGAGAAGGCGGTCGTCTTGAGCCCGAGGTTGTAGGCCCAGCCACTGGCGATCGCCACCAGGTGGGCGACCAGGGCGCCCGGGCCGAGGGGATCGTGAGGAGGACGGCGACCACGAGCGACACGAAGGCGGCGGCGCGGACGACGGCGACGGAGACGTCGCCCCGGGCGGCCGGCTTGTCGGTGCGCTCCACCGCGCGGTCGCGGGCCGCATCCAGCCAGTCGTTGCTCCAGCCGATCGACAGCTGGCCGAAGAGCAGGGCGAGGGCGAGGACGGCCAGGCGCCCGGGCGGATAGCCGAGGCCGATCCCGAGGCCGGTCGCGATGACGGTGACCACGAGGGTCGGCCCGGGATGGCTGGCGAGGAGGAGGGAGACCACCTTCTTCGCCATGCCCGCCATCGTATCCCGCACGCTCGCCCCCGACCGGCCAGGCGCCGTCGAGGATCGGAGTCTACGATCGAGGGATGCCCACGACGCGCACGCTTCACCGGTGGATGCTGGCTGCGGCGTCCGCAGCGGTGGCCGCCGTCGCGCTGACCGGATGCACCGCGGGGAGCGCCTCACCGGCGGCCCGGTCCGCCGGGCCCGCCCACACGTCCGCGCACGGGTCGGCGACGCCTGCTCCGACGCCCACGCCCACGGTCGATCCTGCCGTAGCGTACGTCGAATCGCGCCTGTCGGCCCTGACGCTGCGGCAGAAGGTCGCGGGCCTGTTCATGCTGCACGCGCCGGGCACCGACCCCGCCGCGCTGCAGGCGTTCGTGACGCGGTACGGGCTGGGCGGTCTCATCCTCATGGGCGACAACATCCCGCCGACGCCCGCCGCCCTCGCCGCCCAGACGGCCGCCACCCGCGCCGTCGACCCGGCATCGCCTCCGCTGATCGGGATCGACGAGGAGGGCGGCGACGTCACCCGCCTCCCGTGGGACGGCGAGGCGGGCGCCGAGCAGTTGCGCGCGCAGCCGCCCGCCGCGACGCAGGCGACGTTCGCCCGCCGCGCGCAGCTGCTGCAGCAGGCGGGCGTCTCGGTCAACTTCGGCACCGTCGCCGACGTCACCGCCGATCCGTCGTCGTTCATCTACGACCGCGTGCTCGGCACCGACCCCGCGTCCGCCGCCGAGCGCGTCGCCGCGTCGGTCACGGGGGAGCGGGGCGCGGTGTTCAGCACGCTCAAGCACTTCCCGGGCCACGGCGAGACTGACGCCGACTCCCACCTGACGGTTCCGACCGCCCCGGTGGACCTCGGTCGGTACGGCGCGCAGGACGAGCCGTCCTTCCGCGCCGGGATCGGCGCCGGCGCCGAGTTCGTCATGTTCGGGCACCTGATCTACAGCGGGGTGGATGCGCAGCCCGCGTCGCTCTCGGCGGCGTGGCACCGCATCCTGACCGACCGGCTCGGCTTCCGCGGCGTCTCGATCACCGACGACATGCGGATGCTGCAGGACACCGGGCTGCCGCAGTACCGGGACGCCGGCGAGAACGCGGTGCAGGCGCTGGCGGCGGGCAACACGATGATCCTGATGGTGCAGGGGGCGCAGACCGATCCGGACGCGATGATCGACGCCGTCGTGACCGCGGTCGGCCAGGGCCGCATCCCGGTGTCGATGATCGACGCGGATGCCCGGAAACTCCTGCTCCTGAGGCACTCTCTCGCGCCGAAAGAGTGACGCGTCAACTTTTTTCGCGATTCCGGAATACAGCGGAGATCAATGCGCTTGCATGTTCTTGAAGCGGCGCGGACCATCCCGTCGCGAAGACTCGTTCGTAAAGGAGACACCCGTGACCATCGAGATCCCCGGCTACAAGGCAGGCACCTGGACCATCGACCCCACCCACAGCGAGGTCGGCTTCAGCATCCGCCACCTGATGATCAGCAAGGTGAAGGGCGTGTTCGAGAACTTCGACGCCACCTTCGTCACCGCCGAGAACCCGCTCGACTCCAAGGTCACCGCCAAGGCCGACGTCGCGTCCATCAACACGAAGGACAAGAACCGCGACGCGCACCTCCGCACCGGCGACTTCTTCCTCGCCGAGGAGCACCCGACCATCGACTTCGTCTCCACCGGCGTCCGCCACGAGGGCGGCGACTTCCTCGTCGACGGCGACCTGACCATCAAGGGCGTGACCAAGCCGGTCACCTTCGAGTTCGACTTCGGCGGCTTCGGCCAGGACCCGTACGGCAACTACAAGGCCGGCGCCACCGCGAAGACCAAGATCAACCGCGAGGACTTCGGCCTCACCTACAACGCGGCCCTCGAGACCGGCGGCATGCTGCTCGGCGACGAGGTCACCATCACCCTTGAGCTGCAGGCTGTGCTCGACCAGGCCTGAGCCACCCCGCCTCCGCCGGAAAGGGAGGATGCTGCGGCCCGCTCGGGCCGCAGCATCCTCCCTTTCCCGTTCCGCCCGGCGTGTCGCGCGGGTTCTCCTCCGTTCCCGACCGCCCGGTGGCGCCGGACGCTCGTTCTCCTCCGTTCCCGACCGCCCGGTCACCGGCATCGGAAGCGGAGGATGCGGCGTTCGCGCAGGGCGGGGACATCCTCCCTTTGCCGCTTCCGCCCGCGTGTCGATTCGGCTTCTCCTCCGTTCCCGGGCTGCTCTCACGGCATCTGCGGACAACGGAGGTGATTCCGGGCTTGCGGCTGCCGGGATTCCTCCGACTCCGGCGGGCGCGGCGAGTGAAGAGGCGCGCTCAGTGGCCGATGAGCGGCCCCAGGGCCCGCGACACCACGGAGGGGCGGCGGGTCACCGACTCCTCGAGGTCGGCGGACTCCATCGCGAGCAGGCCCGCGTTCGCGCCGGCGAACCGCAGCGGCTCGGGCTCCCAGCGCGGGGGCGGTGGCCGACCCAGGGCAGAGCGGTGAGCTCCGTCCGCGCGCCGGTGAGCAGGTCCGCCAGCGTGCGGCCCGCCAGGTTCGTCGTGCTCAGACCGTCGCCGACGTAGCCGCCCGCCCAGGCCTCGCGCGCATCCCGGTCGTACCCGACGCCGGCATGCCAGTCGCGGGGCACACCGAGCGGTCCGCCCCAGTGGTGCGTGACGCGGGCGCCGGCGGCATCCGGGAACAGGTCGAACAGCGTGTGGATGAGGTGCTCCCGCACGTGCGCGGAGTGGTCGTACTCGGGGCGGATGGCGCTGCCCAGGTGGTACCGCGCCCCGCGCCCGCCGAAGGCGAACCGGTTGTCGGCGGTGCGCTGCCCGTAGACGATGAGGTTGCGGAAGTCGGTGAAGGTCTCCCCGTGCTGGATCCCGATCCGGTCCCACATTGCGTCGGGCAGCGGCTCGGTGGCGATCATCAGCGAGTAGAGCGGCAGGATGCGGCGGCCGACCTGCGGAAGCTGGGAGCCGTATCCCTCGGTCGCGTTCACCACGATCCCCGCGCGGACGAGCCGGTCGGCGCCGCCGGAGCGGGCGCGCACGGTGCCGTCGTCCCACGACAGCACCTCGGTGCCCTCCGCGATGGTGGCGCCGCGGCGCTCGACCACGCGGGCGAGGCCGCGGACCAGCTTCGCCGGGTGGATGCGCGCGCACGCGGGCGTGAAGGTCGCGGCCACCGCATCCAGAGCGTTGAAGCGGCGGAACACGGTGTCCGTGCCCCACAGGGCCACCTCGTCGACACCGTACCGCTCCGACTCCGCGAACTCGGCGCGGGCCGCGTCGACCTGCGGCCGGGACCGGGCGAAGGTCACCGTGCCGCCCTTCACGTAGTCGATGTCGAGGCCCTCCGCCTCGGCGACCCGGCCGACCTCGTCCACCGTGCCGACCATCGCGCGGCGCATCGCCACGGCCGCGTCGAAGCCGTAGCGCTTCTCCAGCTTGGTCGCCGACCACGGGAACAGAGCGGAGCACCAGCCGCCGTTGCGTCCGGAGGCGCCGAAGCCGGCGACCTCCTTCTCGAGCAGCAGGATGCGGAGGGCGGGGTCGCGCTCCTGCAGGTAGTACGCCGTCCACAGGCCGGTGAGGCCCGCGCCGACGATCGCCACATCCACGTCGGTGTCGCCGTCGAGCCCCGGGCGCGGCCGGTAGCCGTCCTCCTGCTCGGCGATGGAGTCGAACCAGAAGCCGACGTCGCGGTAGTCCATGCGTTCCTCCGGAGCGTTAAGCACGAAGCCGGGGCCGCTCACGCGGCCCCGGATTCGCTCTTTGGGGGCTTGTGCTGCTTACAGGTGGTTCGACGCCTCCGTCAGCACCGACTCCAGGATCTGCCGGATCTCGACGAACTCGTCGGGGCCGATCGTGAGCGGCGGGGCGAGCTGGACGACGGGGTCGCCGCGGTCGTCGGCGCGGCAGTACAGGCCGGCGTCGAACAGCGCCTTCGAGAGGAACCCGCGGAGCAGGCGCTCCGACTCGTCGTCGTCGAAGGTCTCCTTGGTGTCCTTGTCCTTCACCAGCTCGATGCCGAAGAAGTACCCGGCGCCGCGCACGTCGCCGACGATCGGCAGGTCGAGCAGCTTCTCGAGCTCGGCGCGGAACAGCGGCGAGTTCTCTCGGACGCGCTCGTTGAGGCGCTCCTCCTCGAAGATGTCGAGGTTCTCCAGCGCCACGGCGGCCGAGACCGGGTGACCGCCGAACGTGTAGCCGTGGTAGAACGACGTGTTGCCGTGCTTGAAGGGCTCGTAGATCCGGTCGCTGATGATCGTCGCGCCGATGGGGGAGTAGCCGCTCGTCATGCCCTTGGCGCAGGTGATCATGTCGGGCACGTAGCCGTACTCGTCGCAGGCGAACATGTGGCCGATGCGGCCGAAGGCGCAGATGACCTCGTCGCTGACCATGAGCACGTCGTACTTGTCGCAGATCTCGCGCACGCGCTGGAAGTAGCCGGGAGGCGGCGGGAAGCATCCGCCCGAGTTCTGCACCGGCTCGAGGAAGATCGCGGCGACGGTGTCCGGGCCCTCGAACTGGATCATCTCCTCGATGCGGTTCGCCGCCCAGACGCCGAAGGCCTCGACGTCGTCGGTGGGAGCGCCCATCTCGCCGGCGCGGTAGAAGTTGGTGTTCGGGACGCGGAACCCGCCGGGCGTCAGCGGCTCGAACATCTCCTTCATGGCCGGGATGCCGGTGATCGCCAGCGCGCCCTGCGGGGTGCCGTGGTAGGCGACGGCACGCGACAGCACCTTGTGCTTGGTCGGCTTGCCCTGCAGCTTCCAGTAGTACTTGGCCAGCTTGAAGGCGGTCTCGACCGCCTCGCCGCCGCCCGTGGAGAAGAACACGCGGTTGAGGTCGCCCGGCGCGTACGACGCCAGCCGGTCGGCGAGCTCGATCGCGTTCGGGTGGGCGTAGGACCAGATCGGGAAGAAGGCCAGCTGCTCGGCCTGCTTGGCCGCGACCTCGGCGAGGCGCTTCCGGCCGTGGCCCGCGTTCACGACGAAGAGCCCGGAGAGCCCGTCGATGTAGCGCTTGCCGTGGTCGTCCCAGATGTGGTGGCCCTCGCCCTTGGTGATGATCGGGACGCCGTGGCCCTCCTCCATCACCGACTGGCGGGCGAAGTGCATCCACAGGTGGTCCCTGGCCTTCGCCTGCAGGTCCGCCTCATCGGGGGTGATGGGCTCGCCGAAGGTTTCTACGGTTGTCGTCATGGTTATCGCGTTCCCCAGTTGTAGAACTGTTTGTGGAGTTTGAGATAGACGAACGTCTCGGTGGAGAGCACTCCCGGAAGCGTCCGGATCTCGGAGTTGAGCATCGTGATGAGGTCGAGGTCGTTCTCGCACACCACCTCGGCGAGGATGTCGAAGGTGCCGGCGGTCAGCACCACGTAGTCCACGTCGGGCATCGCCGCCAGCTTGTCGGCCACGGCACGCGTGTCGCCCGTGCAGCGCACGCCGATCATCGCCTGCCGGTAGAAGCCGAGCTGCATCGGGTCGGTCACGGCCACGATCTGCATCACACCCGACTCGGTCAGCTTCTGCACGCGCTGGCGCACCGCCGCTTCGCTGAGACCGACCGCTTTGCCGATCTCGGCGTACGATTTGCGGCCGTCCACCTGCAACTGCTCGATGATCGCCTTGGAGACGTCGTCGATCGTCGCAGCTCTCTGGCCGTTCGTTGCCCGAGGGGTACTCATGGACCGATTCTGTCAGCGGATGTGGCACCTGGCAAGCGATTCCGCACCGTTTCGGCGCTAGAGTGACGAAATCAGTAGGGATTGTCCGGAACGTTCGCTCTGGTGCGCCGAAACATCCTGTCCTATAGGTATGCGGCCCGTCTCTCCGCTACGCTGCCTCCACACACATCGACGTGTGCACCTGAAGCGGAAGGCATCCGATGGCTGCAGAACCTTCGTCCCCGCACCTGGAGGACGGCGAGCACCTCGCCGTCCTCGGCTACGAGGACTCCTTCAACCGGTCGATGACCCTGTGGGCGAACTTCGCCCTCGGGTTCACCTACCTGTCGCCGCTGGTCGGCGTCTACTCGCTGTTCGCGGTCGCCATGGCGACCGGCGGCCCGCCCTCGATCTGGTGGATCGTCATCGTGGGCGCGGGGCAGTTCCTCGTCTCGCTGGTGTTCGGCGAGGTCGTCTCGCAGTACCCCATCCACGGCGGCATCTACCCGTGGGCCCGGCGGCTCTGGGGTCGGCGGTACGCCTGGATGGCCGCATGGGTCTACATCTGGGCGATGATCGTCACCATCACGGCGGTCGCGTCGTACGGCAGCGGGTTCCTGGCCAGCCTGTTCGGGCTGGAGGCCACGAAAGAGGTCACGCTCGGTCTGACCGTGCTGCTCCTGGTGGTGGCGCTCGCGCTCAACTTCACCGGGACGAAGACCCTGGCGACCGTCGCGCGCATCGGGCTCGCCGCCGAGCTCGTCGGCGTGATCGCGGTCGGGATCTACCTGCTGATCTTCCAGCGCAAGCACCCGTTCTCGGTGTTCTTCGACTCGATGGGGGTGCAGGGCGACGGATCGTACGTCGCCGCCTTCCTCGGCGCGGCGCTGGCCGGCCTCTTCCTCTTCTACGGGTTCGAGGCATGCGGCGACGTGGCCGAGGAGGTCGCGAACCCGGCGCGCCGCATCCCCAAGGCCATGATGATGACGATCCTGGTCGGCGGGGTGTCGGCGCTGTTCGCGTTCGGCGGCTACGTGCTCGCGGCTCCGGACCTGGAGAAGATCGTGGCGGGCAAGGATGTGGACCCGATCCCGGAGATCCTGCAGTCGGCGCTCGGGACGGTCGGGGCGAAGATCTTCCTCGTCGTCGCCGTCACCGCGTTCCTCAGCTGCGTGCTGAGCCTGCAGGCGGCGGCGAGCCGGCTGCTGTTCTCGTTCGCGCGCGACGGGATGATCCCGGCGCACCGCTGGCTGGCGAAGGTGTCGCCGCGCACGAAGGTGCCGGTCAACGCGCTGATCGTCGCGTGCAGCATCCCGGTGCTGATCAGCGTCATCGTCTACGTCGGGCCGGACGGCCTGATCACGCAGGTGACCGCGTTCGCCGTGCTCGGGATCTACGTGGCGTTCCAGTCGGTGGTGCTCGCGTCGCTGCGGCAGCGGCTGAAGGGATGGCGTCCCGCCGGACCGTTCAGCCTCGGCTCGGCCGGACTGGTGGTGAACATCGTCGCGCTGGCGTATGGGATCTTCGCCATGATCCTGCTCGCGTGGCCGACCGCGACCGGCAGCTGGTTCAACGACTGGATAGTGCTGATCGGGCTGGGGATCGTGGCGGGCGCGGGCCTGCTGTACCTCTTCCTCGCGCGGCCGGACCGCCACTCGACGGCGCCGGAGGGCGACGCGATCCGTGTCGCCGAGCTGCTCCGGGCGCGCCGGTCGCAGCCCGCCGCGGCGGAGCCCACGCCGCTTCCGTAACGCCCGCGCGAGTTCCGCCCGCCGACGAGCCGCCCGCCGTCGAGTGCGGCCGCCGTCGAGTGCGCCCGCCGTCGAGTGCGCCCGCCGTCGAGTGCGCCCGCCGTCGAGTCCGCGATGTTTGCACGTTTCCCGCCCGGATCCGTGCAAACATCGCGGACTCGATGGTGGGGATGCTCCTCAGAGGTGGGTCAGGACTCGCGGCGGGGGATGCGCAGGGGGTTCCCGTCGCGGAGTTCGGGCGGGAGCACCTCCTGCGGGGCGTCCTGGTACGCGAGAGGGGTGAGCCACCGGCGGATCGCCGTGGCGCCGACAGACGTGTGCACGCTCGCCGTGGTCGACGGCCACCCGCCGCCGTGGTGCTGCGCCCAGCCGATGGCGACGCCGGTCGGCCAGCCGTCGAACAGCAGGCGGCCGGCGACGTCCGTCAGCCGGGAGGCGAGCGCGGTGACGTCTTCGCCCGCGGCGCGATGGATCGTCGCGGTGAGAGACGGTTCGAGCGCCGCCAGGATGCGGTCGAGGTCGCCGTCGCCGTACCGCACGACGACGGTCACCGGCCCGAAGCACTCGGCGAGGAACGTCTCGGCGTCCTCCAGGAAGACGGTGGACGGAACCAGCACGACGGTCGGGGCGGATGCGCCCTCGGACGCCTCCGCACGGACGACCTCCACGCCGGGGTGCCGCTCGAACGCCGCGACGCCGGCGGCGAAGGCGTCGGACATCCCCTCGGTGAGCTGCCGCCCGGCCGGTGCGCCGCCGAGTTCGGCGCGCACCGCATCCTCGACCCCTCCGCTCTCCGGCACGAAGACGAGTCCCGGCTTGGTGCAGTACTGCCCGGAGTCGCGCGTGAACGATCCGACGAGCCCCGCGCCGATCGCGGCGGCACGCTCGGCGGCGGCCGCGCGCGTCACCACGACGGGGTTGATGCTGCCCAGCTCACCGTAGAAAGGGATGGGGTCGGGTCGCGACACCGCGAGGTCGAACAGCGCCCGGCCGCCGCGCACGGAGCCCGTGAAGCCGGCCGCGCGGATGCCGGGGTGACGCACGAGGTCGGTGCCCGCCGACATGCCCTCGACCAGGGAGAACCAGCCGTCCGGCAGCACGCCGCCCGCGAGCGCCGCGGTCCGCCGCGAGAGCCGCGGGTGACCGGGATGCGCCTTCACCACGACCGGGCAGCCCGCGGCGAGCGCCGAAGCCGTGTCGTTGCCGAGCACCGAGAACGCGAACGGGAAGTTGGATGCGGTGTACACCGCGACGGGCCCGAGCGGACGCAGCATCCGGCGCAGGTCGGGGCGCGGCGGGATGAGTGACGGGTCCGGCGACTCGACGACCGCCTCGAGGTAGCCGCCCTCGCGGATGACGCCCGCGAAGAAGCGCAGCTGGGCGGCGGTGCGCGTCACCTCGCCGTCGAGCCGGGCGGGGGAGAGATGCGTCTCCTCGTGGGCGAGGTCGACCAGGGCGGCGCGGTCCGCCTCCAGCGCGTCGGCGAGGGCGTCGAGCCAGCCGGCGCGCTCCTCGCGTGTCGTCGGGGTGCGCGCGGCCTGCGCCGCCGCGGTGACAGCGGCATCCACCGCATCCACCGCCCGGGCCTCCGTCGCGCTCATGCGAACGCCGCCAGCCCGGTCAGCGCCCGCCCGAGCACGAGCGTGTGGATCTCGTCGGTGCCCTCGTACGTGCGCACCGACTCCAGGTTCGCCATGTGCCGCATCACCGGGAACTCGTTCGTGATGCCGTCGCCGCCGAGGATGGTGCGGGCCTCGCGCGCGATCGCGAGCGCCTCGCGCACACTGTTGAGCTTGCCCACGCTGATCTGCGTCGGGGTGAGCGATCCCGCCTCCTTGAGCCGTCCGAGGTGCAGCGCCAGCAGCATCCCCTTCTCGTACTCGACGAGCATGTTCGCGAGCTTCTCCTGGATGAGCTGGGTCGCCCCGATCGGGTGGCCGAACACCTCGCGGGTCGTCGCGCGCCGGATGGACACCTCGAGGCAGTCGCGCGCAGCGCCCATCGCGCCCCAGACGATCCCGTAGCGCGCTTCATTGAGGCAGGAGAACGGACCGGAGAGGCCGCGGGCGCCGGGCAGCTGCGCCGAGGCGGGCACCCGGACGCCATCCAGCACGATGTCGCACTGGACGGACGCGCGCATCGAGAGCTTCCCGTCGATCGCGGTCGCCGTGAAGCCCGGCGTGCCGGTGGGAACCACGAAGCCGCGCACGCCCTCGTCGGTCGCCGCCCAGACGATCGCGACGTCGGCGAGGGCGGCCAGGCCGATCCAGCGCTTCGTGCCGTCGATCACCCAGTCGTCGCCGTCGCGCCGGGCGCGGGTGCGCATGCCGGCGGGGTCGCTGCCGCCGTCCGGCTCGGTGAGCGCGAAGCAGCCGATCCGCTCGCCGCGCGCCATCGCCGGCAGCCACTCGGCCTTCTGCTCGTCCGAGCCGAACTTCGAGATCGCGCTCATCGCCAGCGAGCCCTGCACCGAGACGAACGTGCGCCAGCCGCTGTCGGCGGCCTCCAACTCGTGGCAGACCAGGCCGTAGCTGACCGCGCCGGCGCCGGCGCATCCCTCGTCCATCAGGTGCATGCCGAGGAACCCGAGCGCGCCCAGCTCACCGACGAGCTCGCGGCGGAAGTGCTTGTCCTCGAAATCCTGCTCGATGACCGGGCGGATGCGGTCGGTCGCGAAGGCGCGCGCCTTGTCGCGCCAGGTGCGCTCCTCGTCGCTGAGGAGCGGGTCGATGCTGAACGCCTCGTCGAGCGTCGTCGTCACGGTCGGGTCCTTTCGTCGGGGTGGTCTCCGGGTCGTCCGCCGGGTCGCTCGTCGGCCCGCTCGTCGGCCCAGCGGGCCTCATGCGCGCCGAGCAGCGGGGCGGGGTGCGGTGCACGGCCGGGGCCGTGTCGAGGTGGATGGGCGTGGCCGGCTGCCGCGAGACGCGGCCGGTCGCGGGGTCGCGCGTCTCGACGACGGGGTCGAGGCCGAGCGTCTCGGCGAAGGCGAACGCCTCGGCCACGCTGTTGACAAGGCCCGCGGGGACGCGGGCGGCGGTCAGCGCGCCAACCCACTCGGCGGCGGACCGCGCGGCGACCAGCGGCTCGAGAGCCGTGCGCAGTTCGGCGCGGTGGGCGACCCGCGCCTCGTTGGTCGCGAAGCGGCCGTCGGTCGCCAGCTCCGGCGCTCCGAGCGTGGCGGCGAAGGCCGCGAACTGGCGGTCGTTGCCGACGGCGACCACGAGGTCCCGGTCGGCCGCGCGGAAGAGTTCGTAGGGCGCGATGCTGGGATGCGCGTTCCCGAGCCGGCCGGGGGAGCGTCCCGTCGCCAGCGTGCTGGAGGCTTGGTTCGTCAGCGCGGCGAGCAGCGAGCCGAGGAGGTCCACATCCACCCGGGAGCCGCGGCCGGTCGCCTCCCGCTGCCGCAGGGCGAGCAGGATGCCGGAGAACGCGTTGAGCCCGGTGAGCACGTCGACCAGCGCGACGCCCACCTTGCTGGGCTCGCCGTCGGGGGATCCGGTGATGCTCATCAGTCCGCCGACCGCCTGCACCAGCAGGTCGTAGCCGGGGAGGGCGGCGCCTGCGTCGCGGCCGAATCCGGTGATCGAGCAGTAGACCAGCCCGGGGTTGGCGGCACGCAGGCCCACCTCGTCGAGGCCGAAGCGCTCCATCACGCCCGGGCGGAAGTTCTCGATCACGACGTCCGCCGTCTCGGCCAGCCGGCGGGCGGCGGCGAGGCCCTCCGCGGTGCCCAGGTCGCAGACCACGGAGCGCTTGTTGCGGTTGACCGCACCGAAGTAGGTGGACTCGCCGGCATCATCCACCGGAGGACGCCAGGCGCGCGTGTCATCGCCGGCCGGGCTCTCGATCTTGATGACGTCGGCGCCGAAGTCGGCGAGCATCATCGTGGCGTACGGGCCCGCGAGCACCCGCGAGAAGTCGGCGACGCGGACGCCGGCCAGTACGGCTCCGTCGGGTCCGGTCACGCTCGCTCCTTCGCTCGCCACGAATTCATCCTATACCGAATGATTGCGGCGGGCTATCGTGGAGCCGTGACCAGCACCCCCGCCCGTGACGTGCCGCGCACCGCCCGCGCGGCGCCCGCCGCCCGCGACGCCGTCTTCGCGCAGCTCGCCGAGGCCGGGCGCGCCGAGCAGGTGGCGCGTCGGCTGGCCGATGCGATCGTGCTCGGCGTGCTGACGCCGGGGAGCGGCTGCCCAGCGAGGCCGAGCTGGCGCGCCGCTTCGGCGTCGCCCTCGTGACGACGCGCGAGGGGCTCGGGATACTGCGCCAGGCGGGCCTCGTCGAGACGCGCCGCGGGCGCGACGGCGGCAGCTTCGTGGTGCACCCCGGCGACGCGGACGACGCGCTGCTCACCACCCGGCTCCACGGCCTCTCGCAGGTCGAGCTCGGCGACCTGGCCGTCTACGTCACGGCGATCGCCGCGGGCTGCGCCGACCGCGCGGCCGAGCGGGCGACGCCCGCCGACGACGAGCGCCTGCGCGGCTGGCTCGACGCCGCCGACTTCTCGGCCGCACCGCAGGCGCGCCGCAACGCCGGCGGCTTCCTGCTCGAGCTCGCCGTGCTCAGCCAGTCCACCCGCCTGGTCCGCGAGCAGCTGCGTCTGCAGGCGGAGTTCGGCCCGCTGCTCTGGCTCGGGATGCGGGATGCGGCCCTCCGCGACACCGCGGCGGCCGCCACCCGCGCGATCGCGGACGCGGTGGCGGCGCGGGACGCGGCGACCGCCCGCGCCCAGGTGAGCGGCCTGCTCGACGGCGTCGCGCGCTGGCTGCTGGCGGCGAAGGCGCGGATCGAGACGGGAGGGACGATCGATGGCTGACCAGGCGCTGACCGACTCCGGCTCCGGCATCGATTCCGGCCTCCGGCTCGCCGCCGACCGCGTCGCGGAGCTCTTCGCGCGCATCCACGGCACCCTCGACCGCTGGCGGGAGTCCCTCCTCGCCGACGGCTCCGACGACGACCGCGTCGCCGCCCTCGTCCTCCCCGCCCTGGCGGAGGACGACCCCCTCCTGATCGGCGCCGGCTTCATCGCCGCACCCGACGCCCCCGACGGCGACCTCCGCTTCGCGTGGTGGCTGGGGCCGCTCGACGACAACCCGGTCTTCGGCGCCACTGCCGGGCCGTCGAAGCTCGACCTCGCCGCCCGCTCGTACGCCGAGTACCTGCGCGACTTCCGCTCGCTGGAGTGGTACCGCATCCCGCAGTCCACTCACCGGACCCACATCACCGGCCCGTACGTCGACCACCTCTGCGCCTGCGACTACATCGTCACGGTCACCTCGCCGGTCGAGTGCGACGGCCGGATGATCGGCGTCGTCGGCGTCGACGTCTACGTGAAGCGGCTGGAGCGGGAGCTGCTGCCCGGGATGCTCGCCGCCGGGCGTGCGCTGGCGCTCGTCAACGCGGACGGCCGGGTGATGGTCTCCACGGACCCGGGCGTCGTCGTCGGGTCCGTCGTGCCCGTGCCGGCGGATGCGGCGACGTGCGCCGGCACGCCGTTCCGGCTGGTGGTGACCGCCGCCGGTCGGTGAGCCCGTCGCGGTCGGGCTACACTCGCATCGACCACGAGAGGAGCCGACGATGACTGGCGGCTTCATCCGTTATGCCCCCACGGGCGGACCCTCGCGGTGGCTGCTCGTCGCCGGGCGCCGGTTCGTCGCGGCGGTCGAGAGCACGGTGTCCGACGACATCGTGGACGCGGTGTACTGGCTGGCCGACTCGGATCTCGCGACCATCGAGTCCGTGGTCGGCGCCTTCCCGCTCGCCGGACCCGACAGCGTCCGCTCGTTCGCGGTCGCCGAGCTGGCCGAGCCGAACGCCGCGGGCGAGGTCACGGTGACGGCGGTGGTGCGCGGATCCGCCGCGATCGACGTCTTCTCCGTCGGGGGCGCCCGGCGCTTCTCCGCCGCGGGCGTGCAGCCGTGGGTGCTCGCCGAGTTCCGCGCCGTCACCGGGCTGGTGCTGCAGGGCGACGACGCGGTGACCGGTCCGGTCGCACGGCTGGCGGTCGGATCGCTGCCGCTCGGGATCGGCGTGGCCGACGGCGAGCTGCTGACGTGGACGCTGAAGCCGATCGAGCGCGCGGAGCGGCGGCAGGCGCCCGCACTGCAGCCCGAGCCCGTAGCCGCCGGCGATGCCGTCACGGGCCCGGCCGCGGAGGAGACGATCATCCGCGACCGCAGCCGGAGCTCGAGCCTGTTCGCGCACGAGAGCCCGGGGGCCGGGGTGATTCCGCCCGACGCGCGTCCCGCCCCGCACGAGCTGCCCGGCGCCGTCGACATCGAGGAGCCGGCGCCCGCCCGGGAGCACGCGGAGCAGCCGCTGCTGTCGAGCGCAGCGGCCGCCGACGCGTTCCCGCCGACCGAGCCGGTCGTCGTCCCGCCGCCTCCCGCCACGTTCGCCGCACGCCTGCCCTCCGGTGAGGCCGTCGCCCTGGATACGCCCCTCCTGGTCGGCCGCCGGCCCGCACAGCAGCGGGTCGGCACCGACGTCGAGCCGCGCCTCGTGACGGTCGTCTCGCCGACGCAGGAGGTCTCGTCCACCCACGCCCGGATCGAGCAGTCGGGCGAGGCCGTCGTGGTGACGGACCTTCGCTCCACGAACGGCACGGTCGTGGCCGGTCCCGGCGGTTCCCGCCGGCTGCGGCCGGGGAGTCGGTCGTGGTGCTCGCCGGCGCGAGGGTGGAGATCGGCGACGGTAATATCATCGAGATCATCGCCCGACGAGACGAAGGACGCGAGTGACCCAGATCGGTCGCAGCAGCAGACGCCACACCGTGGCCGTCCCCGGCGACTCCGACGCGCGCATCAGCCTCTCCTGGGCGGCCCTCAGCGATACGGGCTACCGGCGCAGCGTCAACGAGGACAGCCTGCTCGCGCGCGCGCCCATCTTCGCCGTCGCGGACGGCATGGGCGGCCACACCGCCGGCGACTTCGCCAGCACGGCCGTGGTGACGCGGCTCGCCGAGAAGGTGAAGGCCGACTTCGTCGGAGAGGTCGCGCTCACCGAGGCGCTGCGAGCGGCGGTCGACGACATGGGCCGGGGCGTGGGGCACACCGACCTCGGCACCGGCACGACCGTCACCGGCATCGCCTTGACGCTGGTCGACGGATCGCCGTACTGGCTGGTGTTCAACATCGGCGACTCCCGGGTCTACAGCTACCGCGACGGCACCCTCGAGCAGCTGACGGTCGACCACTCGATCGTGCAGGAGTTGCTCGACGCCGGCGCGATCACGCCGGCCGAGGCCGAGGTGCACCCGCACAGCAACGTGATCACCCGTGCGGTGGGGTTCAACGAAGACCCGGTCCCGGACTACTTCCTCATCCCGATCGTCGCGGGCGCCCGGCTGCTGGTCTGCTCGGACGGCCTGACGAAGGAGCTCACCGAGCACGGCATCCGCTACTTCCTCGCCGAGGGCTCCTCCCCGCTGGATGCGGCGCAGCGGCTGATGGATGCGGCGCTCGGCAACGGCGGGCGAGACAACGTGACCGTCGTCGTGGTCGACGTGCTGGCGACCCCGGAGTCGGGTGCGCATCGCGACGGCGAGTCCCGGCGAGCAGCCCGCAGGCACTGAAACTGTCCCCCGACTTGGGGGTAATCGAGTTGTCCCCAGTGCGGGTCCGGCCCGGCTGACGGCCAGGGGCGGCTGCCTACAATTGTCAGACGCTTTTGCCACGGAGCGACACGCACAGCATCGACGAACGGGAGGAGCCGATGGCCCGGCGCTTGCCGTCCCAGCCGCCCAACCTCCCCGGCTTCTCGTACGTCCGGGTGCTCGGTTCCGGGGGCTTCGCCGACGTGTTCCTCTACGAACAGAACATGCCCCGCCGGCAGGTCGCCGTCAAGGTCATGCTGGCCGAGGTGGTCACCAGCCAGGTCAAGCAGATGTTCCAGGCCGAGGCCAACCTGATGGCCCAGCTGAGCACGCATCCGTCCATCCTCACCGTCTACCAGGCGAGTGTCTCGTCCGACGGCCGCCCGTACCTCGTGATGGAGCTCTGCTCAGCCGCGATCGGCCAGCGCTACCGCTCCGAGCCGCTCCCGGTGCCGGAGGTGCTCAGCATCGGCGTGCGCATCGCCAGCGCGGTCGAGACGGCCCACCGTGCGGGCGTGCTCCACCGCGACATCAAGCCCTCCAACATCCTGACCACGGCCTACGGGCACCCGGTGCTGAGCGACTTCGGCATCGCCGCCACGCTCAGCGAGGCCGACGTCACCGAGGCGATCGGCCTCTCGATCCCGTGGTCGGCGCCGGAGGTGCTGCTGGATGAGACCAGCGGCACGATCGCCAGTGAGGTCTGGTCGCTCGGCGCCACGATGTACTCGCTGCTGGCCGGGCGGTCGCCGTTCGAGGTGCCGGGCAAGGAGAACACGGCCGCCGAGCTCATCCAGCGCATCACCAAGAGCCGCCCGCTGCCGATCGGCCGGGCCGACGTTCCGCCGCGCCTCGAGCAGGTGCTCATGAAGTCGATGTCGCGCAAGCCGTCGCAGCGCCAGCGCAGCGCGCTCGAGTTCATCCGCGAGCTGCAGGCGGTGGAGGCGGAGCTCGGACTGCCGCAGACGCCGATCGAGGTGGCCATGGACGACTGGGCGCTGGCGACCGCCGGCGACCCGGAGGACCGCACGCGGGTGAAGGGCGTCGTGGCGGTCGACCCCGGCGCGCGCCGCCGTCGCCGTCGCGCCGCCCCCGCGTCCGCGACCGTGACGCGCGCTCCGACGCGGACCGTCGTGCGCGAGAGCATGGGCAGCGCGCAGTCGCCGCAGCAGGCGCCGCCGTCGAAGGCCTCGCGGGCGCTGGTCGTCTCGCTGATCGCCTGCGCCGCGCTCGTCGTGGTGCTGGCCGTGACGGCCTCCGTCGTGCTCGTCCGCGCCGGAGCCAGCGGCGACATCCCGACGGTTCGCGACCTCAGCGGCCGCGTCACCGGCAGCACGATCGTGTTCAGCTGGAGCGACCCCGGGCTGCAAGAGGGCGACACCTACCAGGTGACCGTGCAGGACCAGCCGCCGAGCAGTCAGCACGCCACCGAGTTCCGGGTGGATGCGAAGCCCGGTCAGACCGTCTGCGTCACCGTCACGGTCAACCGCGACGGCAAGACCGGAACGCCGAGCGGCCAGAAGTGCGTCCAGAGGACGGACGGGACGTGACCGTGCTCGCGCGTCTCGGGGCGTGGCTCGCCGCGCACAAGTCCCTCGCGGCGACGGCCGTGAGCGGCACGGCGGTGGCCGCCCTCGTGACGACGCTCGCCGTGGTCTCTGGCGGCTACAGCGCGCAGCACCTTCAGCTCAACGACGCAGCGGTGTGGGTCGCGAGCGACGCCAAGAAGTCGCTCGGCCGGGCGAACACCGAGATCGACAAGCTCAACTCGGTGGTGGCGGGCACCGGCGAGGCGCTGGATGTGGTCCAGGACGGCGCGGATGTGCTCCTCGTCGACCGCGAGGCCAACACGGTGGCCGTCGTCGACCCGGCGAAGGCGGAGGCCGGCAAGTCGGTCGCCCTGCCCCCGCGGTCCCCGCAGGTGTCGCTCGCCGGCTCGCACGTCGCCCTGCTCTCGCGGGCCACCGGGCAGGTGTGGCTGACCACCGTCCAGCAGCTCGACTCCTTCAACTCCGGCTCGGCGCCGACCATCGATCTCGGCGGCCGGGCGGTGTCGGCGCTCGATCCCTCCGGTGTGCTGTTCGCCTACCAGCCGACGACCCGCACGCTGGTGCGCGTCGACCTGAACGCCGCCGAGCCGTCCACGACGACGACCAAGGTGGCGGCGCGGGGCGACGGCCAGAACGTCTCCCTCACCTCCGTCGGGGGCCACTGGGCGCTGCTCGACCCCGACCAGCGGACGCTCTGGGTGGACGGGCGCGCGGTGTCGCTCTCGTCTGTGCTGTCCGAGAGCGCCGAGCCCGTGCTGCAGCAGCCGTCGGCGAGCGGTGACGCGGTGTGGCTGGCCACGGGCAGCGGTCTCGTGCGGGTGCCGCTCGACGGCGGGCGGCCGACGCGGCCGCTCACCGGGGTGAGCGGGTCGCCCGCCGCCCCGGCCACGGTCGACGGGTGCACGTACGCCGCCTGGAGCGGCGGCGCGGTCTGGCGCTCGTGCGGCGCGTCGGGCGCGGGGAGCGCACGACGCTGAAAGACGTGCCGGCCTCGGCGGCGCTGGCCTTCCGGGTCAACGGCAGCCGCGTGGTCCTCAACGACAGCCGTTCCGGCGTGGCCTGGGCGGTGCAGCGCGACAACACGCGCATCGACAACTGGGACGAGCTGGTGTCGAAGAAGTCGACGCAGGAGCTCGTCAACCAGACCAAGCAGGACACGGCGCCGCAGTACGAGAAGCAGGAGCAGCCTCCGGTCGCCGTCGACGACTCCTTCGGCGCGCGCCCCGGACGCGTCACCCCGCTGCCCGTGCTGCTCAACGACTACGACCCCAACGGGGACGTGCTCACCATCGACTCCTTCACGGGCGTCCCGGCCTCCCAGGGGACGCTCCAGCTGACCAACGCCGATCAGCAGCTCCAGATCTCGCTGCCGGAGACGGCGACCGGCGAGATCCGGTTCGACTACACGATCTCCGACGGCCGCGGCGGAACCGCGACCGCCCACGTGACCGTCGCCGTCCGCTCGGCATCGGAGAACGCAGCGCCGGTCTGCGTGCGCAACGCCAAGGCGGTCGTGCAGTCCGGCGGCCGCGTCTCCGCGGCCGTGCTCGGCGACTGCTACGACCCGGACGGGGACTCGTTCTACCTGTCGGGGGCCTCCATCCCCGCTCCGGACACCGCCACGTTCACCCCGCAGGGGCAGGTCGCCTACTCCGACCACGGCGACGGCGCCGGCGTAAAGGATGTGGCGCTCACCCTCTCCGACGGACGCGCGGAGTCCGCCGGGCTGCTCGCCGTGACCGTCCGCCCGCCCGGGCAGGTGCCGATCATCGCCGACCCCTTCGCCGTGCTGGCCTACCAGGGCCAGGAGGTGACGGTCGCGCCGCTCGACCACGTGCGCGGAGGCAACGGAACGGTCCGCCTGAGCACGGTCCCGACCAAGGCCGACGCCACGATCACGCCCGACTACCAGGGAGGCACCTTCCGCTTCGAGTCGGACCAGGCCGGCACGCACAACATCGAGTACTCGGTGACCGACGGCGTGATCACGGCGACCGGCGTCGTCCGCGTCGAGGTGAAGGCGCCGCCCGGGGCCAAGACCGCGCCGATCGCCGTGCCGCACACCGCGTTCATCCGCGAGCAGTCCTCGCAGGATGTCGACGTGCTGTCGACCGACATCGACCCGTCCGGCGGCGTGCTCCTGGTGACCGGCGCCACCGAACCGGCGGCCGCCACCGGGGTGCGCGTGCAGGTGCTGCAGCAGCGCACGCTCCGGGTGACCCTCAGCCGTCCACTGGAAGGGCCGGTGGACTTCCACTACCGGCTCAGCAACGGCCTCGCCGAGACCGTCGGAACGGTGACGGTGGTGCAGCTGCCGCCGCTGACCGTGCACCAGCCGCCGATCGCCGCCCCCGACTCGGTCGCGGTGCGCGTGCACGACGTGGTCGACATCCCGGTGCTCGCCAACGACGTGCAGCCCGACGGCGACAAGCTGACGCTCGATCCGACCCTGGCGACCCCGTTGCCGAACGGCGCCGGGCTCCTCTTCGTGAGCGGCGATCACCTGCGCTATCTGGCGCCCTCGAAGCCGGGCAACTACACCGCCGCCTACAAGGTCTACGGAGCCGACGGGCAGTGGGCGACCGCCGAGGTGACGATCGCGGTGCGCGAGCGCGACGCCGCGACGAACAACCCGCCCGTGCCGAAGACCGTGACCGCACGCGTGCTCGCGGGCGACACCGTCCGCATCACGGTGCCGCTCTCCGGCATCGACCCCGACGGCGACTCCGTGCAGTTCATCGGGCAGGAGACCAACCCGCAGAAGGGCGCCGTGATCGCCTCCGGCCCCGACTGGATGGACTTCCAGGCGGGCGACTACGCCGCCGGCACCGACACCTTCACCTATGCGGTGGTGGATGCGCTGGGCGCGCGGGCGACCGGCACCGTGCGCGTCGGCATCGCCGCCCGGGTCGAGGGGGCGCGCAACCCGATCGCGGTCGAGGACGACGTCACGGCCCGCCCGGGCCGGACGCTCAGCGTGCAGGTGCTCGCCAACGACAGCGACCCCGACGGCAGCCCGCTCACCGTGACGGCGGTGTCGTCGCTCGACGGCAAGGCCCGGGCGAAGATCAGCGGCGACCTGGTCACCGTCACGGCACCCAAGACGCAGGGCTCCTACGGATTCCTCTACACCATCCAGAACCAGCGCGGCGGGACGAGTCAGGCCTTCCTCCGGCTGACGGTCGACGAGAAGGCGCCGCCTGCCCGGCCCGTGGTGTCGGACACGACGCTCGGCCTCTCCGACATCCTCGGCAAGGACCGGGTCGACGTGAACGTGCTGGCCAACGTGTTCTTCGCCGACGGGCCGGTCGGAAGCCTCAAGCTGTCGCTCGTCCCGGGCTACGGGACCGGCGCCCAGGTGACCGACGCCAAACGCCTGCGGATCACGATCGGCGCGAAGAGCCAGATCGTGCCGTTCCGCGTCGCCAACCCGGAGGACGCCTCCGTGGTCGCCTACGGTTTCGTCCACGTGCCGGGCTACGACGACGCCCTGCCGCAGCTCAAGCGGGGCGCGCCCAAGCTGACCGTGGTCAGCGAGAAGACGCTCACCATCCACCTCAACGACTACATCGTCGCGGTCGGCGGCCGGAAGGTGCGGCTCACCGACGCCGCCACCGTGCGGGCCACCCACGCCAACGGCGACGACCTCGTGTCCGGCAACGACACTCTCCAGTTCACCTCGTCACCGCGGTACTTCGGGCCGGCCTCCATCTCGTTCCAGGTCACGGACGGCTCCGGTGCGAACGACCCCTCCGGCAACGTCGCGACGATCGTGCTGCCGATCGAGGTCACCCCGCGCGAGAACCAGCCGCCGGTCTTCACGGGCGCGCTCATCGACTTCGAGCCCGGCCAGACCAAGACGATCGACCTCACCAAGGTGACCTCGTACCCGTACGCCAAGGACCAGGCCGAGCTGGTGTACTCCATCCAGAACCCGCGTCCGCAGGGCGTGACGGCATCCATCGACGGTCAGAAGCTCACGGTGACCGTTGCGACGGGCACGCCGAAGGGCGCCACGCCGTCCCTCTCCATCGGCGTCAAGGATGCGGTCAACGCCGGGCAGGCGGGGCGGATCGACATCTCCGTCGTGCCGTCGACGCGGCCGCTCGCGAGCCCGCAGCCCGACCAGGTGATCGCCCCGCGCGGACAGACCACCACGGTGGATGTGCTGGCGAACGACCAGGCGACCAACCCGTTCCCGGGCAAGCCGCTGCGGGTGGTCGCCGTCCGGGGGCTCGGCAGCGGGCTGCCGGACGGGCTCACCATCACGCCGAGCAGCGACAACGCGCGGCTGCAGGTCGCCGTGTCCGCGACGGCCGCGCCCGCCGACACCACCCTGCAGTACGAGGTCGCCGACGCGACCGGCGACCCCGACCGCTACACCTGGGGCACGGTGACGGTCTCGGTCCAGGATCGCCCCGCGCCCGTCTCCAACGTGCAGATCGGGACGATCGCCGACCGCAGCCTCACCCTCAGCTGGATCCCCGGAGCGTTCAACAACTCGCCGATCACCGGCTTCGAGGTGACCATGGCGAACGCCACGACCGGACAGGTGATCTCCACGACGCCGTGCGCCACGACGACCTGCGCGATCACCACGCCGGGCAACGGTCCGGCGAACGCGGTGACGTTCACGGTGCGTGCGCGGAACGCTCTCGGACTCTCCGACCCGACGGCGTACGCCGAGCCGGCCTGGTCGGACGTCATCCCGAACGCCCCGTCAGCGCTCTCCGCGTCTCCGCTCGACCAGGGGCTCCGGATCATGTGGACGAAGCCGGCGGACGCTCCCGGCGCGAGCCCCATCACGTCGTACGTCGTCACGCTCGGCGGCGTGACCAGCGCGCTGCAGGTCTCCGGCTCCGACCCGGTCGGCACCGCCTACGCCCTCAACATCACCGACCCGGGCATCGCGAACGGCGCCGCCATCGGGTTCACGGTCTCGTCGCGGAACCAGTTCTATCAGGGCCGGACGACGTGGAATCAGAGTCAGGGAGCGGCGTCCCCGCGGGCGCTCCGGTCACGACGGGTGTCTCACCGGTGGCGACGCCGGACACCAGCGCGGGCACCAGCGCGACCCTCACCTGGTCGAACGTGTTCGGCGCCAACGGCAAGGCCATCACCGACTACTACGTCGGCGTCTTCCAGGGCGCCAACCCGACGGTCTGCCGGGTCACCGGCGTCGAGACCGGGCAGCCTGCGCTCAGCACCAGCGGACTCCGGCGCGTGCAGGGCGGCAGCGCGAGCTTCAGCGGGCTGAGCCCCAACCAGACCTACGACTTCATCGTCTACGCGTACAACGGTCAGGGGTGCACGCCCGCGACCGTGGTCAGCGCCACCCCGCGGCAGTCGCCGGGCGACGTCACCGGGATCGCGGTGGGCCAGCGGGTCCGCAGCAGCGACGGTCTCACCGCCGACTTCCCGGTGACGATCTCTTACCGAGCAGGAGGCGGGGCGAACCCCACGTTCGACTACCAGTTGCTCAACGGCACGGCCGTCGTCGACTCGGGCACGCTGTCCGGGACCAGCGGGGTGCTGACCGGATCCGGCGGAAACCACTACGGCGTCCCGCTCACCGTGAAGATCACCCGGGTCTGCGAGTCGTACCCGGACGGGTCGTCGCTCTGCACCGCGCAGAACGCCACGCAGGCCCTCGGGGTGGCCGTGGACCTCGAGATCGGCGGCGCGCGGTTCGACCCCGCGAGCCACGTCTTCACCTGGACCAGCTGGCCGACCGGCGCCTACGACGCGGTCACCTACAGCTGCGACGGGACGACGCAGCTGCCGATGCCCGCGGCGGGGGAGACGGCCACGTGCACCGCTCCGGCGGACGACCCGGCGCCGAAGCTGACGGTCACCGTCGTCTCCGGAGCCGACACGTACAGCCAGGACTACCCGGGATCGGCGATGCCATGATCTCCGGACGCCATACTGAGGTGAGCCGCGCACCGCGGCGCACCCTTCCTTCCCTGCGGCCGACCCGGCCGCGCCCCGAACCGAAAGAGGCCGGAGCATGACGATGACCCCCGAGCAGGCCGGCTGGTTCTCCGGAGTCTTCGATCGCCTCGTCGGGAACATCGACCGTGTGCTGCTCGGCAAGACCCACGTGATCCGCCTGGCGCTCACCGCGCTGTTCAGCGAGGGCCACCTGCTGCTGGAGGACTTCCCCGGCACCGGCAAGACGTCGCTCGCGCGCGCGATCGCCGAGAGCGTGCGCGGCACGACCAACCGCGTCCAGTTCACCCCCGACCTCCTGCCCGGGGACATCACCGGCGTCAACATCTACGATCAGCGCTCGGGCGCGTTCGAGTTCCACCGCGGACCCGTGTTCGCCAACATCGTGCTGGCGGACGAGATCAACCGCGCCAGCCCCAAGACGCAGTCGGCGCTGCTCGAGGTCATGGAGGAGCAGCAGGTCACGGTCGACGGCGTCCGCCACTCCGTCGGTGCGCCGTTCATGGTCATTGCGACACAGAACCCGATCGAGCAGGCCGGCACCTACCGGCTTCCGGAGGCGCAGCTCGACCGGTTCCTGATGAAGGCGTCGATCGGCTACCCGGACCACGAGGCGACCCTGCGCATCCTCGAGGGCTCGGAGCGGCGCGCGCACGAGGTCGTCGTGCCCGAGGTGATCTCGGCGGCGACCGTCGTCGAGATGGCGGCCATGGCGCGCGGGGTGCATGTCGACCCGACGATCAACGACTACATCTCCCGGCTGGTCGAGGCCAGCCGGACGGCGGACGAGATCCGCCTCGGCGTCAGCGTGCGCGGCGCCCTCGCGCTGCTGCGGGCGGCGAAGACGCTCGCGGCCGCCTCCGGCCGGTACTACGTCACGCCCGACGACGTGAAGGCCCTCGCCGAGCCCGTGCTGGCCCACCGCCTGGTACTCGACCCGGAGGCCGAGTTCGAGGGCGTCAGCGCGTCCAGCATCGTCGGGCAGCTGCTCATCGAGACGCCGCCGCCGAGCGATCGGGCCGCCGTGTGACCACCGTCACCCGTGCGCAGACCGAGCTGACCAACGCGCGCGCCCGCATCGTGGGCGAACGCGAGGGCTTCCTCGCGGATGCGATCGTGTGGATCGTGCGCACCTCGTCCACGGCCGGACGCACCGTCGCCGTGCTGGCGCGCCGGGTCGGCGCCGTGGTCACCGCGCTCGGCTGGTCGATGCTCCTGGTGGCGATCCTGGCGCTCACCGCGGGCTACGTCTGGGGCTGGATCGAGGCGGTCGTCGTGGGGTGGGCCGCCGTGGTCCTCCTGGTCGTCGCCTCCGGGTACCTCATCGGCCGAACCGCCTACGACGTCGGGCTCTCGCTCCCGGCGAACCGCGTCGTCGTCGGCGACCGCGCTCCCGGCGAGGTGGCGGTGCGCAACCCGCTGCGGCGGAGGCTGCCGGGCGTCCGCGTGGAGGTGCCGGTCGGCCTGGGCCTGGCGGAGTTCGCCGCCCCGTCGCTGGCGCCCGCGGAGGAGCACTCCGACGTCTTCGTCGTCCCCACCACGCGCCGCGGGATCGTGCCGATCGGGCCCGTCCGCACGGTGCGCGCCGACCCGATCGGACTGCTGCGGCGCGAGGTGGTCTGGGCCGACTCCCTCGACCTCTTCGTGCATCCGCGCACCATCACCGTACCGAGCATGAGCACCGGCTTCGTGCGCGACCTCGAGGGGTCACCGACCCGCGACCTGACGGCGAGCGACATCGCCTTCCACGCGCTGCGCGAGTACGTCCCCGGAGACGAGCGCCGCTACATCCACTGGAAGTCGACCGCCAAGACCGGCAGCTACATGGTGCGCCAGTTCGAGGAGACCCGGCGCAGCCACCTGCTCGTGGCGCTGAGTCTCTCGGCCGCCGACTACGCGACCGAGGAGGAGTTCGAGCTGGCGGTCAGCGTCACCGGGTCGCTCGGCGTCCGGGCGATGCTCGACTCGCGCACCGTCTCGGTGGTCGCGAGCGCGGAGACGCCGGAGTTCGCCAAGCGGATGCTGTTCAGCGCCCGCCGGCTGAGCACGGTGAACCGCGGGAGGCTGCTGGACGACCTCGCCGGGGTCGAGACCGCCGAGTCCGCCCTCCGCCTGCCCGAGCTCGCGCAGGTCGCGTCGGAGGACTCGGCCGGGGTCTCCATCGCGTTCCTGGTGTGCGGATCCACCCCGACGGCCGCGCAGCTGCGTGCCGCCGCGGCGCACTTCCCGCTGGGGGTGGATGTCGTGGCCATCGTCTGCGACGAGGGCGCCGTGCCGTCGCTCCGACGGGTGTCGGACCTGAGCGTGCTGACCATCGGCTACCTGGAGGACCTCCAGCGCAGCCTCGCGAAACGGCTGGCCACCTGATGGCCGCCCGTCGCACCCCGGGCGCCCTGTTCGACGTCGTCTTCGCCCTCGGGGCCGTCGCCCTGGGCGCATGGTCGTTCTGGCCGGTGTACCAGTCGCCGGCGTTCGTCCTGATGCTCACGGTGACGCTCCTCGCGGGCACCCTCATCGCCGTCGCGGGATGGGCGTGGCGCCTGCCCAGCATCGTGATCGCGGCGCTCATCGTGGTCGCCTACCTCGGCCTCGGCGTGCAGCTCGCCGTGCCGTCCGAGGCCTCCGCAGGCGGACTGCTGCCCACCGCGGCCGGGTTCATCGATCTCGTCCAGGGCACCTGGCTGAGCTGGAAGCAGCTCGTGACGATCAGCGTTCCGGTCGGCTCGTACCAGGCGCTGCTCGTGCCCGCGTTCCTGCTGACGCTGCTGGCGACCGTGCTGACCGTCTCGATCGCGCTCCGGTCGTCCCGGCCGGAGCTCGCGGCCATCCCGCCGGTGCTGCTCGTGGTCGCCGGGATCCTGCTCGGGTCGTCGGTCGCGCCGGTCCCGCTGCTGCTGCTCCTGACGCTCTTCGTCGTGCTCCTCGCCTGGCTGATCCGGTTCCGGCTGCGGCGGCGCTCCGCGGCGATCCGCACCCTGCGGGAGCAGAGCGGGCTGCTCGTCGAGTCGCGGCGGGAGCGCCGGTCCACCGCGCTGCTGACCGTCGCGGGCGCCACCGTCATGCTGGTGGCCGCCTCGGCGGGAGGGATCGCGGCCGCTGCCCTGCTGCCGCCGCGCGGCGACCGGGAGGTGGTCCGCACCGCGGTCGAGCAGCCGTTCGACCCGCGCGACTACCCGAGCCCGCTCAGCGGGTTCCGCTCGTACCTCCAACCGGACCGAGCCGACCAGCCGATGCTCAGCGTCGTCGGGCTGCCCGCCGACCGGCGTCTGCGGATCGCGACCCTGGACACCTACGACGGCGTCACCTATGCGGTGGGCAGCGACGGGACGACGAGCGCGTCGGGGTCCTTCACGCGCGTCCCGTACCGCCTCGACCAGGGCGCGACGAAGGGCAGGCGCACATCGACCACGGTGGTGGTGCGGGACTACCGCGGCCCCTGGCTGCCCGGAAGCGGTCAGCTGGAGCAGGTGGAGTTCCGCGGCGCGAACGCGGGCGCCCTCTCCGGAGCGTTCTTCTACAACGACATCACCGGCACGGGAGCGGTCACCACCGCTCTGCACAGCGGCGACAGCTACACCGAGGAGTCGGTGGTCAAGCCGAAGCTGACGGCGTCCCAGCTCGAGAAGGTGCAGCCGGGTACGGACTCGGTGCCGCGTCCCACCGTCATCCCCGACGAGCTGCAGTCGGCGCTGCAGAAGTACACCGCCGGGGTGTCGGGCGCGGGGCCGAAGCTCGCGGCGGCGCTCCGCGGACTGGCGCAGGACGGGTACATCAGCCACGGGATCGGCCCCAACGAGCCGGCCAGCCGGTCGGGTCACGGCGCCGATCGCATCACGGAGCTGCTCACCGACGTGCCGATGCTCGGCGACCAGGAGCAGTACGCCGTCACGGCGGCGCTGATGGCGCGGCAGCTCGGCTTCCCGGCGCGCGTCGTCGTCGGATTCGTCGCTCCGAAGGACACCACGGCGTCGGCGGTGACCTTCACCGGCTCCGACATCTCGGCGTGGATCGAGGTGCAGACGAACACGGGATGGGTCACCGTCGACCCGAACCCGCCGCTCCGTCCCGTGCCGCCGAAGCAGCCCGACCAGCCGACGCAGATCTCGCGGCCGCAGACCAACGTGCAGCCTCCGGTCGACGACAACCCCCAGCGCAACGACGAACCGCCGCAGGCGCAGGTCGACCCGTCCACTCAGCCGAAGCCGAACCCGGCGCTGGAGACTCTGCTCGCGGTGCTGAGCGTCGTCGGATGGACGCTGCTCGTCCTCGCGCTCGTCGCGTCGCCCTTCCTGGCGGTTCTGGCGGCGAAGTGGCGGCGCCGTGCACTCCGCCGGCGCGCACCCACGGCACGCGAGCGGATCGTCGGCGGGTGGCGCGAGTTCGCCGACGCGGCGGTCGACCACGGCTACGACCCGCCGCCGGCGGCGACCCGGGTGGAGTTCGCCGGCACCATCGGCGGTTCGCGTGCGAACGCGCTCGCGAAGGTCGCCGACCGGGCGACCTTCAGCGGCGTGGCGCCGACGCCGGCGGAGGCCGAGTCGGTCTGGAAGGCGGTCGACGACCTGCGGGGGCAGCTCGCGAAGCGCGACACGCGCTGGAAGCGGCTGCTCGCGGCGGTCTCCCTGCGGTCCCTCGGCTACCGTGGAAGGCGAACCGGAAAGGGGCGGACCCGATGAACTGTCGCGTGTGCGGAGCGGAGCTCGCCGAAGGGACGCTGTTCTGCCCGATGTGCGGCAGCTCGGTCACGTCGTCGCGGCTGCGTGCCCCCGAAGTGGCGGACTCGCGGCCCTCCGACACGTCGATCATCTCCGAGCGGGTCGCCGAACGTCCGCCGGCGCCGGCCGTCGCTGGTCGGTTCCCGGACGCGCTGGAGCTGGATGAGGACGGCCTCCCGCCGACCCAGGCCCTGACGATCGTCCCGGTCGAGGTGGCCCCGCCCGCCCGTCCCGCCGCGCAGCGTGCGTTCACCCTCAGCTTCTCGACGGGCGACGTCGTCGAGGTCGCCGGGTCCGGTCTCGTCGGCCGCCGCCCGATCACGCAACCGGGGGAGCACATCGACCAGCTGGTCGTGGTCTCCGACCCCACGCGCAGCGTCTCCAAGACGCACCTCGAGTTCGGGCTCGAGGGCGACGAGCTCTGGATCTGCGACCGCTACTCCGGCAACGGTACGGTCGCGCATCCTCTCGGCGGAGTCGCCCGCCAGTGCGAGGCCGGCCGCCGCTACCGCGTCACCCGCGGCACGCGCGTCGAGATCGGCGACCAGTGGTTCGACGTCTCCTGACGCGTCCCACCCACCGTCGAGTCCGCGAAGTTTGCACACCAGACAGGGTCTGAGCGTGCAAAGTTCGCGGACTCGATGTAGGGGTGCGAAGCTCAGGCGAGGGCGGACTCGACGGTGACGGAGTCGAGGCCGTGGGCGGAGGCCACACCCTCGTTGGTGACGCTGCCGGCGTGCACGTTGAGGCCGAGGGCGAGCGACGCGTCCGCACGGAGCGCCTCCTGCCAGCCGCGGTTCGCGATCGCACGCGCATAAGGGAGGGTCGCGTTCGTCAGCGCGTAGGTGGAGGTGTGGGGGACCGCGCCCGGCATGTTCGCCACGCAGTAGAACACCGACTGGTGCACGGTGAACGTGGGGTCGGCGTGCGTGGTCGGGTGCGAGTCCTCGAAGCAGCCGCCCTGGTCGACCGCGATGTCGACGAGCACGCTGCCCGCCTTCATCCGCGACACCATCTCGTTGGTGACCAGCTTGGGCGCCTTCGCTCCCGGCACCAGCACTGAGCCGATCACCAGGTCGGAGGCGACGACCGCCTTGTCGATCTCGAAGCTGTTCGACGCGATCGTCTTGATGCGGCCGGCGTACAGGGCGTCGAGCTCGCGCAGGCGCTGGATGTTCGTGTCGAGCACCGTGACCTCGGCGCCGAGGCCGACGGCGACCGAGATCGCGTTCGTCCCGGCGACACCGCCGCCGAGCACCGTGACGACCGCCGGGTGCGTGCCGGGGACGCCGGGCACCAGAAGGCCCGGACCGCCGTTCGGCTTCAGCATCGTGTTGGCGCCGACGATCGGGGCGAGACGACCGGCGACCTCGCTCATCGGGGCGAGCAGCGGCAGCGCGCGCGTGGGCAGCTGCACCGTCTCGTACGCGATGGCGGTGACGCCACCGTCGATCAGGGCGCGGGTGAGCGCCTCGTCGGCGGCGAGGTGCAGGTAGGTGAAGAGCACGAGGCCCTGACGGAAGTAGCCGTACTCGCTCTCGATCGGTTCCTTGACCTTCAGGATGAGGTCGCCGGCCGCCCAGGTCGCCGCAGCGTCGGGGAGGATCGTCGCACCGGCTCCGGCGTACAGCTCGTCCGGGATGGAGGAGCCCACGCCTGCGCCGGACTCGACGAAGACCTCGTGTCCTGCGCCGACCAGGTCGTGCACGCCGGCGGGTGTGATCGCCACCCGGAACTCGTTGTTCTTGATCTCGCGGGGGATCGCGACCTTCATGGGGCTCCTTCGACACTCGACATGTGGTTCGGTCTCACCATAGCGGGGTTCACGGAGGATATCGATGGCAATTCCGTCATTCGAAGACTGATTTCGCGGATGGATGGGGTTCCAGCAGACGGTTTCCGCACCCGATCCCCTGGCGGAAGCCGCCCCGTACAGGGTGAGAGCCCTAGGACGACGAGTCTGCGGTTTCCCGGCCGTTTCGACCGATCCGGCACGGATTTCGTAAAGATTGTGTTTCCGAATGGAGCATCCGACCATTTTCTGGTGCGGATCGCCACGGTTGTGTGTCAGGATCGGTCCACCGCGACGGCACGAGGGCGTGCCGCCGATGAGCCGTCGCCCGTGGTCCGTGTTCGATCCCCAAGGAGCACCACAGTGAAACCGAGCAACCTCCCGCAAGACCCGATGATCCGTCAGCTCGTGCAGTCGGCGCGGGCGTCGCAACTGACACGGCGCGGAATCGTCGCCGGCGCCGGGGCCGGCGCCGCCGCCCTCGCACTGGCCGCCTGCTCCACCGGGGGAGCATCCTCCAAGCCCACCGCCGCCAAGGACAACTCCGCGTCCGACAAGACGCTCACCTGGGCGAACTGGCAGGCCTACCTCGACCAGGACGACGCGGGCAAGTACCCGACGCTCGAGGCGTTCGAGAAGCAGAGCGGCATCAAGGTCAAGTACGACGTCGCCGTCGACGACAACAACACCTACTACGCGAAGGTGAAGGACCAGCTCAAGCTCGGCAAGGACATCGGCGCCGACACCGTGTGCCTGACCGACTGGATGATCGCCCGCTGGATCCGCCTCGGCTACGTGCAGCCGTTCGACGACTCGGCCATCCCGAACAAGAAGAATCTCGTCTCGAACCTGCAGAACGTCGACTTCGACCCGGGCCGCAAGAAGTCCCTGCCCTGGCAGAGCGGCTTCGCCGGCATCTGCTGGAACAAGGAGAAGCTGCCCAAGGGCCTCAAGTCGGTCGACGACCTGTGGAGCTCCGACCTCAAGGGCAAGGTCGGCGTGCTCAGCGAGATGCGCGACACCATGGGCCTCATCCTGCTGCAGCAGGGCGTCGACATCTCGAAGGAGTTCAGCGACGCCGACTTCAACAAGGGCATCGACACCCTCACGAAGCATGTGAGCGACGGGCAGATCCGAAACATCAAGGGCAACTCGTACCTCAACGACCTCAAGTCGGGCGACACCCTCGCCGCGATCTGCTGGTCGGGCGACATCACCCAGCTCAACGCCGAGGCCGGCGACAACTGGCAGTTCGCCATCCCGGAGGCCGGAGGCACCCTGTGGAGCGACAACTTCGTGATCCCGATCGGGTCGCCGCGCAAGGCGAACGCCGAGAAGCTGATCGACTACTACTACCAGCCCGAGGTCGCGGCCGAGGTGGCGGCGTGGGTCAACTACATCACGCCCGTCCAGGGAGCGAAGGAGGCGGCCGTGAAGATCGACCCGAAGCTCGCCGACAACCAGCTGATCTTCCCCGATGAGGAGACGCTGTCGAAGGTCAAGGTCTTCCGCACGCTGACGCCTGTGGAGGAGCAGAAGTACCAGGCGGCGCTCCAGAAGGTGATCCTGGGGGCCTGATGCCGAAGGGAGTGTTCGCCGAGTCCGGCGCGGATCTGCGCCTGGACGGCATCAAGAAGCGGTTCCCGGGGTTCACGGCCATCGAGCAGCTCGACCTCACCATCCCCGCCGGGTCGTTCTTCGCCCTCCTCGGGCCGAGCGGATGCGGCAAGACGACCACGCTGCGGCTGGTCGCCGGGCTGGAGGAGCCGACCGAGGGGCGCATCCTGATCGGCGGTGAGGATGTGACGCGCACCAAGCCGTTCCAGCGTCCGGTCAACACCGTGTTCCAGAGCTACGCGCTGTTCCCGCACATGACGATCCTCGAGAACGTCGCGTTCGGGCTGCGCCGCCGCAAGATCGGCGACCCGGTGGCGAAGGCCCACGAGGCACTGCGGCTGGTGGAGCTCGACCACCTGGCCGCGCGCCGCCCGGCGCAGCTGTCCGGAGGCCAGCAGCAGCGCGTCGCCCTGGCGCGCGCCGTCGTCAACCGTCCGGCGCTGCTGCTGCTCGACGAGCCGCTCGGCGCCCTCGACCTGAAGCTGCGCCGGCAGATGCAGCTGGAGCTGAAGTCCATCCAGACGGAGGTCGGCCTCACCTTCGTGCACGTGACGCACGACCAGGAGGAGGCCATGACCATGGCCGACACGGTCGCCGTCATGAACAAAGGGCGGATCGAGCAGATGGGGTCGCCCGAGATCCTGTACGAGCTGCCGTCGACCGTGTTCGTGGCGAACTTCCTCGGCCAGTCGAACCTGTTCGCCGGTCCGGTGAAGGACGTCGGGGCGGACACGCTCGGCGTCGACGTCGGGGGAGAGCGCATCCAGGTGCCCCGGTCGCGTGCCCAGCGCACGAGCGGTTTCGTCACCGTCGGCGTCCGCCCCGAGAAGCTGACGCTGCACCCGGACCCGTCGACCATCCCGTCCGGCGCGAACCGCCTGGGACCGGGCCGGGTGACGGATGTGTCGTTCAGCGGCGTGAGCACCCAGTACCTGGTCGACATGCCGGCCCTCGGCACGGTCGTCGTCTTCGCGCAGAACACCGCGAGTGGGCCGGTCGCGGCGCTCGGCGCGGAGGTCTGGGTCGCCTGGGACGCGGGCCACACCTTCGTGCTCGCCGACGAGCCGCCCGCCGACGGACGCTTCGTCGACGATGCGGATACGCAGGCGATCGCGGCGCAGGCGCGCGAGCGGATGCTGACGGAGCTGGAGGAGGCGTAATGGCCCTCGCCGCATTCACGGGGGCGCCGCCGACCACGGAGCAGGAGCCCGCGGTCCGCCGCAAGAGCGGGATCGCGCTGGTCCTGCTCCTGCCCGGCGTGCTCTACCTCGTCCTGTTCTTCCTCACGCCGCTGGTCTCGCTGATCATCACGTCGTTCCAGGCGCCGGTCGTCGACGGCGACATCGGGCAGTACCAGACCGCGTTCCAGTGGCAGAACTACACCGACTCGATCGCGCAGTACTGGCCGCAGATCCTCCGGTCGTTCGGGTACGCCCTCATCGCGACCGCCGCCGCGCTCGTCATCAGCTACCCGTTGGCGTACTTCATCGGCGTGAAGATGCGCGGCCGTCCGCTGGCCCAGAACCTGCTCATGACGCTGGTGATCGCGCCGTTCTTCATCAGCTTCCTGCTGCGGACGCTGGCCTGGAAGGCCATCCTCAGCGACGACGGCTGGATCGCGAGCTCGCTCAAGGCGATCTCGGTGCTGCCGCCGGACGCGCACATCACCGGGACGCCGTTCTCGGTCATCTTCGGACTGACGTACAACTTCATCCCGTTCATGTGCCTCCCGCTGTACTCCACTCTGGAGCGTCTGGACACGCGGCTGCTGGAGGCGGGACAGGATCTGTACGCGAGCCCGTGGACGACGTTCCGCAAGGTGACGATCCCGCTCTCGATGCCCGGCATCGTCTCCGGGACGCTGCTGACGTTCATCCCCGCGGCCGGCGACTACATCAACGCGTCGCAGGACTTCTTGGGCGCCGCGGACACCTCGATGATGGGTAACGTCATCGAGAGCAACTTCCTGGTGCTGCAGAACTACCCGGCCGCGGCATCGATGTCGGTCATCCTGATGGCGGTCATCCTCGTCATCGTCGGCGCGTACGTGCGCAGGAGCGGGACGGAGGAGCTGCTGTGACCGAGATGGCGACGATCACCGACACCACCACGCCACCGAGCGCGGCCAGAGGCAGGCGCCGATTCAAGGGCTTCGGCCTCGGCGTCTACGCCTTCCTCGCCCTCACGTTCCTGCTCATCCCGATCGTCTACACGTTCGTGTTCTCGTTCAACGACGCGATCAAGAACAACATCGCGTGGCGCGGCTTCACGCTGCGCAACTGGACGAATGTGTGCGACGCCGCGGGCATCTGCGACGCGTTCATGGCGAGCATCATCATCGGCCTCATCTCGACCGTCATCGCGACGGCGCTCGGCACGATGATCGCGATCGCGCTGATGCGCTACCGCTTCCGATTCCGGTCGCAGACGAGCCTGCTGCTGTTCCTGCCGATGGCGAGCCCGGAGGTCGTGCTCGGCGCCGGCCTCGCGGCCCAGTTCCTCAGCCTCGGCGTGAACAAGGGCTTTGGGACGATCATCATCGCGCACGTGATGTTCTGCATCAGCTTCGTCGTGGTGACGGTGAAGGCGCGCGTCGCATCCCTCGACCCTGCGCTCGAGGAGGCGGGACGCGACCTGTACGGGTCGCCGAACGCGGTGTTCTGGCGCATCACGTTCCCGCTGCTGCTCCCCGGCATCCTGTCGGCGGCGCTGCTGTCGTTCTCGCTGAGCTTCGACGACTTCATCATCACGAACTTCAACGCGGGAGCCGTGACGACGTTCCCGATGTACATCTACATCGCGGCGTCCCGCGGCATCCCGGCGCAGGCCAACGTGATCGCCAGCGCGGTCTTCATCCTGACGCTGCTCGTGGTGCTGATCTCGCAGCTGACCGCCGCCGCCCGCGCGAAACGCCTCGCCCGCCAGTAGCCCCGACCCTCCGGCGCCCCCAAGCCAACAATTCCTGAGTTCTTCGGGTCCTACGCCGCTCGGCGCCCGAAAAACTCAGGAATTGTTGGCTGGGGCGGTCAGTACGAGGCGCGGATCTCGCCCACGGGCTCGCCGCGGCCGAGGACGGCCAGGTCGAGCAGCGGAGCCACGCGATCGACGTCGGAGTGCGAGAGCGCGCCGGCGTCGGCGAGCAGGCGCAGGGCGACGATGGATGCGGCCCGCAGGCTCCCGTCGAGGATCTTCAGCGTGACGGTGGTGCCGTCGGGCGCGGCCATGACCATGACGCCCTCGGCGCCGCCCTTCGCGAAGACGCCCAGCTCGTCGATCACCACGGTGTTGGCGCGGCCCGGCCCGTCGATCGCCCAGCCGTCGGCCAGCACGGCGTTCTTCAGCAGCGCCGCGTTGCGGAACAGCGCGAACGGCGAGCCGTCGGACGCGGTGGCGATGCGCTGGATGCCGCGGGCGAGCGCGACGAGGGACATCGCGTGGACAGGAGCACCGCATCCATCGACGCCGGTCGCGACGACCTTCTCTCCGGTGAGCCGCTCGATCGTGTCGCGGATGTGCTGCTGCATCGGATGCGTCGGGTCGAGGTAGCTGTCGATCGGCCAGCCGTTCACCCGGCAGGCCACGAGCATCGCGGCGTGCTTGCCCGAGCAGTTCATGAACAGCGGATGCTTGTGCTCGCCCGCACGCACCAGCTCGTCGCGCGCCGCGGTGTCCAGCGGCCAGTCGGCTGGGCAGCGCAGGGCGTCGTCCGTCAGCTGCCCCTGCGCGAGGAGGGAGCGCACGACGGAGAGGTGCGCCGGCGTGCCCGCGTGGCTCGCCGTGGCGAGCACGGCGCGGGCGCCCTCGAGCGGGACACCGGCGCCCATGACCGCGACGGCCTGGAACGGCTTCATGCTCGATCGCGGGAACACCGGGCGCTCCGGCGCCCCGAGGCTCCGGACGACGGCGCCGTCGGGCCCCAGCACGACGGCCGAGCCGGCGTGCCGCGACTCGACGAAGCCGCTGCGCTCGACGACGGCCAGCTCGACCGATTCGTCGACGGAGAACACCTCAGCGGTTGTGGTCACGGCGTTCCCGTCGCTCACAGGGCAGCGATGGCGTCGTCGATCACCGACACGGCATCCGCGATGAGCTCGTCCGACACCGCGAGGCTCGGCAGGAAGCGGAGGACGTTGCCCCACGTGCCGGCGTTCAGGAACAGAACGCCCTGCTGCGCGGCCGCCGCGACGATCGCGTTGACCGCCTCCGGGTTCGGCTCCTTGGTGGTCTGGGCGGTTCCCGGCTTGACGAGCTCGACCGCGATCATCGCGCCGACTCCGCGGACGTCGCCGATGATGTCGTACTTCTGCTGCAGCTTCTCGAGCGCGGGCTTGAGGGCGGCCTGGATGCGCTGCCCCTCCGCGAGCAGATCGTTGCGCTCGATCGTCTCGAACACCGCGATCGCGGCAGCGGCGGCGACCGGGTTGCCGCCGAAGGTTCCGCCGAGCCCGCCGGGCTGCGCGGAGTCCATGATCTCGGCGCGGCCGGTGACGGCGGCGAGGGGGAGCCCGCCCGCGATGCCCTTGGCGCTGAGGACGAGGTCGGGCACGACCCCGAAGTGCTCGCTGGCGTAGTACGCGCCGGTGCGGGCCATGCCGCTCTGGATCTCATCCGCGATGAAGACGACGCCGTTGGCCGTGCACCACTCCTGCAGCGCGGCCAGGTACCCCTCGGCGGGGACGATGAAGCCGCCCTCGCCCTGGATGGGCTCGGCGACGAGGCAGGCGAGGTCGGACGCGCCGACGACCTTCTCCAGGTAGGCGATGGTGCGGGCGGCCGCTTCGGCCCCGGTCAGGCCGTCGCGGTAGGGGTACGAGTTGGGGGCGTGGTAGACGTCGCCGGCGAACGGGCCGAAGCCGGTCGCGTACGGCATGGCCTTGTAGTTCATGGCCATCGTGAGGTTGGTGCGGCCGTGGTAGGCGTGGTCCAGCACCGCGACGGCGCGGCGGCCGGTGAACTTGCGGGCGATCTTCACGCCGTTCTCGACGGCCTCCGCGCCGGAGTTCACCAGCACGGTCTTCTTGGCGTGGTCGCCGGGGGTGTGCTCGGCGAGCAGCTCGGCGACGCGCACGTACTCCTCGTACGGGGTGATCGTGAACAGCGTGTGGATGACGTCCTGCAGCTGCCCGGCGGCCGCCTCGACGACGGCGGTCTCGGTGTGGCCGACCGTGGTCACGCCGATGCCGGCGCCGAAGTCGACGAACTGGTTTCCGTCCACATCCACCAGGATCGCGCCGTTCGCGCGGGCGATGTACACCGGCAGAGCGGAGGAGACGCCGGTCGGCACGACGGCCAGGCGGCGCTCGTGCAGCTCCTGCGACTTGGGGCCGGGGACGGCGGTGACGATGCGGCGTTCTTGTGGAACGGAGTAGACGGGCGCGGGGGTGCTCACGGTGTCAGTCATGGTGATCCGAGTCTAGCCGCGGTGCGAGAATCGGAGGATGAAGCTCGAGCACGCGTATGCGATCGACCTGCAGTGGACCGGCAACCGCGGCACGGGGACCAGCGGCTACAAGGCGTACGGCCGCGACCACGTCGTGAGCGCCGAAGGCAAGCACTCGATCGAGGGGTCCGCCGACCGCGTGTTCTTCGGCGACCGCGACCGCTGGAACCCCGAGGAGCTGCTGCTGGCCGCGCTGGCGCAGTGCCACATGCTGAGCTACCTGGCGGAGGCGGCCGGCGCGGGCGTCGTGGTGGTCGGCTACACGGATGCCGCGACCGGAACCATGGAGCAGACCGGCAACGGCGGCGGGCACTTCACCGAGGTGACGCTCCGCCCGCGGGTGACGATCGCCGACCCGGCGCAGGCCGAGCTCGCCGCATCCCTCCACGCCCCCGCCTCGGAGAAGTGCTTCATCGCCGCGAGCGTCAACTTCCCGGTCCGTCACGCACCCGAGCTGCTCACCCTCGCCTGAGCCCCGGCCGCGCCCGACCCGACTCCGCCCACCGTCGAGTCCGCGATGATTGCACGGCCCGGCGGCGTGTCGCGTGCAAAGTTCGCGGACTCGATGGTGGGGGCGCGCCGGAGCGAGCGGATGAGCGGATGCGCGAGTGCGGGCTAGAGGCGCTCGGGGCGCAGGGCGCGCTTCATACGCTCGACCGTGCTCGTGGGCGGCGCCTCGTTGTAGACGCCGGCCAGCTCCTGCCCGGTGAGCCCGTGGATGGCCGCCATGATCGCATCGGTCGCCTGACGGCGGGCGCGCCCCGAGTCGGCGGGGCCGAAGTGCGAGAGGTCCAGCGGCTCGCCGAACGTCACCGTGATCCGGTGCGGTTTCGGGAACTTCGCGCCGACGGGCTGCATCTTGTCCGTCCCGACCAGGCCGACCGGCACGACGACGGCGCCGGTCGTGAGCGCCAGCCAGCCGATGCCGGTGCGTCCCTTGTACAGGCGCCCGTCGAGCGAGCGGGTCCCCTCGGGGTAGAGCGCGAAGGCCGCGCCCGTGTCGATGATCTTGCGGGACTGGTCGAGGGCCTCCTGCGCCGCAGCCCCCGCCCCGCGCTTCACGCCGACCGCGCCGATGGCCGTGAAGAAGGCGCGGGAGACGCGTCCCTTCAGGCCCGTCCCCTCGAAGTAGCTCGACTTCGCCAGGAACTGCACGCGCCGGGGCGCCGTCATCGGGATCACGACCGAGTCGATGAACGACAGGTGATTGCTGGCGAGGATGACCTTGCCGTGCTTCGGGACGTTGCGCTTGCCGATCACGCGCGGCCGGTAGACCAGCTTCAGCAGCGGAGCCATGAGGATGCGGCCGGCGAAGTACAGGGCGCCGGGCCTCTGCACCTCGGCGACATCATCGTCGGGCTGGTCGATGCTCATCCTTACGAGGTTAAGCGGGGCCGTATGCCGGAAACGGCATGAAACCGGTCACGGCGTGAGCGGGGTGCCCTGCCGGCAGCCGAAGCCGCCTGCGTACACCATGCAGCCGTCGACGAACCCCGTGTACCGCACCGCGAGCGGTGAGCCGAACCAGGCGTTGTACAGGCGCGAGAAGTTGAGGTTGCCGTACGCCGAGCAGCCGCCGCCCGGTCCCTTCGGCGCCTTCAGCGTCTGGTCGTTCGGCTGGTAGGGCGTGTAGTTGTACAGGTTCGCCGTCGCCTGGTTGAGGATCGTCACGCTGCTCGCGCCGCAGGCCGCATCCGGGTGGTACTGGATGCGGTTCGCGCCGATCCGGTAGCGCCAGTCCCGCGGGTGGACGGTGTACTCGCGGAACTGCCACGCGGCCCGGTACACCTGGTTGAAGAAGCCGAAGTACCGGGTGTCGCACGCCGCGGTGTCCGGGCAGGCGTAGCCGGTGGCCTTGAGGTAGCCGGAGGAGCTGGGCGCCGTGAGCAGCGACTGCTCCTTCTGGAGCAGCACGAGGAGCACGCGCGGGCTGACGGTGCAGGCCTTCGCTACGCGCGCGATGATGCTGCTCGCGGCCTCCTTCTTGCGGGCGGGCAACGCCGTGCAGCGCTCGGGGGAGGCGGGCCGGGCGGGCGAGTTCATCCGGAAGTCGGCGAGGCACGGCACGCCGTCCTTGGGATGGCACGGGCGCTCCTCGAGGAAGCTCTGGATCTCGTCCGCCGTCATGGCATCCGGGTTGAAGAAGCTGTCGTCGCTGATGATGTAGCCGGGGTAGAACGGCGCCGGCGAGTCGGCGACCGCGGCGGCGGGCACCAGCACCAGGCCCGCCGCGACGGCGGAGGCCGCGGCGATCAGTCGCAGAGGCACGCGGGGGAGCCGCACGACTGTGCCCTAGCGCGAGGTCTTCAGGATGTCGATCACGAACACCATGGTGTCGGTGGCCTTGATCTCACCCGAGCCGGCCGAGCCGTACCCGTCGGCCGGCGGGACGATCGCGATGACCTGTGAGCCGACCTTCTGACCCTCGAGCGCCTTCTTGAAGCCGGCGACGACCCCGGTGGTCTGGAACGAGGCGGGCGCGCCGCGGCTCCAGCTGGAGTCGAACATCGTGCCGTTGCGCCACAGGACGCCCTTGTACTGCACGGTGACGGTGTCGCCGGCCTGCACCGTCTCGCCGTCGCCCTGCTTGAGCACCGCGATCTTCGTCTCGGTCGGCGGGTCGGCCTTCGGGATGGTGATGTTCGGCTCGCCGGTCTTGGCGTTGAGCTTGACGGCCGGGAAGCCCGCAGTCGGGGCGACGGTCTTGCCGTTCGCCCGGGTCGGCGTCAGGCCGACCACGTCGGCGACGAACACGACGCTGTCCTTCGTGGTGAGGCCGAGCTGCGAGAGGTCCTGGTTGCCGAAGGCGTCCTTGGCGGGGGCGGTGAGCACGACGCGCGATCCCACGTTGAGGCACTCGACGGCGCGCACGAGGCCGGGCACGTAGGCCTTGTCGTTGACCTGGATGGTCGCGGCGGCCGAGCCGTCGAAGCCCTGGGCCGCGGTCAGCTCCTTGCCGCTCGTGCCGTTGTACGCGGCGAGTGCGATGTCGACGCTGGAGCCGCCCTTGGCCTCGGCGCCGTCACCCTTGATGACGACGGTGCGCTCCACATCCGTCGTCTTCAGCGGCGCCGTGAAGCTCACCTTCGGCGTGGCCCGGTAGTCCCCGGTCACCTTCACCGACTTCGAGGTGTCGCCGGACTTGACGTCCTGGCAGGCATTCGCCGCGGGCGTCGCCGTGGACTTCGGCTCGGACGAGCCGCACGCCGCGAGACCGGCGACGAGGAGGGCCGCGGTGGCGGTCGCGGTCAGGGCCTTGAGAGAGGTACGCACGATCGACCATCCTGCCCTATCCGCCTCCGTCGAACCTGACAGCGGGTGATGGGTGCGCTGGATGCCGCCGCCTACGATGGATCCATGACCCGCGAATTCTCCGTGCCCCAGTCCCGCCACCTCGTCACCGAGCTGCCCGGCCCGCGCTCGGTGGAACTCCAGGAGCGCCGCGTCGCGGCGGTGAGCCGAGGCGCGGGCACCCTCGCCAACATCTACATGGAGTCGGGTTCCGGCGCGATCCTGGTCGACGTCGACGGCAACCGTCTGATCGACCTGGGCTGCGGAATCGGCGTCACGACGATCGGCCACGCGCACCCGGCCGTCGCGGCGGCGGCCGCCGAGCAGGCGTCGAAGCTCACGCACACGCTGTTCACGGTCACCCCGTACGAGAACTACATCGCCGTCGCCGAGAAGCTGGCAGAGATCACGCCCGGCGACTTCGAGAAGCACAGCATCCTCGTCAACTCGGGCGCCGAAGCGGTCGAGAACGCGGTCAAGATCGCCCGCAAGTACACCGGCCGCCGCGCCATCGCGACGCTGGACCACGCCTTCCACGGGCGCACCAACCTCACCATGGCCATGACCTACCGCCCCTGGCCGGAGCGCGCCGGCATGGGCCCGTTCCCGGGTGAGATCTACAGCCTCCCGATCAGCTACCCGTTCCGCGACCCGGAGGGGATGACCGGCGAAGAGGCCGCCGAGCGGACGATCGACTACATCCGCACCCACATCGGCGCCACAGAGCTCGCGGCGCTGTTCGTGGAGCCGATCCAGGGCGACGGCGGCATCATCATCCCGGCACCGGGCTACTTCGCCCGGCTCGCCGAGTTCTGCGCCGAGAACGGCATCGTCTTCGTGGCGGACGAGATCCAGGCGGGCATCGGCCGCACCGGCACGTGGTACTCGATCGAGCACCACGGCGTCGTGCCCGACCTCGTCACCAGCGCGAAGGGCATCGCCGGCGGCTTCCCGCTCGCGGCGGTGACCGGCCGTGCCGAGATCATGGATGCTGTGCAGCCCGGCGGCATCGGCGGCACGTTCGGCGGCAACCCGGTCTCGACCGCGGCGGCCCTCGCGACCTTCCAGGCGTTCGAGGACGAGGACCTCCTCGGCGAGGCGCGGCGCGTCGAGAAGGCGCTGTGGGCGCGGATCGGCGACTGGACGGAGCGGTTCCCGATCGTCGGCGAGGTGCGCGGCAAGGGCGCGATGTTCGGCGTCGAGCTGGTGAAACCCGGCACCAAGACCCCGAATCCGGAGGCGCTGCAGGCCGTGCTCGGCCACGCCACCCGCAACGGCGTCATCCCGCTGGATGCGGGCAGCTGGGACAGCGTGCTGCGCCTGCTCCCGTCGGTCGTCATCAGCGAGGAGCTGATCGACGACGCGGCCACCGTGCTCGAGGAGGCGCTCGGCCGCCTCGGCTGAGCCGCGCGCGATCCCTGCGGCGCCGACGCTCCCACACCGCCGCTGCGGTGTCGGGAACGGAGGAGTCCGCGCGTCCTGGCGCTCTGACATCCTCCGCACTCCGCATCCAGCGGCGAGTCGCCTCCGGCTCTCCTCCGTTTCCGCCGGGCACCCGGGCTGACCCTCGTGCGTACGATGGCCTCGTGCGCAGAGTCATCATCCTCGGGTCTACGGGCTCCATCGGCACGCAGGCGCTCGACGTCGTTGCCGCGAATCCCGACCGCTTCCGGGTCGTCGGGCTGAGCGCCGGCCGCAACGCCGACGAACTCGCCGCCCAGGCGGAGCGCTTCGGCGTGGTGGATACGGCCCTGGGAGCCGATGACTCGGAGCTGCTGGTGCGGTCGGTCGAGGCGGATGTGGTGCTCAACGGCATCACCGGCTCCGTCGGACTCGGCCCCACCCTGGCGGCGCTCGAGAGCGGCGCGATGCTCGCCCTCGCCAACAAGGAGTCGCTGATCGTCGGGGGCGGCCTGGTGAAGCGTGCGGCGGCGCCCGGCCAGATCGTCCCGGTCGACTCCGAGCACTCCGCGATCGCTCAGGCGCTCCGCTCCGGCGCGCCGTCGGAGGTGCGCCGCCTCGTGCTCACCGCGTCCGGCGGTCCCTTCCGCGGCCGTTCCCGCGAGTCGCTCCGCGACGTCACCCCGCAGCAGGCGCTTGCGCATCCCACCTGGGACATGGGCCTGGTGGTGACCACCAACTCGTCGACGCTCGTCAACAAGGGGCTCGAGGTCATCGAGGCGCACCTGCTGTTCGACGTGCCCTACGACCGTATCGACGTGACCGTGCATCCGCAGTCCGTCATCCACTCGATGGTGGAGTTCGTCGACGGCTCCACGATCGCGCAGGCGTCGCCGCCCGACATGCGCCTGCCGATCTCGCTCGGCCTCGGCTGGCCCGACCGCGTTCCGGACGTCGGCGTGCCGCTCGACTGGACCACGGCGCACACCTGGACGTTCGAGCCGCTCGACGACGAGGCGTTCCCGGCCGTACGCCTGGCGAAGCGCGTCGGGATGGCCGCGGGGACGTATCCCGCCGTCTTCAACGCCGCCAACGAGCAGGCCGTGGCCGCGTTCCACGCGGGGGCGATCGGGTACCTGGACATCCTCGGCACCGTCGAACGGGTGGTGGATGCGCACGTGCCGTCGGGCGAGCTGACCCGCGAATCGCTGGCGGCGGCCGAGCGCTGGGCGCGGACCAAGGCCGACGCGATCATCGCCGCGCGCTGACTGCGCGCGCTGACCTCCGCCCTGACAGCTGCCGCATAGCGGTCACCGAGCCGCTTCGCGGCCTCTTCCAAGGCGTGCGCCGCTACCCTGAAGCCGTGGATTCCGTGCTGCTGTTCGTCCTCGGCGTCGTCATCATCCTGATCGGCGTCGCTCTGTCGATCGCGCTGCACGAGATCGGGCACCTGGTGCCCGCCAAGCTGTTCGGCGTCAAGGTCACCCAGTACATGATCGGCTTCGGCAAGACGCTGTTCTCGTTCAAGCGGGGCGAGACGGAGTACGGCGTGAAGGCCATCCCGCTCGGCGGCTACATCTCGATGATCGGGATGTTCCCCCCGGGCAAGGACGGCGGCCGCGGCCGCAACGCGACCACCGGCTTCATGCAGCAGATGGCGCAGGATGCGCGCACCGCGAGCTCGGAGACCGTCGCCGTCGGCGAGGAGGAGCGCACCTTCTACCGCCTGCCGGTGTGGAAGCGCATCGTCATCATGTTCGGCGGCCCGTTCATGAACCTCGTCATCGGCGTCGTGCTGTTCGGCGTGCTGCTGATGGGCTTCGGCGCGCCGCAGAGCTCCACGACCGTCGCGACCGTGAGTCAGTGCGTGCTCCCCGCGGGGAGCACCAGCCAGACCTGCCCGGCGGATGCGACCCAGGGGCCGGCGGCCGCGGCGGGTCTGAAGCCGGGCGACACCATCGTCAGCATCGACGGCACGAAGATCTCCAGCTGGGACCAGTCCACGGCCATCATCCGGCAGTCGGCGGGCAAGACGCTCACCGTGGTGCTCAGCCGCGACGGCGAGCAGCGCACGGTGCAGCTCACGCCGGTGGTCAACACGGTCGCGAAGACCGACGCGAACGGCGCGGTGGTCAAGAACGCCGTGGGCGGCATCGAGACGCTCACGGTCGGCTTCGTCGGCATCGGACCCGTCACGAAGCTCGTTCCGCAGCCCGCGACGGCGGTGCTGCCGGCGGTCGGCGCCCAGACCGGCGCCGTCGTCAACGTGTTCGTGCACCTGCCGCAGCGCATGGTCGACGTCTGGAATGCCGCTTTCGGCTCTGCGGAACGCGACCCGAACGGCCCGATCAGCGTCGTGGGGATCGGCCGCGCGGCGGGGGAGCTGACCGCGCTCGACGGCGTGCCGGTGGTGGACAAGGTCTACACGATGATCGGGATGCTCGCCTCGCTCAACATCGCCCTCTTCGTCTTCAACCTCGTCCCGCTGCTGCCCCTCGACGGCGGTCACATCGCCGGCGCGCTGTGGGAGGGCCTGCGGCGCACCGTCGCCAAGATCTTCCGCCGCCGCGATCCGGGCCCCGTGGACATGGCCAAGCTCATGCCGCTGACGTTCGCGGTCGTGATCGTGCTCGGCGGGATGAGCGTGCTGCTGATGTACGCGGACATCGTGAAGCCGGTCAACCTGTTCGGCTGATCGGCCGATCGACCGCTCGCGTGTTCGGCCGACGTCCAGCCGGCTCCCACCCCGCCGCGTAGGATTGGGGACGTGGCAGCAATTAATCTGGGGATGCCCAAGGTCCCCGAAACCCTCGCCCCCCGTCGCAAGTCCCGTCAGATCCGCGTGGGCAAAGTGCTGGTCGGCGGCGACGCCCCGATCAGCGTCCAGTCGATGACCACGACGCCGACCACCAACATCAACGCCACGCTGCAGCAGATCGCCGAGCTGACGGCCTCCGGCTGCGACATCGTCCGCGTGGCCGTCCCGAGCCGCGACGACGCCGAGGCGCTGCCGATCATCGCGAAGAAGAGCCAGATCCCGGTCATCGCCGACATCCACTTCCAGCCGAACTACGTCTACGCGGCGATCGACGCCGGGTGCGCGGCCGTCCGCGTCAACCCGGGCAACATCCGCAAGTTCGACGACCAGGTCGGCGAGATCGCGCGCCGCGCCAAGGAGGCCGGCGTATCGCTCCGCATCGGAGTGAACGCCGGCTCGCTCGACCGCCGCCTGCTCGAGAAGTACGGCAAGGCGACCCCGGAGGCCCTCGTCGAGTCGGCCGTCTGGGAGGCGAGCCTGTTCGAGGAGCACGACTTCCACGACTTCAAGATCTCGGTCAAGCACAACGACCCGATCGTCATGGTGAAGGCGTACCGGATGCTCGCCGAGCGCGGCGACTGGCCCCTCCACCTCGGCGTGACCGAGGCCGGACCTGCGTTCCAGGGCACCATCAAGTCGGCGACGGCGTTCGGCATCCTGCTGGGCGAGGGCATCGGCGACACCATCCGCGTCTCCCTCTCCGCTCCGCCGGCGGAGGAGGTCAAGGTGGGCCTGCAGATCCTGCAGTCGCTCAACCTCCGCGAGCGCAAGCTCGAGATCGTCTCGTGCCCGAGCTGCGGCCGGGCCCAGGTGGATGTGTACTCGCTCGCCGACAGCGTCACCGAGGGGCTGCAGGGCATGAGCGTGCCGCTGCGCGTCGCGGTCATGGGCTGCGTCGTCAACGGACCGGGCGAGGCCCGCGAGGCCGACCTCGGCGTCGCGAGCGGCAACGGCAAGGGCCAGATCTTCGTGAAGGGCGAGGTCATCAAGACGGTGCCTGAGTCCGAGATCGTCGCGACCCTCATCGCCGAGGCGAACCGCCTGGCCGACGAGATGGGCGACCGTCCCTCGGGCGAGCCGAGCGTCAGCGTCGGAGCGCACTGAGGCGGCTGCGTCTTCCGCTTGGGACTTCGGAAAGGGAGGACATCCGGTTCTCACTGCAGCTGGAAGTCCTCCCTTTCCCGCCGACCCGCCGACGCCGCCGGCCGAACTCCTCCGTTGCCCGCTCAGCCGACGGGGTCGAACGCGACCTTCCCGGTCGCGATGTCGGCGGCCGTCACGCGCACCGTCACGCGGTCGCCCGGCGCGACGCCGTCGCCGCGGGGCGCTGAGGCGCTGACGGCCGGATCGTCCAGCTGCACGAGGACGGTGCCGTTGCGCACGGCCAGCACGGTCGCATCCAGCTCGGTGCCGATCCGGGAGCTGAGCAGGGCGGCCTCTACCCGGTCGACCGCTCCGGCCTCGACCTGCCCGGCCAGGTGGGATGAGGTCCCCATGATCGAGGGCAGCTCGGCCAGCGAATCCCGCGCCCAGGACGGCACCGGGCGCCCCGCACACAGCGCCTCGCAGATCACCAGGCCCCAGCGGTCGACGAGCCGTCGCAGGGGAGCGGTGACGTGCGCGTACGGTGCCGCGATCGCGGAGTGCTCCGGGTGGGCCGGAACGGCTCCGTCGAGGACGGCGTAGCCGGCGCCGCGGAACAGCGAGGTCGCGGCCTGCAGGACAGCGGCGGCCCGGGGGTGCGCGGGGTCGAGCGTGCGCAGGTACTCGCCGTACGGCATCCCCTCGGCCCACGGCAGGCCGAGCGCGACCGTCTGCGCCCGGAAGGTGCGGAACGCGTCGTCGTCGGGCGCGGGCATGGTCCGCAGGATGCCGACCCGCGCGTCGAGCATCAGGCGTGCGGCCACCATGCCGGTCAGCAGGGAGAGCTGCGCGTTCCAGTTCTCGGCCGGGAGGGAGGCCCGGCGCTGCAGCGTGTACCCGCCGTCGCGCACGACCACCTCCTCGTCCGGGGTGTTGAGGCTGGCGCCGCCGCGTTCGCGCTCGCACGCGATCCGCGCCTCGCCGACCTCGCGGAGCAGGGCGAGCTCCTCGGGAGCAGACCCGTCGTCGACCGCGGCCTGCGCCTCCTCGTAGCTCCACTGCCGGTGGGAGCGGACGCGCGCGCGGGAGACGGTCGCCGAGAGCTCGTGCCCGCCGCCGTCGAGCTGGATGTCCCAAACGAACGCCCCGCGGATCTCCCCGGCCAGCAGCGATCCCGCGTTCTCGCCGATGGCGGCGGGATGCAGGGGCACGCGGCCGTCGGGCGCGTAGATGGTCTGGCCGCGCCGGCGGGCCTCCGCGTCCACCGCGCCGCCGGGCTCGACCAGCGCCGGGACGTCGGCGATCGCGTAGCGGACGCGGAACCCGTCGGCCGTGCGCGAGAGATGCAGCGCCTGGTCGAGGTCGGTGGACCCGGCCGGGTCGATGGTGAGGAACGGCACGTCGGTGAGGTCGGCATCCGGCAGGGAGGGGTGGGCGGCCGCCGCCTGCGCCTCCGCCTCGACCGGCGCGGGGAACCCCTCGGGCAGCCCGAGTTCGGCGCGGAGCGCGTGGAGGGATGCGGCCAGCGGTGCTGCGGCGGGGGACGGGGCGACGCGGGTCCGGCGGTCGGGCATGCCGCCACCCTAGCCCCGGCCGTCGTGCCGAAATCGTGCACAGGATGCGGCCGTGTCCGGTTCTCCACGGATCCGGCGCCCGCGCGGGAGCGCAGCGCGCGCCCCATAAACTGGTTCCGTGCCTACACGCTTGAGCAACTACTTCCTCCGCACGCTTCGCGAAGACCCTTCCGATGCCGAGGTCACCAGCCACCGGCTGCTGGTCCGCGCCGGGTACATCCGGCGCCAGGCGCCGGGCATCTTCGCGTGGCTTCCGCTGGGGTTGCGCGTGAAGGAGAAGATCGAGCGCATCATCCGCGAGGAGATGTCGGCCGCCGGAGCGCACGAGGTGCACTTCCCTGCGCTGCTGCCCCGCGAGCCCTACGAGGCCACCGGGCGTTGGGAGGAGTACGGCGACGGGATCTTCCGGCTGAAGGACCGCAAGGATGCGGACTACCTGCTCGCGCCGACGCACGAAGAGGTCTTCACCCTGCTCGTCAAAGACCTCTACGCGTCGTACAAAGACCTGCCCCTGACGATCTACCAGATCCAGGACAAGTACCGCGACGAGGCGCGTCCGCGCGCCGGCCTGCTCCGCGGCCGCGAGTTCACGATGAAGGACGCGTACTCGTTCGACTACACCGACGGCGGACTCGACGCGAGCTACATGGCGCAGCGCGATGCCTACGAGCGCATCTTCACGCGACTCGGGCTGTCCTACGTGATCGTGCAGGCCGACGCCGGCGCCATGGGCGGCTCGCGGTCGGAGGAGTTCCTCCACCCCACCCCCGTCGGCGAGGACACGTTCGTCCGCTCGGCGGGCGGCTACGCGGCCAACGTCGAGGCGTTCACCACGACGCCTCCGCCCGCCCGGTCGTACGAGAAGCTGACGCCGCAAGAGGTGCTCGACACGCCGGGTACGCCGACCATCCAGACGCTCGTCGACCTCGCGAACGAGAAGCACCCGCGGCCGGACGGCCGGGCGTGGACGGCGGCCGACACTCTGAAGAACGTCGTGCTCGCCCTGACCCACCTCGACGGCACGCGCGAGCTCGTGATCGTCGGTCTGCCCGGCGACCGCGGCGTCGACCTCAAGCGCGCCGAGGTGGCCTTCGCCCCGGCGGAGGTCGAGGCGGCCACCGACGAGGACTTCGCGAAGCACCCCGGTCTGGTGAAGGGCTACATCGGTCCCTGGTCGCCCGAGGGGCCGGTACTCGGCGAGGAGTCCGCGACCGGCATCCGCTACGTGGTCGACCCGCGCGTGGTCGACGGTTCGGGATGGATCACCGGCGCCAACATCGAGGGCAAGCACGTCTTCGGGCTGGTCGCGGGCCGCGACTTCGGCTGGGACGCCGTGGTCGAGACCGCCGAGGTGAAGCCCGGTGACCCTGCGCCCGACGGCTCCGGTCCAGTCGAGCTCGCGCGCGGCATGGAGATCGGGCACGTCTTCCAGCTCGGCCGAAAGTATGCGGAGGCCCTGGGCCTCAAGGTCCTCGACGAGAACGGCAAGCTCGTGACCGTCACCATGGGCTCCTACGGCATCGGCGTGACGCGCATTCTGGCGATCATCGCGGAGGAGAACAACGACGACCGCGGCCTGATCTGGCCGGAGTCGATCGCGCCGTTCGACGTGCACGTGGTGGCGACGGGGCGCGACGCTGCGGCGTTCGAGCTCGCCGAGGAGGTGATCGGACAGCTCGAGGACGCAGGGCTCGACGTGCTCTACGACGACCGCCCCAAGGTCTCGCCGGGTGTCAAGTTCGGCGACGCCGAGCTGATCGGCGTGCCGCGGGTCCTCGTCGTGGGCCGCGGAGCGGCGCAGGGCGAGGTGGAGCTGTGGAATCGTCGCACCGGCGATCGACGCACCCTGTCGGTGGCGGACGCGGTCGCCGAGCTCACCGCCTAGCGGGGTGCGCCTGACCTGTGGCGCCTGAGTCGCGGCGCCTGAGTAGCGGCGCCTGAGTCGCGGCGCCTCCCGGCTCAGCCCGTGGAGGCGTCGTCGCCGGCGATCTCGACGTGGATGCGGCGCAGGTCCTCGACCAGCGACCCGATCAGCACCCAGTGCCGCGGGTCGGGGGTGGCCACCGTCAGTGGCGCGGTGAGCACCGGCACCCCGCCGGTCTCGGTCCCGGGCTCGACCACCGGCTCGTCCGGGTCGCGCACGAGAAGGCGCAGGTCGTGGGCTGCCCGGTGCAGCTCGTCCGCGATCGCGTGGATGGTGGGCTCGGCGGCCAGGCTCCCGTCGTAGTGGTCGTGGAAGGCCCGCGTCATGCCGAGCGTGCGGTTGATCAGCGGCCGCAGGCTGTCGAACAGCCGCTGGTCGTGCTCCAGGTACACGCGATGCTTCCGCTGCCTCGGATTGAGCGACAGGCTGTCGTCGGCAGCCGTCAGAGCCGACTGCGCTTTGGCCTCCATCGGCCGCAGCAGGCGCGCCTCGATCAGCAGCGCATCCAGCTGGGCGCGGGTGTGCTCGGTCAGGAGGGCGTCGGCCAGCCGATCGAGCGTCGCCGCGATCTCATTGCCCAGCGCGAGCACCGACTGCCGTGCGGGAGCCGTGAGCACCGGCGGCACGATCGCGACGTTGACGACCACACCGACCGCCGCGCCGATGATCGTCTCCACGATGCGGGCGAGGGCGTACTGGGGGTCCGAGGCGCCGATCGCCAGCACCAGCATCGCCGTGATCGGCACCTGGTTCGCGGTACCGGGGGTCAGCCTCAGCGCCCAGGCGAGCAGGACCGACACGACGACCGCGAGAAGCACGATCCAGCTGTTCGTGCCGAACGCCAGGCCGATCAGGTACGCAACCACGACGCCGCCGATGACCCCGAGCGAGCGTTCGATCGCACGGCCCACCGACTGGTTCACGCTCGGTTGGACCACGAGCAGGGCGGCGATCGTCGCGAAGATCGGCAGCTCTCCGTGCACGAAGATGCTCGCCAGCGCCCAGGCGACGATCATGGCGACCGCCGTCTTCACCACCTGCAGGAAAGGCGCGCGGGTGCTGGTCCGGATGGTGGCCGGGAGCGCGATCGCAGCCGGGAGCCGACGCCGGAAGCGGCGGGCGTCTACCGAGCTGGTGCGTGCCACCCCTCAACGCTACCCGGCGTAACGCCGGTAGGCCGTCACCGCTCGTTCGGCCCGGCTGCGCCGTGCCCCGCTCAGCGGTGCGAAGGGCAGCAGCGACACGTTCGTGCCCTCCCGCCGCCAGGTTCCGACGATCCGGCCGCCGGCGACGATGATCGGCTGGAAGACGCCGTTGTTGCCGGGCACGATCAGCTCCCCGTGCTCCGCGTCCAGGATGGGGGAGCGGTCCTGGTACCCGAGCAGGTACTCGTCGAACGCGGGGAGCAGGTGCACCGCTTCCTTCTCCGCACGGGTGGCCGGTGCGGCGGCCGCGCGGTCGGCGAGCTCCGCCGTGACCAGGTACTCGACACCGTCGCACTCGACCGTCGTCAGGGCGTCTCCGAGCACCGCCATCGCGGTCTTCGCTCCGGCGACGGTGCCTTTCATCCACCAGACGAAGTCACGAACGGTCGCCGGCCCGTGCCCGTGCAGGTACCGCAGGAGGAACTGCGCGATCGCCTCATCCGGTTCCCGTGGTGCGGGGGCGGGCGCCCACTCGTCGAGCAGGACGAGGGCCTGGGTCGGGTTGCCGTTGCCCGACCGGACCACCGGACCCCAGCACAGCAGGCCCGTCTGGGCGAGGTAGTAGATGAGGTGGTAGCCGCGCTGACCGGTCGTTGTGACGCCTGCGGCCTCCCACAGCTCCATGAGGTCGGCCCGGCCGATGCTGCCACCGCCGCTGAGCGCCTCCGTGACCACCTCCGCGGCGTGCGCGAAGTCTGCCGCGCCGAGGCCGAGCTGCTGCTGGCGGCGGCCCAGCCCGGCGACGATGCGATCCATGGTGACCGACAGCATCCACCGCAGGTCCTCCGGTGCGACGAAGTGCAGCGTGCCCCGCATCGGCCAGGAGCGGATGATCCGGCCGGCGTCGAGATCGGCGAGCACGTCCGCCTGGCGGGCACCGGTGGTACGGACCGCCAGCGCCCACAGCCCGGCGGCGAAGTCCTGGCCCTGCAGCGCGAGCATCCGCCGGGCGACCGACGCCGCATCGGCCTCGCGCGGCCCGTCGATGGCCTGCGCGAGGCGGCGCATCCGGAGCAGGTCTGCGCGGCTCACGCGGGTGGTGGGGCTGGCGGGCATGGCACCAGCCTGGCAGGGACCACCGACAGCGCGCATCCGCGGGCGTCGGCAGCGGCCGGGAAGGCCTCTACGGCAGCAGCCCGAGCTCTGTCAGCTGCTCGCTGAGGCCCGCGCCGTCCGGTGCGTACACCCACGGCGTCCCGGAGAGCTCGCTGTGCTTCTCGGCCTTCGAGCGGCCACCGGCGAGCACCGCCTCTCCGCTGGAGAGCTGGCGGATGGCGACGGCCGCGACGTTCTGCGGGTGCTCCGTCGTGAACTCGCCGTAGAGATCCTCGTCGTGCTGCCCGTCGTCGCCGATCAGCAGCCACTTGAGGCCGGGGAACTCCTGCGCGAGCCGCTGGAGGCTGGTGCGCTTGTGCTCGCGCCCGCTGCGGAACCAGCGGTCGTGCGTCGGGCCCCAGTCGGTGAGCAGCAGGGGTCCGGCCGGGAACAGGTTGCGCGAGAGGAACCGGCTCAGCGTCGGCGCGACGTTCCAGGCTCCGGTCGAGAGGTAGATCACCGGAGCGCCCGGATGGGCGGCGGAGAGCCGCTCGAGCAGCACGGACATGCCGGGGGTGGGCACCCGCGCGTGCTCGTCGAGGACGAACGTGTTCCACGCCGCGAGCAGCGGTCGGGGAGAGCCGTCACCATCACGGTGTCGTCGATGTCGGAGATGACGCCGAAGGTCGCCTTCGGGTCGAGCACGAAGACGGGCGCCTCGAACACCCGGGTCGACTCGGTGGTGAACAGCCGGACGGTGTGCCAGCCGGGCGTCAGCTGCACCGGCACGACCGCGTCGATGACGCCGCCGCGGTCCGTCCGCACCTCGTGCCGCTCGCCCTCGATCTCGACGGTGACCGTCGTCAGCGCGAGGGGCACGCTGATGAACGACCGCCAGCCGCGGATCGACTCCTCGCGCTTGCGGTGCAGGCGCTCGGCGCGGCTGCCGGGGCGCGGGTCCTTCGCCAGCACGACGCGGCCCAGGATGCGCACCCAGCTCGGCGAGCCGTAGCCGGTGTACGGGACCACCGTCGCGAGGAAGCCGCGCCGGCGGGCGCGGCGGGCGCGGAAGTCGTGGAAGGCGTCCTCGATTCGGGCGGCCCGGTGCATGATCGGCTCGACCGCTGCGCTGCGACGGGCGGCTGCAGCGCCGCCGGGGAGCTTCTCGGGGCGCGATTCGGGGGAGAGCATCCCTCCTACTTTCTCATGGAGTGAACGTGCGCACGAATGCATCCCCCAGATCTGGGGGACGGTTTCTGCGGCGCGTCGAAGGGTAATGCCCAGCGGAAATGAGGTTTCCCCGAATATGATCGGCTCAGTGCGATGGATTCCATCGCCGGGCTGGGGACCCGCACCACCGCCTTGTTCGACTGAGAGAAGGAGTCGCCCTCGTGCCCATCAACGATCTGGTGACCGGACCGACGACCGTCGGCGCACCGCTCGTCCGCACGGAACCCATCCAGGAGCGCAGCGCCGCACGCATCGACGCCCTGCTCGACGCCGCGGCCGCGGTCGTCGACGAGATCGGCTTCGACCGCCTGACCACCGCGATGGTGGCCGAGCGCGCCGGCGCCTCCATCGGAACCGTGTACCGCTACTTCCCGGACCGCATCGTGCTCCTGCAGGCGCTGCGCGACCGGGCGCTGCTCCGCTACCGCCACTCGGTCGTCGCTGCGATCGACGCGCAGGCGCCGGAGCACTGGTGGAACGCCGTGGAGGCGGCGATCGACGCCTTCGTCGAGATGTTCCGCACCGAGAAGGGCTTCCGCATCATCCGGTTCGCCGACGCCGAACGCTCGGGCGTGCCGGAGGAGGAGGTCGTCCGCGAGACCGGATTCGCGCAGCAGTTCGCGCAGATCCTCTCCGACGAGTACGGTCTGCCGGCGGGCGAAGACCTCGCGTTCCGCCTCGAGGTGGTCGTGGAGATCATGGACTCCCTGATCAACCGAGCTTTCGTCGAAGACGTCAACGGCGACGAGCGCTACATCTCCGAGGCCCGCACGGTCGCCCGCGAGTACCTCGAGCGGCGGTTCGACCCTTCGGCGTAATGTTCCCCGGGCGGGAATGTCGGTGGTCGGTGGCAGGTTGCCATCCACACGGGTGAGCGCTCCGAACAGAGAACGCACGCCGCTGACGGGCACGACACCGAACGAAGGGGGCCGGAATGCGACCGACCCTGAACGTCACGATTCGACGCATCTCATTGCCAAATGGCGCAGGTGCTGTTTGGCTGAAGGGGATGGCTTCCACAGTCCCCGCTCCACGGCGCGGCCTCCCACGCACAGCGACCCGGTCGGCGGGAGCGCTGTCGTGATCGAGTTCCGCGAGGTCACGAAGCGCTTCCCGGATGGGACGCTGGCGGTCGACGACTTCTCGCTGGTCATCCCGTCGCGCAAGATCACCGTGCTCGTCGGATCGTCGGGCAGCGGCAAGACGACCATCCTGCGCATGATCAACCGCATGGTCGACCCCACCTCCGGCAGCATCGAGATCGACGGCGAAGATGTGCAGGCGCTCAAGCCGGTCGCCCTCCGCCGCTCCATCGGTTACGTGATGCAGAACTCCGGACTCCTCCCGCACCGCAAGGTCGTCGACAACATCGCGACGGTGCCGCTGCTCAAGGGTGTGAAGAAGAAGGATGCGCGGGAGCGCGCCCTCGACCTGATGGACACCGTCGGCCTCGAACGATCGCTCGCCGATCGGTACCCCAGCCAGCTGTCGGGTGGCCAGCAGCAGCGCGTGGGCGTCGCGCGCGGACTCGCGGTCGACCCCAACATCCTTCTCATGGACGAGCCGTTCGGCGCCGTCGACCCGATCGTTCGCGACGACCTGCAGAACGAACTGCTCCGCCTGCAGCGCGACCTCGGCAAGACCGTGGTCTTCGTCACGCACGACATCGACGAGGCTTTCCGCCTCGGCGACCAGGTCGTCATCTTCCGCAAGGGCGGCATCGTCGCGCAGAAGGGCACTCCGTCAGAGATCCTCGCGAACCCGGCCGACGAATTCGTCGCCTCCTTCGTGGGGGCGGACCGCGGCCGCCGCGTGCTGCACGTCGAGCAGACGCCCACCGGTTCGGTGCTCGTCGACAGCGACGGCCGCGCGGCCGGCGTCCTCACCGGCGACGATGGCGCATCCATCCCCGAGGCAAAGGCCGCGACCGTCTCGGTCGCGGGTGCTCCGGCGCAGGGTGAGGACGCGTCGTGAGCTTTCTGTGGTCGAACCTCGACCAGGTCTGGAATCTCACGGTCTCCCACGTGTGGCTCTCCGCGCTCCCGATCGTGATCGGGTTCGTCTTCTCGCTCCCGATCGGCTGGGTGGCCAACCGTTACCGGCTGACGCGCGGCGTGCTGCTGACCATCGGCGGGATCCTGTACGCCATCCCGTCGCTGCCGCTGTTCTTCGCGATGCCCGCGCTGATCGGCACGCAGATCCTGTCGCCCGTCAACGTGGTCGTCGCCCTCAGCATCTACGCGCTCGCCCTGATGGTGCGGACCACGGCGGATGCACTCGGCTCGGTCCCCGGTGACGTGAAGCAGTCCGCGACCGCCGTCGGCTTCTCAGGCTGGCGCCGGTTCTGGTCGGTCGAACTGCCGCTGGCCGGGCCGGTGCTGCTCGCCGGACTGCGGGTGGTGTCGGTGAGCACGGTCAGCCTGGTGAGCGTCGGAGCGCTGCTCGGCGTGCCGAACCTGGGCCAGCTGTTCACCGCCGGCCTCAACAACTACTACCCGGAGGAGGTCGTCACCGGGATCGTGCTGATCATGATCCTGGCGCTGCTGTTCGACCTCGTGCTGGTCGGCATCGGCCGCCTGCTGATGCCGTGGACGCGGGCGAACCGGCGCGCCGGCCGGCTGAGCAGGCGTGAGGCGATGAAGGCGGTGGTCGGCGCATGACCGACATCCTCGCGGCATTCGGCTGGATCTTCGACCCGGTGAACTGGGCCGGCCCGAGCGGCATCCCGGCCCGGCTCGGCGAGCACATCGTCTACTCGCTGCTGACGCTGCTGCTCGCGGCCGCCATCGCGTTGCCGATCGGCTTCGCGATCGGCCACTCCGGGCGCTTCCGGGGTGTCGCCGTCGGCGTCTCCGGCGCGCTCCGCGCCCTCCCGACGCTCGGCCTGGTGATCTACCTCGCCCTGATCACCACCAACCTCACGATCGTGCCGCCGTTGATCGCGCTCACCATCCTCGCCATCCCGCCGATTCTCGCCGGCGCGTACTCGGGGCTCGAGTCCGTCGACCGCGCCCCGATCGACGCGGCGCGCGCGATCGGCATGACGGGGTGGCAGGTGTTCACCAAGGTCGAGCTGCCGCTCTCCCTCCCGCTCGTGATCGGCGGCATCCGCTCCGGCGCACTGCAGGTCATCGCGACCTGGACGGTGGCGGCCATCCTGCCCGTCGGCGGCCTCGGCCGGTTCCTGTTCGACGGGATCGCCGTGCAGAACTATCCGGAGATGCTGGGCGGCTCGATCATCGTCGTCGTGCTGGCCCTCGTCTCCGACGGCCTCTTCGCGGTCATCCAGCGGCTCGTCGTGCCCCGCGGGGTCGCGGCCGGCCGAGTGCGCGACGCCGCCGAAGGCGGTTCCCGGCGGTCCGCACGCGGGGCTGCCGCCGAGAGCCAGCCCACCACCTGACCTGCTCCTTTCCGTACCCCACACTCCAACACCCCACACCCAAGAGAAGAGAGATCATGTTCGCATCGAAGAAGAGCCGCCTCGCGGCCGGCGTTCTCGCCGCCGGGGCGCTGCTCGCCCTCAGCGCCTGCTCGTCCGGAGGTGGCGCGTTCAGCAGCGACAAGGCGTCGTCCTCCTCCGGCGACACCGTCACGGTCGGCTCGGCCGCGTTCGGCGAGTCCGAGATCCTCATGCAGATCTACGGCCAGGCCCTGGCGGCCAACGGCGTGAAGGTCGCGTACAAGCCCAGCATCGGCCAGCGCGACGTCTACCTGAAGGCGCTGCAGGACGGCTCCATCGACCTCATCCCCGAGTACAGCGGCAACCTGCTCCAGTTCTACGACAAGAACAGCACCGCCAGCTCGAGCGACGACGTCTACGCCGCCCTCAACGACGCGCTGCCGAAGGGCTACGAGGTGCTCGACCAGTCGGAGGCGCAGGACGCCGACTCGTACAACGTCACCAAGGAGTTCTCCGAGAAGTACGGCGTCACCAGCCTCGATGACCTCAAGAAGGTCACCGTTCCGCTGACCGTCGGCGCGAACCCCGAGTTCGGCACCCGGCCGTACGGCATCCCGGGCCTCAAGTCGGCGTACGGTGTCACCGCGACGCTCAAGCCGATCAGCGACTCCGGCGGCCCCCTCACCGTCGCCGCGCTGAAGAACGGCGACGTGCAGCTGGCCGACATCTACACGACGACGCCGGCCATCAAGGACAACGGGTTCGTCACGCTGAAGGACCCGAAGAGCCTGATCGCCGCGCAGAACATCGTGCCGCTGATCAACAGCAAGAAGGCGTCGGACAAGGTCAAGGAGGTGCTGAACAAGGTCTCCAAGGAGCTCACCACGTCAGACCTCATCGACCTGAACGGCGAGAACCAGGGCGCCAGCAAGACCCAGCCCGACGCGCTCGCCAAGAAGTGGCTGCAGGATCACCCGATCAAGTAGACGCTGAGCGCTTGGCGCTAGTCGGTCCCACGCAGCGGCGGCTCGGATTCCCGGGCCGCCGCTGTCGTGTCCTCCGGCTGCATGTGCCGTGCCTCCCGCGCGCCGAGGGTCTTCTTCACCAGGACGACGGCGATCAGGAAGGCCGCGATGACCCCCACGAAGATGTACCCGGCCCAGTGCAGCTCGCGGGAGAGTTCCCGGTAGCTCCCGGCCGCGGCGGAGCCGACGCTCACATAGGCGAACGCCCAGAGCACGCAGGCGGGCGCGGTCCACGCCATGAAGGTGCGGTACCGCATCGGGCTCATGCCGACGGTCAGCGGGATGAGCGAGTGCAGCACGGGGAGGAAGCGCGACAGGAGCACCGCGATGCCGCCCCGCCGGGCGAGGTACGCCTCCGCACGGTCGAAATTGCGCACGCCGACCCGCCGCCCGAGGGCGCCGGCGCGGATGCGCGGGCCGAACCAGCGGCCCAGGGCGAAGCCGAGGGACTCGCCGCACAGCGCTCCGATGATGACCACGACGACGAGGGCGATGTACTCGACGGGGTTCGAGACCGCAGTGCTCGCCACCAGCACGATGGTGTCGCCGGGCACGATCAGCCCGATCAGGATGGACGTCTCCAGCAGGATGCCCACGCCGGCCAGCAGCGTCCGCAGCACCGGCTCGACGCTCTGCACCAGGTCGAGCACCCACGTCAGTGCGTCGTTCATGGCGTCGGCTCGGGTCGTCGCGGCATAGCCGAAGCGTAGCGACGTCGCCTGAGGGCCGCCTAGGCAGTTCCGTCAGCTGAGCAGCACGACGAGCGGCGGCACCACGACCAGCAGCACCGTGGCCACGACGACCGCCGCGCGCAGCACAGGTCCGACGGTGCGGCGCGCCGACGTGAGGCGCTCCTCGCGCGCCACGAGGGCGGCGCGTCGCTGCTCGGGCGTGCGGCGGTCCTTGGGCGCGCCGAGTGCGGCGCCTGCCGGGCCGGTCTCGTCCACGAGGCGGATCGCCTCGGCGAGGACCGCGTCGCCGGTCGTCTTGCGGGCGGTGTCGTCGGCGAGCATCTCGAGCAGCAAGGCGACCGCATCCTGTGCCCGCGTTGCGATCGGGAACCACGGCAATGACCGTTTCCATGACCGGAAAGCGTCGAGGAGCAGGTGATGCTTCTGGCGCAGGTGGGCCCGCTCGTGGGCGACCACCGCATCCAGCTCGGCGGGGGAGAGCAGCGCGATCATGCCCTCGGACAGGACGGTGACGCTGCGGGCGCCGGGCAGGCAGTAGGCGGCGGGGGCGGGATGGTCGATCACGCGCGTGCTCGGGGTGTCGGGCAGGGGCGACGAGAGCAGCCGCAGCAGCTCCATGTGCCGGTGGCGCTGGTTCCGGCTGCGCACCGACGTCAGCGCAAGGTTGAGGACGAGGTGGGCCGTGAGCAGGATCGCCGCGCTCAGCAGGAACGCGTTGAACAGGCTGACCGCGGCCGGCATCGGACCGTGGAACAGGGAGGCCGCGGCGCCGGAGATACGGCTCCCCAGGTCGTCGCCGAACGGCTGCAGGCCGGCGAGCAGCAGCGACCCGATCATCGAGATGCCGCCGGCGAGGGCGATGGACTGCCACAGCGCCAGCGCGAGGACGGGTGCGGCGGACGGCCATGTGGCACGTGCGAGCAGCAGCGGCACGGGCCACGCCAGAGCGATCGCGAGCAGGCCGAGGAAGATCGCCCCGGCGAGGGCCGCGAGGGGGTCGGCGCTCACACGCTGCGCGCGTCGAGGAGGCGGCGCAGCATCGCGGCCTCCGACTCGTCGACCGAGCCCACGAAGTAGGCGAGCGCCTCGGAGCGGTCGCTCGACGACTCCAGAACTTCGCGCATCAGGTCGGCGACGTGCCCGGCGCGGCTGAGCGCCGCGTAGTAGAGGTGCGGTCGGGCGTCGCGGTCGCGGCCGACGAATCCCTTCGCCTCGAGGCGCGAGAGCACCGTGAGGACCGTGGTCAGAGCCGGTGCCTTGCCGCCCTCGCGCGTGGCCGTCAGCTTGTCGCGTAGCTCACCGGCCGCGATGGGGGCGTCGCCCTCCCAGAGGGCGTCCATGACCGCCCGTTCGAGTTCTCCGAGATTCGCCACGTCTCCAGGGTAGCGCGAACAGGCTGGGAATGTTCTACACTTCGTAGAAGTAGAGTTCTACAAACCGTAGAAGTGATCCGGAGGGATGCACGTGAACGAACTGCTGGACCCGCTCCTGCTGGCACGCTGGCAGTTCGGGCTCACCACGATCTACCACTTCCTGTTCGTGCCGCTGACCATCGGGCTGGTCACCTGCACCGCGATCTTCCAGACCGCCTGGTACCGCACGGGCAAGCCGAAGTACCTGCAGCTCACGCACTTCTTCGGCAAGATCTTCCTCATCAACTTCGCGATGGGCGTGGTGACGGGCATCGTCCAGGAGTTCCAGTTCGGCATGAACTGGTCCGACTACTCGCGCTTCGTCGGCGACATCTTCGGCGCTCCGCTGGCGCTGGAGGGCCTGCTCGCGTTCTTCCTCGAGGCCACGTTCATCGGCCTCTGGATCTTCGGCTGGGACAAGCTGCCGAAGGGCCTGCACCTGGCGACCATCTGGGTGACCTCGGTGGGCACCATCCTGTCGGCCTACTTCATCCTCGCGGCGAACGCGTTCATGCAGAACCCCGTCGGCTACCACATCAACCAGGCGAAGGGACGCGCCGAGCTGACCGATCTCTGGGCGGTGCTCACGAACAAGGTCGCCCTGGCGGCCTTCCCGCACACGATCTTCGGGGCCTTCATGGTCTCCGCCGGCCTCATCATCACCGTGGCCGCGTGGCACCTGTCGCGCAGCAGGAACCTCGACACGATGCGCCCGGCACTGAAGTTCGGCCTCTGGCTCATGGTCGGCGCCGCCGTCGGCACCGTGCTCAGCGGCGACCAGCTCGGCCTCGCCATGGTCGAGACACAGCCGATGAAGATGGCCGCGGCGGAGGCGCTGTACAAGACGTCGACCGGAGCCGACGCCTCGTTCTCGATCTTCACCCTCGGCACGCCGGACGGCGTCCACGAGCTGTTCTCGATCCGCATCCCGTACCTGCTGTCGTTCCTGTCGACGCACACGCTGAACGGCACGGTGGAGGGCATCAACGACCTGCAGGCGCAGTACACGCAGCTCTACGGCCCCGGCGACTACACGCCCGTCATCTGGATCACCTACTGGGCGTTCCGCTGGATGATCGGCCTGGGCATGGCGCACGTGCTGGTCGCGGTCGCCGGCCTCTGGTTCACCCGCAAGGGCCGCACACCGCGCCCGTGGATGTGGAAGGTCGCGATCTGGTCCATGCCGCTGTCGCTGCTGGCGATGATCGTCGGCTGGATCTTCACCGAGATGGGCCGCCAGCCGTGGATCGTGTTCAGCCTCATGAAGACGGCGGACGGCGTCTCGCCGGGCACGACCGGCCTCGAGGTGCTGATCTCGCTGCTGGCCTTCACGGCGATCTACGGCGCCCTCGCCGTGGTCGAGTTCAAGCTGATCAAGCGGGCGGCGCAGAAGGGCCCGGCGCCCATCGACGAGCATCTCGACGAGGCCGGCGAGCCGGTCCCGGTCGCGACGGTCTACTAGGAGGAGCAGGCACATGGATCTCGCAGTTCTCTGGTTCGGAATCGTCGCCTTCTTCTTCGTGGGCTACTTCGTGCTCGACGGGTTCGACTTCGGCGTCGGGATGGCGCTGCCGTTCTTGGGCCGTGACGACGTCGACCGGCGCGTCATGATCAACACCATCGGCCCGGTCTGGGATCTCAACGAGACCTGGGTCATCGTGGGAGGGGCGGCGCTCTTCGCGGCGTTCCCGGAGTGGTACGCGACGCTGTTCAGCGGCTTCTACCTCGCGCTGCTGCTCATCCTGCTGGCGCTCATCCTGCGCGGCGTCTCGTTCGAGTACCGGCACCAGCGTCCGGGTGCGCGCTGGAAGAAGTGGTTCGACGGCATGATCGTCGCAGGCTCCGCCGTCCCCGCGTTCCTGTGGGGCGTGGCGTTCGCCAACATCGTGCAGGGCGTGGCGCTGAACGCGCACCACGATTACACGGGGACCCTGTTCGACCTGCTGAACGGGTACGCGCTGCTCGGCGGCCTGACCACGCTGCTGCTCTTCTTCACCCACGGCGTGGTGTTCGTGTCGCTCAAGACCGTCGGCGACCTGCGCCTGCGCGCCCGGCGGCTCGCGATGTGGTCCGGCGCCGCGGCGATCGTGGTGGCGGCCCTGTTCCTCGGCTGGACCGCGCTGTCGCACTTCTCCCCGGTGTTCCTGGCGCTGGCGGTGCTGGCGGCGGTCGCGCTCATCGCATCCTGGATCGCCAACTTCCGCGGGGTCGAGGGCTGGGCGTTCGGCTTCCTGGCGGCGACCATCGCCCTCGCCGTGGTGGCGCTGTTCGCGGCGCTCTTCCCCGACGTCATGCCCTCGTCGCCGAACCCGGAGAACAGCCTGACGATCGCGAACGCGTCGAGCTCGCAGACCACGCTGACGATCATGACGTGGGTGGCCGCGATCTTCCTCCCGCTGATCCTCGTCTACCAGGCGTGGACGTACTGGATCTTCCGGAAGCGCGTGACGCGCGACCACATCCCGCAGGAGCACGCCGAGGCCGCCGAGTCTGTGACGGTCTGACGTGCGCCCTCTCGACCCCCGGCTGCTGCGCTACGCCTCGGCCACGCGCGGCACGCTCGCCGCGGGCGGCGTGCTCGCGGTGCTGCAGACGGCGACCGTCATCGCGTTCGCCTGGCTGGTGACGGACGTCGTCGTGCGCGCGATCGCGGGCGAGCCCGTGTCGTCGCTGGCGGGCACGATCGGCCTCCTCGCGGTCGTCGTCGCCGTGCGCGCGGTGCTGCTCTGGGCGGTCGAGGCGGTCGCCTCGCGCGGCGGCGCGCGAGCGGTGGGACAGCTGCGTTCCCGGCTCGTGGATGCGATCGGCCGGCTGGGCCCCGGATGGGTCTCCCGCCGCAGCTCGGCCGACGTCACCCTGGTCGCCGGGCGGGGCATGGAGGCGCTGGACGGCTACTTCGCGAAGTACCTGCCGCAGCTGATCGGGACGGCGGTCGCGACTCCGCTGCTCGTGCTGACCATCGGGTGGCGGGATCTGACCAGCGGCATCGTCCTGGTCGTCACACTCCCGCTCATCCCGCTGTTCATGGTGCTCGTCGGCTGGGCGACGCAGGCCGCCCAGCAGCGGCAGTGGGCGGCGCTGTCGCGGCTGTCGAGCGGGTTCCTGGACGTCGTGGCCGGACTGTCGACGCTGAAGCTGTTCGGGCGTCAGCACCGGCAGGAGGCGCGCATCCGCGAGGTGAGCGAGCAGTACCGCGTGCACACGATGCGGGTGCTGCGGATGTCGTTCCTCTCCGGTTTCGTGCTGGAGCTCGCGGCCAGCCTGTCCGTCGCCGTGATCGCGGTGACGATCGGGCTGCGGCTGCTGGGCGGCTCGCTCGACCTCTCGGTCGGACTGTTCGTGCTGCTGCTCGCGCCCGAGGCGTTCCTGCCGCTGCGCAACGTCGGCGCGGCGTACCACGCGGCAGCGGAGGGCATCGAGGCGGCGGCGAACGCGTTCGCGGTGATCGAGGCGGCGGAGGAGGTACCGGGATCGGAGGTGCGCGAGGCGTCGGCGGAATCCGAGGGGCTGGCCTTCGAGCGCGTGGGCGTCTCGTACGAGGGACGCGCGGTGGTCGACGGGTTCAGCGCTGCGGTGCCGCCCGGGACGCTCGCCGTGCTCCGCGCCCCGAGCGGCGCCGGGAAGTCGTCGCTGGTCGCGGCGACGCTGGGCTTCGCGCCCGCCGAGGGTCGCATCCTGGCCGATGGACGAGTGGATGCGGCGGGCCGGCGCGACGCCATCGCGTGGGCCGGACAACGGCCCGGGCTCCTGGCCGGGACGATCGCGGAGAACGTCGCGCTCGGCGACCACGCGCCGGATCCGTCCCGAGTGAGGGCTGCGCTGCGCGAAGCCGCCGCGAGCGAGTTGGACCCCGATACCCCGGTCGGCGCCGGGGGTTCCGGCCTGTCGGGCGGCCAGGCGCAGCGCGTCGCCGTCGCCCGCGCCCTGTACCGGCTGCGATCGCGCGGGTGCCGCGTGCTCATCCTCGACGAGCCGACCTCCGCGCTGGACGCCGGGACCGAGCGGGAGCTGCTGCGGTCGCTGCGTGCGGTGGCCGCCGAGGGCGTGGCGGTGCTCGTGGTGAGCCACCGCGAGGCGGTCGCGGAGGCCGCCGATGCGGTGCTGACGATGCAGGGAGAGGTGTCCCGTGTCCACTGAGCTGACGGTGCCGGCGCCGACGGTGCCGGCTGTGACGGTTCCGGCGCAGCCCGCCGAGGTGCGCCGCATCCTGCGGATGGCCATCCCGTCGCCGGCCCGGCTGTGGACGGCGATCGGCTTCGGCGTGCTCAGCGGCGGCAGCGCGGTGGCCCTGCTCGGCGTCTCCGCCTGGCTGATCACCCGCGCCTCCGAGCAGCCGGCGCTCATGTACCTGTCGGCGGCGATCGTCGGCGTGCGCGCGTTCGCGCTCGGCCGGGCGTTCTTCCGCTACCTGGAGCGGCTCTCGGGCCACGACGCCGCCTTCCGTCAGCTGGGCACGGTCCGCTCTCGGCTGTACGGCCGGCTGGAGCCACTGGCGCCGGACGGTCTGCGCGGCATCCGCTCCGGCGATCTGCTCACCCGGCTCGCCGACGACGTGGATGAGCTGCAGAACCTGGCCCTTCGCGTCATCCAGCCCCTGGTCACGGCGGGGATCGTCGTGGCCGGAAGCGTCGTCGTGTCGGTGCTGATCCTCCCGGCGGCGGGTGTCGCGCTGTTCGTGACGCTTCTCGGCGCGCTCGTCGCGGGCGTCCTGGTGAACCGCTGGGCCGCGGGGACGGCGGAGCGGCGGATCGCCCCGCTGCGCGCCGCCCTCAACGATGCGTTGCACGACCTCGCCGCCAACCTCGACGTGCTCACGGCGTACGACGCGCTGCCGGCCGCGCAAGCACGGGTGCGTGCGGCGAGCGACCGGCTGACCGCCGCGTCACGGGCCCGCGCGGTCGGTCTCGGTCTGACGGCCGGAGCGGTGTCCCTGTTCGCGGGCGTCGCGACGGCCTGGGCGCTTGCGGTCGGCATCCCGGCGCTCGGGACGGGCGCCCTCGACGCGCCGAGCCTGGCGGTCGTCGCCCTGCTGCCGCTCGCGGTGTTCGAGGTCTTCGGCACCGTGCCCGCGGCCTTCGGAGCGTGGCGGAGCGTGCGCGCGAGCGCGGAACGGATCGCCTCGGCGGCGCCGGATACCGCGCCCAGCGGGATCCCCGTCGACGCGCCGGACGCTGCATCCCTCGTCGTCGACGGTGTGCCGGAGGTCGCGCTGGACCGCGTCTCGGCCCACTGGCCCGACGAGGACGCAGCGGTGCTGCACGACATCACGCTCCGGCTCGCGCCGGGCGAGCGCGTCCTCCTCACCGGTCCGACCGGCGCGGGCAAGACGGCGCTCGCGCACGTCCTGACGCGGCTGATCGACCACACCGGGGGCTACCGGCTCGACGGCGTCCCGGTGGGCGACCTGCGGCAGGACGATGTGCGCCGCGCGGTCGGCTTGGTGGAGCAGCGGCCCTACCTGTTCGACTCCGACCTGCGGCAGAACCTCCTGTTCGCGAGGGACACCGCGACCGACGACGAACTCCTCGCGGTGCTCGACCGTGTCGGGCTGCGGGAGTGGGCCCTCGGGCGCGGCGGCCTCTCGGCCGCGGTCGGTGAGCGGGGCGCGCTGGTCTCCGGCGGTCAGGCCCAGCGGATCGCCCTGGCGCGGGCGCTGCTCGCGGGCTTCCCGGTGCTCATCGTCGACGAGCCCACGGCGAACGTCGACGTGGAGGTGGCCGACGCGATCGTCCGCGACGTGCTGACCACGGCCGCCGAGGACGGACGCACGGTGCTGCTCATCTCGCACACCGACGTCCCGGCCGACCTCGTCGACCGCACTCTCCACCTCGAAGCGGGCCGCATCGTCTCGTAACCCGTATCAACTGGTCCCAACACGCCGCAAAGCACGCCGCCGTAACGGCGTGTTGGGACCACTGGTTGCACCGCGCTCGGTCGTGTCTGGGCAGCGGACGGATGAACCCCGCTTACGGCAGCGGGCGGGTGAGCGCCGCGAAGCGCGCGCGCCACGCGTCCGTGCGGGCCGGGTCGGCGGCGAGCGCCGGGCCGTCCACCCACGCGCTGACGGCACGGATGCCGTGCAGCGCGTTCACCGCCCACACCACCGCACCGTCGAGCTGCGAGGGCCGCGCTTCCTCCTCGTCCACCGGCACGCCGAGCGCCGCCGCGATACCCCGCACCGTACGGGCCGACACGCTGTCGACCCGCGGCAGCGACAGAGGCGGCGCGAACAGCATGTCGCCCCGCCACCACAGCAGCGCCGTCGTGGCACCGTCCGAGACGAACCCCTCATCGAGGATGACCGCCTCCTGCGCCCCGCGTCGCTGCGCCCGCTGCCGGAGGGCGCTGAGCCGGTCGATGTCCGGCCCCTTGAGGTGCGGCACGCGCCGCGGGTCCGCGTCCGCTGTCGCGACGACCAAGGAGGCGGAGAGTTCGGGCGCCGGCCGCAGCCGGAACCGCAGGCGCAGAGCATCCCGCGCACGCACCAGCTCGAATCGCGGGAACCACTCGCCGTCACGGGGGAGGGATGCGATGCCCGCGTCCCAGAAGGCGCCCAGGTCGGCATCCCGGTAGCCCTGCTCGCGAACCGTCTCGGCGAACCGCGCCCGATGGAGCCCCAGAGCGAGCACCCGCCCGTCGCGCACGAGGAACGAGTCCGCCGCCAGCAGCTCCGTCTCCACGAGCTCGCAGTCGTCGCGCACCCGCAGCTCACCGCCCGCCCAGTCGGCGAGGGTCGTCACGGGTCCGGTGCTGTGCGCGTCCACTCGCCTAGGCTAGTGCGGTGGCCTTTCCGCTCCGCGTGCTCCGGCTCGACACCTGGGTCGAGCCGGCGGACGCGTTCGTCGCCCTCTTCGGCGGCGTCGGGGTGGATGTTCCGGACGCCGTGTGGCTCGACAGCGGGCCCGAGGCGGCGACGGGCCGCTCGTTCCTAGGCACCGGACGCCTCGCCGCCACCGCCTCGGTCGCCGACGGCACGGTCACGATCGGCGGGGTCGTCCGGGATGGTGGAATCCTCGACGCATTGCGCGACGACCTGCGCGCCCGCGGCACGTCCACGGTCGGCAACGCAGTCGAGGCCGCCCGGCGCGTGGAGGGCACCTCCCCGGCGCCGATCGACGCGCACCCGGTCGGCTGGTGGGGCCGCCTCGGCTATGAGGCGGGCGCGGCCGCCGCGGGCGCGCCGGTAGCCTCCTCCCGCGACGCGGACGGCGCGCACGCCCCGGACGCCGCCCTCCTCTTCGTCGACCACTTCCTCGCGTTCGACCACGCCGCCCGCACGCTCGACCTCGTCGCGCCGGACGACGCCGACGGCCGGTTGTGGCTCGACGCCTCCGTCCGCCTGCTCGACTCCGCGGCCGGCGCCGCGGCAGCCTACGAGGCCGCGCATGACGTCCCCGCCGCTTCGGCGTCCTGGCGTCACGACGATGCCGCCTACCTCGCCGCCATCCGCGCCTGCCAGCAGTCCATCCACGCCGGCGACGCCTACCAGCTCTGCCTCACCAACCGCGCACAGGGCGAGTCGCACGCCGATCCCCTTGCCGTGCATCTGCGCCTCCGCCGGGTGAGCCCCGCGCCCTACGCGGGCTTCGTCCGGATCGGCGGGGATGTGCTGGTGAGCTCGTCCCCGGAGGAGTTCCTGCGCGTCGAGTCGAACGGCCGTGTCCGCACGCGCCCGATCAAGGGCACGCGTCCCCGCGGGGCCACGGTCGCCGCCGACATCGCTCTGCGCGCCGAGCTGGAGTCGAGCGAGAAGGAGCGGGCCGAGAACGTCATGATCGTCGACCTCATGCGCAACGACCTCGGCCGGGTCTGCGAGGTCGGCTCCGTGGAGGTCAGCCACCTGCTGGCCGTGGAGAGCTACGCGCAGGTGCACCAGCTCGTCTCCACCGTCGAGGGCACCCTGCGCGCGGGCCTCGGCGCGGTGGATGCGGTGGCCGCGTGCTTCCCGGCCGGGTCGATGACCGGGGCTCCGAAGCTCAGCGCGATGCGCATCCTGAACCGGCTGGAGAGCGGTCCGCGCGGCGCGTTCGCCGGATGCTTCGGCTACCTTGCGGTCGACGGCAGCGCCGATCTCGCGATGGTGATCCGCAGCGTCCACTTCTCGGACGGCACCGCGACGATCGGCGCGGGCGGCGGCATCACGGCGCTCTCGGTGCCGGCGGAGGAACTGGAGGAGGTGCGGGTCAAGGCCGCGGCGGTGCTGCGTGCGGCCGGGCTCGACGCCGGTCCGGCCACCGCCGAGCGGCCGCCCCTCACGCCGTCCGCGAACTGAGGGCGCGCTGGGAACGGACTGGGCGCGTCGGACGTTTAGTACTCTGGAGACCCGGGCCCTGTCGCCCGGACCTCTTCCGTGCCGCCCTCACCCGGCCGCGGCACGACGGATCCGAGAATGAGAGTCACGTGGCACACGAGCACGACGCAGCAGGCACCACCGCAGCGAGCACCCCGCAGGGCGCGACCGCGCACGACGAGCGCGCGCAGTACGACTTCACGGCGATCCAGGACAAGTGGCTCCCGATCTGGGACGAGCTGCGCCCGTTCGCGACCGACGACCCGGCCGACAAGCGGCCGCGCAAGTACATCCTCGACATGTTCCCGTACCCCTCCGGCGACCTGCACATGGGCCACGCGGAGGCGTATGCGCTGGGCGACGTCATCGCCCGCTACTGGCGCCAGCAGGGCTTCAACGTGCTGCACCCGATCGGCTGGGACTCCTTCGGTCTGCCCGCCGAGAACGCCGCGATCAAGCGCGGGCTCGACCCGGCCGGTTGGACCAACGACAACATCGCCCAGCAGAAGGCCTCGATGCGCCGGTACGCGCCCAGCTTCGACTGGGACCGCGTGCTGCAGACGTCCGACCCGCGCTACTACCGCTGGAACCAGTGGCTGTTCCTGAAGCTGTATGAGAAGGGCCTGGCGTACCGCAAGGCGAGCCAGGTCAACTGGTGTCCGTTCGACCAGACGGTGCTGGCCAACGAGCAGGTCGTGAACGGCCGCTGCGAGCGGTGCGACAACCTGGTCACCAAGAAGAAGCTGACCCAGTGGTACTTCCGCATCACCGACTATGCGGACCGCCTGCTCGACGACCTGAACCAGCTGGAGGGCGCCTGGCCGTCCAAGGTGATCTCGATGCAGCGCAACTGGATCGGCCGCTCGACCGGTGCAGACGTCGCATTCGAGATCGAGGGACGCGACGAGCCGGTCACGGTGTACACCACGCGTCCTGACACGCTGTACGGCGTCACGTTCATGGTGGTCGCGCCCGACTCCGATCTGGCCGCAGAGCTGGTGAAGGATGCGCGCCCCGAGGTGAAGAAGCGCTTCGACGACTACCTGGAGGTCGTCCGCGGCACCACCGAGATGGACCGCCTGAGCAGCGAGCGCGAGAAGACCGGCGTCTTCCTGGAGCGCCACGCGATCAACCCGCTGACCGGCGAGAAGCTGCCGATCTGGGCCGCCGACTACGTGCTGAGCGACTACGGCCACGGCGCGATCATGGCCGTGCCCGCTCACGACCAGCGCGACCTGGACTTCGCGCGCGCCTTCGACCTGCCGGTGCGCGTGGTCGTCGACACCACGCAGCCGGTGACCGGCGCCATCCCGGTCATCCACACGGATCCGGCGACCGGCGAGCCGATCCTGCCGGAGGAGGCGGCGCTGGAGAACCCGTCCGAGACGGGCGTCGCCCTGACCGGCGAGGGCCGGCTGATCAACTCCGGGCCGTTCGACGGCCTGAGCAAGTCCAACGCGATCCGCCGCGTCACCGAGGCGCTGCAGGCGTCGCACCTGGGCGCGCCCGCGAAGAACTTCCGGCTGCGCGACTGGCTGATCTCGCGGCAGCGCTACTGGGGCACGCCCATCCCGATCATCCACTGCGAGCAGTGCGGTGAGGTGCCGGTTCCCGAGTCCGAGCTGCCCGTGCTGCTGCCGCCGGCGGAGGGCCTGGACCTGCAGCCGAAGGGCACGAGCCCGCTGGGCGCGGCGTCCGACTGGGTCAACGTCTCCTGCCCGTCGTGCGGTGGGCCGGCGAAGCGCGACACGGACACCATGGACACGTTCGTCGACAGCTCCTGGTACTTCCTGCGCTTCCTGAACCCGCAGGACGACACGCAGGCCTTCGACCCGCGCGAGGCGGAGAAGTGGGCGCCGGTCGATCAGTACGTCGGCGGCGTGACCCACGCCATCCTGCATCTGCTGTACGCCCGGTTCATCACCAAGGTGCTGTTCGACCTGGGCTACATCAGCTTCACGGAGCCCTTCACGGCGCTGCTCAACCAGGGCCTGGTGCTGATGGACGGCTCGGCGATGTCGAAGTCGCGCGGCAACCTGGTGAAGCTGTCCGAGCAGCTCGACGAGCACGGTGTGGATGCGGTGCGCCTGACGATGGCGTTCGCCGGCCCGCCGGAGGACGACATCGACTGGGCGGATGTGTCGCCCGCGGGGTCGGCGAAGTTCCTGGCCCGTGCGTGGCGCATCGCGGATGACGTGACCAGCGCGCCGGACGTCGTCTGGAAGACGGGGGACGCGGCCCTGCGCCGGGTCACGCACCGGTTCCTGGCCGACGCCCCGGGTCTCGTGGAGTCGTTCAAATTCAACGTGGTCGTCGCGCGCCTGATGGAGCTGGTGAACGCCACCCGCAAGACCATCGACACCGGTGCCGGACCCGCCGACGCCGCCGTGCGCGAGGCCGCCGAGGTCATCGCCATGGCGCTGAACCTGTTCTCGCCGTACACCGCGGAGGAGATGTGGGCGAAGCTCGGGTACGAGCCGTCCGTGGCGCTGGCGCAGTGGCGCAAGCCCGACCCGACGCTGCTGATCGAGGAGTCGGTGACCGCGGTCGTGCAGGTCGACGGCAAGGTGCGCGACCGGCTCGAGGTGTCGCCGAAGATCTCGGCCGACGAGTTGGAGGCGCTGGCCCGCGGCTCGGAGGCCGTGGTGCGGTCCGTCGGCGACCGGGAGGTCGTCAACGTGATCGTGCGGGCGCCGCGGCTGGTGAACATCGCGACGAAGCCGCGCGGCTGAGCCGTCCTGTGATCGCGCGAGAGCGCCGGGTCGTCCACAGCCCGGCGCTCTCGCTGTTTCTCCACGGATATCGCGGGCGGCGGATCGGGGCGGTCGCGGGTTCCTAGCGTGGAGGGATGCGACATCGAGCCGATCCTTCCGCCGCCGGTGGTACGCCCGGCGATTCGCCCGGCGATTCGCTTGGTGATTCGCCGGGCGGTCCCGTCGGCGCTGAGCCCGCGCCGCGGGGGCGCCGGGTTCGGGTCGGGGTCGGCGCGGTCGTCGTGCTGCTCATCGTCGCGGCCGTCATCGCGGTGCTGGTGTCAGCGACGGCATCGCAGGGGAGTTCGGTGGCGGTCCCGAGCGCGAGCGCTCCCTGGACGAGCGCGGCGACGGTTCCGGCCTCGGCCGAAGCGGCTGCTGGCGGCCGCGTGCTCATCCATGTCACCGGCGCGGTTCGCAAGCCCGGAATCGTCTCACTGGGGGTGGGCTCCCGAGTGGTGGATGCGGTCGCCGCGGCCGGCGGCCTGACCGACGACGCCGATCCGGCGGGGGTGAACCTCGCCCGTCCGGTCGCAGACGGCGAGCAGCTGGTGGTTCCGCGGCAGGGCGAGGCGCCCGCGCCGGCGCCTGCCACGGGGTCGGGTGCGGCCGGGGCAGCGGGTGCTGGCGCGGGCGCATCCGTGAACCTCAACACGGCGACGCAGGCGGAGCTGGAGACGCTCCCGCGCATCGGTCCCGCGCTCGCGCAGCGCATCATCGAGTGGCGGCAGGCGAACGGCCGTTTCGCGCAACCGACCGACCTGCTGAAGGTGTCAGGTATCGGCCAGAAGCTCTTCGACGGGTTGAAGGATCGCGTGGTGGTCTGATGCCCGATCTTCGCCTCGCGTTGCCGGCCGTCGTGCTCTGGGGCACGTGCGCGGTGCTGATCGGCCTTCCGGATGCGGCCCTGGCGGTCGGCATCCCAGGCGGTGCCGTTACGCTCGGGGCGCTGGCGTTCGCGGGGCTGACGCGTCCGAGGAAGCGGTCTGCGGGAGGCGCCGCGCTCACCGCGCTGCTCCTCGGCTCGATGGCATTCGGGTCGCTGGCATTGGGGTCGCTGGTCGTGGCGTTCGACGCCCCCGGGCGGCTCGACCCCCGGCTCGACGCCGCGGCCGAGCGCTCCGACGCCGCGGCTCTCAGCGTCCGCGTGGAGCGCACTCCGCACCGTATGGCCGGAGGCTTCGGAGCGGAGCCGCGCTGGACGCTCCGCGGCCGGACCGTCGGCGACCCGGCGGACGTCCCCGTCTCGCTGCAGTTCGCCGCCCCCGTCGCGACGGCGCGCACGTACGCGTTCGGGTCGCTTGTGCACGCCACGGGCATGGTGCGCCGCGACGATCCCGGCGAGGCCACCAGCTACACCATCCGCCTCTCCGGATCGGATGCCGTCGCCCTGGTGGAGCCGCCTCCGCCCTGGCTGGGGTGGGCGGCCGCGGCCCGCACGCGGTTCGCGGAGGCTGCCGGCGCGACGCCCGGGAACGGCGGCGATCTGCTCCCCGGGCTGGCGATCGGCGACGAGACGTCGGTCTCGGCGGAGCTCGACGAGGCGATGATCGCATCCTCGCTCAGCCACCTGACGGCCGTCTCGGGTGCGAACTGCGCTCTGGTGATCGGACTGGTGTTCCTCGTGACGCGGGCGGCGCTGCTCGGGCGCCGAGCGCGAGTGCTCGTGGCTGCCGGGGCGCTGCTGGGCTTCGTCGCCCTCGTCGGGCCCAGTGCCAGCGTGGTGCGCGCTGCGGCGATGGCGGCGGTGGTCCTGGTCGGCCTGGCCCGGGGGCGGCCGGCGGACGGCATCCCGGCGCTGTCCCTCGCGATGGTCGCCCTGCTCGTCCACGATCCGTGGCTGGCACGCGACTACGGCTTCGTGCTGTCGGTCCTCGCCACCGCCGGGCTGCTCCTGCTGGCCGGCCCGTTGAGCCGCGCTCTCACCCGCTGGATGCCCCGGTCGCTCGCCCTCGCGCTGGCCGTCCCGACCGCCGCGCAGCTGGCTTGCCAGCCGGTCCTCATCCTGCTGACGCCGTCCCTTCCGCTCTTCGGCATCCCGGCGAATCTGCTGGCGGAGCCCGCTGCGCCGATCGCGACCGTCCTCGGCTGTCTGGCCTGCGCCGTGCTGCCGTGGGCGCCCGGTCTCGGAGAGCTGGTCGTTCGGATCGCCTGGGCCCCATCCGCCTGGATCGCCCAGGTCGCGACATTCACCAGCGGGCTGCCTGGCGTGGCGCTTCCCTGGGCCCCTGGGCTGCTGGGTGTGGTGCTCAGCGCAGGCGTCCTCGTCGCCGTGGCAGTCCTGCTGCTCGCGCGCCGCGCGCCCCGGGCCGTCTCGATGGCAGCCGTCCTGATGCTGTGCGCAGGCGCTGTGGTGTACGCCGGAGCGCTCGGCGGTTCGATCGTCGGCCGCGCGCTCGCGATCCCGTCCGACTGGCAGATCGCCGCGTGCGACGTAGGGCAGGGCGACGGCGTGCTGCTGCGCGACAGTGACGCGGTCGCGATGATCGATGTCGGGCGCGAGCCGGCGCCGGCGGCCGCGTGCCTCGATCGCCTCGGCATCCGCCGGATCGACCTGCTCGTCCTCACCCACTTCGACGCCGATCACGTCGGCGGGGTCGCCGGTGTGGCCTCACGGGTGACGCGCGCTCTCACCCAGCGACCGGTCCGGGATGCCGACGGGCGGACGTTGGCGGTGCTGGCCGGGGCCGGCGTGCCGGTCGAACGCGGCTACGCCGGGCTCACGGGCCGGCTCGGCGCGATCTCATGGCGGCTCCTCTGGCCGCCGGTGCCTGCCGTCGGCACGGCATCCGACATGGACACCGGCAACGCCGGCAGCCTCACGGTGGAGGCCGAGGGACACGGCCTGCGCTCGATCTTCCTCGGAGATCTGGGGGAGCAGGCTCAGGATGCGCTGCTCGCCACGCGCGCAGTGCGGCCCGTCGACGTAGTGAAGGTCGCCCACCACGGATCATCCGATCAGAGCGACGCGCTGTCCCGGGCGCTGGATGCGCGGCTGGGCCTCGTCTCCGTCGGAGCGCGCAACGGCTACGGCCACCCGACCGCGCGTGCGCTCCGGATGCTGTCGGAGTCCGGGACAGCGGTGGCACGGACCGACCAGCAGGGGATGCTGCTCGTCTCGCCCGGTGCCTCGGGCATCCGGCTCTGGAGCGAACGCGGCCCGACCGTCAGTGACGGTGGTCCCGCCTATCCTGGATACGAGCGAGCCGTCCCGATGCGGCGCGCGTTCGGACGAGGAGACACGTGGCGGCACGAGGCAGCAGCAGAGGCTCAGCAGGCAAGACGCGGGCCGCCGCGAGCGCGATCCCGCAGGTGCAGTGGAACCAGGTGCGATCGGCGCCGGTCGTACTCGTCACGGGCGCAGAAGGGTTCCTCGCCGACCGGGCCGTCCGCACCCTCCGCGACGCGCTCAAAGCCGACGATCCGAGCCTCGAGATCAGCGACCTGCACGCGGGCGACTACGCGCCGGGCGAGCTGCTCACCCTCGCGAGCCCCTCCCTGTTCGGCGAGCCGCGGCTCATCCGCGTCGAGGCCGTCGAGAAGTGCAACGACGCTTTCCTGGCCGACATGCTCGACTATCTGAGCGCGCCGGCGGAGGGGACCGTCGTCACCCTGCGCCACGGCGGCGGCGTCCGCGGCAAGAAGCTCCTCGACGCCATCCGCGCGGGTTCCGGAGGCGGCATCGAGGTGGTCTGCGCCGAGCTCAAGAAGGACGCCGAGAAGTACGACTTCGCGCAGGCGGAGTTCGCGGCGGCGGGCCGCAAGGTCACGCCGGGAGCGCTCCGCGCGATCACGTCCGCCTTCTCGGACGACCTCGCCGAACTCGCGGCCGCCTGCCAGCAGCTGCTCTCAGACTCCGCCGAGCAGATCACCGAGGCGACGGTCGACAAGTACTACGGCGGTCGCGTGGAGACGAACGCCTTCCAGGTCGCCGACGCCGCGATCGCCGGTCGTCACGGGGAGGCGCTGGTCACCATGCGCCACGCCCTCGCCTCCGGTGCCGACCCGGTGCCGATGGTGGCCGCGTTCGCCAGCAAGATCCGCGCCATGGCGAAGATCTCCGGCGCACGCGGGGGTCCGGTCAGCTCGCGCAGCAGTTCGGTCTCGCGCCCTGGCAGGTGGACCGCGCGCGGCGAGACCTGCAGGGCTGGACGGAGGACGGCCTGGGCCGCTGCATCGAGCTCCTCGCCGAAACCGACGCCAACGTCAAGGGCGGCGGGCGAGACCCGGTGTTCGCCCTGGAGCGGATGATCCGCGTCGTCAGCGCCCGCGGCCGGGACTGATCGCGGCGGATGCCCGGGGGCGCGTGTCCCCTGCCACCGAGCACCCGCCCGGACATGCAGCGAGCCCCCGCCCGGACCGTGGTCCTGGAGCGGGGGCTCGCTAGCGGCGCGGGACAGGTCCCGCGGTCGGTCGTCGCTTAGAGCGCGGCGACCTGCTTGGCGATCGCAGACTTGCGGTTCGCCGCCTGGTTCTTGTGGATGACGCCCTTGCTGGCCGCCTTGTCGATCTTCTTCGCGGCGAGACGCAGCGCCGCGGTCGCCTTCTCCTTGTCGCCGGCCACGACGGCCTCACGGGTGGCGCGGATGGCGGTCTTGAGTTCGCTCTTGACTGCCTTGTTGCGCTCCTGCGACTTCTTGTTGGTGCGGTTGCGCTTGATCTGCGACTTGATGTTTGCCACGAGTGGTCACTTTCGTTCTGTGTGAGTTAGGGATGTGCCGCTCAGCGGAGAGGGCGCCTTGCGGCGTTTCGTGCGGACACATCCACACGCAAGCCAACAAACAACTCTACCAGCGGGTCGCGCATCCCACCAAAAATGCGGATCAGACGCGCGCCGGGGCGTAGGACCCGACGAGCAGCTCCTGCAGCAGGGTCGGCTCGTTCGGCTCCCAGCCGAGGTCGATGCGCGCCTTGGAGCCGCGCGCTTGCTGGTCGAGCAGCAGCGCGTCGGCCAGGCCCTCGCCCAGGCGGGAGCGCGACTCCTCGACGCTCTCCGCCGCGACGCTCGGCACGTCCGCGGCCTGGGCGGCCGCCTCGGCGAGCTCGCGCACGGTCGGGTTGTGCCCGCTGGCGCCGATGTACGTGGCGCCCGCCTCACCGCGCTCCAGAGCGAGTACGTACAAGGCGGCGAGATCGTCGACGTGCACGGTCGCCCAGTGCTGCGACCCGTCGCCGATCAGGCGCAGCGCCGGTGCCGCATCCGACCCGCGCGGGGCGTCCACGATGACGTTCGGCAGTCCCTTCCCGTGTCCGTACACGATCGACGGCACCACGATGCTGCCGCGGACACCCTCCGCGGCCCGCACCAGCCTCTCCGCGGTCCCGCGCCACGCCGTGAGGGCGGGTGGTGCGACGGGCGACTCCTCGGTGATGTCGTCGTTCGAGCCGTACGTCCAGACGCCGCCGGTGTGCACGAACGGCTTGCCCGAGCCGGCGAGCCCCGCCAGCACCGCGGGAACGAGCACCGCATCGACGTCCTGGCCCGACGCCAGGTGGATGACGCCGTCGCTCGCACGCGCCGCCTGCTCCACGAGGGCCGCATCCGCAGCATCGCCGATGAGCGCCGTCGCTCCGGCCGCCTCGACGATGGACGCCTTGTCCGCATCGCGGACGAGGGCGGTGACGGTGTGGCCCTCGTCGAGGAGCCGGGGGAGGACGGAGGATCCGATGAAGCCGGTCGCGCCGGTCAGAAGGATGTTCATATCCGTCCACAACGCGCTGGCCCGGCGGACATTCCCCAGCTTTCCGAATCCGCTGGACGCCCGACGGCGCACGCGTAGGCTCGATCCATGACCTCCACCACCATCGCCATCGTCAACGGTTATGTCGTCCCCGTGTCGCAGGAGCCCATCGAGAACGGGGTCCTCCTCGTGCGCGACGGGGCCATCGAGGCGGTCGGCACAGCCGACGAGGTGAGCGTTCCCGACGGCGTGACGGTGGTGGATGCGGCGGGCAAGTGGGTGCTCCCCGGCTTCATCGAGTCCCACGGCCACGTGGGCATCCACGAGGAGGCCAACGGTCCGGCGGGCGACGACACCAACGAGATGACGACGCCGAACACGGCCGCCGTCCGCGCGCTCGACGCGATCAACATCGACGACGAGGGCTTCCGCGACGCGCTCTCCGGCGGCGTGACCTCCGTGGTCGTGAAGCCGGGTTCGGGCAACCCGATCGGCGGCCAGACCGTCGCGATCAAGACCTGGGGCGGCCGGATCATCGACGAGCAGGTCATCCACGAGGCGGTCAGCGTGAAGTCCGCCCTCGGCGAGAACCCGAAGCGCGTCTACGGGTCCAAGAACCAGACGCCGAGCACGCGGCTCGGGGTGGCCATGATCATCCGCGAGGCGTTCGTGGCGGCGCAGAACTACCGCACCCAGCGCGACAACGCCGAGCTGGAGGGCAAGCCCTTCGACCGCGACCTGGCGAAGGAGACGCTGGTGCGCGTGCTCGACGGCGAACTCGCCTGGGACCAGCACACGCACCGCCACGACGACATCGCGACCGCGATCCGGCTCGCCGACGAATTCGGCTACCGGCTGGTCGTGAACCACGGCACCGAGGCGCACAAGATCGCCGACGTGCTGGCGGAGCGCGACATCCCGGTCATCTTCGGGCCGATGTTCACCTCGCGCTCGAAGGTGGAGCTGCGCGATCGCGCCATCGCCAACCTGGCGACCCTCGCGAACGCCGGCGTGCGGGTGGCGATCACGACCGACCACCCGGTCGTGCCGATCAACTTCCTGGTCTACCAGGCTGCCCTCGCCGTGAAGGACGGGCTGCCCCGCCAGACCGCGCTGGAGGCGCTCACGGTGAACCCGGCCGCGTTCCTGCGCCTCGACGACCGGGTCGGCTCGCTGACCGCCGGTCTCGACGGCGACGTGGTGGTGTGGTCGGGCGATCCGCTCGACATCAACTCCCGCGCCGAGCGCGTCTTCATCGGCGGAGCCGAGGTCTACCGCTGGGAGGACGGTCGAGGCCAGGTGGTGGAGCGCGGTGAGCGCTTCGCCTGACCGGAAGGCGTGCGCCCGAGGCTGAGCGTTCATGGGAGAATGGCCGGACGATGTCACCACGAGCTCTCCAGGCCCTCGAGCCCGCCGCGACCGACCCGGCGTCCCTCCGCAACTTCTGCATCATCGCGCACATCGACCACGGCAAGTCCACGTTGGCCGACCGGATGCTGCAGATCACCGGCGTGGTCTCCGACCGGGATATGCGCGCGCAGTACCTCGACCGCATGGACATCGAGCGTGAGCGCGGCATCACCATCAAGAGCCAAGCCGTGCGCATGCCCTGGGCGGTCGACGGTCAGACGTACGCGCTGAACATGATCGACACGCCCGGCCACGTCGACTTCACCTACGAGGTGTCCCGGTCGCTCGCGGCGTGCGAGGGCGCCATCCTGCTCGTGGATGCGGCTCAGGGCATCGAGGCGCAGACGCTCGCCAACCTCTACCTCGCGCTCGAGAACGACCTCACCATCGTCCCCGTCCTGAACAAGATCGACCTGCCCGCGGCCGACCCCGAGAAGTACGCGGAAGAGCTCGCCAGCCTCATCGGCGGCAAGCCCGAGGACGTGCTCCGCGTCTCCGGCAAGACCGGCATGGGTGTCGAGGCGCTCCTCGACCGTGTGGTCGCCGAGATCCCGGCGCCGGTCGGCGTGGCCGACGCCCCCGCCCGCGCGATGATCTTCGACTCGGTGTACGACAGCTACCGGGGCGTCGTCACCTACGTCCGCATGGTCGACGGCAAGCTGCAGCCGCGCGAGCGCATCCAGATGATGTCGACGAAGGCCACGCACGAGATCCTCGAGATCGGTGTCTCGTCGCCCGAGCCCACCCCGTCGAAGGGCCTCGGCGTCGGAGAGGTCGGCTACCTGATCACGGGCGTGAAAGACGTGCGTCAGTCCAAGGTCGGCGACACGATCACCACCTCGGCGAAGCCGGCGAAGGATGCGCTGCCCGGCTACACCGAGCCCAAGCCGATGGTCTTCTCGGGGCTGTACCCGATCGACGGCAGCGACTACCCGGAGCTGCGCGAGGCCCTCGACAAGCTCAAGCTGTCGGATGCCGCGCTCGTCTACGAGCCCGAGACGTCCGTCGCCCTCGGCTTCGGTTTCCGCTGCGGGTTCCTCGGCCTCCTGCACCTCGAGATCATCACCGAGCGCCTGTCCCGCGAGTTCGGCCTCGACCTGATCACGACCGCGCCGAGCGTGATCTACGAGGTCACGACCGAAGACAAGAAGACGGTCACCGTCACGAACCCGAGCGAGTTCCCGGGCGGCAAGATCGAGAAGGTCGAGGAGCCGGTCGTCAAGGCCGCGATCCTCGCCCCCAAGGACTACGTCGGCGTCATCATGGAGCTCTGCCAGAGCCGCCGCGGCTCCCTGCTCGGCATGGAGTACCTCGGCGAGGACCGCGTCGAGATCCGCTACACGATGCCTCTCGGCGAGATCGTCTTCGACTTCTTCGACCAGCTGAAGTCCAAGACCGCGGGCTACGCCTCCCTCGACTACGAGCCGTTCGGCGAGCAGGAGTCCGACCTGGTGAAGGTCGACATCCTGCTGCAGGGCGAGACGGTGGATGCGTTCAGCGCCATCGTCCACCGCGACAAGGCCTACGCCTACGGCACGATGATGGCCTCCCGCCTGCGCGAGCTCATCCCGCGGCAGCAGTTCGAGGTGCCCATCCAGGCCGCGATCGGCGCCAGGATCATCGCCCGCGAGAACATCCGCGCGATGCGCAAGGACGTGCTCGCCAAGTGCTACGGGGGCGACATCACCCGAAAGCGTAAGCTCCTCGAGAAGCAGAAGGAGGGCAAGAAGCGCATGAAGATGGTCGGCCGCGTCGAGGTCCCGCAGGAGGCCTTCATCGCCGCGCTCTCCGGCGACACGGAAGCGGCCAAGAAGGACAAGAAGTAGCTCAGTCGACGCGCCGGTAGGTGTTCACCAGCACCCCGGACGCCAGCGGCCGTGTCGACGTCAGCTGCAGTTCCGCGTAGGGGAAGCCCTCCGGGAACAGCTTCTTGCCCGTCCCGAGCAGCAGCGGGTAGACGCACAGGCGGTACTCGTCGATGAGCCCGGCGCCGGCCAGGGTGCGCACCAGCTCGGTGCTGCCCCAGATGCGGATCTCGCCGTCGATCTCGTCCCGCAGCCGCGCGACCTCGGGTGCCACATCCGGCCCGAGCAGGAACGAGTTCTTCCACTCCAGCTCAGTGCGCGTGCGTGACACCACGTACTTCGGGACACGGTTGTAGCGCCGCGCCAGCTCGCCCATGAGCCCTGGCGCGTCCTCCGGCCACACGCCCCAGGAGCGCGCCCAGATGTCGTACGTCTTTCGGCCGAGCAGCAACGCCTCGGTGCGGCTCTCCCACTCGCGGACGGGCGAGCCCGAGTCCGAGCCCGAGTCCGTGCCGGCGTCGCCGTGCGCCCTGTCGTAGTCCATCGCCCAGCCGCCCAGCTGGAAGCCGCCCTCGCGGTCCTCGTCCGGCCCGCCGCCGCCCTGCACGACGCCGTCGAGGCTGATGAACGCCTGCACCACGATCTCGCCCATCCGGGCTCCTTCCCGTTGCGACGAGTACACCACGCGACCGGACGGGGCGGCAGACCCCGTTTCGCGAACCCCCGCCCCATAGCGGAAGATGAATACATGCGGCGCTCGACCTTCACCGACCAACCCGTCACGTACGGGGCGGTCGGCGCCACCCACGCGGCCGATCTGCTGTACTACCCGCCGAAGGGCTACAAGCCGCTCGAGCGCAGCATCCGGCTGGGCAGCGGCGATGAGCGGTTCGAGACCGCCGCCACCGCGCTGATGGCGTGGGGCGTGCAGAAGGGCAGCGGCATCCAGGTGACCGACGTCACCGAGGGCACGGGCGTGCAGTACGAGGGGGTCGAGTTCGGCCCGGACGGCACGCCGATGCGGATGCGCGCCAACCGTCCCGAGGAGGACGTGTTCGCCGACGACGGCACGCCGTTCGTGCGCAACGGGATGACCGCGGTGCTGAAGATCCCGTTCGGTCCGTTCCGCGTGTCCGCGCCGATCCGTGTGGTGTACGTCATCGACGAGCCGCACCGTCGCGGCTTCGCCTACGGCACCCTGCACGGGCATCCCGAGAGCGGCGAGGAGCTGTTCCTCGTCGAGCAGCACGACGACGGAACGGTGTGGTTCGTCCTGCGCGCGCTCTCGCGGCCGTCCAACGCGTTCTACCGGATCGTGTCGCCCGTGCTCGCGGCCGTGCAGCGCCGCTACACCGCGAAGTACCTCCGCGCGCTCCACCCCGCGAGCTCCGCCTGATGCCGAGCGTCCTTCCCCTCGGCGACCCGGCGCCGGTCGACGGCCTGCTGCCCGCGACCGCCGCCGACGCTGCGCAGTCCCGCGACTTCGGCGTCTACCTGCACGTGCCCTTCTGCCGGGTGCGCTGCGGCTACTGCGATTTCAACACCTACACCGCGACCGAGCTGCGCGGCGTCTCGCAGTCCGACTACGCAGGCCACGCCGTGCGCGAGGTGGAGTTCGCCGCCGGCGTCCTGCGCGGCAGCGGCCTCCCGCACCGCCCGGTGTCGACGGTGTTCTTCGGGGGCGGCACGCCGACGCTGCTGCCGCCGGGCGACCTCGCCACGATGCTCGGGGCCGTCCGCGACGCATGGGGTCTCGCCGACGGCGCCGAGGTCACGACCGAGGCGAACCCGGACTCGGTGGATGCGGACGACCTGCGCCGACTCGCCGACGCCGGCTTCACGCGGGTGTCGTTCGGGATGCAGTCCGCCGTCCCGCACGTGCTCGAGACGCTGGAGCGCACGCACGACCCGGCGCGCATCCCGCTCGTGGTGGGCTGGGCGCGGGAGGCCGGGCTGCAGGTGAGCCTCGACCTCATCTACGGAACGCCGGGGGAGTCGCTCGAGGACTGGTCGCGCAGCCTCGACACCGCGCTGGCGTGCGAGCCCGACCACCTCTCCGCCTACGCGTTGATCGTCGAGGCGGGAACGAAGCTCGCACGGCAGATCCGCTCCGCGCAGGTGCCGGAGCCGGACGACGACCTCGAGGCCGACATGTACGAGCTGGCCGATCAGCGGCTCGCCGACGCCGGCTACGACTGGTACGAGGTCAGCAACTGGGCCACGGATGCGGCGCATCGCTCGCGCCACAACCTCGCCTACTGGCTGGGGCACGACTGGTGGGGCGTCGGACCCGGCGCGCACAGTCACATCGGCGGCGTCCGCTGGTGGAACGTGAAGCATCCGGCGGCCTACGCCCAACGCGTGCTCGCCGGCGAGTCTCCCGCGGCCGGGCGCGAGACGCTCGACGCAGAGACCCGTCACGTGGAGCGGGTTCTGCTGCTCAGCCGCATCCGGGAGGGCGTGCGTACGACCGAGCTGGGTGACGCGGGCCGCCGCGAGGTGCCCGCCCTCATCGCCGACGGCCTCATCGACGGCAGAGCCGCCCTCCGCGGGTCGGTCGTGCTGACCCTGCGGGGGCGACTCCTGGCCGAAGCGGTCGTGCGCCGGCTGCTGGCGGACGAAGCCGCCTAGGCCGTTCGCCTAGCTGACGAACTTGATCGCGACCGGGTACGTGTAGTACTCGCCCTGGTTGGCCTTCACCGCCGCGATGATGCTGAACACGATGTTGAGCACCCACGCGGCGATGATGATGAAGATGCCGACCACCACGATCGACAGGATGCCGCCGACGACGTAGGCGATGAAGATCGTGATCTGGAAGTTCAGCGCGGTCGCGGTGTGCGCGCGCACGAACGGACCGCGGTCCTTGAGCACCAGATAGCCGATCAGCGCGGGGATCCAGCTGAACAGGATCCCGCCGACCTGCACGAGGGTCGCCCAGAGCTTCTCGTCGGCCGGGCTGAGCTGCGGCGAGCCTCCGCCGTAGGGCTGCTGCGGCGGAGGCGGCGGGGGTGTCGCGGACATGGTGCGGTTCTCCTCTGTGTCGGACAGGGGTGGACGTGTTCGGCCCCCAGCCTAGGGCGCAGGGCCCGAGGCTGAAAAGAGCCTGAACACGCGGGTTACTTGATGAACCGGAAGTTCACCGGGTACCGGTACGTGCCGCCGCTGTTCACCCGGACGAATCCGAGGATCGAGAACACCAGGTTCACGATGTACAGCGCCCACGGGATCAGCAGTCCGAAGAGCAGGTAGCCGATGCCGTAGGTGAAGCTGCCGATGATGATCCCGATGATCTGCGACGCCACCCACGCGAGGATCCAGGTGATCTGCCAGTTGAGGGCTTCCTTCGCCTCCTGGTCGGTGAGGCGGCCGCGGTCCTTGAACACGAGCCAGATGATGAGAGAGGGCAGGATCCAGAGGATGCCGCCGAGGTGCGCGAACGACGCCCACTGCTTGTCCTGCGCGGCGTCGAGCGGGGCGGCGCCGGTGCCGTACGGCTGTCCGCCGGCGGGCGGGGCCCCTGCGGGCTGGGCGTAGGGCTGCTGGGGCGGGACGTTGCCGTAGGGCTGCTGCGGCGGGACGCCGCCGGGCTGCTGCGGGGGGACGCCCCCGGCCGGGTCGGCGGGCTGGTTCGGGTCTGACATGGCGGAACCCTTTCGTGATCGGTTGCGAGGCATCCTCGAACCGGTGCACATACGGTACTGCGGCCGTGTCACAGGCAGCAATCATCCTCAGGGCGTTTCTCCGCGGTAGGATTGGCACTCAGGAAGACGGAGTGCTAACGGATCGACGGGAGGCGGGAATGGTCTCGGAACGCAGCCTCGAGGTGTTGCGCGTCATCGTGCAGGATTACGTGGCGTCGCGCGAGCCGGTCGGCTCGAAGAGCATCGTCGAGCGGCACTCCTTCGGCGTGTCGGCAGCGACCATCCGCAACGACATGGCGCTGCTGGAGGAGGAGGAGCTCATCGCGGCCCCGCACACGTCCTCCGGCCGCGTCCCCACCGACAAGGGCTACCGGCTGTTCGTCGACCACCTGGCCGAGATGCGTCCGCTCACCTCGGCGCAGCGGACGGCGATCGAGACGTTCCTCGGCCAGTCCGTCGACCTCGACGACGTGCTGTCGCGCACCGTGCGCCTCCTGTCGCAGCTCACCAACCAGGTCGCCCTGGTGCAGTACCCGTCGGTGGCGCGCTCGCGCATCCGGCACATCGAACTCGTCGCGCTGTCGCCGCGCCGCCTCCTCAGCGTGCTCATCACCGACTCCGGAGCGGTCGAGCAGCGCGTCATCGAGCTGGCCGCCGAGCTGAGCGATGAGGATGTGGCCGAGATCCGCGGCGCGATCAACGGAGCCGCGGCCGGCCTGACCCTCAGCGAGGCGACCGCCCGCCTGCGCGACCTCCCGGCCGCCCTCACCGACCGCACGCGCGCGCTGGTCGAGCCGGTGGCGGGCGCGCTGCTCGATCAGATCGCCGCGAACCGGCAGGAGAAGCTCGTCATGGCGGGCGCGGCCAACCTGGTGCGCACCGAGCTCGACTTCCCCAGCACCATCACCCCGGTGCTGGAGGCGATCGAGGAGCAGGTGGTGCTGCTCCGGCTGTTCGACGAGATGGCGACCGACCAGCACGGCGTCGCCGTCAGCATCGGCCGCGAGAACGCCGGGTTCGGCCTGACGGAAGCATCCGTCCTCTCCAGCGGTTACAGTGCGGCAGGAGCGGATGTGGCCCGCGTGGGCCTCCTCGGTCCGCTCCGCATGGACTACTCGGGCAACATGGCGGCCGTCCGCGCCGTCGCCCGCTACCTCTCCCGGCTGCTCGGCGATCAGTGACCGCCGTCAGCCCCTCCACAGCGAACGACAAGAAGTAAGGAACAGCCCCACGTGGCCGACCACTACGAAGTCCTCGGCGTCGAGCGAGACGCCAGCCCCGACGAGATCAAGAAGGCGTACCGCCGGCTGGCGCGCGAGCTGCACCCGGATGTGAACCCGAGCGCCGAGGCGCAGGAGCGCTTCAAGCTCGTCACGCACGCGTACGACGTCCTCAGCGACCCGCAGCAGCGCCAGCAGTACGACCTGGGCGGCTCGGGCGGTTTCGGCGGCGCGGGCGGGGCCGACTTCGCCGGCTTCAGCGACATCTTCGAGACGTTCTTCGGCGGAGGCGGGGAGCGTCCCGTGGGCCGCGTTCCCGCCGCGAGCGCGGTCAGGACGCCCTGCTCCGGGTGGAGATCGACCTCGACGAGGTCGTCTTCGGCACCCACCGCGACCTCGAGGTCGACACGGCGGTCGTCTGCGAGACCTGCAACGGCTCGTGCTGCCAGCCGGGCACCCAGCCGGTCACCTGCGACATCTGTCACGGCACCGGCAGCATCCAGCGCTCGGTCCGGTCGCTGCTCGGCAACGTGATGACCTCCAGTCCCTGCGGCACCTGCCGCGGCTACGGCACGGTCATCGCGACGCCGTGCGTCACCTGCCAGGGCCAGGGCCGCGTCCGCGCCCGCCGCACCGTTCCGGTCGACATCCCCGCCGGCGTCGACACGGGCCTGCGCCTGCAGATGCCCGGCAGCGGCGAGGCCGGCCCCGCGGGCGGCCCGAACGGCGACCTCTACCTCGAGATCAAGGTCAAGCACCACGAGGTCTTCAGCCGCGACGGCGACGACCTGCTCTGCACGCTCGAGCTTTCGATGACGGATGCCATCCTCGGCACGACCGCGACCGTGAAGGCGCTCGACGGCGACATCCGCCTGGAGCTGAAGCCCGGGACTCAGTCCGCCGACATCGTCACCGTGAAGGACCGCGGCATCACGCACCTCCGCGGCACGGGCCGCGGCGACCTGCGGGTCGGCATCCAGGTGGTCACTCCGACGAAGCTCGACCACAAGGAGAAGGAGCTCATCAAGAAGTTCGCCTCCAGCTACAAGCACTCGCAGCCGACGCTGGCGCACTTCCAGCAGGGCCTCTTCGCCAAGCTGCGCGACCGGTTCCTCAACCTGTAGCGATGGCGTCGCTCTACCTGCGGGAGGACCTGGAGGACGTCGACGTCGGCGCCCGCCTGTCGCTGACCGGTCCCGAGGCGAAGCACGCCGCGACCGTGAACCGGACGCGGCCGGGGAGTCCGTGCTGATCGGCAACGGCCGCGGGCTGGTGGCGTCCGGCGAGGTGCTGGTCGCGACGAACGCCGAACTGACGATCGACGTGGAGGCGGTCTCGCGCGTCCCGCGACCCGCGCCGGCGATCACGCTGGTGCAGGCGCTGGCGAAGGGCGACCGCGACGAGCTGGCGATCCAGGCGGCGACGGAGCTCGGTGTGGATGCGGTGGTGCCGTGGGCCGCGTCGCGCTCGGTCTCCCGGTGGGAGGGCGCCAAGGTCGCCAAGGGCCGCGAGCGCTGGGCGACCATCGTGCGCGAGGCGGCCAAGCAGTCCATCCGCGCCTGGACGCCGTCGGTCGGGGAGCTGGCCGCGACGAAGCAGGTCGCGGCGCTGACGGCGGACGCCCGGGTGCTGGTGCTCGAGCCGGACGCGTCCGCGCCGCTGACCGGTATCGCGCCGGACGGCCGCGACATCGTGCTCGTCGTCGGACCCGAGGGCGGCATCGCGCCGCAGGAGCTCGACGCCTTCCGCGCTGCCGGCGCGGAGCTCGTCCGCCTCGGCGACACGGTGCTCCGCACCTCCACCGCCGGCCCGGCCGCCCTCGCGATCCTGAACGCCTCCCTCGGCCGCTGGTAATCCGCGCCGCCCCCGCCCCGACGCCGCGGGATTCGTCACGAATGGTCGCTCTCCCTCGCGCATAGCGACCATTCGTGACGAATCCCGGCGGGTGCGGAAGGAGTGGGGGCGCGGCACCGACGTGTCACGCCGAGAGCGGATACCCGGCGGCGTGTCGGCGGGGGCGAATAGGATGGAGGACATGGCAGAGCAGGAGCGTTCGATCTTCGCCCGGATCATCGCGGGCGAGATCCCGGCCGACGTCGTCTACGACGGCGAGCGGATCATCGCCTTCCGCGACATCGCGCCGAAGGCGCCGGTGCACCTGCTCGTCGTGCCCAAGACGGAGCAGTACCGCGACGTGACGGAACTCGCCGCCGGCGATCCGGAACTCCTGGCCGAGTTGGTGGCCACCGCGAAGCACCTCGCCGACGAGCACTCCGACGGCGACTTCCGCCTCATCTTCAACACGGGCGCGGGCGCGGGCCAGACCGTGTTCCACGTCCACGCACACGTCCTCAGCGGCGACCTCCAGGAAGGATCACTTGCCCAGCTCTGAATCGACCCAGCCGAACGCGGGGGAGTCGGGCGCCGAAGCGCGCCTGAGCGTCGACGGCGTCCAGATGGTGCGGCTGCTCGGGCCGCAGGACCGCCTGCTGACCACCCTCGAGCGGCAGTACCCCCTGGTGAACGTGCACGTGCGCGGCAACGAGATCACCCTCAGCGGCGACGAGACGCAGGTCGCCGCGGCGCAGCGCCTCGTCGAGGAGCTGCTGCAGATGGTGCGCAACGGCCAGGACCTCTCGCCCGCCGAGGTGACGAGTTCCGCCCGGATGCTGGGCACGGACCTCAACCTGAGCCCGTCGGATGTGCTGGGCCAGGCCATCCTCACCGCCCGTGGCAAGAGCATCCGCCCCAAGACGCTCGGCCAGAGCCAGTACGTCGACGCGATCGACCACAACACGATCGTGTTCGGGATCGGCCCCGCCGGAACCGGCAAGACCTACCTCGCGATGGCGAAGGCCGTGCAGGCGCTGCAGCGCAAAGAGGTCACCCGCATCATCCTGACCCGCCCGGCCGTCGAGGCCGGAGAGCGTCTGGGCTACCTGCCCGGCACGCTGACGGACAAGATCGACCCGTACCTGCGCCCGCTGTACGACGCGCTCAACGAGATGCTCGACCCGGATCTGGTGCCGAAGCTGCTCGCGGCCGGCACCATCGAGGTCGCGCCGCTCGCCTACATGCGCGGCCGCACGCTGAACGACTCGTTCATCATCCTCGACGAGGCGCAGAACACGACGCCGGAGCAGATGAAGATGTTCCTCACGCGTCTGGGCTTCAACTCCAAGATGGTCGTCACCGGCGACATCACCCAGGTCGACCTGCCGAATGCGGCCAGCGGCCTACGGCTCGTGACGCGCGTGCTGAACGACATCGACGACATCCACTTCGCCCGCCTCACCAGCGAAGACGTCGTGCGGCACAGCCTCGTCGGCCGCATCGTCGACGCCTACACCGAGTACGACGCGCGGCAGCAGGCCCGGCACTACGAGCGTGAGCAGGCGGCCGAGTTCGCCAACCGCGCCGAGCGCCGCGGCGGCAGTCCGCGCGACCACCTCCCGAAGCGCCGATAGCACGGCACGAGAGCGACGATAGGGCCGCAGTGAGCATCGAGATCAACAACGAGTCGACCATCCAGGTGGACGAGGCCGCCCTGCAGCGGCTGGCCACCTATGCCTTCGACATCCTGCACGTGCACCCGGACGCCGAGCTGGCGATCGTGCTCGTCGACGAGGCCGCCATGGAGCAGCTGCACGTGCAGTGGATGGACGAGCCCGGCCCGACGGACGTCCTGAGCTTCCCGATGGACGAGCTCCGCCCCGGCACCGAGGAGGAGCCGTCGCCCGCGGGCCTGCTCGGCGACGTGGTGCTCTGCCCGCAGGTGGCGCAGGTGCAGGCCGAGACGGCCGGCCACACCCTGATGGACGAGCTGCTCCTGCTCACCACGCACGGCATCCTGCACCTCCTCGGCTTCGACCACGCCGAGCCGGCGGAGGAGCGCGAGATGTTCGCGATCCAGCGCGACATCCTCGTCGGCTTCGCCCGCTACGACCGACAGCGATAGGGGCCGGGATGCTGCAGGCGCTCTTCTTCGTCGTCGCGTTCCTGCTGGTGGCCTTCGGCGGTCTGATGGCCGCCGTCGACGCGGCTCTCGCGGTGCAGTCGCGCGCCGACATCGCCGATCTCGCCGAGACGTCGCGCGCCAAGAAGTCGCTGCGCGCCATCGCGGAGGACCCGGGCGCATACCTCAACGCGGTCAGCTTCACGCGTCTCCTCGCCGAGACCACCGCGGCCGTGCTGGTGACTCTCGCCTTCCAGCAGATCTTCGAGGAGTGGTGGGTCTCCCTCATCCTCGCCGCGCTCATCATGACGGCCGTCTCGTTCGTGCTCGTCGGCGTCAGCCCGCGCAGCGTCGGCCGCGCGAACTCGACGGTGCTGCTGCGCCTTGCCGCGCCGGTGGTGCGCTTCGTGCGCGTGGTGCTCGGGCCCATCCCGGGCGGCCTGGTCGCCGTCGGCAACCGGGTCACGCCGTCCCGCGCCCGCTCGGCACCGGTGACGAGCGAGGAGCAGCTGCTCTCGATCGTCGACGAGGCGACCGAGTTCGACGTACTCGAAGAGGACGACCGGGAGCTCATCCACTCGATCTTCGAGTTCAACGAGACGGTGGTGCGCGAGGTGATGATCCCGCGCACCGACATGATCACCATCGACGCGACGGCCGGGCTCGGCACGGCCATGGGGTTGTTCTTCTCGACCGGCGTCTCGCGCGTGCCCGTCATCGACGGCGGCGACCCGGACGAGGTGCTCGGCATCCTGTACCTGCGGGACGCGGCCAAGCTGAGCTTCGAACGGCCGCTGGGTGCGGAGGAGCTGACCGTGCGCGAGCTCGCCCGTCCCGCACTGTTCGTGCCCGAGTCGCAGAAGGCCGACGCGCTGCTGGCGCAGATGCAGCGCGAGTCGAACCACCTGGCGATGGTCGTGGACGAGTACGGCGGCATCGCCGGGCTCGTCACGCTGGAGGACCTCATCGAGGAGTTGGTCGGCGACATCTCGGACGAGTACGACCACGAGGTGGCGCTCATCCAGCCGCTCGGGGAGGGACGCTACCGCATCGCGACCCGGCTGCCGATCGACGACCTGGCGGAGCTCTTCGACACCGAGATCGAGGAGGAGGACGTCGACAGCGTCGGCGGCCTCGTCACGAAGGCGCTCGGCCGGCTGCCCGAGGTCGGATCGACGGTCACCGTGCACGGCCTGAGCTTCACCGTGGACCGCATCGAGGGCCGCCACAAGCACGTCGCGACCGTGCTGGTCGAGCGGGATGTGGCGCTGCTGCCCGAGCCCGACGGCCAGGAGGTGCCGATGCCCGCCGACGAGGACCGCCCCGACAAGCACGGCGCCGAGCGGCGCAGCCACGACCGCCGCGGCGACCACCGCGCCGAACGCCACACCACCCAGGAGAGCAGATCGTGACCGAGTACCACGCCGGATTCGTCTCGTTCGTCGGCCGCCCCAACGTGGGCAAGTCGACCCTGACCAACGCCCTCGTCGGCGAGAAGGTCGCCATCACGAGCTCGAAGCCGCAGACGACCCGCCGCGCGATCCGCGGGATCGTGCACCAGAAGGACGGCCAGCTCATCCTGGTCGACACCCCGGGCATCCACCGGCCGCGCACGCTGCTCGGCGAGCGGCTCAACACGCTCGTGCAGTCGACCCTGGGCGATGTGGATGTGATCGGATTCTGCGTGCCGGCCGACGAGAAGATCGGCCCGGGCGACCGCTTCATCAACGAGCAGCTGGACGACTACCCCCGCGCCAAGAAGGTCGCCATCGTGACGAAGGTCGACGCCACGGGCAAGGCGCAGGTCGCCGAGCAGCTGCTCGCCGTCTCGGCGCTGCGCGAGTGGGAGGCCATCGTGCCGGTCTCGGCGACCAGCCGCATCCAGCTGGAGACGCTGACTTCGGAGCTGATGAAGCTGCTGCCGATGTCGCCCGCGCCGCTGTACCCGGAGGAGGCGACCACCGACGAGGGGCTCGAGGACCGCATCTCGGAGCTCATCCGCGAGGCCGTGCTGGAGGGCGTCGAAGACGAGCTGCCGCACTCGCTGGCCGTCACGATCGACGACATCGTGGAGCGCGACGACAAGGACCTGGTGGAGGTCTACGCCAACCTGTTCGTCGAGCGCGACAGCCAGAAGGCGATCGTCATCGGGAAGGGCGGCAGCCGCATCCGCGACGTCGGTGCGACCGCCCGCAAGCCGATCGAGGAACTGCTCGGGCGTCACGTCTTCCTGTCGATCCGGGTGAAGGTCGCGAAGGACTGGCAGCGCGACCCGAAGCAGCTCGGGCGCCTGGGGTTCTGACCCGGGCGTCCTGACCTGAAGCGGTTCTCCACAACCGCCTGTCGCCCGTACATCCCGAGGATGATTCCTGTGGAGGGAGACGCCAACCCCCGTGGGCGGACCCTACGGTAGAAGCATGCCCTCCCGCCGCCACCTCCTGAGCGCGCTCGCGCCGCACCGCTGGGTGCTCGAGCCCGCGCTGGCGGTCGCGCTGTTCGCGGGGTGGTTCGTGACCGGCCTGCCCTTCGACATCGCAGCAGCGCTCGCCCTGGTCTTCTACTGCGGCGCGGTCGCCCTGTCGCGCACGCTGCCGGCGGTCGCGCTCGGGCTCGTCTGGGTGGCGGTGCTGCTCGAGCTGACGGAGCAGGAGTCGCAGGGCGGGGCGTTCCGCGTCATCGCGGCGATCGCCGTCGTCACCGCTCTGATCGGGGTCGCTGCGCACGGCGGCCGGGTGCTCCGCTGGGTCGACTTCGCGTCCGCGCTCCTGTTCGCCCCGGCCCTGGCGTTCCTGTTCACGGTGCGCGGCGACGTCAAGTTCCCCCAGTTCGGCCCGGTCATCAGCGGGTACTACACGAGCCAGGGAGTCGGCTTCCTGCTGATGAGCCTCCTGCTCGCCGTGATCTTCGTCGCCGGGTGGTTGCTCGGCTTCCTCGTCGCCCGCCAGCGCGCGGCGCAGACCGGAGGGGCACCTGCTGCAGGAGGGGACGCGATCGGCGGCTCCGGTCCGTCGGTGCTGGTCTGGCTGGCGTCCAGCGGGGGAACGGAGGTCACCGAGGACGACGCCGACCGCGCGCAGCTGGTCCGCCGCCTCACCCGCACCCAGCTGACCGCCGACATCCTCGGCGCCGTCTCGTTCGAGGTGTTCTGCCTCATCGTGGGGGAGCAGGACCGCGCGGCGTTCGTCGTGCTCACCGCCTTCGCGGTCGCCGTCGCGCTGCGCCGCATGTCGCCCGCCGTCGCGCTGTCGATCGCCTGGCTCGCGGCGGTGCTGCAGATGACGACCGGTCACAGCATCCTGGTCAGCAACCTGGGTGTGCTGATCGTGCTGTACGCCACCGCGGCCTACGGCGACCGGATCGTCCGCGCGGCCGGTCTCATCTCCGCCGGCCTCGGGGCCCTGGTCGCCGCGCTCTACCTCACGGTCACCGCGGCGGTCGCCCAGGGGTACTACAACCTCCTCTCCAGCGCGATCGCCAGCGTGGCGCTGCAGTTCGCGTTCCTGTTCGTCGTCAGTGTCACCGTCCTCGGCCTGAGCTGGGTGCTCGGCCTGCTCGTGCGCACCTGGCGCAACGCGCGGAGTGCGCGCCGGGCCCGCGCCGAGGCGGAGCTCGATCGCGATCGGGCGGTCGAGGACGTCGTGGTGGAGCAGGAGCGCACCCGCATCGCCCGCGACATGCACGACGTGGTGGCGCACTCGCTGGCCGTCGTCATCGCCCAGGCGGACGGCGCCCGGTACGCGCGCCACTCCGACCCGGACGCGGTGGACGAGGCGCTCGCGACCATCGCATCCACCGCGCGATCCGCTCTCGGCGACGTGCGGGTGCTGCTCGCGGAGCTGCGGCAGTCGCATCCCGCCGACCCGCTCCGGCCGCCCGGCACACACGACGGTCCGCAGCCGTCGCTCGCCGACCTCGACCAGACCGTGGAGCACATCCGCTCGGCCGGACTGCCCGTGACGCTGGAACGGAGCGGCGCGGTGAAGTCATTGGGATCGGCTCAGCAGCTCGCGGCCTTCCGCATCGTGCAGGAGGCGCTCACCAATGCCCTGAGGCACGGCGACACCAGCCGGCCCGCATCCGTCCTGCTCGCCGAGGCCCCCGCCGACCGGGGTGCCGGACGCGTGCCCGGACTCGTCATCACCGTGAGGAACACCATGAGAGACACGACCGTCGAACCCACCGCGACCGGAGCGCAGCCCCGCATCGGCCACGGCCTCCCAGGGATGCGCGAGCGCGCCTCCCTCGCCGGCGGGTCGCTGACGGCCGGTCCGCATGACGGAGACTTCGTGGTGACCGCGTTCCTGCCGGGGGCGGCGGCGTGAGCGGCGGCGCGAGCGGCGAGGCGACGGCGACGCGCATCCGTGTGCTGCTGGTCGACGATCAGCCGCTGTTCCGTGCCGGGGTGCGCATGCTGCTCGGCTCCCAGGAAGACCTCGAGTTCGCCGGCGAGGCGGGCAACGGCGAGGAGGGGGTCCGTCTCGCCGCGGAGGCCCGTCCCGACGTCGTGCTGATGGACATCCGCATGCCGGTGATGGACGGGATCGCCGCGACCAGCGCGATCATCGCGGACGCCGAACGCGCCGGGCGCACGCCGCCCCGGATCGTGGTGCTGACCACGTTCGACCTCGACGAGGCGGCCGCACGCGCGATCCGCGGCGGGGCCAGCGGGTTCGTGCTCAAGGATGCGGAGCCGGAGTTCCTGCTCGCGGCGATCCGGACGGTCCACGCGGGAAGCGCGGTCATCGCGGCCGGCGCGACACGGGAGCTGTTCGAGTACTTCTCCGCCTCGCAGCCCGCCCGTGACGAACCGGCCGAGTTCGGCTCGCTGACCGCGCGCGAGCGCGAGATCTTCGTGCTCGCCGCCCGTGGCCTCAGCAACGCCGAGATCGCGGGGTCGGAGTTCCTCAGCGAGGCGACCGTCAAGACGCACATCTCGCGCATCCTCGCCAAGCTCGGCCTGCGCGACCGCGTGCAGATGGTCGTCTACGCGTTCGAGCACGGCCTCACCGCCGCCGAATAGCACGCGATGCTTTCATAGGCCGGCGGTCGGGATCATCCGTCCGGCCCCCACTCCGTCTGTATCAGTGACGGGCCACCCGGCACGTCGCCCGGCGCGGCTCGCACGCCCGCGGGCTCGCGCGGCGGATGGAGCGGCGGATGAGCAGGTCCCGGTCGGCGGGCGTGGACGCGCTGCGGGTGCTGGGGGTGACCGCCGTCGTGTATGCGCACACCTTCGGCGCCGATCCGCTCCGCGATGTGCTCTTCGCCTGGCATGTCCCGCTGTTCTTCGTGTTGACGGGTCACCTGTGGACGCCCGGCCGAAGCGTCGCCGACGAGGTGCGACGACGGGCGCTCAGCCTGCTGCTGCCGTATGCGGCTTGGTTGGCGATCGTCATGTCGCCGCCGGTCGCGGACGTGCTGCTGCGCGGCCAGGCGTCCTTCCCGCCCGAGAGCGCACTCCGGGGCGGGACGGCGCTCGGCGGGCCGTTCGCCGCCTTCTGGTTCGTCACTGCCCTGTTCGTGGCCGCCGTGCTCGCGCGCCTTCTGGAGCGCCTTCCCAGGTGGCTGCAGTGGTGTGTGCCGCTGGCCGCGCTCGTATCGCTGTGGGCGTTCCGGGTCCCGTTGCAGGAGGTGCCGCTGTCGGCCGGCACAGCCGTGGCATGCCTCGCCTTCGTTCTGGGGGCCGGCTGCTGGCGCAGCACCGGCACCGCATCCCGTACCCGACGACGACGGGCGCGCTCCTCGTGGTGGCCGGGCTGGCAGCGGTCGGGACGCGGGTGATCGCCCCGGTCGACCTGAAGAAGGCCGACACCGGGATGCCCGTGGCGACCGTCGTCGTCTCGTTCGCGATCTGCGCGGGGCTGGTGCTGCTCGCCGAACGCCTGTCCGTGCGGCTGAACGGCCAGCTCGGCCGCGCCGTCTCGCGCCTGGCCGTCCCGTCGCTGATGGTCGTCCTCAGCCACGCGGTCGTCATCCAGGCGTGGCGGGTCGCCGGCGAACCACCGTCCGCGCTGGTCTTCGTCACCGCCCTCGTCGTGCCGTGGGTGCTTGCGCTGTCCGTCCACCTCACTCCGGCATCCCTGCTCCTCACGGGCGCCCCGCAGTGGCGGCCCGGGCGGGCCCCGAAACCGCTCGCAGTCATCCTCAGGGAGGACACAGGATGGGTCCAGCGCCCGATCCGCCCGCCGGCGCCGCTCCCTAGCGTTGAGGGCATGGAGCTCACTCTCACCGGAACGGTGGCGCGCGTCGAAGCGGCCACGAAGACCTACGGCAGCGGCGCGGGCCGCGTCAACGCCCTCGACGACGTCACCGTCGGCATCCCGGCCGGCCGCTTCACCGCCATCATGGGGCCGAGCGGCTCCGGCAAGTCCACGCTGATGCACGTCATGGCCGGCCTCGACTCGGTCACCACCGGTCGCGTCTTCCTCGGCGACACCGAGATCACCCACCTCGGGGATGCCGAGCTCACGCTGCTGCGCCGCCGCCGCGTCGGGTTCGTCTTCCAGTCGTTCAACCTGGTGCCGACGCTCGACGTGCTCGGCAACATCCTGCTCCCGTTCGAGCTGGACGGCCGCACGCCGACCCGCGAGCAGTCCGAGTGGGTGGATCACCTGATCGACACGCTGGGCCTGCGCGACCGGCTCACGCACCGCCCGCACGAGCTGTCCGGCGGCCAGCAGCAGCGCGCGGCGATCGTGCGCGCCCTCGCCACCCGGCCCGACCTGGTCTTCGCCGACGAGCCGACGGGCAACCTGGACTCCCGCACCGGCCGCGAGGTGCTCGCCGTTCTTCAGGAGGCGGCGCGCAGCTTCGGCCAGAGCATCGCCATGGTCACCCACGACCCGGTCGCCGCGAGCTTCGCCGACCACATCGTCTTCCTCGCCGACGGCCGGATCGTCGCCGAACGCCCGCAGTCCTCCGCGGAGGAGATCTCGTCCTTCATGCTCAGGATGGAGCCGCGCGCGTGAGCCGCCCGTTCTCGGCGTTCCGGGCGAACGCCCGCGACCACCGCGCCGGCATCCTCGTGGCGGCGCTCAGCTCCGCCTTCGGCGTCGCGCTCGTCGGCGGCGTCAACGTGCTGGGCGCGTACATCGGCGCCTCGTCGATGGGGAGCACGGCCGCGTGCGGGTGGCACTGGCGGTCGTCGCCGGAATCTTCTTCGTGATCGCCGTGTACGTCGGCGCCATCGTCACCACCAACACCTTCGCGACGGTGATCGCCGGGCGCACCCGGACGATCGCCCTCCTCCGGCTGATCGGATCGAGCGCCCGCACCCAGCGCCGATCCGTCGCCTCGGAGGGGCTCGCCGTCGGGCTGATCGGAGCGGCGATCGGCGGCGCCGGGGCCGGCGCCCTGTCGTTGCTCGCGGTGCGGCTGCTCGTCCTCGCGGGAGTCCTGCCGGAGGCGCAGTATCCGGTGCTCAGCGCATCCATGATCCCGCCGGCGGTCGTGGTCGTGCTGACCACCTGGCTCGCCGCCTGGATCGGCAGCCGTCGCGTTCTCTCCGTCACGCCGGTGCAGGCGCTCGGCGCGGCCCAGGAGCGGCCGGCGCAGGCGGTCCGCAGCCGCGGGCGCGGCGCCGTGTCGCTGGCGCTCCTCATCGCGGGCTCAGTGCTGCTCGCGGCCGGTCTGCTGCTCGGCATCGGCGTGGGCGCCCAGCTGGGAGCCGCCCTCGCCTCCCTGGCGTCGTTCGGCGTGCTGGTCGCCATGGCCGGCGGCATCCTGTCCTTCACCGGGATCGTGCTGGGTGCGCCGTTCTTCCTGCCGTCGGTGCTCCGCTTCGTCGGACTGGCCTTCGGCCGGGGCGCGGCGGGCCGGCTGGCGGCGGCTAACGCCGTGCGCAACCCCGAACGCAGCTCCCGCACGGCGATCGGGCTGGTGATCGGCGTGACGCTCATCACCATGTTCGTGGTCGCCGCCTCGACCTGGCTGCAGCTGATCCGCCAGGCCGCGGCGAAGGAGCCGGGGATGTACGCCGGCGCCGAGCAGGTCATCGGCGGCACGCTCGCCGTCTTCACCGTGCTGGTCGGCTTCTCCGCCGTCATCGCCGCGTGCGGTGTGGTGAACACGCTCTCGCTGAGCGTGCTGCAGCGTGGCCGCGAGCTGGGCCTCCTGCGCGCGCTCGGGTTCAGCGCTCCGCAGGTGCGCCGGATGATCCTCGCCGAGAGCGCTCAGTTGACGGTCGCCTCGGTGCTCACCGGGCTGGCGCTCGGGACGGCCTACGGGTGGATCGGCGCGCAGTCCCTGCTCGGCACCATCCCCGGCGGCGGCCTCCTCGCGCCCGTCCTGCCGTGGCCGTTCCTGGTCGCCATCGTCACCGCGGCGGCCGTCCTCGCCGCGCTGGCCGCCCTGGCCCCCACCCGCCGCGCGACCCGCGTCTCGCCGGTGGAGGCTCTGGCGGTGGAGTGACCCGCCTGGATGTTGGCTGAACTCTCACAGAGCCTCAGCTTCCGGTGAACTGGACGCTGAATAATGAGGGTGCCCGACTCCTGTCGACGTCGCGCAACCACCCGACCGACCGCCGAGAGGACCCGCCCTGAACTGGCTGCTGACCCTGAGGATCGACAAGCCGCCGTTCCTCATCGCGCTCGACCTCCTCGCTGCGGCCCTCGCGCTGTACCTGCTGATCCGCCCGACCTGGAAGCGGACGCTCGCCGGGCTCACCGCGGCCCTGCTCGGCGGCCTCGCGGGCTGGTTCGTGGTCTGGCTGTGCACGGACGTGCTCGACCTCTTCGGCGTGGCCCTCACCCCGGTGACCACGCTGTGGACGGCGCTCGGATTCGGCGCCGTGAGCCTGGCCGTCGCGAACCTGTTCCGCTCCCGCTGGTGGCGCAAGGTCATCGCCGTGGTGAGCATCCCGGTGTTCCTCGCCGCGGCCTTCTGCGGCATCAACGTGGACTTCGGCGCGTACCGCAACCTCAACGACGCCCTCGGCGTCGTTCCGTACAAGGCGCTGCAGCCACACGGTGAGCACGGCGAAGTCGTCGCCGGGACGAACTGGCGGGCGACGGTCGCGGACCCGGCAGGAGCCCCGGCCGCGGCAGTTCCCGCCAAAGGCTCGGTCGGTACCGTCCGCATCCCCGCCACCGTGTCGCGGTTCCCGGCCCGGAAGGCGGTCGTCTACCTGCCGCCGATCGCCCTCACCCCGAATCCGCCCGCGCTGCCGGTGCTCTATGCGCTCTCCGGCCAGCCGGGCGCCCCCGCCGACATGTTCACGGCCGGGGGAGTCGCCGCGACGATGGACGCGTACGCGGCGAAGCACGGCGGGTACGCCCCGATCGTTGTCGCACCCGACCAGCTCGGCGGTCCGGGTCGCAACCCCATGTGCGTCGACTCGCGCGCCTACGGACGGTCGGCCACGTACCTGAACACGGATGTCCGCAATTGGGTGCGATCCCACTTCCGTGTGAGCAGCGATCCGGCAGGATGGGGGTGTTCGGATATTCGCAGGGCGCGACCTGCGCGGTGCAGTTCGCGAGCGGCCGGCCCGACCTGTACGGCTCGGCACTGGCATCCTCGAGCGAACTCGGTCCGACACTGGGGAACGAGGTACTGACCATCAGCACGGGATTCGGCGGGTCGAAGGCCGCGTACGAGAAGGCGCAGGCGCCTGCGCTGCTGAAGGCCCACGCGCCCTACCGCGACTCGGTGATGATCTTCGGCGCCGGCGCGAACGACGCCAAGTACTCGGGCTTCGCCCGCCAACTGTTCCGTGACGCGTCGGCCGCCGGCGTGCACGCCGAGCTGCTCAGCTCGCCGGGCACCGCGCACGACTGGAAGACCGTCCGCTACGTGCTCGCGCACGGCTTCCCGCGTATCGCGGAGCAGTTCGGGCTCGGCTCGTGAACGTGAAGGCCCTGGCGGCGCGGACAGGACGGCTGATCGCGCAGCATCCGTTCACCGCCGTGCTGACGGTGCTCGTCCTGGTGCTCGCCCTCGCCACCGGGCCGATCCGCGGTCCGCATCGCCCGCTGCGCGGCTGGCTCGGCGCGGGCGCGGTGCAGTTGGCGGACGGTCACTGGTGGTCGCCCTTCACGGCGGTGCTCTTCACCGACGACCTGCTCGAGCTGATCGTGGTCCTCATCCTCACGGTCGCGCTGGTCGGCGCGTCCGAGCGCCTGATGGGCACCTGGCGCACCGTCCTCGCCTTCTTCGGCACGGCGGCCGTCGGGATCGTGGTGGGCGCGACCGTGCAGGTGCTCGCGAATGACATCGGCGAACTGTGGGCGCGCAACGTGCACGGCCTGCTCGTGCTCGACGTGTTCACGGGGATCGGCGGCACGATCATGACGGCGAGCGCCTTCGCCGGCACGCTGTGGCGGCGCCGCATCCGTGTGATCACCCTGCTCGTCGCGATCATGTACGTGCTCTACTCGGGCCTCCCGTCCGACCTCTACCGGCTGCTCGCGGTGCTGACCGGTCTCGCGCTCGGACCGCTGCTGCGGCAGCGGAAGATCGTCGGCGACTGGCTCCGCAGCTCTCACCACGAAGTCCGGGTGCTGCTCGCCTCGGCGGTCACGATCTCGGCGCTCGGCCCGGTCATCGGCCTGCTCGGGTCGACCCGGTACGGGATGCTGTCGCCGATCGGCCTGCTGTTCAGCAACGAGGCGCCGAGCGCCAGTTCCGTCGTCGAGCGCTGCCAGGCGTTCGCGGTCACGCGGCAGTGCGTCCGCGACCTCACTCTGGAGCGCATCAACGGCCTCGGCCCCGTGCTGCTGTCGGTCCTCCCGCTCCTCCTGCTGCTGGTCGCGGCGTACGGGCTGCTCCGCGGCCGCCGATTCGCGGTCTGGCTCGCCGTGGCGGTGAACGGCCTCCTCGCCCTGCTCTCGGCGCTGTACTACGGCATCCTCCCGATCGCCTCGGCCCGGCCGTCCGTCTCGCCGCGCTACTGGGAGATCACCGCCATCCTGGCGCTCTCGACGCTGCTGCCGCTCGCCATGGCGGTGCTGCTCATCGTGTTCCGGCGCCACTTCACCGTGATGCCGTCGGCGCAGGCGGTGCGGCGCTACGTCATCCTCGTCATCGCGACCGGGCTCGGCCTGGTCGGGCTGTACGTGCTCGTCGGCTGGCTGCAGAAGGACACCGGCTTCACCCGGCCGATCGACATCGGGGACCTGCTGGCGGATGTGCTGGAGCGTTTCGTCCCGGTCAGCTTCCTGCGCCGCGAACCGCTGCAGTACCTGCCGACGACCCCGCTGGCGACGATCGTCTACCACAACATCGGGACGGTGTTCTGGCTCGTCGCCATCATCGGGGCCGTGCCGGCGATGCTCGGTCGCGGCCTCGGCCGGCGAGGGACCGGGGAGCCGGCGCGCGTCCGCGAGCTGCTCCACCGCGGCGGCGGCGACGCGATCTCGTTCATGTCGACCTGGCCCGGCAATTCGTACTGGTTCGACCCGGTCGGCGGCGGCGCCATCGCCTACCGCGTCGAGGGCCGCGTCGCCCTCACCACGGGAGGCCCGTTCGGCGCGCCGGGCCCGCATGACGGCGCCATCCAGGGCTTCGCCCGGTTCTGCGACGACAATGGCTGGATCCCCGTGTTCTACAGCGTCGACGCGCACTACACCGGCCTGTTCGAGCGCCTCGGCTGGTCCACCATGACGGTGGCGGAGGAGACCCTCATCCGCCCGCAGCTCTGGGCCACCACGGGCAAGAAGTGGCAGGACGTGCGCTCCTCCATCAACCGCGCCCAGCGGGCCGGCATCCGCTCGGAGTGGACGACCTACGCGGCCCTCCCGCTGACCGCCGCCGTGCAGCTCTCGGACATCTCGGAGCAGTGGGTGGCCGAGAAGGACCTCCCCGAGATGGGCTTCACCCTCGGCGGTCTCGACGAACTGCGCGACCCGGAGGTGCGGCTCATGCTGGCCGTCAACGAGGGCGACGGCCCCGAGCACGGACGCATCGAGGCCGTCACGAGCTGGCTCCCGACGTACCGCAACGGCATCGTCGTCGGCTGGACGCTCGACTTCATGCGCCGCCGCCCCGACAGCATCAACGGCGTGATGGAGTTCCTGATCGCCGAGGCGGCCACCCGGATGAAGGCCGACGGCATCGAGTTCATGTCGCTCTCCGCCGCCCCGCTTGCGCACACCGCGGCGACGCCGGACGACGACAAGGACACGATGGACCGGCTCCTCGGCTACCTCAGCACGTCGCTCGAGCCGGTGTACGGCTTCCGCTCGCTGCTCAAGTTCAAGCAGAAGTTCCAGCCCGAGCTGCACCCGCTGATCATGGCCTACCCGGACCCGGTCGCCCTGCCCGCCATCGGCATCGGACTGGTGCGCGCGTACCTCCCCGAACTCTCGGTGCGTCAGGCGGCGGGCTTCGTGAGAGGCCGATCGTGACGCGGGGTGGTAGCCTTGGTGCTGTGTACGGTCTGCTCCTCCTTAGCTGCCGCGACGAGTCCTAATCCCGGGCCTCACTCGTCGCGGAGTTCGTCGTCGGCTCTCCACACCACACGAGTGAAGGATTCGAGAAGACCATGAAGAACGCACAGGCGCCGAGCGCCATGCCGATCCACAAGTACCGTCCGTTCCACGAGCAGATCCGCGTCGACCTGCCGGACCGCACCTGGCCGTCGAAGCGCATCACGCAGGCGCCGCGCTGGTGCGCCGTCGACCTGCGCGACGGCAACCAGGCGTTGATCGACCCGATGAGCCCCGAGCGCAAGCGCATCATGTTCGACCTGCTGGTGCGGATGGGCTACAAGGAGATCGAGGTCGGCTTCCCGTCGGCGAGCCAGACCGACTTCGACTTCGTCCGCAGCCTGATCGAAGAGGACGCCATCCCCGACGACGTCACCATCCAGGTGCTGACGCAGTCCCGCGAGCACCTGATCAAGCGGACCTACGAGTCGCTGGTCGGGGCCAAGCAGGCGATCGTGCACCTCTACAACTCCACGAGCATCCTGCAGCGGGATGTGGTGTTCCGCACCGACCAGCAGGGCATCGTCGACATCGCCCTGAGCGGTGCGCGGCTGTGCCGCCGGTTCGAGGACATGGTCCCCGGAACGACGATCTACTACGAGTACTCGCCCGAGTCGTACACCGGCACCGAGCTGGAGTTCGCCGCCGACATCTGCAACCAGGTGCTGGAGGTCTTCGAGCCGACGCCGGAGCGCAAGGTCATCATCAACCTGCCCGCCACCGTCGAGATGGCGACCCCGAACGTCTACGCCGACTCGATCGAGTGGATGTCGCGCCACCTGAACCACCGCGAGAACGTCATCCTGTCGCTGCACCCGCACAACGACCGCGGCACCGCGGTCGCGGCGGCCGAGCTGGGCTACATGGCCGGCGCGGACCGCATCGAGGGCTGCCTGTTCGGCAACGGCGAGCGCACCGGAAACGTCGACCTGGTCACCCTGGGCGTCAACCTGTTCACGCAGGGCATCGACCCGCAGATCGACTTCAGCGACATCGACCAGATCAAGCGCACGGTCGAGCACTGCAACCAGCTGCCGGTCGGCGAGCGCAGCCCGTGGGGCGGCGACCTGGTCTTCACCGCGTTCAGCGGGTCGCACCAGGACGCCATCAAGAAGGGCTTCGAGGCGATGGAGGCGCGCGCCGCCGAGCAGGACGTGTCCGTCGACGACCTCGTCTGGGCGGTGCCGTACCTGCCGATCGACCCGAAGGACCTGGGCCGCAGCTACGAGGCGGTCATCCGGGTCAACTCGCAGTCCGGCAAGGGCGGCGTCGCGTACCTGCTGAAGAGCGACCACTCGCTCGACCTGCCGCGCAAGCTGCAGATCGAGTTCTCGGGCGTCGTGCAGGCCAAGACGGATGCCGAGGGCGGCGAGGTCACCAGCGACCAGATCTGGGCGGTGTTCCAGGACGAGTACCTGCCGGCGCCCACGGACGACCCGGACGCAAAGTGGGGCCGCTTCGAGCTGGGCAGCACGACGACCTCGAACGAGACCGGCGAGCACGTGGTGCTCACGGTGACGCTGCGCGACGGCGACACCGTCTCGAAGGCCACCGGCGAGGGCAACGGCCCGATCGCGGCGTTCTTCGACATCCTGCATCAGCACGGCGTCGACGCCCACCTGTACGACTACTCGCAGCACACGCTGTCGGCGAGCGAGTCCGCCCTGGCGGCCGCGTACGTCGAGGTGGATGTGGACGGCCAGCGCCGCTGGGGCGTCGGCATCGACGCGGACACGACCACCGCATCCTTCAAGGCCGTCGTCTCGGCCGTGAACCGGGCGGTGCGGTCGGGCGCCGGCCGGTCGGCGGAGGAGCTGGTCTCGGCCTGACGCTCGCGTCACGCCCTTCGGAAACGGAGGCGACCGCGGTCCATCCGGGCCGGGATCGCCTCCGTTTTCCGCATCCCGCGGCGTGTCGCGGCGGAATCTCCTCCGTGCGTCAGTCGCCCTTGTCGATGCGGTAGCGCGGGATGGCGCCCGTCTCGGTGCGCTCGGTGGTCTGCGCGGCCGTCTGCCGGCGGGTGAAGCGCGGCCAGCGCATCCGCGGGATCCGGCCGAGCTCGCGCTGCTCGGGCAGGCTCCAGCCGAACCGCACGGCGAGCAGGCGGATCACGAGCGTCACCACGACGCAGACGATGGCCGCGACGGTCAGCGGGAGGCCGAGGTCGATCAACAGCACCAGGACGATGGTTCCGGCGCCCGCCGCGACCGCGTACAGCGACCCGACGTGCATCAGGGCGATCGGCAGGTTCAGCAGCATGTCGCGCAGGATCGACCCGCCCACCGCGGACACCACGCCGACGAAGACAGCGGGGACCTCGGGCAGCCCGAGCGCGAGGGCCTTGCTCGCGCCGATGGCGCCGAACAGGCCGATGGTGAGCGCATCCAGGAAGGTGATCACAGGATCCAGCCGCCGGAACAGCCGGATCAGCAGCATCCCGAGCAGGGCGGCGACCACCGTGCTCGGCAGGTACCAGTTCGACTGGAGCGCGACCGGGGTGACGTTGAGCAGGATGTCGCGCAGGAGTCCGCCGCCGACGCCGGTGGCGACGCCGATGATCGCCACGCCCAGGAGGTCGAGCCGCCGGTCGCGGAAGCCGGAGGCGAACATCGCCCCCTGGAGGCTGCCGACGCCCACGGCGATGAGGTCGCCCCACAGCGGGATGGCCAAGGCGGTCGTGCTCACCACCCAATGCTAAGGGTGCCGTCCGCGCGCATCTGCGGAACTGTCAGCGGAGCGCGGGATACTGGAGTGTGCCTGTCTACCGTGATGAAGCCGTCGTGCTCCGCACCCACAAGCTGGGGGAAGCCGACCGCATCGTCACCATGCTCAGCCGCCAGCACGGCAAGATCCGCGCGGTGGCGAAGGGCGTGCGGCGCACGGCGTCCCGGTTCGGGTCGCGCCTGGAGCCGTTCATGGTCGCCGACGTGCAGCTCTACGAGGGCCGCAGCCTCGACGTCATCACCCAGGCCGAGACCCTCGGCGCCTACGGTGCGCTCATCGCCGACGACTACGCGAGCTACACGGCGGCCAACGCGATGGTCGAGGCGGCGGACCGGCTGACGGATGCCGAGGCCTCCCTGCAGCAGTACCTCCTGCTCGTCGGCGCTTTGCGGTCACTCTCGCGGCGCGAGCACGGCCCCGGGCTCACCCTCGACTCCTACCTGCTTCGGGCGCTGTCGCTCGCGGGCTGGGCGCCGAGCTTCCAGGACTGCTCGCGCTGCGGCGCGCCCGGACCGCACACCGCGGTCGTGGTGCAGCTCGGCGGCGTCGTGTGCGCCGACTGCGCACCGCAGGGCGCGCCGCGGGTCGACGCCGACACCATCGCGCTGCTCGGCGCGCTGCTGACCGGCGACTGGGAGGCGGCGGAGGCGGCACCGGAGGTGACGCGCAACCGCGCGAACGGCGTCGTCGCCGCGTACACCCAGTGGCACCTCGAGCGCGGACTGCGCTCCCTGCAGCACGTGCAGCACGACACGACCGACCAGAAGGCGAGTGGATGAGCCCCAAGCCGTACACGCACAAGGACGCGATCGAGTACCGCCCGCTCGACTGGACCGGGGTGCACCCGCCCGCGTTCCCGGCGGGCGGCGTCCCGTCGCACGTGGCGATCGTCATGGACGGCAACGGCCGTTGGGCCAACCGCCAGGGTCTCACCCGGATCGAGGGCCACCGCGCGGGGGAGGCGGCGCTGCTGGATGTGGTGGCCGGCGCCATCCAGGCCGGCATCAAGCACCTCAGCGTCTACGCGTTCTCGACCGAGAACTGGAAGCGCTCGCCCGACGAGGTGCGCTTCCTGATGGGCTTCAACCGCGAGGTGCTGCACCGGCGGCGCGACCAGCTCAACGAGTGGGGCGTGCGGGTGCGCTGGGCCGGCCGCAAGCCGCGGCTCTGGTCGTCGGTCATCAAGGAGCTCCAGTACGCCGAGCAGCTCACCGCGGGCAACGACGTGCTCACGCTGACGATGTGCGTCAACTACGGCGGCCGGACGGAGATCGCCGACGCCGTGCGGACCATCGCCTCGGAGGTGGCCGCCGGGCGGCTGCGGCCGTCCGCGGTGAGCGAGAAGACCATCCAGCGCCACCTCTACCTCCCCGACATGCCCGACGTCGATCTGTTCGTGCGCAGCTCGGGGGAGCAGCGGACCAGCAACTTCCTGCTCTGGCAGAGCGCCTACGCCGAAATGGTGTTCCTGGACACGCTGTGGCCCGACTTCTCGCGGACCGACCTGTGGGATGCGGTGCAGCTCTACCTGCAGCGCAACCGCCGGTTCGGGGGAGCGGTGGATGCGCCGGCGGCGGCGTCGTAGCCGCGCCGCGCGGCCTCGGAATAACTGCACTTCTGCAGGATGTTGCCCTTGAGGTGAGCGAACCCATCAAGATCGACATCTGGTCCGACATCGCGTGCCCGTGGTGCTACATCGGCAAGCGCAAGTTCGAGGCGGGCAGCGGCCTCTTCGCCGAAGCGGGCGACGACCGCGGCGTCGAGGTCGAGTACCACTCGTTCGAGCTGTCGCCCGACACCCCCGTCGACTTCGAAGGCAGCGAGGTCGACTTCCTCGCCGGCCACAAGGGCATGCCGGCCGGGCAGGTCGAGCAGATGCTGGAGCGCGTGACCGGCATCGCGTCCTCCGTCGGGCTCGACTACGACTTCGACGCCCTCAAGCACACCAACACGGTCAAGGCGCACGAGCTGCTGCACTTCGCGAGGGCGCACGGCAGGCAGCTGGAGCTGGCGGAGCGTCTGTTCCGCGCCTACTTCGTCGAGGGCCGACACGTCGGCCGCGTCGAGGACCTGGCGGACCTCGCCGCCGAGGTCGGCCTCCCGCGGGCGGAGGCGCTGGCCGCACTCGAGTCGTCGCAGTACCTGGACGACGTGCGCGCCGACCAGGCGACCGCCGCCGAGTACGGCATCAACGGCGTCCCCTTCTTCGTCATCGACGGCAAGTACGGCGTCTCGGGAGCTCAGGATGCGCAGACGTTCGCCCAGGTCCTGGAGCAGGTCTGGTCGGAGCGCGCCGGGGTGACCGCGTGACCGCGGAGCCGGCCGGGGCGCCCGGCGCCCCTGCGGCGCCCGCCCCGCGCCCGTCGCTCATCCCTCTCGGCGCCCCCGCCGCCGTCTGCGACGGCGACACCTGCGCCCTCCCGTGACCTATGGGTCGCGACACGCCGCTATCCGCAGCGCTTCACGGCGTGTTGCGTCCCACAGATCCCAGGCCGAGCCGAACCCGGCGCACCGCCTCGCGAGCATCGTCCGCCATATGGGTGCGGTTCACCCGGATTGACCCGCCAGCCCTGCGATTCGATCTGCCAGAGCCGGTCACCGTCCCTGTGGAATTGGCGGTCGTCGGTGCGGTGATGGTCGCCGTCGTACTCGACGGCCACCCTCATGTCGGGATACGACAGGTCGAGATACGCCTCGCGACCGCTCCCGAGATCGATGCGCCGGTTCACCTCCGGCTCAGGTAGCCCCGCGCGGACCAGCGCGAGCCGCAGGGTCGTCTCCATCGGCGAATCCGTTCTCGGGCGAACCGAGCTCAGCGCCGTTCGCAGCACGCGTATGCCCGGTCGGCCGTCCGCCTCACGCACCGCTGCGCGCAGTTGCTCGAGCGTCGCGAGCGGTTCCTGACGGCGAAGGATGGCGTCCCCGGCGCAGACGAGCGCATCGTGTCCGAGCGTGGCGGCGAGCTCGCAGAACACCTCTGCGGGTGGTGGGACCGGTAGCCCGCGCAGCCGGCGCACCTCGTCCTGCTCGATCGTGACTCGGTGCCCAACGACCCCGGCCGCCCGAGGGGCCCGACCGCGACGAGGCACGGCGACATGGATTCTGCCCCGCTCGGAGAGCGGAACCGGGAGATCATAGAGTTCTGCAGCCGTCGTGTGGCTGAAGAACGCATCCCGCGGCATGACCTCGGCGTAGGCGCGGCACCGTTCCTCCACCGTCGTCGGAGGGGTGGCGCTGAGCTGTCTGACTCCGTGAAACGGCGCCACGAGATCGTCTCGTCGCAACCGCGAGCGGCTGACGCCGGCGAGCTGCGCGGCGGAGGTCGTGAACGGCCCCGAGCGCGCGACGGCTGGGAGGTCTCCGGGGTGGCGCATCGTCCCACCCTGGCGCACGCCGCAGTCGCGAACCCGGCTTATCCACAGGCTCTGTATCGATGGGACGCAACACGCCGTTATGCGCGCGGGACAACGGCGTGTTGCGTCCCCTCGATGGCTACTCGGGGTCGGTGATGTCGGCGACGGTGGCGCCGAAGGCGGCGATCAGGGCGTCTCCGTCGACGAACAGGGAGTAGCCGTGCTCGCCGGCGCCCATCGAGACGGTCCGGCCGGGGATGGTCGCGTCGGCGACGACCGGCCACGCGGTGGTGCTGCCGAAGGGGGTGATGGTGCCGCGCTCGTAGCCGGTCGCGGCGAGGGCGACCGACGCGTCCGGCAGCTGCAGCTTGTTGACGCCGACCACCGAGCGGAGCTTCGGCCACGCGATCTTGCGTCCGCCGGGGACGAGCGCGAAGACGAAGGTGTCGTCGCTGCGCTTGACGACGAGCGTCTTGACGATGTCCGACGGCTCGATGCCGAGAAGGGACGCCGCCTCCTCCAGGCTCCGCGCGGCGGGACGCTCGATGACGCGGATGTCGACGCCGCGCGCCTCCGCGTCCGCCGTCACCCGCTCGCGACCTGTGCGCAGTTCTCCACCGTCGAGGGAGTTGTCCACGGATTCCGGGCTCTCGGCCATAGCTCAGCACGCTTTCTGGGAGAATCGAGTGAGATGTCTACTACCGCAACGATAAGCCACGCCCCTCAGCTGACCATCGGTCCGCTGGGACTCGACGTGCCCGTGGTCCTCGCGCCGATGGCCGGGATCACCAACACCGCTTTCCGGCGGCTGTGCCGCGAGTTCGGCGCCGGCCTCTACGTGAGCGAGATGATCACGTCGCGGGCGCTGGTCGAGCGCACGCCGGAGTCCCTGCGGCTCATCACGCACCACGAGTCCGAGACGCCACGCTCGATCCAGCTGTACGGCGTTGACCCGGTCACGGTCCGCGAGGCGGTGACCATGCTCGTCGCGGAGGATCGCGCCGACCACATCGACCTCAACTTCGGCTGCCCGGTGCCCAAGGTCACCCGTAAGGGCGGCGGTGCGGCGCTGCCGTGGAAGCTCGGGCTGTTCCGCGAGATCGTCGAGGGCGCCGTGAAGGCAGCGGGCGACATCCCGCTCACCATCAAGATGCGCAAGGGCATCGACGGCGACCACCTGACCTACCTCGAGGCCGGCCGCATCGCCGAGGGCGCGGGAGTGGCGTCGATGGCGCTGCACGCGCGGACAGCGGCCGAGTTCTACTCGGGCCAGGCGGACTGGTCCGCGATCGCGAAGCTGAAGGAGACCATCACCTCGACTCCTGTGCTGGGCAACGGCGACATCTGGTCGGCGGCCGACGCGATCCGGATGGTCGAGGAGACAGGCTGCGACGGCGTCGTCGTCGGGCGCGGCTGCCTGGGGCGGCCATGGCTGTTCGGCGACCTGGCGGCGGCCTTCCGTGCGCGTGCCGGCGAGATCACGGAGTCCGAAGCCGAGGCGGCGCAGGCCCGGCCGACGCTCGGGCAGGTGGCGCAGACCTTCCGTCGTCACGCCGAGCTGCTCGTCGAGTTCTTCGACAGCGAGGAGCGCGGCTGCCGCGACATCCGCAAGCACGTCGCCTGGTACTTCAAGGGCTACCCGGTCGGCGGCGACCTGCGGGCCAACCTCGCGACCGTCGACACGCTGCAGCACCTCGACGACCTGCTCGCGACCCTCGACTGGAGCCAGGAGTACCCCGGCGAGGCGGCGGAGGGCCAGCGCGGGCGGGCGGGCTCACCCAAGCGCCCGGCGCTTCCCGACGGCTGGCTCGCGAGCCGTGAGCTGGATGGGGCGCAGCGCGCGGAGGTCGCCGACGCGGAGGTGCACAACAGTGGTGGATGACGTCGTCACGGGCGCTCACGCCCACGCTCACGCCGCCGCGACCGCCGATGGCGCAGCGGCCGGTTACACGGAGCACGACCGGGAGCGCTGGCTGCCCGAGCACCATTCCAACCGCCGCAGCGACTTCGCGCGCGACCGCGCCCGCCTGCTGCACTCCAGCGCCCTGCGGCGGCTCGCGGCCAAGACGCAGGTGCTGAGCCCCACGGCCGGGCTCGACTTCGCCCGCAACCGCCTGACGCACTCGCTGGAGGTCGCCCAGGTCGGGCGCGAACTCGCGAACAGCCTGGGGCTCGATCCCGACATCGTCGACACGGCCTGCCTCGCGCACGACATCGGTCACCCGCCGTTCGGCCACAACGGCGAGCGGGCGCTCAACTCGTGGGCGAGGGACATCGGCGGGTTCGAGGGCAATGCCCAGACCCTCCGGCTGCTGACCCGGCTCGAGCCGAAGGTGTTCGGCCGCGACGGGCGCCCCTACGGCCTCAACCTCACCCGGGCGAGCCTCGACGCGAGCTGCAAGTACCCGTGGTCGGCCTCGTCATCGGTCGCCGATCCGAGCGGCCGCGCCAAGTTCGGCTTCTACGACGACGACCGCGCGGTCTTCGAGTGGATGCGCGGCGGCGCCCCCGAGCGGCAGCGCTGCATCGAGGCCCAGGTGATGGACCTCTCCGACGACATCGCGTACTCGGTGCACGACTTCGAGGACGCCGTGGTCAACGGCTACATCGACGTGGCCGCGCTGGGCAGCCGCGTCGACCACGAAGACCTGGTCGAGTCGATGCACGAGTGGGTCGGCGGCGAGGTCAGCCACCAGGAGCTCATCGAGGCGTTCGACCGGCTCGACAGCATGGACATCTGGCTCGACGGGTGGGATGGCTCCCGCCGCTCGCAGGCGCGCCTCAAGAACCTGACCAGCCAGCTGATCGGGCGCTTCGCGCACGCGGCCGTGCACGCGACGAAGGAATCCGCCGGGCGCACCGACCTGATACGCTTCGGCGCCGATGTCGTTGTGCCGCTCGGCATCCGGGCGGAGATCGCGGTGCTCAAGGGCATCGTCGCGACGTTCGTGATGTCGAAGAACACGCGCCAGCCGATCTACGCGCAGCAGCGCCAGATCCTCACCACGCTCGCCGACCTGCTGTACCAGCGCGGGCCGGCCGAGCTCGATCCGGGCTTCGCGGAGGACTGGCGCGATGCGGGCACCGAGGCGGAACGCCGCCGCGTGGTCGTCGACCAGGTCGCCAGCCTGACGGACCAGTCGGCGCTCAGCTGGTACGAGCGTCTCGTGCAGCACTGACGATGCACGGCGGACGGATGCGCGACCGACCGGGGTTGTATCCGGTCGCCCTGTGCAGAATGCTGGAGATCAGGCCCGCAGGAGGAGACCAATGAGCACCGCACTACCACCGTCGGACGGCGACCGCCCCACAGAGGGCGAGTCGGCGGAGGCGACCCCGGCCGCGCCCGAGGCTCCCCGCCGCGCACCGCGCACGTCCGCCGACACCGGTGCCACGGCGGCCTCCGCCCCGAAGTCGGGTGCCACGGCGAAGCCGGCGACCGCGAAGTCAGCGCCAGCCGCGAAGGCGCCCGCCGCCAAGACGGGAGCCGCGAAGACAGGAGCCGCTGCAAAGCCCACGTCGGCGAAGTCTGCAGCGGCGAAGCCGGCCGCCGCCAAGGCCGCGGGAGCGAAGCCGGCCGCGTCGCGCACTCGCCGGACGACACCCAAGACCGCGCCCATCGCTCCCGAGGGCGAGGCGCCCGACATCATGGACGCCACTCTCGGCTCGCGTGTGCCGCTTGCGCGCCCCACGACGCCGTCGTCCGCCGCCTCCCCGGAGTCTCCGTCGTCCGCCGCCTCGTCCGCCGAGACGGCCGCCACTGCTCCGATCTCGCCCTCCGAGCCGGTCGCGTCCGGCGAGGCCCCCGCGGGACCGACGAGTGCGCCCGCCGCGAGCGACACCTCCGCCTCCCCGGCGGAGCCGCTCGCCGAGTCGGGCCTCGAGGCCACCAAGCGCCTGCCGACCGCGGCGGAGGTCTACGCAGGAACGCCGTCGGCCGGCCCCGACGAGGGCGCCCCGTCCGGCGTGTCGGTGGCCTCGTCATCCGGCACGGCCGGTGCCGAAGCGGCCGCAGCGGTACCGGCCGCCGTGCCCGCCACCGACGCCGCGCCGCCAGCTGTCCCCGCGGCAGCTCCGGCGGCCACCACCGGTCCGGCCACGGCCGCTTCGTCCACGGCCGCTCCGTCCACCGCAACGTCGACGCCCGCCCCGGCCGGAGCCTCCGGGGGCACCACGGTCCCCGACGGCACCCCGCACCCCGCCCACGGCCGGACGGTGCACGACCTCGCCGACCGCCTCGACGACTCGCGGTTCTTCTCGTCCCTGTTCGACTTCACCTTCACGAACTACGTGACGCGCAAGCTGGCCGGACCCGTCTACGTCGTCGGTCTCGTGCTCATCGGTCTCGGCATCGTCGTCGGGTTCGCCAACTCGCTGAGCTCCGCCATCGCGACGCACGCGCCCATCGGCGCGTTCGTCTTCCTCTTCGGCGTGCTCGTCACCCTCGTCGGTGCGATGCTCGCCGTCCTGCTGCTCCGCGTCGGCATCGAGGTGTTCTGCGCCATCATCGAGATCGCCCAGAACACACGGCGCAGGCGGCCGCCGGGGGAGTAGCCCGCGAGCGCATCCGCCGGGAACGGGATGAGCGTCGGTGCGGCTCACTAGAATCGAATCATGGCCGGCCGGATTCGACAGAGCGACATCGAAGAGGTCAAGGCCCGCACCAACATCGCCGACATCGTCGGCGACTACGTCAGTCTCAAGACCGGCGGCATCGGGGCGCTGAAAGGGCTGTGCCCGTTCCACGACGAGAAGAGCCCGTCGTTCTACGTGCGCCCGGGCGTCGGGCGCTACCACTGCTTCGGCTGCGGCGAGGGCGGCGACGTCTACGAGTTCCTCCTCAAGATGGATCACGTCTCCTTCACGGACGCGGTGGAGCGCCTGGCCGGTCGCATCGGCTACCAGCTGCACTACGAGGAGGGCGGGGGCGGTCCTTCCGAGGGCTCCGGCAACCGCGCCCGGCTGCTCGCGGCGAACTCGGCGGCCGAGGAGTTCTTCCGCGACCGGCTCTCCGCCCCCGACGCCGACCCCGGTCGGCGGTTCCTCGGCGAGCGCGGCTTCGACGCAGCGGCAGCCTCCCACTTCGGTGTCGGCTTCGCCCCGAAGAGCTGGGACGAACTCACCAAGCACCTGCGAGGCAAGGGCTACACGCAGGAGGAGCTGCTGGCCGCCGGCCTCGTGTCCCAGGGCGACCGCGGAGTCTACGACCGCTTCCGTGGCCGCTTGATCTGGCCCATCCGCGACGTCACCGGCCAGACGATCGGCTTCGGCGCCCGCCGGCTGCTCGACGACGACAAGGGCCCGAAGTACCTGAACACCCCCGAGACGGCCGTCTACAAGAAGGCCCAGGTGCTGTACGGGCTCGACCTGGCCAAACGTGAGATCTCCCGCGGCGGCACGGCCACCATCGTCGAGGGCTACACGGATGTGATGGCCTGCCACCTCGCGGGCGTGACGACCGCGATCGCCACCTGCGGAACCTCCTTCGGCTCCGAGCACATCCGCGTGCTCCGGCGCGTGCTCGGCGACAGCGAGAACGACACGAAACAGCGCTCGGTGGTGTTTACGTTCGATGGCGACTCGGCGGGTCTGAACGCCGCTGCTCGTGCTTTCGCAGAGGAGAAGAGCTTCGTCGCCCAGACGTACGTGGCCATCGCCCCCGACGGCCAGGATCCCTGCGACCTGCGCTTGCGTTCCGGTGACTCTGCAGTTCGCTCGATGGTCGAGACGCGACGCCCGCTGTTCGAATTCATGCTGCGCCGAGTGGCATCAGAATACGACGTCGAGACCGTCGAAGGTCGATCCAACGCTTTGCGGGTCGGTGCTCCGATCATCGCGAGCATTCGAGATGACGCGTCCAAAGATGGCTACGTTCGCGTCTTCGCCAAGTTGACGGGCGCTGATCAGCGTGACGTCTGGAAAGCCGTTCGCTCTTCTGGGCGAGGCGCGTCGGCTTCGGCTCGAGCTGGCGTGAACGCGCCCGTCATCTCAGCAGAGCGGGCCCCGCTCGCCCAGGCCGACCTCTCCGACCCCACCCAGCGCACCGAGCGCGAGAGCCTCATGGTGCTCCTGCAGCTCCCCGGCGAGGTGGGCGCCGACCGCGCCGCCCGCGCCGTGCAGGTGCCGTTCGTGAACCCGACGCACGCCGTCGTGAAGGATGCGATCGCCAGCCAGCTGAGCACGTTCGGGCAGCCGGGCTGGGTGGATCGCATCCTCGCCGAGGTCCCGGAGGCGTACGCCCCGACGGTGAACGCCCTCGCGGTCGCCGCCGTGCCGCAGGAGGGCGACGCCGGACGCTACGCGCGCTCGATCGTCGACGGCCTGATCGACCGCGACCTGCTCCGCGAGAAGGCCGAGCTCACGTCCCGGCTGGGCCGCACCGAGGACCCTGAACTGCGACGCCAGATCTCGCTCGCGATGGTCTCGATCGAGACCGAGCGCCGGCGCCTCCGCGGCGAATAGCCTGCGGCGCCCGAACTGCGGATTCCTCCGCCGGGCGCCCGTCGGAGCGCTCTTTTGTTGCGCTTGTGTGAAGATCACGCCCGGATCCGCATTCGAATGCGTGGTCCATGAGCATTCCGTGCTAGGAAAGTCATCACGCGAAGGGCGATCCCGCACGCCTGCGAGGCCGCCGCGCGCATCCCACACCAGGAAGAGGTATTCGGATATGACATCCGCACACAACGGCGGTCGGCGCCTGCTCGCCGTCTCCGCCGCGTTCGCGGCCGCGGCGCTGGTGCTCGCCGGCTGCTCGGGAAGCAACAACGGCTCGGGTGGCGGCGGCGGCGCCCTGACGGTCGGCACGACCGACAAGATCACCTCGATCGACCCGGCCGGCTCGTACGACAACGGCTCGTTCGCCGTCATGAACCAGGTCTACCCGTTCCTGCTGAACACCCCGTACGGCAGCCCGGACGTCAAGCCGGACATCGCCGAGAGCGCCGACTACACCTCGCCGACCGAGTACACGGTCAAGCTGAAGCCGGGCCTCAAGTTCGCGAACGGCCACGACCTCACCTCGTCGGACGTCAAGTTCACGTTCGACCGCCAGATCAAGATCAACGACCCCAACGGCCCCGCGTCGCTGCTCGCCAACCTCGACAGCGTCTCGACCCCGGACAAGACCACGGTGGTCTTCAAGCTCAAGGTCCCGAACGACCAGACCTTCCCGCAGGTGCTGTCGAGCCCGGCCGGCCCGATCGTCGACGAGCAGGTCTTCTCGGCCGACAAGGTCACCCCGGACAACACCATCGTCAAGGGGCACCCGTTCGCCGGTCAGTACGACATCGCTAGCTACGACTTCAACAACCTGATCGCGTACAAGGCGTTCGACGGCTACAAGGGCATCCTCGGCAAGCCGGCCACCGCGAAGGTCAACGTCAAGTACTACGCGGAGTCGTCGAACCTGAAGCTCGACATCCAGAAGAACGCCATCGATGTGGCCTACCGCAGCCTCTCGGCGACGGACGTCTCGAGCCTCGAGAACAACAGCAAGGTCAAGGTCGTCAAGGGCCCGGGCGGCGAGAGCCGCTACATCGTGTTCAACTTCAACACGCAGCCCTACGGCGCCACCACCTCCGACGCCGACCCGAAGAAGGCCCTGGCCGTGCGCCAGGCCGCGGCCGACCTCGTCGACCGCGAGGCCATCGCGAAGCAGGTCTACAAGGGCACCTACACCCCGCTGTACTCGTTCGTCCCGGACGGCCTCACCGGCGCCACCACGGTGCTGAAGGACCTGTACGGCGACGGCAACGGCGGCCCGAGCCTCGACAAGGCGAAGGCGGCTCTGCAGGCGGCCGGCGTCACCACCCCGGTGTCGCTGAACCTCCAGTACAACCCCGACCACTACGGCCCGTCCTCCGGTGACGAGTACGCGCTCGTGAAGGAGCAGCTGGAGAACGGCGGCCTGTTCAAGGTCAACCTGCAGTCGACCGAGTGGGTTCAGTACTCCAAGGACCGCACGAAGGATGTCTACCCGGCCTACCAGCTGGGCTGGTTCCCGGACTACTCCGACGCCGACAACTACCTGTCGCCGTTCTTCATCAAGGACAACTTCCTGGCGAACCACTACGACAACCCCGAGGTCCAGGACCTCATCGCGAAGCAGGCGGGCACGACCGACAAGGCCGAGCGCACCAAGCTGATCGAGGAGATCCAGGCCAAGGTCGGCGCCGACCTGAGCACCCTGCCGCTGCTGCAGGGCGCGCAGATCGCCGTCGTCGCGAAGGGCGTGTCGGGCGCGGACAAGACGCTCGACGCCTCGTTCAAGTTCCGCTACGCGGCACTCTCGAAGTAAGCACGGCCCGAGCCACACGCTCTGAGCCGACCGGGGGTGGCTCGCTGACACAGCGAGCCACCCCCTCTCCACGAACCACCACGATTGGCTTCCATGACAGCGACTGTCAGCACCGCGGGCGCCGGAACCGCCCCCGGTCCCGAACGGACGAAGGCGAAGCGACGCTCGGGAGGCGGCCTGGGCCGCTACATCCTGGTCCGCGCCGTCCTCATCATCCCCACCATCTTCATCCTGGTCACCGTCGTCTTCTTCCTGATGCGGTCGACCGGTGACCCGATCACGGCGGCTCTCGGCGGCAAGCTCCCGCCGGCACAGCTCGCCCAGCGGGTGCACGAGGCCGGCTATGACCGGCCGATCATCGTCCAGTACATCGAGTACCTGGGCCAGCTGCTCCGCGGCGACTTCGGCACGACGTTCACCGACAACCAGCCCGTCACGCAGGTGCTCCTCACCTACGGCGCGGCGACCCTCGAGCTCGCGTTCTACGCGCTGATCGTCGCGTTCATCGTCGGCATCCCGCTCGGCCTGGTGGCCGCATACTTCCGCGACAAGGCTCAGGATGCGACCCTCCGCGTGATGGCGATCCTGTTCTACGCGACGCCCGTCTTCTTCGTCGGCCTGGTGCTGAAGCTGATCTTCTCGATCTGGCTGGGCTGGCTCCCGGTGTCGGGCCGTGCCTCCACCGGGTCGGAGCTCGAGATGCAGACGCTCGACAGCAAGACCGGCATCTACCTCATCGACGCCTTCCAGACCGGAGACCCCGCCGTCGTCGCCGACGTGCTGACCCACGCCATCCTCCCCGCCGTGGCCCTGGGGCTCCTCACCGCCGGCATCTTCCTGCGCCTGGTGCGCACCAACGTGATCGGGACGCTG